>NZ_WGNY01000014.1 GCF_016124325.1 Phenylobacterium sp.
CGTCGACACGACGCTGAACACCGGCGCCCTGCGCACGAAGGGCATCGACTTCAACGCGTCGTACCGGACCGACCTCGACATGATCGGGATCGAGAACGGCGGCGGGATCAACATCAGCTTCGTCGGCACCTGGCTCGACACACTGGAAACCCAGACCCTGCCCGGCGACCCCTATTACGACTGCGCCGGCTACTACGGCACCATCTGCTCGGTCTCGGGCGGCCTGACCTCGCCGAACCCGACCTGGCGCCACAAGGTCCGCCTGACCTGGAACACTCCGTTCGAGGCGGGCGACTGGTTCCACGACTTCGCCCTGTCGCTGCAATGGCGTCACTTCAACAAGGTGAAGCTGGACGCCTACAGCAATGATCCGGCGCTCAACAACCCGGGGCTGCAGTACGAATCGGACCGGGTGCTCGGCTCGCGCGACTACTTCGACCTGACGGCGACGTGGACGGTGAAGGACAACCTCAACTTCCGCGCCGGCGTGAACAACCTGTTCGACAAGGATCCGCCGCTGACGGGTTCGTCGAACTGCCCGACCGGGCCCTGCAACGGCAACACCTGGCCGCAGCTCTATGATTCCTTCGGCCGCTACGCCTTCATCGGCCTGACGGCGGACTTCTAGAGACGGGGCGACAGCCTCGGGAGGCCCGGATGGTTCGCCATCCGGGCCTCTTTCGTTTCAGGAGGACGGCGATGAGACTTCCTGCGACCCTGGCGGCGCTGGCCGGCGCGATCCTCGGCCTCGGCGCGTCGCCGGCCGGGGCCCAGACCCCGGCGCCCGGGCCCTGCGCCGCATCGGAATTCGGCCAGTTCGATTTCTGGGTCGGCCGTTGGGACGTGAGGGTGACCGGCCGCGACAAGGTGGTCGCCCACAGCCTGATCGAGAAACTCTACGACGGCTGCGCGATCCGGGAGAACTGGGCGCCGCTCCAGGGCGGGGCGGGCGGCAGCCTGTCGGGCTACGACGCCCTGAAGCGGGCCTGGCGGCAGACCTGGACCGACGCCTCGGGCGGCTGGGCGGAGTTCGAGGGCGGCTGGAACGACGTGGCCATGGTGCTGACCGGGACCTGGCCGGACGCGCAGCATCCCGACCGCCGCGTGCGCATGACCTACACGCCCGGCGAAGACGGCTCGGTGCGCCAGTTCGGGGAACAGTCGGACGACGGCGGGAAGACCTGGGCGGCGAGCTTCGACTTCACCTACCGCAAGGCGCCCGCCTGAGGCGCCGGCCTGAGGCGTCCGGAGAGGCGACTTTGCCCCTCGCGCATCAGGGTTTAGTCTTCCGCCTCGGAAACGGACGAAGACCATGAGCGATGCTGTCGGCCCCGGCGACCTGGTTCTCTGCGTCAACGCGGCCCCCAACCATGTGACGGGGCGCGCGGTGCCCCTGCAGGCCGGGGAGACCTACCGCGTCATCGCGGTCATGGAGTACGCCTGCCCGTGCGGGCGGTCCGACGCGCTGCTGGACGTGGGCGTCGACTTCGCTTGGTGCCAGACGCGCTTCCGCCTCCTGCCCAAGCCCAAGGCCCAGGCCAGGACGCGCCGGGTCTCGGCGCCCCGGGAAAAGGAAACGATCCGCTGAACGAACGGCCCGGCGCCGCGCGGCCTCAGGCGGCGTGGAGCGCGGGCGGCGGCGCGGTCTCGCCGAGCACGCCGGCCAACCAGTCCACGAAGGCGCGGATCGCGTCGGCGCGGGGCGAGCCGGGGCTCCAGACGGCGGCGTAGTCGTCCGGCAGGGCCGCCTCGGCCTCGAACAGGCGAACGAGCCGGCCGGCACGCAGGTCGTCGCGCGCCAGGAGGCCGCGCGCCAGGCAGACGCCCGCCCCGCTGCGCGCCAGAGCCAGGGCCGCGCCGTGGCTGTCGGCCGTGAGCGCGGCCGGCGTCGGCAACTCGCCCAGGCCCACCTGCTCCAGCCACAGCCGCCAGGGGTGTTCGGGCTGGTGGATCAGCGGCGCGCGGACGAGATCCTCGGGGCGGCGGGGCAGGTCGGCGGCCGGCGCGGCCACGGGGAACAGCGTTTCGCCGGCGAGGCGGCGCTGGGTGAGCCCGGCGCAGGCGCCGGCCCCGTACAGCACGGCGAGGTCGGCCTCGCCGGCGCCGACCTCGGCGACGCCGGCCGCGGTGCGCAGCTCGAGCTCGCGGTCCGGATGGGTGGCCAGATAGCCGGGCAGGCGCGCGGCCAGCACGCGCTCGACGAGACCGGCCGAGGCGGTCACCACCAGGCGGGCGCGGCCGGGCCGCGCGGGCGTCTCGAAGGCCTCCGAGATCAGATTCAGGCTGAGCCTCAGGCGGCTGACGAAGGCGCGGCCGGCCTCGGTGAGCGCCACCGTGCGGCCGTAGCGATCGAAGAGGTCGACGCCCAGCCGCAGCTCCAGCGACCGCACGGCGTGGCTGATCGCGCTCTGGGTCAGGTTGAGCTCGTCGGCGGCCTTGGTGAAGCTCTCATGGCGGGCGGCCGCTTCGAAAGCGGCGATGGCCCGGAGCGAGGGCGGACGAACGGCCACGGCGCGGATTCCTCCCGAGGAGACGGCTTCGACGGGAGCATGCCCGAGCCCGCGGCGGACTCATGAGAAATGCGGCCGGGGGGCCGTTTTGCCGGACCAGCGGCGCGACTTTGCGGCGAGCGGCGACCTGGCGTCGACAAACGGCCTTGGTCGCGCCGCGAAATGCCCGACAATGCGACGCTTGGCGGCCAGGACCGCCGAACGGTTGGAGCGTCGACGGCGGCCGCTGGGGCGCGGAGGCTCCGGGAGTGGGCATGCGGCGTCTGCGCCTCAACAACTATCTCGTGGCGAACTTCGTCCTCTGGACGCTGACCTATGTGATCGTCACGGCGCGCATGCTCGCGGACCCGATGCCGTACGCCGGCTCGATGGCCCTTCGCCGGCTGTTCATGGCCGCCTGCGGATTCCTGGCCTGCGTGGCGATCGGGCGGATCCTGTCGGCGCTGGCCGAGCGGCCGATCTGGCAGCGCCTGGTGGCGGCCACGCTGCTCTCGGTCGCCGGCGGCTTCGCCTATTCCTACCTGAACTACATCGTCTTCTACATGGTCGCGCCCCTGTGGAAGATGGAGCCGCTGACGCCGATCTCGCTGGCGTTCACCGCCTCGATGTTCTTCTGGACGTTCATCTCCTGGTGCGCGCTCTACTTCGCCATCCGCTACGAGGAGGATCTGAAGGAGAAGAACCTGCGGCTGGTGTCGACCCAGGCGCTGGCGATCGACGCGCAGAACCGGATGCTGCGCTACCAGATCAATCCGCACTTCCTGTTCAACACCCTGAACGCGTTGTCGTCGCTGATCCTGGCGCGCGAGAACGACCGGGCCGAGCGGGTGGTGCTGTCGCTGTCGAGCTTCCTGCGCCACACCCTGGAGAAGGAGCTGCCCGACAAGTCGCCGCTCTTCGAGGAGATCGAGGCCCAGCGCCAGTACCTGCTGATCGAGCAGGCGCGCTTCGAGGACCGGCTGAACTACATCGAGGACATCCCGGCGGAACTGCGCGACGCGCTGGCCCCCAGCCTGATCCTCCAGCCCCTGGTGGAGAACGCGGTGAAGTACGGCGTCGCGCGCTCGACGGCGCCGGTGACCATCACCATCTCGGCGGCGGCGCAGGACGGCCGCCTGCGCCTGTCGGTCGCCGACGACGGCGGCCAAGGCGAAGGCCAGGCGCCGCCCAAGCTGGGGCTGGGCCTGGAGAACGTCCGCCGCCGCCTGGACCTGATCTACGGCAAGGCCGCCGAACTGACCTGCCGGCCGCTCCGGCCGCACGGCTTCCTGGCCTCTGTGGAGATTCCGCTGGAACGGGCATGACCAAGATCGACCTCTCACCGCCCCGCGCCGAACCGGCGCAATCCGGGCCCCTGCGGATCGCGCTGGTGGACGACGAACCGCCGGCCCTGCGCCGCCTGGTCCTGGCCATCGAGCAGATGACCGATGCGGTCGTCGTCGGCCAGGCGACGAACGGCGCCGACGCGATGGAGCTGATCCGGCGCGGCGGCGTGGACGTGGTGCTGCTGGACATCCGCATGCCCGGCCTGTCGGGGCTGGAGCTGGCCCGTGCGGTGGGCCGCGACAACGCGCCGGCCTTCATCTTCGTGACCGCCTTCTCGCAGTTCGCCGCCGACGCCTTCGAGCTGGCGGCCGTGGACTATCTGCTGAAGCCCGTGGAGTTCGAGCGGCTGGGCGAGGCCCTGGACCGGGCGCGCCAGAGCCTGGGCTCGCGCGCCGCGGCGCTGCGCATCGCCGAACTGGAGCAGGTGGTGGCCGCGCTGCAGGCGGGCGAGGCGGAGTCGTCGGCCGAGGGCTTCCTGAGCGAGCTGTGGGTGCCGGATCGCGGCGACCGCGTGCGCCTGCCGGTCGACCTGATCGACTGGGTCGAGGCCGAGCGCGACTACGTGCGCATCCACAGCCGCGGACGCAGCTTCCTGGTGCGCAAGCCCATCCGCTCGTTGCAGTCCGAGCTGGATCCGGCCGCGTTCCTGCGCGTGCACCGCGGCGCGCTGGTGCGGCGCGACCGCATCGTGCGCCTGGCGCGGCGCCCGGGCGGGCCGTCGGCGGTGGTCCTGCAGTCGGGCGCCGAGGTGCCGGTGGCGCGCCGTCAGGCCGCCCTGGTGCGCAAGCTGATCGGCGCGCGGGCCGAGGCCTGATCCGGCCGCCGCTCCCGCGGATCGCGCGCTAGAGCGGCGCGCAGCTGCTCATGTTGACGGGCTTGGCCTCGGTGCGCGTCCAGGTCCCGCCCGTCTTGGAGAACAGCGCGAAGGCCGAGCCGGGCTTGCCGGAGGAGCCGTCGGCGTTGCGGCCGTTGAAGCGCATGGCGGCGACGACCTTGGCCGTGACGCCCTTGGCGATCTCGTCCTGGCCGATCTCCTGAGCGGCCTTGCAGGTCACCTCGAAGCTCTCGCAGCCCTTGCCCTCGACCTTGTTCCGGCAGGCGACGTGGTGCGTCTCCAGGTCGGCGCGCCAGTCGAGGATCTCCTTCTCGAGGCCGGCGTAGGCGCCCTGGCCGGCGCTGTCGCCGCCGCCCTGGCTGCATGCGGCGAGGAGAAGGGTCACGGCCAGACCGGCGAAGGCGGGTTTGATCACGAAGAACTCCGAAAGGAATGCGGCGCAGCCCTTAGCCCAACGATCAAGGCCATGTCGTGACGAAAAGATCGCGGGTCGAAATTAGTTGGCCGGCGCCGCCGCCGTCATCACCGGACCGATCTCATCGTGCAGGACGAGGTCGGCGAAGGCGTCGATGTCGGTGGGCTCGCGATTGACGATCGCCAGCCGGGCGCCGTTGCGCTTGGCCAGCAGCGGGAAGCCCGCGGCGGGGTAGACCACCAGCGAGGAGCCCAGCACCAGGAACAGGTCGCAGGCCAGGGTCTCGGCCTCGGCGCGGGCCATGGGCCCGGCCGGCATGGCCTGGCCGAACGAGATGGTGGCGGTCTTGACGATGCCGGCGCAGTCGCGGCAGGCGGGCAGGTCGCCGGTGGCCTCGTAGAGCGCCTTGAGGTCGTCGAGCTCGTGGCGCAGGCCGCATTCCAGGCAGGTCGCGTAGCTGGCGTTGCCGTGCAGCTCGATCACCCGGTCGGCGGGCACGCCGGAGGCCTGGTGCAGGTTGTCGACGTTCTGGGTGATGACGGCGGCGCAGCGGCCCTGGGCGACCAGGCGGGCGACGGCGTGGTGGCCGGCGTTGGGCTCGCGGCCCACCCAGCCGGCGCGGCCGCCGAAGGCGCGCGTCCAGGCCTCGCGGCGGCGCTCCTCGCTGGCCACGAAATCCTGGAAGTAGATGGGCTTCATCTTGCTCCACACCCCGCCCGGGCTGCGGAAATCGGGGATGCCGCTCTCGGTGGAGATGCCGGCGCCGGTGAAGACCACGAGGCGGCGGGCGTCGGCGATGAGCCGGGCGAGGTCGCTGCGGCCGGAGTTTGCGTCGCTCATGGCCGCAGCTTAGCCCGGGCTCGCGCTAGTTGACGAACCCGGTGGCCCAATGGTCGGGGCCGGGCGGCGGCGCGTTGGGATCGGGCCGGTCGATGCGCCGGGTCCCGGGGTGGTGGGCGAGCAGGTTGCGCACGGCGGCGACGCCGGGCGTCGAGCGGGCCAGCATCTCGGCGTGGGCCGCGTCGGAGGCGCCCGGCGCCTCGCCGACCAGGGTGATCACGCCGGCGTCGGCGAAGACCTGGACGCCGCGGGCGTCGAGCAGGCGGTCTTCGGTCAGGCGGGCGACCACGGCGGCGCGCAGGCGCGCGTCCTCGGCGGTCCATTCCCGGGGCCCCTTGCCCGCATGGGGGCCATCATCATCGGACATGGCATCATCGGGCATGGCAGGTTCCTCCTCTCGGAAAGCTACGCCTGAGTTCAACACGCGAACGGCGGCGGCGTTCCAGGCGCAGGCGGCGAACCGGGGGAGGGGATCGGCCCGGCCTTGGTCGGGGATGCCAGGTTCGTGGGCCGGGCCGATCGAGCCGTTCCTGTCCGACAGGCAAGTCGTTGAACGGCGTTCGCAATAACACGCGGGATCGACGCCGGTTCCCGCCGGGGCGGCGATTACGGCGCGCCGAACGCCCGGGCGATGTCGTCGGCGCCAGCGCCGGCGATCTTCAGGCGCTTCACGCGCGCGCCCGCGCCGGCGGCGAGGGTGACGGCCGAGCGGGGGACGCCCAGCGCCTTGGCGACCAGCGCGATCACCGCGGCGTTGGCGGCGCCGTCGGTGGGGGCCGAGGCGACGCGCACCTTCAGGAGGGGGCGGCCGTCGGCGTCGCGCGTCCAGCCCTCGACGGCGTCGCGGCCGCCGCGCGGGGTCACGCGGACGGTCAGGTGCGCACTCGGCTCAGCCAATGAGCGGATAGACCAGACCGTGCAACCACGGGAGCAGGAAGCGTTGCGCTGCCTGAATGACAATGATCGCGATGATCGGGCTGATGTCGACGCCGCCGAGCGGCGGAATCATCCGCTGGAATGGCCGCAACACTGGACGGGTCAACGCATCAAGGGTGCGAACCACTGAGTACGCGAACTGGTTGCGCAGGTTGACCACGTTGAAGGCCACCAACCAAGAAAGGACCGCGCTGGCGATGATCGCAAAGACCAGTAGCGTGAGGATGCTGCTGATGATGCTGAAGATGAAGCTGCCCATCGCCCCGCTTCTACCGGCCTTTGCGGCGGAGGCAAGGCCGCGGCGTTCGAGGCGCTTGACAGGAACGGCCGCAATCGCCTTATTCCGCGCCTTCCTGGGGCCGTAGCTCAGTTGGTAGAGCGCCTCGTTCGCAATGAGGAGGTCAGGGGTTCGACTCCCCTCGGCTCCACCAGGAACCTTCCATCATGACCGGACAGAGACCCTCGCCGAAGCCGCCCTCCACCAGCGGCCGGCTGGTCTACGCCGTGGGCGACGTGCATGGGCACGCCGAGGCGCTGGCGCCGCTGCTCGACCAGATCCGCCGCGACGCCGCCGAGGCGGCGCCGGCCCAGCGGCCGCTGCTGATCTTCCTGGGCGACTATGTGGACCGCGGACCCGACAGCCGCGGCGCGGTCGACCTGATCCTGGCCGCCGAGGCGGACGCGGCCTTCGAGGTGGTTGCGCTGAAGGGCAACCACGAGGACGCGATGATCCGGTTCCTGGAGGAGCCCGGCTTCGCCCAGGCCTGGATCGACAACTGGGGCGAGGCCACGCTGCGCAGCTATGGCGTCGACCCCTGGGGCGGCGAGGCGGTGCAGGCGCGGTTCGGCGCCATCCTCCCGGACGCGCACCGGGCGTTCCTGGGCCGGCTGCGGCTCAGCGTCACGGTCGGCGACTACCTGTTCGCCCATGCCGGCGTCCGGCCGGGCGTGGCCCTGGCCGAACAGGCCGAGCGCGACCTGATGTGGATCCGCTACGAGTTCCTGCATTCCGACGCCGATTTCGGAAAGGTGGTGGTCCACGGCCACACGCCGTCGGAGCAGCCGGAGCTGAAGGCCAACCGGATCAATGTGGACACCGGCGTCTACTTCACCGGCGTGCTGACCGCCGTGCGCCTGGAGGGCGCCGACCGGCGGTTCCTCCAGGCCCGAGGCGCGCCGTCGCGCTGAGGCGCGCGGCGGGGCTGTGGCGTCAGGCGAGCCCGCAGGCGACGCCGCGACGGCGGAGCGTCGCGCCGAGGCCCGCGAAGCCCACGATCATCAGGGCCCAGGCGCCGGGCTCCGGCACGGCGCCCGCGTCGACGGCGCTCACCGTGAGGTGCGTCGGCGCGCCGACGAAGGCGTAGTAGTTGTCGTAGCCGCCCTTGTCGGGATTGAAGGCGTCGTAGTTGAGGAACTGGGCCTGGGAGGCCGCGGCGGACGGCCCGCTGTCGAAGGCCCCGGTCAGGCTCGTCGGGGTCTCGGCCGCCGAGTAGAAGTCGACATAGGCGTACTCGTAGAACGAATAGCCCGACGTCACGGGGTCGTAGTCGTAGCCCGCGACCTGGCTCATCGAATAGTCGTAGGTCGGGGTGTGGTTGTACTGCTGGCGGGCGAAGTCGTAGGTGACCCCATCGAGCCGGAAGACGTCGGTGACGCCGTTGATGGTCACCGAGGCGGCGATGATCGGGGTGTTCTCGGAATAGCCGCTGATCCGGTCGTAGTGGCTCGATCCGTCGTCCATCGTGGTGTGGAAGTCGAAGATCGAGGTGTCGTAGGTGAAGCTCGCCGAGAACGTGGCGCCCGAAAGATTGCCGCCCAGGCCGAACAGGTCGTCGGTGTCGGAACCGCTCGAAATCACCCCGGTATAGGTGGCCACCATCACGGCGGCGGAGGCGGGGACGGCCGCGGCGAAGATGCCGGCCGCGCAGGCGGCGGAAGCGCAGAGGACGCGAAGGGACGGACGGGCTGACACGAAACACTCCTGATTGAAGGTGGCGGCTAGGGAGGCCGCACGCTCGCCGATCGCTCTAGCCCGGCGCCGTCGGCGCGGGCGGGCGGCGCGACGAAGATTCGACGAAGCGGCGCGCGCGGCCGGCCTAGGGCGCGCGGCCCTCGATGCGCAGGGCGACGCGCCGGTTGCGCGCCCGGCCCTCGTCGGTGGCGTTGTCGGCGACCGGCCGCGAGCCGTCGTCGTAGGCCCGCGTGGCGCCGAGCTCGGTGTACCAGGGATGGCCGTAGTTCGACTTGACGACCAGCTTCACCGCGCCGGCCTCGACCGGCTCGATCCGCACGACCTGGCCGGCCTTGTTGCGCTCGAGTTCGAAGCTCGCGCGTCGGGTCAGGGTCGTCTCGCCGGGCCCCGCCCAGACCTCGATCTCGCGCGCCGAGATGCCCGGATGGTCGGGCTCCTCGTCGAGATGGTTGTCGAACACCAGGGTGGTGATCCAGGTCGGGCGATCGAAGCGGATGACGGCCCAGTGCGGGAAGGGCGCCATGCTCGCCGAACTCCAGATGAGGGCGCGCACCGGCGCCCCGGCCTCGTCGTAGTCGGAACGCGAGGGGGTCAGGTTCGAGGCCTCCCAGCCCGAGCCGAACTCTGAGCTGAAGCCGGAGACGCGGGCGCCGTTCTCCTGGAGGAACAGATTGTCCTCGGGCGCTTCGGCGGCCCGCGCCGCGCCGGCGAACAGGAAGGCGAGCGCGGCCGCGGCCGAGGCGAGGAGAGGGGTGCGGAACAAGGGCCGGCTCCTATCTTGCGAGGAAGGCGTCGAGCGGCGACAGGTCGAGCGCGTCGAGCCAGGCGCGGAGCCCGGCTTCCGGCGCCGCCTGCGGTTCGGCGATCGAGTACTCGGCGACCACCACCTGCACGGCGCCCTTGTCGGCCACGGGCCGCATCAGGTCGGGCGCGATCTGGTAGAGCGGCGAGGCGTCGGGCGCTCCGACGACGGCGTAGGCCCAGAGGCTTTCGCCCGAGGTCGCGGCCGAGATGGCGGCCTGGGCGTCGAGCTCGGCCGGCGACAGCGCCGCGCGGCGGGCGCGCAGCCCGGCCAGCTGGGGATCGGCGATCTCCGCCCCGCCGTCGGCGGAGATCCGCTGGAGCTCGGCCTCCCAGAAGGCGAGGTGGTCGCGAACCCGGAAGGGGACGATCGCGCGCCGTCCCCCCGCCCGATACAGCCGCACGGCGGCGTTGTTGTAGGCGATGACGCCGGTGCGCTCGAAGGTCTCGGCGTCCCGCGGGGAAAGCGGGAACACCGCGGGACCGCCTTCGTTCGGCGGCGACGGCAACGCGTGGGCGACGTCGCCGGGGGTGTTGAACGACAGCGTCACGCTGGCCGGCGTCAGATAGTCGGCGCGGCCCTGGTCCAGCGTGCAGCCCGGCCCCCAGACCTTCGGCGCGTGCAGTCCGACCCAGGCGCTGGCCGTGAAGGCGCCGCCTTCGACGACCGGCAGGGTGACGGAGCGATTGGCCTGATAGCGCACGTTCGGGATGGCGTTGAGGCGAGGGTCGCCGCGCAGCATCCGTTCCGCCGCCTCGGTCGCGCCCTTGAGGCGGGCGTAGATCGGCTTGCCGAGCGCATCGCCGGCGCCGGTCACCGGCCTGGCGCGCGTCGGCGCCCAGCAGTCGCCGGCGACGGCGGGCCCGGCGAGGGCCAGGGCGGCGACGAGGATCGGCGCGGCGTGGCGCGAGGGACGAGGCATGGCGGGCTCCGAGGCGGCGGTCGGCGTTTCGGGGCGCGCTCAATAGCGGCGGTTCGCCGATCCGCGCGGCGCCTGCGACGAAGTTTCGACGAAAGCGGCGGCGCGCTCAGGCCGGGGCGGCCTCGAACGGCGGCGGATCGAGACGCAGGGCCGCCAGCAGGTCCTCGGCGTATGTGGGGCCCACCTGGACCACGGCGCCGTCGCGCAGCACCACCGCGTAGAGACCCTTGCCGAGCCGTTGCAGCGCGGTGATCGCGTCGGGCCGCACGAACGCCGAGCGGTGCACCCGCAGCATCTGGCGCGGGTCGAGCCGCTTCTCGAGCGAGGCCATGGTGGCGCGCAGGATATGGCTGCGCACCGAGGTATGGAGCAGGACGTAGTCGCGGGCCGCCTCGATCCAGTCGATGGCGGCGACCGGGACCCGGACGATCCCGTTGCGGCCGGGCGCCCAGAGCTCGTCGTCGTAGCCGGCGGCGGGCGCGTCGGGACGTTGCGCCGCCTTGAGGCTGGCCAGGACGCTCTCCAGTTCCGCCGCGCGGCCGGCGCGGTCGCGCAGCTCCCGCCGTCGGCGCGCACGGTCCACCGCCACGCGCAGCCGTTCGAACTTCACCGGCTTGAGCAGGTAGTCGGCGGCCTCGACCTCGAAGGCGGCGGGCGCGTAGTGGTCGAACGCGGTGACGAAGACGACCTCGGGCGCGGACCCGGCGTCGAGCCCCGCGGCCACGGCGATGCCGTCCTGGCCCGGCATCTGGATGTCGAGGATGACGAGGTCGGGCTTCAGGGCCGCGATCACTCCGGCCGCCTCCAGGCCGTCGGCGGCCACGCCCACGACGGTCGCGCCGGCCAGGCCCTCGAACGCCGCCCGCAGCCGCTCGAGGCCGAGCGGCTCGTCGTCGACCAGCACCACGCGCAGGTCGCTCATTCCGCCGCCGCCCGACCGGCCTCGGTCTCGAAGGGCAGGGTGACGACGCAGGCGAAGCCGTCCGCCGTCGGCTCCGCCGCGAGCCGGCCGCGGTCGCCGTACAGCACCTCCAGCCGCGCCCGCACGTTCGCCAGGCCCACGCCCGCGCCCGGCGCGGCGACCGCGCGGGGGACGGCGGCCCCGTTGTCGGCGATCATCAGCACGAGGTCGTCGCCCGCCCGCCGCGCGGAGATCGCGATCCTCACCGGCGTCCGCGACGGGGCGACGGCGTACTTCACCGCGTTCTCGACCAGGGGCTGGAGCAGGAAGCAGGCGACGCTCGCCGAGCCCAGGCCGGCCGGACAGTCGATCTCCACCACGAGGCGGTCGCCGAAACGCACCTTCTCGATGTCGAGGTAGGCCAGGATGGTGTCGAGCTCCTCGGCCAGGGTGACGGCGCGGTTCGGGTCGGCGGCCAGGCTCGCGCGGAGGAAGTCGCTGAGCTTCTCCATCATCTGCTCGGCCTCGGCGTTCCGCTGCTTGAGGATCAGCGACGAGATCGCGTTCAGGGTGTTGAAGAGGAAATGGGGATTGAGCTGGAACCTGAGGGCGGCGAGCTGCGCCTCCTGGGCCGCGGCGCGCGCCTCGGCGAGCTGGCGTTCGCGGATCCGCATCGCCTCGTTGGAGATCATCAGTCCCACGATCGCGGCGAAGAAGGCGTAGAGCCAGACGTAGATGATCACGTTGATCGACAGGTTCACCGGCGGCTTCAGCCCGGGCGCCAGGGCGGCGAACAGGGCCTTGAGCAGCATGATGTCGAGGCTGGCGTGCAGATAGGCGCAGGCCAGGACGGCCACGGCGAGCGCGCCGAAGCGGGGCAGCCGCGGCCATGAGACGCTCGCGAAGATCGCCAGATAGAGCGCGGGGAACAGCGCCAGGTGCGGCAGGACCGAGGCGACGTTCGCCACATAGGCGATCGGCGGGTACCGGAAGGGCTCGATCAGCACCGGAGCCAGGAACACGATGTAGCTGAAGCCCGTGAACGCCAGCGACAGCTGGGCCGCCGGGCGCACGTTCGATCGCCATGTCCGACGCGGGTTCATTCCGGGCGGATCATAGAGCCCGGCGCGCGCGGGCGCGTCCGGCTTCGTCGCACGGAGGTCGGGCTTCGACGCATTTATGTCCGCCACGGCCGCCCTCTGGGGCCCCGAGGCTCGACGCCTTGAACTCGCGCGCGAACCCTTCGCCGCGCCGGCTTCCGCCTCGGCGGATCGCGCACTAGTGCGCGTCGTCCCAGTTGGCGGCGGCGCGGGCGTCGACGACCAGCGGGACGGAGATCTGCAGGGCCGGTTCGGCGGCGCGCTCCATCACCTTGCGGGCGACCGCGATGACGGCGTCGGCCTCGGCCTCGGGGGCCTCGAAGACCAGTTCGTCGTGCACCTGCAGCAGCATCTTCGCGCTCAGGCCGGCGTCGGTCAGGGCGGTGGGCATGCGGATCATGGCCCGGCGCATGACGTCGGCGGCCGCCCCCTGGATGGGCGCGTTGATCGCCGCGCGGTCGGCGAAGGCGCGTTCGGCCTGGCTCTTCCCGCGGGCGGCGGGGATGTGGACCTTGCGGCCGAAGATCGTGGTGACGAAGGCCTCGGCGCGCACCTGGCGGGTCATGCGGTCCATGTAGGTGCGGATGCCGGGGAAGCGCTCGAAGTAGGTCTTGATGTAGGCGCCGGCCTCGTCGCGCGGGATGCCCAGCTGGTTGGCCAGGCCGAACGCCGAGATGCCGTAGATGATGCCGAAGTTGATCGCCTTGGCCCGGCGGCGCGTCTCGGATGGCATCCCCTCGACGGGCACGCCGAACATCTCCGAGGCGGTCATGGCGTGGATGTCGAGGCCGTCGGCGAAGGCCTTCTTGAGCTGGGGGATGTCGCCGATGTGGGCCAGCAGGCGCAGCTCGATCTGCGAGTAGTCGGCGCTGATCAGCACGTGGCCGGGCTCGGCGATGAAGCAGCGCCGGATCTTGCGGCCCTCTTCGGTGCGGACCGGGATGTTCTGCAGGTTGGGATCGGTGGAGGCGAGGCGCCCGGTGGTGGCCGCCGCCAGCGAATAGGAGGTGTGGACGCGGCCGGTCTTGGGATTGATCGCGGCCACCAGGTTGTCGGTGTAGGTGCCCTTCAGCTTGGAGAGCTGGCGCCAGTCGAGCAGGGTGCGGGGCAGTTCGTGGCCCTGGGCGGCCAGCTCCTCCAGCATGGAGGCGTCGGTGGAGGCCGCGCCGGTGGCGGTGGTGCGGCCCGAGGACAGCCCCATCTCCTTGAACAGGATGTCGCCGATCTGCTTGGGGCTGCCCAGGTTGAAGGGCCGGCCGGCGAGGCGGTGGGCCTCGGCCTCCAGCTCGCCCATGCGCACCGAGAAGTCGTTGGAGAGCACGCGGAGCTGGTCGGGATCGACCTTCACGCCGGCCAGCTCCATGCCGACCAGCACCGCCGGCATCGGCCGCTCGGTGGTCTCGTAGACCGTGGCCAGGTGTTCGTGCGCCAGCCGCGGCTTCAGGTGCTGCCAGAGCCGCAGCGTCACGTCGGCGTCCTCCGCCGCGTAGCAGGTCGCCGGCGCCAGCTCGACGTGCTTGAAGCTCTTCTGCGCCTTGCCGGTCCCGGCCACCGTCTTGAACGAGATCGGCTCGTGGCCCAGCAGGCGCATGCTGAGCTCGTCCATGCCGTGGCTCTTGTGCAGGCCCCCTTCGAGCGTGAAGGAGATCAGCATGGTGTCGTCGATCGGCCCCACCTCGACGCCGTAGCGGGAGAGCACGGCCAGGTCGTACTTGGCGTTCTGGGCGACCTTCAGGACCGAGGGGTCCTCCAGCATCGGCTTCAGCCGCGCGATGGCCTCGTCCAGCGGGATCTGGGTGAGGTCGGCGGTCTCCTCCAGGGCCAGGCCCTCGGCGGCCTCGTGGCCCACCGGGATGTAGCAGGCCTCGCCCGGCGTTATGCCCAGCGACACGCCGACGAGGTTGGCGCTGGCGGCGCCCAGGGCGTCGGTCTCGGTGTCGAAGGCGACGACGCCCGCCTCGTAGGCGCGGGCGATCCAGCGGTCGAGTTCGGCCAGGTCGCGGACGCACTTGTAGCCGTTGACGTCGATCGGCGCCTGGGCCGGCGCCTCGGGGGCCTTGGCGGCGGGCGCCGGGGTGGCGGGGACGGCGATGCCGCCGCCGGCCTCGCCCGCCTTGCCGTCGCCGATGCGCCGGGCCAGCGTGCGGAACTCCATCTTCTCCAGGAAGCCCTGGAGGACCTCGGGGTCGGGATCGTCGGCGACGAGGGCGTCGAGCGGCTCGGGCAGGGGCGTGTCGCAGTCGAGCTGAACGAGCTGGCGCGACAGGCGGATCTGGTCGGCGAACTCGATCAGGGTTTCGCGGCGCTTCTGCTGCTTGATCTCGCCCGCGCGGGCGAGAAGCGTGTCGAGGTCGCCGTATTCGTTGATGAGGGCCGAGGCGGTCTTGATCCCGATGCCGGGGGCGCCGGGCACGTTGTCGACCGAGTCGCCGCACAGGGCCTGGACGTCGACCACCTTGTCGGGGGCGACGCCGAACTTATCCATCACCTGGTCGGGGCCGATCTTCAGGTTCTTCATGGTGTCGAGCATCGACACCCGGTCGCCGACGAGCTGCATCAGGTCCTTGTCGGACGAGACGATCACCACCTCGCCGCCCAGGTCGCGCACCTTGCAGGCATAGGCCGCGATGAGGTCGTCGGCCTCGTAGCCCGGAAGCTCCAGGCTGGGCACGCCGAACGCGCGGGTGGCCTCGCGCACCAGCGGGAACTGCGGCACCAGATCCTCGGGCGGCGGCGGCCGGTGGGCCTTGTACTGGTCGTAGAGGGCGTTGCGGAACGTCTTCTCGGAGTGGTCGAACACCACCGCCAGGTGGGTCGGGGCGTCGGCGCTGGTCTTCATGTCGACCAGCAGCTTCCAGATCATGTTGCAGAAGCCCGACACCGCGCCGATCGGCAGGCCGTCCGACTTGCGGGTCAGCGGCGGCAGGGCGTGGAACGCCCGGAAGATGAAGCCCGAGCCGTCCACGAGGTAGAGCCGGATCGCCGGCCCGTCCTGGGTGTTGTCGCGCGGCAGGTCGGGCAGCGTCTTGGGGGCGGCGTCGAGGGTGTCGGTCATGCCGCCAAGATAGGGCGCGGCGGACGGCAGGTCATCCGTCCTGCGCGGCGATTCCGGACGTGCGGCGGGTCAGGCCGCGGCGCGCCCGCCTCGACGCAGCGCCGCGCCCATGACGCCGAAGCCCGTCACGGCCAGCGCCCAGGCGGCGGGCTCGGGGACCGCGCCCGAGGTCAGCACCACATTGTCGAGCCGCGCGGCGTCCTCGCCGCTGTGGAAGTCGGCGTTGATGGCCAGCTGGTCGACGTGGCGCAGCGCCTCGGCGAAGGCGGCTTCGGACACCTGGGTCCCGGTCAACAGGCCCGGGTCGCCCAGGAGGAAGGTCGCGGCGCTGATAACGATCTCGTAGTGGGTGAAGCCGCTGGCGGCCGGCGGGGTCGTGACGACGCCGCCGTAGTAGAGCTGGCCGGCGCTGCGGAAGGTGACGAGGGCGGTCACGACGTCGCCGTCGTTGAGGTCGTCGCCGAGATCGAAGCTCAGGGTCCCGCGGTTGGCGGCCCGCTGGTCGCCGCGGAAGGCGGCCGGCGCCAGGAAGGCGTTGTAGGGGAAGGCGTCGGCCACGGTGATGAAGCCGGCCGGGTCGTAGGCGACCGGGCCCGTCGAATTGCCGACGGTGAAATCGCCGTCCAGCCAGCCCTCGGCGCCGTCGTCGAAGGTGCTGGCGGCGATGACGGCGGCCGCGGCGGGCGTGGCCAGGATCAGCGCGGCGGCGGCGGCGAGGCCGCCCAGGCGGGCTTTGGAGACGGGCAAGCTGGGATCGATTCTTCTGTCACAGGTCCGGGCGAGAGTGCGGCGCACGGAACGCGCCGGACCCCCGGACCCCGCCTAGGGCGCAAACCGGCCCGCAGGAATCGATCCCTGCTCACGACGGTTGTGAGGGGGATTCACAGCGCCGAGGTTTGGGCCTCAATGCCACCAATATTCGCCGTCATCGCCCGGCTTGTCCGGGCGACCCATGAACACGGACATCGGCCGGTCTGGCGTCGCCGCCGCGTCCTCGTCTGCGCGCCCTGTGTTCATGGGTGGCCCGGACAAGCCGGGCCATGACGATCCATAATATTTTCAATATGTTGATCGGATCAGGCCCTAGCGGCTGAAGCGCTTCTGGAGCTGGGGCGCGCCTTCGCCGGCGGCGATCAGGGCCGCGGAGTCGCCGGTGGCCAGGAAGGCCGAGGTCGCCCGCGACAGGGCCGCGAAGGCCGCGCGGAAGGTGCCGGTCCCGGCGCTGAGGCGGCGTGCGCCCAGCCCGGCCAGCGCCTTGGCGTCGGGGACGCCCGGCCAGGCGATGACGTTCAGCGGCGCGGGAATGGCGGCGGCCAGGCGGCCGATCAGACCGGCGTCCACCGCGCCGGGCACGAAAACGCCGCTGGCGCCGGCTTCGACGTAGAGCCGGCCGCGCCGGATCGACTCGGCCTCGGCGGCGTCGCCCTGGGCCAGGCCCTTCAGATAGATGTCGGTGCGGGCGTTGATGTAGAGGGCCACGCCGGCCTTCTCGGCGGCGGCGCGGGCGGCGGCCACCTTGCGGGCGTGCAGGTCGGGATCGCGGGCGCCGTCCTCGAAGTTGATGCCGACGGCGCCGGCCTCGATCACGCGGGTGATGTTGTCGGCCAGGGTGGCGAGGTCGTCGGTGAAGCCGCCCTCGAAGTCGCAGCTCACGGGCACGTCCACGGCGCGGACGATCTCGGCCACCATGGCGCAGGTGACCTCCACCGGCAGGATGTCGCCGTCGGCCTGGCCGTGGGCCCAGGCGACCGCGGCCGAGGAGGTGGCGATGGCCTCGGCGCCGGCGTCGGCGGCCACGGCGGCGCTGGCCGCGTCCCAGGCGTTGGGCAGGACCAGGACGTCGGGCCCCTGGTGCAGTTTGGCGAAGTCGGCGGCTTTGGTGGCCTGGCTCATTGGATTTCCCCATCCTCGATGCGTCGTTCGGCGCAAGGACGTGGATATGGGGAGCGCTGTGACATCCCGCTGGCGGAATTCGGACATGAACGGAAGGTCGCGCGGAGAAACGAACCACGGATTTCGCGGATGAACACGGATGGCGTCCGGATGCGTCGGGCGCATCCGTCAAATCCGTGTCATCCGTGGTTCTCTGGCCACCGACCGGATGGCTCTTTACGCCGGGCCCGCAACCGCCTAGCCGGGCGTGGAACGGGGAGACGTGGCGCATGGCGTCGGGACTGGTGGCGTTGCTCGACGACGTGGCGGCGATCGCCAAGGTGGCGGCGACCTCGCTCGATGACGTGACGGCCGCGGCGGGCAAGGCCGGGACCAAGGCCGTGGGCGCGGTCGTCGATGACGCCGCGGTCACCCCCAGCTACGCCATGGGCTTCACCCCCGACCGCGAGCTGCCGATCGTCTGGAAGATCGCGGTGGGGTCGCTGCGCAACAAGTTCCTGTTCCTGGTCCCGGGCGCCCTGGCGCTGAGCGCGTTCGCGCCGTGGGCGGTGACGCCGATCCTGGTGCTGGGCGGGACCTATCTGTGCTTCGAGGCCGGTGAGAAGATCCTCGAGGCGATCCTGCACGAGGACCATGCCGACGAGGCGGGCGAACTGGCCCTGGGCTCGGCGGAACTGGAGCGCCAGAAGGTGTCGGGCGCGATCCGCACCGACCTGATCCTCTCGGCGGAGATCGTGGCGATCTCGCTGTCGAGCGTCACCGACCGGCCGCTGCTGGTTCAGGCCGGGGCCCTGGCGCTCGTCGGCCTGTTGATGACCGTCGGGGTCTACGGCGCCGTCGCCCTGATCGTGAAGATGGACGACATCGGGCTGCACATGGCGCGCCGCCCGGCCGCGGCGGCCCGCCGGGTGGGCCGGGCGCTGGTGAAGGCGATGCCGATGGTGCTCTCGGCCCTGTCGGGGATCGGGACCGTGGCCATGCTGTGGGTGGGCGGCGGCATCCTGCTGCACGCCCTTGAGCACTACCACGCGCCGGTGATCCCGGACCTGGCCCACGCCATGGCCACGGCGCTCGGAGACGTAGCTCACGTGGGCGGCCTTCTGGCCTGGACCGCGACGGCGCTCTACGCGTCGGCCCTGGGCCTCGTCCTGGGCGGGGTGCTCGCGGGCGGCCTGCATCTGGCGCGGCATCGACGCTGACCGGGGGCGAGGCTAAACACCGCCCGTGCGCACGGTCCTGACCCGCCTCTCCCTGACCGAGTTCCGGTCCTACGCCGCCCTGAGCCTGGAGATGGACGGCCGCTCGGTATGGCTCGCCGGGCCGAACGGGGCGGGCAAGACCAACCTGCTGGAGGCGGTGAGCTTCCTCATTCCCGGCCGCGGCCTGCGCAACACGGTGCTGACCGAGATGGGCCGGCGGCTGCCCGGCGAGCGCGAGGGCCGCGCCTGGGCCGTGTCGGCGGTGGTGCGCGCGGGCGACGACGAGACCCGGCTGGGGACGGGGGTCGAGCAGGCCGGCGGCGCCCGGCGGCTGGTGCGGGTCGACGGCGAGCCGGCGCCGCCCGGACGGCTGGCCGACCACGTCCGGCAGGTGTGGCTGACCCCGGCGCAGGACCGGCTGTTCCTGGAGAGCGCGGGCGACCGGCGCCGCTTCTTCGACCGGCTGACCTACGCCGGCGAGCCGCCGCACGCGGGCAACGTCCAGGCCTACGAGAAGGCGATGCGCGAACGCATCCGGCTGCTCACCGACGGGTCGCCCGACCGCGCCTGGCTGGAGGCGCTGGAGGCCCAGCTCGCCGAGCGCGGAACCCTGATGGCCATGGCCCGCGCGCGCACGCTGGGGGCGCTGTCGGCCGAGATCGCCACGCGCGGCGAGCGGCCCTTCCCGCAGGCGCGGCTGTCGCTCACCGGGGAGTGGGAGCGCCTGGCGCTGGAGGGGGCGGCCTTCGACGACCTGCAGGACCGGCTCGCCCGCGCCCTGGCCCAGGGCCGCGACCGCGACGCCGCCGCCGGGCGCGGCCTGGTCGGCCCCCACCGCACCGACCTGTCGGTGGTCCACCTCGGCAAGGACCGGCTGGCCGCCGAGTGCTCCACCGGCGAGCAGAAGGCGCTGATCCTCAACATCGTGCTGGCCCAGGCCGCCCGCCTGGCCCGCGCGGAGGGCCAGCCCGCGCCGATCCTGCTGCTGGACGAGGTGGCGGCCCACCTGGACGTTCGCCGCCGCGCGGCGCTGTTCGACGAGATCGAGGCCCTGGGCCTGCAGGCCTTCCTGACCGGCACGGACGAGATGCTGTTCGAGGGCCTGGCCGGCCGCGCCCAGGGCTACCGCGTCGAGGATTCGGGGCTGGCCGCGGTGGGGTGAGCCTTTGGTTTGGCTGCGACGTCGATTCCGCACGCCCGGGTCTTGCAGAACTCTCTGCGCGCGTCGTCTGTGACGCGCTCCATCTCATATTTCAGAGCGTTCAACAGCGCTGTTTCGGCCTTGTCCCCACGCTCCTTCTGCGCCTTCCAGCCGGGCGAGTCTCGGAAGGCCAGAAGCGCGGTCAGCTGGTCTTCACTGAACGTCGCGGCAAGGGCGGCGACGTTCTCTTCCTGCACGACATCGAGCGCCTCCCGCACGCCCTGGCGACAAGCTTCGATGAGCCTTTCGAAGGTCTTCGGGTCGGCGCCGTCGGGCGTATGGCCCTGGATCACCAGCAGCTGCGCCTCGATTTTGCGGCGGTAGGTTTCCATGGTTTCGTCGCCGCGCCCGAGCCTACGCGCGAGCTCGACAGCCGAGGTCGTGCGGGGTGTTGGCAGCGCGACGGGCTCGCTCGGCGGGGGTGAATTGAAACCAATGCGCAAGGTGACCTGCTTGCCCTCGGCGCCGGACGCGAGGCGATACTTGTCGACCAGTTCAAGCGCCGCCGCCCCGAAGCCCAGACCGGAAGGGAACTCTTCCTCCACAACGCAATGATCCAACCGCCCGTCCTTCAATGCCGCGCAACTCGCGCGGACGGCGCCATCGAGCCCGACGAGCTGGGCGACGTCGGGTTTCGAGCTCGATATGTCCTTTGCAGACGGCTCCGATAACCACTTCGGGCTGTCGATCCGCTCATCGTCCGGTTCGGCCGCGCGCCAAATCCGTTTCGCGTCGGACTCGGTTAGGCAGGCGTCGCGGCGACAAAAGGCGTCGTGGGATGCGACACGGAACGCGCGTGGGAAGTCGGCGCCGATCTGTCGCTGGAGAGCCGCAAAGCGCGTGTCGCTTTTGATCTCGCGGCCCGGGCCCGTGGCGAAATCGGCGATCGCGGCCATCTCTGCGACGCTGAAGACCGAGGCGAGAGCGCGCGCGTAGACCTGACGGAGATCGTCGCGACGGGCGGCGAGTGCGAAGCGCAGCGCTTCGGCCGCGCTGGTCGCCAGTGCCGGCGCGTCGGCATCGGCCTTCACGTCGGACAGCAGAGCCTCTTCGACCTTCGGGAGGGACGCCATGACATCCATGGCGTCGACCAGACGCAGACCTTCGCGAAGGGCGCCCGGGCTCGTTGGCTCCGGGGGGGCTTCTGCGGCTGTCCGATCCTCGGGGAGGCTGAAACGGATGGGAATTCGAACTTCCCCGCCATCCACCGGCCTCCCGTCGAACAGCTGCGGCCGCATCTGAAACCATTGGCTCATGGCTAGAGCCGCCTTGCCGAAGCCGAGCCCCGCCGGCTCCTCCGACGCCACCCCGCAACCCACCAGCCGGCCCAGGGGATTGACCTTGCATTCGACGATGACGAGCGCCTCGATGCCAAGATGGTTGGCTATCTTCGGATAGTTTTCGGCGAGTGCCTGTGGGCTGGGCAGTGTCTCCCAATCCGGGTTGGTGACTGTCGCGCGCTTTGCGGGCCCGGCTGTCGCGGCGGTCGACGCCAGAGCCGCGAGGGCCGCCACCGCGATCCGCCAAACCATTCATCCCCCGAAATTTGCCGCTGCGATGTCCGCGCAGCTCCACCATAGGACGCGGGGCGGCCGTCGCTCAATCTCTGCTCAACGCGGGCGCGGAACCCTTTGCGGTGCGCCGAGTGTCAGCGCGCCGCCAGTTCGTCGTGGGCCGCCTGGCGCAGGCCCTGGGCGATGGCCGGGGACAGGCCGAGGTCGACGGCCGCCTGCTCCTGGGCGCCCAGGCTCAGCGGATCGACGCCGGTGACCTGGCCGAAGATCACCAGGGCGGCGAGGTAATAGCCCTCGGCGCTGGCGTGGTACTGGTCCCAGGTCCAGAGGCTGACCTTGCCGAAGTCTATGCCGTCGTAGGGGTTGGGGTCGGCGACGCCGGCATGCACGGCGCGGGTCCAGGCCGTCCCGACCGGGATCGCCGCCGTCAGGTCGGGCGAGGCCTTGAGCGCCTGGGCGCTGGCCGCCGCCAGGTCTTGCGCCATGGCTTCGATGGGCCGGCCGGCCCAGTGCCCTTCGGGCCTGAACGTCTGGTCGGCCCGCGACCAGGTGCTCTCCAGATAGACCTTCACCTTGGGGTTGGCGGCCTTGAAGATCCGCGCCAGCTCGGCGGCGGCCTGGATGTGGGCGGCGGGATCGCCGGGCTTGGCCGGGTCGAGCGTGCTGTAGCCCTGGAGGATCACCACGTCCCAGGCCCGGTCGATCACCGCGCGGCGGTTCGCCAGGTGCCAGGAGAGCGGCTTGCCGGGGGAGGTCTCCAGCGAGACGTCCTCGGTGAGGCCGGCTTCCTCGGCGAAGGTCCGGAACAGGGCCGGCACGCCGCCGATCCCCTCGCCGTTGAGGTCGGTGACCTTGTCGGGCCGGAACCGCATCACCGGCGAGCGGGCGCCGAAGGTGAAGCTGTTGCCGACAAACAGCACGGACTCGGCCGACGCCGCCGTCGCGGCCGCCGCCAGCAGGCCGGCGGCCAGGATCCCGAGCACCCGCAGGCGGTTCATCGTTCGCTCCCCCAATTCCGTTTTGGACAGGCTAGGGCGCGGCGTCGTCGTCCGCCAGGGGCCGGCCGCCGCGGGCGTGCAGGTCGGCCAGCAGGGTCCGGATCGCCCAGCCACAGGCCTTGGCGATCTCCGCGCCCGACAGGCCCCACTGCTGGCGCATCTCGATCCAGGCCTGGCCGCCGTGCAGCAGCTGGATGACCGCCGCCGCCATCGTCGCCTCCCGGTCCGACAATCCCTCGGTCGCCGCCGCCGTGGCCTGGCGGAAGGCCGCCGAGCGCTTGGCGCGCACCGACAGGCGCATGGCGCGCCCCTGGGGCGTGCTCTGGGCGATGGTGATCAGCTCGGCGTCGCGGTCGAAGGCGGCGTACATCGGTCCCAGGAGGGCGGTCAGCGCCCCTTCCTCGGTGGGCAGGCCGGCGGCCGAGAAGCGCGGATTCAGCCGTTCCCACAGCGCCGCCATCAGGCTCTCGCGGTCGGGGAAGTGGCGGTAGACCGTCTGGCGCGAGACGCCGACGCGCTTCGCCAGCGCGTCGTGGGTGGCCTGCTCCAGCTCGCCGGCCGCCATGGCCGCGACCAGGGCGTCGACGATCAGGTTGCGGGTCTGGGCCTTCTGGCGCTCGCGCAGCGAGGGCGGCGGGGTTTCGGTCGGCATGACCCAGCACTACCGCCTGAAATTTCGCGTGACAACTTGTAAAGTCGCGTTACAAAACGTCCCACGAAACCACGAACTTCGAGACCAAGATGATCTTCCACCTGTCCATCGCCGCCCGTGATCCCCGCCACGTGGCCTCCGTCATCGCCGAGCTGTGGGGCGGCGAGGCGCTTCCCTTCCCGCCGGTGGCGCAGGGTTCCTGGGTCGCCATGGCCGGCGACGAACGCGGCACGACCATGGAGGTCTATCCGGCCGGCGCCGAACTGCGGCCCGCCGAGGGCGACGCCGACGCCACGGCGGCGATGAACCCGTCGCCGGCCCGGCATGTGGCGACCCACGCGGCCATCGCCTCGCCGCTGAGCGCCGAGGCGGTGCAGGCCATCGCCGCGCGCGAAGGCTGGCTGTCGAAGTACCGCAAGCGCGGCGGGGTGTTCGGGGTCATCGAGTTCTGGCTCGAAAACGCCGTCATGCTGGAGGTGCTGACCCCGGAGATGCAGCAGGAGTACACCGGCTTCATGTCGCCCGACGCCTGGCGCGCCATGCTGGCGGCCGGCCCGCCGGGGGCGGCGGCGGCGGGCTGAGCGGGCCGGAGGGCTATCGGCCCGGCGCGGGCTTCTCTGGCGGCGGAGGCGCGGTGGCGCTCGGCGGCGGGACGCACTCGCGGGACTCGCAAAACCGGGCGTGGGCGTCCTCGTCGATCCGCCAGGCGACATAACGCCAAGCGTTCCCCAGCGCGGTCGCCAGTTCCTTCGTCCTCTCGGCCTGCGCCTTGCCCGCGGGTGAGGTCCGAAATCTCAGGAGGCTGGCGAGCTGTTCTTCGGTGAATTCGGCGGCCATCAGCGTGGCGCTATGTTCGAGCAGTTCGGGCTCAACCTTCCGAAGCGCGTCGCGAAACGCCCTTGCGACTGACTTGTCGAACTCCGTTCCGTGCTCGGCGGCCGATACGAATGTGTTCGCGCCGGCCTCGAACTGCGTGGAGAGGGCGTCGACGTCCTGCAACTGGCGGGCCAGATCGAGCGCAGCAGCAGAGCGGGCGGGCGGAGGCTGAAATGCGGCGTCGGATTCCGTTGCGCCGAACCCGACCCGCACGACGACCCCGGTCGCGGGCGTCCGCGACGGCCTCTGGACCGAGTTGAGCCGATATTTCGGAGCGAGACTCTTCGCCGCGTCGCCGAAGCCAAGATTTGCGGGCGCCTGATCCTCCACGACGCAGTCGAGCGGCCGGTCGTCGTCGTCGAGTGCACACGTCAGGCGCACGGCGCCGGAAAGGTTCAGCAAGGCCGCGCCGGGCGGACGGCCGAGGCGCAGCGCCTGTTCGCTCGGCGCTTCGATCCACTGCGGATTGTCGATCACGCCCTTGGCGCGGTCCGGCCGCCAGACCCGTTCCACCTCGGCGGGCGAAAGGCACTTGTTGTCGCTGCAATAGGCGTCACGAGCATAGGCAAGCGTCGCACGCAGCGCATCTCGAAAGACCAGGCCGATCATCGTCCGATAGGTTGCGTTGTCAGTCAGCGCCCGCGAGGCCGGGGCTTCGGCGAAGTCGGCCATCGCCGCCAGTTCGCCCTGGCTGAAGACGGATGCGTAGGCGCGCGCAGCGTTCTCCCGGAACTCGGCCTTGTGCGTTTGGAGCGCGGCCCGCAGCGCGTCCGCCGCTTCGCCGCGGACCGCTTCCGAAGCCGAGGGATCGGGCGTGAATTCGATGCGCCGGGCGTTCGCCTCGAACCCGTCGACCGCCTGGTCGGAGAGCCGTAGCGAATCGACGATGCGATAGGCCTGCGTCAGGTCGTCGCCAGCGGGAGGTTGCGGAGGCGGGCCTGGCCTCTCGCCGGGGAGGCTGAACCGGATGGGAATCCGAACCTTACCGCCGTCGACAGGCAAGCCGTTCACGGTCTGCGGCCGCATCTTGAAGCTTGCGCTCATGGCGAGCGCAGCCTTGCCGAAGCCGAGATCCTTGGGTCGTTCGAGCTGGACGCCGCAGTCCTCCAACTCGCCCCTGACATTCACGCGGCAGCCGATGACGGCGTAGCCCTCGACCGTCAAGGCGCTGGCGATCTTGGGGTATAGCCTGTCGAAGTCCGTGGGCCCCGGCAGGGTGATCCAGTCGGGATTCGTGATGCTGCTGACCGGCGGCGCCGCCGACGCCGGCGACGCGATTGCAGCCAGCGCGGCGACCGCCGCGGCGCCGTATATCCTCATGGCCATCCCCCCCAACGCCTGCGGCGCCGAAACGCGTGCAGAATCAGCCCCGAACCCTATATAGAGAGGGTACTTCCCTGGCTCTGCGCGACGCGCGCGGCGCCACCATAGGGCGCCCGGGTCATCGAGCCCAACCTCTCCGAGCGGCGCCCCAGTCGGACATGAGATGAGCGAAGACAGCGAGACGCCGGAAAACGGCAATGGCGCGGGCGAGTACGGCGCGGAATCCATCAAGGTTCTCAAGGGCCTGGACGCGGTCAGAAAACGTCCGGGCATGTACATCGGCGACACCGACGACGGCTCGGGCCTGCACCACATGGTCTACGAGGTGGTCGACAACGCCATCGACGAGGCCCTGGCGGGCTACGCCACGCGCGTCGAGGTGATCCTCAACGCCGACGGCTCGTGCACCGTCACCGACGACGGGCGCGGCATCCCCACCGCCATCCACGAGGGCGAGGGTGTCTCGGCGGCCGAGGTCATCATGACCCAGCTGCACGCCGGCGGGAAATTCGACCAGAACAGCTACAAGGTCAGTGGCGGCCTGCACGGCGTGGGCGTGAGCGTGGTCAACGCGCTCTCCGACTTCCTGAAGCTGAAGATCCACCGCAACGGCCAGGCCCACGAGATGGAGTTCCGGCTGGGCGACGCGGTCTCGCCCCTGGTGGTGACGGGCAAGTCGCCGCTGCGCGAGAACGGCGAGCCGCTGACCGGCACCGAGGTCACCTTCCTGCCGTCGCTCGACACCTTCAAGTTCATCGAGTTCGACCTGAAGACCCTGGAGCACCGCCTGCGCGAGCTGGCGTTCCTCAACTCGGGCGTGACGATCTGGCTGAAGGACCTCCGCGGGGCCGAGCCGTTCGAGGAGGTGATGCACTACGACGGCGGCATCGAGGCCTTCGTGCGCCACCTCGACAAGGCCAAGTCCCCGCTGATCAAGACGCCGATCGTGATCAAGGGCCGCCGCGAGAACGTCGAGGTCGACATGTCGCTGTGGTGGAACGACGGCTACCACGAGAACGTCCTCTGCTTCACGAACAACATCCCCCAGCGCGACGGCGGCACCCACCTGGCGGCCTTCCGTTCGGCGCTGACCCGGATCATCACGAGCTACGCCGAGGCCTCGGGCGCGGCGAAGCGCGAGAAGGTCAGCGTCTCGGGCGAGGACGCCCGCGAGGGCCTCACCTGCGTGCTGTCGGTGAAGGTGCCCGACCCCAAGTTCTCGTCGCAGACCAAGGACAAGCTGGTCTCCTCCGAGGTGCGCCCGGCCGTCGAGGGCCTGGTCGGCGAGGGGCTCTCGACCTGGTTCGAGGAGCACCCCAACGAGGCCAAGCTGATCGTCCAGAAGATCGCCGAGGCCGCCGCCGCCCGCGAGGCGGCGCGCAAGGCCCGCGAGCTCACCCGCCGCAAGTCGGCGCTCGACATCACCTCCCTGCCCGGCAAGCTGGCCGACTGCTCCGAGAAGGACCCGGCGAAGTCCGAGATCTTCCTGGTCGAGGGCGACTCGGCCGGCGGCTCGGCCAAGCAGGCGCGCAACCGCGAGAACCAGGCGATCCTGCCGCTGCGCGGCAAGATCCTGAACGTGGAGCGGGCCCGGTTCGACAAGATGTTGTCGTCGGACCAGGTGGGCACCCTGATCACCGCGCTGGGCGCCGGGATCGGCCGCGACGACTTCGACATCGAGAAGATCCGCTACCACCGGATCGTGATCATGACCGACGCCGACGTCGACGGCGCCCACATCCGCACCCTGCTGCTGACCTTCTTCTACCGGCAGATGCCGCAGGTGATCGAACGCGGCTATCTCTATATCGCCCAGCCGCCCCTCTATAAGGCGACCAAGGGCAAGTCGGTGCGCTACCTGAAGGACGACGCCGAGCTCGAGGCCTATCTGATCGACGAAGGCGTGGACGGCGCCGTCCTGGATCTCGGCGACGGCACGCGGATGGCGGGCCAGGACCTGCTGGCCCTGGTGCAGAGCGCCCGCAGCGCCAAGGCCAACATCGAGCGCCTGGCCAGTCGGGCGCCGGCCTTCGCCATCGAACAGGCGGCCCTGGCCGGCCTGCTCGGCAACGCCGAGGACGTGGCCGAGGCCGCCCGCCGGCTCGACCTCTACGCCGAGGAAGGCGACGGCGCCTGGGAAGGCGAGCACGCCGCCGGCGGCGGCTACGTCTTCAGCCGCGTGCGCCGCGGCGTCTCCGAGCGGCTGGTGCTGGACGAGGTGCTGCTGCACGCCGCCGACGCGCGCCGCCTGGCCGAACGCGCCGCCAAGATGAGCGAGACCTTCGCCAAGCCGGCCGTCTTCACGCGCCGCGAGCGCACGACCAAGGTGCGCGGGCCGCTCGACCTGGTGAACGCGGTGATGGACAACGGCCGCCGCGGCCTCTCCATCCAGCGCTACAAGGGCCTGGGCGAGATGAACGCCGAACAGCTCTGGGAGACCACGCTGGACGTGGAGGCCCGCACGCTGCTGCAGGTGAAGGTCGACCACGCCGACGACGCCGACGACCTGTTCGCCCGGCTCATGGGCGACGTGGTCGAGCCCCGCCGCGAGTTCATCCAGGAAAACGCCCTGGACGCCGAAGTCGACGTCTAGATCGACGCGCCTGGCGTGATCTGTTCTGCCAGGACATCTTGGCTTCGGCCGATACAAGCTTGACCGTTGCTTGGCGGGCGACCGGTTCTACGGTCACGCGCCAAACCTGCGGCGTGCAAGTCTTTCCCCGCTGAGGGGAACTCCGTTTCTGTGGCTCGGACGGGATGCCAGATTGTCGGCCGACCACAGGTCAGCGTGACAGTAGCGGGGGTAAATCATGCGGATGCGACAACTTCTTGCGGCGGCGTCCATGGCCGCGGCCGTGCTCGGCGGCGGGACGGCCCATGCGGCGCTCGTCTTCGTCGGGAGCTGGCAGGTCGACGAGGGGCCGAGCTGGAGCTCCAGCCCGCCCGACGGCCCGCTCGCCTACACCGGCCAGGAAGCCGCGGCCCTGCTCTTCGGCGGCAGCGCGGGCGACTACGTCATCTCGACCCAGGGCGTGGATCCGAACGCCGTGGACTTCAACGCCTGGTACTCCGTGATCGGCTACGCCGACGGGGTGCTCTTCGCGCAGGACTACAGCAGCAAATATCTCGGCCTGTACTATGGTCCGACGAGCGGATATCCGGACCAGGACATCGGCGCGGCGGCGTCGGCCTATGTCAGCGACAACGCCACGGGAGCGACCTACACCAACTACGCCTTCATCGACGATGGCCAGGGCGGCGTGGGCGGGGTGCCCGAACCGGCGACCTGGGCGCTGATGATCACGGGCTTCGGCCTGGCCGGCGCGGCCATGCGCCGCCGGGCGAGCCTGACGGCCTGACGCCGTCGACTTCGACGCTTCGAAGCGCCGCCGCCCCTCCGGGCGGCGGCGTTTTTCGTTGTGGGCCGCCCCGCCACACGACTGTTGCGCCAAGACAACGCTCGGCGTCAGATTTGTGACAACGAAGCGGCAAATGGCGCCGGTTGCGTACCTCCTGGTGTAGCTAGGGCCGCAGAAGGCGAGTCCCTCCCCCTCGCCGTCAGACAGAGGTTCCCAAGAATGAAGACGTCCGCGACGTTGCGCGCCCTGCTTGTGGCCGGCGCATCGGCCACCGCGTTCGCCATGGCGCTCCCGGCCCAGGCCGAGGAAGCCACCGTTGGCGAGGTGATCGTCACCGCCCAGAAGAAGTCGGAAAACATCAACGACGTGCCGCTGTCGGTGACCGCGGTGCAGGGCGCCAAGCTGGACGCCTTCCGCTCGGGCGGCGGCGACATCCGCATGCTCTCGGCCCGCGTGCCCAGCCTGACGCTGGAATCGAGCTTCGGCCGCACCTTCCCGCGTCCCTACATCCGCGGCCTGGGCAACACCGACTTCGACCTGAACGCCTCGCAGCCCGTGAGCTTCGTCTACGACGAGGTGGTGCTGGAGAACCCGGTCCTGAAGGGCTTCCCGCTGTTCGACATCGACCAGGTGGAAGTGCTGCGCGGCCCGCAGGGCACCCTGTTCGGCCGCAACACGCCCGCCGGCGTGCTGAAGTTCGACAGCGCCAAGCCGACCAAGGAATTCACCGGCTACGGCTCGGCCTCGTACGCCACCTACTCGACCATCAACCTGGAAGGCGCCGTCTCGGGCCCGATCCTCGGCGAGACGCTGACCGGCCGCCTGTCGGGCCTCTACCAGCACCGCGACGACTGGGTGGACAACACCTTCACCGGCGAGAAGAACGCCAGCGAGGGCTACGACCAGTTCGCGCTCCGCGGCCAGCTCCTGTGGGCGCCGACCGACCAGTTCAGCGCCCTGCTGAACGCCCACTACCAGCACCTCGACGGCACGCCGCGCGTGTTCCGCGCCAACATCATCGCCGTGGGCGGGGGCTTCGTTCCGGGCTTCAAGCGCGACGAGATCGCCCAGGACGCCCAGCCGCGCGCCGTGCAGAAGGTGGAGTCGTCGGGCGTCAACCTGAAGCTCAACTACAAGCTGGCCGAAGACGGTCCGGAGATCACCTCGATCACCGCCTTCGAGCGCCTGCACACCTATTCGCGCGCCGACATCGACGGCGGCTTCGGCGCCGCGTTCGCGCCGCCCTCCGGCCCGGGCTTCATCCCGTTCCCGTCGGAGAGCGCGGACGGGATCCCGATGCTGGGCCAGTTCTCGCAGGAGACGCGCCTGTCCGGGAAGAACGGCGCGCTGGGCTACACGATCGGCGCCTTCTACTTCCATGAAGACGTCAAGATCGACAGCTACGACTACAACACCCTGGCCGGCGGCGCGCTGGACGGCTTCGCCTACCAGCACCAGAAGACCGAGAGCTGGGCGGGCTTCGCCAACCTGGACTACCAGGTCAACGACAGGCTGAACGTCGGCGGCGGCCTGCGCCTGTCGTACGACAAGAAGAAGTTCCTGGCCCAGCGCACCATCTCGCCGATCGGCGGCGGCGCCACGGGCGTGCTGCGGGCCAGCCCCAGCTCGAACGAGCTCAGCTACAACGTCAACGCCACCTATGCGGCGACCGACGACCTGAACCTCTACGCCCGCATCGCGCGCGGCTACCGCGCCCCCTCGATCCAGGGCCGGCTGCTGTTCGGCGACAGCCTTTCGGTGGCCGACAAGGAAACCGAGATGTCGTACGAGGCCGGCGTGAAGGGCAAGCTGCCCAACGCCCGCGTCCGCTTCGACGCCGACGTGTTCTACTACCGGGCCAGCGACCTGCAGCTCACCGCGGTGGGCGGCGGCGCCAACTTCAACCGGCTGTTGAACGCCGACCACGCGACGGGCTACGGCTTCGAGTTCAACGCCGAGGCCGAGCCGATCGACCGGCTGATCCTGACCGCGGGTCTCTCGTACAACCACACCAAGCTGGACGACCCGAACCTGGCCACCGCGCCCTGCGGGTCGGGCTGCACGGTGCTGGATCCGGCCGGGGCGCTGGCGGGTACCGTCAACATCGACGGCAACCCCCTGCCGAACGCGCCGAAGTGGATCGCCAACGTCACGGCGGGCTACTCGTGGCCGATGGCCTCGGGCGAGGTCTTCGTCTTCACCGACTGGGCCTATCGCTCGAAGATCAACTTCTTCCTCTACCAGTCGGCCGAGTACCAGGACGGCCACCTGCTGGAAGGCGGCCTGCGCCTGGGCTACCGCGCGGCCGGCGGCGCATGGGAAGTGGCGGCCTTCGGCCGCAACATCACCAACGACAAGAGCCTGGAAGGCGGCATCGACTTCAACAACCTGACGGGCTTCGTGAACGATCCCCGCACGGTGGGCGTGGAAGTGAAGGCCAACTTCTAGGAATCTGAGTCAGATCAAGGCGGGCGGCCGCAGACGGCGGTTCCCTGGCGAGGCGGAAGCCCAACCCGGGAGCCCCAGATGCGTGTCGCCCTTCTTGTCTTGGCCGCCGCCTGCGCGGCCGCCTCGCCGACATTCGGCCAGCCCGTTCTCGATCGCGCCGCCTACGCCGCCGAGATCGCCGACCAAAACCACCGAACCGACCTGCTGAACGCCGCCACCGTGCAGCGCAACGCAGAGATCGACGCGCGCAACGCCGCGACCAAAGCGGCCTACGAGGCCGCGGTGGCCGACCATCGCCGCGCGCTCGAGGCGCACGACGCCGCCGCGGCCCAGGCGGAGACGGAACACCAACGGGCGATGGAGGCCTGGCGGGTCGCGGTGGCCGCCTGCAAGGCCGGCGACCTCTCGGCCTGCGCCGGGCCCAAGCCCTAGTCCGTCAGGGAGCCGCCGGGTCGAGGGCGTAGGCGATCAGCGCGTCGCTCTGGACTTCCTCGGTGATCTTGGCCGAGCCGCCCGCGGCGATCACCACGTACTGACGGCCGCCCACCTCGTAGGTCATCGGTGTGGCGTGGGCGCTGGCGGGGAGTTCGGCGTTCCACAGCTCCTCGCCGGTCTCGGCGGAGAACGCCCGGAACCGGCGGTCCAGCGTGCCGCCCGAGAAGACCAGACCGCCGGCGGTGACGATCGGTCCGCCCAGGGCGAGCGAGCCCTTCGCGACCTCGCCGATGCCGGGCGCGATGTCTTCCAGCGAGCCCAGCGGCGTGCGCCAGGCGATCTCGCCCTTGGCCAGGTCAAGCGCCACCAGTTCGCCCCAGGGCGGCGGCACGCAGGGCGCGCCCGCGACCGGACCGCGCAGCGGCTGGCGGCTCATGGCGTAGGGCGTGCCGTGCTGCATGGTGGTCTCGGCGCGCAGGTCGCCCCGGTCGCCGCCCTCGAACTTCTCCTTGGGGATCAGGCGGACTTTGACCGGCAGGTTCGAGACCGAGACGATCAGGCGTTGGCGCCTGGCGTCCCAGGCGAAGCCGCTCCAGTTGATGCCGCCCACATTGCCGGGAACGGCGAGCGCGCCGGTCAGGCTGGGCGGCGTGAAGATCGAGGTTCCGCTGAGCTCGGCCAGGGCGGCTGCGCAAGCGCGGCGATCCTCGTCGTTGAGCCCGAACGCCTGATCGGGCGTGAAGGTCTGGGGCGCGAGGCCCGGCAGGGTGACGGGGAATGGCTGGGTGGGCGAGGCGGTCTCCCCGGGCGTGTCGCTGGGCGGGACGGGCCGCTCCTCGATGGGCAGCACCGGCGCGCCGCTCGCCGGATCCAGAGCGTAGACCATGCCGGTCTTGTTGCCGGCGATGACCACGGGCGTTTCGCGGCCGTCCAGGGTGAGGGTCGTGGCCAGCGGGGCGGCGGCGGTGTCGTAATCCCACAGGTCGTGGTGCACGAGCTGGAAGCCCCAGGCGAGCTTGCCGGTGCGCACGTCGAGGGCGACCACCGAGTTCGACCAGCGGTCGTCGCCGGGGCGAAGGCCGCCGTAATAGTCGGGGCTGGCCGAGCCGGTCGGCACGAACACCAGATGGCGGGCGGGATCGGCGGAGAGGATCGTCCAGGCGTTGGCCGCCCCCGTCTTCCACGCCTCGGGTGCGACGCCTTCGGGCCGCTCGATCGGCTCCCACGACCAGAGAAGCTCGCCCGTGCGCGCATCGAAACCGCGGACCACCCCGTCCGGCATCTCGGCGTCGCCGTTGTCGTCGATCGCCGAGCCCACCACGACGACGTCGTCGACCACCACGGGCGGCGAGGTCATGTGGTAGTAGCCGGGCCGATAGCGTTTCACGTCCGTGAGGCTGACCTGGCCGTCGGTCCCGAACTTGGGGCAGGGCCGGCCGGTCGCCCCGTCGAGGGCCACGAGGCGGGCGTCGAGCGTCGCCTCGAAGATGGACAGCGCGCAGAGCGCGCGGCCGCCCTTCGGATCGGTCCAAGCGGCGACTCCACGATTGATGAGGCCGTCGCCGTACGGCAGCCGGCGGTCGATCTTCGGATCGAACGCCCAGAGCCGGCGGCCGGTGGCCGGATCGAGCGCCACGACGCGGCTGAAGGGCGTGGTCAGATACAGCCGGCCGTCGACCATCAGGGGGGTCGTCTCGAAACCGCTGCGGGGGCCGTCGGAGCCGTCGGCGATGTCGCCGGTGTGGAAGGTCCAGGCGGGCTTCAGGCGGGCGACGTTGGCCGGCGTGATCTGGTCCAGCGGCGAGAATCGCGTCCCGCCGGGGTCGCGGCCATAGGCGCCCCATTCGTCCGCCTGCGCCCCGCCGCCACCCGCCAACGCGAGCGTGGCGGCGGCTCCGAGCAATATCCTTCGCGCCAGTCCGGCCATGTCCCAACCTCCGATGCGGCGACCATGGCGGGGCCGACCAAGAGCGTCGAGACGGCTGGGACGAACGGCGGCGTGGCGGGGACGAACCCCTCAGGCGGCCACGGCGTCGCCGCCGCGCAGCGCTTCGAGCGCGGCGGGGAAGCGGCGGGACAGGGGCGCGGTCACGCCGCCGGACAGCTCCAGACGCATGTCGCCGCTCGACGTCGGCGCGACGACGCGGACGTGGGCGGGATTGACCAGCCACGAGCGGTGCGTACGCAGGAAGCCGGCGTCCGCCAGGTCCGCCTCCACCTTGGCCAGCGTGTCGCGCGCCAGGGTCCGGGCGCCGTCGGCCAGATGGAACTCGACGTAGTTGCGCGCCGAGTTCACCGCGACGATGTCTTCGACGGGTGCGCGTAGCGTCCGCGCTCCGTCCCGCACAACGTAGAGGCGCGGCTCGCCCTTCGCCGCGGACGCCGAGGCGTGAAGCCGCGCCGCCCAGTCGGACGTCCAGATCACGGCGGCGTAGACCACGTAGGCCAGCACGTCCTTGCGGTACTCGTAGAGCGGCTGCCACCAGCCGTAGGACCAGCCGGCGATAGCGAAGGCGGCTTTGCGCAGCGCCAGGAAGCCCACGATGTGCAGGACGCTGAAGGCGATGGTGGCCGGCGCGTGGACGAGCACGAAGCGCAGCCACCGGCCGCGCCCGGGCGGCGCGATCCGCAGCGTCCAGGCGACGAACGGCACCAGCGCCAGGTGAGCGAGGCCGCTGGAGTATTCCAGGATGAACGGCCTCACCGGCTGAAGGTCGGGGTTCTCGGCGAGCCGGGAGAGGGCGTTGACGGTGTTCTCGAGGGCGAAGAACAGGCCGATCGCGATCCACGCGGCCAGCAGCGCGCCCCGGGAACGGGCGGCGGCGGCTTTCTGATCGGACGTCGAAGGCGTGGTCATCGCGAACGAAGGCGGGTGGCTCGCTCCTGACTAGCGTGTCCAGGCGCCGGGCGGGAAGGTTTTCACCCGCCGAACCCCTCCACCACCTCCAGCACCGCCGCGCCGTAGTGCGCCAGCTTGGCCTCGCCGACGCCGTTGAGGCGGGCCAGCGCCGCGCGGGAGCCGGGCCGGACCGTGGCGATCTCGGCCAGGGTGCGGTCGTGGAAGATGACGTAGGGCGGCACGTGCTGGGCCTTGGCCTCGGACGCGCGCCAGGCCCGCAGGGCCTCGAACAGCGGCCGGTCGGCGGGCGACAGGGCTTCGGTCTCGCGGCTCTTGCGGCGCGACTTGCCGCCGCGCTCGGTCTCGTGCGGCTTCAGCATGGCCACCGGCCGCTCGCCGCGGAAGACGGCGCGCACGGCGTCCGGGTCGCCCAGGCCCACCAGCGGGCGGCCGTCGTTGGGATCCTCGCGCAGCAGGCCCTCGAAGAGGAGCTGTTCGACGAGATCGCGCCACTGGCCGGCCGGGAGCTCCTGGCCGATCCCCCAGGTCGAGAGGCCCGTCTCCCAGTCGCTGACGTCCTTGGTCTTGCCCAGCAGATGGTCGACCAGCCGGCCGCGCCCGAACCGCCCGTTCAGGCGGTGGGCCGCCGACAGCGCCTTCTGGGCGGGCACGGTGGCGTCGACGGTCTCGACGCCGCCCGAGCAGACGTCGCACTGGCCGCAGGGCTCGACGCCCTCCTCGCCGAAGTAGCGGCGCACGGCGGCGGCGCGGCAGCCGGTGCCGTCCAGCATGGCGTAGAGCTGGCGCACCTTGCGCGCCTGGACCTGCTTGACCGCCTCGTCCATCTCGCGCTCGGCCGTGCGGCGCAGCGCCCAGGCCATGTCGGAGGCGCCGTAGAGCGTGATGCCTTCGGCCGGCTCGCCGTCGCGCCCCGCCCGGCCGATCTCCTGCCAGTAGGCCTCGATGGAGGCGGGCGGGTCGGCGTGGATCACGAAGCGGACATCCGGCTTATCGACCCCCATGCCGAAGGCGATGGTGGCCACCATCACCGCCGCGTCGGCCTCCAGGACCTCCTCCAGCCGGTCGGTGCGCACCTGCTTGTCGAGGCCGGCGTGGTAGGCGAGCGCGGGCACGCCCGCCGCGCGGAGGGATTCGGCCAGGGCTTCGGTCTTGTCGCGGGAGCCGGCGTAGACCACCCCCGAACGGCCGGGCCGGGCGGTCACCAGCTCGATCACCCGCTTGCTCGCCCCGCCCCGCTTGCGCTCGGCCGACAGGATCAGCTCGGGGCGGGCGAAGCTGGCGACGAACTCGGCCGAGTCCTCCAGGCGAAGCTCGGCGCGGATGTCCTCGCGGGTGCGGGCGTCGGCGGTGGCGGTGACGGCCAGCCGCGGCACGGCGGGGAACAGATCGGCCAGGCGGCCCAGCATCCGGTACTCGGGCCGGAAGTCGTGGCCCCACTGGCTGACGCAGTGGGCCTCGTCGATGGCGATGATCGAGAGCGACAGCCGCGAGAGCCGGTCCAGCATGTGGGGCTGCATCAGCCCTTCCGGCGACACGTAGAGCAGGTCCAGCTCGCCGCGCTCGATGCGCCGCCAGGTCTCGGTGCGCTCGTCGAGGCCGATGTTGGAGTCGAGCCGCGCGGCGGCCACGCCCGATTGGATGAGGGCGGCGACCTGGTCGGTCATCAGGGCGATCAGCGGCGAGACCACCAGCCCCAGGCCGGGGCGCAGCATGGCGGGGATCTGGTAGCAGAGGCTCTTGCCGCCGCCGGTGGGCAGCACGGCCATGGCGCTGCGCCCCGCCATCACCTCGCCGATGACGTCGGCCTGCAGGCCGCGGAAGTCGGCATGGCCGAAGGTGCGGCGCAGGACGTCGCGCGCGGCGTCGAGCGGCGAGGGCCGCGCTTCGGCGAGGGCGGAGGTCATCCGATCCTTATGGACCCGACTCGCCCGTGGGCGCCATGCGCGGCGCGTGTTTTCCGGGTCAGACGATGGCGTCGAGCGTCGTGCGGTGCTGGATGCCGCGCACCGCCTTCAGCAGCCGCAGGGCGCCCGCGCCCGACAGCGTCGCGGGCCGGAAGGCCTCGCGCTGCGCCAGGGCGTCGAGGATCGCGTCGTCGGCCGCGCTGAGGCGGCGGGCGCACATGTTCCAGTCGCCGAACTCGCGGGCGTCGGCCGGGCCGGCGGAGAGCAGCTTGAGGTCGTCGTGCCGCGGATCGTCGAGGATCCGGCGATAGGTGGTCATGACCGCCTCGGCGGCGCCTTCGAGCGCCTGGACGAACCAGCCGTCGTGAACGAGCAGGAGGCCGGTCAGGCCGACCTCGCGGTTCCGGGCGATCGAAGCACGGATGATCTCGCCCAGGGCGTTATCGAGGTCGCCGGGCGCGATGCGCTGGCGGCTGGCGTAGATGAGGCGGTGCAGCGTGCGGCTGCTGGAAATCGCGTCGAAGTCGGACATGCGGAGGCTCTTGAAGAGATCCGCACCCTCTCAAATCAGGCTCAAGATTCGGCTAACGGGTCAGCCGGCCTGCTTCACCGACTTGCTCTGGAATCCCGCGATTCGCTCGGCCATGTCAGGGCCGCGCCCCTCGCCGCGGTAGATTTCGTGGGCCAGGCCCTCGGAAAGCGTGAGGCCATCTGTCGCACGCAGCAGGCGCTTGTTGGCGCGGTGGCTGAACCAGGAGTTGGCCAGGATGTCGGCGCAGAGCTGCGCCAGCCGGTGGTCGAACTCGGCGTCGGGGACGCAGAAGTCGGCCAGACCGATGGCGGCGGCCTCCGGCCCGCGCACGGTGCGGCAGGTGAGCATCATCTCCCGCGCGCGATAGGTCCCGACCCGGCGCGGCAGGCGCTGGCTCATGCCCCAGACCGGGGTCAGCGCCCACTTGGCGTGGGTGTCGGCGAAGCGCGCGTCCTCGGCGGCGAAGACGATGTCGCCGGCCAGGGCGAGCTCCAGCGCGCCGGTGTAGCAGTGGCCGTGGACGGCGCTGATCACCGGCTGCGGCAGGTCGGCCAGCCGCTCGATCACCTTCGACTGGAAGAAGGGCTCGGGCAGCTTCTCGCCCGTGGCGATGTCGGAGAGGTCGTGGCCGGCGGAGAAGCAGCGCCCGGCGCCCTTCACGACCACCAGGCCCACGGTCTCGGTCTGGCCGGCGATGGCGCGCACGTGGGCGTCCAGTTCCCCGAACAGCTCGACGTTCAGCGCGTTGAGCTTATCGGGCCGGTTCAGCGTGAGGATCGCCGCGCCGTCGCGGTCGGTGCGGAGGACGAGGTCGGTCATTGCGGTTTCCTGGCGCGAGGTCGGAGCGAGGCCCCCTCCACCGCGTTCCGCGGTCCCCCTCCCCCGCGTCGCGAGGGAGGAGCGCTCCTCCCCCGCTGGCGGGGGAGGTGGCCCGAAGGGTCGGAGGGGGCGCTCACGCTTGAGCGTCCATGCGGCTGATCGAGAGCTTCTTCGCCCAGTGGGTTCCCATGCGGTTCACGAACTGGGGCGGGCGTTCCGTGAGCACCTCGGTCTCCAGCCACAGGCGCTTCAGGTGGCGGATCTTCCCGGCGGCGCGGTCGTCCACGTAGGGCGTGCGGCCGTGCAGGACGTGGAAGTTGTTGATGAACTGCAGGTCGCCGGGGCGGAAATCCATGATCACGGAATACTCGCCGCCCTCGGCCGTCTCCTGCATCCAGGTCAGGGCCTCGGCGGCCGCCTCGGTCAGGCGCGGGGCGTCGGCGTGGCGCTGGCTGGCCAGGATGTAGGGCCGGATCAGGCGGATGAAGAGCCGGTCGTTCAGCCGTGTGAACACCGGCATCAGGTACCAGCCGGGGCGGCCGGGCGCCTGTTCGCCGCGGTAGTCGAAGGGCTGCGGCTTGTAGAGCTCGGCCGCCAGGTCGGGGCGTTCGCGCACCAGCCGGTTGTGCAGGGCCACCGAGTTGCAGACCGCCGACAGCCCGCCCGAGACGCCGGTCTGCAGGCACATCAGGCCCACGAGGTCGGAGCCGTCGCAGTGGAAGTCGAGGCCGACGAGGCCGATCTCGTTGCCGCGGCTGGTGGGGTCGCCCGGCGCCTTGCCGTGGTCGGTGACGTCGCCCAGCAGGTGGCCCTTGGCGTTCTGCGGCCAGGGCTTGCCCAGGTGCATGCCGATTCCCCAGTAGGCGAGGCACATCTGGTCGTTGGTCCAGCGCTCGCGAGGCAGGCCGCGGATCAGGACGAAGCCGCGCCCGTCGATCAGCTCCGCCTCGATGGCCTTCAGGCGGGGCGCGAGCGTCGGCAGCGGGAAGTCGGCCTTGCCGATCGCCATGAAGTCGGCCGACCGCGCCGCGGCGTGGGCCACGGCCGCCTCCAGTTCGTCCACCTCGGCGGGGGAGAGATGTTCGGTCCAGGCGGCCGGGTCGGCCATGTCCTTCGCCGTCCACTCGCAGGCCGTCTCCAGGACCTCGGGGCGGAACTCGGGGGTCACCGCATTCATGGGCCGGCCTCCTATTCCGCGGCCATGGCGGCCGGGGCGTGGGTGGCCCCGCGCAGCAGCCGCCCGGGCAGGGCGCCCGTGGGCTCGCCGTCGCGGTAGGTGACCTGGCCGGCGACGACGGTGGCCGTGTAGCCTTCCGCGCGCTGGATCAGCCGCCGCCCGCCGGTGGGCAGGTCGTAGGTCACCTGGGGCGCCTTCAGCTTCAGGTGGTCGTAGTCGATGACATTGAGGTCGGCCCGGTAGCCGGGCTGCACCAGGCCCCGGTCGTAGAGGCCGATCAGTTCGGCCGTATCGCGGCACTGGCCCTTGACCATCTTCTCCAGCGGCAGCGTCGGGCCGCGCTTCCGGTCGCGCGTCCAGAAGGCCATGTTGGTGGTCGGGAACGAGCCGTCGCAGATCATGCCGACGTGGGCGCCGCCGTCCGAGAGGCCGGGGACCACGCAGTCGTGCTGCAGCATCGTGCGCACATGGTCGAGGTTATTCTCGGCGTAGTTCAGGAGCGGCAGGTAGAGCATGCCGCGACCGTTCCCCTCCCCGCCGTCCAGCATGTGGTCCAGCGCCACCTCGTAAGGATCGACCCCGCGCGCCGCGGCGATGGCGGCGATGGAGCGGTCGGGCGTGGGTTCGTAGTCGGGTTCGTCGCCCATGGGATAGATGCGGTCCCAGGCTCGGGCGGGCGACAGGCCGGGCGCGCGGGCGTTCTCGGCCTCCTCGGCCAGCAGGCGGGCGCGGAAGCCGGGGTCGCGCAGGCGGGCCACGCGCTCGGCCAGCGGCAGGGCCTTGATCTCGCGATAGCTGGGGTGGCTGGAGAACGGATTGACCGTCAGCTCCAGGCCGAACAGCACGCCCACCGGCCGGGTGGCCACCTGGGCGCGGATGGTCAGGCCCGCCGCCTTGGCCTCGGTCATCTGCGCCAGGAAGAACTTCCAGGAGTCGGCGTTCAGCGGGCTCTGCAGCAGCGAGAAAGACATCGGCCGGCCCGACCGCTCCACCACCCGGCGCAGCATGGCGAACTCGTCCTCGGCGTCGCGGAAGTCGGAGACCACCTGCAGCGCGCCCCGGCCGGCGGCGGCCATGCCCATGGCGATGCCGGTCAGCTCGTCCTCGCCGGCGGTCAGGGTGGCGATCGGCGAACCGTCCGAGCTGCGGTGGTTGAGGGTGCGCGAGGTGCCGAAGCCCAGGGCGCCGGCTTCCATCGACCGCTTGGCGATGGCCGCCATGGCGTTGATGTCGGCCTCGGTGGCCGGCTCGCGATCGACGCCGCGCTGGCCCATGACGTAGACGCGCAGCGCCGCGTGCGGAAGCTGGCTGCCCACGTCCACGTCGAAGCGGCGCTTGCCGAGGCTGTCGAGATAGTCGGGATAGCTCTCCCAGTTCCACGGCAGGCCGTCGGCCAGCACGGGGAAGGGGATGTCCTCGACGCCCTCCATCAGCCGGATCAGCCGGTCGTGGTCGCCGGGCCGGCAGGGGGCGAAGCCGACGCCGCAGTTGCCCATGACGACGGTGGTGACCCCGTGCCAGGACGACGGCTGCATGCGCTCGTCCCAGGTGGCCTGGCCGTCGTAGTGGGTGTGGACGTCCACGAAGCCGGGCGTGACGATCTGGCCGCGGGCGTCGATTTCCTCGGCGCCTGCGCCGGCGATGCGGCCCACGGCGGCGATGCGGCCGTCGCGCACGCCGACGTCGGCTTCGAAGCCCGGCGCGCCGGTCCCGTCCACCACGGTCCCGCCCCGGATGACGAGGTCGAAGGCCTTGTCCATGGCGTCCTCCCGATCCGCGGTCCACGTACCGCGTTTTCCGACATTAAACCCCCTGCCCCAGGGGGAGGGTCAAGCGGAAGCCGAGGAAGGGTCCGGACGGCGGGCGCCGGCGCGGAGGGTCAGCTCGCCTTGGCTGCCGGCGCCGCCGGCTTCGCAGGCGCGGAAACCTTGGTCGCGCAGCCCTGCAGGACGTCGGTGGTGACGTCCACCTCGGCCGTGTAGGGCATCCGCTTCTGCTCGGGGTTGTTGTCGCAGAAGCTGGAATAGAGCGTGACGGTGAAGACCTGGTTGTCCGGGCTGATGGCCTGCCACTGCGCCTGGCCCGGCTCGATCGTCGCCCCTTCCGCCGTGGCGACGACATCGGCCTCGCCCTCGCGCTTCAGGGTGAGGGTCGTGCCGTCGATGGTCAGCGACCAGGCGGGGTCGTCGCCCCGCGCCGTGATGACGCCGCTGATGTCGATCTTGGAGGGCGGGTGGCTGGGCGCGGGCGCCGGGCCTTCTTCGTCGCGGGTGCAGCTGGCGAGAATGAGGGCCGCGCCCAACGGGACGAGCGCCGCGATGAGAAGTTGTTTGCTCATGGTCCCCCCATACCGGATCGGCTGTGGTCGGCGCCAGGGGCCCCGCCCGGCGACATGGCGACACGGGCCTCGTCGTCGCGACCATCCGGGTCTTCGAGGTTGGCCCGCCGCGCGCGCGGGCCGCGGGCGCATCTTCCGATCCGCCCGACGCAGGCTAGACTCGCCGCGAGATGAGTCGGCCGCCGCTCTCCTTCTACGAATTCTTCGCCGGCGGCGGCATGGCCCGGCTGGGCCTCGGCGACGGCTGGCGCTGCCTGTTCGCCAACGACTTCGACCGGGTGAAGGCGGCGACCTACCGGGCGAACTTCCCCGACGCGGACGGCCATTTCCACGAGGGCGACGTCTGGGCGCTGGACGCCGCCGGCCTGCCCGGCCGCCCCGACCTCGCCTGGGCCTCCAGCCCCTGCCAGGACTTCAGCCTCGCCGGCGCCCGCGCGGGCCTGAACGGCGGCCGCTCCTCGGCCTTCTTCGGGTTCTGGCGGCTGATGGAGGCGCTGGACGGCGAGGGCCGCGCGCCGCGGGTCATCGTGATCGAGAACGTGGTGGGGCTGCTGAGCTCCCACGGCGGGGCCGACTTCGCCGCCCTGGGCGCGGCGCTGGCCGCCCGCGGCTACCGCTTCGGCGCGCTGGAGATCGACGCGGCGGCGACGCTGCCCCAGTCCCGGCCGAGGGTGTTCGTGGTGGCCGCGCGCGAGGCGCCTCCGGCCCTGACCGGCGACAGCCCGTTCCACACCCGCGCCGTCCGCCAGGCCGCCGCGACGCTGCCGCCCGAGGTGGCGGCCCATTGGGTGTGGTGGCGGCTGGCCGCGCCGCCCGCGCGCAACACCGACCTCGCCGCGATCCTTGAACCCGACTCCGCCGTCGCCTGGCATACGCCGGACCAGACCGCGCGCCTGCTCGGACTGATGGGGCCGCTGCACCGCGCGCGGGTGGAGGCCCAGAAGGGCCGCGCCGTGGGCACCGTCTTCCGCCGCACGCGCCTCGAGGACGGACAGGTCGCCCAGCGCGCCGAGGTGCGGTTCGACGGGCTCGCGGGCTGTCTGCGCACGCCGCGCGGCGGCTCCTCGCGCCAGGCGATCCTGGTGGTGGAGCGGGGCCGGGCGCGCTCGCGCCTGCTCAGCCCGCGCGAGGCCGCCCGGCTGATGGGCCTGCCCGAGAGCTACCGCCTGCCGCACGGGGTGACCAACGCCCTGCACGTGGCCGGCGACGGGGTGGCGGTCCCGGTGGTGCGCTGGCTGGCGCAGGAGCTGCTGGAACCGCTGCTCAGCCCCGCGGCGGCGATGGCGGCGGAGTAGCTGGCGGCGACAAGGCGGGAGGATCGATCCGCTCCGCCCCCAGGCCCGCGCGCCTTCTTCGCACGCCCGGCTGGCGAGAGGCGTTCGGAAGTCCTAGGTTCCGCTCACGAAGGGCAGCCGAAACGCCAAGAGGCCCGATCATGGACGCCACCCCCGACAAATCCTACGACGCCGCGCGCTACCATCGCTCGGGCCGCGGCCGGATCTACGACTCCGTCCTCGACCTGATCGGCGACACGCCGCTCGTGCGCCTGCCGCACCTGACCGCGGCGCTGAAGCCCAAGGCCGAGGTCGTCGCCAAGCTGGAGTTCTTCAACCCGATCTCCTCGGTGAAGGACCGCATCGGCGTGGCCATGGTGGAGTATCTGGAGGCCAAGGGGGTGCTGAAGCCCGGCGGCCAGATCGTCGAGCCCACCTCCGGCAACACTGGCATCGCCCTGGCCTTCGTCTGCGCGGCCAAGGGCTACAAGTGCACCCTGGTGATGCCCGAGAGCATGTCGCTGGAGCGGCGCAAGATGCTGGTGCTGCTGGGCGCGCACCTCGAGCTGACCCCGGCCGAGAAGGGCATGGCCGGCGCCGTGGCCCGCGCCAAGGAGATCGTCGACGCCAACCCCGGCGCGGTGATGCCGCAGCAGTTCGACAACGCCGCCAACCCGCTGATCCACCGGGTCTCGACCGCCGAGGAGATCTGGAACGACACCGACGGCCGCGTCGATGCGGTGATCTCGGGCGTCGGCACCGGCGGCACCATCAGCGGCGTCGGCCAGGTGCTGAAGGCGCGCAAGCCCTCGGTGAAGATGATCGCCGTCGAGCCCCAGGCCTCGCCGGTGCTGTCGGGCGGCCAGCCCGGCCCGCACAAGATCCAGGGCATCGGCGCGGGCTTCGTGCCCTCGATCCTGGACCGCGGCGTGATCGACGAGGTGGTGCAGGTCTCCAACGACGACAGCTTCGCCATGGCCCGGCGCGTGGCCCGGGACGAGGGCATCCCCGTGGGCATCTCCTCGGGCGCGGCCCTCACGGCGGCCTTCGACGTCGCCAGCCGCGACGACATGGCCGGCAAGCTGGTGGTGGCCATCATCCCGAGCTTCGCCGAGCGCTACATCTCGACCGCCCTGTTCGACGGGCTGTGATCCGGCCGCGCCCCCCAAGGCCCTCTCCCCCTTGCGGGGAGAGGGTTGGGAGTGGGGGTGTCGTCTCCGAGAGTCCGGTTCTCGCACCCCCACCCCCAGCCCCTCCCCGCAAGGGGGAGGGGAGCGACGTGTTCGACCCCGAGAAGCGCTCGGCCGTCATGCGGCGGGTGAAAGGGCGCGACACCTCGCCGGAGCTGAAGGTGCGCAAGGCGCTGACCCGGCTGGGCGCGCGCTACCGTCTTCACCGGAAGGACCTGCCCGGCAGTCCCGACATCGTCATGCCGGGCCGCCGCCTGGCGATCTTCGTCCACGGCTGCTTCTGGCACGGCCACGACTGCGCGCGCGGCGCCCGCGTCCCGAAGCAGAACCGCGACTACTGGGTGGCCAAGGTGGGCCGCAACGTGGCCCGCGACGCCCGGACCGCCGAGGCGCTCGCCGCGCTGGGCTGGCGCGTCGAGACGATCTGGGAGTGCGAGCTGAAGGACGCCGCGACGCTGGAGGCGCGGCTCGCGGCGCTCCTCTCCTAGCTGACGCCGTCCGGCGTGCCGTTCTTGGCGGGCGGCGGCGCGCAGTTCCCGGCGCGGGCCTGGACCACGTAGAGCAGGGCGCGGGTGTGGGCGTAGGCGTTGTGCTCGGCCAGCGGCGTGGTGGGATCGCCGGTGAGCAGGCTGGTGCTCTCGCCGTCGCCGCCCGGCTGGGTCAGGGCCTGCTGGTTCCAACGCGAGAGCTGGGTCCCGCAGGCGGCCGCCACGGCCTCGGCGACCGCGCCGGCCTCGTCGCGCGACGGAGCCAGGCTGTAGGCCCAGCGGCGCACGCAGTCGTCCAGCGCCGCGGCCTCGGCGGAAGCCCCGGGCGCCGGCGTCGCCTTGGGCGCCTTGAAGTCGAAGCACATGGCCGCGTTCGGCCGCTGCGCGGGCGGGCCGCCGCACCCGGCCAGGGCGGCGGCGGCGAGGGCCAGGCCCACCAGGGTCGGGCGCATCAGCGGCGGTCGCTCACCGGCTGCACGGCGACCACATTGCCGTACTGGTCGTAGTAGACCTTGCGGACCGCCCCGGCGGGCTCATGCGAGCTCGATGAGGTCCTGGAGGAGGTCCGGTTCGACCGCGAACTGGCGTAGCGCGGGGCGCTCTTGCACCCGGCCGCGCCGATCTCGTGGCCCACCACGGCGCCGCCCAGGCCGCCGATGAGCAGGCCGCCCGCGCCGTGCGAGACGGCGTTGCCCAGCACCGCGCCGCCCACGCCGCCCAGCACCGTGCCGGTGGTCTTGCGGCTCTTGCAGGTGGCTGCGTCGGCGTTCAGCGGCGCCAGGGCGAGGGGCAGCGCCAGGAGGGCGGCCACGCCTGCCGAAATCGATGTTCTGCGCATGATGGTCGGTGTCATCCCAGTTTCGTCCCGGCGCAGGTAACGCGCGAAACGCGATCGGGATGCAGGGCTCAGGCGGGGACGACCTCTTCCACCGTCACCTCGGTTTTCACCGAGTTGGCGATGAAGCACTCCTCGTGGGCTTCGTGGTGCAGGGCGTCGCGTTCGGCCTCGGTGGGGCGGCGGCCCTCGTAGGTGATCTCCGGCCGCAAGGTCACGCGGGTGACGGCCATGCGGTCGCCGTCGATCTTCTCCATCACGCCCTCGGCCACGTCGCGGTAGGCGGTGACGACGAAGCCCGCCAGCCGCGCCTTATGCAGGAAGGTGAGCATGTGGCAGTTGGAGAGCGCGGCGACGAACATCTCCTCGGGATCGACGGCGCCGGGCGCCGCCCACTTGCCGACCACATGGCGCGAGGCGGTCGCCGGCACCACGTGCTCGGCGAAGCTGACGGTGTGCGCGCGGCCGTAGCGGCCCTTGAGGAAGTCGTCAGGCGTCTCCCGCAGCGTCCACGCGATCGTCGCCCGATAGGTCGCCACGGGACCCCTCCTCAGAAAGCCTCGGCCGGAAGTTTCATCAGCAGATCGGCGCCGGTCTTCAGCTTCGCAAGGTGGGAGGCGGTCTCGGGCAGCACGCGCTCGATGTAGTAGCGGCCGACGGTGAGCTTGGTCTGGTAGAACGGGTCGGCGTCGCCCGCCGCGATCTTCGCCAGCGCCGCCTTGGCCTGCAGCGACCACATGTAGGCCAGCGCCGTCAGGCCGAAGAGGTGCAGGTAGTCGGTGGAGGCGGCCCCGGCGTTGTCGGGATTGGCGAGCCCGTTCTGCATCAGCCACATGGTGGCCTCCTGCAGCTCGGCCTTGGCCCGGGCGAGGCCGGTCGTGAACGGCTTCATGGCCTCGTCGGTCTCGGCGTCGACGAAGGCGTCCAGCTCGGCGAAGAAGCTCATCACCCCGCGCCCGCCGTCGGCGGCCAGCTTGCGGCCCACGAGGTCGAGCGCCTGCACGCCGTTCGTGCCCTCGTAGATCAGGGCGATGCGCACGTCGCGCAGGTACTGGCTGGCGGGGAAATGCTCGGTGAAGCCCGAGCCGCCGTGCACCTGCATGGCGTCGGAGCAGACCTGGAAGCCGCGATCGGTGAGGAACGCCTTCACCACCGGGGTCATCAGGGCCATGTAGTCGCGGCCCTTCTGCTGCACGGCCTCGTCGGGACTGGCGTGGGAGAGGTCGCCGTGCAGGGCGGTCCAGGTCATGAAGGCGCGGCCGCCTTCGACGATGGCGCGGGCGTCCATCAGCATGCGCCGCACGTCGGGGTGGACGATGATCGGGTCGGCCGGGCCGTCGGGGTTCTTGGGGCCGGTGAGCGAGCGGCCCTGCAGCCGGTCCTTGGCGAATTCGGCGGCGGCCTGGTAGGCGGCCTCGGCCTGGGCCACGCCCTGCAGGCCCACGCCCAGGCGGGCCTCGTTCATCATCACGAACATCAGGCGCAGGCCGGCGTTCTCCTCGCCGATCAGCCAGCCGGTCGATTCCTCGTGGCTGATGACGCAGGTGGCGTTGCCGTGGATGCCCATCTTCTCTTCCAGGCCCAGGCACTTCACCGAATTGCGCTGGCCGGGATTGCCGTCGGCGTCGGGGATGAACTTGGGCACGATGAACAGGCTGATGCCGCGCACCCCCGCCGGCGCGCCCTCGATGCGGGCCAGCACGAGGTGGACGATGTTTTCCGTCAGGTCCTGCTCGCCGCCGCTGATCCAGATCTTCTGGCCCGAGATGCGGTAGGTCCCGTCGGCCTGCGGGACGGCCTTGGTGCGCAGCAGGCCCAGGTCGGTGCCGCAGTGCGGCTCGGTGAGGTTCATGGTGCCGGCCCACTGGAACGAGGCCAGCTTGGGCAGGTAGAGCGCCTTCTGCTCGGGCGTGCCGCCCGCGAGGATGGCCGAATAGGCGCCGTGGGTGAGGCCCGGGTACATGGAGAAGGCCATGTTCGCCGAGCTGCTCATCTCGGAGAAGGCCAGGTTGACCACGTGGGGCAGGCCCTGGCCGCCGTACTCCGGCTCGGAGCCGAGGCCCGGCCAGCCGCCCTCCACCAGCTTGGCGTAGGCGTCCTTGAAGCCGTCGGGGGTCTTGACGGTGAAGTCGGGGCTCCAGACGCAGCCCTGCTTGTCGCCGACGCCGTTCAGGGGCGCGAGCACCTCGGACGTGAACTTGCCGGCCTCTTCCAGGATGGCTTCGACAGTGTCCATGGACGCGTCGGCGAAGGCGGGCAGGTTGGCGTAGCGGTCCAGCTGCAGCACGTCGCGCAGCAGGAACACGTAGTCCCGCACGGGGGCCTGATAGGTCATGGGAACTCCAACCTTCGATAGCGTCATGGCCCGGCGTGTCCGGGCCACCCATGAACACCGCGAAACCAGATGATCCGCAATGGCTCCGCGGCGCCTGCCCGTTCGACGCCGCATTCATGGATCCCCCGGACGAACCGGGGGCTGACGGCGTTCGACGGGCTGAAGGGCCTAGGCCTCGGCCCCGTCGAGCTGGCGGCGCAGCATCTGGTCGTAGTCGACGGCGCGCGGCAGCAGGTCGGGCCGGGTTTCGGCCAGTCGCTGTTCCATGGCGCTGATGCCCTTCTGCAGCTCCTCGATGGCGTGGTCGATGTCGAGCTTCTGCTGTTCGAGCGCCACGATCCGCTCGCGGAACTTCCGCAGGCTCTTGGCCGCCTGCTGGGCGCCGGATTCGTCGGCCTCGTAGAGGTCGAGGATCTCGCCGATCTCGGAGAGGGAGAGGCCGACCCGCTTGCCGCGCAGGATGAGCTGGAGCCGGGCCCGGTCGCGGTAGGAATAGACCCGGTTCATCCCGTCGCGCGCGGGGTTCAGCAGGCCCTTGTCCTCATAGAAGCGCAGGGCGCGCGGGGTGCATTTGAACTCCAGGCAGAGCTGGCGGATCGTGTAGGTCCGGGCCGGACGACGCAGGTCCATGGGCATCTCGGACATCCTCCCTCGGTTATCTCGTTAGTTGACAGCGTAAGGCCACGTTTCCGTTTACGTCAAGGGATAGCCGCAGGGTCAGTCTGCCCCTGCGTCAGGCTCGGCAGATCATCGGATCGTCATGTGGCGGCCGCGTGACGCGACGGTGTCAGCGGGCGGGTGGAAGGCCCTCAAGCAGCGGTCTAGGGTCGCGCCACGAGTCGTGCGGGGAGTTCCGACGTGAAGATGGGTTTGTGGGCAGGCGCGGCCTGTGCGGCGGTGTTGGCGGCGACGGGCGCGGCCCCGGCCTGGGCGGCGAGCCCGCCGCCGGCGGCCGATGCGACGGCGGGGCTGGCGCGGCAGGAGGGGCTGGTCCCGGTCTATGTCGACAAGGCCAAGGGCCGCATCCTGGTCGCCCTGCCCGCGCCCGGGGCGGACGGCGTGGCCGGTCGCTATCTCTATGTGACCGCGCTCAAGACCGGCCTGGGCTCGGCGCCCATCGGCCTCGACCGCGCCCGGGTGGGCGGCACGCAGGTGCTGGCCTTCCGGGTGATGGGCGGCAAGGTGCTGGCCGAGTTCGAGAACCCGCGCTTCCGCGCCGCCGGCGCCCCGGCCGACGAACAGGCCGCCGCGCGCGACGCCTTCGCCACCTCGATCGTCTGGACCGGCAAGGTCGAGGGGACCACCGCCGACGGGCGCCCCCTGGTCGACCTGTCGAGCTTCCTCACCCGCGACGTGGCGGGGATCGCGCGGGCGCTGAAGGGGTCGGGCGAGGCGGGCTGGAAGCCGGTGGCCGACCTCTCCATCGCCGAGCCGGGGGCGGTGAAGGTGTTCCCCGAGAACGTGGAGTTCGAGGCGATCCAGACCTTCGCCTCCGACACGCCGGGGCCCGAGGTGCGCAACATCGCCCCCGACCCGCGCACGGTCAGCCTGGTGGTGCGCCACAGCCTGGTGAAGCTGCCCGAGCCGGGCTTCGTCCCGCGGCCGTTCGATCCGCGCTCGGGCGCCTTCGACATGGCCGTGCTCGACTACGCCGCGCCGCTCGACAAGGACATCGTCCAGCGCCTGGCGGTCCGCTTCCGCCTGGAGAAGACCGATCCCACGGCCGCCGTCTCGCCGGTGAAGAAGCCCATCGTCTTCTACATCGACCGCGCCGCCCCCGAGCCGATCCGCTCGGCCCTTCGCGAGGGCGCCTCGTGGTGGGCCAAGGCCTTCGAGGCGGCGGGCTACAAGGACGCGTATCGCGTCGAGATCCTGCCCGAGGGCGCCGACCCGCTGGACGTGCGCTACAACGTCGTCAACTGGGTGGACCGCGCCACTCGCGGCTGGTCGTACGGCCAGGCGGTGGTCGACCCGCGCACGGGCGAGATCATCAAGGGCTCGGTGCTGCTGGGCGCGCTGCGCGTGCGCCAGGACATGCTGATCTTCGAGGGGCTGGTCGGGGCCGACAAGGACGGCCAGGGCGGCCCGAACGACCCGATCCAGGTCTCGCTCGCCCGGCTGCGCCAACTGGCGGCGCACGAGGTGGGCCACTCGCTGGGCTTCGCCCACAACTTCGCCGCCTCCAGCCAGGACCGCGCCTCGGTGATGGACTACCCGGCGCCGCGGGTGAAGCTGACCGACGGCAAGATCGATATCTCCGACGCCTACGGCGTGGGCGTCGGCGCCTGGGACCGCTTCATCGTCGACTGGCTCTATGGCGACGGCGACCCGACGGCCAAGGCGGCCAAGGCCATGCAGACCCTGCGCTACGTGGCCGACCAGGACGCGCGCGGCGTCGAGAGCGGCCAGCCGCACGGCGCGATCTGGGACGACGGCGCCGACCCGGTGGCCGAACTGGCGCGGGTGATGGCCGTGCGCCGCTACGCCATCGACCACTTCGGCCCGCAGGCCCTGCGCCCCGGCGAGGCGGCCCAGGCGCTGAAGCGCAAGTACGTTCCGATCTACCTGCTCCACCGCTACCAGCTCGAGGCGGCGGCCAAGCCGCTGGGCGGGGTCGACTTCAGCTATGCGGTGAAGGGCGATCCCGGCATGACCGCGCCGGTGGTTCCGGCCGACCAGCAGCGCGCGGCGCTTTCCGGCCTGCTGGCGGCCATGGCGCCGGCCGAGCTCGACACCCCCGAGGCGCTGATCCCGCTCCTGTCGTCGGGCCAGTCGGGCGACGAGGACCGGCAGTACGCCATCGAGGTGTTCGACGGGGCGGGCGGGCCGGTGTTCGACAGCCTGGCCGCCGCCGACGTGGCCGCCGGCATGGTGCTGGACGCACTGCTCTCGCCGCCGCGGCTGGACCGGCTGGTCGACCAGCACCGCCGCGATCCCGGGGAGCCGGGTGTGGGCGAGGTGACCGACCGGCTGATCGCCCAGGCGTTCGCGCCCGCCCAGGGGCGTCTCGCGGCGATCGCGCGCCGGGTGCAGACCCGCACGGCCCTGGAACTGGCGGCGGCGTCGCGGGACAAGGACGTGGCGCCGGAAGCCCGGGCCGTGATCGCCCAGCGGCTGGCCGATCTCGCCGCCTCGCTCAAGGCCAAGCCGGGCGCCGATCCCGACGAGCGGGCCCATCGCCTGCAGCTCGCCGCCCTGCTGACCGACAAGGACGAGCTCACCCGCGTCCTGGCCGAGCCGAAGCGCCGCCCCGAGCCGCCGCCCGGAATGCCGATCGGCAGCGACGAGTAGGCGGAGCGAGATCCTCCCCCCAAGGGGGAGGTGGCCCGTAGAGGGCCGCGCTCAAAGGCTGCTGAGGACCCCCTCAGTCGCTTCGCGACAGCTCCCCTAGGGGGAGCATCCGGGCCCTATGCCGCGACCAAGTCCCCCGCCAGGGCGCGGTCGATGAGGTCGATGGTGCGGTCGACGCCGAAGATGGCCACGAACGAGCCGAAGCGCGGCCCCTGGCTCTGGCCCAGCAGCACCTCGTAGAGGGCGGAGAACCACGCGCGCAGCGGCTCGAACCCGGCGTCCTTGCCCACCTCGAACACCTCGTTCTGGATCGCCTCGGCGTCGGCGCCTTCGGGCAGGGCCTTCAGCTTGGCGACCAGGGCTTCCATCGCCGCCCGCTCCCGGGCGTCGGGCGCGCGGAAGCGCTTCGCGGGCTTAACGAAGTCCTCGTAGTAGTGGATCGCGTAGCCGGCCAGCTTGTCGAGCAGCGGCTCGGACTGCGGCGTCGCGCCTGGCAGGTAGCGGGCGATGAAGGCCCAGAGCAGGTCCTTGGTCGAGGCGTCGGCCGCCGAGACCAGGTTGAGCAGCAGCGAGAAGCTCACCGGACTGCCCTTCTCGGGCGGGGCGCCGCGGTGGACGTGCCAGGCCGGATTGTCGAGCTGGGCGGCGTTGTCGCCCTCCGCCCGCTTGCGGTTCAGGGCGTCGAGCTGCTGGAGGTACTCGTCCGTCGCCTTGGGGATGACGTCGAAATAGAGCCGCTTCGCCGACTTGGGCGACTGGTACATGTAGTAGGTCAGGCTCTCGGGCGCGCCGTAGCGCAGCCATTCCTCGATGGTCAGGCCGTTGCCCTTGGACTTGGAGATCTTCTGGTTGTTCTCGTCCATGAAGAGTTCGAAGTGGAAGGCCTCCGGCGGCTCCCCGCCCAGGGCCTTCACGATCCGGTTGGAGACGCGGACCGAGTCGACCAGGTCCTTCCCCGAGGCCTCGAAGTCCACCTCCAGCGCCGTCCAGCGGGCTGCCCAGTCGGGCCGCCACTGCAGCTTCACATGGCCGCCGGTCACCGGAACCTCGGTCAGCGTCCCGTCCTCGTCGGGGAAGACGATGGTGCCCTTCTCGACGTTGCGCTCCAGGGTCGGCGCCTGCAGCACCTTTCCGCTCTTCGGGCTGATCGGCAGGAAGGGCGAATAGGTGGCCCGCCGCTCCTCGCCGAGCGTCGGCAGCATGATCGCCTGCACCGCCTCGAAGCGGTCGAGGATACGTAGCAGCACCTCGTCGAACCGGCCGGACTTGTAGGTCTCGGTCGAGCTCATGAAGGTGTAGTCGAAGCCGAAGCTGTCGAGGAAGGCGCGCAGGCGGGCGTTGTTGTGCGCGCCGAAGCTCTCGTGCTCGCCGAAGGGGTCGCGCACGCTGGTGACCGGCTTGTCGCGGTCCTCCTCCAGCATCTCGCGGTTGGGCACGTTGTCGGGGATCTTCCGCAGGCCGTCCATGTCGTCGGAGAAGACGATGAGCCGGGTCGGGATGGCGTCCTCGGTCAGGGCGCGGAAGGCGGTGCGCACGATGGTGGGGCGCGTGGCCTCGCCGAAGGTGCCCAGGTGCGGCAGGCCGCTGGCGCCGTAGCCGCACTGGAAGATCACGGGTTTCGCCAGCGCCGGCAGGGTCGCGACCGCCTCCAGGAACTTGCCCTGTTCGAACAGGGTCGCCGCCAGATCGCGCTCGGCGTCGGAGAGGCGCAGGCGGGTGATGCGGTCGAGCAGGAGGCGCGCCTGTTCGAACGGCCAGCTGCGGGCCTCGCGCGCCTGGTGGGACAGCCCCTGGAGAGTTTGACCTTGCGACATGGCGCGCGGCGTAGCGCCCGCGGCCCGTGGGCTCAAGGACAAAGGGGGGCGATGCGACAAGCGAGTGTCATGGTTGCGCCCTAGCGTCACCGCCTTTACCGCTGAGTCCTTCCTGGGATCCCATCGCCACATGGCCTCACGCAGAGCACTTCTGATCCGCGCCGCCGCGCTGGCGGGCGCGGCGCTGGCCCCGGCCGGCTGGACCCGGGCGTTCGCCCAGGCGCGGCTGGCCGACTATCCGTTCGGGCTCGGCGTTGCCTCGGGCGATCCCCTGCCGGACGGCGTGGTGCTGTGGACCCGGCTGGCCACCGACCCGAAGGCCATGGACGGCGGCATGACCCCCGCGCCTGTCGAGGTCGCCTGGGAGATCGCCGAGGACGAGCAGCTTTCGCGGGGCGTGCGGCGGGGCCGCGCGCTGGCCGCGGCCGAGGCGGGCCATTCGGTCCACGTCGAGGTGGCCGGGCTCAAGCCCGACCGGGACTACTGGTACCGCTTCACGGCCGGCGGCCACGCGACCCCCGTGGCCCGCACCCGCACCGCGCCCGAGCCGCAGGCCGACGTCCGGCGGCTGCGCATCGCCTACGGCTCCTGTCAGAAGTGGGAGGCCGGCTACTATCCCGCCCTCGCCCACCTGGCGGCCGACCATCCCGACCTGGTGCTGTTCCTGGGCGACTACATCTACGAGAAGGCCGCCTCGAAGGGTGACGTGGCGCGCCTGCATCCGCCCGAAGCCGCCGACGACCTGGCGAGCTATCGCCACCGCTACGCCTGGTACAAGGCCGACGCCGACCTCCAGGCAGCCCATGCGGCGGCGCCGTGGATGGTGATGTGGGACGACCACGAGGTCTCCAACGACTACGGCGACGACCAGGACCGCTCCAACCCGCCGCCGGCCCAGTTCCTGAAGCGCCGCGCCGCGGCCTACCAGGCCTACTGGGAGAACATGCCCCTGCGCCGCACGGCCCTGCCGGCCGGGCCGGACATGCATCTCTACCGCGCGCTCGACTGGGGACGGCTGGCGCGGCTCGCCGTCATCGACGACCGCCAGTACCGGGCCCACCGCGCCTGCGACGCCGATCCGGACAGCAAGCTGATCCCCGCCGCCTGCCCCGAGCGGTTCGAGCCCGGCCGCACCATGCTGGGCCGGCCGCAGGAGGACTGGCTGGCCCAGGAGTTGCGCGGGTCGACGGCCCGCTGGAACCTGCTGGGCCAGCAGACGCTGATGGGCCCGCTGGACACGCCCGACGGCCAGGTCAGCAACGACGGCTGGGACGGCTATGTGGCCACGCGGCGGCGGATCCTGGAGACCTGGCGCGACCACAAGGTGGCCAATCCGGTGGTGCTGGGCGGCGACGTCCACGCCTTCTTCGCCGGCGACATGTCCGTGGAGCCGGGCGGCCCGCCCGTGGCCAGCGAGTTCGTCGGCGGCTCGATCAGTTCGCTGGGCATGGACGCGGCGACCATGGCGGCGGTGCTGGCGGCCAACCCGCGCCTGGCGATGGGCGACGGCGAGACCCGCGGCTACGGGCTGGTGGACCTGACGCCCGACGCCTGCGCCGTCACCTTCCGCGCGGTGGCCTCGGCGCTGGAGCCGGTCTCGCCGATCCGCGACCTCGCCCGGTTCGTGGTGGAGAACGGCCAGGCGGGGCTGAAGCGTGCTTAGCCTGATCCTCGCCGCCGCCGTCACCCTCGCGCCGGCCCAGGAGGTGGCCCGACTGTCGGCCCCCGAGGCCGACCAGGGCGTGGCCGTGGACGCCGGCTACATCTACGCCATCGATAATGATCAGATCGCCAAATATGATCGTCGAACCGGCGAAAAGGTGGCGCATTTCCACGGCGATCCGACGAAGTTCCCGCACATGAACTCCTGCGCCGTGATCGGCGCGGAATTGATCTGCGCGGCGTCGAACTATCCGGCCGTGCCGATGCTCAGCCGGGTGGAGGTGTTCGATCCGGCGACGCTGGACCACCTCAGGACCATCGAGCTGGGCCACCAGTTCGGCTCGCTCACCTGGGTGGATCGCCGCGACGGCGCATGGTGGGCCGGCTTCGCCAACTACGACGGCCGCGGCGGCGAGCCCGGACGCGACCACACCTTCACCACCGTCGTGCGGTTCGACGACGCCTGGCGCCCGCACGAGAGCTGGACCTTCCCGCCGGAGGTGCTGGCCCGCATGGCGCCGCGCAGCAATTCGGGCGGGGCGTTCGGCGCCGACGGACGCCTCTACGCCACCGGACACGACCGGCCGGAGCTCTATGTGCTGGAGGTTCCCCGCGGCGGCGGCGTGCTAAGGCTGGTGGCGACCATCCCGATCCCGGTCGCAGGCCAGGCCATCGCCTTCGACCGCGGCGCCCGGCGCGTGGTCTACGGGGTCAATCGAGCCAGCCGCGAAGTGCTGGGATTCCGGCTGCCGCCGGTGGAGGGGAAATGAACCGTCGTATCGTGCTCGCGCTCGCCGCCGTCCTGGCGGTCTCGGCCTGCGGCAAGCCCGGCGCTCCGCCGCCGCGCAAGGAGATCGTCTTCTCGATCCTCTCGGCCGAGAGCCAGTCGAGCGCCGAGAAGGACTGGGCGCCGTTCCTGGCCGACATGGAGAAGGCGCTGGGCCGGCCGGTGAAGGCGTTCTACGCGTCCAACTACACGGCCCTGATCGAGGCGATGCGCTTCGACCAGACCGACCTGGGCTGGTTCACCAACCAGTCGGGCCTGGAGGCGGTGCGGCGCGCCGGCGGCGAGGTGTTCGCCCGCTCGGCCAACACCACGGGGATCGACGGCTACGAGGCGGTGATCATCGTCAAGAAGGGCTCGGGGATCACGCTCGACAAGATCCTCAAGTGCGACAAGACGCTGAACTTCGGCATGGGCGATCCGAAGTCGACGTCCGGCACGCTCGCGCCGATGACCTATCTGTTCGCGCCGCGGAAGATCGACCCGGCCCAGTGCTTCCGGACGGTGCGATCGGCCAATCACGAGAGCAACCTGTTCTCCGTCGCGAGCGGCGTGCTGGACGCGGCCACCAACAACACCGCCTCGATCGACCGGCTTTCGCTGCTCAACACCGACATCGCGCGGCAGACGATGAAGGACATCGAGATCGTCTGGCGTTCGCCGCGCATCCCCGAGGACCCGCTGATCTGGCGCAAGGACCTCGACCCGGAGCTGAAGAAGAAGCTCGGCGACTTCATGTTCTCGTACGGCGTCGGCGACACCGACGAGGCCAAACGCCAGCGGGCGATCCTGGCCCAGATCCAGACCCTGCCCTTCAAGCACGCCGACGACAGCCACCTGATCCCGGTGCGCGAGATGGAGGCGACGGAACAGCTCGTCGAAGCCCGCAACAAGAACGACGCGGCCGCCATCGCCAAGGCCGAGGCCGCCCTGGCCCAGATCGCCAAGGAGAAGGCGGCGCTGCCGCCCGCCCCCTAGGGCTGCGCCGTCCAACGGGTTGTGCGAGCCGCCAACAAGGCGCCTCGTCATCCTCGCCCTTGTGGCGAGGATCCCTCGGCCAGGCGCCATTGCGCCCGGGCCGGGCGCACATGTTGTCGGCCGGCTCATAGGCGCCGATAGAGGGATCCCAGGCACAAGGCCTGGGATGACGCTAGCTCTCGTTCCGCAGCAGGAAGTGGCCGGTCATGCCGGCGACCGGCTTGGCGGGGCTGTCCTGCCAGGCTTCCACCTGCACGTTGGCGACGCGGCGGCCCAGCTTGCGGACGGTGGCCCGGGCGTAGGTGTCCTTGGGGCCCGCCGAGCGCAGGTATTCGATGGTGATGTCTATGGTCTTGGGCACGCGGCGGCCGGGCTGGGCGAGCGAGAGCTGGGCCAGGGCGGCCATCTCCAGGAAGCCGCCGATCACCCCGCCGTGCAGGGCCGGCAGCATGGGGTTGCCGATCAGGTGTTGGGCGAAGGGCAGGACGGCGGTCAGCTCGTCGCCGGCCCGCTCCACCCGCATGCCGAGGAAGCGGACGTAAGGCACGGTCTGCAGGAACGCGTCGAGGCTCTCGATGGCGGCCTGATCCATCGCCTCAACCCCGCGACGTGATCATGAAGGCCGCCTGGGCCGTGGCCACGGGATCGCCGGCGTCGACGTCCCAGGCCTGGGCGCGCACGAAACCCACCGAGCGGGTGATCTTGTAGCCGTGCGCCTCGCAGACGAGGCCCGCGCGCGGGGCGGCGGGGCGCAGGTAGTCGATGCGCAGGTCCAGCGTCGCGATCGGCTGGGGCACGTCGAAGGCGGCGTTGATGGCCAGGCCGCAGGTGTGGTCGATCAGGGCGGTGACCACGCCCGAGGCGATCACCCCGCTCTCCGGGTCGCCGACCAGATCCTCGCGCCACTCCACCCGCATGGTCCCCTTGCCCTTGCCCGATTCCACGAGGGTGAGGCCCAGCGCCGCGGCGTGGGGCACGTGCATGGTCATGCGGTCGCCGAGCGGGGCGGTGTCGTAGGTGTCTCCCATGCTTCCGGTAGGACCCCGCGCCCCTGGGGAAGTCAATGCGCGAGCGCCCGGGCGCGCCTACATTGGCGGGCGATGATCCGGCCGCAGGACCTGCTCTGCCCCAAGCCCGAGGGACTCTACTGCCCGCCGGGCGACTTCTACGTCGATCCCGTCCGGCCGGTGGCGCGGGCGGTGATCACCCACGGCCACGCCGACCACGCTCGCGCCGGCCACGGCGCCGTGCTGGCCACGGCCGAGACCCTGGACATCATGGCCGAGCGCTACGGTGCGGGATTCTCGCGGACGGCCCAGGCCGCGGCCTATGGCGAGGCCGTCCCGCGCGACGGGGTCGAGGTGACCCTGGTCCCGGCCGGCCATGTGCTGGGCTCGGCCCAGGCGGTGGTGCGCTGGAAGGGCCTCACCATGGTGGTGAGCGGCGACTACAAGCGCCGGCGCGACCCTACCTGCCCGCCGTTCGAGCCCGTGGCCTGCGACGTCTTCATCTCGGAGGCCACCTTCGGCCTGCCGGTGTTCCGCCATCCCGACGACCGCGAGGAGATCGCCAGGCTGCTGCGCTCGGCGGCGCAGTTCCCGGAGCGCTGCCACATCGTGGGCGCCTATGCCCTGGGCAAGGCCCAGCGGATCATCCGCCTGCTGCGCGAGGCGGGGTGGGACAAGACCATCTACGTCCACGGCGCGCTGGAGCGGCTGAACGCCCTCTATGAGCGCCACGGGGTCGGCCTCGGCCCGCTGGCGCCGGCGACCACGGGGGCGAAGAAGGGCGACTTCGCCGGGGCCATCGTCATCGCGCCGCCCTCGGCGCTGCAGGACCGCTGGAGCCGCCGCTTCCCCGATCCCGTGGGCGCCTTCGCCTCGGGCTGGATGCAGATCCGCGCCCGCGCCAAGCAGCGCGGCGTCGAGCTGCCGCTGGTGATCTCCGACCACGCCGACTGGGACGAGCTGACCGCCACGGTCGACGAACTGCGGCCTGGTGAACTGTGGATCACGCACGGCCGCGAGGAGGCGCTGGCCCGCTGGGCCAGCCTGCACGACATCTCGGCCCGCGCCCTGGCGCTGGTGGGCTACGAGGACGAGGCGGATGACTGAACCCCACCGCTCATCCCGGCGAAGGCCGGGATCCAGGTGGCAGGGCTCCGACCTGGGCTCCACGCGTGCTGAGGTCGTCCCGGCGCCGTCTCGCGCCCTGGATCTGGGTCCCGGCCTTCGCCGGGACGAGCGGAGGTCGTAGTGCGCGCCTTCGCCGAGATGCTGGACCGCCTGGCGCTGACGCCGTCGCGCAACGCCAAGCTGACCCTGGTGCGCGACTACCTGGCGGAGACGCCCGATCCGGACCGCGGCTGGGCGCTGGCGGCGCTGACCGGCGAGCTTTCGTTCGATGCGGCCAAGCCCGCCTTCATCCGCAAGGCCGTCGAGAGCCGCATGGACCCGCAGCTCTTCTGGTGGAGCTACGACTACGTGGGCGATCTCGCCGAAGCCGTGTCGCTGGTGTGGCCGGCGCGACCGGGCGCCAACCGCGAGCCGGGCCTGGCCGAGGTGATCGAGGGGCTGAGGAGCGCCACGCGCGCCGAGGCGCAAGGCCGTATCGAAGCCTGGCTCGACGCCCTGCCGCAGGCCCGCGAGCGCTGGGCTCTGCTGAAGCTGGTCACCGGCGCGCTGCGGGTGGGCCTGTCGGCGCGGCTGGCCAAGCAGGCGGCGGCCGACGTCGGCGGCGTGGCGGTGGCCGAGGTGGAGGAGCTCTGGCACGCCCTGCATCCGCCCTACGAGGACCTGTTCGCCTGGCTGGAGGGCCGCGCCGAGAAGCCCTCGTCCGAGCATCCGGCCCGCTTCCGCCCGGCCATGCTGGCCCAGGCGATCGACGAGGCCGTCGATTTCGCCCGGCTCGATCCGGCCGACTACGCCGCGGAGTGGAAGTGGGACGGCATCCGCGTCCAGGCCGCGCACGAGGGCGGCGTGCGGCGGCTCTACACCCGCACCGGCGACGACATCTCGGCCACCTTTCCGGACGTGCTGGAGGCGCTGGCGGGCGAGGGGGTGGTCGACGGCGAACTGCTGGTGATGCGCGACGGCCGCGTCGCCCCGTTCTCCGACCTCCAGCAGCGGCTGAACCGCAAGACCGTGGACGCCAAGCTGCTGGCGAAGTTTCCGGCGGCGATCCGCGCCTACGACCTGCTGCAGGCGGGCGCCGAAGACCTGCGCGTCGCGCCGTTCGCCGAGCGGCGCCGGCGGCTGGAGGCCTTCGTGGCGGGTCAGGGCAGTCCGCGCCTGGACCTGTCGCCGATGCAGCCGTTCGAGACCTGGGCCGAGTTGGCCGCCCTGCGCGCCGACCCGCCCGCCGGCGATCCGCAGGCGGCAGAGGGGCTGATGCTGAAGCGCTGGGATTCGGTCTACGAGGCCGGCCGGCCCAAGGGGCCGTGGTTCAAGTGGAAGCGCGACCCGTTCCTGATCGACGCGGTGCTGATGTACGCCCAGCGCGGCCACGGCAAGCGGTCGAGCTACTACTCCGACTACACCTTCGGTGTCTGGACGCAGGACGCCCTGGGCCAGCGGGCGCTGACCCCGGTGGGCAAGGCCTATTTCGGCTTCACCGACGAGGAGCTGATGCGCATCGACAAGTTCGTGCGCGACAACACGATCGAACGCTACGGACCGGTACGATCCGTCCGCGCCGAGCCGCACGCCGGGCTGGTGTTCGAGGTGGCGTTCGAGGGCCTGCAGCGCTCGACCCGTCACAAGAGCGGCGTGGCCATGCGCTTTCCCCGCATCCACCGCATCCGCTGGGACAAGCCGCCCGGCGAGGCCGACGAACTGGCGGCGCTGGAACGCCTGCTCCAGCGGATGGAGGCGCGCTGACCTACGGCTTCAGGGCAGCAGGTCTTCGGCGCGGAGGAACGCCATCAGGTCGCCGCCGGGGAACAGCACGCTCCTGATCCCGGCCCGCATGGCGGCCTCGAGGTCCGACGGCTTGTCGCCCACCAGGAACGAGGCGTCGCGGTCGATCGGCCAGTCCTGCAGCGCCTGGAGCAGCATGCCGGGGTTGGGCTTGCGTAGCGGCGGGTCGGGATGGCGATAGGCCGCCAGCCGGGACTCCGGGTGCTGGGGGGCGTGGTAGAAGGCGTCGATCCGGCCGCCGGCCGCCGCCAGGTCCTGCTGCATGCGGGCATGCAGGTCGTGCATGGCGTCTTCGGTGTAGTAGCCGCGGCCGACGCCGGACTGGTTCGTCACCACGATCACCAGCCAGCCAGCCCTGTTGAAGGCGGCCACCGTCTCGCGCGCGCCGGCGATCCAGCGGAAGTCCTCCCAGCGGTAGACGTAGCCGCGATCCTCGTTGAGCACGCCGTCGCGATCGAGGAACAGGGCGGGCGTCAGTGGCGGCGCGGAATCGGGCAACGCGGGGTCCTGTGGGTCTCGGCAATTCCCAATGCCCGATTCAGCCCCTAGGGTCGCCTGCGTTCTTTGTTGTTGGAGTCGCCTTGGCCGCCGTCCTGACCCTCGACGACCTGCGCGTCGACTTCGAAACCCACGACGGAACGGTCCAGGCCGTGCGCGGCGTGACCCTGAGCGTCGCCCGCGGCGAGACCCTGGGCGTGGTGGGCGAGAGCGGTTCGGGCAAGAGCCAGACCTTCATGGCGGTGATGGGCCTGCTGGCCGGCAACGGCCGGGCGACCGGCTCGGCGCGGCTGCACGGCGAGGAGCTGATGGGCCTGTCGCCGCGCGCGCTCAACCGGGTGCGCGGGTCGAAGATGACCATGATCTTCCAGGACCCGCTGACGGCGCTGACCCCGCACGTGCGCATCGGCGAACAGATCGCCGAGCACCTGCGCCTGCACCTGGGGCTGTCGGATCGCGACGCCAGGGCGCGCGCCCGCGAGTGGCTGGACCGGGTGCGCATCCCCGACGCGGCCCGCCGGCTTTCGCAATATCCGCACGAGCTGTCGGGCGGGATGCGCCAGCGGGTGATGATCGCCGCGGCCATGGCGCCGGGCCCCGACCTGCTGATCGCCGACGAGCCCACCACCGCGCTCGACGTCACCGTCCAGGCCGAGATCCTCGACCTGATGGCCGAACTCCAGCGCGAGACCGGCACGGCCCTGGTGCTGATCACCCACGACATGGGCGTCATCGCCCGGCTGGCCGACCGGGTCTGCGTCATGAAGGACGGCGCCTATGTGGAGGAAGGGGCCGCGGCCGATCTCTTCGCCGCGCCCCGCACCGACTACGCGCGCGACCTGCTGGCCGCCATCCCGCGGCTCGACCGCGCCGACCGCGGCGGCCGGCCGGAGATCGCCCCGGTGGCCGCCGACGCCGCCACCGTGGTGGAGGGCCGCGACCTCAAGGTCTGGTTCCCCGTCCGCGAGGGGGCGTTCGGCAAGCCCCGGATGCTGCGGGCCGTGGACGGGGTGTCGTTCGCGGTGCGCCAGGGCGAGACCCTGGGCGTGGTGGGCGAAAGCGGCTCGGGCAAGTCGACCCTGGCGCGCGCGGTGATCAAGCTGCTGCCGGCCAATGCGGGCGCGATCACCCTGCTGGGGCGCGACATCACCCACGCCGACCGCGCCGCGATCCAGGCCGCGCGCAAGGACCTGCAGATCGTCTTCCAGGACCCGCTGGCCAGCCTCGACCCGCGCATGACCATCGGCGCCTCGATCGCCGAGCCGCTGACCGCCTTCCAGCCCGGCCTGTCCCGCGCCGCCCGCGAGACCGAGGTCCGCGCGATGATGGAGAAGGTCGAGCTGGATCCGGCGCTGATCAACCGCTACCCGCACGAACTCTCGGGCGGCCAGAACCAGCGGGTGGGCATCGCCCGGGCCATGATCCTGAAGCCGAAGCTGGTGATCTGCGACGAGGCGGTGTCGGCGCTGGACGTCTCGATCCGCGCCCAGATCATCGACCTGCTCATCCGGCTCCAGCGCGAGACGGGCCTGGCCATGATGTTCATCAGCCACGACCTGGCCGTGGTGCGCGAGATCAGCCACCGGGTGCTGGTGCTCTATCTCGGCCGGGTCATGGAGCTGGCCGACCGCGAGGCGATCTGGCGCGGCGCCCGCCATCCCTACACCCAGGCGCTGTTGTCGGCCGCGCCGATCCCCGATCCGGCGGTCGAGCGCTCGCGCGTGCGCAAGCGGCTGGAGGGCGAGCCGCCCAGCCCGCTCGACCCCGACGCGGCGTTCCGTTTCGCGCCGTCGAAGCGGGCGGGCGGAACGCCGCCCGAACTGCGCGAAGTGGCGCCGGGCCACCTCGTCGCCGAGTTCGACGCCTAGGTTGAGCACCGGCTCAATATCCTGAGAGCACGACAGATCGTCATGGCCCGGCCTGTCCGGGCCATCCATGAACATTGGCCGTTCAGGCGAGGAAGGCTGCGCCGCCGCCAGACGGGCCGCTGTCCGTGTTCATGGGTCGCCCGGACAAGCCGGGCGATGACGGCGGGGGCGGTCGATCGAGTCATCGACCCCCCAAACCGGCCTCCGTAAGCGGTTCATCACCGCAAGATCACATCGCGTGAGTGTCGCCCGCGGCCGGCGGGGCGCGAGGCTGAGGGTCCCAATCACGGGTCTGGGAGACCTCATTCATGCGTAAGCTCGTCCATCTCGGCGCGGCCCTCGTGGCCGGCGTCTGCGTGGCCCTGGGCGCGGCGCCGTCCTCGGCGACCGTGATGACCATCACCGGCGCACGGGCCAATGTGAATCCGCTGAACCCCTTCGGCGTCGGCCGCTGCGGCCCGGGGCGCAGCACCGTCGACATCCAGCCGGGGCCGGGAACCTCGACCGGCACGTCGAACTTCGGCGACTTCTCCTCCACCCAGAGCCACTGCATCACGCCGCCGCTGCCGACGACGTTCGACTCCGGGATCTTCACCTATGCGTTCGCCAGCGGCGACACGCTGTTCGGCGTCTATGACGGGGCGGTGTCGCTCAGCGACACGCCGGGGATCTTCAGCACCGTCGAGAACCTCGTCGTCCAGGGCGGCACGGGCCAGTTCCTCAATGCGACGGGCTTCATCACGACGATGGGCTCCCTGCAGTTCCTGAACGGAAACGGGGTCTATTCGGGAACCCTGAGCGGGCGCCTGGACGTGCCGGGCGTTCCCGAGCCGGCGACCTGGGCCCTGATGATCGCCGGCTTCGGCCTGGCCGGCGCCAGCCTCCGCTCGCGCCGACGGGCGGCCGCGGCGGCCTGACGCCGCCCGCGAAGCCTTTCCGCCGGCTTCGGGCTTCCGCGCCCCACGCGAGGGGTTCGGGGCCGGCGGAAAGGGGAGCGGGCGCCTTCGATTCCGCGATGCAGCGCGCGCCGTTGCCCCGGCCGCGCGGCGCCGCTAGGTTGCGCGGCCTTTCAACGCCCCCCTGGGGCCTTCATCCCCCGCGACCGACATGACCCTGGCCTTCGACGACATCCTCGCTGCGCAAGCGCGGTTGAAGGGCCACATTGAGCGCACGCCCTGCCGCCTGTCGCGCACGCTGTCGGAGATCACCGGCGCGGAAGTCTGGGTGAAGTTCGAGAACCTGCAGTTCACGGCCGCCTACAAGGAGCGCGGCGCGCTCAACAAGCTGCTGCAGCTGGGCGAGAACGTGCGCGGGCGCGGCGTGATCGCCGCCTCGGCCGGCAACCACAGCCAGGGCCTGGCCTACCACGCCGCGCGGCTGGGCATCCCGGTCACCATCGTCATGCCCAAGGGCACGCCCTTCATGAAGGTGCAGCAGACCCGTGCGCACGGCGCCGAGGTGGTGATCGAGGGCGACGGCTACGACGAGGCGGCGGCGCACGCCCGCCAGCTCTGCGCGGAGCGCGAGCTGACCTTCGTCCACCCGTTCGACGACCTCGACGTCATGGCCGGCCAGGGCACGGTGGCGCTGGAGATGCTGGAGGACGTGCCCGACCTCGAGGTGCTGCCGATCCCGATCGGCGGCGGCGGCCTGATCGCCGGCATGGCCACGGCGGCCAAGCACATCAAGAAGGACATCCACATCGTGGGCCTGGAGCCGGCGATGTTCCCGTCGTTCACCGCCAAGATGCGCGGCGTGCGCACCGCCCAGATCAACGGCGCGTCGACCATCGCCGAGGGCATCGCGGTGAAGGAGGTGGGGGCCCAGACCTACGCCATCGCCCGGCCGCTGATCGACGAGGTGCTGCTGATCGAGGAGCCCTATTTCGAGCGCGGCATCGCCCTCTACTGCAACGTGGAGAAGACGGTCGCCGAGGGCGCCGGCGCGGCGTCGCTGGCCGGCGTGTTGGCCTATCCGGAGAAGTTCCGCGGCAAGAAGGTCGGCCTCGTCATCACCGGCGGCAACATCGACACGCGCCTGCTGGCCTCGGTGCTGACGCGCGAGCTGGTGCGCGAGAGCCGGATCGTCAACCTGCGGATCATCGGCGACGACCGGCCCGGCCTGCTGGCCAACGTCTCGGCCACCATCGGCCAGATGGGGGCCAACATCATCGAGGTCTCGCACAACCGCCTGGCCCTGGACGTGCCGGCCAAGGGCGCCGAGTTCGACCTGATGATCGAGACCCGCGACGCCCAGCACACCCAGGAAGTGATGGACGCCCTGCGCGAGCGCGGCTACCCGCCCCGCGTCGTCTGAAGGACCCGAACATGAAGCGCGCTTTCGCCCTCTTCGCCGCGGCGCTGGCCCTGGCCGCCTGCCAACCCAAGTCGGCCGCGCCCGAACCCGGCGACAAGGCCGAGCAGGTCCAGTCCGAGACGAGCAAGGCCTTCATGGCCAAGGTCGCCAAGGAAGAGGGCGTGAAGGTCCTGCCCTCGGGCCTCGCCTACAAGGTCGTCCAGTCGGGCCCGGCCACAGGCCTGAAGCCCCAGCTCACCGACGAGGTGAAGGTCCACTACGAGGGCAAGCTGGAGGACGGCACGGTCTTCGATTCCTCCTACGAGCGCGGGTCGCCCGTGGCCATGCCGCTCCGGGGCCTGATCCCGGCGTGGCAGCAGGTGCTTCCGATGATGCGGCCGGGCGACATCTGGATCATCTACGTGCCCTCCAACCTGGGCTACGGCGAGCAGGGCGCCGGCGGCATCCCGCCGGGCGCGCCGCTGACCTTCAAGATCGAGCTGATCGACGTCCTGCCGGGTCCGGGCCGCGTCCAGCAGGGCTGACGCGTCTTGGAGGCCGAGGCCTCGCCGATCTTCGTCGTCACGCTTCGCGGGCTGGAAACGCCCGGCGGGCCGCCGCTGGACGTCCTGGCCTTCACCGAGGCGCCCGACGAGGCCGCGGCGATGGCGCGGGCCGTGGGCGAGATGGTTGGCCTGGGCTGGGTCGAGGTCGAGGCCCTGCGCGCCGGCGAGGTGACCGACGAGGCCGCCCTGCCCGAGGATTTCACGGACGCCTTCGCCGCCGCCCGCCGGTTTGGCTGCGCGCCGATCATCTATGATCCCTAGGCGGCGCGGCTTCCCCCTTTCCTTTGAGGCGCGCCCCATACGGGTCTAAGGCTTGCCGATGACGACAGACCTGTACCCCGCCGCCCGCGACCTGCTGGCGAAGCTGGTCAGTTTCGACACCACCTCGCGCGGCTCGAACCTGGCCCTGATCGAGTGGGTCGAGGGCTACCTCGACGGGCTCTCCATCCCTCACCGCCGCGTGCCCAACGCCGAGGGGACCAAGTCGAACCTGATGGCGCGGATCGGGCCCGAGGCCGACGGCGGCGTCGTGCTTTCGGGCCATACCGACGTGGTGCCGGTGGACGGCCAGCCCTGGAGCACCGATCCCTTCACCCTCACCGAGCGGGACGGCCGGCTCTACGGCCGCGGAACCTGCGACATGAAGGGCTTCCTGGCTCTGGCGCTGGCCGCCGCGCCCGAGCTGGCGAAGGGCGGCGTCCGGCGGCCCGTGCACCTGGCCTTCTCCTACGACGAGGAGACCGGCTGCCTGGGGGCGCCGGCCATGATCGAACAGATCGCCGCCCTGGCCGCGAAGCCGTCGGTGGTGGTGGTGGGCGAGCCCACCAACATGGAGGCGGTCAACGGCCACAAGGGCATCGCCAACTTCCACGTCACCGTCACCGGCCGCGAGGCCCACTCCAGCCAGACCCACCTCGGCGTCTCGGCGGTGATGGAGGCGGTGAAGCTGATGAAGTCGCTGACCGACCTGTCGGCGCGGCTGGAGGCCGAGGCCGATCCCGCCTCGCCGTTCACGCCGAAGGGCGCGACCCTGACCATCGGCGTGGTCCACGGCGGCACGGCGCACAACATCCTGGCGCGCGAGTGCCAGTTCGTCTTCGACCTGCGCTGCCCCTCGCCGCTTAGGCCCGAAACGTTGATCGCGCCGTTCCTGGCCGAGGCGGAGGCTCTCGACCGCGACCTGAAGGCGCGCGCGCCCGAGGCCGGCGTGAAGGTGGAGCTGACCTCCAACGTGCCGCCCTTCGCGCCCGAGCCCGACGGGGCGGCCGAGGCCTTCGCCCGGCGCATGGCCGGCGACAACGGCCCGCCGCGGGTGGTGGCCTATGCGGCCGAGGCCGGTCAGTTCCAGGGGGCCGGCTTTTCCACCGTGATCTGCGGGCCAGGCTCCATCGACCAGGCCCACCAGCCGAACGAATACGTTGAGGTCTCGCAGATGCAGCGCGGCGCGCTGTTCATGCGCCGGCTGATCGAGTGGGCCAGCGAGGGCTAGCGCCGCCCCCCTCCGTCCGCTGCGCGGACACCTCCCCCGCTTCGTGGGGGAGGAGCGCCCCTCCCCTGCGAAGCGGGGGAGGGGGACCACGAAGTGGTGGAGGGGGCGCTATCCTCAAGCATATGGAGCCCGTCCGGGCGGGTGAACCGGTATCCACTTCACCCTGACGGGTTTTAGAGCGATCGCAGCGGCCGGATCACCGGTCGGCGGCCCGACAGGTCGCGGGGGTTCCAGGTCATGGCGGCGGCCACCTGGCTGGTGGAGGCCCGCCGCACGGCCTCGCGCCGCTTGGCCAGCATCTTCGGTGCGCCCGCGAAGGCCGCGCGCACGGCCTTCAGGATCAGCCGGATGTGGGGCCGGTTCTCGCGCCGCAGGTAGATGGCGACCAGCGCCGCCAGGTGCAGCGGAACCACCAGCGGCAGCAGCAGCGCCGGCGTGTTCTTGAACAGCACCCAGAAGCGGTTGCGGGTGCCGTGGAACACCGCGAACTCGCTCTTGCGCCCGCCCGACGAGGCCGAGCCCACATGGCCGATCACCGCGCCGGGGACCAGCAGGGTGGGCTCGCCGCGAAGCTGCAGCCGGTAGCCCAGGTCGACGTCCTCGCCGTAGCAGAAGAAGTCCTCGTCGAAGCCGCCCATCTCCAGGAACAGCGCCCGGTCGATCATCATGGCCGCGCCGCAGGGGCTGAACACCTCGCCCTCGTGCGCCTGGCCGTGGTCGGGGTTCAGATAGCCGCCCCGGTAGGGGATGCCGAAGATGCTCATCACGTCGCCCAGGCCGTCGAGCCGGCCCGGCGCATCCTCGGCGAGCTGGACCGAGGTGAAGGCCCGCACCCGGGGGTGGCGGCCGGCCGCGGCGACCAGCTCGGCCAGCCAGTCGGGGCGGGCGTAGGCGTCGGGGTTGAGCAGCACGTACCAGCGGCCGCGGGCCTCGCGCGCGGCCTGGTTGCCCGCGCCGGCGAAGCCCAGGTTGTCGGGGTTGCGGATCAGCCGGACCCAGGGAAACGCCGCGGCGATCTCGGCGTCGCCGGGGTCGGGCGAGGCGTTGTCGATCACCAGGGTCTCGAAGTCGCGGAAGGTCTGGGCGCCCAGCCGCTCCAGGCACGCGCGCAGGGTCGGCCCAGAGTTGTAGGCGATCACGCAAACGCTCAGCGCGGGGTGTTCTGCCTTGTCATCGTCGTTCCGCTGCGCCATGCGACAGCCAAATCCCCGCAAACGTGGAAGCCCATGACGACGATCACGCCGCTCGCCATCCCGGATGTCCTGCTTATCACGCCGAAGCGGCATGGCGATGCGCGGGGGTGGTTCGCCGAGACGTGGAGCCAGAAGGCGCTGGCCGGGACCGTCGCCGACACCACCTTCGTCCAGGACAACCAGGCGTTCAGCGCGGCCAAGGGCGTGCTGCGCGGCCTCCACTTCCAGAAGGCGCCGAACGCCCAGGGCAAGCTGATCCGCGTGCTGCGCGGGGCGATCTTCGACGTGGCGGTCGACATCCGGGCCGGTTCGCCCACCTACGGCCAGTGGGTGAGCGCGACGCTCACCGCCGAGGGCGGCGAGCAGCTCTGGGTTCCGCGCGGGTTCGCCCACGGCTACTGCACGGTCGTCGACGACTGCGAGATCTTCTACAAGGTGGACGGTCCGTACGCGCCCGACAGCGAGGGCGGCGTCATCTGGAACGATCCCGACCTGGCGATCCCCTGGCCCCTCGACGGCGAGCCGATGCTGTCGGCCAAGGACAAGCTGCTCCCCAAACTCAAGGACCTGGGGCCGGTCAGCTTCTGATCGGTCGGACGCGGCCTGCCCGCGGACCGGGAGGACTCCCGTCGTTTCACGAGGAATGCCGTCATCCCAGGCCTTGTGCCTGGGATCCCTCCCGACGCCGCCCGACCGGCGCCCATACGCCCGCGACCCGGTCAGCGGACCGAGGGATCCTCGCCACAAGGGCGAGGATGACGGAGGCGTTACGTCATCCCGAGCGCTCAGCCGGCTTCCGCCAGCTCCGGCGGCAGGACGTCGGTGGCCTTGTGGTCGGCGTCTACGCCTTCGAGCAGGAAGATCGCGCCGTCGGCGTTGTCGGCGCGGTGATGCAGGATCGCCTGGTAGGCGGGCGAATCGTACCAGCCGCGCGCGGCGGGCATGTCCGGGAATGCGATGACGATCAGGACGCCGTCCCAGGCGCCTTCCTTCACCTCGGGCCGGCCGCCGTGGATGATGAAGCGGCCGTCGAACGGGGCCAGCGTGGCGTCGATCCGGCGCAGGTACTCGACCACGCCCGGCCCCATGGCGACGCGGGTGAGATGGCCGATGGCGTAGGCGGTCATGGTCGGGCTCCTCGTTCGGTTCGAACGGCAGGCTGGCCCGGGCGCCTCGGCGCGTCGATTACGCGGCAGGTAGGGCTTCGGCCCACTCCGCGCGGACCTCGGCGTCGGTCTCGGCCGGCAGGCGCGCGTCGCGCAGCGCGGCGAAGGCCGAGGCGTCGAACAGCCGCGACAGGGCCCAGACCGCGGCCCCGCGGACCAGAGGCGACGGATCGTCCAGCAGGCGTTCGGCCTCAGCCGCCAGGGCGGGTTCGCCCGAATTGCCGATGGCGTAGAGCACGTTGCGCACGAAGCGGTCGCGGCCGATGCGCTTGACCGGGCTCTTGGCGAACAGCGCCCGGAAGGCGCCGTCGTCCAGCCGCGCGAGGTCGGCCAGGGTCGGGGCCTTCAGCGCCTCGCGGGCGGCCAGCTTCTGCTCGCGCGCCCGGCTGGCGAACTTGTTCCACGGGCAGACCGCCAGGCAATCGTCGCAGCCGTAGATGCGGTTGCCGAGTGCGGCGCGGAATTCATGCGGGATCGGTCCCTTCAGCTCGATGGTCAGGTACGAGATGCAGCGCCGCGCATCCAGCTGGAAGGGCGCGGGGAAGGCGTCGGTGGGGCAGACGTCGAGGCAGGCGCGGCACGTCCCGCAGTTCATCGGCTCGGGCCGGTCGGGCGCGAGATCCAGGGTGGTCAGGATGCTGCCGAGGAACAACCACGAGCCGAACTCGCGGCTGACGAGGTTGGTGTGCTTGCCCTGCCAGCCGGCGCCGGCGCGCTCGGCCAGCGGTTTCTCCAGCAAGGGCGCGGTGTCGACGAACACCTTCAATTCGCCGCCGAAGCGGGCCTGCAGCCAGCGGCCCAGGGCCTTGAGCCGCGCCTTGATGACGTCGTGATAATCGTCGCCCTGGGCGTAGACGCTGATCGCCCCCTTGGCCGGTTCTCCGAGGATCGCCAGCGGGTCGCCCGCCGGCCCGTAGTTCATCCCCAGCACGATGGCCGAGCGGGCGTCGGGCCACATGGCGCGCGGGTGGGCGCGGCGTTCGGCGGTCTCGGCCATCCAGGCCATCTCGCCGTGGCGGCCCGCGGCGACGAACTCGGCCAGCCGCGCCGCCGCCGGCCAGTCGGCGTCGAGGTCGGCGAAGCGGCAGAGGTCGAAGCCCAGGGCGGCGGCCTCGGCCCGGATCAGGTCTTCGCGGTCAGAAGTCGAGGTCGTCATAGTGACCGGCGGGCGCGAGGCCCGGCCAGCGGTCGGCCAGGAGCGGCCGGAAGCACGGCCGGGACTTCAGCTTCATGTACCAGGTCTTCGCGGTGGGGAAGTCGCGCCACGGCACGTCGCCGAAGTAGTCGATCACCGACAGGTGCGCCGAGGCGGCGAAGTCGGCCAGCGACAGGCGCCGGCCCGCCAGCCAGTCGCGGTCCTGCAACAGGTCTTCCATCATCTGCAGGTGGTTGCGCAGGCCGTCGCGGCCCTGGCGAAGGTTGGCCAGTTCGGGCGCTCCCAGGCGCAGCAACCGCTTCTCGATCTTCTCGTGCAGGATGAAGCCCGAGGCCTCGAACTCGAACTTGCGGTCGAACCAGGTGAGCAGGCGGCGCGCCTCGGCGCGGTCAGCCGCCTCGCGGCCCAGCAGAGCCGGTTCGGGATAGGCTTCCTCCAGGTAGTCGAGGATCGCGCGCGTCTCGCACAGCACCAGCGGCGGCCCTTCGGACGGCGTCTCCACCAGCACCGGGATCATCCCCGACGGGTTGAGCCGGGTCAGCTCCTTGGGCCGCTCCCAATAGCGCACCGACACCTCGGTGAACGGCAGCCGCTTCTCGCCCAGCGCGAGGCGCACCTGGCGCGAGGCCGGGTCGAGCGGGAAATGGTGGAGGGTGCGTTCGACGCTCATCTTCGGGGCGCGCTTCTCTACGCGAATCGGCAGGGTCCCAACAGACGCCCGGCGTCTTAAGGGCTCGTTTACTGCGAGGTTCCGGCGCCGTCCTCGGCGAAGGCCCCGCCATGCGGCTCGGCCCGGCCGCGAGGGTCGGCGTGGATGATGATGTCGGCGGCCGGGAAGGCCTCCAGGATCCGCTTCTCGGCGGCGACCACCACCTCGTGCGCCGCCTCGAGGGTGAGTTCGGGGTCGAGGTCCATGTGCATCTGCATGTGGACGTAAGGGCCGGACGCGCGCGTGCGGAGCTGGTGCACGTCGGTCACCCGCGGGTCGGAGGTGGCCAGGCCCACGATCCGGGCGCGCGCCTCGTCGGGCAGCTCGCGGTCCATGAGCTGGTTCGAGGCCTCGCGGAACACGCCGATCGCGCCCCAGAGCAGGAGGGCGGCGACCGCCAGGGCCGCGCCGGCGTCGAGGCCGTTCACCCCCAGCCAGGCCGAGGCGGCGATCCCGATCAGGGCGATGATGTTGGAGGCCAGGTCGGAGGCGTAGTGCGCCCGATCGCCCGAGACCGCCACCGAGGAGGTCTGCTTCAGCACCCGTGTCTGGGCCGAGATGAGCAGGGCGGTGAGGCCCGTGGAGACCACCATCACCGCGATGGCCCAGCCCTCCTGGCGCAAGGGGTGCGGCCCGACGAAGTCACCCACCGCCTCGCGGGCGATCAGGGCGGCGGAGGCGAAGACCAGGCCGGCCTGCATCAGGCTGGCGAAGGCCTCGGCCTTGCCGTGGCCGAAGCGGTGCTCGGCGTCGGGCGGCTCGGCGGCGTAGCGCACGGCCCAGAAGGTGGCGAGCGAGGCGACGAGGTCGAGGATCGAGTCGGCCATCGAGGCCAGCAGCGCCGTGGAATCCGACGCCAGCCAGGCCGCCAGCTTGATCGCCGACAGCGTCGCCGCCGTCGCCACCGACATCATGGTGATCCGCCGCGTCAGGACGGCGGTCTCGGCGGGGCTCAGGCCGGGGGCGGGCGCGGTCATGGCCATCTGATTAGCCGTCCGCGCGCCGTCCGCCAGCGCAAATGACTCTCAGCTAGGCCGCTTTCCGGGGCGCAGGGCCGACGTAGAGGCTGGCCGGGCGGATGAGCCGGCCGCCGGCGAGCTGTTCGCGGGCGTGGGCGAGCCAGCCGGCGACCCGGCCCATGGCGAAGACGCAGGTGAAGGCGCTGGGCGGGAAGGCGAGCGCCTCCAGCAGCAGCGCGGTGTAGAACTCGACGTTGGTCTCCAGCGACCGGTTGGGCTTGTGCTCGCGCAGGATGGCCAGCGCGGCCGCCTCCACCGCCTCGGCGAACTCCAGCCGTCCCTGGCGGGCGTCGAGCCAGCGCACGGCGGTCTTCAGCGCGTCGGCGCGCGGGTCGCGCACCTTGTAGACCCGGTGGCCGAAGCCCATCAGCCGGTCGCCGCGGGCCAGCGCCGCCTCGATCCAGGCGCGCGCGTTCGCCGGCTCGCCGATCTCGTCCAGCATCTCGATCACCGGCCCCGGCGCGCCGCCGTGCAGCGGCCCCTTCAGCGCGCTGATCCCCGCCAGCACGGCCGAAGTCAGGCCGGCGCGCGTGGAGGCCACCACCCGGGCGGCGAAGGTCGAGGCGTTGAGCCCATGGTCGGCCACGGTGACGAGGTAGGTGTCCAGCGCATCGGCCTCGGCCTTGGTCGCCGGCCGTCCGCGCAGCATGCGCAGGATGTCGGCGGCGTGGCGCAGGGTCGGATCGGGCGCCACGGGAGCCTCGCCGGCCTGGGCGCGGACCACGGCCGCCGTGAACACCGCCGGCGCCGCCAGCAGCCGCAGCGCCACCTGGGCGTCGTCGCCGTCGGCCAGGCGGGCGGTCAGCGCGCGCATCGCCTCGATCGGCGTGCGGTCGAGGAGGCCGGTGTCGAGCGCCGCCACCTCGGCGAACACCTCGACCCGCGCGGCGCCCAGCGCGGCGGGGATGTCGCGCGGCAGGTCCTCGTAGAAGCCGTCGAACAGCAGGCCCACCACATCTTCGTAGGCGGCGTGCCCGGCCAGTTCGTCCAGCGAGCGGCCGCGGACGATCAGGACGCCGTTCGCCCCGTCCACCTCGCTCAGCACGGTTTCGGCGGCGACGACGCCTTCGAGGCCATCGGAAGCAACGATCATGGGAGGTCTCCATCTCTCTTGCGGACGGAGAAAAATGCCTTCAAGCTGTCGGCGTCAATCTTGATCAATATAATCAATATATGACGTCAACCGACTGGATCGCCGCCGAGGAAGCCCGCGACCGCCTGGGCGTGCGGCCCCAGACCCTCTACGCCTATGTGAGCCGGGGGCGGGTCAGCACGCGGCCCGATCCGCACGACCCGCGCCGCAGCCTCTACCGGGCCGCCGACATCGCCGCCCTGGCCGAGCGCAAGCAGAGGAGCCGCAAGCTGTCGGACGTGGCGGCCGGGGCGATCAGCTGGGGCGAGCCGGTGCTGTCCTCGGCGATCACCACCGTCAGCGGCGGGCGGCTCTACTACCGGGGCCGCGACGCCGTCCGCCTGGCCGAGACCGAGACGCTGGAGTCGGTGGCGCGGCTGCTGCGGGGCGGCCATGGGGCGGCCCTGAAGCGCACCGACCGGCCGAAGCCGCCCGATGCGCCCGACATGCGCACGCGCGCGTTCCTGGCCCTGGCCCGGCGGGCGGCCGTCGACGCACCCGCCCTGGGCCGCGCGCCGCTGGCCCTGGCGGTCGAGGCCGCGACCCTGCTCGACGTGCTGACCGACGCTATCGCGGGCGAGGTGGGCGGCGGCGCGATCCACAACCGGCTGGCCTTCGCCTGGGGGCTGGGGCCCGGCGGCCCGGGAGCCGACCTGATCCGCCGCATCCTGGTGCTGGTGGCCGACCACGAGCTGAACGCCTCGGCGTTCGCGGCGCGCGTGGCGGCCTCGACGGGCGCGTCGCTGTCGGCCTCGGCGCTGGCGGGGCTGTCGACCCTGTCGGGTCCGCGGCATGGCGGGGCCACCGCGGCGGTGCGCAACTTCGCGGCCGAAGCGGCGCAGGCGGGGCCGCGCGAGGCGATTCAGGGCCGGCTGACCGACGAACGCAGCCTGCCGGGCTTCGGCCACAACCTCTATCCCGACGGCGATCCCCGCGCCGCCGCCCTGCTGGAACGGTTCGAGCCGCCCGCCGCCCTGGCGCGGCTGAGCGACGCCGTACTGGCCGCCACCGGCCTGCCGCCCAACGTGGACTTCGCCCTGATGGCCGCCTGCGAGGCCTTCAGGCTGCCGGCCGATGCGCCGTTCGCCCTGTTCGCCGTGGCCCGCTGCGCCGGCTGGATCGCCCACGCCATCGAACAGGGCCAGGGCGGCGGGCTGATCCGCCCCCGCGCGCGCTACACGGGGCCGGAGCCGGAGGCGAGCTGAAGCCTTCCCTCCCCCTCGTGGGGAGGGTGGCTCGAGCGCAGCGAGAGACGGGTGGGGAAGTCGTGGCTCCGAGCCTGATCCTGTATTCCCCACCCCGCGCGCCTGCGGCGCGTCGACCCTCCCCATGAAGGGGAGGGAAAGGGCTCAGGCGCGTTCGTGCACGGTCTCTTCGGCCTCCAGGGGATGCTCGAGGCGGCCCACCATCTCCTTGGGGCACACCTGCCAGAACCGCTGCACCGCGACGTCCCAGTTGCGCAGCAGGTCGCTGGCCAGGACCGAGCCGGTCTCGCGGCCGTGCTCCTCCACGAGCTGGCGCAGGACATCCTGCCAGTGCTCGCCGGCGACGCGGCCGCTCACCACGCTCTCGGCGTTCAGCACGGCGGGGAAGCGGTTGTCCGGGTCGTAGACGAACGCCATGCCCCCGGTCATGCCGGCGGCGAAGTTGAAGCCCACGGGCCCCAGGATCACCGCCGTCCCGCCCGTCATGTACTCGCAGCCGTTGGCGCCGCAGCCCTCGATCACCGCCGTCGCCCCCGAGTTGCGCACGGCGAAGCGCTCGCCGGCCACGCCCGCGGCGAACAGCCGGCCCGAGGTGGCGCCGTAGAGCACGGTGTTGCCCAGGATCGCGTTGCGGCTGGCCGCGGTCGCCAGATGCGGCGAGGGCCGGATCACGATGGTCGCGCCCGACAGGCCCTTGCCCACGTAGTCGTTGGCTTCGCCCGTCACCTCCAGGCGCAGGCCCTGGACGGCGAAGGCGCCCAGGCTCTGGCCGGCCGAGCCCCGGAGCTGGACGGTCAGGTGGCCGGGCGGCAGGCCGTCGAGGCCGAAGGTGCGCACCATGTGCGACGACGTCCGCGTGCCGATGGCGCGGGCCGTGTTCTGCACCGTGTAGGTCAGCTGCATCTTCTCGCCGCGTTCCAGCATGGGGGCGGCGTCGCGCACGATCTGGGCGTCGAGGGCGTCGGGCACCTCGTTGCGGCCGGCCATGGTGCAGTAGGGCTTGTTCGGGCCGGGATCGGCCTTCACCAGCAGCGGGTTGAGGTCGAGGTCGTCCAGGTGCTCGCCGCCGCGGCTCACCTGCATCAGGAGGTCGGTGCGGCCGACGATCTCCAGCAGCGAGCGCGCGCCCAGCTTCGCCAGGATCTCGCGCACCTCCTCGGCGATGAAGGTGAAGAGGTTGACCACCTTTTCCGGCGTGCCGGTGAACTTGGCGCGCAGGGCCTCGTCCTGGGTGCAGACCCCCACCGGGCAGGTGTTGGAATGGCACTGGCGCACCATGATGCAGCCCATGGCGATCAGGCTGGCGGTGCCGATCCCGAACTCCTCGGCGCCCAGCATGGCGGCGATCACCACGTCGCGGCCGGTTCGGATGCCGCCGTCGGTCCGCAGCCGCACGAAGTGGCGCAGGTTGTTCAGCGTCAGGACCTGGTGGGCTTCGCTGAGCCCCATCTCCCACGGGCCGCCCGCGTACTTGATCGAGGTCTGCGGCGAGGCGCCGGTGCCGCCGACGTTGCCGCTGATGAGGATGATGTCGGCCTTTGCCTTGGCCACGCCCGCGGCGATCGCGCCGATGCCGGTCATGGCGACCAGCTTCACCGTCACCCGGGCGTCGGGGTTGATCTGCTTCAGGTCGTAGATGAGCTGGGCCAGATCCTCGATCGAGTAGATGTCGTGGTGCGGCGGCGGGCTGATCAGCATCACGCCGGGCGTGGCGTGCCGCAGGCGGGCGATCATCTCGGTGACCTTGAAGCCGGGCAGCTGGCCGCCCTCGCCGGGCTTGGCGCCCTGGCTCACCTTGATCTCGATCTCGCGGCACTGGTTCAGGTACTCGGCGGTGACGCCGAACCGGCCGGACGCGATCTGCTTGACCGCCGAGTTGGGGTTGTCGCCGTTGGGCAGCGGCTGGTAGCGCGCCCGGTCCTCGCCGCCCTCGCCGGAGACGCTGCGCGCCCCGATCCGGTTCATGGCGATGTTCAGCGCGCCGTGCGCCTCGGGGCCCAGGGCGCCCAGGCTCATGCCGGGGGTGACGAAGCGCTTGCGGATCTCGTTGACGCTCTCGACCTCGTCGATCTGGATCGGCGCGCCGTCGGGGCGGATGTCGAGCAGGTCGCGCAGCTGGATGTGCGGCTGCCTGCGCACGCTTTCCGAGAAGCGCTTGTAGATCTGGTAGTCGCCGGTGTCGCACGCCCGCTGCAGGGTGTGGATCATCCGCGCTTCCAGGGCGTGGGCCTCGCCGGCGTGGCGGGCCTTGTAGAAGCCGCCCACGGGCAGGCTGAGCGCCGCCGGGTCCCAGGCCTTGCGGTGCAGCTCCACCAGCCTCGATTCCAGGCCCGCCAGGCCGATCCCGGAGATGCGCGAAGGCATGCCGGGGAAGACCTCGGCCACCAGGCTGCGCGACAGGCCGACGGCCTCGAAGTTGTAGCCGCCGCGGTACGACGAGATCACCGAGATGCCCATCTTGGAGATGATCTTGAGCAGCCCGGCCTCGATGGCCTTGCGATAGTTGAGGCACAGGTCGCGGAGCGACAGTTCGCCGGTCAGGCCGCGCTCCTGGCGGTCGAGGTAGCTTTCCTGGGCCAGGTAGGCGTTGACCGCCGTCGCGCCCACGCCCACCAGCACCGCGAAGGAATGGGTGTCGAGGCTCTCGGCCGAACGGACGACGATCGAGACATAGCTGCGCAGGCCCTTGGCCACGAGCCAGGAGTGGACGCCGCCGGTGGCCAGGATCATCGGCAGGGCCACGCGATCGGGCCCCGATTCCGTGTCGCTCAGCACGATGGTGGAACAGCCGCGCAGCGCCGCCTCCTCGGCTTCGGCGCGGATGCGGTCCAGGCTGGCGCGCAGGGCGTCGCCGTCGCGCGCCTCGTCCGCCGGGATCGGCATGGTGCAGTCGATGAGGGCGAAGTTCTTCTCGCCGATCACCTCCAGCAGCCGGTCGTACATGCCGTTGGTGAGGACCGGGCTTTCCATGACGAAGACGTCGGTCTGCGTCTCGCTCTCGGCGAGGATGTTGCCCAGGTTCTTGAACCGGGTCTTCAGGCTCATGACCGAGCTCTCGCGCAGCGAGTCGATCGGCGGGTTGGTCACCTGGCTGAAGTTCTGGCGGAAGAAGTGGCTGAGCGGCCGGTGGCGGTCGGACAGCACCGCCAGCGGCGTGTCGTCGCCCATCGAGCCCACGGCCTCCTTGGCGTCCTCGACCATCGGAGCGAGGACAAGTTCGAGGTCCTCCAGCGACAGGCCGGCGGCCGCCTGCCGGCGCACCAGTTCCTCGCGCGCATAGAGCCGCGGCTCGGGGCCGGGGCCGATCCGGTCCTCCAGGTCGACGATGTTGCCCAGCCAGCGGTCGTAGGGGTGCAGCGCGGCCAGCCGGTCGATGATGGCCTCCTCGTCGTAGAGGCGGCCCTCCACGAGGTCGACGGCGAGCATGCGGCCGGGCTCGATGTGCGCCTTGCGCACGATGCGCGGTTCGTCGACCCGGCACATGCCGGCCTCCGAACCCACGATCAGCAGGCCGTCCACGGTCTCGGCCACGCGCAGGGGGCGAAGGCCGTTGCGGTCCTTGCCGGCCACCACCCAGCGCCCGTCGGTGGCGCAGACCGCGGCCGGGCCGTCCCACGGCTCCATCACCGCGTTGGAGTAGGCGTAGAGCGCGCGGTGCGCCTCCTTCATCTGCTCGCCCGAGCGGGTGTTCCAGGCTTCCGGGATCAGCAGGGTCTTGGCCATGGGCGCGTCGCGCCCGGCGCGCACCAGCACCTCGAAGGTGTTGTCCAGCGCCGAGGAGTCGGAGCCGCCCGGCTGGATCACCGGCTTCACGTCCTCCTGGTATTCGCCGAAGGCCTGAGCCGCCATGCGGATCTCGTGGCTCTTCATCCAGTTCACGTTGCCCTTCAGCGTGTTGATCTCGCCGTTGTGGGCCAGCATCCGGAACGGCTGGGCCAGCCGCCATTCCGGGAAGGTGTTGGTGGAATAGCGCTGGTGGAAGATCGCCACCGCCGCCTGGAACCGCGGGTCGGTCAGGTCGGGGTAGAAGGCGTCGATGTGCTCGGCGAGGAACATGCCCTTGTAGATCAGCGAGCGCGCCGACAGCGAGCAGATGTAGAAGTCGCGGATGCTGGCCTCGATCACCCGGCGCTCGATGCGCTTGCGGCAGAGGAACAGCGCCCGCTCCAGCGCCTCACCCTCCAGCCCCGGCGGCGGCGACAGCATGATCTGCTCGATCTCGGGCCGGGTGGCGTTGGCCTTCTCGCCGATCACCGAGGTGTCCACCGGCACCTGGCGCCAGCCGTAGATGTAGCAGCCGAAGCGCAGCGCCTCGGCCTCGACGATGGTCCGCGCGGCCTCCTGGGCGCCGAGGTCGGTGCGCGGCAGGAACACCTGGCCCACGGCGATGGGGCCGGGTCGCACCACGTGGCCGATGCGCTCGACGTGGGCGGCGAAGAAGTCCTGCGGGACCGAGACCAGCACGCCCGCCCCGTCCCCGGTCTTGCCGTCGGCGTCGACGGCGCCGCGGTGCCAGACGGCCTTCAGGGCGCGGATCGCCAGCTCCACCACCTCGCGGCGCGGCTTGCCGTCGATGGCGCAGACCAGGCCCACGCCGCAGGCGTCGTGCTGGGCGGTGATGTCGTAGCCGCCGTTGGCCTCCAGCAGGCGGTCGCGATCCGCCTCATATCTCCTCACTTCGTCATGGCCGGGCTCGTCCCGGCCACCCATGAACATCGAGCTCACAGGGCAATCTCCGACATCGGTGTTCATGGGGCCCCGGGACGAGCCCGGGGATGACGGCGAATGAGGGCGTGCGGCCATGACCGTCACTCGGCGGCGACCAGCGCGTCGGCGCTGGCGTGGGCGGTCAGGTAGCGGTGGATGGCCTCGGCGGCGTCGCGGCCGTCGCGGATGGCCCAGACCACCAGGCTCGCGCCGCGCACGATGTCGCCGGCGGCGAACACGCCCGGGATCGAGGTCATCATGCTGCGCATGTCGGCCTTCACCGTGCCCCAGCGGGTGACGGCGAGATCCTCGGCGGCGAAGGCCGTGGGCAGGTCTTCCGGGTCGAAGCCCAGGGCCTTGATCACCAGGTCGGCGCGCAGGTCGAAGTCGGCGCCGTCCACCTCCTCGGGCGACTGGCGGCCGGACGCGTCGGGCGGGCCCAGGCGCATGCGCGCGGCGCGCACGCCGGCGGCCCTGGCGGCCTCGCCGGTCACGGCCCTGGGCGCGGCGAGCCACTCGAACAGCACGCCTTCCTCCTCGGCGTGGCCCACCTCGCGGTCGGACCCCGGCATGTTGGCCCGGTCGCGGCGGTAGAGGCAGGTGACCGAGGCCGCGCCCTGGCGGATCGCGGTGCGCACGCAGTCCATGGCGGTGTCGCCGCCGCCCACCACGACCACGTCCTTGCCCTCGGCGTTCAGCCGGCCGGAGTCGAAGTCGGGAACCTCGTCGCCCAGCCCCTTGCGGTTCGACGCGATCAGATAGTCCAGCGCCGCGACCACGCCGTCCGAGCCGGCGCCGGGGACGGCCATGTCGCGGGCCCGGTAGACGCCGGTGGCGATCAGCACGCTGTCGTGGCGGGCGCGCAGCTGCTCCAGCGTCGCGTCGCGGCCGACCTCGAAGCCGAGCGCATATTCCACCCCGCCATCGGCCAGGCGGCGCGTGCGGCGCTCCACCACCTCCTTCTCCAGCTTGAAGCCGGGGATGCCGTAGACCAGCAGGCCGCCAGGCCGGTCGTGGCGGTCGTAGACCGTGACCGCATAGCCCAGTTCGCGCAGCCGCTCGGCCGCCGCCAGCCCCGCCGGCCCCGCGCCGACGATCCCGACCGACCGGCCGCGCGCCGGCCCGGGCGTCAGCGGGCGCACCCAGCCCTCCTCCCAGGCCTTGTCGGTCAGGTAGCGCTCGACCGCGCCGATGGTGACGGTGCCGTGGCCCGACTGCTCGATCACGCAATTGCCCTCGCACAGCCGGTCCTGCGGGCAGATGCGGCCGCAGATCTCGGGCATGGCGTTGGTGGCCTGCGACAGGGCGTAGGCTTCCTCCAGCCGGCCCTCGGCGGTCATCCGCAGCCAGTCGGGGATGTTGTTGTGCAGCGGGCAGTGGGTCTGACAGAATGGCACGCCGCACTGCGAGCAGCGCGAGGCCTGCTCGGCCGCCTTGGCGTCGATGAAGTCGCGGTAGATCTCGTGGAAATCGTGCGCGCGAGCGTCGGCGGCCCGCTTCTCCGGGGTCGCCCTGGGCGTGACGGTGAACTTCAGCATGCGCTCGGCCATGGCGCCGTTTCTCCCGGGTCCGAGCGCGCCATCTACGGGCCTCGATGGGCCCTGGGAAGGTGATAATCCAATTAGTAGACCAAATGAGTCGCGCGCTGACGCCAATGTTACATCGTGAGCCGATCGAGCGCTGGATATAGTCCAATTATGGGATGAACGGCTTATTCACCATAATCGGCGCCTTTCGGCGTCGCCGAACCTGTGTTGGAGCGCGTCGCCGTGTCGGACTGGGCCTATGCCGTCATCCTTGGGATCATCGAGGGCCTGACGGAGTTCATCCCGGTCTCGTCCACCGGGCATCTGCTGCTGGCCAAGACCTTCATGGGCCTGCCGGACGGCTTCTGGGACACCTTCGCCGTGATGATCCAGCTGGGCGCGATCCTGGCGGTGGTGGTGCTCTACTTCACCAAGCTGTGGACGGCGCTGATCCGCCTGCCCACCGACCCGGCGGCTCGCCGTTTCGCGATCAGCGTGCTGATCGCCTTCGCGCCCTCGGTCGTGGTGGGGCTGATCGCCTATGACGTGATCAAGCAGATCCTGTTCGAGAGCCCCATGGTGATCTGCGTGTCGCTGATCGTGGGCGGCGTGGTCCTGCTGGTCATCGACCGCCTGGCGCCGCCCGCGCGGGAGCACGACGCCACCCAGCTTCCCTGGCTCACCTCGCTCGGCGTGGGCTTCTTCCAGGTGCTGGCGATGATCCCGGGCGTGTCGCGCTCGGGCGCCACCATCGTGGGCTCGATGCTGCTGGGCGTGGAGAAACGCGCCGCCGCCGAGTTCTCGTTCTTCCTGGCGATCCCGACCATGGTGGCGGCCTTCGCCAAGGACGCCTGGGAGAACCGCGGCATGCTGGACGGCGGCCACGCGGGCGTCATCGCCGTGGGCTTCGTCGTCTCGTTCCTCGTCGCCATCGTGGTGATCCGCGCCATGCTGGCGATCGTCACCCGGCACGGCTACGCGGTGTTCGGCTGGTGGCGCATCGCCGTGGGCGGCGCGGGCCTGGCGGCCCTCATGCTGCGCTAGAGCCTTTCCCGTTCAAATGGAATCATCTGAACGGGATAAAAAGGCTCTAAATCAAGGATTTGAGCGCGATCTGATCGCAAAACCGCGTTCCACTTTTGCGGATCGCGCTCTAGGCTTGGGTCCTAGGCGGCGACCGTCTCGGCGACCTTGAACGCCGCCTCGGTCTTGGCCTTCACCTCCTCGACGGTGACGCCCGGCGCGAGCTCGACCAGCGTCAGCGGGGTCTTGCCGCGGTTCACCTCGAACATGCCCAGGTCGGTGATCACCACGTCCACCACGCCCTGACCGGTCAGCGGCAGGGTGCAGGCGTTGAGCAGCTTGGGCGCGCCCGACTTCTCGACGTGCTCCATGACCACGACCACGCGCTTGACGCCGGCCACGAGGTCCATGGCCCCGCCCATGCCCTTGACCATCTTGCCGGGCACCATCCAGTTCGCCAGGTCGCCGTTGGCGGCCACCTGCATCGCGCCCAGGATGCTGAGGTCGATGTGGCCGCCGCGGATCATGGCGAAGCTGTCGGCCGAGTTGAAGAAGCTCGACGACGGCAGGGCGGTGATCGTCTGCTTGCCGGCGTTGATCAGGTCGGCGTCGGCCTCGCCCTCGAAGGGGAAGGGGCCCATGCCCAGCATGCCGTTCTCGCTCTGCAGCGTCACCGAAACGCCCGCCGGGATGTAGTTGGCCACCAGGGTCGGGATGCCGATGCCCAGGTTCACATAGAAGCCGTCCTGCAGCTCGGTGGCGGCGCGGGCGGCGATCTGGTCGCGGGTCCAGCCCTTGGCGTCCTGGGGCATCAGACTTCCTCTCCGGCGGCGGCGCCCTCGGCGGTGCGTTGGCGGGTGGTGAGCTGCTCGATGCGCTTCTCGAAGGCCGCGCCCTTCACGATGCGGTCGACGAAGATGCCGGGCGTGTGGATGTGGTCGGGATTGATCTCGCCGGTGGGGACCAGCTCCTCGACCTCGACGACCGTGGCCTTGCCGGCCGTCGCCATCATCGGATTGAAGTTCCGCGCGGTCATCCGATAGACGAGGTTGCCCTCGTGGTCGGCCTTCCAGGCCTTCACGATCGACAGGTCGGCGGTCAGCGCCCGCTCCATGACATAGAGCTCGCCGTCGAAGTCGCGGACTTCCTTGCCCTCGGCAACCTGGGTGCCGACGCCGGTCTTGGTGTAGAAGGCCGGGATGCCCGCGCCGCCGGCCCGGATGCGCTCGGCCAGGGTGCCCTGCGGGTTGAACTCCAGCTCCAGCTTCCCGGAGAGGTACAGTTCGGCGAACAGCTTGTTCTCGCCGACGTAGCTGGAGATCATCTTGCGGATCTGGCCGCCGCCCAGCAGCACGCCCAGGCCGAAGCCGTCGACGCCGCAGTTGTTGGAGATTACGGTCAGGTCCTTGACCCCCGAGTCGCGGATCGCCGCGATGAGGTTTTCCGGAATGCCGCAGAGGCCGAAGCCGCCGGCCATGATCGTCATGCCGTCGAAGAGCAGACCGCTCAGCGCTTCGACCGCGTCCTTGCGTACCTTGTCAGCCATGGCCGCCTGATACGCCGCAATCGCGCCCTTGAGAACCGGGCGTCCACAAAAATTCATCAGTTGATGATTAGGCCGGCGCGTCGCTCGGTAGAGACTTCCACCCGGAGCCGTGATGCACGCCAACTCCCCGCTCGTTCAGGCCATGGTCTACCTCGCGGCCGGCGTGGTCTCGGTGCCGATCGCCAAGCGGCTCGGCCTCGGCTCGGTGCTGGGCTATCTGATCGCCGGCGCGCTGGTGGGTCCGTTCGGCCTCCACCTCGTGGGCGACGTGACCGACGTGGCCAGCTTCGCCGAGTTCGGCGTGGTGATCCTGCTGTTCCTCATCGGGCTGGAGGTGCGGCCCGCCCTCCTGTGGCGGATGCGGACCTCGATCTTCGGACTCGGGGCCGCACAATTGATCGCGAGCGCCGCGGCGGTGGGCGCCGTCGCCTACGGTTTGGGCGTCGACTGGCGGGTGGCCGTGGCGGGCGGCCTGATCCTGGCCATGTCGTCGACGGCCATCGTGCTGCAGAGCCTGGAGGAGAAGGGCCTGCGCCAGGGCCCGGTGGGCCAGGCCGCGTTCGGCGTGCTGCTGTTCCAGGACCTGGCGGTGATCCCGCTGTTCGCGGTGCTGCCCCTGCTGGCGGTCCACCCCGCCGCCGCCGAGGCCGCCGCGCGGCTGGATGCGCCCGGGGTGTTCGAAAGCCTGCCGGCGTGGGAGCGCACGCTGCTCACCCTGGGCGCCGTGGCGGTGGTGGTCGGGGGCGGCCGCTATCTCGTGCGGCCCCTGTTCCGGTTCATCGCCGCCGCCCGCCTGCGCGAGATCTTCACCGCCACCGCGCTCTTGCTGGTGGTGGCGGTGGCCGCGCTGATGGAGATGGTGGGCCTGTCGCCGGCGCTGGGCGCGTTCCTCGCCGGGGTGGTGCTGGCCGAGAGCGAGTTCCGCCGCGAGCTGGAGACCGACATCGAGCCGTTCCGCGGCCTGCTGCTGGGCCTGTTCTTCATCACCGTGGGCGCGGGCCTCGACTTCGGCCTCATCGCCGCCCGGCCGGTGCTGATCGTGGCCCTGACCCTGGGCCTCATGGTGCTGAAGGGGCTGGCCATGTGGGGCGTGGGCCTGGCCTTCGGCTCCACCCGCCGCGACGCGCCCACCATCGCGGTGTCGCTGGCCCAGGGCGGCGAGTTCGCCTTCGTGCTGCTGACGTTCGCAGCCACCGTCCATGTGCTGACCCGGGAGGCGGCGGCCATCGCCAGCGCCGTGGTCGCGCTCTCCATGGCGCTGACGCCGGTGGCCTTCGCCGTCTACGAGCGGCTGGTGCTGGCCCGCGTCCAGCGTCGGGCCGAGCCGGAGGACCTGCCGTTCGACGACGGCGCGCCGGACGCGATCGTCGCGGGCTTCGGCCGTTTCGGCCAGATCGCCACGCGCCTGCTCACCGCCAACGAGTTCAGGGTGGTGCTGCTGGATTCGTCGATCGAGCAGATCGAGACGATCCGCCGCTTCGGGTGGGCGGTGCACTACGGCGACGCCAGCCGGCTGGACCTGCTGCGCGCGGCGGGCGCCGACAAGGCCAAGCTGCTGCTGGTGGCCATCGACGACCGCGACAAGGCCGTCGAACTGGTCAAGGCCGCCACCGAGTACTTCCCCAACCTGACCATCATCGCCCGGGCCTATGACCGGCGCCACGCCTACGAGCTGATCCGGGTGGGTGGGGACGAGGTCGAGCGGGAGACCTTCGAGAGCGCCCTGGCGTTCGGCCGCCGGGCGCTGGTGCGGCTGGGCCTGTCCGAGCGCAGGAGCAAGAAGGCCGTGGCCGTGTTCCGCGAGCACGACCAGGCGCTGCTGCAGAAGCTCGCGCCGGTCTACGGCGAGGAGGAGCGCTACGCGATGGCGGCGCGCGACAGCCGCGCCACCATGGAGAAGCTGCTGACCGCCGAGATGCGGCGGCTGTCCAAGGAGGAGGCGGAGGAGGCCGACAACGACGCCCAGGCGGCCGCCCGCCGCGCGGCGGCCGGCTGAGCCGGGGCCACCGGGAGGGCGATTCGTGCGCCCCGGGGCTCCATCGGAGGCACAGTCTTGCGGAGGCGCTGGAGGCCGGCGAGGCCGCGGTGTAGAAAGCGGCCATGAGCCAAGCCCTCGCCATCCAAGACCAGATCGAACCCGTCTCCTTCGCGCTCTACGCCGGGGACTTCGACGCCTTCACCCAGAAGCTGGGCGACAGCTTCGCCCGCTGGGGCTTCGCGGTGATCAGCGACCACGGCCTGGGCCAGGCGAAGATCGACGCGGCCCTGAAGGAGACCAAGGCGTTCTTCGCCCTGCCCGAAGAGACCAAGATGAAGTACCGGCTCTCGGTCTCGGGGCAGCGCGGCTACACGCCCTTCGGCATCGAGACCGCCAAGGGCCATGAGCACTACGACCTGAAGGAATTCTGGCACGTCGGCCGCGACCTGCCGCCCGGCCACCCGTTCCGCGACCACATGGCCGACAACCTGTGGCCCGACGCCGAGCTGCCCCAGTTCCACGAGAAGGTGCAGTGGCTCTACACCGCGCTGGACGCCATGGGGCTGAAGGTGCTGGAGGCGGTCGCCACCTACCTGCGCCTGGACCGCCACTACTTCGACTCGACCGTCGACGTGGGCAATTCGATCCTGCGCCTGCTGCACTATCCGCCCGTGCCGCAGGACGGCCCGCACATCCGCGCCGGCGCCCATGAGGACATCAACGTCATCACCCTGCTGCTCGGCGCCGAAGAGGCCGGGCTGGAGGTGAAGGACCACGATGGGCGCTGGATCGCCATCAACCCGCCGCCCGGCGCCCTGGTGATCAACATCGGCGACATGCTGCAGCGGCTCTGCAACAACCGCCTGCCCTCGACGACCCACCGCGTGGTCAATCCGGCGCCGGAGCGGCGCGGCTTCCCGCGCTACTCGACGCCGTTCTTCCTGCACTTCAACTCGGACTTCCTGATCAAGACGCTGCCCAACTGCGTCGACGCGGCCCACCCGGATCTCTACCCCGAGCCGATCACCGCCGACGGCTACCTCCAGGAGCGCCTGAAGGAGATCAAGCTGGCCTAGGGTACGATGGGGTCAGGTGGAATCACCTGACCGCTGAATCGTGCTCGAGATTCAAAAGTATGGAGCGCGCCCCGGGCTGAAGGCTCGCTCAACAGCTTGAAAACCTCATAGGTCGTCATGGCCCGGCTTGTCCGGGCCATCCATGAACGCTGCGCGCGTAGGCCAGGACGCCGCGCCGCCGCCGCCGAACTGGCCGCTGTCCGTGTTCATGGGTCGCCCGGACAAGCCGGGCGATGACGACGAGGGTTGTTTGATTGAGCCCTCGACGCGGCCGAGTAGCGTTGACGCGCCCGGCCGCGCGGGGTCCCATCCACCCTGAGTGGAGTTCGGAGGGGCCATGTCTCAGGGCGACGGATCGCAGCCGCAGGACCCCCGGCCGGGCTGGCGCGGCTGGATCGACCGTCTGCGGACGGGGCGCGTGCCCGTCGTGGCCGCGGCCCTCGTCGCGATCGCCGCGTTCGGCGGCGGCGCGCTCGCCACCGGCCTGATCCAGTCCCTGACGCATCCGGCCGCCGCGCCGTCGGCCCAGGCGGTCTCCGGGCCGGGCTGGTCGCTGTTCGGCAAGCCGCGGCCGGCCGACGCGCGCCGCCGCGGAATCCCCAAGCCCGAGGACTTCGCCGTCTGGCGCTCGCGCATCGACACCTCGGCCGCCCAGCCGCGCGCCTGCGTGCAGATGAGCCGCCCGCTCGACCCGACCAAGGCCTACGGCGACTTCGTGCTGGTGTCGCCCGAGCTCGACGCCAAGCCGGCGGTGACCGTGAAGGATGACGAGCTCTGCGTCTCCGGCGTGGGCTTCGCCGACCGCACCATCGCCCTGCTGAAGGGCCTGCCCGCGCTCTCGGGCGAGACCCTGGCGAAGAACGCCGAGGTGGCCTTCAACTCGGGCGACAAGCCCCCCTATGTGGGCTTCGCCGGCGAGGGCGTGATCCTGCCGCGCGAGGAGGCCGACGGCATCGGCATCGAGACGATCAACGTCTCCAAGCTGTCGATCGAGGTCTGGCGCGTGGTCGACCGCAACCTCGTGCGCCGCTCGATCAGCGCGCCCGAGCCCACGGCCGAGGGCGAGTATCCCGGCTATTGGGGCGACGACACGCCCCGCGGCGAGGGCCGCCGCGTCTGGAAGGGCGAGGTGACGGTGCGCGGCGCCCAGGGTCAGAAGGCCACCACGGTCTTCCCGCTGGGCGCGGTGCTGAAGGAGATGAAGCCCGGCGGCTACGTCATCATCGCCCGCGACGCCTCGGGCGGGCGCGACCTCAAGGCCGACGACGACGAGGACGGCTACGATCCCAATCCGCCGGCCCAGGCCCGGCGCTGGGTGATGTTCACCGACATGGCGCTGACCGCCTACCAGGGCTCGGAGGGGCTCGACGTGGTGGTCCGCTCGCTGCAGTCGGCCAAGACGCTGTCGGGCCTTCGGGTGGCGCTGGTGGCGGCCAACGGCGAGGACCTGGCCGAGGGCAAGTCGGACGCCTCGGGCCGCGTGCGCTTCGACAAGCCGCTGCTGAAGGGGGAGGGCGCCGAGACCGCGCGCATGGTCATGGCCTATGGCGCCCAGGGCGACCTGGCGGTGCTCGATCTCGACCGCGCGCCGGTGGACCTGTCGCGCCAGGGCGTCGGCGGGCGCGTCGACGGCCCCACGGCCGGCGGGCCGGTGGACGCCTATCTCTACGCCGACCGCGGGGTCTACCGGCCCGGGGAGACGGTGCATCTCAACACCCTGCTGCGCGACCGTGAGGCCCGCGCGATCAAGCAGCGCAAGGGCGCCATCGTCGTGCGCCGGCCCTCGGGCGTGGAGCTGATCCGCTACACCTTCGACAAGGTCCCCTACGGCTCGGCCGCGGCCAATGTGGAGCTGCCGAAGAACGCGCCGCGCGGGCGCTGGAAGGCCACGGTCGAGATCGATGGCCTGGACCAGCCGGCGGGCGAACTCACCTTCGCCGTCGAGGACTTCGCGCCCCAGCGCCTGGACGTGACGACCAAGGGCGACGAGCAGGTTCCGCTGCGCGCCGAGGAGACGCGCGCCATCGAGGTGTCGGCCCGCTTCCTCTATGGCGCGGCCGGCGCTGGCCTGCAGACCCAGGGCGAGGCCCGCCTGCGGGTCGACGCCAACCCCTTCCCGCAGTTCGAGGGCTATGAATGGGGCGACCAGCGCGAGCCCTTCGACGAGCAGTACCTCGACCTGGAGACCACCGTGACCGACGGCGAGGGCCACGCCGTCCTGCACCTGCCCACCTACGCCGCCCACGACAGCGCCCAGCCGCTGGAGGCCCTGGTGACCGCCTCGGTGTTCGAGCCGGGCGGGCGGCCCGTGCGCGAGAGCGCGACCTTCAAGGTGCGCCCGGCGGCCTACTACCTCGGGACCAAGGTCGACGTGGGCGAGGCGGTGGGCGGCAAGGATCCTCTGGTCAGCCTCGACGTCATCGCGGTCGATGCGTTCGGCCGCCGCAAGGCCCAGGCCGGCGTCGAATACCGCCTGATCGCCGAGACCTGGAACTACGACTGGTTCCAGCAGGACGGCCGCTGGCAATGGCGGCGCACCAGCCGCGACGTGGTGGTGCAGAAGGGCGCGCTGAACGTGGCCGCCGCCCAGCCGGCCCGCATCGCGCGGCGCCTGGGCTGGGGCGACTACCGTCTGGAGCTCACCGGCCCCGACGGCGCCTCCAGCGTGATCCGCTTCGCCGCCGGCTGGGGCGCGCCCGCCCGCGACGTCGAGGCGCCCGACATGGTGCGCGTCTCCGCCGGGACGAAGGCCTACGCCCAGGGCGACACGGTGGAGATCACCCTGAAGCCGCCCTACGCCGGCGAGGCGCAGATCGCCGTGGCCACCGACCGCATCGTCGACTTCAAGACCGTCAGCGTCACCGACAAGGGCGCGACGGTGAAGCTCAAGTCCGACGCCTCGTGGGGCGGCGGGGCCTATGTGCTGGTCAGCGTGATCCAGCCGCGCGACGCGGTGACCGCGCCCAAGCCGCGCCGGGCGCTGGGGCTGGTCTATGTGCCGCTCGATCCCAAGGGGCGGAAGCTGGACGTGGCCCTGGGGACACCGGCCAAGGCAGGCTCGAAGGCGGCGCTCGACATCCCCGTGACGATCAAGGGCGCGGGCTTCGCGGGCAAGGCGCGGGTGACCGTGGCCGCCGTCGACGAGGGCATCCTGCGGATCACCAAGTTCAAGAGCCCCGATCCGGTGAAATGGTACTTCGGCAAGCGCGCGCTGGCCGTCGACTACCGCGACGACTACGGCCGCCTGCTCGATCCCAACCTGGGGGCGCCGGCCAACGTCAACTTCGGCGGCGACGAGATCGGCGGCGAGGGCCTGACCGTCACGCCGATCCGCACCGTGGCCCTGTGGTCGGGCGTCATCGAGACCGACCGCGCCGGCCGCGCGGTGATCCACCTGCCGGCGCCCGACCTCAACGGCGAGCTGCGGCTGATGGTGGTGGCCTGGACCGACGACGCGGTCGGCGCGGCCTCCAAGCCGCTCACCGTGCGCGAGCCGGTGGTGGCCGAGCTGAACCTGCCCCGCTTCGTGGCCCCCGGCGATCACGCCTTCGCGACGCTGGAGCTGCACAACCTGGAAGGCAAGCCGGGCGACTACACGGCCACGATCTCGGGCCAGGGCGGCTTCCTCGCCGCGCTCAAGCGGGTGTTCGCCCTGGCGGTGGGCCAGCGCACGGTGGAGCGCATCGCCTTCGCCGCGCCGCGCGTGGCCGGGATCGGCCAGGTGAGCTTCAAGGTGACGGGGCCCGGCTTCTCGACAGGCCGCGACATCCCGATCCAGAGCCGGCTGGGCTGGGGCAAGGTGACCCGCGTCACCACCACCCTCCAACAACCCGGTCAGGCGTTCGCGCCCACGCCCGACCTGCTGGCGGGCCTGGCGGCGGGCGATACGACCCTCCAGGTCAGCTACTCGCCCTTCCGCGGCTTCGATCCGGGGCCGATCGCGGAGTCGCTGTCGCGCTATCCCTATGGCTGCACCGAGCAGCTCGTCTCCCACGCCTATCCGATCCTCTACGGGCGCGAGATCGACGCCAAGCTGGCCCGCACCACGCCTGCGCTGAACCAGGCGGTGTCCCAGCTCCTGGACCGCCAGAGCCTCGACGGCGCCTTCGGCCTGTGGCGGGTGGGCGACGCCCAGGCCGATCCCTGGCTGGGCGCCTACGCCACCGACTTCCTGCTGGAGGCGCGCAGGCTGGGCGCGCCCGTGCCGCAGGCGGCGCTGGACCGGGCGATGGCCGCCATGCGGCTCGTCTCGCGGCCCGACGGCTACGCCAACGTCGCCTACCGCCTGGACTATCCCGACTGGTGGGCGGCCACGCCCAAGGCCTCGCGCGAGGCCACCGAGCGGATGCGCCGGCGCGCCTCGGCCTATGCGCTCTACGTGCTGGCCAAGGGCGGCCGCGGCGACCTGGGCCGCCTGCGCTGGTGGCACGACGTGGCCATGAAGTCCGAGGCCTCGCCGCTGGCCAAGGCCCAGGTGGGCGCGGGCCTGGCCCTGATGGGCGACCGGGCGCGGGCGCATTCGGCCTTCCGCCAGGCCGCCGCGTCCCTGGGCTGGAAGGACCAGACCGACTGGTACCAGAGCCCCTTGCGCGACCTCTCGGCCGTGATCGCCCTGGCCTACGAGGCCAACGAGACGGCGCTGGCCCGCTCGCTCCAGGGCCGCCTCGAAGGCGCGGTGAAGGACCCCGACGACCTCAACACCCAGGAGCAGGCGCGCCTGCTGCAGGCCGCCCACTTCATGCTGCGCGCCGCCGGGCCGGTGAAGATCGAGGCGAGCGGCGCCACGCCCCTGGCCTCGGCCGGCGGCGCCCCGCGCTGGTCGGTGGGGCGGCTCGCGGGCGTGCGCTTCGCCAACGCCGGGACCGGCGCGATCTGGCGCACGGTCACGGTCTCGGGCGCGCCCGTCCAGGCGCCGGCGGCGGAAGCCCGCGGTCTCACGCTCGACAAACAGCTCTTCACCCTGAAGGGCGCGGCGGTCGATCCCTCGGCCGTGCGCCAGGGCGACCGGGTGGTGGTGCGCGTCTCGGGCCGCTCGCAGCAGTCGCGCAGCCTGGCGCTGGTGGTGGACGATCCGCTGCCGGCCGGCTTCGAGATCGAGACGGTGCTGGGCGCGGGCGACGCCCAGGACGGCCCGTTCCGCTTCCTCGGCAAGCTGACCGACGCCAGCGTCCAGGAGGCGCGCGACGACCGCTACGTCTCCGCCGTCGACCTGGCCGGGAACAAGGAGTTCGCCTTCGCCTACATCGCCCGCGCGGTGACGCCCGGCGAGTTCCTGCTGCCCGGCGCCGAGGCGCGCGACATGTACCGTCCGGCGGTCAGCGCCCGCACCGCCGCCCGCCGCACGGCCATCGCGCCGGGGCCGTGAGCGTGCTGATCCGTCGCCTCACCCAGGGGCTGATCGGTTTCATGGCGTTGCAGACGGCGGCGTTCGCGCTGGACGTGGCGTTCCCGCCCGACCTGACGCGGGCCGACAGCGCCTCGCCGGTGGTGCTGGACCGTCACGGCGGCTGGCTGCGGGCGCTGCCGGTGGAGGACGGCCGCTGGCGGCTGCGGGCCGACCTCGACCGCACCGACCCCACGTTCCTGAAGCGCGTCGTGGCGGTGGAGGACGCGCGGTTCTGGATCCATCCGGGCGTCGATCCGCTGGCCGTCGTGCGCGCCGCCGGCTCGGCGCTCGTGCGCGGCCACGTCGTCTCCGGCGCCTCCACGCTGACCATGCAGACCGCCCGACTGCTGGAGCCCCGGCCTCGAACGCTCGGGTCCAAGCTGGTCGAGGCGGCGCGCGCCGTGCAGCTCGAGGCCCGCTTCTCCAAGCGCGAGATCCTCGGCCTCTACCTCACGCTCGCGCCCTACGGCGGCAACCTGGAGGGCGTGCGCGCCGCCAGCCTCTCGTACTTCGGCCACGAGCCCGAGAGCCTCACCAACGCCGAACAGGCCCTGCTGATCGCCCTGCCGCAGTCGCCCGAGGCCCGCCGGCCCGACCGCCATCCCGTGGCCGCCCGCGCCGCGCGGCGCCAGGTGCTGGCCCGCATCGCCCGCGCCGGCGAGATTCCATCGCAAGCGGTCGCCGAGGCCGACGCCGATCCCCTGCCGGGCCGGGCCGTCTTCCCGGCGCGAGCCTGGCACGCCGCGGGCGAGCTGGCGCGGGCCGCGCCGCCCGGCCAGTCCACGGTGGTCTCGACCCTCGACGCGGCGCTTCAAGGGCGGCTGGAGGATCTGGCCCGCGCGGCCGCCGCCGCCGAGGGCCCGCAGGAGACCGCGGCGATCCTGGTGGTGCAGATTGACGGGCGCGCGGTGCGCGGCGCGGTGGGTTCGTCGGGGCTGTCGGCGCGCGGCGGCTGGATCGACATGACCCGCGCCCTGCGCTCGCCCGGCTCGACGCTGAAGCCCTTCATCTACGCCTTCGCCTTCGAGGAGGGGATCGCCGCGCCCGACACCCAGATCGACGACGCCCCCCTGCGCTTCGCCGACTACCAGCCCGAGAACTTCGACCGGGTGTTCCACGGCAAGGTCACCGCGCGCGAGGCCCTGGCCCAGTCGCTGAACGTGCCGGCGGTGGCCACGCTCGCCAATGTGGGGCCCGAGGCGTTCGAGGCGCGGCTGACCGGCGCCGGGATCACGCTGAAGCGCCCCAACGCCGAGACCCGCGCGCCCGGCCTGGCCCTGGCCCTGGGCGGGGCGGGGATCAGCCTGCGCGACCTGGCGCTGCTCTACGCCGCCCTGGGCGACGACGGCGTGGCCAAGCCGCTGGCCTGGACCGAGGCCGAGGCGGCGCGCGTGCGCCGCCAGCCGGGCCGCCGTCTGGTCCGCGCCGAGGCCGCCCACCAGGTGCTGGACATCCTGCGCGAGACTCCGCCACCCGAAGGCTCGGGCCCCGCCGCTCTGCTGCGCGGGCGCCCGGCCATGGCCTACAAGACCGGCACCTCCTACGGCTTCCGCGACGCCCTGGCCGCCGGGGTGGTGGGCGGCTACGCCGTGGTGGTCTGGACCGGCCGCGCCGACGGCGGCGCGCGTGGCGGCGTCACCGGCCGGGACTCCGCCTTGCCTCTGCTCTTCCAGGCGGCCGACCTGCTGGGCGCGCCGCCCGCCGCCCCGCGTCCGATCGCGCCGCGCGCGGCGCCGCCGGCGTTGCAGGCGCTGAAGACCGGCAACGGGGGGCCGCGCCTGATCTTCCCGCCGGACGGGGCGACCGTGCAGGTGGAGGGCTTCGGGCCACGGGCGCGCGGACTGTCGCTGGCGGCGCGGGGCGCCGACCTCGCCTGGTACGTCGACGGCAGCCCGCTTGCGGCCGAGCCGGTCGGTGGGCGGGTGATCTGGCGTCCCGACGGACCGGGGTTCTACGGCGTCACGGTGGTGGACGGCGAAGGCCGTCAGGCCAAGGCGCGCGTTCGGGTGAAGGGCGGCTAGAGCAACAAATTCCGAGGGCCGGCCTTAGTTTGAAGGCCCGATCAATGGATTGAAAACATTATGAATCGTCATGGCCCGGCTTGTCCGGGCCACCCATAGACGCCGAGCGAGCGTGTCGGGACGCGGCATCGCCGCCACCCAAGCCGGCCGATGTTCGTGTTCATGGATCGCCCGGACAAGCCGGGCGATGACAATGGGGGTCGCTTGATCGAGTCCGCAGCCTAACCGTCGAGCTTGGCCAGGTCTTCGGGCCCGCCCACGGTCACGTTGAGGTCGGTCACCAGCCCGCTCGACAGCGTGTAGACCCAGCCGTGCACCTTCAGCGGCTGGTCCCGCTTCCAGGCCTCGGTGACGAAGACGTCGGAGGCCACGTTGCGCACCTGGCGGATGACGTTCAGCTCCACGAGCCGATCCCACTTCTCCCGTTCGCCGGGCAGGGCCTCCAGCTCGTGACGGTGCTCGTGGTGCACCTCGCGGATCGGGTGCAGCCAGTGGTCGACCAGGCCGCGCCGCTGGCCGTCGACGGCCGCGGCCACGCCGCCGCAGCCGTAGTGGCCGACCACGAGGATGTGCTTCACCTTCAGCACGTCGACGGCGAACTGGAGCACCGACAGGTAGTTGGCGTCCTGCGGCGGGGCCAGGTTGGCCACGTTGCGGTGGACGAACAGCTCGCCGGGGTCGAGCCCGACGATCTCGTTGGCCGGAACGCGGCTGTCGGCGCAGCCGATCCACAGATACTCAGGCGCCTGCTGGCCCTCCAGGCGCTTGAAGAAGCCGGGGTCGACGGCGACCTTGCCGGCCGCCCACGCGCGGTTCTTGGCCTTCAGCTCGTCGAGGGAATGGGGCATCACGCTGGCTTCGCGTCCGGTTGGTTGTTCGGGTGCGCGGCCTGGAAGGCCGGGTTCTGGGCGGCGCGGGCGGCTACGCCGGCGATGGCCGGCCAGGCGCTGACGTCCACCTGGTAGCGGTTGGCCGAGTAGACCTGCGGGATCAGGCAGCAGTCGGCGATGGTGGGCGCGTCCCCGAAGGCGAAGACGCCCCCGTGCCGGGCCACCAGCGGCTCCAGGGCGTCGAAGCCGTCGCGGATCCAACCTTGCGTCCACTCCAGGATCGCCTCCTGCGACAGGCCGAGCTTGTGCAGCTTGCGGCCCACGCGGGTGTTGTTCAGCGGATGGATGTCGCAGGCGACGATCGTGGCCATGGTGCGCACGGTCTGCCGGTCCATGGCCGAGCGCGGCAGGATCGGCGGCTGCGGCCGGGTCTCCTCGAGCCATTCCAATATGGCGAGGCTCTGGGTCAGCACGTGGCCGTCGCCGAGGTCGAGCGCCGGGGTCAGGCCCTGGGGGTTCACCGCGCGATAGGCCGGCTCGCGCTGCTGGCCGGCCAGCAGGTCGACGGCGGCGTAATCGTAGGCCACGCCCTTCAGCGCCAGGCCGATGCGGACGCGATAGGGCGCCGTGGCGCGCCAGGCGGAATGCAGCGTCCAGGCCATCAGGTCACCTCGAAGGCGAGCCGGCCCACGCCGTCCACCTCTCCCTCCACGCGGTCGCCGCGGACCAGCGGCCCGACGCCCTCGGGGGTGCCGGTGAAGATCAGGTCGCCGGGCATGAGCCGCCACAGCTTGGAGGCTTCGGAGACGATCTCGGGCAGGTTCCAGATCATGTCGGCGACCACGGCGTCCTGACGGGTCTCGCCGTTGACCGACAGGGTGATGCGGCCTTGCGGCGCCGGCCCGCTCCAGCGGCGGATCGCCGAGATCGGCGCGGAATCGTCGAAGGCCTTCGCCGCGTCCCAGGGCTGGCCCTTGTCGCGGGCCGCGGCCTGCAGGTCGCGCCGGGTGAGGTCGACGCCGACGGCGTAGCCGAACACCAGGTCCAGCGCCGCGTCGGGGGCCACGTCGGCGCCCTCCGCGCCGATCGCCACGACCAGCTCGATCTCGTGGTGCAGGTTGGCCGTGCGGCTCGGATAGGCCGGGTCGCGGCCCGGGGTCACGACGGCGTCGGCCGGCTTGGTGAAGAAGAACGGCGGGTCGCGGTCGTCGCCGCCCATCTCGCGGCGGTGGGCGGCGCAGTTGCGTCCCACGCAGAGGATCCGCCGGACCGGGAAGGCCGCGGTCTCGCCCTCCACGGGGACGACGGGCTGCGGCGGCGGGGCGATCGCATAGTCGGCCATGCGCCGCGTTTAGGCCTGCCGCGCCCGGAAGGAAACCCTACGCTGCGGCGCCCTCGTCAGGCCTCGGCGTCGAACGGCCCCGGCGTCTCGCCGGGCGGCGGCAGCTTCGCCTCCAGCGCGCAGCGGAAGCCGTCGGGCGCGTAGGTCATCGCCGCCTGGCCGCCGAGCTCGCTCTTCAGGCTGCGCTCGATGAGCCGCGAGCCGAAGCCGCGGCGGGTGGGCGGCCTCACGGGCGGACCGCCGGTCTCGACCCAGGTCAGGGTGAGGTGGTGATCGGCTTCGTCCAGCGTCCAGTTCAGGGCCACGCGGCCCTCGTCGTTCGACAAGGCGCCATACTTCACGGCGTTGGTCGCCAGCTCATGCAGCACCAGCGCCAGGGTGAGCGCCGCGCCAGGAGGCAGGCGCGCCGAGGGGCCCCTGGCGGTCACGCGGGTCGAATTGGCGGCGGCGAACGGGCGCAGCGCGCGTTCGGCCACGGCCGCCAGATCGGCGCCGTGCCAGCGCTCGCGCGTGAGCAGGTCGTGGGCCTGCGAAAGGCCCATAAGCCTGGCCTCGAACTTCTCGTAGGCGGACCGCGGCTCGGGTTCGGCGCGCAGGGTCTGGGACGCCATGGATTGTACGGTGGCGAGCGTGTTCTTCACCCGGTGGTTCAGCTCGTTGACCAGCAGGCGGAGCTGTTCCCGGTGGCGCGCCTGCACGCCCTCGGCGGCCTTGCGCGCGGAGATGTCCTCGATGATCGAGACGAAATAGTCCGGCTCGCCGGAGGCCTTGCGCACCATGGCCGCGGTCAGGTGCGCCCAGACCGGCTCCCCCGACTTGTGCACATAGCGCTTCTCGGCGCTCAGCATGTCGGTCGCGCCGTCGGCCAGGTCCTGGGCCCGCGCCACGTCGGCCGCCAGATCCTCGGGATGGGTGATGTCCTGGAAATTCAGCTCCAGCAGCTCTTCGTGATCGTAGCCCACCAGGGTGCAGAACCGGTCGTTGACTTCGAGGAACCGCCCGTCGGGCGCCACCCGGGCCACGGCCATGGCGGCCTGGTCGAACACCGCGCGATAGCGGGCCTCGGCGGCCTCCAGGGCCATGCGCGCCTCCACGGCGGCGGTCACGACCTCGGTGTACAGCACCAGCCCGCCGATCCGGCCGGCCTCGTCGCGCCAGGGGCCGATCGACCAGCGGATCCATTCGAGGCGTCCGTCCCGGTCCACGAACGGGTCGGCGTCATGGCTGAACGAGGCCCCGTCGCGCAGCACGTCGGCATGGATGTCGCGCCAGCGTTGGGGCACCTCCGGAAAGACATCGTAGTGGCGGCGCCCCACCAGCGGCGTGTCGCCGGGCAGGCCCTGGTCGGTCAGGAACTGGCGCGAAGCCGCCATGTACCGCATCTCGCGGTCGAAGATCGCCACGCCCAGGGGCGCCTGGGCAAGCGCGGTCAGCACGCTCGACGGGGCCGAGAGCGGCAAGGCCGTATCGGCCGGCTTCGAACTGTCCGATCCGGGCTGCGTCCTGTGACTCCGCTGTCCTGGCGGGCGCCTGCGCCAGCCTCGCCGATCTGCGGGACAGCGTAGCATTGGCGGCCGCACCCGCGCCATGCGGCGCGATGCGCGACCCCGGCGCCGTCGCGGCGGACTGAGCTCTTGGTCGCGCTACGTCACCGCGGGTATGGCATGCATCATGACCGACACCGCCGCCGCCGCCGCCTCTTCAGCCGCCCCCCCGCCGGGCCCGCTCTCCGATCTGGTGGTGATCGAGATGGGCACGCTCATCGCCGGACCGTTCTGCGGCCAGATCCTGGGCGACTTCGGCGCCGAGGTGATCAAGATCGAGGATCCCAAGACGGGCGACCCCATGCGCCAGTGGGGCCGCAGCCTGCCCAAGGGCCTGTCGCCCTGGTGGCCGGTGATCGGGCGCAACAAGAAGTCGGTGGGGCTGAACCTGCGCACCCCCGAGGGCCAGGCGCTGGCGCGCGAACTGATCGCCGGCGCCGACGTGCTGATCGAGAACTTCCGGCCGGGTGCGATGGAGAAGTGGGGCCTGGGCTACGAGGCGCTGGCCAAAGTCAACCCGCGGCTGATCATGGCCCGGGTGTCCGGCTTCGGCCAGACGGGTCCCTATTCGCAGCGCGCCGGCTACGGCCTGATCGGCGAGGCCATGGGCGGCCTGCGCTATGTGACCGGCGAGCCCGACCGGCCGCCCGCGCGCGCCGGCATCTCCATCGGCGACAGCCTGGCGGCCATGCACGCGGTCATGGGGATCACCATGGCGCTGCACCATCGGGAGCGGACCGGCCTGGGCCAGGTGATCGATGCGGCCCTGTACGAGAGCGTGCTGGCGGTGATGGAGAACCTGATCACCGAGTACGACCTGACCGACTATGTCCGCGAGCGGTCGGGCTCGATCCTGCCCGGCATCGCGCCCTCGAACGCCTACCCTTGCGCCAACGGCGAGATGATCCTGATCGGCGGCAACGGCGACAACGTCTACGCCCGGCTGACCGAGGCCATGGGCCGTCCCGACCTGAAGACCGACCCCAGGTTCGTCGATCACGCCAGCCGCGGCGCGAACCAGCAGGAACTGGACGGGATCATCGCCGACTGGACGGCGGGCTTCGCCCTGCCCGACCTGCTCAAGCTGCTGGAGGACAAGGGAATCCCGGCCAGCCGGGTCTACCGCGCCCCCGACATGCTGGAGGACCCGCAGTTCGCCGCCCGCGAGGCCATCGTCTCGGTGGAGCATCCGGTCTTCGGGCCGGTGCGGATGCAGAACGCCTTCCCGAAACTCTCGGCCACGCCCGGGCGCGTGCGCTGGCCCGGCCCGGCCCTCGGCGCCCATACCGACGAGGTGCTGGCCGCGCGCGCGGGATGCTCGCCGGAGCGGCTCGAAGCCCTCAGGGCTCAGGGCGTCATCTGAACGGAACAAGACAGCCCGCGGCTCGCGCCGCGGGCGGTCCGTGGAAGTCGGGTCGCCTGTTTCCGGGCGAGGTCCCATAGCCGCCGGTCCGGCCCCCGCGAAACGCTACGCCGCGGGCCTTCGTGAGGCGGGGATAGAGGTTCCGGGCGGCTTTGCGGAGGCGGCGCCTTGTCCCAGCGCGATCTCGCCGCGCGGCAACGCGCCGCTTCGCGAGGTTAATTCGCCGCGAGCAGCTCGGCGACCGCGGCGGCCACCTGGGTGACGTCGTAGGGCTTGCGGATCACGGGGGCGTCGAAGCCGCCCGGCGCGCCGCCGGTCTCGCCGTAGCCGGTGGCGAACACGAACGGCACCTTGCGCGCGGCCAGGGCCTCGGCCACCGGCGTCACCGAGCGGCCATTGAGGTTGGCGTCGAGCACGGCCGCGTCGATCGGGCGGTCCAGCAGCGCCAGCGCCTCCTCGAGTTCGTAGGCCGGCCCAATCACCGTCGCCCCGGCTTCGGACAGCGCCGTTTCCAGTTCGAGCGCCAGCAGGACCGCATCCTCGACGATCAACACCCTGGCCCCCTTCAGGCTGGGGCGCGTGCGTGTGACGTCCACCGTCTCGGTGACCCGGGCGGCGGGCGCCTCGGGCACGATGTCCGGGCGCTCGGCCACGGCCGCGGCGCCGGCGCGGATCTTCGCCTGCACGCCGCCCGGCCGGAAATCGACCTTGGCGTGGCCGTTGAGCTCGCGTCCCGTCACCTGGGCCAGCAAGGTCGTGCCGAAGCCCTCGCGGATGGGCGCGCTGACGGTCGGCCCGCCGCTTTCGCTCCAGGTCAGTTCGAATCCGCCTTCGGGCGCGGATTTCCAGCGGACGTCGACGCGCCCGGTGTCGGTGGAGAGCGCGCCGTACTTCACCGCGTTGGTGGCCAGTTCGTGCAGCGCCAGCGACAGCGCATTGGCCGCGCGGGGGGTCAGGAACAGCTCCGGCCCGTTCCAGCTCGTCTGGCCGGGGGCGATCGCGCCCAGTTCGGCCGTGGCCAGATGGTCGATGGCCGCGCCGCGCCAGCGGGCGGCCGTGAGCAGCTCGTTGGCCGAGGCCATCGCCTTGAGACGGCCGCTGAACGTGGCGAGGAAGGCGTCGAGCGAGGTGGTGCGCTTGGCCGTCTGCTGGGCGAGCGCCTGCACGGCGGCCAGCACGTTCTTCACCCGGTGGTCCAGTTCGGCCATCAGCTGCTGGCGCTGGTCCTCCTTGAGGTGGGCCTGGCTGGTGTCTTCGACGATGGCGAGGGTGCGCACGGCGTGGCCCTGCGCGTCGCGCTCGATCACGCCGGCCACGCGCAGCCAGACGGTGCGCTGGTCGTCGGGGCGGATGTGGCGGAACCGGACGTCGTAGGTCTCGCCGTTCTGCAGGTCGCGGCGGCGCTGCGCGTCAAGGGCCTCGAGATCGTCGGGATGGGCGTATTTGTAGAACGCCGTGCCGCCTTCCGCCGGGAACTCGCCGGACGGCAGTCCGGTGATGGCGGCCATCAGCGGACTGACGACGAAGACATCGCGCAGCAGGTCCCATTCGAATGCGCCAAGACCGCCGCCTGAAGCGCGGCCTCCAGGCGCTTCCCGTCCAAAGCTAGGTCCGGCGTGCGCGTCATCGCGGCAAGATAGGAAATGCGGCCTGGTTGCGCGACGGTAAACGACGATTCGATCCTTCGGCTCCCGGCTATGCTTTGCGCGCCCCGAAGGAAGCCCTATGTTGGCCGCTTGAGGCTTGGCCTCGATCTGGTTCAGTCCACCCACCGCTAGGAGAACTTGCATGCCCGCCAAGGCTGTATCGGCGACGACCGAAGACGCGGCTATGGCGGCCGAAGACGCCGCCAAGCTGAAGGCCGACATCCAGAAGGCCGTGGCCGACGCGGTGAAGCGCGTCGAGGCCGCCGCCCAGCAGAGCCTCGAGCAGGTCCGCGCCCAGAGCCGCGTCTACGCCGACGCGGCCGGCGAACAGCTCGACGAGGCGGCCCGCGTCGCGAGCGAACAGATCCGGGCCCGCCCGCTCGCCGCCACGGGCGCCGCCCTTGGCGTGGGCGTGCTGATCGGCCTGCTGCTCGCGGCCCGCCGTTGATCGTCAGACGCGTCCTGAACCTCGCCGCCGCCGTCGCCGCGGTGGCTGCGGCCGCCGGCGTTTGCGTGGTGGCGGCGTCCTACGCCGTCTTCGCCCTGGCCCGGGTCTGGCTGGGTCCGGCGGGCGCGGCGGCCGTCGTGGCCGCCATCTTCGCCCTGATCGCCGTGATCGTGGCCGCTGTCGCGGTCCGAGCCGCCTCGCCGAAGCCGCCGCCGAAGGGCGAGGAATCGCAGGTCGACAAGCTGATCGGCATGGCCAAGGAGCGTCCGTTCGCGGCCATGGCCGCCGCGGCGGTGGCGGCCGCCGCGGTCATTACGGTGTCGATCCGCAATCCCGGCGCGCTCACCACCATCCTCAGCGCGTTCGTGGCCGGCAACGCCGCCCGCCCCCGGAAATAGCGCGGAACGCTACTCCAGCTTCCGACGTTGCCTTCTCCGCGGACGCGTCGGTCCGTATGCGAGGAGACCTATCATGCTCGGCTGGGCCCTGACATTTCTGGTGGTGGCTCTGATCGCCGCCGTTCTCGGCTTCACGACGGTGGCCGGCGCCGCGATCGGCATCGCCAAGATCCTGTTCTTCGTTTTCCTGATCCTGTTCCTGGTCTCGGTCGTCGCCCACATGGTCCGTGGCCGGCCGGGTTCCGGACCGCTCTAGAGCCCTTCTGATCCCCTCACGATGCCGCATCGTGAGGGGGAAGGCCTCTAGCCCGGTGAGGACCTCGGGCGCCGGTCGAGCGCCCAGGTCCGCCAGGGCTCCATGTGCGAGCCCGTCCACCCCAGCGCCGTGACCCGGAACACCGCGTCGTCCACCTCGATCACATTGAAGCCCGGCGGCGCGCCGCGTTCGCGCACCGACAGCGTGCCCGCGCCCACCGCATAGGTGCGCTCGTCGCCGAACGGATAGGGCCGGGCGAAGGGCGCATGGACATGGCCGGACAGCACCAGGTCCACTTCGCCGTCGGCGAATCGCCGGGCCGCCCGTTCGCCGCCCCAGACCCGCGCGGTCATGGGGCCGCCCAGCATCTCGATCAGAGGGTGGTGGGCCACCACGATCCGCACCAGGTCGTCAGGCTGGAACCATCGAGCGGCCTCCTTGGCCTGCCGCCCGGCGATCTGGCCCTTCGACCAGTTCAGACGCGGCTGCGCGCCCCGCGCGGTGTTGACGCCGCGCGCCGCTACGCCGCCGGCGCGCCAGCCCTGCGCCGGGGCGGGCCCGATGTGGCGCTCGTAGCGGCGGAAGGGCGCGGCGATCCGCTCGGCCCAGGCGAGGTAGGGGGCGTCGTGGTTGCCGGGCGTCACCAGAGTGGGGGCCGTCAGCGCCGCCAGCCACTCCGCCGCCGCCTCGAATTCGTTCACCTCGCCGAACCGGGTCAGGTCGCCCGACACCACGATCAGGTCGAAGGCGTGCTCGCGCAGCCAGTCCGTCGCCCCCGCCAGCGCCGGCTCGTGCTGGTCGCCGAAGTGGATGTCGGACAGGTGCGCGATGATGCGTTTCACGGGGCGCGCGCCCTCAGTTGCGCAATGAATCCCGCCTTCGGCTTGGGCGGCGCGATTACCCGGCACACCGCCGGCTCGAACCGCGCCTCGGTGAGCTGGGACAGCCGCACCAGCTCGCCGTCCACCAGGGCCGGGGCCCCGCCGTCGGCCCAGATGTTGGCCACCTGGCAGGCGCGGCCCTCCACCGCCGGGTCCATGCGCCAGTCGCCGACCAGGGCCGCGGCGCCCAGCCGCAGCGCCTCGCCCGCGCCGTGGATGTTCAGGGCCTCGGCCTCCAGCGCCTGGGCGGTGTCGTCCATCACACGCGAGGCGGTCGGACACATCAGGATCAGGGCCTCGGTTTCGCTGCGCGGCCCGCCGTCCAGGCTGTAGCGCAGCCGGCCGGCGAAGCTCTTGTCGAGGGCCGCCAGCGCGTGCGCCAGGGCCTCGCGCGCCTTGCCCTCCCGCGCCGCTTCCCGCGCCGGGGCCCACAGCGCCGGCGCCCCCACGATAGCGGCCACCAGGAAGCGTCGGCCGTCGATGTCGCCGCCCGCCAGCGTCTTCTCCGTTCCGTGCTCCAGCGTCTCGCGCAGCGCCTCGGCCCAGGGGCGCGCGCCATAGATGGCGTGCGGCAGCATGTTCATGGTCCCGCCGGCCAGCGGCGCGATCGGCGGGCCGTCCATGCCGGCCATCTCGGCCGCCGCGCGCGCGGTGCCGTCGCCGGCCAGCACCACCAGCAGGTCGGGGGCGGCGTCGATCGCGGCCTTGAGCGCGCCCTCCACGTCCTTGGGCGCGCAGGCGGATATGCGGACCTCCGCGCCGGACTTGGCCAGCAGCGTCTTCAGGACGTCGGGCGCGTCGCGGGCCACGCCGCCGGCGGCGGTGTTCACCACGGCTTCGATACGGGACAGGCGCGGCCGGGTCGCGGCGGGCGGGGAATTTTCGGGGTCGGACGGCGACGGCAGGGGGAGGATCCTGTCAGGGCGATGGCGGGTTGCGGCGCGCAGTATCGGGGCGCCGGCGGCGCGGGCCAAGGGCGGAACGGCGCGGCGGAGGGCGGGTTCCCCCGAACTACCCAAAATGAGAACAAAAGATGAACAATCTGTCGCTTCCGGCGCGGCGACCTGCTTTCATGCGGCCGCGAGGCTCTTCCATGCGCACCATACCCTTCAACAAGCTGGCCGTGATCGGCGACCATCCCCGCTGGCCCGGCTGCCGCCTGATGCTGACCTGCGCCGCCTGCGGCTGGACCAAGGGCTACAACCCCGCCCGGGTGCTGGCCCGCCTGCAGGAGCTGCGCGCCGGCGGCTACACCACCCCGCTCGACCAGGTGGCCCGCCGCGTCCAGTGGCCTTGCCCCGGCTGCCACCGCCTGCACTGGCGCGTGGCCTTCGCCCTGCCCGACAACCCCGACCCCCGCGAGACGCGACGGCTGGCGGGGCGGTATCGGAACTGAGATCATGGATGCGCCGGCCGAAACCCGGGACCTCGCGCGCCGCCTCCGGCGAAACATGAGCCTGCCGGAGGTGTTGCTCTGGCGCGCGCTCAAGGGACGTCGACTCGCTGGCCTCGGTTTTCGTCGTCAGCACCCGATCGGGACCTATGTCCTCGACTTCTACTGTGCTGAACATCGCCTCTGCGTCGAGGTCGACGGGCGCGACCACGATGTCGGCGGACGTCCGGCACGCGACCGGCTCCGCGATGAGTGGCTTGCGGCCAAGGGAATCCGCACGCTGCGCCTGCCCGCGCGCATCATCCTGCAAGAGGTCGATGATGCGGCCCGAACGATCCTCGCCTTCCTTCGCGAGGCGGATGCTCCCCCTTCGGGGGAGCTGTCGCGAAGCGACTGAGGGGGTCATCAGCGACCTCGCAACGGCGATTTCTGAGCGGACCTCCTCCGGCCCTCCGGGCCACCTCCTCCAATGGAGGAGGATCGGACTTCGCATCATCCCCTTGACCCGGCAACGCTGTTCCCCCACACCGCCACAAGCCCGCAATATCCGCCCCTGAAGGAGCCGCTCATGCGCGTCGGTGTGCCTCGCGAGATCAAGCCGGACGAATATCGTGTCGGCCTCACCCCCACCGCCGTGCGCGAGTACGTGACCCACGGCCACGAGGTGGTGGTCGAGACCGGCGCCGGCGACGGCGCGGGCTATCCCGACGCGGCCTATGTCCGGGCCGGCGCGACGATCCTCCCCGACGCCGAGGCGGTATTCCGCGAGGCCAGGATGATCGTGAAGGTGAAGGAGCCCCAGGCGGTGGAGTGGGCGCGGCTGACCCCCGACCACATCCTCTTCACCTACCTGCACCTGGCGCCCGATCCGGCCCAGACCGAGGGCCTGGTCCAGTCGGGCTGCGCGGCGATCGCCTACGAGACCGTCACCGACGCCAACGGCGGCCTGCCGCTGCTGGCGCCCATGTCGGAGGTGGCCGGCCGCATCGCCGTCTTCTCGGCCGGCGAGACCCTGCTGAAGCACAACGGCGGCATGGGCCTCCTGATCTCCGGCGTGCCCGGCGTGCCGCCCGCGCGCGTCTGCATCCTGGGCGGCGGGGTGGTGGGCGCCAACGCCGCGGTGATGGCCGCCGGCCTCGGCGCCGAGGTGGTGATCCTGGAACGCTCGATCCCGCGCATGCGCTACGTCGACGACATCTTCGCCGGCCGCGTGATCACCCGCTATTCCACCATCGACGCGGTGGAGGAGGAGATCCTCAAGGCCGACGTGGTGATCGGCGCGGTGCTGACCGCCGGCGCCGCCGCGCCCAAGCTGGTGCGCAAGGAGCACCTGTCGCAGATGAAGCCGGGCTCGGTGCTGGTGGACGTCTCCATCGACCAGGGTGGCTGCTTCGAGACCAGCAAGCCCACCACCCACAAGAACCCGACCTATACGATCGACGGCGTGGTCCACTACTGCGTGGCCAACATGCCGGGCGCCGCGCCGCGCACCTCGTCGGAAGCGCTGGTCCATGCCACCCTGCCGTTCGGCTTGCAGCTCGCCGACAAGGGCTTGGACGCGCTGAAGACCAACAAGCACCTGGCCAAGGGCCTCAACGTGCTGGCCGGCGAACTGACCCACCCCGCCGTCGCCGCCGCCTTCGGCAAGCCCTTCGTCGACCCTTACGGCGTCTGGGCGTAGGGACCACGAAAGGCGCGAAAAACGCGAAAGAAATCAGAGCGCGGAGCGCTCGGCCCCCTCTCGCGGTTCAGGTTGGCGACTTGGTCAACCAGCCCTGTCGTCATCGCCCGGCTTGTCCGGGCGACCCATGAACAGGGGCGTCGGCCGGTTTGGCGCCGCCGCCGCGTCCTGGCTTGCCCGCGTGGTGTTCATGGATGGCCCGGACAAGCTGGGCCATGACGATCTATAATGTTTTCAGTCTGTTGATCGGGACCTGAATCCGAGCCGGAAGCTCGACCCCGCCTTCGCGACGCCGGGCGGGGGCCGCCGGCCTTCAGTGTTTTCCGTGTCTTCTGTGGTTCCAAAAACACGACCCCGGCCCCCCAACGAGGCGCGCTTCGTGTCTTTCGTGGTTCCCCTCCGCTGAAATATCGCCGCAACATGAGGCCCCCTGCCTAGGCGGCGGGTAACGAAAACCGGGAGGCCCCCATGTGCGACGACGAGATCAACCCCTGGCTCCAGGCTGACCCCGCCATCTCCCGGCGCGCCTTCGGCGCCGGCGTCGGCGCCCTGGCGGTGCTGAGCGCGGCCGAGGCCCGCGCCATGGCCGAGGTCACCGCCAAGGACGTGGTGGTGAAGACCGCCGACGGCGAGGCCGACGCGGTGCTCCTCTATCCCGCTGGCAAGGGGACCTGGCCGGCCGTGCTGATCTGGACCGACATCCTGGGCCTGCGCCCCGTGTTCCGCGAGATGGGCCGCCGGCTGGCCGCCCAGGGCTATGTGGTGCTGGTTCCCAACCCCTTCTACCGCTCGGCCAAGCCCGCCGAGTACGCGGGCCTGAACTTCGGCGAACCCTCCGGCCGCCAGACGCTGATGGGCTATCGCATGGCGATGCCGGACGCGGGCGTGGACAACGACGCCAAGGCCTATCTCGCGTTCCTCGACGCCCAGCCGCAGGTGGACAGGAAGAAGCCGGCCGGGGTCCAGGGCTACTGCATGGGCGGTCCGCTGACCTTCCGCACGGCGGCGGCCGTCGCCGACCGCATCGGGGCGGCGGCCACCTTCCACGGCGGCGGGCTGGTGACCCCGCAGCCCAACAGCCCCCACCTGCTGGTCGCCAAGTCCAAGGCCAGCTACCTGGTCTGTGTGGCCAGGAACGACGATGCGCGCGCGCCTGGCGACAAGGAGGTACTGAAGAAGACCTTCGCCGACCTGAACCGTCCGGCGACCGTCGAGGTCTACGGCGGCGACCACGGTTGGACCGTTCGCGGCAGCGCCGTCTACAACGAGGCCGAAGCCGAGCGCGCCTGGGCCGAGCTCACCAAGCTCTACAAGGCCAGGCTGGGCTGATCCTCCTCCTCTGGAGGAGGTGGCCCGAAGGGCCGGAGGAGGTCCGCTCAGACCTCTCGCCGCCAACCCTCCTCAGTCGCTCCGCGACAGCTCCTCCAGAGGAGGAGCATCCCCGCCCTACTTCGCCGTTCCGCCGCGCTCGAAGGTTCCGGGCGCGCCGGGGAACACCACCGGGCTCTCGAAGCCGTCGGGGCCGATGGCGCTGACGCCGAAGAACCAGTCGTCGATGACGACGTTCGGCAGCCTGACCGTGCCTCCGGTTCCCACCGCCCGCGAATAGCGCCACTGCGGATCGGTGGTCCCGCGCCACCAGACGCGGTAGGCGGCCGCGTCCTTGGCCGGCGTCCATTTGACCGTGGTGTCGGGGCCGACGGCGCCTTCGATCTCAACGCCCGTCGGCGGGGCCGGCGCCATGGCGAGCGCGGCCATGGTCACCACGTTCAGGCGCGTCACCTGGGCCAGGTAGTCGAAGTCCACGCCCTCGATCACGTCGCCGTACTTGATCCCGTGCTCGGTGCGCAGGTTCTGGTGCTGGCGCGTGTAGTTCTCGGCCGCCTCGGTCACCCGCACGGCCGGGAAGCCGGCGGCGAGCATCTCCACCTGGTCGCCGCCGCGGCCGAAGCGGTCGGTGCGGTAGATCATCTTCACGTCGAGATTGGTCAGGTACTGGTCGGCCAGCCGGTCCATGAAGCGGGCGAGGTTGCGCGAGGGGCTGTCGACCTCGCCGCCGTTGTAGCGCCGCCGGTTGGCCTGCTCGGGCGTCTCGGTGCTGCGCGTGCCTTCGGAGAAGACGCGGACGTGGGTGTTGTCGCGCACGCCGCCCATGCCCTCGGTGTTGCCGACGATGTCGTTGTTGAGGTCGGCCTCGACGCGCCAGCCCTGGGCGAGCGCGTAGTCGGCCAGCACCTTGCCGCCCAGCAGCCCTTCCTCCTCCCCGGAGAGGGCGGCGAAGACCAGGGTGGCCGGGTATTCGTGCTGGCAGAGCGCGCGGGCCGCCTCGATCACGGCAGCCGTGCCCGAGCCGTCGTCGTTGGCTCCGGGCGCGTCGCCGGTGAAGTCGTTGGCGTCGGAGTTGCGGCTGTCGTAGTGGCCGCTGATCACGATGACGCGGCCGGGATCGGTGGTCCCCGGCAGGACGCCCAGGACGTCCATGATCTCGGTGGGGCCGGCCAGGCGAGGGGCCGTCATCACCTGGGAGGGCGTCTCGACCTTGAGGCGTCCGCCGCAATCCTTCGATATTGAATTGAATTCCGAAGCAATCCAGCGGCGAGCCGCGCCGACGCCGCGCTTGTCGGACTTGGTGTCGGATCCCGCGTGCCGGGTGCCGAACGACACGAGCTTCTCGATCGTCGCCCGCTGGCGCTGCGGCGAGACCTGTGCGGCCACTTCCTTCAACAGCGGCTGCTCGCCGCCCAGCGGCTGGGCGAACGCCGGCGCGGCGACGGCAAGGGCGAGGGCGAGGGGGGCGAAGAGGGGAGCGTTGCGCATGGCGCGGGACCTTGCCGCCCGCCGGTCCCGATCGCAAGCGTCCACGCCGTCACGACCCGACGCGCGTCCAGAACCGCCCGGCATGGCCGAAGTCGAAGGCGCCGGGGTGGAGAATCTCGGCCAGAGCCTCGGCGGATTCCACCAGCCGCGGGCCGGGCCGGTTGAACAGATGGTGGCCGTCGGCGGCGAAGACCCGGCCCTCGCGTACGGCGCTCAGGGCGCGCCAGCGAGGATCGCGGGCGAGCGGGCCGAGATCGGTCAGGGTCCGGGGAATCTGGAAGCCACAGGGCATCAGCACGATCACGTCGGGATCGGCGCCGGTCAGCGCGTCCCAGGCCAGCCAGGGCGAGTGCTGTCCGGGCGTGGCGAACAGGCTTTCGCCGCCCGCCAGCGCAATGAGCTCCGGGATCCAGTTGCCGGCCGCCATCAGCGGCTCGATCCACTCGATGGCGGCCACGCGGGGGCGGGCCGGAATCCCGGCCGTGCGACGTGCGAGGTCCTCGAGCCGGTGACGCAACGGCCGCACTCGCGAGGCTACGTCCTCCAGGGACAGGCCGAGGGCTGCGCCCACCTCGGCGAAATCGCCCCAGACGTCCGACAGGTCGTCCGGCGCCAGCGAGACAAGCACCGGCGCCGCGCCGGTCCAGGCGGCCAGGGCCTCCTCGAGGTCGAGCGGGGTGACGGCGCAGATCGCGCACTGGGTCTGAGTGAGGATCACGTCGGGCTCCAATTCGCGCAGACGGACCGCGTCGACCTCGTAGGCCGACAGGCCCTGCCGGACGATCTCCTGCACCCGCCGGTCGATCTCGGCGGACGGCAGGCCCTTTTCCAGCTTGGTGCGCGTGAGCGCCGGCAGGGCGCGCACGGGCGCGGGGAAGTCGCACTCGTGCGATCGCCCCACCAGCCGATCGCAGAAGCCCAGCGCCACCGCGATCTCGGTGGCGCTGGGGAGCAGCGAGACGATCCGCGGGCCGTCGCCCATCAGGCCAGCCTCGGGCTCAGCGGGCGGTGGGGGGCGAGCCCCGGCGCCGCCCGCTGGAGCGTCAGGCTCGCCAGGAGCAGCACCGCGAACCACAGCGCGTCGGACACCGCGACCTGGGCGACGATCGCCGGCGTAAAGGTGTCGAGTCCGCCGGTCACCCGCGCCGCGGCGAGGAGCAGCGCCTCATAGGCGACGAACCCGGCGACGAAGCCGGCGCAGAGGCGCAGGACGCCGCCCGTCGCGACGCCCACGGCGCGCGCGACCTGCTGGGCCAACAGCGCGGCGGCCAGCAGGCTTGCGCCCTGCCCGAGAGCCTGGCCCGTGTGCGGATAGCCCAGCAGGCCGAAGCCGATCGCCTGGTTGGCCGCCCAGGCGCCGATCACGGCGAGGGCGGCGCGACCGGGCGGCAAGGTCGCCGCAGCGATCGCCGCCAGCGCGGTGAACGGCATCAGGCAGGACGCCGCGAGGCTGCCCGCCACGGTGACGACGGCGAGCACGACCGGCCAGGCCGCGGCGCGCCAGGGGGAGAGGTCCGTCCGTCCCATGGCGCGCCTCAGAAGCTCGTCCGCAGGCCGGCGTAGACGCCGCGCCCGGGAGCCACGAAGCTGAACACCTCCTCGTAGCGCGCGTCGAAGAGGTTCTCGACGCGGGCGAAGGCGCGGACGCGGTCGGTGAGCCGCCATTCCCCGTTGAGGTCGACCAGGGTGTAGTCGTCGAGCCGCACGCGCACCGGAACAAAGGACGGATCGGTGAAGGCCAGATCGTCCTGGGCGCCGTTGTAGCGCACGACCAGCGTAGCCGAGCCGCGATCCCCGGGATCCTGCCAGGTCAGGGCGAGGCTGGCGATGTCGTTGGGCCGGCGCACTTCCACCTGGCCGTTCTCGCGGGCGTGCAGGCGGGTGTAGGCCGCGTCGATCAGGAAGGCCCCGAACCGCACGCGGGCGAAGGCTTCGAGGCCGCGCTGCTTCGACTTCGTATCGCGGTTGGCGGGCGAGGCCACGAACAGCGGCGGTGGGAAGGTGGTGTAGATTTCGTCCTTCAGCGTGCTGTGGAACCAGGTGGCGCCGATCAGCGCCGCGCCGTCCATGAAGGTCTGCTCGGCGCCAGCCTCCCAGCCTTCGGACGTCTCTGGCCTGAGGTCGGGATTGCCGATGTAGCGGCCGTCCACATAGCCGAAGAGTTCGCCGAACCCGGGATTCTTCACGCCCGAGCCGGCCGCGGCCCGCAGGCGCAGACCCGAATCGAAGCGATAGCTGCCCTGGACGCGGTAGGTGTCGGCGTTCCTGAACCGGTTGTTGTCGTCGTGGCGGAAGGAGGCGCCCAGCGCGAGCCGGTCGTTGGCCCAGAGGTCGTAGGCGGCGACCACGCCCACATTGTCGATGTGACGCCAGCCGTTGAAGGCGAAGCCGGAGGGGTCCGCATTGCGGGCGCGCTCGCGTTCGGCGTCGACGGCGAGCGTCACCTCCTGGCGGATCGCGCCGGTCCCGAAGCGGTAGGTGGTCTCGTACGAGGCCTTGGTCCGTCGTCCGCGATCGCCGTAGCTGGGCGCGTCGAAGTCGAAGCCGTCGCGTTTGGTGTAGGCCGCCTGGGCCGAGATCGCCTGGGTCCAGCGGCCGTCCAGCAGCGACAGCTCGCCCCGGGCGAGGCCGTAGAGCGTATGGTTCTTCACATAGGAGCCAGGACTGTCGACCGTGTAGCCGAAGCTGGCGCTGGTGGGGTCGAAGTCGCTGTTGTTGATATCGTCGCGGCTGCGGGAATAGCGGCCCACGAGGTCGAGGCGGAAGGTTTCCGAGGGCGACCAGCGGGTCTTGCCCGAGAGGCTCCAGTTGGCCGAGCCGATGTCGCGTTCGCCGCCGCGGGCGTTCGGCGCGCCGTCGGTTCGGAACTGCGAGGCCGAGACGGCGTAGTCGAGATCGCCCACGACGCCGGCAGCCCGCGCCGCCGACGCGACGGTTCCGAACGAGCCCCCCTCCGCCCGCAGGCGGACCCCGGGGGCCTCGGCGCCCGACAGGGTGATGTAGTTGATCACGCCCCCGATGGCGTCGGATCCGTAGAGCGCGCTCTGCTGGCCGCGCAGCACCTCGACCTTCACGCCCTCGTCGGCGATCAGCGCGCCGAAGTCGAATTCGCCGGCGTAGGGGTCCGACACCTCGATGCCGTCCACCAGGGCGAGGGTGTGGTTGGCCTCCGCCCCGCGGATGCGGATCTGCGTGAGGCCGGCGACGCGGTTGACGGCCAGGCCGGGCGCATCGCGCAGGATGTCGGAGACGAAGCGCGTCTGACGCTGTTCGAACGCGGTGTCGTCCAGCACCGTGGCCGAACCGCCGATCTGGTCGGCGCGCAAACCCTCGCCGTTGCGCGAGGCGGTGACGACCACCTCGTCCACGGCGGACTCGGCGCAAGCGGAATGGGCGGGTGCGATCGCCGCGGCTGCGGCGAACAGGAGAAGGCGGGTCTTCATGGTGGGATCTGGCCCCGGCGTCGTGCGACGTGGCGGGAGGCCTCCGCCCTCCGGGCGGTCGCGCGTCCGGCGGCCGGACGCATGGCGCCCGCCGGAACACGCGAAGGCGGCCCCCGCCGCTGGTTCGTCGCTCCGACGAGTTCGACCCGCGCCACGGCCAATCCCTGAGCCACGGCTAGAGCGACACGCACCGGTCGGTCTCCTGGCTCGCGGGTCGCCGCACGAAACGCGCCTTCCCAGGCCCGAGGGCCCAGTGGCCGGCGACCCTGAAGGTCGCCACGCATCTCGTGCTCGCCGCTTACAGTTGCAGGGACAGCCGCGGAATTGGGCCCGCAAGGACCCGCACCGCATTCCCGGACACCGGCGCGCATCGGCCCGCCCGACGAGACGCCGGCCGAACCTGGCGTTCAGATAGCCTCACCGGGAGTCGGGGGCAATCTGTCCCTGCGTCAGGGACGGCGCGGGTTCAGGCGGCGAGCCGGTGGGCGGCCAGGGCCTCGTAGTGGGGCCGGGCCGCCTCGGCGATGCGCTTGAGCGCGTCGGGCAGCGGGGGATAGGCGCGGCGCTGGGGCGTCTCGAAGCCGGTGGAGCGCTCGACCGAGTCGTACCAGGCCGGCGCCCAGACGCCGTCGCTGGCGCGCGGGCCCGGCGGCCAGGCCAGCATCTTCTCGGTGAACGGGATGTCGAGGGCCGCGCACAAGGCCTTCAGCATCCCCGCCGGATCGGCCAGCACGTCGGCGCCGCGCACGACGGGCGGCGCGCGGCCCAGCCGGTCGGCCTCGCGCTCGAACAGTTCGCGCTGCCTGACGGCGCCGATGTCGTCCAGCGTGACCTCGCCGCGCTTGGCGACATAGGAGGCCAGCACCTCGGCCGGGTCGCGGATCAGGAAGGCGTTGCGGCGCCCGGCGGCCCAATCGAGTCCGAAGCCCTCCAGCATGTGGTGGGCCATTTGCTTCTCGTAGACGACGGGGGCGTCGAGCTTCGCGAGGTCCGCGACCACCGCCTGCCAGTCGCGCGGCTGGGCGGCGAGCACCTCGTCGCGCATCGGATGGTCCAGCCCGGTCCGGGCGAGATAGGCGGCGTAGAAGGGCTCGTCGACGACCACGCAGTCGCCGCGGTTCTCGAAGCTGCGCATCATGGCCGTGGAGATGTTCCGCGGCCCCGACCACATGGCGATGCGGATGGTCATGCGGCGCCCGCGTCCTCGTCCTTGAGCGCCTCGTAGGCGGCCCGCAGCGTCCGGGTCATCGGGCCGGGCAGGGCTTCCGGCAGGTCATGCCCGTCGATGGAGCGCACCGGCGTCAGCCCGCCGAAGGTGCCGGTGACGAACGCCTCGTCGGCCGCCTGGACGTCGCCCAGTTCGAAGTCGCCCAGGGTGATCGGGATGTCGTGACGGCGGCAGAGCGCGATGACGTTGGCCCGGGTCACGCCGTTGAAGCAGTAGTCGCCGGTGGAGGTCATCACCCGGCCGCCCTTCACCCAGAAGAAGTTGGTGGCGTTGCAGCTCGACACATAGCCGTTCGGGTCCAGCATCAGGGCCTCGTCGCCGCCGCGCTCGATGGCGTCGATCAGGGCGCGGATCAGGGCCAGGCGGCTGTGCGAATTCAGCCGCATGTCGAACATCTCGGCCGGCGTGCAGCGGATGTCGGACGTGGCCAGAGCCAGCCCCCGGGTCACGATCTCGGGCGAGGGCTCCTTGTATTCGGCGGTGATGACGATGGTGGGCTTGCCCAGCCAGTTGCGCGGGTCCTGGTTGACCGCCTTCTTCTCGCCGCGCGTCACCATGAGGCGCAGGTGCGCGCCATGCTCCATGCCGTTGGCCTTCACGGTGCGCTCGATCTCGGCCACGAGCTCGGCCTGCGTCAGGCCGATGTCGAGCTGGATGGCCGCCAGCCCTTCGTAGAGCCGGTCGATGTGCGCCTCCAGGAACAGGAGCCGGCCCTTGTGGAGGCGGAGCCCTTCCCAGACGCCGTCGCCGAGCACGAAGCCGGCGTCGAACACCGACACCTTCGCCTCGCTGCGCGGCACGAGCGCGCCGTTGACGTAGATCTTGAGATCCGCATTGCGCGGATCGGGGGCAAAGTCCTGACTTCCGGCCATGGGCCTTCTTTAGCCGCGCCATCCGGCCCGCGTCATCCTCGCCCTTGTGGCGAGTATCCCTCTTTCGGCCGCCTGTGCGATTTCAGCCCTCCAGCGGAGGCGCGGCTTCGAGAGGGATCCCAGGCGCAAGGCCTGGGATGACGCCTTGCGAGGGACGCGTTCGTGCGCTTCTTCTGCGCCTCTACACGGGAGTTCGAGATGAACGGCATCGGCGGATCGACGGTCGAACGGGAACTCGCCGAGCTGGGGCGCTGGCCCGATCCCGCGCCGCCGATCTCACAGGCGGAGCGGCTCGCGCGGCTCGCCAGGGGCCAGGCGCTGATGACCACCGACGCCCTGATCATTGGGGCGGGCGCGTCGCTGCGCTACTTCGCGGGCGTCGCCTGGAACGCCACCGAGCGGCTGGTGGCGATGATCCTGCCCAAGACGGGCGCGCCGGTGATGATCTGCCCGCGCTTCGAGAAGGGCTCGCTGGAGGCCTCGCTGGCGATCGAGGCGCCGCTGCGCCTGTGGGAGGAGCACGAGAGCCCCTACGCGCTCTGCGCGACGGTGCTGTCGGAGCTGGGCGCCGGTTCGCTGGCGATCGACCCGGCGCTGGCGTTCTTCATGTTCGACGGCCTGCGGCAGGCCGCGCCCAAGGTGGCGATGACCAGCGGCGCGCCGGTGGTCGACGGCTGCCGGATGATCAAGTCGCCGGCCGAGCTGGCCCTGATGTCCCAGGCCAAGGCCATGACGCTGGACGTGCATCGCCGCGCCGCGCGGATCCTGCGGGAGGGGATCACCGCCAGCGAGGTCCGCCGGTTCATCGACCAGGCGCACCGGGCGCTGGGCGCGGACAACGGTTCGTCGTTCTGCGCCGTCCAGTTCGGGGAGGCCTCGGCCTATCCGCATGGCTTGCCCGGCGACCAGTCGCTGAAGGACGGCGACCTCGTGCTGATCGACACCGGCTGCCAGGTCCAGGGCTACAACTCCGACATCACCCGCACCTACGTGTTCGGAACCCCGACGCAGGAGCAGGCCCGGGTTTGGGAGGTGGAAAAGAAGGCCCAGGCCGCGGCCTTCGCCGCTGTGAAGCCGGGCGTGCCGTGCGAGGAGATCGATGCGGTGGCGCGGCGCGTGCTGGAGGCCGAGGGCTTCGGGCCCGACTACGAACTGCCCGGCCTGCCCCACCGCACCGGCCATGGCATCGGGCTTTCGATCCACGAGGCGCCCTACCTCGTGCGCGGAGACAGGACGCCGCTCCAGCCCGGCATGTGCTTCTCGAACGAGCCGATGATCGTCGTGCCCGGCGCCTTCGGCGTGCGCCTGGAGGACCACTTCCACGTGACCGAGGACGGCGCGGCCTGGTTCACCCCGCCGCAGCCCAGCCTGGAGAAGCCGTTCGGCTAGGCGTCAGGCCGCAACCCAGGCCAGGGTTTCGGGGTCGTCGATCGCCATCTCGTCCCAGTCGAGGTCGGGCGGCGGGCTCATGGCCGCAGCGACGACGGCGCTCATCTCGGCGGCCGAGGTCACGCCGACCAGCACGGCCGAGGCCTCGGGCCGCGTGAGCGCGAAGCCCAGCGCCGCCTGCAGCGGATCGGACCTGCCTTCGGCGATCAGGCGCCGCGCGCGGCTGATGCGACCCGCGGCGGCCTTCAGGTGGCTGGGCGCCCGATCGGGCGGCAGGAACAGGGCGCCGTTCAGGAAGATCGAGCGCAGATGCACCTCGACGCCCATCTCGGCGATCGTGGTGAGCGAGCCGTCGAGCAGCAGCCGCTGGTCGAGCAGGGAGGCCGGGGCCTGGACGAGATCGGGCTTGAAGCGCCGCGCCACGCCCACGGGATCGTCGGATGCGTAGACCGGCACGCCGACGCGCCGGCAGAGCCCCTGGTCCTTCAGCGCCTTCAGGCGCTCCCAGAGCTTGGGGCCGAGGGGCGAGAACAGGTCGGTGGCCGACGGCGCGACGATCGAATCGACCCGCTCGACGCCCAGGCGCAGCATCTGGGCGCGCAGCTCGGCCTCCACGGCGTCGGGGCCGCGGTCGGGGCGAATCGCCGTCAGGGTGATTCGGAAAGGGTTCGGCTGGGGCATGGCGCCCCGCAGGTGGGTGTCCGCCGTGGCCGATCCGCGGCCGACTTCGAGGACCGAAAGCCCCGAACGTCCTGCAATAGAAAGGATTTCCCGCGCCTCGGCTTCTCGAGGGCGACCCCGTCCGCCCGGCGGCTGATCGAGACCGAACTGCGCGGTCCCGAGCCCGAGCTTGGTGAGATTGGAGGTCATGCGGTCTGAAAAGCTTGTGGAATCGCGTTCGCCCGCCAATTTGTCGCATGAAAGCTAAGAAGCCGTATCCGAGCGCATCAGCGATGGTTCAGGCGTGATCGAATCTCTTCCCGACTGGCCGATGTTCGGCGTGGCCGAAGACGTGCGCCCCGCCATGCGCCGGGCGCGCGACGCGGGCGAGGCCCATATCCTCGCCACCCTGGTCTCGGTGGGCGGCGGCGGACCGCGTCCCGAAGGGACCCAGATGGTCTTCGCGCCGGGCGTCCTCGCCGGCTATTTCTCGGGCGGTTGCGTGGAAGGCGACGTGGCGGGCCACGCCTGGGCCTGTCTCGAGGATGGCGAGCCGCGCACGCTGGTCTATGGCGAGGGCAGTCCCTGGCCCGACATCCGGCTGCTGTGCGGGGCGCGGATCGAGATCGTTCTGGAGCGGATCACACCTGACGACGCGGCCCTGGCGGAAGTGCTCGCCGCCCAAACCGAACGACGTCCGGTCACCTATGTCAGCGACGGCCGGGCGCGCCTGTGCGCCGCCGATGTGTCGCCCTGGCCCGAGGCGTTGGTGCTGAAGCCCTACGCGCCCACGCCGCGGCTGGTGGTGGTGGGCGGCGATCCCACGGCGCTCGCCATCGCCGAGCTGGGCGTGAAGTCGGGTTTCGAGACGACGCTGGTGCGGCCCAAGGGCCCTGAGGCGCCGCCGCCGATCGCGGGCGTCGCCTATCGCCGCGACGAGCCGGGCGCGGCGCTGGAGGCCGTGGGTCTCGATCCCTGGACCGCCGTGGCCGTGGCGACCCACGACCTGGAGACCGACCGCGCCGCGCTCGCCGTCGCCCTGCCGTCGAAGGCGGGCTACGTCGGCCTCCTGGGCGCCCGCCGCCGCCTGGCCGGACGGGTGGAGGAGATGGCGGCGCTGGGCATGCCCGCGGGCGCGCTGGCGCGGTTGCATGCGCCGATCGGGCTCGACATCGGCGGCAAGGCGCCCTTCGAGGTGGCGGTCTCGGTGATCGGGGAGATCACCGCCCTGCGTCACGCCCGGGGAAGCGGCAGCACCTCGACGACGGCGCCGGCCTCGGCGGCGGATGCGCCGGCCGGCCGGCCAAGAAGCGCGTCGGCGGCGGCGAAGACGCTGACCAGCGAAGAGTCCTGATCGCGATAGGGGCGGACGGTGACGACGCCGTCCTCGACCGAGAGCCCCGCCCGCATCCAGTGCTCCCGCGATCCGTTGGCCGGCAGGGCCGCGGCCAGCCGCGCCGTGGTCGTCCGCGAGGCCGGATCGGCGCCCTGGAACGCGCGGACCAGGGGCCTGAGGAACAGTTCGGCGCAGACCAGGGCCGAGGCCGGATTGCCGGGCAGGCCGAGCAGCCGGCGTCCGTCGCCCAGGACCCCGAAGAAGGTGGGCTTGCCGGGGCGCACGTTCACGCTCGCCACCCTGAGTTCGAGGCCCAGGGCCTCGGCCGCGCCGCGCACCAGGTCGTGGTCGCCCACCGACGCGCCGCCGACGGTCACCACGAGGTCGCCCTCCGCGTCGCGCAGCGCCTGGATCGTGGCGTCCAGATCGTCGCGCACCGGCTTGGCGCGCGAGACCTGGGCGCCCCAGCCGGCGATCAGCGCCGCCAGCGCCCGCGAGCCCGAATCGTAGATCTGGAAGGGTCCGGGAACGGCCGGCGCCTCGACGATCTCCTCGCCGGTGGAGAACAGGGCCACCCGGGGCCGGCGCGCCACGGACAGCTCGGCGCGGCCCGCCGCGGCGGCCAGCGACAGCCGCCAAGGATCCATCGTCACGCCCTTGGCCAGCAGCGCGGCCCCGGCCTGGAAGTCGCCGCCGGCCGGGCGGACATGATGGCCGGTCGGCGTCTCGGGAACACGTACGGTCTCGCCGTCGCGCTGCGCGTCCTCCTGGATCACGACGGCGTCGCAGCCCGCCGGGACCGCCGCACCGGTGAAGATGCGCACCGCCTCGCCCGCGCCGACCTCGCCGTCGTGGCCGTGCCCCGCCGCGCTTTCACCGACGATCCGCAGGACGCCCGGCGTGTCGGCCGCGCGCACCGCCCAGCCGTCCATGGCCGAGGCGGGGAAGGGCGGCTGGTCGCGCACGGCGGTGACGTCCTCGGCCAGCACCCGGCCGATGCTGTCGGCGATCGCGACGGTTTCCGCGGGCAGCGCCGAAACCGCCGCGAGCATGCGCGCGCGGGCTTCCGCGACGGGCAGAAGCTTCATGGCGCGGTCCAGTCGCCGCTCTTGCCGCCGGTCTTGGAGACGAGGCGCACGGCCTCGATGACCATGCCCTTCTCGGCGGCCTTCAGCATGTCGTAGAGCGTCAGGCAGGCGACCGACGCGGCGGTCAGGGCCTCCATCTCCACCCCGGTCTGGCCGGTGGTCTTCACCCGCGCCGTCACCGCAAGTCCGCCCTCGGCCGGCTCGACGCGCACCTCGGCCTTGGCGATCGGCAGCGGGTGGCACATGGGGATCAGCTCGGCGGTCTTCTTGGCGGCCATGACGCCGGCGATCTCGGCCACGGCGCGCACGTCGCCCTTCTTCCCCTCGCCGGACAGCGCCAGCGCCAGGGTTTCCGGGCTCATGCGCACGAAGCCCTCCGCCACCGCCTCGCGGGCGGTCACGGCCTTGTCCGAGACGTCGACCATGCGGGCGCGGCCGGTCTCGTCGATATGGGTGAGCCTGCTCACGCCTCCATCAGCCGGGGCATCAGCTCGACCATGTTGCAGGGGCCGTGGCGGCTGTCGAGCTGGGCGGCGATCACCTTGTCCCAGCCGTCCTTCACCGCGCCGTTCGAGCCCGGCAGGCAGAAGACGAAACAGCCCGTCACGATGCCGGCCAGCGCCCGCGACTGGAGCGTCGAGAGCCCCACCGACTGGTAGCTCACGAGATGGAAGACCACCGAGAAGCCGTCGATCTCCTTGTCGAACAGCGGCCGAATGGCCTCGGGCGTCACGTCGCGGCCGGTGATGCCGGTGCCGCCGGTGGTGACGATCGCCTCCACGCCGTCCTTCACCCAGGCCAGAACCTGGCCCCGGATCTCCTCGACGTCGTCGCGGACGATGGCCTTGGCGGCCAGCTCGTGGCCGGCCCCCGTCACCCGCTCGGCCAAGAGGCGACCGGACGTGTCGCTCTCCTCGTCGCGCGTGTCAGAAATGGTCAGCACGGCGATCCGCACGGGCTTCAGGGTCTTGGCGGCGTCGATCTTGCCGCCGGGCGTGAGGGCGTTCATCCCGTCGTCTCCTTGTCCCAGCGTTCGCGGTCGGCGTGGTCCTGGGCGGTGGGCTCGATCCAGCGTTCGCCGCCCGGACCGTGCTCCTTCTTCCAGAAGGGCGCGCGGCTCTTCAAGTAGTCCATCAGGAAATCGCAGGCCTCGAAGGCCGCGCGGCGGTGGCCGGCGGCGGTGGCCACGAAGACGATGGGCTCGCCGGGGCCGATCCGGCCGATGCGATGGAGGATGGCGAGGTCGTGCAGGCCGAAGCGGGCCCTGGCCTGGTCGGCGATCCGGCCGATCTCGGCCTCGGTGAAGCCGGGGTAGGCCTCCAGCTCCAGGATCGCCGTCGCCCCGGCCTCGGCGCGGGCGATGCCGGTGAAGGTGGCGATGGCGCCCGTCTCGCTGCGGCCTTCGGCGAAGGCGGTGAGCAGCGCGCCGGGGTCGAACGGCTGGTCGGTGAGCCGGATCATCCGCCGCTCATCGGCGGCAGGAAGGCCACCTCGCTGCCGTCGCCGAGGGGCATGTCGCCACGGACCAGCGCCTGGTCGACCGCCACCTGGACGCCGGGGCCGTCGAGCGCCAGGCCCAGCGCCTCGTCCTCCTCGGCCAGCAGGCTGCGCAGGGCGGCGAGCGAGCCGCTTTCGATGTCGCGTTCGCGCCAGCCGGCGAGGTCGCGCAAGGGTCCGAAGAGCAGCACGCGGGCCATGGTTCAGCCGCCCGTGGTCGACATGTGCCGGGTCACGGCGGGCTGGGCGCGGGCGATCTCGAAGTCGTGGCCCTTGGGCTTCAGGTCGATCGCGCCGCGGATCGCGGCCACCAGCTCGGCGTCACTGGCGCCCGCGCGCAGCACGGCGCGCAGGTCGGTGGCGTCCTCCTGGCCCAGGCAGGTGTGCAGCACGCCCGTGCAGGTCAGGCGCACGCGGTTGCAGGCCTCGCAGAAATTGTGGCTGAGCGGGGTTATGAAGCCGAGGCGACCGCCGGTCTCGGCCACCCGCACATAGCGCGCCGGGCCGCCGGTGGAGAGCGGCAGGTCGTCGAGCGTCCAGAAACTCTCCAGTTCGCCGCGAACCTGGGCGAGCGAAAGGTACTGATCGGTGCGGTCGGCCTCGATTTCGCCCAGCGGCATGGTCTCGATCAGGGTGAGGTCCAGGCCCTCGCCGTGGGCCCAGGCGATCAGCTCGGGGAGCTCGGCGGCGTTGTCGTCCTTGAGCGCCACGGTGTTGATCTTCACCGACAGGCCGGCCGCCTTGGCCGCGGCGATCCCGGCCAGCACCTTGGAAAGGTCGCCGCCGCGGGTCAGGCGGCGGAAGAGGTCGGGCTTCTTGGTGTCCAGCGAGACGTTGATGCGTCGCACCCCCGCCGCCGCCAGCTCGGGCGCGAATTCAGCCAGCCGCGTGCCGTTGGTGGTGAGGGTCAGTTCGTCGAGCGCGCCCGAGGCGAGGTGGCGCGAAAGGTTGCGGACCAGGCCCATCATGCCCTTGCGCACCAGCGGCTCGCCGCCGGTCAGCCGGAGCTTGCGGGTTCCCAGGCTCACGAACGCCGAGGCGATGCGGTCCAGCTCTTCCAGGGTCAACACCTCTGCCTTCGGCAGGAAGGTCATGTGCTCGGCCATGCAGTAGACGCAGCGCAGGTCGCATCGGTCGGTGACCGACAGCCGCAGATAGGTCACCGTGCGGCCGAAACCGTCGACCAGTGGCGGTCGTGGCGCGATATCGTCGTAGGGCGTCATTCGCCGCACAAGATAGGGGGGAAGTTGGGTTGGCGACAGGGGAGAGCTTCGCGGCGCTGGTCCTGGCCGCCGGTTCGGGGTCGCGGTTCGGTGGCGGCAAGCTGCTGGCCGACTGGCGCGGCGCGCCGCTGCTGCACGGCGCCCTGGCCGCGGCGCGTGCGGCCCCCGTCGGGTCCGTCACGGTCGTGACCGGCGCCGACGCGGCGGCGGTGGAGGCCGCCGCCCGCGCCTTCGATCCGGAGGTCCGGGTCGTCCACGCGCCCGATCACGCCGAGGGCATGGCCGCCTCGCTGCGCGCCGGGGTCGCCGCCCTCCCCGGCGACGCCGCGGGCGTGTTCGTGTTTCTCGGCGACATGCCGCGGGTTCCGCACGCGGTGCTGGCGGCGCTGGCCCGGGCGGTGGCCGAGGGTGCGCCCGCGGCGGCGCCGGTGTTCGGCGGGGTGCGCGGCAATCCGGTGGTGTTGTCGCGCAGCCTCCTTCCGCAGGTCGCCGCCCTGAAGGGCGACGCCGGCGCGCGGCCCATCCTGAAGGCCCTGGGCGAGCGGCTCGCCCGGGTGGAAGCCCCGGACGACGGCATTCTGTTCGACGTGGATGCGCCGGCCGATCTGGGTCGCTAGACCGTCAGATCGACCGCATGCGCCGGTGCGAACCCCCGGCTGGGCTGAATCCGGACCTAGTCGGCCATGTTCAGACGACGCGCCGTCGCGGCGAGCGTCTGGGCCGCCTGCACCGATGTGGGCAGGGTCAGGGCTGTCCACAGCCCTTGTCCGGAATTTCTAAGCTGCACGCTGACCATAGCGTTCGCCTCGACATTCTCGCGGCCACCATAAGAGGCCAGGATTTAACGTCGGGTTAACCGCCGCGAGGGGTGCGCGTCGAAGCTTCCAAGTGTCGCAGGGTGCGCGCGGCCGTCCCTCGGGACGCGCTCGGAGGCTGCCGACCCGCGTTCGCGGGACGCGCTATCCGGCGCCATGGCTCGGCGGGTGATTCAGGCCTTGTGGATCGGGTCAATCCAGGCGACGCCCTCCGGCGGTTCGGCCGGATCGATCTCCAGGTTCACGACCACCGCCTCGGAGTCGCTGCGCACGAGAACGCACGAGAGGGTCTCGTCGCTCGAGGCGTTGATCTCCTGATGCGGCACGTAGGGCGGAACGTAGATGAAGTCGCCCGGTCCCGCCTCGGCCACGAACTCCAGATGTTCGCCCCAGCGCATCCGGGCGCGGCCGGAGACCACATAGATCACGCTCTCCAGCGGGCCGTGGTGGTGCGGGCCGGTCTTGGCGTTGGCGTGGATGTGAACTGTCCCGGCCCACAGCTTCTGGGCGCCGACACGCGCGCGGTCGATGGCGGTGGCGCGGTTCATCCCCGGCGTCTGGGCGGTGTTGGGGTCGAGCTGGTCGCCCGGGATGACCCGCACGCCCGTGCGCTTCCAGCCGTCTTCCGGAACTTCGGCGCCGTCGCTCATGGGCCGAAAGCCTAGTCCCTGCGCGCGGCCTCGACCAGCGCCTGGATCATCCAGCGGCGCACGCGGTCGGCGTCGGCTGGGGCGATGCGCAGCACATCGGCGAACACCACTTCGGCCTCGATCCCCAGCAGGACCGCCAGGGCCTTGGAGAGCAGGTCGAAGGCCTTGGGGTCGAACTGGTCCTTCACCGGCGTCAGCGCCGCGGCGATGAGCGGAGACCGCCGGTTCTGGCGCACGGGCGCGTCCGAGGCCGCGGGCTGCAGCGACTGGGCGAGCAGGGCGCGCATGGCCGGCGCGTTGGACCGGACCAGCCCCGCGAGCGCGCCGTCCAGCCGTTGCAGCCGCGCCAGGACGTCGACCGAGCGGTCGTCGCCGAACAGGTCCTCGGGCGTCGGTGTCTCCACGTCCAGCGCGGCCTCGCGAAGCAGAGCGTCGAGGCCGGGAAAATAGCGGTAGGCCGTGGCGCGGCTGACCATCGCCGCCTCGGCGATCTCCTCGAAGGTCGGGTTGGCGCCGTCGCGCAGCAGCCGGTTCGCCGCCTCAAGCAGATCCTTGCGCGTGCGCAGCCGCTGGTTCGCCCGGGCGCCGGTCATTGCGGGAGCTGCTGGAGGATGGCGGCCAGGTCGAGCCAGACGTTCTCGCGCTTCATCCGGCCGTCCGGCGCATATTCCACCACGTGCAGCAGGCGGAATTCGAGAGGCCGGTCGCGCCCCTCCAGCCCGAACGGACGGCCCGGCGCGCGGCCCGACCAGATGCTCTCATCGACCAGGAAGTCCTCGCCGTACAGCCGCCTGACGCTGCGAACCTCGCCATCGGCCAGGTCGGCGAAAAGCGTCTCATAGAAGCCGCGCGCGCCCTCGGGGCCGTGCGTCGGTCCGGTCGGCCAACCCACGATGTCGTGTTCGGCGTCGGGCGTCAGGGTGGCGAGCACGCCCTCGATGTCGTCGGCCTGCTCGTAGCGGAAGTGCTCGTCGATCTTGGCGTCCATCTGGGCGCGGGTCAGGGGCATGGGAAGCGTCTCCGTCGTCTCTCGAATGATCCTATAAATGAGATTTGCATCTCATTGCAAGATTGAAGTCTTGCAATTTGACTCGACATGGATCAAGTCCCCCACCGCCGGCGCCGTGAGGCCCGCTCCGCTGCAGACCCGGTCTGCGGAAATGCGGATCCCCTCGGTGCGTCCGGCCGTGTATTCACCTCCGCCCGGCTGAATGTCGGGTAATTTTCATAGGGAAAACAATGCGTAAGATTGCACTCGCGTTTGCGTGCGCGGTCGGCTGCGCGCTTGCTGGCGGCGCGTCCGCCCAGCAGTTCCAGGCGACCGGCGATATCAATGACGGCTACTCGACGGCCTCGGCCTACTACGGCACGGGCTATGAGGGCTCGAGCCTCGGGGCGGTCTATGACGGCGGCCGCGACGCCTTCGACACCTACGGCGTCTACACCGGCGACTTCGGCGGATTGATCCTGTTCCGCCAGACCGAACTGTTCTCCGATCAGAACCTGTTCCGCTTCTTCGACACCTTCGTGAACACGACCGGCTCGACGATCGACACCCTGCTCACGTTCGGCGGCGACCTCGGCTCGGACGGCGGGAGCCAGATCCTCGCCTCGGGCGGCGGTCTCTTCGTCACCTGCGCCGGCGTGGCGGGCAATTGCTTCGGCGACCCCGTCATCGCCCATGTCGGCGGATCCGCGGCCGCGCAGTCGCTGTCGTTCGACGACTACGCCGCGACCTTCCACATCACGGTCAATCCGGGCCAGAGCGTCAGCCTGCTGAACTTCGCGTTCCTCGCCAGCAGCCTGCCGGGCACCAGCGCGTCCGACATCAGCCTGGCGCTCTCCACGGGGCAGTCCCTGTTGGCCAATCCCTACCTGGATGGGCTCAGCGCGGAGCAGCGCGCGCAGATCGTGAACTTCACGGGTGGTCCGCCGACCCTGCCGCCGCCCGGCGGCGCCGGCGGTGGCGTGGGCGGCGTGCCCGAGCCGGCCACCTGGGCGCTCATGATCCTCGGCTTCGCCGGCGCCGGCGGGGCTCTGCGGGCGAACCGCCGCCGCGTCGCGACGGCCCGCGCCTAAGCCGGGTCCGGGGCGACCCGGGTGATCCGGATGATCTTCACGGGCTTGACCAGCATCTCGCCCTTCATGGCGCCTTCGCCCTTGTTGGGGTCGGTGGGCATCACGATGATCTTCCGGATCACGTCCAGGCCTTCAACCACCTGGCCGAACGCGGCGAAGCCCGGATTGCCCTTGGGATCCTTGGGGTCGGCGTCGAGGTAGCTCATGTCGCCCAGCATGATCGACCAGTCGGCCTGGGCCGTGCCGGGCGCATGGCGGCCCATGGAGATCACGCCGTCCTTGCCGTGGGTCAGGCCGGTCTTGATCGTGGATTCGTGCGGGATGGGCGGCAGCACCTTCTTGGGATCGTTCTGTAGTCCGCCCTGCACGAGGCCGTAGTCGTCGCCCGCATAGTCCTTGGGCTTGCTCGCCCGATAGAAGGTCGCCCCGTTGTAGAGGCCGCGGTCCACATACCTCAGATAGTTGCGCACGGTGATCGGCGCCTTGTCGGCGTAGAGCTCGATGACGATGTCGCCGAGCGCGGTCTCGAGCTTCACCTTGGGATTCGGCTTCGGCGGCGGGGCAGGCGCCGTCGCCTCGGACGGGGCTGGCGCGGGATCCTGGGCGAGCGCGGGCGCGGCGAAGAGCGTGGCGGCGAGGGCGATGAGCGTTCGGCGGAGCATGGCGCAAGGTTAGCCACGGCCGGGCCGCCGCGTCATCCTCCGCGGCATCTCACATAGGTGTCGGTCTGATCGCCGCCTTTGAGCGCACCGCCCTGCAACACGAGCTGTAGCGTACGAGCAGCGCAGAGCCGGCGGCGGCGCCCGCCACTTTCCACGATGGAGCCGACCGACAGGGTGACCTTCGCGGTCTGGCCGTCGGGGGCGATCTCGATGCGGGTGACCTTGGCGGCCTCGCGGCTCTTGCCTTCGGCGAGCGCCTTCCTGGCCTGGGCCTTGGCCTCGGCGCGGGTGCTCGTGCCGTAGGGCACCGGCGGCTTGTCGCCCACATAGGCCTGGTCGGTGAAGCGGGCCTGCGGCGTGAAGGCGGCGAAGTAGGCGTCGACCTGGCCGCCGTTCCAGGCGCGCTCCTGGCGCGCGACGAAGGCGCGGACGGCGTCGTCGGTGATGCGCGCGGCCGCAAGCGCCGGGCCGGCGAGCAGCACGAGGAGGAGGGTCAGGATCAGTCGGCGCATCGGGACCTCAACGCGCGAGCCAGCGCATCCGATAGCCGTTCATGGCGGTTTCGCCCAGCCGCTCGGTCAGCCGCCAGTTGACCACCGCACCCACGGGAGCGCCCACGAGCGGGATCATCTGGGCCAGCTTCGCCAGGTCGATGTGGTCGCGATATTCGATCTGGAACCGGCGCCAGTCGAAGTGGGCGAAGTCGTCGGGGTGGGGACGGGCGTCCCAGTCCTCGATCGCGGCCAGGAGGTCGGCGCGGCGTCCACCGCCCGAGAACGCGAGCTGGAAGAGCTGCAGGAGGTAGAGCCGCTCGGCGAAGGCCTCGGCGTCGTGGCCGTAGATCGCCGACAGATCGAACAGCAGCTTGAGCTTGATCACCATCAGCGCCGGGAAGTCCGCCAGCGCCATCCAGAAGCCGCCGGCGCCGGTGACGCCGCCTTCCACCGCGGCGGTCTTGCGATAGCCGTCGATGGCCGCCAGCGCGCGGCGGTCGCGTTCGGCCAGGTCCGCGCCCTGAAGGGGGGCGGCGGTGGTGAGATTGGCGCCGGTCAGGATCGTGCGCGTCATCCGTTCGACGACCGAGGTGACGGTCGCGTGGACCTGCTCGGGGATCAGGCGGTTGATTCGCCCCTGGACGCCGCGGGCAGCGCGGCCGAGCCCGCCTTCGGGCTTCAGGAGCCCGGCGCGCCAGTGACCGACCTCGGCCCGCGCCCAGGCTTCGTAGGCGGATGTGGAGGCTCCGAACGGCGGGGTGGCGGCTATCGGGACATCACCATTTGCAGAATCCAGGCGGCCAGCCCCGTCACGAGACTGCCGGTGAACAGGCCGCGCACGAACGCGCCGTGCCGTTCCCACCAGACGCGGCGCGCCCGCATTCGCTGGGCGCGGTCGATCCTTCGCCGCTGCATCCTGGCCGTTCCCCCACCTTCAGCCGACGTTCTAGCCCGGCCGGTCCGGAGGCGGAACCTCGCAGAGCCGGGATGGGACGATGGGGCGCGCCTATTTCGCCTCGGCGATGCCCTTCATCACCTGCATGACGTTGCCGAACATCTTGGTCCGGCCGGCCTTGTTGGCCTCGCGGGTCGCTTCCGGAATCGTCGTCTGATCGTAGAACAGGCTGTAGACCAGCTTGGAGGCCTTATCGCTCACCGGCCGGATCTCGACGGTGCCGTGGTAGAGGATCGGCTGGTTGGGGTCGGCATAGGTGTACGACAGGGGCGTGCGGGCCACGATGACCTCCTCGATACGGCCGGCGATCTTGCGGACCGCGCCCAGCTCGCCGTCGGTCCCCGAGGTGATCTCGCAGGTGGTGTTCAGCCACTTGCCGATGTCGCAATAGCCCTTGAGCTTGTCCCAGGCCGTCGCGGCCGGGACCGCCAGGTCGGTCTCCTGGACGATCGAGACGTAGTCGGCGGCGCGGGCGGCGCCCGCGAGGCTCGCGGCGGCGGCGCAGGCGGCCAGGAACGCTGTGGTCTTCAAGGCGGTCTCCCCTCTCTTTGCCGGGAGCTTAGCCGCCCTGCCGCCGCGGCGCCTATGTTCAATCGTCCCGGGGCTGGATCTCGAAGCTGACCACGCGGGCGTCCGCGCAGAATCGTTCCGCGAGTTCATGGGTCTGGCTGGCGTCCGGGCCGCGGAGGATGGCGCCGAACTCGACGGCGTCGCCGGCGGGGACCAGCCGGCGGCTCACCTTGCCCGGCTTCAGGTCCAACCCTTCCATGAGGCTGTGGAAGGCGGCTTCGGGAAGCTGGCCCTCGCGCCGGAAGCGCACCCTCACATCCACGACGCCGCTGTGCGGCAGATGCTGGTCCACCCAACGCAGCCCGACGAGGATGAGCATGGTCGCCGCCGTGCCGCCGACCGCCAGACCGTAGAAGCCGACGCCGTAGAGAATCCCGAGCGCTGACACCATCCACAGCGAAGCGGCGGTGGTGAGGCCATGCACCGACAGCCCCTGCCGGAAGATGACGCCGCCGCAGAGGAAACCTATGCCCGTCAGTATGCCGTGGGCCATGCGCACCGGATCGATGCGGATGACGTCGGTGGGAAGGTCCAGCGCGAGCCAGGCCAGCTGATGCGTCGCCGCCGACATCAGCAACGCCGAGGAAAGGCACACGAGGATGTGCGTCCGAAGCCCGGCGGGATGCCCGCGGTATTCGCGCTCCAGGCCGATCAGCCCCCCGGCGAGGGCCGCGCTGACGGCGGGAAGGATGAATTCGCTGGACCAGCCGGCCATCGCGACTCTCAGGATGTTGCGCCGCCACCATAGCAGGCGGCGCGCGGCCGGGAATCAGGCGGCGATCCTGGCCGTGGGCACGACGGTGACGGACCATTCGGGCTTGGGTGGGCGCGTGCGGATCTTCTCGCCCTTCATCCAGATGAACAGGGCTTCCCAGTGGATGGCGGCCAGCACGCCGACGGTCATCCACGGGTGGCCGAGCCAGGCCCGGATCAGCGCCTGGTCGGTGAGCTCGCGGCGCTCGCCCACGAAGCCGGCGGCGAGCACGCGGCCCTCGGCGTCGTCCACGTCGACCAGCACCTGAACCTCATCGGCCGGCGGGCGCAGGCGGAAGCTATAGGCGAGGTCCATGTCCATGAAGGGCGAGACGTAGAAGCCCTTGTCGCAGGCCTGGCGGACGATCGGCGCGGCCTCCTCCGCCGGGATGAGATAGCTGTGCCGCTCGCCGAAGGTGTTGTTCACCTCGTAGAGGATCGCGCTCAGCGCGCCGTCCTCGCGGTGGCAGTAGTAGACGGTGAGCGGATTGAACCCCATGCCCAGGATCCGCGGCATGGCGAGAATGCGGATCGGCCCGCCGTGGGCGATCCCGGCGGCGGCGAGCTGGCTCTCCACCTGCTGCTTCAGGGGCGTCGCCGAGCCGTCGCCGTGGCGGCGCGGGTCGAAGCCCACGAGGTTGAACCGGCCCAGCGAGAACAGCTTCAGGCCCTTGTCCAGCGCGGCCAGCTCGTCGAGGTCGAGCAGCAGCATGAAGATGCGGTAGCGCAGGGCGTGCCGGCGGGGCTTCGTCCGGGTGTGCGTCACCAGCCCGGGGTAGAGGCCCGAGCGGAACGTCAAGCCGCCGCCTCGGTGATCGGTTCCGGCGCGCGGATGTGAATCCGGCCGGATTCGTTCTCCACCGTCCAGGGGCGGCGAACGCCCCCGAGCTGCTCGGCCACGGCCAGGCCCGACTGCAGGGCGTCCTCGTGGAAGCCGTGACCGAAATAAGAGCCGCAGAACCAGGTGCGCCGCGCGCCCTGGAGGTCCCAGATCTCGCTCTGCGCCGCGATCGCGCCGGCGTCGAACAGCGGGTGCTCGTAGATGTCGGTCTTGATCACCGCCTCGGGGGCGATGGGCTTGGTGGGGTTGAGGGTGACGAAGAGGTCCGGCGCGTCCTTCAGGCTTTGCAGCCGGTTCATCCAGTAGGTCACGCAGCCCTCGCCGGGGGCGTTGCGGCGGCCGATGTGATTCCAGCTGGTCCAGGCGCGGCGGCGCTTGGGCATCAGGATGGGATCGGTGTGCAGGACGGCGAGGTTGCGGCTGTAGCGGAAGGCGCCCAGCAGCCGCTTCTCCTCAGCGCTCGGATCGTCGAGCAGCGAGAGCGCGGTGTCGCCGTGGGTGGCGATCACCACCTCGTCGAAGCGCTCACGCGCGCCCCCGGCCAGGCGGATTTCGACGCCCTGGGCCTCGCGCCGTACGCCGGTGACCCGCGCGCCCTTGCGCGCCTCGCCCCGGAACGCCTCTGTGAGCTTCTCGACATAGGCGCGGCTGCCGCCGGCCACCGTGCGCCACGCGCCGCGGCCGAAGATGCTCATCATGCCGTGGTTGAGGAAGAAGCGGATCAGGGCGGCGGCCGGGTACTGGCCGATCTCCTTCAGCGGCGTCGACCAGATGGCCGCCGCCTGCGGCAGCAGGTGATCGTCGCGGAACGCCTGGCAGTAGCCCTTGTCCTGCAGGTAGGTCTCCAGCGACGTGAGCGGCTGTTCCAGCGCCGCGAGGTCCTTGGGACCGTGCCGGTAGAAGCGGGTGACGTCGCGCAGCATGGCCCAGAAGCGGGCCGAGAACAGGTTGCGCCGCTGGGCGAAGATGCCGAGCGCGCCGTAGCTGGAATATTCGAACGCCCCGTCGTCGAGCGACACCGACAGCGCCATGTCGGCGTTGCGATGGGGCACGCCCAGGTGCTCCAGCAGGGCCGTGAAGTTGGGATAGTTGGGTTCGTTGTAGACGATGAAGCCGGTGTCGACCGGGACAGGGCCATTGAACCCGGGCGCCTCGGCGGTGTTGGCGTGGCCGCCAAGCCGCGGATCGGCCTCGAAGAGCGTTACGTCATGCCGTTCCGATAGAAGCCATGCCGCCGAAAGGCCCGCGATACCGCCGCCGACCACGGCCACCCTGAGCCGCCGCTCCTCGCTTCCGTCCACTCGTCACCCCTAGTTGCACGCGCATCTGCCGTGCGATCCCCACGCCAGTCTGCTTAGCAAACGCTACGACTTCATCACAGCACTGGATGCGTCTGTTCGCGATCCATGGTCGTATCGCCGGACGGAGGGGCTGATGCTTTTTCAGTGGGGGTTGGGCGTGCTGGCCGCCATGACCGTGGTCATGGTCGCGGCCTGGGCGTTCGGGCTTTGGCGGCGCAACGGCGGATGGACGGATGTCTTCTGGACCTGGGGCACGGGCGCGATTCTCACGGCGGCGGCGCTGTGGCCGCTCGCCGACGTCCAGCCGCGGCAATGGCTGGTGGCGGCCTTCATGGCGATCTGGGCGCTTCGGCTCGGCCTCTACCTCACGCCGCGCGTCTCCGGCCATCCCGAGGACGCGCGCTACGCCGCCTTCCGGGATCAGTTCGGCGCCCGATATCCGATCAACATGCTGTGGGTGACCCTGCCGCAGGCGCCGGCGACGGCGCTGCTGGGCCTCTCGGTGATTCTCGCCGCGCACCGGAGCCAGCCCGGCCTGGACGCGCGCGACGTCGCCGCCGCGGCGCTGTTCGGCCTGGCCCTGGTCGGCGAGGCGGCGGCCGACGGCCAGATGAAGCGCTTCCGAGGCGATCCCGCCAACCGTGGCCGGGTGATCGAGACCGGCCTCTGGGCCTGGTCGCGGCATCCAAACTACTTCTTCCAGTGGCTGGGCTGGTGCGCCTATCCCGTGATCGCCCTGGACCCGGCGCGGCCGGTCACCTGGCTCAGCCTCACGGCCCCCGTCGTCATGTTCGGCCTTCTCCGCTACGTCTCCGGCGTCCCGCCGCTGGAGGAGGCCATGCTCAAGTCCCGCGGCGACCTGTTCCGCGACTACCAGAAGCGCGTCAGCGTCTTCTTCCCCCTCCCCCCGAAACGAGCGCCTGAATGAGCCTGATCGCCGCCACCATCGACGCCTTCGAGGGCGCGCCGCTGCCCGACGTGGTGCGCAGGACCGCCATCACCCTGCTGGTCGCCAACGCGCGCCGCCAGCTGGGCGCGGCCGGCCCCGACGCCGATGCGGTCTTCGCCCGCGAAATGGCCGAGCGGCCGATCGCCGAACACACCGACGCGGCCAACGCCCAGCACTACGAAGTGCCGGCGGAGTTCTTTCTGAACTGCCTGGGCCCGCAGCTGAAGTATTCCTCGGCCCTCTATCTCAACCCCGGCGACACGCTGGCGGAGGCCGAGGAGCACGGCCTGAAGGAGACGGCCGAGCACGCCGGGCTGGAGGACGGCCAGCGGATCTTGGAGCTCGGCTGCGGCTGGGGCTCGCTGTCGCTGTGGATGGCCCGGACCTATCCGAACGCGCGGATCACCGCGGTGTCGAACTCGGCCAGCCAGCGGGCCTTCATCCTCGCCCGCGCGCAGGAACGCGGCCTCGGCAACCTCGAGGTCATCACCTGCGACATGAACGACTTCCAGGCCGACGGCGAGTTCGACCGGGTCGTGTCGGTGGAGATGTTCGAGCACATGGCCAACTGGCGCGCCCTGCTCGGCAAGGTGAAGACCTGGCTCAAGCCGGACGGCCGCCTCTTCATCCACATCTTCACGCACCGGACCACGCCCTACCGCTTCAACGTCGAGGACGAGGCCGACTGGATCGCCAAGCACTTCTTCTCGGGCGGGGTGATGCCCAGCCACGGCCTGATGCGCCAGTTCGCCGATCTGTTCGAGGTGGAGCAGGACTGGCGCTGGAGCGGGACCCACTACGAGAAGACGGCGCTCCACTGGCTCGAACTCTATGACCGCAATCTACCGAAGATCCGGCCTGTGCTGGAGGCGACCTATGGCGACCAGGCGACGCTGTGGCACCGCCGCTGGCGGCTCTTCTTCCTCGCCACGGCCGGGCTTTTCGGCCACCGTGGCGGCGCCGAGTGGGGGGTGAGCCACTACCGGCTGAAGCCCGCGTAACGGCCGGGCAGGGGGAGGGCCGATGCTTCGACTGATCGCGACCTATCTGGCGACCGCGTTTGCGGTGCTGGCGCTGGACATCGTCTGGCTGACCCAGTTCGGGCCGAAGGTCTATTTCCCGACGCTGGATCCGGTGGCCCTGCCTTCGGCCCGGATCGGTCCGGCGGCAGTCTTCTACTTCGCCTACATCGCCGGCATCCTGGTGCTGGCCATCTGGCCGACGCGCGGCAAGTCGCTGGCCCAGACCACGGCGACGGGCGCGATGCTCGGTGCGCTCTGCTACGCGACCTACGACCTGACGAACCAGGCGACGCTCAAGGTCTGGGCCACCCAGATCACCCTCATCGACATCTCCTGGGGGACTGTGCTGACGGCCGTGGGGGCGACTGTCGGCGGCTGGGTCCTGCGGCGCTTCAAGGCCTGACGGCGCGCGGGCGCCGCTCCTGCCGAGCGATTGTCCGCCCCCCTTGCGCATGGCATTGTCATTTTCGAACTTCGAGAATGATATACAAAGTAAAGTGATGTGCGGAGGATGGGATGGAAGCGGTCAAGGAACGTGAGGACCTGAGCGCGCGGCTGGAGGCGGCCGCGCTGACGGGCATGACGACGTCGGTCTGGGCCGACGCGCAGCCCGACAAGGCCTGCGTCATCGACCCCGACGGCCGCACGCGGTCTTTCGCCGAGGTGAACCGCAACGCCAACCGCATCGTGCGCCTGCTGCGGGGCGCGGGCCTCAAGGCCGGCGACGCCGTGGCGCTGGTGATGTCCAACCGCGGAGAGTTCGTCGAGGTGCTCGCCGCCACCCTGCGCGGCGGCTTCCGCATCACCCCGGTCAACTGGCACCTCACCGTCGACGAGATCGCCTACATCCTCAACGACTGCGAGGCCCGGGCCCTGTTCGGCGAGGCGCGCATCGGCGCCTGCGGCCCGGCGTCGACCCAGGCGCCGAACCTGCGCCTCAGGGTCGCCGTGGGCGGCGAGATCGACGGCTTCACCGACTACGACGAAGCCCTGGCCACGCTGGATGGCCACGACATCGCCGATCCGGTGCTGGGCAACCAGATGCTCTACACCTCGGGCACCACGGGCCGGCCGAAGGGCGTGTATCGGGCCAACCCGCCGCCACCCGCGCCCCAGGCCATGTTCGCCCTGCGCGGCTACGACGCCCAGTCGGTGCAGCTGTGCGCCGGGCCGGCCTATCACGCCGCGCCGCTGGCGTTCGACGTCCGCTTCTCCATGGGCGCCGGCGCGACCCTGGTGTTCCTCGACAAATGGGACTCGGAACACACCCTGCGCACGATCGCCGAGCGGCGCGTGACGCACATGCACCTCGTGCCGATCATGTTCCAGCGGCTGCTGGCGCTGCCGGCCGAGGTGAAGGCGAAGTACGATCTTTCGTCGGTCAAGTTCATCATCCACGGCGCGGCCCCGTGCCCGCCCGAGGTGAAGCTGGCCATGATCGAGTGGTTCGGCCCGGTGCTGAACGAGTACTACGCCGGCTCCGAAGGCGGCGCGGGCTTCATGATCGACAGCCACGAGTGGCTGAAGAAGCCGGGTTCGGTCGGCAAGAAGCCTGAGCTGCTGGGCTCGAAGATCCTCGACGAGAACGGGAACGAGTGCCCGCGGAACGTCGCCGGGACGATCTATCACCAGCTCCCGCCCGGCGGCGGCTTCACCTACTACAAGGACGAGAAGAAGACCCAGGCCAGCCGCGTCGGCGACTACTTCACCATGGGCGACATGGGCTACTTCGACGATGACGGCTACCTGTTCCTCACGGGCCGTAGCGCCGAGACGATCATCTCCGGCGGGGTCAACATCTACCCGCAGGAAGTCGACAACATCCTGATCCAGCACGAGGCCGTGGCCGACTCCTCCACCGTGGGCGTTCCGCACGACGAATGGGGCGAGCAGGTGAAGGCGGTGATCCTGCTGAAGCCGGGCTACCAGCCCTCGGACCTGCTGGCCGACGAGATCCTGGCCTTCGCCCGCGACAGCCTGCCCAGCTTCAAGGCGCCGCGCAGCCTCGACTTCGTCACCGAGCTGCCGCGCTCCGAGGCCGGCAAGATCCAGCGGGGCAAGGTGCGCGCGCCCTACTGGGAAGGCCGCGCCCGACAGATCTAGTCCGTAGATCTACGCCGCCGCGGCGCGGACCTGATCGAGGAACCACGCGGCGCCTTCGTCGTTCACGCCGGCCCGGCGCATCACCGAGACGGTGACCGGGCTCGGCGGGAAGGGCAGGTCCAGCACCTGCAGGCCCAGCCGGTCGGCATGGCGTTCGGCCAGGATGCGCGGAACGGTGCCGATGGCGTCGGTTCCGGCCACCAGCATCAGCACCGTCAGCCAGTTCGGCGCGGAGGCGATCATCCGCACCTTCTCCGGGCCATCGGTCGCCGAGCCGTCCTGGCCGGTCTCGCTGGGGTTCCACGCGAACACGTGTCCCGTGTCGCGCCAGGCGGCCGCGTCGATCGCGCCGCGGATCGTCGGGTGGTCCTGGCGGGCGATGGCGCAGTAGGCGTCTTCCAGGAAGGGCTCGACGACATAGCCGGCGCGGGCCGCGCCGAACCGTCCGAGGGCGAAGTCGATCTCGCCCTGGCGCAGCGCGCGGAACGCGTCTTCCTCGGCGACGTGGGTGACGGCGAAGGTCACCGCGGGCGCGGCGGCGCGCAGCCGCCGGATCAGGGCGGCCCCGATCACGGCGGTCACGAACTCCGGCGCGCCGATGTGGAAGCGTCGCGCGCTTCGCGCCGGGTCGAACCTCGCGTCGGGGTCCAGCGCCTCGCCCGCCAGCGCGATCAGCGCCTCGATCCGAGGTCCCAGTTCCAGCGCCCGGCGGGTGGGCTCGAAGCCGTGCGGGCGGCGGACGAAGAGCGCGTCGCCGAACAGGTCGCGCAGGCGGGAGAGCGCGTGGCTGATCGCCGGCTGCGACAGGCCCAGGATCTCCGCCACCCGGCTGGCCCGGCGGGTGCGCAGCAACTCGCGGAACACCAGCAGCAGGCCGCCGTCCAGCCGCCGAAGTTTATTCAGATCGATATCACTCATTCTGCGAATTCAGTACGCCGGAAGCTGGCCGGCCGCTAGCCCTGCGGCCATGGATATGCGCTTCGCCATCATCGCCGCCGCCGCGCTGGCCTTCGCGGGTGCGGCCCGCGCCGCCGACGGGCCGAGCGGGATCTATTCATCCGTCACGCTCACCTCGGACTACCGCTACCAGGGGGTCTCGAATTCCGACCAGCACGCCGTGGTCCAGGCCAACGTCCACTACTTCCGACCCGATGGCTGGTACGCCGGCGTCTTCGCCACCGGCGTCGACTTCAACGACTACGGCACTTCATACGAACTCGATTTCTACGGCGGGAAGACCTTCAGGCTGGACGCCGCCACCGAGCTGAAGCTGAGCGGCCTCTACACGGCCTTCCCTGACAACCGCACGCCCGGCCCGACCTACGACTTCGTGCAGGCCGGCGCCGCCCTGAGCCGCAAGTCGGGGCCGCTCACCCTGACTGGGACCACCACCTATGTGCCCAGGGCCTCCTACGGCTCGGGCGAGGCCTGGCGGGTCGAGGGCGAGGCCGACTATGCGCTGGGCCCGGCCGCCGTCGTGAAGGCGCAGGCCGGTCGCCGCTGGATCGGCCGCGGGGCCGACCGCACCTACTGGAGCCTGGGCGCGGCGATCACCTGGCGGAACCTCACCTTCGAAGCGCGGTACACCGACACCAACCTCTCCAGAGCGCGCTGCGGCTACAATCCCGACATCTGCGGGCCAGGGCTCTCGGCCCAGGTGACAGCCGCCTTCCCGCTGATCCTGTTCTGATATCCCGCGCGCCGCGCGCAACAGAGCGTCACCAAGCGTGTTTTGGCGGCCCCGCCCGGCGCATGGCATGAGCGCGCGCCATGATCCCCTTCATCGATCTTCAGGCTCAACGCCAGCGCCTCGGCCAGGCCCTGGAGGACGCCATCCTCAAGGTGGTGCGTTCGGGCGCCTACGTCATGGGCCCCGAGATCGGCGAGCTCGAGGCGGCGCTGGCGGCGTTCGGCCGCGCGCCCCATGCGCTGTCGTGCGGCTCCGGCACCGAGGCGCTCGTGCTGCCGCTGATGGCGATGGGCGTCGGGCCGGGCGACGCGGTCTTCTGCCCCTCATTCACCTTCGCGGCCACGGCCGAGGCGATGCCGCTGGTCGGCGCCTCCCCGGTGTTCGTCGACGTGCGCCCCGACACCTACAACCTCGACGCCGCGAAGCTGGACGCCGCCATCGCCGCGGTGAAGGCGGAGGGCAAGCTCACGGCGCGCGCGGTCATCGCCGTGGACCTGTTCGGCCAGCCGGCCGACTATCCGGCGATCGCCTCGGTCGCGCGCAAGCACGGCCTGGCCCTCATCGCCGATTCCGCCCAGGGGTTCGGCTGCACGCTGGACGGCGAGCATCCGCTGCACTGGGCCGACGTGGCCACGACGTCGTTCTTTCCCGCCAAGCCGCTCGGCGCCTACGGAGACGGCGGCGCCGTGCTCTGCAAGGATGCGCGCCTGCACGACCTGCTGGTCTCGCTGCGGGTCCACGGCCAGGCCGTCGCGTCGGACCTCGAGGGGCGCACCTTCGACCACGACCCCAAGTACCTGAACATGCGCATCGGGATGAACGCCCGGATGGACACCATCCAGGCCGCGGTCCTGCTGCAGAAGCTGACCATCTTCGCTGACGAGATCGAGGCCCGGAACCGCGTGGCCGCTCGCTACGCCGCGGGGCTCGGCGACGTCGTGCGCGTCCCCCGGGTGATCGACGGCGGCGTCTCGGTGTGGGCCCAGTACGTGATCGAGACCGACGACCGCGACGGCCTGGCCGGCCATCTGCGCGCCGAGGGAATCCCGACGGCCGTCTACTATCCCGTGCCGCTCCACCGGCAGGCGCCCTATGCGGGCTTTCCCCAACCCGGCGGCCTCCCGGTCACCGAGGCGGCCGCCCAGCGCGTGCTGGCGCTGCCCATGCACCCCTACCTCGACGTCCCGACCCAGGACAGGATCGTCTCGGCGATCCGCAACTACGTGAAACGCAACGGATAACGACTCCCGCGAGTCCGCAGCTCGCGCCACAGGGGAATGTCGTTGTCCGAGACTCCTAACAGGCGAATCCCAGGTGAAGCTGCTTTGGAGCTGATTCGCTTCAGGAGGCGGGGGTGAGGCCGAGGATTGCGCTGATCGGAGCGGCGGTGGGGGCGTTCGCGTCGCTCGCAGCCAGCGGCGCGCTGGCCGCCGAGTTCTTCTCGCAGGATTTCTCTGGGGCGCTCGGCGCGAACGAGTCCGTGTTTGGACGCTTCGTCGTCCACGACGGCGTCGTCGGCCACCAGACCAGCTATTTCAACAACGAGTACTCATACTACCAGTTCACCGTCGACCTCACGAACGCCACCTCGGCCCTCCTGTCGTTCGACTATTCGATCGTCCTGGAGCGCGACTACGACCGCTTCAACGTGCTGGCCAGCACCGGGGGCTTCAGTCCGCCGGGCGGGCTCATCTATCCGCTGAGCGGCATGACCTATTCGACGTCCAACATCACCTACGCGCCCCATCTGGGCGTCGTCGCCCTGGCCGACTCGGCGACCGGCACGGCGGTGTTCGACCTCGGCGCGTTCGTGGGGGGCGCGGTGAACCTGCGCCTGCAGTTCGGCAGCGACTCCAGCGGCACCCGGCAAGGGGTGTCGATCGACAACGTCGAGGTCGCCGGCGACGCCGTGGTCACGACCTCGTCAGCGCCGGAGCCGCAGGTCTGGGCGCTGATGCTGGCCGGGTTTTTCGCCGCCGGCTCAGCGTTGCGCCGACGCGGATCGATCCCGGTCTGACAACCGCCGCCTCGACGGACGATGCGGGCGCGCGCGTCGCGCCTCTGTCACACGCCTGGGGCTAACTAGCTTCACCTTGAGTTTTCCAGGACAGCGTCGCCGACCGTATGCGCACCATCGCCGTCATCGCGCGCAAAGGCGGATCGGGTAAGAGCACCGTCGCGGTTCACCTGGCGCTCGCCGCCCATCGGCGGGGACGCCGCGTGATACTGGCCGACACCGACGCCCAGCGCTCGTCGAGCCACGCCCTGAAGGGCCGCGAGGGCGGCGGCCCGGAAGTCGTCGCCACCTCGGGCGCCAAGCTGTTCGCCCTCCAGCTCAGCGCCGTGCGAGAGGGCGTCGACCTGCTGGTGATCGATACCCCGGCGGTGGTGGAAGAGGAGCTCAGCCACGCGATCGTGGCGGCGGACCTCTGCCTCCTGGTGATCCGCCCGACCTTCCTGGATCTGGCCGCAGCGGCCCAGACCACCGACATCGTGCGCCGCCTGCGCAAGCCGCTGGTGGCCGTGGTCAACCAGGCGGCTTCGGCCCGGGCCGGAACCGAGCCGCCGCTGGTGAAGCGCGCGCTGAAGGTGTTGGAGATGCTGCGGCTGCCGGTGGCGCCGGCCCTGTTGCGCTCCCGCACCGGCTACCAGACCGCCCTCGATCTCGGGCGCTCGGTCGAGGAGATGGACGGCCAGCCCGAGGCGGCGAGCGAGGTCGCCGCGCTGTGGAGCTTCGTCAGCGGCCTGACGTTCGGGCGAGAGCGGCGCGAGGCGGCGGTCGCCCAGCCCCAGGCCTGAGCGGCCGGCCTCAGGCGTCGCGCAGGTGGGCGACGTCGTTCAGACTGACCAGGTTCCGCTCGCCTGAGCCCGCGCAGAGATAGCGGTGGACGCTGGCGTAGCGCGGCTCGAAGAACAGGCGCGGCGCCATGCCCAGGATGTGCGCGGTCCAGACGTTGATCACCCCGCCGTGGCAGAAGACGGCGATGGTCTTTCCGCGATGGGCTCCGATCAGGTCCTCCAGCGTCTCGACCACCGTCGCCTGGAAGGCCTTGATGTTGGCGTCGCCGTCCCCGCGGACGAACGCCTTCCAGGCCTCGTAGTCCTCGGCCTTCAGCACCTCCAGCGGCGTGTAGCTGCCGGAATCGCGATCGAACTCGACGATGCCCTCGTGGGTGACGATCTCGTGGCCGGCGAGGGCGGCGTAGGGCTCGGCGGTCTGGATCGCGCGCCGCATGGTGCTGGCGAAGACCGCGTCGATCCGCTCGCGCGCCAGCGCCGCGCCGACCCGCCGGGCTTGGTCGTGGCCGACGTCCGAGAGCGGTGGGTCCGAGGTCTCGGCGCTGCGTTCGGGCAGGCCGTGGCGGATGAGGATCAACTCCATGACGCGGCGCTCTACTCCAGGCTTCCGACGATCGAGGCGCGCTGCGACAGCTCGATCCAATTGCCATCGGGATCGCGCACCATGGAGATGCGCGCGGTGGTCCCGAGCGTCACCGGGGCGAGGGCCTCGCGCCCGCCCTTGGCCAGCACGCCGGCGTGTTCCTCGTCGACCTTGAACACCTGGAAGGTGATGTAGCGCCAGCCGGGCCCCTGCATCTGGGCGTCGGACGGGGCGTCGGGGCTCTCTTCCAGCAGAATCAGGCTCTCGCCGGCCCGGAAGGCGCCCGGCCGCTCCTCGGGCAGGCCCAGCGCCTCGCCGTAGAAGCGGCGGTGGGCGGCCAGGTCGCGCACGGCGATCCGCACGCCGATCTGGGTGACGCCCTCATGCCCCGGCGGAACGAGGCTGACCCGGTTGCCTTCAGGGTCGGCGAGCGCCTGCGGCGCGCCCAGGCCCTCGCGGGCGATGAGGAGTTCGCGATAGCCGCTGGGCGGGTTGGCGGGCAGGGGCGCCTGGTGGGCGTTGATCTTCAGCACGCTGCCCAAGACGTCGTGGCGGTGCTGGTCCTGGCCGCGCCGGATCGGCAGCACGTGGTCGAACCGCGCGCCCGCCTCGCCCTGCCAGAACGCCAGCAGGGGTTCGACCGCGTTGGTCGAGAGGCCGATGTCGATCCGCGGCTTGGCCAGTCGCATGGGGTTCCTCCTTGCGCCGCCAGCTTGCCCATGAAAAGGGTGACGTCAAACAGTCGTTTGACCCATTGGGCGACGCGAGGGAGGAGCCGATGAAAGCCGCGGTCTACTACGAGAACGGCGCGCCCGATGTCCTGAAGTACGAGGACGTTCCCGATCCCCAGTGCCATCCCAAGGGCATCGTGATCCGCGTCGAAGCGGTCTCGATCGAAGGCGGCGACACGCTCAACCGCTTCCGCGGGCCGCTGATGACCCATCCGCACGTCGTGGGCTACCAGGCCGCCGGCGAGGTGATCGAGGTCGGCGAGCAGGTCGCCGACTTCAAGGTGGGCGACAAGGTCTGCACGACCGGCGCCTTCGGCAGCCACGCCGAGCTGCGCGCCGTGCCGGCCGCCACGGCATGGAAGGTCCCGGCCGGGCTTAGCACGCAGGAAGCGGCTGTGATCCCCGTCACGTTCGGCACGGCCGACGACTGTCTGTTCGAGTTCGGCCGCATGAAGAAGGGCGAGGTGGTCCTCGTGCAGGCCGGCGCCAGCGGCGTCGGTGTGGCGGCCATCCAGCTCGCCGCCCGCGCCGGGGCCTCGATGGTCTTGGCCACGGCGTCCTCGGACGAGCGGCTGGAGCAGCTCAAGCCGCTCGGGCTGACCCACGGCATCAACTACAAGACCCACGACGTCGTGCAGGAGGTGATGCGCCTCACCGACAAGAAGGGCGCCGACGTGATCGTCGATTCCGTCGGCGGGCCGACGTTGCAGGGTTCGATCCTGTCACTGGCCTACCGCGGCCGCGTCTCGATGGTGGGCCAGGCCGGCCGCGAGCCGATGAAGGTGGACGTGGGCTCGATGATGGGCGGCAACCGCAGCCTGTCGGGCGTCTTCCTGGGCGCCGAGATCACCACGCCGCGGGTGCGCCAGAACATCGCCCGGCTGATCGACGACGTGGCCAAGGGCGACCTGAAGGTGGTGATCGACCGCACCTTCCCGTTGTCGGAGGCCGCCGCCGCGCACCGCTACATCGAAAGCCGTCAGGCGGTCGGGCGGGTGCTGCTCATCCCCTAGCCGAAGATCTTCAGCCAGAGCCCCGCCAGTCCGAGGAGGATGAACGCCCACATCGCCAGGGACAGCAACAGGGGGACGATCACGCGCATGCCTTCGCTTGGCCCCTCCCCCACAGGCGACTCTTTGAGTCAATGATTGGCATTCAGGCCGTGGAAACGCCAGCCGTTTCACGCGCCGAAAGGTCGCAGGGGAGCGCCCCGCAACCTCTTGGATACGTGCGAAGGAGAACCCGCGATGCCCCGAACCCGCAACGGCGCCGTCGAGCTGGAGTACGAGGCCTTCGGCGAGGGCCGGCCTGAAACCATCCTGCTGGTCAACGGCCTGGGGTCGCAGATGACGCGCTGGCCGGAAGCCTTCTGCCAGGCGCTGGCTGCGCGAGGCTATCAGGTCGTCCGCTATGACAACCGCGACACCGGCCTCTCGTCGTGGCCGAAGGACGCCTATTCCCTGGCCGACATGGCGCGCGACGGCATGGCGATCCTCGACGACCTGGGGGTGGAGCGCGCCCACATCGCCGGGGTCTCGATGGGCGGGATGATCGTCCAGCGCATGGCGATCGACCATCCGGGGCGAGTGCTGTCGATGACCTCGATCATGTCGGCGCCGGGCGCGCCCGGGACGCTGAGCTCCACGCCCGAGGCGATGGCGGTGCTCAACGATCCGCCGCCCGATCCGAAGGCCGATTTCGAGGCTTTCCTCGACAACGCCGTGCGGAACGCGGTGACCATCGGCAGCCCCGGCTATCCCTGGCCTGAGGGCGCGCTACGCGAGCGCGCCGCGGCGGAGCACAGCCGCGCCTTCAATCCGCCCGGTGTGGCCCGGCAGCGCGCCGCGATCATGGCCGACGGCGACCGGACGCCGGGCCTCGCGGGGCTCGCGATCCCCGTGGTGGTCCTGCACGGAACCGACGATCCGCTGGTCCAGCCGGTGGGCGGCGAGGCCACGGCGGCGGCCGTCCCCGGCGCGGAACTGCGGATGATCCCCGGCATGGGCCACGACCTGCCGCCGGCTCTCTACGACATCTTCGTCGACGCCATCTGCGCCGCCGCCAGCCGCGCCAAGACCACAGCCTGACAGAGTAGCAACGAGGACAACATGGGACGTCTTTCCGGCCGCTCGGCCGTCATCACCGGCGCGGCCAGCGGCATCGGCCGCGCCGCCGCCAAGCTCTTCGCCGCCGAGGGCGCGAACATGGTCGTCGCCGACCGGGCCGAAGCCGTCGAGGAGACCGCCGAGGCCATCCGCGCGGCTGGCGGCAAGGCCGTCGCCGTCACTGGAGATGCGGGCGACGACGCCTTCGTGAAATCGCTGGTCGATCGCGCGATCGCCGACCACGGCGGCCTGGACGTCTTCTGGGCCAACGCCGGCATCTCGGGGGGCTTCACGCCCCTGGCCGAACAGACCGCCGACTACTGGGCCGAAGTCCTGCGCGTGAACCTGATCGGGCCGTTCCTGGCCGTGAAGCACGCCTCGGCTGCGATGATTCCCAACGGGAAGGGCGCGATCATCTGCACGGCCTCGGTGGCGGGTATCCGCTCGGGCGCCGGCGGGCCCGCCTATTCCGCCTCCAAGGCCGGGGTGATCAGCCTGGTGAAGACCGCCTGCAACGAGCTCTACGGCACGGGGATCCGCATCAACGCCATCGCGCCCGGCCTGATCGAGACCGGCATGACCAAGCCGATCTTCGACGGGGCGCGGGCCCGCGGCAACGAGGACCGGATCGGCCAGCTCAACCCCACCACGCGCTATGGCCATCCCGAGGAGATCGCTGCGGCCGGCCTGTTCCTGGCGTCGGACGAGGCCTCCTACGTCAACGGCCAGACGCTGGCGGTGGACGGCGGGCTTTCGACCTCGCACCCGGTGGTGCGCCGCAAGCGATGATCCTGCTGCTCCGACATGGCGAGACCTTCTGGAACCGCGAACGGCGCATCCAGGGCCATGCCGAATCCGACCTCACGCCGCTGGGCGAGCGCCAGGCCCAGGCCATGGCGCGCCTGGCGGCGGAGCTGGTCGCCCGCGAGCCGGGCGACGACTGGCGCCTCGTCTCCAGCCCCATCGGCCGGGCGCGGCGCACCGCCGAGGCGGTCGCGGCCGCCACGGGCCTGACGATCGAGCTCGACCCGCGCCTCGCCGAGATCTGCTGCGGCCAGTGGGAGGGGCGGCTCCGCGCCGAACTGACCGACGTCGATCCGGCCCAGCCCATGGGCGAGTGGATCTTCTCGGCGCCCGGCGGCGAGACCTTCGAGGACGTCATGGCCCGGGCCCGAGGGTGGCTGGACGACCTGCCCGCCGAGCCCGGTCGCCGCGTGCTGGCGGTCAGCCACGGCGTCTGGGGACGGCTGTTGCGCGGCGCATACGCGGGCCTCGACCGTGAGGCCACGGTGAGCCAGGACGTGCCCCAGGACGCGGTCTTCCGCCTTCAAAACGGCCAGATCGATCGGTTCGACTGCGAACCTGTCGACTAGCTTCGGGCGCCGAAGCGCCCCCAATAGGGCTCCGATGATCCGCGTCTCCGCCCTCGTCGCCGCCGCGGCCCTGCTGATGGGCGCCAGCCGTCCGCCCACGGTGGACTACCGGCTGGGCGCCGACCTGCAGGGCGATTCACCGCCGATCCTGACCGTGGAGATGCGCTTCCAGGGCGACGACGACGGTGAGACGACGCTGGACCTTCCCGACCGCTTCCGGGGGAGCCAGGCGGCCTGGCGCTACATCTTCGACCTCCAGGTCCGTGGCGCCCAGGCGGCGACGCCCGACCCGGCCCATCGGGTCCTGACCCACAAGCCGGGCGCGAAGATCGATGTGCGCTACCGTGTCCAGAGCGCCTATCCGCAGGATCCGGCGGCCGAGGCGGGCAATCCCTTGAAGGGCCCGCTTCTGCGGCCGTCGGGCGTGGCGGCGCTGGGGCCGCTGGTCTTCGCGATCCCCGAAGGCCGCGATCTCGAGGGCGCCACCTTCCGGTGGGGGCGGCTGCCGAAGGGCTGGTCGGGGGCTTCCGACCTCGAGCACGCCGAGATGGGACGCTGGATCAGCGTCGCCGACATCGTCGATTCCGTAAGCCTCGCGGGACCGGAGCTGGAGGTTTCCGAACAGGACCTCGACGGCGGGCGGCTCCGCATCGCCCGGCTCGGCGGGCCGCCGGCCGAGGCCGTGGCCAAGGCGGCCGCGCCGGTGCTGGCCGCCGAGAACGCCTATTGGAACGAGCCGCCCGGTCCCCAACTGCTCGCGGTGGTGGGGCTGGCCGGGCCGGCGGTCGGGGCCGGCGGCGACGGCTTCCTGGACGCCTTCGCGCTCTATGCGAGCCCCGATGCGCTCGACCGCGTCGCCGAGACTACCGCGCTGCGCAATCTGGAAAGCTGGATCCCGGCGCGCATCGGCAGGGTGGAAGGGCCGCCCGCCGCCACGGCCTGGCTGCGCGAAGGGATTTCCGATTTCCTGGCGGCGCGCATCCTGCTGCGGGCGGGGGCCGAGACGCCGGCCCAGGCGGTCGAGCGGCTGGGCGGGGCGCTCTACGTCTACGATCACTCGCCCGTCCGCACGGCCACGGGCCAGCAGGCCGCCGCCGGATGGGCCGCCAACGCCGATCTCCGCCAGATCGTGCGCCAGCGCGGCGTGCTGCTGGCCCTGATGTGGGACGACGCCATCCGCCAGAGGACCGGCGGCAAGGCCGACCTCGACGACGTGCTGGTCCGCATGCGCGACCACTACCGCCAGTTCCGCCCCGGCGAGGGCCCCGACCTCGTGACCGGGCTGCTTTCGGCGGCCTGGGTGGCCGCCGGCGTCGACCTGCGCCCCGATATCGCGCGCTACATCGAGCGCGGGGAAGTGATCGAACTGCCGGCCGAGATGTTCGGCGGTTGCCTGCAGGCCCGGGTCACCACCTCGCCTGCCTACGACATCGGCTTCGACGCCGATCGCTCGATTGCGGCGCACGTGGTCAGCGGCGTGAGGCGTCGGGGTCCGGCGTGGAACAGCGGCCTGCGCGACGGCATGGCGCTGGTCTCCGGCCGCTACCAGGCCGGAGACACGGCCCGGCAGGTCGAGTTCACGGTGCGCACCGGCAAGGGCCGGCGCGCCAGGACCCGGACCATCGCCTACTGGCCGTACGGCGACGACGATGCGGTGACGCGCAAGCTTCAGCTGACCCCGGGCCTTTCGGCCGACGAGATCGTCGCCTGCGGCCGCCGGTTCGCGGGCCTCTGAGCCGCCCCCAAAATGGGTAAGCGCGACAATTTCGCAGAGCGTCCGTTAACCGGCGCCGTGCGTATTTCCTGGCGATGCGTGTGGGACGCCTCATATCCGCCCTGGCCGCGAGCTTCGTGCTCGCCGGCGCCGCCGTGGCCCAGGCCGAGCCTGCGCCGGGGAGCGCCGACGCGGCGACCGTCAACGCCGGCCTCCAGGCCATGCGCGACTACAACCTCATCGTGCTCAAGGACTTGAAGTCGTCGTCGGAAGTCGAGGGCCGCACCTTCGTGGGCGGCAATCTTTCGGGCGGCTCGTCCAACTACTTCATCAAGCCCGGCGGCCAGACGGGCGTCGGCCTGACGGTGGGCGGCAACGTCACGGGCGGGACCAAGCAGGTCAACAACGGCGGCGCCCTGCAGGTAGGCGGCAACCTCGACTCCGGCGCCAACATGAACGGCGGCGGCTCGGTCTACGTCGACGGCAACGTCAAGAACGTCAACGCCAACAACGGCGCCGTCTATGTCGACGGCAATGTGAAGAACACCAACGCCAAGGACATCTACTACGGCGGCTCCAAGAGCGGCTACGCCAACGGGACCTTGCACGCGGGCGATCATACCGCCGCGGGCCTCCAGGACTCGATCGAGGCCCAGGCCGACGCCTTCGCCGCCGACCTCCTCGGCCTGTCGGACTATCTGTCGACGCTCACGCCCACCAACGCGATCGGCTACTCGGCCGACGGCCAGGCCGCGATCTTCGACGCCGGTTCGGGCTCGGGCGTGGCGGTGTTCTCGATCGACGACCTCTACGCCGCGCTCAACCATCACAGCCAGCTGCAGTTCGTCGCGCCGACCGGCTACGATGCGGTGATCGTCAACGTGGCGGGCTCCAGCGTCTCCCTCCCCGGCGGCATCAACTTCAATGGCCCGACCGGACTGGGCGTGAACGTCATCTGGAACTTCTACGAGGCGACCAGCGTCAACTTCGGCTCCAAGAGCTGGTACGGCTCGGTGCTGGCGCCGAACGCCAACGTGAAGATCGGCAACTTCGTCGAGGGTTCGCTGGTGGCCAAGAACCTCGACCAGAACGGCGAAGTCCACATGAACAACTTCGGCGGCGGCCTCGTCGTCGGCGGGCTCGCCGCCGCCGCCGTTCCGGAACCCTCCGTCTGGCTGATGTTGATCCTCGGCTTCGGCGGCGTCGGCGCCGCGCTGCGTCGCCGGCGCGCCGCGGCCGCCTGATCGGCCTCGCCGCGCCTCTCTCGGCTGCAACCAATCCGCAACAATTCCCGCTTGCGGTGAATCCTGTTGCAGGCGCGGCCTTTCGCCGTCACCACCGCCCCAGTTGTCGGGGATTTGCGTCCCGGCCTCCTACAAGGAAGCCGTGTAATGTCTTTGAAGTCGCTGGCCGCCGCTGCGGCCCTATTCGCTTTTGCGGGCGCCGCCACGAGCGCCAGCGCCGGTACGGACGAGGTCAACGCCGGCCTCGGGTACATGCGGGACTACAACCTCATCGTACTGGGTGATCTCACCACCAACAGCGAGGTGGAAGGCCGCACGTTCGTGAGCGGCTCGGTCTTCGGCAACGCCAGCAACTACAACAAGAACCAGCTCGCGGGCGTGGGCCTGACGGTCGTCGGCGACGTCGAGGGCGGCAAGAAGAACGTCTGGGGCGACATCGCCATCGGCGGCAATGTCGACAGCGGCGTCGAGTTCCAGTCGTCGGGCGCTCAGGAGCTCCAGTACGGCGGCGCTCTCTCCAGCACCAACGTCAATTCGCCGGACACGGCCAACCATGTCGCGGGCCTCGGCGCGACGCTCGGCGCGCAGGCCGCGACGATGGCGACGGACCTCGGCGAGCTGTCCACCTATCTTTCGACGCTGACGACGACGGAAGCGTACACCGTCAACGCGAACAATATCGGCTTCGACGCCAACGCGAGCTCGGACGCCGTCGCGGTGTTCTCGCTGTCGGACCTGAGCGTCTTCACCAACAAGTATCCCGACTTCACCTACCCGACCGGCTACGACCTCGTCGTCGTCAACGTCTCCGGAACCAACCTCTCGTTCCCGGGCGGCTTCAACTTCAACGGGCCCAGCGGGCTCGGCACGAAGGTGATCTGGAATTTCTACGAAGCCACGACGCTGAACTTCAACACCAGCTTCTACGGCTCGGTCCTCGCGCCGAACGCGGTGGTGAGCACCAACAACTTCGTCGAGGGCACGCTGGTCGCCAAGACGCTGAACGCCGGCGGCGAAGTCCACATGTCGAACCTGGGTGGGACCTACACCGTGCCGGGCGTGCCGGAGCCGGCGACCTGGGCGCTGATGATCCTGGGTTTCGGCGGCGCGGGCGCCATGCTCCGCCGCCGTCGCGCGCTCTTCGCCTGAGCCGTCCGCGCCCAGTAGGGGTTTCGCGCGGCCGCCGTCGCGAGTAGAAGCGCCGTCCTGCACTCCAAGACCCGCTTCGGACCATGGCCGGACACTCAAAGTTCAAGAACATCATGCACCGCAAGGGCCGCGCCGACGCGGCCCGCTCGAAGCTGTTCTCCAAGCTCTCGCGCGAGATCACGGTGGCGGCCAAGGCCGGCATGCCCGATCCGGCGATGAACGCGCGCCTGAGGCTGGCCGTGGCCAACGCCAAGGCCGAGTCCATGCCCAAGGACAACATCGATCGCGCGATCAAGAAGGCTGCCGGCGGCGACGCCGAGACCTATGAGGAAATCCGCTACGAAGGCTTCGGCCCCGGCGGCGTGGGCGTGATCGTCGAGGCCCTGACCGACAATCGCAATCGCGCCGCGTCGAACGTGCGCTCGATCTTCGCCAAGAACGGCGGCAACCTGGGCGAGACCGGCTCGGTGTCGTTCATGTGGGACCGGGTCGGCCGGATCGTCTACAGCGCCGAGGCCGGCTCCGAGGACAAGATCATGGAGGCCGCGATCGAAGCCGGGGCCGACGACGTCGAGTCCGACGAGGACGGCCACACGATCTACACCGCCTACGACCAGCTCTCCGATGTGGCCGCGGCGCTGGAAGCCGTGCTCGGCGAAGCCCAGTCCACCCAGGTCGCCTGGCGGCCGAAGGCCCTGACACCGCTCTCCGGAGACGGCGCGGCCACGCTCCTCAAGCTGATCGAGGCGTTGGAAGACGACGACGACGTGCAGAACGTCTATTCCAACGAGGACATCCCGGCCGACGAGCTGGAGAAGCTGGCGGGCTGATGGCGCGGGGTCCCGAGGACGACCCGCAGGTCACCGACCTGCAGCGTTATCGCAAGGCGCGCGAGCAGGCCGAGCGTCGCCGTCGCGCCGCCTCGCCGCCGAAGCGGCCGCCCGGCCAGTCGTTCCTCGGCTCCAATCCTCGCGCCGGCCTGATCCTGGCGGCCATCGCCGCCGTTCTGGCCGCCCTCTATCTGATCCCGCGCTTCCTCTAGCCATCGCGCGTGGTTGCGCGGGATCAAGGCTCGCGCCACAGTCCCGCGCGATCGGTGTTCCGCACCATGCCGAGGGAGGCCTCATGACCCGCCTGATCCGTCGCCTGTCGCGCCTTGCGATCCTGGCCATCGCGCCGCTGGCGCTTGCGGCCTGCGGAATCAACACCATCCCGACCAAGGAGGAGAAGGCCAAGGCCCAGTGGGCCGAGGTCCAGAACCAGTACCAGCGCCGGGCCGACCTGATCCCCAATCTCGTGGCGACGGTGAAGGGCTATGCGGCCCAGGAAAGCAATGTGCTGGTGGCCGTCACCCAGGCGCGGGCCAATGCGCTGCAGGTGCGCGCCGACGCCGGGGTCACGACCGATCCGGCCGCCTTCCAGCGCTACGCCGCCGCCCAGAACAACCTTTCCCTGGCGCTGGCGCCCCTGCGGGTGCTGCAGGAGAACTATCCCGACCTGAAGTCGAACGAGAACTTCATGGCCCTCCAGTCGCAGCTCGAGGGCACCGAGAACCGCATCGCCATCGCCCGGCGCGACTACAACGAGGCGGTCCGCGACTTCAACACGACGCTGCGCACCTTCCCGCAGGTCTTCTGGGCCAAGACCATGTACTCGTCGTCCAAGCCCATGCAGCTCTTCGAGGCGACCGCGGCGGCGCAGTCGGCGCCTTCGGTCTCGTTCGACCCGGCGGTCAATGCGGTGCAGCCGCCGCCCGGCGCCGCGCCAGGTTCCGCGCCGCCCGAACCTGCGCCGGCCCAGTGAGCCCCCTCGCCGCGCTTCGCGGCCTGGTCCTGGCGTTCGCGCTTCTGCTGACGCCGGCGCTGGCGCTGGCGGCGCCCAAGTTCCCGCCGCTCACCGGCCGGGTGGTCGATGACGCCCAGCTGCTGTCGCCGCAGGCCAAGGCGCGCCTGACCGACGAACTGGCGGCGCTCGAACAGCAGACCGGCCATCAGGTGGTGGTCGCCACCCTGCCGAGCCTCCAGGGCTACGAGATCGAGGACTACGGCTACCAGCTGCTGCGGGCCTGGGGGATCGGCCGCAAGGAGCAGGACGACGGGATCATCCTCATCGTCGCGCCCACCGAGCGGAAGGTGCGGATCGAGGTCGGCTACGGTCTCGAGCCGGTCATGACCGACGCGCTCTCCAGCCTGATCATCCAGCGCAAGATTCTGCCGGCGTTCAAGGCCGGCGACTACGAGAAGGGCGTCGTCGACGGGGCCGAGGCCATCATCCAGCAGATCGGCCTGCCGCCCGAGGAAGCCCAGGCCGCGGTGGCGCAGGCCGAGGCCCAGCGCGCGTCTTCGAGCAGCGGCGGCGGCGGATTCGGAATTTCGACCTTCTTCGTGATCCTCGTGGTCTTCTGGGTGCTGAGCGGCGTCATGCGCGTGTTCGGCGCGCGCCGCCGCTATCGCGGCAGCGGGCTCTGGTGGATCCTGCCGCTGCTGTTCTCCGGCGGGGGCGGACGACGCGGCGGCGGCGGCTGGGGGGGCGGCGGCGGCTGGAGCAGCGGCGGTGGCGGTGGCGGCTTCTCGGGCGGCGGCGGATCGGGCGGGGGCGGCGGCGCCTCGGGGAGCTGGTGAGATGAAGCAACCCCTGCTGACGCCTACCGAGCTGCTGGCCATCGAGGCGGCCGTGCGCGAGGCCGAGGCGCGCACGACCGGCGAGATCTACTGCGTCCTCGCCGAGGAGAGCTCGGACTACCACGCCACCCCGCTCGCCTGGGCCGCGGGCGTCGCCCTGCTGGCCCCGTCGCTGCTGCTGGCCGGGGGCGTACACGTCACCGCGCCGGACCTCGGGGTGTTCGGCGGCTGGAGCGTGGCCCAGGTGGAGGATATCGGCGAGGCCACGGCGCGGGCCGCGCTGGAAGGCACCCTGCTCCTGCAGGCCGTGCTGTTCATCGCGACCGCCCTGCTGGTGAACATCCGATCCGTCCGCCATGCGCTCACCCCGCGCGGGATGAAACGGGACCGCGTGCTGCAGCGGGCGGAGGAACAGTTCATCGGCAAGAACCTCAGCGCCACGCGCGAGCGGACCGGCGTCCTCATCTACGTCTCCGCCGCGGAGCGCATGGCCGAGCTGATCGCCGACGAGAGCATCCACGCCGAGGTCGACGTGAGCGTCTGGGAGAAGGCCATGGCGACGCTCACCGCGGGGCTGAAACGGGGCGACGCGGCGGCCGGCTTCATCGACGCCATCGGCCTTTGCGCCAACGTCCTGGCCGAGAAATTTCCTGCGCATCCCGGCGACAATCCGAACGAGCTTCCCGACGCCGTCGTGGTGCTGCCTCGCGTTTGATGCGGTCGACGCCACGGGGTCGAGTCCCCGGGATCGAGCAGTCGCGCTTTGCCCATCGCGGCCGGGCGAAGTAGCATTCCCCAAACGGGCGGAGATGCGGCGATGGCCTACACCCTGAATGTGAACGGCAAGGCGCTCAGCGCCGACGTGGACGGCGACACGCCGCTGCTCTGGACGCTGCGAGACAGCCTCGGAATCCTCGGGCCGAAGTACGGCTGCGGCGTCGCCGCCTGTGGCGCCTGCACGGTCCACATCGACGGACAGCCGGTGCGCTCGTGCCAGGTCCCGACCGAGGCGGTCGGCGGCGCGAAGATCACCACCATCGAGGGCATGGCCGCCCACCCCGTGGGCCAGAAGGTGCAGGCCGCCTGGATGGACCTGGACGTGGCCCAGTGCGGCTACTGCCAGCCCGGCCAGATCATGTCGGCCACCGCGCTGCTGGCCGCCAACCCCAAGCCGACCGACGCCGACATCGACGCCGCCATGGCCGGGAACCTCTGCCGTTGCGCGACCTACACGCGGATCCGCGCGGCCATCAAGCGCGCCTCCGGCCAGAAGGAGGCCTGAGCCATGACCTATCACCAGATCGGCGCCAATCGCCGCCAGGTGCTCGCCTCGGTCTCGGCCGCGGGCCTGACCCTTTCGTTCGCCGTCGCGCCGAAGGCGGGGGCCGCGGACGCCGGCGCCACGCCGTTGAACGCCTACGTCCGCGTGGCGCCCGACGGGGCGGTCACCATCGTTGCCAAGAACCCGGAGATCGGCCAGGGCATCAAGACCTCGCTGCCCATGATGATCGCCGAGGAGCTGGACGTGGACTGGGCCAATGTCCGCATCGAGCAGGCCGACAACGATCCCAAGCTCTATGGCCGCCAGTTCGCCGGCGGCAGCATGGCCACGCCGCTGCACTGGGACGAGCTGCGCCGGGTGGGCGCCGTCGCCCGCCTGATGCTGATCCAGGCGGCGGCCCAGGCGTGGAACTGCGCGCCGGGCGAGTGCTCCACCACGCCGGGCGTCGTGCTGCACAAGGCCTCGGGCCGCAGCCGCACCTACGGCTCGCTGGCGCTCGCCTGCGCCGACGTCCCGACCCCCGATCCCAAGAGCGTCACGCTCAAGGACCCGAAGAGCTACCGCATCGTCGGCAAGGCGACGCCCCAGTACGACGTGGCCGGCATCGTCACCGGCGCCCCGCTGTTCGGCATCGACGTGACCCGGCCGGGGATGGTCTACGCCACCTACGCCAAGGCCCCGGTGCCGGGCGCCCGGGTGGCCAGCGCCGACCTGGAGGCCGCCAAGTCGGTCAAGGGCGTGCGCAAGGCGTTCGTGGTCGAGGGCGATCCCGACGCGGTGCTGGTCCGGGGCATGGTGGGCGGCGGGCTGACGCCCGGCGTGGCCGTGGTGGCCGACACCTGGTGGGCGGCGCGCAAGGGCCGTGACAAGCTGAACCTCGCCTGGGCCGACCATCCGACCTCGAAGCAGTCCACCGCCGCCTTCGCCGAACAGGCCAAGGCGCTGGGCGCCGGCAAGCCGCAGCGCACCGCCCGCAACGACGGCGACGTCGAGGCGGCGCTGAAGGGCGCGGCCAAGACGGTGAAGGCGGCCTACGCCTATCCGTTCATCAGCCACTCGCCGCTGGAGCCGATGAACTGCACGGCCGAGTACAAGGACGGCAAGCTGGAGATCTGGGCTCCCACCCAGAACCCCGAGCCGGGCCGCCAGCTCTGCGCCAAGACGCTGGGCATCAAGCCTGAGGACATCACCGTCCACATGACCCGCTGCGGCGGCGGCTTCGGCCGCCGGCTGGGCAACGAGTACATGGTGGAGGCCGCCTGGATCGCCCGCGAGGCCGGCGCGCCGGTCAAGCTGCTGTGGACCCGCGAGGACGACATGCAGCACGACTTCTACCGGCCGGGCGGCTTCCACTTCTTCGAGGGTGGCGTCGACGGCTCGGGCAAGGTGGTCGCCTGGCGCGACCACTTCGTGAGCTACGGCGAGGGCAGCGGCTTCGCGCCCAGCGCCGGCATGTCGCCCAACGAGTTCCCAGCGCGCTTCGTGGCCAACTACCGCCAGGACGTCTCTGTGATGCCCCTCGGCGTGCCCACCGGGCCGTTGCGGGCGCCCGGCTCCAACGCCCTGGCCTTCGTCCACCAGTCGTTCATCGACGAGCTGGCCCACGCCGCGGGCGCCGACCCGCTGGCGTTCCAGATCGCGCTGCTGGGCGACAGCGACACCGTCGGCGACCCGCCCTCGCAGTACAACGCCGCCCGCATGAAGGGCGTGCTGAAGGCCGTGGGCGAGATGTCGGGGTGGGCCAAGCGCGGCAAGCTGCCCAAGGGCGAGGGAATGGGCGTCGCCTGCTACTTCAGCCACATGGGCTACTTCGCCGAGGTGTGCCACGTCGCGGTGTCGCCGGCCGGCGACGTGAAGGTGAAGAAGGTATGGGTCGCCGCCGACGTCGGCCGCCAGATCGTCAACCCCTCCGGCGCGATGAACCAGGTGCAGGGCTCGGTGCTGGACGGCCTCTCCGAGGCGCTCCACCAGGAGATCACCTTCGCCGACGGCAAGATCGAGCAGTCGAACTTCCCGGACTATCCGCTGATGCGGATCAATGAGGCGCCGCCGGTCGAGGTGAAGTTCGTCATGACCGACTACAGCCCCACGGGCCTCGGCGAACCGGCCCTGCCGCCGGCGATCCCGGCCTTGACCAACGCGATCTTCGCGGCGACCGGCAAGCGGGTGCGCTCGCTGCCGGTGCGGCCCGAGATGCTCAAGGCCTGAGAAGGGCGGAAGCTCCGCCGCCGCGGGGAGCTTCCGTATCCTCCCAGGCTCAGGCGCCCAGGAACTGGCTGCGGATGGCGGCGCGGAACGCTTCGATGCCCGCCTGCAGCCGCTGGGCGTAGAGGCCGCGAGCGTCGTTCCCCGCGACGTGGGTGACCGCGCCGCTGGGCTCGGTGACCGCCTGCCACACCTCCTCGGCGATCTGTTCGGCCGTGGAGCCGTTGGCGCGGCGCTCGGGGTTCGCGAAGGCGGCCATCACCTTGCCGACCTGCTCGGCGTAGGCCGGATGCTGGGTGACGACCAGCGAGCGGCTGCCGAAATCGGTGGAGATGCCGCCGGGCGCGATGGTGCGGACGCGCAGGCCGAACGGCTCGAGCTCGAAGGCCAGGCTCTCGCTCCAGCCTTCCAGGCCCCACTTGGTGGCGTGGTAGACCGAGTTGAACGGGAAGGTGACCAGTCCGCCGATCGAGGTGGTGGTCAGGATCATGCCCTGGCCGCGGTCGCGCATGGCCGGCAGGAACGCCTGGGTCACCCGCATGACGCCCAGCAGGTTGGTGTCGATCTCGGCGGCGAGCTGTTCGTCGCTGGCGCCCTCGAAGGGGCCGGCGAGGCCGTAGCCGGCGTTGTTGAACAGCACGTCCACCGGGCCGAGGGCCAGCGCCGCCTTGGCGGCCTCGGCGATCTCGGCGGGCTTGGTGACGTCGAGCCGCATGACCGTGACGCCCGGCGTCGCCTTGAGCTCGGCCTCCTTGTCGGGATTGCGCATGGTGGCGATCACCTTCCAGCCCCGCTTGGCGAACAGCAGAGCCGCGGCGCGGCCGAGGCCGGTGGAGGCGCCGGTGATGAAGATGGTCTGGGTCATGGAGTGGTCTCCCTTTGAATCTTGATTCATTTTTACGGCAAATCGAAACGCGTCAGGCCTTCAGCGCATCCCAGCAGAGGAGGGCGGCTGCGTCCTGGAATTCGGCCTGCTGATCGGCCGGCAGGCCCGCGGCCAGCGGCGCCAGGGCGCCCATCGCCCCGCTCAGGAAGGCCAGCATCCAGGCGGTGTCGAGAGGTTTCAGGAGTTGTTCGGCCTTGCCCCGCTCCAGCAGGGCGGTCGCAGGGCGCACGCCCAGCGCCACGGTCGCCCGCGTCTCGTCGGTGACGTAGGGCGAGTTGGCCATCTGAGTCATGAAGACCATTTCGTCCTTATTTTCAATCATATAGGAAACATACGCCTTGGCCATCTGGGTGAAGGCGGCGCGCAGGGGCAGGCCTTCGTCGGAGAAGACGAAGGCGGCGAACTTCTGCTTGGTGTGCAGATAGAGCGCGTCCAGCAGCGCGTCCTTGTTGCGGAAGTAGGTGTAGATCGTGCCGGTCGCCACGCCGGCCCGGCGAGCTACGGCCTCGATTGACAGGCCCGCCAGGCCCACGACCTGGACTTCGTCCAGGGTGGCCCGCAGGATGTGCTGGGCCTTGGTTTCGTCCTTCTGGCGCATGTCTTATACTGAATTTGAATTCAAAAATCTGCAAGGCCTGTGCCTCGCGCGGGCAGTGCGGCCGGCAGCGCCCGACCGTGACTGCGAAGTCGATGGCCACGCCGAGCTCGTGCGCGAATTCCTCGCTGATTAACGTGACGTAACTATTGCCAGCACGCCACGTGAGGATACCGTTCCTTCAAACATGAACCGTCGGGAGGAACCTGTGGCGGTCGTAGAGAACTATGTCGAAGGGCCGGATCTCGAAAAGCTGGCCCTCGAACCCGCGCCCGAGCTGAACCCCAGCGTGCCGGTCAAGCTGGCCTATTCGTTCGGCCAGGCGATCGAGTCCGGCTACCTCATCGTCGCAGGGTTCGTGTTCTTCTACTACACCGCCGTGCTCGGCCTGTCGGGCAGCGCGGTGGGCGTGGCGCTGGCGATCAGCATGTGCGTCGACGCGGTGATGGACCCTCTGATCGGGTCGATCTCGGACAATGTGCGCTCGAAGTGGGGCCGCCGCTTGCCGCTCATGCTGCTCGGCGCGCCGGCGACCGGCCTGGCGGTCTGGATGCTGTTCGCGCCGCCGGCGATGCTCTCGCCCTTCCTGCTGTTCGGCTGGCTCGTCGCCTCGAAGCTGCTGCTGCGAGGGTTCGCATCGGTCTACAATCTGCCCTACGCGGCGCTCGGGGCCGAGATGGCCAGCGGCTACGTGGAGCGCGCCAGCGTGGCCGCCTACCGCGGCGTCTTCGGAATCGTCATCAGCCTGGTGATCACAGCGGTCGCCATGACGGGCTTCTTCGCCGGGGGCGCGGGGTTGCAGAACGGGGCGGCCTATCCCGCTTTCGGCGCCGCCATAGGGCTTCTGCTCTTCGCCTGCGCCGCCCTGGCGATGGTCGGGGTCTGGCGCTACGCCGTGCGCCTGCCCCAGCCCCGGACGCAGCCGGCGCCGATGTTCCTCGGGCTGTTCCGCGAACTGCCGGAGGTGTTCCGCAACAAGTCCTTCCGCGCCCTGTTCCTCACGGCCCTGCTGTTCTGGGTGGCCGCCGGCGTCAACGGCGCGCTCAACAACCATGCCTATGTCTTCGTCTGGAAGATCCCGCCCGAGCGGATCCAGTTCATCAGCTACTCCTACTTCCTCTCGATGTTCCTCGGCATTCCGCTGGCCCGGCTGCTGCTGGCGCGTTTCGAGAAGAACACCATCATCATCCAGGGCCTGATCCTGGTGCTGCTGGCCATGACAGTGCTCCACAGCCTGCGGGCGCTGGGCCTGTTCGCGCCGACCGGCGCCGAAGCCCAGCCATGGCTGATGACGAGCGCCGGGGTGGCGGGCATCGGCATCGGGCTGATCATCGTCGCGCTTCCGGCGATGATGGCCGACGCGGCCGACGAGCACGAACTGCTCTTCGGGCACCGGCGCGAGGGGCTCTATTTCGCGGGGCTGGGGTTCGCGGGCAAGGCGGCCGCCGGGCTTGGCCAGATGGCCGCGGGGTTCGCGCTCGATGCGCTCCATTTCCCCAAGACCGCGGGCGTCGGCGCGGCCGTCGAGATCCCCGAGCACGTCCAGCGGCTGCTGATCCTGGCCTGGGGACCGCTGGCCGCCTTCTTCGGCCTGCTCGGCCTTCTCGCCCTGCTGCCCTATGGCGTCACGCGCGCCCGCCACGCCGAGATCGCCGCGGCGCTGAAGATCAAGCGCGCGGAGGAGGCCGCGGCGGCCGAATAGCGGTCAGTGGGGGACGTAGCTGCGCAGCACGTCCTCGATGATCCGCTCCAGCTGCTCCAGCGTCGCGCACTGCTTGGCCACGTGGCAGAAGCGGGCGTAGCGGTACATGACGCTGTCGCCCTGGGCCCAGTAGCTTTCGGGCTCGGGGTTCAGCCAGATCACCGCGCGCGACCGGTCGTGGATCTGGCGCATCAGGTCCAGCCGCGGATCGGCGAAGTTCGAGCGGCCGTCGCCCAGGAAGATCACGGTCGTCCGCCGGTCCAGCCGGTCGAGGTGCTGGTCGCAGAAGTCCTGTAGCGCCGTGCCGTAGTCGGTCTGCTGGAAGCCGATCTGCTGCAGCACCTTGAAGATCGCCTGTTCGACCCCGTGGTCGTCGAGGATGTCGTTGACGCTGATCAGCCGGCCCGAGAAGGCGAAGGCGTCCATCCGCTCCACCACCTCGTTCAGCGAATAGAGGAAGGTCAGGAGGAACTGGGCGGCCGCGGCCACCGACTTCGACACATCGCAGATCGCGACGATCGACGGCTTGTCGACCTTCTTGACCTTCCAGGCGATGTCGAAGGGCACGCCGTCGTAGGCCATCGAGCGGCGCAGCGTCCTGCGGACGTCGAGATGGCCGCGCAGCGACGTGCGCCGCCGGCGCGAGTACTTGGCCGCCAGCCGCTTGGCCATCTTGCGGACCAGGCCCTGCATCAGCTGGTAGTCGACCGGGTCGACGCCGCCGTCGGCGTTGAGCTGCTTGCGGATCAGCCGCTCTTCCCGCAGCCCCTGGGCCGAGGCGGCGGCATAGAGGTCGTGCTGGCGGGCCACATAGGTCTGGGCTTCGGCGAAGAGCGCGCGGCGGGCCTCGTCCAGGCGGTTGGCCAGCCCCTCGCCCTCGCCGTTGGGGATGCGGCGCGCGTTGGCGATGATCCGCTCGATCTCCTCGACGCCCATCTCCTCCATCAGCCGCCGGGTGAGCCGGCTGCGCTGGGTGGTCAGGCGGATCTCGGCGACGCCGGCCCGGCGGGCGGCCTCTTCCATCGCCTGCTGCACGGCCGTGGAGTCGCCCTGCAGGATCGCCTGGGCCAGCGGCGAGTCGGCGACCTGGGCCATGTCGGCTTCGGACGGCTCGCCCTGTTCCGACGCGGAGGGCGGCGGCAGGCTCACCGTGTCGCGGGCGAAGAACGTCTCGAACACGGCGTCGAACCGGTCGACCTCCTCGGACGACTTGGCCAGCGTGGCGCAGAGCGAGTCCTTGAAGAGCGTCCGGTCGGCGAAGCCGGTCACCGACACGGCGCGGCTGGCGTCGATCGCCTCGGCCGGGGAGACGCGCACGTCGGCGGCCCGGAGCGCGCGGAAGAACTGTTCCAGGGTGTGCTGCATGGCCCGCGCCCTATCGGTGGTGCAGCAGCTCCACGACCTGGGGCTCGATCGCGGCGATGTCCTGCTCGAACTTCAGGATCACGTTCAGCGTGTCGCGCACCAGATCCGCGCTGAGGCTGTCGGCGTTCAGGAGGACGAGGGCGCGGGCCCAGTCCACCGTCTCCGAGATCGAGGGCGACTTGCGCAGGTCGAGGTTGCGAAGGGACTGGACGAAGCCGACGAGCTCGCGGGTCAGCTTGGCGTCGATGCCCGGCACCCGGCTGGCGACGATCTTCTCCTCCAGCGACGCCTCGGGAAGCGGGATGTGCAGGTGCAGGCAGCGGCGCTTCAGGGCGTCGCCCAGGTCGCGCACGTTGTTCGAGGTGAGGAACACGAGCGGCGGGGTCTTGGCCTTCAGCACGCCGAGTTCGGGCACCGAGACCTGATAGGCCGAGAGCACCTCCAGCAGGAACGCCTCGAAGGCCTCGTCCGACTTGTCGATCTCGTCGATCAGCAGCACGCAGCCATCGTCCTCGCGCAGCGCCCGCATCAGCGGCCTGGGCTCCAGGAAGGGCTCGGAGAAGAACATGTCGCCCATGCCGTGGAGCCGCTCCATGGCGGCCTCCATGTCGGGGGCGTCGGCCAGCGCGCCGCCCATCCGGTCCTTCAGGATCTGGGTGTAGAGCAGCTGCTTGCCGTACTTCCACTCGTAGAGGGCCTTGGACTCGTCGAGGCCCTCGTAGCACTGCATCCGGATCAGCGGCAGGCCGAGCAGCTTGGCGGTGGAAAGCGCCAGTTCGGTCTTGCCCACCCCGGCGGTGCCTTCCACCAGGACCGGCTTCTCGAGATTGACCGACATGTAGAGCGCGGTGGCGATGCGGCGCGAGGCGATATAGCCCACCGATCCCAGCCCCTCGATCAGGGCGTCGACGGACGAAAGGGGGTCAGCGTTGGCCGCGGAGCCGGCGGCCGGCGAGGAAATAGTCAAAGTCTGGGTCTTTCGAAATATCGGAACGATGTGAAAGCCCAATTGTGCCAAGCCCGCGCGGTCGAGGCAAACGGGTGTTTGGATGTGTGGCCGGGGTCCGGCGCTCAGGCGCGCGCGGCCCGGAAGCCCGCCGGGTCGCGCTTCCACTCGGCGTAGCGGTCCGGCAGGCACCGGGCGCACGGCCGGTAGCCGGCGGCGATGGCTGTGGATTCGTCGGCGAAGAAAACGCGGTGACGCACATAGTGGCCGGCCGCGATCCAGCGGAGCGCGCTGGGGCAGTCCAGCCGGCCGTAGCCCTTCAGGCGGCGATGGCCGCCCAGCGCGCCGGCCGTCTCGCTTTCATGGGGGCGGCCGTCGGGTCCGATCAGGCGGTACATGCCCGATCATCGCCGCGCGAATTTCAAGAGGCTCGCGGAATCCGGCCTTGCTCTCCTCTCCCCCGAGGCGAAGCCCGAGGGGAGAGGAAGCCTAGAGCCTTCCCGGATCAGGTGGGATCACCTGATCCGGACGAGAAGGCTCGATCTTCAAGCATATGGAGCCCGTCCGGGCGGGTGAACCGGTATCCACTTCACCCTGACGGGCTCTAGACGTCGAAGGTGACGCCCTGGGCCAGCGGGAGGGTCTTGCCGTAGTTCAGGGTGTTGGTGGCCCGGCGCATGTAGGCCTTCCAGGAGTCCGAGCCCGCCTCGCGGCCGCCGCCCGTCTCCTTCTCGCCGCCGAACGCCCCGCCGATCTCGGCCCCCGAGGGGCCGATGTTGACGTTGGCGATGCCGCAGTCCGAGCCGCGCGCCGAGATGAACTGCTCGGCCTCGCGCATGTCGTTGGTGAAGATCGACGACGACAGACCCTGGGGCACGTCGTTCTGGAGCGCGATCGCCTCGTCCAGGTCGCGGTACTTCATGACATAGAGGATCGGGGCGAAGGTCTCGCGCTTCACCACGTCGGTCTGGGCGGCCATCTCGACCACCGCGGGCCGGGCGTAGAAGGCCTCGCCCATCGGGACGCGCTCGCCGCCCTGGACCTGGCCGCCGGCCGCCTTGGCGTCGGCAAGCGCGGTCTGCATCAGGCCGAAGGCCGCTTCATCGATCAGCGGGCCGACCAGCGTGCCGGCCTCGCGCGGATCGCCCACCTTCACCGAGGCGTAGGCCGCCTTCAGGCGCGGGACGAACGCGTCGTAGACGCTCTCGTGGACGAACAGGCGGCGCAGCGTGGTGCAGCGCTGGCCCGCCGTGCCCATGGCGGCGAAGGCCACGCCGCGCAGGGCGAGGTCCAGGTCGGCCGAGGGCGCGACGATGGCGGCGTTGTTGCCGCCCAACTCCAGCAGCGCGCGGGCGAACCGTTGGGCCAGGCGCGGACCGACCGCGCGGCCCATGGCCGTCGAGCCGGTGGCCGAGACCAGCGGAACCTTCGGGTGATCGACCAGAGTCTCGCCCACGTCGCGGCCGCCGATCACCACGGCCGAGAGGCCGGCCGGCGCGTCGCCGAACTTGGCGCAGGCGCGCTCGAACAGCGCCTGGGTCGCCAGCGCCGTCAGCGGCGTCTTCTCGCTGGGCTTCCAGACGCAGGCGTCGCCGCAGACGAAGGCCAGGGCCGAGTTCCACGACCAGACGGCCACCGGGAAGTTGAAGGCGGAGATGATCCCGACCACGCCCAGGGGGTGCCAGGTCTCCATCATGCGGTGGTCGGGCCGCTCGGTGGCGAGCGTGAGGCCGAAGAGCTGGCGCGACAGGCCGACGGCATAGTCGCAGATGTCGATCATCTCCTGAACCTCGCCCAGGGCCTCCGAGGTCACCTTGCCGGCCTCGAGCGTGACCAGCGCGCCCAGGTCGGCCTTGGCCGCCCGCAGCTCCTCGCCAAACAGGCGCACCAGTTCACCGCGGCGCGGGGCGGGCACGTTGCGCCACGCGAGGAAGGCGCCGTGCGCCCGCTCGATCGCTCCGGCCGTCTGGGCGGCCGAGGCGTCGTGGACGTGGGCGATCACCTCTCCGGTCACCGGCGAGCGGACGGGACGGTTCCCGCCGGTGGTGAGCGCCTCGGAGACGCCCAGGCGGGCGAGGACTTGGGCGGCGTCCGCGGCGGCGGAGCCGATCTTGGTCTGTACGGTCATCATCAGGCCCTGAAGCTACTCGGCGGCGGCGCGAAAGGACACGTCTTCCGGCGCGTAGTAGCGCCCGAAGCGGTTGGCCAGGAAGGCCGGGAGCGGGATGTCCTCCTGGCGGATGAAGCCCTGCTGCGGCAGGTCGCCCTCGGCCAGCATGTCCAGCACGGCGCACACCGAACCGGCGGTGGTGATCTGGATGGCGCTGGTCATGACGCCGGCGACCGGCTGGGCGTAGACCTTGTTGACGTAGGTCTCTTGCATCAGACGCCCGTCCTTCATCCCCGAGACGGTGACGAAGACGATGACCACGTCCTGCATGGTCGCGGGCACCGAATTCTCCAGGATGTCCTTCAGGACGTCGCGGCGGTTGCGCAGGTTCAGGTCGTTCAGCAGCGCCTTCATGATCGCCGCGTGACCCGGATAGCGGATGGTCTTGTAGTTGAGGTTGCGCACCTTGCCGTCGAGCGTGTGGCACAGCGTGCCCAGGCCGCCCGAGGTGTTGAAGGCCTCGTAGGTCACGCCGTCGAGGGCGAATTCCTCGCGCTCCTCGAGCGCCGGGGTCTCGCGCAGGCCGCCGTTGACGATGGCCTCACAGGGTTCGCAGTACTCGTTGATCACCCCATCGGTCGACCAGGTGAGGTTGTAGTTCAGGGCGTTCGACGGATAGCGCGGCAGGGCGCCGACCCGCAGGCGCACGTCATGCAGCTGGTCGAAGTGCTTGATCAGGTCCCAGGCGGCGATGGTGATGAAGCCGGGCGCCAGCCCGCATTGCGGGATGAAGGCGGTCTTCGAATCGGCCGCCAGCTCGCGGACGATCCGGCTGGCGGCGACATCCTCGGTGAGGTCGAGATAGTGGGCGCCGGCGGCCTTGGCGGCGCGGGCCACGGCCGTGGTGAGCTGGTAGGGCGCGCAGTTGACCACGGCGAACGCTCCGGCGAGCTTCGCGGCCAGGGCGTCGGGATCGTCGATGGCCAGCGCGGCGGTCTCCACGCCCGGGCGCTCGGCAAAGGCTTTCAGGGCTTCGGGCGACTGGTCGATCAGGATCACCTCGTAGGCGCCTGAGCCGACGAGAAGGTTGACGACGGTGGAGCCGATCTTTCCGGCGCCTACGACGGCGGCTTTGCGCATGGGAATCCTCCTCTGGCGTGTCACTTGGCGTGTCACCTCGAAGATTCGGCCGGGGCCGGGCCGCTTTCAATTGGCGCTCCGGCGATCTGAGGGGCTAGATTGAGCGGATCGCCGAACTGATTGTGCGGAACGCCGATGGACGATCTCGACGAACATCTTCTGGGCCGGCTGCGCGACAACGCCCGCGCCCCGGTGGCCGAACTGGCCCGCGGGTTGGGCCTATCCCGCACCACGGTGCAGAGCCGCCTGGCCAAGCTGGAGCGCAACGGCGTGATCGCCGGCTACGCCGTGAAGCTGGCCCCGGCCTACGAGGCCAGCCGCGTCCACGCCTTCATCATGCTGACGGTCGAGCCCAAGCAGGCGGCCGCCGTCACCATGGCGCTCAAGCGGATGAGCGGCGTACGCCGGCTGCAATCGGTGAGCGGCCCGTTCGACATGATCGCCACGGTCGAAGCCGGCAGCGTTGGCGACATCGACGCCCTGATCGACGAGATCGGGGCGCTCAAGGGCGTGGAGCGCACCAATTCCTCCATCGTGCTTTCGACCAAGTTCGACCGCGCATGAGTCGCGTCCTCGCAATCCACGCCCACCCGGACGACATCGAATGGCTGGCCGCGGGCACGCTGGCGCTGCTTGCGAAGGCCGGCCACCAGCTCGCCATCGTGACAGCGACGGCCGGCGAAGGCGGATCGGCCGAATATGGGCGCGAAGAAACCAGCCGCATTCGCCGGTTCGAGGCCGCCGAGGCCGCGGCGCTCATCGGCGCCGAGTACCGGTGCCTGGGATTTCCGGACCTTGGCGTCTTCAACGACGACCCGTCGCGCCGGCGCGTGACCGAACTGATCCGCGCGATCGCGCCCGACGTCGTGATCACCGCCTCGCCGATCGACTACCACCCCGACCACGAGGCGATCAGCCTGCTGGTCCGCGACGCCTGCTTCGCCGCCCCGGTGGCGAACTACCGGACAGGCGCTGCGGAGCCTCTGGCGGCGATCCCGCATCTCTATTTCACCGACGGGGCGGGCGGACGCGACCGTGAGGGCCGGCCCCAGCCGCGCGACTTCGCCATCGACGTCGGCGCCGTCTTTGCCGTCCGCCGCCAGATGCTGGACCGCCACGCCAGCCAGGCCGCCTGGGTTCGGAAGCACCATGCGATCGACGACCACCTGGCCTCAATGGAGGCCTGGGCGCGACGGGTCGGGCGCGACTACGGCGTCGAATTCGCCGAGGGCTTTCGCCAGTACCGGCACGAGCCCTATCCGAAAACGCCGCGACTGCAGGATCTTCTAGCCGACGCCCTGCTCGGCGCCTGATCTGGCGGTGTCGTAGCGGGCCCACATCGGCCCGCATTCCACGACCTGACGCTGGTCCATGGCCTGGTCGATGGCCATCACCGTCAGGCCGGCTTCCATCGACTCGTATGGCGTGACCGGGAAAGCGGCCCCGCCCTCCAGCGCGGCCAGTAGATCCTTGGCCATCTCCTGGTCGGCGCCGTTGTGGGCGTCGGCGGTGACGCCGCCATAGTCGATCCGCTCGGGCTTGCCGCGGAACAGCGCCTTGCGAACCATCAGCTTGTTGCGCGCCAGGTCGGCGATCAGGGTGCCTTCGGTCCCGGCCACGTACCACCGGCGCTCGGTCAGCGCCGTGTGGCTGTTGGCGTGGAACGACAGCCGCACCTGGTTGGCGTACTCCACCATCGCCACCTGATGATCGGTGACGTCCATGTCCGAGGCGAAGGCGTCGGCGGCGCCGGACCAGCCCGCGTCGCGCAGGTCATAGGCGACCGAGCCGTCCTCGTAGGTCCGGGGCGGGTCGGTCCGGTCCGGCGTGAAGATCCGGCGGCCGCCGAAGCTGGCGACGCGCGCCGCCCTCGCCCCGGCCAGCACGCCGAAGATGTCGAAGTCGTGGACCACCTTGTCCAGCAGGTACGAGCCGCCCCATTCCCGGCGCCGCCGCCAGTTGCGGGCCAGGTACCCGCCGTGCTCGGGGGGCAGGTGTTCGGTGGCGTCGATCGACACCAGTTCGCCCAGTTCGCCGGACTTCAACCTCGCGATGGTATCGCGGACGATCGGCAGGGAGCGCATCACCAGGCCGATGTAGAGGGGCGGCGCGCCGCGCTCGGCCAGCCGCCCCGCCAGCGCCTCGGTCTCGGCTTCCGTCCGCACGATCGGCTTCTCGGCGAAGGTGGGAATTCCCGATTCCAAAGCGAGCAGGAGATGCTGCAGGTGCAGGTGGTTGGGGGCGCCCAGCATCAGCAGATCGTACGGGCCATCGGCCAGCAGGGCGGCCGGGTCGGCGAAGGCGCGGCCGGCCCCGATCCCGGCCGCCGCCAGGATCGGCGCGCCCACCGGCGCCGGATCGACGTAGCCTGTCACGTCGAGCGCCCAGCCCACTTCCTGCATGGCGGCCAGGACATGGGCGATGCGCTGGCCAAGGCCGATCACGCCGATGCGGTAGTTGGTCATCCCGACGCCTCCCGCCAGCCATCAAGCCAGCAACCGCCCGCCGACGCCAGGGGGGGCCGGCCGCACCTCGGCCGCGGGGCGCTTCGCCACAGAAAAATAACGCTTTTGTATACCGGCGCGAAACTTCCGGCGTGCGAGTGTGATCCCCATTTTTGGGGCCAGCAGTTCCGGATGCGATCACTTTCGCGCAGCTTCCTGGTCAGCGTCGGGGCGATGTCGCTCGCCCTGACGGTCCTGGCGACGCTGGGGGCGTTCGTCGTCTTCCAGCGCGAGCTGTCGAACCGTCAGATCGCCTTCCTGCACGACTATGTCCACGAGCGGTCCAGCAACGTGGATCGCCGCTTCTCCAATCTGACCGCCCTGCACCAGGCCGCCAGCGAGGAGCTGGAGCGGCGGATGAACCATCTGAGCCCCGCCGAGGTCGACCGGTTGGCCGATGTCTACTTCCCCCGGCGTCCCGACGGCACCCGCCGCAGCCGCGACGCCTATTTCGAGGGGACGTCGGAGGGCGGAGCCTACGTCTATGGCGTCGGGGCGATGGTGGGGAAGGCCGACCAGCTGCCGGCCGATCAGAAGAAGGCGCTGGTCGCCGCGTTCAAGCTGGTCGCGGACTTCGGCCAGGCGGCCCACAAGGATTACGACAACTTCTACTTCTTCATCCCGCCCGAGACGCGGCTCATCGTCTTCGGCCCGGACCGTCCCGACCGGCTGATGTTCTATCGGCATGAAGCTCCCGCCGACCTCGACATCAGCAAGGAGGAGATGACTTCGCTCACCACGCCGGAGATGGATCCCACGGGCGCAACCCGCTGCACCAACCTCCAGCGGCTGATCCAGGACAAGGTGGGCGAGCGCCTGGCCACGGCGTGCTTGACCCCGGCCTACGCGGACGGGCGCTACGTCGGCGCGTTCGGCTCCACGATCGAGGTCACCGGGTTCCTCGGCAACGCGGTCAAGACGGCGCTTCCCGGCGCCTCCACCGTGCTGGTGACCAGCAAGGGCGAACTGATCGCCTATCCGGGATTCACGGTGCCGGGCAAGGCCTCGGAAGCGGCGGTCGTCGAGTACGAAAAACGCCTCAGCCTGAAGGCCCTGGTGGCCACGGTCGCCAAGGACGGCGGCCGGACCGGCGTCGTCTCCAGCCCCGACGGCAAGCAGGTGGTCGCCTACGGCCGGCTGGCCGGCCCCGACTGGTACCTGCTGCTGACCTATCCGAAGGCGGCGATCGCCGCGTCGGCGGCCAAGTCGGCCTCCTGGGTGCTGGTGCTGGGGGCGATCGCGTCGGCCCTCCAGACCGTCCTGATCGTGATCCTCGCCAAGCGCGCGATCGTGCAGCCCCTGCAGCGGCTGGCGGATTCCTGCGAGACCGGTTCCGGCTTGCGGCCGGGGGCGGCGGCGGACGAAGAGGCCCGCCACGACGAGATCGGCGTCCTGGCGCGCGCGTTGCGGGCCGAGCGCGACAAGGTGGACAACGTCCTCGCCTCGCTCGAGGACCGCGTGCACGAGCGGACCGCCCAGCTCGAGCGCGCCAACGCCGAGAAGTCGCGCTTCCTGGCCAATATGAGCCACGAGCTGCGCACGCCGCTCAACGGCGTCATCGCCATCTCCGAGACCCTGGCGCGCGAGCAGAGGACGGCGAAGGGCCGTGAGCTGGCCGAACTGATCGTGTCGTCAGGCCGCCTGCTGGAGCGCGTGCTCACCGACATCCTCGACTTCTCCAAGATCGAGGCCGGCGAGATCAAGCTGGCCCACGACCCATTCGACATGACCACCCTGGTGCGCCGGATCGCCGAGCTGCACCGGGTCGCCGCCGAGGCGAAGGGGCTGCGTTTCCACTGGTCGGTGACGCGTGAGGCCGACCGGCGCTTCGCCGGCGACACCGTTCGCCTGACCCAGGTGCTCTCGAACCTGCTCTCCAACGCCGTGAAGTTCACCGAGGCGGGCGAGGTCTGCCTGGAGGTGGACGCCGCCGGCGGCAACGTGGGCTTCACGGTGGCCGACACCGGGATCGGCTTCGACGAGGAGGTTCGCCAGCGCCTGTTCCGCCGCTTCGAGCAGGCCGACGATTCCATCCGCCGCCGCTTCGGCGGGACCGGTCTGGGCCTTGCGATCAGCCGCTCGCTGATCGAGCTGATGGGCGGTTCGATCGAGGTCGCGTCCGAGCCCGGCCGGGGCTCGACGTTCGCGGTGGTGGTGCCGCTCGAGCGGGTGGACGGCGAAGCCGACGAGGCGCTGGAGGACGACTTCGGGGCGTTGGACATCACAGGCGCCCGGGTCCTGCTGGCCGAGGATCACCCGACCAACCAGAAGGTCGTCCAACTCGTGCTCGGCTCGGTTGGCGTCGAGCCGGTCATCGTCGAGAACGGGGCCCAGGCGTTGCAGGCCCTCAAGGCCCAGCCGTTCGACATCGTGCTGATGGACATGCAGATGCCCGAGCTCGACGGGCTGTCGGCGACGTCGCAGTGGCGCGACTGGGAACGTGAGCACGGCCTGGCGCGCACCCCGATCATCATGCTGACCGCCAACGCGCTCGACGAGCACATGCGGGCCAGCCACGAGGCCGGGGCCGATGCGCATCTCTCGAAGCCGATCCGCGCCGACGCCCTGATCGAGACGATCCTGCACGCCATGGCCGAGAAGCGGGCCCGCGAAGAGGCGGCGGCGTAGGTCGGCGGCTCAATCCGCCGACTCTCGTCGTCATCGCCCGGACAAGGCGGGCCATGACGACCTATCGTGTTCTCAGGCTATTGAGCGGGTCTTCGGCCTAGCTTCCGAACCAGATCGGATTCCCAAGCAGCCATAGCGCGCCGTCGGGCCCGCGCACGTCGACGCGCAGCCAGCCCTTCGCTCCGGCGGGAACACCCATCGCACGCGTCTCGGCGTCGCTGAGCGGCGGACCCGGGTCGAGCCCCGCCGCCGCAGGCCCGGCGAACGCCAGCCTGCCGCCCGCGGCGTGGGCCACGTGGATCCGCAGCGTCGCGCCGGCCGCGTCGGGCAGCCGGTCGCCCATCTCGGCGGTCGCGCCGCCGGCGTTCGCGGTCACCTCCAGGAGCCGGTCGCGGGTTCCCAGCGCGTCGACGAAGACATGGCCGGCCCGGATCGCGGCCAGGACGGCATCCTGCGACAGCGCCTGGGCGTGGACGACGGTGGTCGGGCGGCCCACCCCCCGGTCCGGCGGCAGGGTGGCGTCGTGGTTGTCGGATCCGCCCACGGCGGTGATGTGGAAGCCGTCGTCCAGGCGCTTTTCCCAGAAGCCGACGCCGGAAAGCGGCCCCGAGCTGATCATCCCGTTGATCGCCTCCATGGACGGAATGCGCGCGTAGTCGGTCGTCGCGGTCCAGCCGCAGCCCATGCAGGCCTCGCCCGAGGGCAGGGCGGGATGGTTGATCGAGATCAGCGCGTGCGCCGCCTCCACCTCGTCGAGGATGGCGCCAAGGCCGGGCGCCCGCGGGCTTCCCAACTGGAAGTCCAGCGGCCCGGTCATGCCGAACACGTTGGCGTGGCCCTTGAAGGTGGTCACTTCGCGGCCCGGGATCAGCAGCAGGTCGTCGAAATAGCCCTGCAGCTCAGCGAGATCCTGGATGTGGGATGACGTGTTGTGCTCGGTGACCGCCACGAAATCGAGGCCCCGCGCCTCGGCCGCCGCCAGGGTCAGGAACAGCGGGCAAGGCGTGCGCTTTCCCGTCTTCGACGGGCACGAGCCGTCGGAATGCCCGGTGTGAAGGTGCAGGTCGCCGCGGTACCAGCCGGGCCCGGCCTTCAGCGGCGCGGCGGCGAAGCCGTGGAACACCGCGCCGCGTCCGAAGGTGATCTTCGCGGTGTAGTCGGCGCGCGCGTCCTTTCGCAGGTTGGGCACGCCCAGGATCAGCTTCCATTCGCCGGCCGGCAATGGCCCCGGCAGATAGGATGGCGTGGCCCAGGTCTCGGTGAGAGTGAAGCTGGCCTTGTTGCCGCCGCTCCAGCCCCGGAACCGGACGGGATCGCGAAGGCCCAGGTCGATCACCGACTTCTGGTCCCGGCCCGTGTAGTCGAAGTCGACGGTCACCGAGGTGACCCCTTCCGGCACGCGGAAGGGGACCTCTCGGTACGTCTGGTGGTCGGCGCCGGTCATCGCCCCGGTGAGGGTGATGTCCTGGGCGCAGGCGGGCGCGGCCAGCAGCGCCAGAGCCGCCGCCAACTGCGCCCACGCCCGCATCAGGGCGCTTCGTTCGAGAAGATGATCGTGCCGGCGGCGCCGAACATCCCGCCGACGCCCTGGCAAACGCTGACCTTCGCCCCCGACACCTGCGCCGGGGCGATCCCACGCATCTGCCGCACGCTCTCCTGCAGGGCGTACATGCCGTACATGCCCGAGTGCATGTAGCTGAGCCCCCCACCGTTGGTGTTGAGCGGCAGCTTGCCGCCGGGCCGGGTGTTGCCCTCGCGGATGAAGGCCGCCGCCTCGCCGGGCTTGCAGAAGCCCAGGTCCTCCAGGCCATAGAGCGGCAGGTGGGCGAAGGCGTCGTAGATCATCAGGTGATCGACGTCGGAGTGCTTGATCCCCGCCTCCTCGAACGCCTTCTTCCCGGAGATGCGGAAGGCGGTCGAGTGGTTGGAGTCGTACATCTGGCTGACCAGCGGGGTTTCGACGCTCTCGCCAGTGCCCAGCACGTAGACCGGCTTCTGCGGGAAGTCCTTCGCCCGGTCGGCCGAGGTGAGGATCAGCGCGCCGCCGCCATCGGTGACGAGGCAGCACATCAGGATCCGGAACGGATAGGCGATCATCCGCGAGTTCATCACGTCGTCGACGGTGATCGGGTCCCGGAAGGTGGCGCGCGGGTTCTTGCCCGCCCACTCGCGCTGCACCACGGCGACGTGGGCCAAGTCTTCCTGGCTGAGGCCGTAGGTCTTCAGGTAGCGCAGCACCGGGATGGTGAACATGCTGGGCGGGCCCACCGGGCCATAGGGCATCTCGAACTGACCGTTGAGGCTGGATGGCGAGGCGCCGAAGCGGCCCGCGCCCACGCGGCTCTTCCCGGACTCGCCATGCGTGATCAGCACGGTCTTGCAAAGGCCCGCGTTGATGGCCGCCGCCGCGTGGCGGACGTGCAGCATGAACGAGCAGCCGCCCACGCTCGTGCCGTCGGCGTAGCTGGGCTTGATGCCCAGGTACCAGGCGAGCTCGGTGGGGCTGATCCCGGCGGTGGCGACGCCGTCGATGTCGGACGGCTTCAGGCCCGCGTCGGCCATGGCGTTGAGGGCGGCGTCGGCGTGCAGCCCGATCACGGACTGGTCCGGAATAACGCCCATCTTGGTGGTTTCCGCGGCCCCGACGACCGCGACGGATTTCGGCTTCATGTGGGTCGCTCTCCTACTTGGCCGGCGCGAAGAGCGGCAGGGTGACGTCGTCGTTCTGCTTGGTGAACGCGACCGCGAGCGGCATGTCGAGCTGCAGCGCCTCGGGCGTCTGCGGGCAGTCCACGATGTTGGTCATCATGGTGGGGCCCTCGTCGAGCTTCACCACGGCGATGGCGTACGGCTCGGTCCCCATGTCGGGGCGCGGGCGCATGTTGATCACATACGACCACAGCACGCCCTTCCCGCTGGCCTTGTAGACCTCCACGTCGCGACTGCCGCACTTGGGGCAGAATGGGCGGGGCGGGAAGTAGGAGTCCTTGCACGACGTGCAGCGCTGGAGGCGCAATTCGCCCTCCTTGCACCCGTCCCAGAAATGTCGGGTCTCCGGCGTCGGCTCCGGCAACATGCGTGGCGGCATAAGAAAATCCGTCCCTTCGAAAATACGGTTTGCTTTGGCCCGAAATCAGCGGGCGGCGCAGCAAAGACGAGACGGCGGTGATTGTCACGTGCAGGATGCGGCGGCGATGGCCGATCCGTTCGATCTTCAGCGGTTCGTCGACGCCCAGGACGCCGGCGGAACCTATGCACGGGCGCTGGCGGAACTGCGCGCCGGGCGCAAGCAGAGCCATTGGATGTGGTTCGTCTTCCCGCAGATCGAGGGGCTGGGCTTCAGCGCCATGTCGCGGCGCTACGCCATCTCCGGGCTCGCCGAGGCGGCGGCCTACCTCGCCCACCCGGTGCTGGGGCCCCGGCTGCGCGAATGCGTGGCGGCGGTGAACGCCGTGAAGGGCCGCAGCGCGCGCGAACTGATGGGCAGTCCCGACGACATGAAACTGCGTTCCTGTCTCACGCTGTTTGCGCGCGCGGCGCCGGACGCCGAGGCCTTCAAGGACGCGCTCTCCAGGTATTTCGCCGGCGAGGAGGACCCGGCCACCGTGAGCCGGGTCTGCGCTCGGGGCTGAGGCGCCGCGGCTTCGAATCCCGCGTCGGCTGCGACGGGAGGTCGCAGCCCTGCCGTATCAACCCGCTCTTCAGGCTTCACGCCGTAGCGTCCATGGCCATGCTTCGCCCGCCCAAAGTCCAGCAGGTCAAACCTCGCGCCGTCGACGCCGCCGAGTTCGAGCGCGCCATCGCCGCCCATGAGGCCTTCGTCGGCGGACGGCCCGACGGCGTGCGCGCCCAACTGCGTCTCGTTGTGGCCCAGGGCGTTCGCTGCGAGCGGCGCATGCTGTGCGACGCGGACTTCGGCGGATCCGACCTCACCGGCGCCTCGTTCATGGCGAGCGACCTGTCGCGGGCGGTCTTCTACTGCACCAACCTGCAGCTCGCCGATCTGCGCGCGGCCAATCTGTCGGGCGCGGACCTGCGCGGGGCCCGGCTGGCCGGCGCGAAACTGCTGGGCGCCATCCTCGACCACGCCGACCTGCGCTCGGCCGTGCTGTCGTCGGCCGATCCGTTTGCCGGCGGCGCCGCGGCGCTGGCCGACGCCCGGCTGGACGGGGTCGATCTCTCGGCGGCCGTCGCCAGCGGCGCCGACTTCAGCAACTGCTCGCTGAAGGGCGCGGTGTTGCGCCATGCGGACCTGAAGCACGCCAATCTCAGCAACGCCAATCTCTCGGGCGCGCAGTTCGACGGGGTTCAACTGGCCGGCGCGCAGATGCGCGGCGCCGTCTTGTGCGGCGTCGACCTCTCCAAGCTCTCGCTCCCGCCGGAAGTGCTGCAGGGCTGCGTGACCGATCCGTCGCCGGCCGCCGCCGCCCGCGTGGCCCAGATCGTCGCAGCGCTCGACGCCATGGACGCCTGGGTGCGTTCGGGCGGGCGCGAGGGTTCGCCCGCCACCTTCGACAACGAGGACCTGCGCCCGGTGGGCGACGCCTTCGCCAGCCGTCAGTTGCCCGGCGTTTCGCTGCGCGGCGTCATGGCGATCGACACCAACTTCCGGGGAACCCAGTTCGCCGGCGCACGCTTCGACGGCGCCGATCTGCGTGGCGCGGACTTCACCGGCGCCGACCTGCGCGGCGTCTCGTTCCGCGGTGCGAACCTGGCGCACGCGTGCTTCGACGAGGCCGACCTGGGTCCGCTCGCCCTGGTGAACGGGATGCAACGCGAGGTGCAACTGGAAGGCGCGACGCTCGGGGGCTCGGGCCTCGCCGCGATTCCGCCGGCCCGCAGCCAGCCCCCGACAGCGGCGGCCGGCGGCGCCTAGACCCCGCGAGCCCGGACGCCATCGCAGCGCGCCGCTCCGCGACCAGTGCAGGCGTCTTCGCGCCGCGCTCCGACCGTTTTCCAAAATTCGCCTGGCGCATGTAACGCAGAGCCGTGAAATTGATACGCTGGTTACTACTGTGTAACGCCGCGCGGCGAGGGCATCTCGACTGTTGAACGCGGCGCATCCGCGCATGAAGTCTATTACGCAACTTTAATTCGACTCGCTTTCACGAGGACTCAAAGGCTGCGGCGATCGAATCGCCTCTCCAGCCCATGGCTTCATCGTGACGTCAGCCGATCCGTTCGTGGTTCTCTCGGCGGCCAATATCCGGGATGCCTGCGCGCACGCCGCAAGCTTGCAGACGGCCGGACGCAACGGCGAGGCGGCCGGCCTCTGGCGCCGGATCGTCGCGGCCGCGCCGGCCTCGGCGGAGGCCCGCTTCAACCTCGGAGCCACCCTGCTGGCGCTTGAGGAGTTCGAAGCCGCCGAGCACGCCCTGCGCGAGTCGGCGAGGCTGCGGCCCGGCGCGCCCTGGACCCGTCATCGGCTCGGCAATCTGCTCCAGGCCACCGGCCGTTGGGACGAGGCCGAACCCCATTATCGCGCCGCGCTGGCGGAAGACGCCTCGCTCTGGCGCGCGCGCCTCGACCTGGCGCACCTGTGTCTCGGGCGCGGCGACTTCGGCCGAGGCTGGCCCCTCTTCGAAGCCCGCCGGTCGCTGGGCGCGGCGCACATCGCGCCCCCGCCGCTGCCCCGCGAGTGGGCGGGCGAGCCTCCCGCCGGCGCATCGATCCTCGTGTGGCCCGAGCAGGGCTTCGGCGACCAGATCCAGTTCGCCCGCTTCGCGCCCGCGCTGGCGGCGGCGGGCGCCGACGTGACCCTCGTGGCGCCGCCCGAGCTCTCGGCCCTGTTCGCGACCCTTGGCGTGCGCGTCGTCGAGAGGGCGGCCGAGATGACTCTGCCCGAGCCCGACGCCTGGACGTTCTTGCTTTCCATCCCGCAGCGGTTGGGCGTCGATCGGGACGGGCTATGGCCGGCCCCCTATCTGGCCCCGCCCGCCGACCGGATCGCCCGCTGGGACGGCTTCGCGCCGCAGGGCGCCGTGGGAGTGGTCTGGCAGGGACGCGCGACGCCCAATACGCACAGGTCGCTGCCCTCGCGGGAGCTGCTCCAGCCCCTGGCCGATGCGGGCGCGACCCTGGTCGATCTGCAGCCGCCGCCGGGCCGGGACTTCGCCGACCTCGCCGCGGTCATGGCCCAACTGGACCTGGTGGTGACGATCGACACCGCGGCGGCCCATCTCGCCGGAGCGCTGGGAAAGCCGTGCTGGGTGCTGCTGCCCTGGTTCAACGCCGACTGGCGCTGGGGACTGGGAGATTCGACCCCCTGGTATCCGGCGACCCGCGTGTTCCGCCAGACCGCCCACGGCGACTGGGCGGGCGTCATGGCCGAGGTCGCCGCGGCGTGGCGCGCCCGGCAGGGCGCCTAGAGCGCGATCCGCGAAAGCGGGATGCGGCTTTGCGATGAGATCGCGCTCAAGCCTTGGATTTGGAGCCCTTTTGGCCCGTTCAGATGATTCCGGTTGAACGGGAAAGGCCCTCGCGGCCGACCGGGCCGAAGGCCTGTTCGAAGGCGTGCAGTCCCGGCGCGGTGAACCGCACGATCCGGGTCTTCTCGACGCGCCGCGCCCAGCCCAGGTCGTAGATGCGCGAGAGCAGGCCGGCGCCCAGCACGCCGGCCATGTGGCTGCGCCGCACGCTCCAGTCGAGGCACGCTTTGCAGAGGGGCCGGCGGCCCGCGCCCTCCAGCACGACGCCGAAATCGCGGGCGAAGGCCTGGCCGGCTTCGGTCAGGAGCAGCGAGCCGTCGCGGTCCTCGACCCGGCCTCGCGCGAGCAGGGCGTCCAGGAGGGCCACGCCCGCATCGCCGGCCAGGTGGTCGTAGCAGACGCGCGCCCGGCGCATCTCCGGATCCCGCGGTCCCGGGCGCGTGCGCAGGTGGCCGACGCGGCCGGCCAGGGCGGTGAGGTGCTCCAGGGCTTCGGCCACCTCGGCGCCAGCCAGGGCGAAGTAGCTGTGGCGGCCCTGGCAGCGTCGCGCGATCAGGCCGCCGGCCTCCAGCTGGGCCAGGTGGCTGGAGGCGGTCTGGGGTGTGACGCCGGCCTCGCGCGCGAGTTCGCCGGCGGTCAGCGCCTGACCGCCCATCAGCGCCTGCAGCATGTTGGCGCGGCCCGCGTCGCCCAGCAGGGCGGCGATCCGGGTGATGTCGGGGCCGGTTGTCATGCCGCGATCATAACCGGGCCCGGGCTTCGACGCTTCGATCGCGGACGAACCTTGGGCGGCGGTCGGGAAGGTATCCAGGACGTCCGTCGCCCGGAGGCCCCATGACCGTCACCTGCTGCATCCGCTATCAGATCGATCCGTTCCAGAAGGAGGCGTTCGAAGCCTACGCCCGCAACTGGCTCACCATCATCCCGGCCTGTGGGGGCGATCTGCTCGGCTACTTCCTTCCCCACGAGGGGACCAACAACATCGCGCTGGCGCTGATCTCGTTTTCCAGTCTCGCGGAGTACGAGGCCTATCGCGCGCGGCTGAGGACCGATGCGGCGGGGGCGGCCAACTTCGCCGTGGCCCAGGAGAAGCGTTTCATCCTCGCGGAGGAGCGCAGCTGGCTGACGCCGGTCGAGGGCTAGGACCGCAGGGTGTTCTCGGCGCGCATGGCCTCGTAGGCGCGCCGCAGGGTCGCCGCCGCCTCGTCCAGCGTCTGCTGGAAATCGTCCAGCAGGCGGTCGTAGTGGCCGTCGAGCAGCTTGGCTTCCACGCTGGGCTCTTCGATCGCGGCGGGCTTGGGTCGGGCGGCTGGCATGGGCTCATGATGACCCCGCCATGGTTTCGAGCGGATTTACGCCCGCGCGAATTCAGCCCTGCCTCGGACACCGCCCAGGCGTGGTGATCGCCCTCGGCGGATCGACGCCATCCGCCGCCAGGGCCGCGCGAAGGGTCGGGTACGTCCGGACGTCGAAGGTCGGATAGATCATGAACTGCATCAGGGTCGGCAGCCGGTCGGGCGTGTCGAGGGGTCTGAGAAGGGTCGTCACGGCCGCCTGATCGTTCATGACCTCCGCCGCATTGAACCGCGTGCTGAGCCGCTTGGAGGCCGACAGTTCCCGGTAGAGGGCCCGCGCGTCGGCCAGACGGCGATCGGCGCAGGCCTGGCGCAGCTTGGCCAGCGTCAGGCTGTCGTGGGGCATGGAGGTGGTTTCCAGGCGGTCGAGATAGGCGCGCGCCTCCGAGACGCGCCCCGACCAGATCAACGCGCGCTGGCCCTGGTACAGCACCAGCGCCGAATTGGGCCGCAAGGTCCTGAGCCGACGGCTGAGCTGGGCCGCTTCCTCGAACCGCGCGCCCATGACCAGCAGGGTGATCGCCCGCGAGCGGGGCTCGCCGGCCTCGAGGGTCAGGTCGTTGAAGCGGCGCGCGGCGCGCACCAGGGTCTGACGGTCGCCGGCGTAGGCCGAAAGCTGGGCCATGTCCTCCCAGGCGCTGGTGTCGCGTGGCCGAGCGGCGAGGTACTCGGCCATGAGCCGCTGGGCCTGGCGGAAATGGAGCTGCATCACCGCCCGCTGGGCGCGGTATTTCAGCGACTCGGTGGCGTCGGGGCTGTTGGCGATCGCCGCGTCGACGCGCTCGAAGAAGCCCGCGAGGCGCGCCTTGTCGGTGAGGGCGTCGCCGCTGGCGCGGGCGTCCACGCGCGTGGCGTTGCCGAACCAGGTCTGGGCCGATCGCCAGTGAGCGGCGGAGAATCCCGGATCGAGACGGCGCGCCTCCTCGTACGCGTCGGCCGCGGCGCGCGAGAAGGCCACATCGCCCTCGTCGAGCTGGCGGCGGCTGAGCGCCAGGCCCTTCAGATAGGCTTCGTAGGCCTCGACCGAACGCGTCCCGGCCGCGGCCATGGCGCGCAGCTTGGCCGGGTCGGTGGCGGTCTTCAGGGCCTGGGCGATATGGACGCCCACGTCCTCCTGGATCGAGATGATGTCACCGCCAGTCCGGTCGTAGCTTTCGGACCAGACGTGGGCGCCGTCCGACGTGCGCACGAGGTCGGCGGTCACCCGGACACGGCCGCCGGAGCGGCGGATCGATCCCGTCAGCACATGGGCCACCTTGTGCGAGCGCACGGCCGCGGCGGGATCCTCGCCGGCCGGCAGGCGGGCGGCGACGCGCAGGTCGCGGGTGCGCGCCAGCGTGCTCAGCACCTCCTCGGTCAGGCCGTCGGCGAACCATTGGTCCGCGTGGCCGGGCGACAGGTCCTCGAACGGCAGGACGGCGACCGACTTGGGATGGGCCGGCGGGCCGTCCCAGGGGCGCGTGGCGATGGCCCAGGCGGCGAGGACGGCCAGAACCAGGGCCGCGGCGAGGCCGGCGAACAACGGCCAGCGCGGCGTGCGCGCGCCGCGCGCCGCCGGCTCGGGCGCCGGCGGTTCGGGGGTCATGGGGTTGGGGGCCATGGGGTCGGGGATCGGCGCGGCGTCGGCCGTCGGCGCCAGGAGGCGATAGCCGCGCCCGTGAACGGTCTGCACGAACCGCGGCCGCCGCGCATCGTCGCCGAGCGCCTGGCGCACCTCCTTCACCGCGGTGGTGAGCACCGACTCCGAAACCGCGAGGCCGGCCCAGACGCTTTCGAACAGCTCGTCCTTGGTGACCAGTCGCTGGGGCGTCCGCATCAGCCGTTCGAGCAGGGCGAACGCCTTGCCGCCCAGGCGCAACGGCTCGCCATCGCGCCACGCGCGCTGGTCGCGCGGGTCCAGCCGCAAGGGCCCGGCCACGAGCATCTCTGCCTCGGGCGGTTGCGTCGCGTCCGGGCCGGGCGGGGGATTGTCAGCGGGGGGCAAGGGTCTCGCGCCTCAGAACTTCCTCAGAATAGTCGCGCTCGGCCGGCGTCACCATGGCGCGTGCAAGGGCTTGATGCGATTGAAAATTTCTCACCGCCGCGACATGCGCGCGGCGTCGGCGGATTTCAGAACCTTTCCAGACCCTTCCCAGGATTTCGCGTACTGGAACCGGGCAGATTGATCCTTGCAAGGCCGGCATGCCGCCCGCCTTCGACACGCAAGGACGGAATTCTTTGACGACGACTTCGAATGCGCGATGGCGGCGCAGACCGCCGCGCGAGCCCTGGATCATCCGGCTGGCCACCTGGGCCGCCGGCGCCACCGTCGCGGCGGTCGCCGTGACCGGCGGCGGCTTCGCCAAGGCCGAGGAGCCGGCGCCCAGCAAGCGGGTGTTCATCGGCGACCTCAACCTCCAGAGCGACGCCGGCCGCGCCGTGATGAAGCGCCGCGTGAGCGTCGCGGCGCGCCACGTCTGCGGCGCGCCCGACCGGCGCCTGACCTACGCCAGCCGCCGCGCGGCGGCGTGTGTCCGCACCGCCGTGGCCGACGCGCTCGCGCAGACCGCGCCCAAGATGACGCTCGCCCGCAGCGAGCCCTGATCCCCTCGTCGGCGCCGGGCTTTCCGCCCACGGCGCCGACGCTCCGCCTTCGAGGGCTACCCACATGCTCGGACTCTTCTACGCCGCGTACGGCCTCGCCAGTTACGCGGTCTTCTTCGCCGCCTTCCTCTACGCCGTCGCCTTCGTGGGCGACCTCCCCGTCGTCCCCAAGACCATCGACAGCGGGACGCCAGGCGCGCTCGCCCCCTCGCTCCTGGTCGACGCCCTGCTGCTCGGGCTCTTCGCCGTCCAGCACAGCGTCATGGCGCGCCCCGCGTTCAAGCGCTGGTGGACCAAGATCGTGCCGCCGCCGATCGAGCGCAGCACGTTCGTGCTGTTCGCCAGCCTCGCGCTGATCGCGCTCTATGCCGGGTGGCAGCCGCTGACCCAGCCCGTCTGGGCGGTCGGACCGGGGCCGCTGGCCACGATCCTCGACCTGTTCTTCTGGGCCGGCTGGGGCGTCGTGTTGATCTCGACCTTCCTGATCAGCCACTTCGAGCTCTTCGGGCTCAAGCAGGTTCACGACCGGCTCGTGCGGCGGGAGCCCGCCGCACCCGAGTTCCGCACGCCGGGGTTCTATCGGTACGTCCGGCACCCGATCTACGTCGGCTTCATCCTGGCCTTCTGGTCGACGCCGTCGATGTCCGTCGGCCACCTCGTCTTCGCCGTGGCCACGCTCGCCTACATCGTCATCGCCATCCAGTTCGAGGAGCACGACCTCGTCGGTGTCTTCGGCGAGCGCTACCGCGCCTATCGCCGCCGCGCCGGGATGCTTTGGCCCAAGTTCGGAGGCGGCTCCCAGCCCTAGTGGAGCCGCCTCCGTCCGCGCCTCCGTCCCGCACACCCCGAACAGGGGCGGGGGCGCGGTTCATTCTCAGACCGGCGCCATGGAGAGCCGGCGCCGTTCGGTGGACGCGGCCAGTTCCGCCCAGATGGCCTCCTGGAGCTGGTCGTCGCCTGTCGCCTCGGCCGTCGCCTGGGCCTCGATCAGGGCCGAGCGCAGGCGGTCGTTCTCGGCCTGCAGCGCCGAGACGCGCAGGTTCTCGTCGGCGCCCGCCTCGCCCAGCAGGCTCCGGATCGCGCGGTTCTCCTCGACCAGGATGTGGGCCTGCCGGTCCCACATCTCGCCGGCCACCATCAGCAGCATGGCCGACAGCGACAGGTCGCTGGCCCGCTCGGGCTCCGGGACCCCCGGCATGGCGTTCTTCAGGAGCAGGCCCGCGAGCTCGGCGAGCACGGGAGGGACACGCGGGTTCATAGCCGGCCCATCACTTTCATCATGGCCCGGTCCTGGGCGTTGATCAGCCACCAGGCGGGATAGATCATGATCGGCGCGCGGTTGCCGCCGCCGTTGAAGGCCGCCGCCGAGCCGACCCAGATCCCCTGGCCCTTCACGCAGTTGAAGAGCGTCCACCAGTGCAGCGCGGCGGGATCGGCCTTCAGGCCCGATGCGCGCTCCCAGATGGCGACGGCCTCCTCGGGGCTGCAGAGGCCGCCGGCCTTGCCCTCGCGCCCGAAGGTCCAGATCGGCTGCAGGCTCCAGCCCAGGTCCTCCAGCGGGTCGCCCAGGTGGCACATCTCCCAGTCCAGCACGCCGTGGATGGCGCCGGCCTCGTCGTAGAGGAAGTTGCCGGTCCGGAAGTCGCCGTGCACGACGCTCAGCTTCTGGGCCGGCGGCGGCGGGTTGGCGCGCAGCCAGCGGATCGCCGCGCGGGTGATCGGCAGGGGTTCGGCCTGGTCGCGGTCGAGCAGCGCCTCCCAATGGTCCAGCTCGCGCTTCCAGCAGGCGTCCGGCACCGGCGCCTCCAGCCAGCGCGTCAGCCCCACCGCTTCCGGGTCGGCCCGGGCGATCTCGCCGAGTATGGTCCACTTCCGCTCGGCGACCCGCGGCAGGACGGCCTCGTGCGCGCCCGACAGGAGGACCTGGGGCGAGGCCTGGAAGCCGGCGATCTCCTCGGCGATGAAGAAGGGGTGGTCGAGCGCCGCCTTCTCCTCCTCCAACCACAGCATCCGCGGCACGGGCACCGCCGAATCCGCGAACGCCCGGTAGGCTTCGAACTCCACCCGGCGCTCGGTGTCGATCAGGCTGGCGGGCGGGTCGCGCCGCAGGATCAGCCGCCGCTCGCGCGGCGCGGCTGCCTCGGTCCAGGTCAGGCGGAAGCGATAGGTCTCGCGGCTGGCGCCGCCCGAGATGCGCTCCATGTCCACGACGGCGACGTCCGTGGCCTCCGGCATCTTGCCGGCGATGTAGGCCGCCACGCGCGGCTCCAGGGGATGGCTCAAGGCGTCACGCCATCTCGAAGCGGATCGGCAGGCGCTTGGGCCCGTTCACGAAGAAGGCCTCGCTGAGGGCCGCCTCGCCGGCCAGCTCGACCGACTTCAGCCGGGGGATCAGCTCCTCCCACAGGATCCGCATCTCCATCTTGGCCAGATGCTGGCCCAGGCACAGGTGGGCGCCGTAGCCGAACGCCAGGTGGCGGTTGGGCTTGCGGTCGATGCGGAAGGCGTCGGGCGCCTCGAAGACCTCCTCGTCCCGGTTGCCCGAGGCGTAGCAGAGCATGATCCAGTCGCCGGCCTTCACGGCGCGGCCGCGGACCTCGGTGTCGGCGGTGGCCGTGCGCATGAAGGTCTTCACCGGCGTGGTCCAGCGGATGGACTCGTCCACCAGGCCGGGGATGAGCGACAGGTCGGCCTTGAGCTTCTTGAACTCGGCCGGGTTCTCCGCCAGCGCCCACATCGCCCCGCCCGTGGAGGACGAGGTGGTGTCGTGCCCGGCGGTGGCGACGATGATGTAGTAGCTCATCGCCTCGAGGTCCGAGATCGGCTGGCCGTCGATCTTCGAGTTGGCGATCACCGAGGCGAGATCGTCCGTCGGGCTGGCGCGGCGCGCCTCCGAGAGCTTGCGGAAGTACTCGAAGAAGTCGGTGATGACGCCGAAGTCGATCTGCCGCTCCTCCAGGGGCTTGTCGGAGTCGGCGGTCTTGCGGCCCAGCTCCGGGTCGGTTGCGCCGAACAGCTCCTGGGTCAGCTTGAGCATCCGCGGCTCGTCGCTTTCCGGCACGCCCATGATCGTCATGATCACATGCAACGGATAGTGCAGCGCCACCTCGTTCACGAAATCGCACTGGCCGCCCTGGGCCGCCATCCGCTCGACGGCGGCCCTGGCGATCACCCGGATCCTGTCCTCCAGGCTCTTGAGGTTCTGGGGCATGAACCAGGCCTGGGTGAGGGCGCGGTACTTCAGGTGGTCGGGCGCATCCATGTGGATGAGCGTCCGCAGCAGGTGCGGGCTACCGCCCATCATCTCGCGCACCTTGCGATCGGCCAGCTGGCTGGTCAGGACCGGGTTGCGGTCGCCGTTGTGGAACAGGTCGTTCTGGCGGCTGATCTCAAGGATGTCGGCATGTTTCACCGCCGCCCAGAAGGGATCGACGCCCTCGATGTCGGCCACGCCGAACGGCTCGTTCTTCCGCAGCCAGCGATAGGTCTCGAAGATGCGTCCGTCGGCGTAGGCCGCCGGGTCCGCAAGGTTGCCGGCGTGCGCCTGCGGAATGCGATGCTCGGCGGCGGTCATCACGCTCATTGGTCAAATCGTCATCCCCCTGACGCGGGGTCACGCAGGACGACGCCTCCCTAAGTTCTTATCGTGCGCGAAACTGATACCGCGCGCCGCGGTCCGCAAGCGTGACGGCGCGTCAACCAGGAGGAGGCCGAGAGGCGATGCTGACCCGGGGCGACGACTACCCGATCCACCAGACGCCCGAACCGATCGCCTACGCCGGATCGGATCGGAATTTCTACGACCGCTACTTCTTCAACGCCTACGCGCCCGATGGTTCGGCCTTCGCCGCCGTCGCTTTCGGGGTCTACCCCGCGCTCAACGTGGCCGACGCCCACATCGCCATCGTCAAGGACGGCAAGGAACGCTGCATCCACGCCTCGCGGATCCTGGGCATGGAGCGCATGGACCTGTCGGTGGGGCCGATCCGCATCGAGGTGCTGGAGCCGCTGCAGAAGCTGAAGGTGACGCTGGAGACCACTGACGGCCTGGCCGCGGAACTGATCTTCGAGGGACGCGCCTTCCCGATCGAGGAGCCGCGCTTCATCCGCCGCAACGGCCCGCGCCTGTTCATGGACTACACGCGCCTGACGCAGAACGTGCGGGTCACCGGCTGGCTGGAGGCCGACGGCGAGCACATCCCGGTGGTGCGCTGGCTGGGCACGCGCGACCGCTCGTGGGGCATCCGGCCCGTTGGCGCGCCCGATCCTCAGCCCACGCCGGGCGGCGGGATTCGGGCCTTCTTCTGGCAATGGGCGCCGCTGAACTTCGGCGACCGCAGCGTGTTCTTCCACATCAACGCCGACCCGGACGGCAAGCCGTGGAACACGCGCGCCGTGATCCTGCCCGACGGCGCAGGCCCGGAAGGCGGCTACGAGACCGAGGAGGCCACGATGGCGACCGAGCTGGTCCCGGGCACGCGGCACGCCAAGGCCGGGGTCCTGACCATCCCGCTCGGCCAGGGCGCCGCGACGGTGCGCATCGAGCCGCAGTCGGTCTTCCTGATGCGCGGCATCGGCTATGGCGGGGAGTGGCGCCACGGCGGCCTGAAGGGCGACCTCGCTGTCGCCCGCGAGGACATCGACTGCGCGGGCTTCGACCCCAACGACATGGGCAACCTGCATATCCAGGCGATCAGCAAGGCGACGCTGTCGGTCCCCGGCGAGGCCGACCAGGAGGGCGTCGGCGTGTTCGAGCAGCTGATCCTGGGGCCTTACCGGCCGCTTGCCGTATAGGCGTCGGCGCGGCCGCCGCGCCGCCTAGAGCCTTCCCGGATCAGGTGGGATCACCTGATCCGGATGAGAAGGCTCGATCTTCAAGAGTGTAGAGCCCGTCCGGGCGGGTGAACCGGTATCCACTTCACCCTGACGGGCTCTAGGACCCGTGGTTGAACACGTGGATGAGGCGCACGGCCGCCGGCAGCATCAGCGCGCCCAGCAGGGCCGGGAAGATGAACAGGATCAGGGGCACGGTCAGCTTGGCCGACAGCCCCAGGGCCTTCTCCTCGGCGCGCAGCATGCGCTTGGCGCGCATGTCGGCCGAGAACACCGACAGCGTCTCGCCCAGGCTGGTGCCCATCTCTTCGGCCTGACGCAGCATGGTGGCCAGGGCCCGCGCGTCGTCGATGCCGAGCCGTTCGGCAAAGGCGGTCCAGGCGTCCTTGCGCGCCCGGCCGGCGCGCAGCTCCAGCACCAGGAAGCGCAGGTGGATCGTCAGGTTGGGGTAGCGGCGCTCGAGTTCCTCCGTGACGCGGGTCACCGCGGCGTCGAGCGACAGACCGGCCTCGACCGAGGCCACCAGCAGGTCGAGCAGGTCGGGGAAGCCCTCCGCATACTCCCGCTCGCGCGTCGCCTTGCGCTGCTTGAGGACGAAGTCGGGACCGTAGAGCGCCACCAGCGACACGCCGACCGCGAGCGCCAGGGCGGCCATGTTGCCGCCCTTCTGGCCGATCATCGCTGGCAGGATCAGGACCACGCCGCCGGTCGCGATCGCCAGGGCCACGGCCTTCACGCCCAGGAACACGACCGGCGCCTCTCGGGCGTGGAAGCCGGCCTGCGTCAGCCGCGACCGGAGCAGCGAGACCTTGGCCGGGTCGCGCACGGCGCTCTGCTGGCCGAGCCGGCGGACCGTCGACATCACCTGGTCACCGAGCAGGCCGCCCGGCCTCTGGACGGCCGGATGGGGCGAGCCGCCGATCGCCATCGTCCCACCCGAGGACAGGCGCGTGCGCCGCAGCGCCCGCAGCCGCAGCTCGGTCGCCGCGATCCAGCCCAGCCCGCCCAGCGCGCCCAGCGTCAGGACCAGGCCGACGGCGTAGATGATGGTTTCGAGGGAAAGTCCGGCCATCGGATCAGAGCCGCATGTCGATCATGCGGCGCATGATCAGGTTGCCGAGGAAAATCCAGAAGGCGAGTCCGGCGAGGCCGTACTTCACCACCGGCTCGTCGATCACGTCGCCGTAGAAGCTAGGCGAGATCATCATGATCATGCCGAGCGCGATGAACGGCGCGGCGGTCAGGATCATCGCCGAGGCGCGGCCTTCCGACGACGCCGCCTTGATCTTCAGGCGCATCTTGTGGCGCTCGCGCACGGTGTTGGCGTTGAGCTTGAGCAGGCCGGTCAGGTTGCCGCCGGTCCGCTCCTGCAGCCGCACGGTGGCGGCGAACAGGTCGACGTCGGGATGCTGGCAGCGCTCGCTCATCCGCTCGACCGCCTGCTCCAGGGTGGCGCCGTAGGCGATCTCGTCGGCGGCCATGCCGAACTCCGAGCCGATCGGGTCGCTCATCTCGCGGCCCACCAGCGCCACGGCGGCCGGCACCGGGTGGCCCGCCTCCAGGGAGCGGACGATGATGTCGAGGGCCTGGGGCAGCTGGAAGCCGAGGGCGGCCGCGCGCCGGCCCGCCGCCATCTTGAGCGCGCCCAGGGGGACCAGGACGCCGCCCAGCACCAGGCCGCCCACGACGGCGATCGGGCTGTGGCCCAGCAGCCAGCCGCCGGCGCCGGCGATCAGGGCCGAGCCCGCGACATAGGTGAGCCACTTGCGCTGGTCGTACGGAAGGCCCGAGGCGACGATCAGGTTCGATAGCCACCGGAGGCGCCCGCCGCCGCGCCCGCCGGCCGCCGTCAGGCCGCGCTGCTTGCGCAGCTCGACGACCAGGGCCGAGATCCCCTCGACCTTCTCCGAGACCTTGAGGCGGCGGTTGAGCTGGCGCTTCTGGGTCGCCACCGAGAAGACGCCCACCAGCCCCTGCACGCCGGCGAACACCGCGGCGAAGACCATCACCATCACGATCAGCTTGGCGTCGATCGTAAGGCCGAACATCAGAGCACCTTGTTCGGGTCGAAGTTGGTGGTGTCGAAGTTCACGCCGCGGCGGAGCATCTCGTCCAGGCAGCGGGGCCGCAGGCCGGTGGCGCGGTGCTCCCCGTGGACCGTGCCGTCGGGCTCGGTGTGGGTGCGGTTGAACAGGAAGATGTCCTGCATCTGCACCACCTGGCCCTCCATGCCGACGATTTCGGTCACGTGGGTCACCTTCCGCTTGCCGTCAGACAGGCGGTTGACCTGCACCACCAGGCCGACGGCCGAGGCGATCTGCGCGCGCACCGCGTCGGGGCCCAGGTTCATGCCGCCCATGGCGACCATCTGTTCGAGGCGGCTGATGGCCTCGCGCGGGTTGTTGGAGTGGATCGTGGCCATCGAGCCTTCGTGGCCCGTGTTCATGGCCTGCAGCATGTCGAAGGCTTCTTCCGAACGGACCTCGCCCAGGATCACGCGGTCGGGACGCATCCGCAGCGCGTTCTTCACCAGCTCGCGCTGGCGGATCTCGCCCTTGCCCTCGATGTTCGGCGGCCGGGTCTCCATGCGCACCACGTGCGGCTGCTGCAGCTGCAGCTCGGCGGCGTCCTCGATGGTGATCAGGCGCTCGCCGTGGCTGATCGCGGCCGACAGGGCGTTGAGCAGGGTCGTCTTGCCCGAGCCGGTGCCGCCGGAGATCACCGTCGAGACGCGGCTGTAGACCGCGCCATGGAGGAATTCGGCCATCGACGTGGTCATGGCGCCGAACTCGACCAGCTTCTCCAGGGTCAGCGGCTTCTTCGAGAACTTCCGGATCGAGACCGAGCAGCCGTCGATGGCGATCGGCGGGATGGCGGCGTTCACGCGGCTGCCGTCGGGCAGGCGGGCGTCGACCATCGGCTGGCTCTCGTCGATCCGGCGGCCGACGCCGGCGACGATCCGGTTGACGATGCGCAGCAGGTGGTCGTTGTCGCGGAAATGGATCGGGGTGAGCTCCAGCTCGCCGCGCCGCTCCACATAGACCTGGTAGGGGCCGTTGATCAGGATGTCGTTGATCGACTCGTCCTTGAGCAGCGGCTCGATCGGCCCCAGCCCGACCATCTCGTCGAAGATCGAGGCGCCCAGCGCTTCGAGCTCCTTGGTGTTCAGCGCCATGCGCTCGGCGCGGGCGAACTCCACCACCTGGCCATGGACCTGGCGGCGCAGTTCCGCCTCCTCCAGCTTGTCCAGCTTCGAGAGGTCGAGTTCGTCGATCAGGCGTGCGTGCAGCCGCAGCCGCAGGTCGAGGTTGGCGTCGCGCGGCGGGGTCTTGACCTTGGGCTCGGCCTTCGGCGCCGGCGCGGGCGCGGGGGTCGCCGGCTGGGCCGCGGCAGGCTGCTGCTGCTGCGGTGTCGGCGGCGGCGCGGAACGGGCGAGGCTGAAGCGGGCCATCAGGCGGCCTTGACGCCGGCGTCGCGCCGGACCGGCTGGGCGGCCAGGCGTTCGACGAGGGCCTGGACGTCCTTGACGATCTTCGACTTGGGCCGGTGCTGGGCCACGGGGCCGCCCAGGTTGGCCGACGCCGCGGCGGCCTCCCAGTCCGAACTGATCCCGCCCTCGGCCTTGCGCTGCAGCGCCTTCTCGGCCTCGGCCATGGAGGGCGCGGGGCCGAACATGCGGCTGGCGAGACGGTTGAGGACGATGCGGGGCCGCCGGCCGGTGCCGAGGCCGTCTTCGATCTCGTCGGAATAGGCGCGCGCGGCCAGCAGGGCGGGGACCGTGAGTTCGGAGATGACCAGCACCTCGTCGCAGCCCGCCAGCGCCTCCAGCGTCCACGAGCGGCGGTGCCGCGGCATGTCGAGGATCACCCAGTCGTAGCACTCGCACGCCACTTCCAGCAGGCGCAGCACCGCCTCGCGGCTGACGGCGTCGAAGGCTGTCGGATCGCGGACGCCGGCCACGAGGTCGAGCCCCTTGGACACCGGCGTGACGAACGCCTGGAGCATCGAGGCGTCCATCCGGTCGGCTGCGTTTCCGAAATCGGCGAGCCGCACCGTCGGGGCTGCGCCGAGATAGGCGGCGGCCGCGCCGTCCGCGAGGTTGAGGTCGATGAGGCAGACCGCGCGGTCCTTGTCCTCGCGCATGGCGAGCGCGTTGGCGATCTCGATGGTGATCGTGGTGGCGCCGGCGCCACCCACCGCGCCCGAAATCGCCCAGCAGCGGGACTCGCCCGATGTCGGCGCGGGCGCTGGCTGGGCCTCGGCGAGCAGCGAAAGGGCCGCCGCCGAAAGCTGCTCGGGCGAGAAGGGCGCCTCAAGGATGTCGGCCGCGGGCAGGCGAAGCAGGTTGCGGACCAGGCCGGCGGGCAGGCGCTCGCCGATCATCAGCACCGGCGGAGGCGCGCGCAGGGCCGAGAGATGCTTCACCGCCGCGCCCAGGGCCGAGGCGTCCCAGGCGTCGGCGTCGATCAGCACGAGGTCGCAGGCGCCGGGGGCCAGGGCCTCCAGCTGTGCCACATTGGCCGTCTCCAGGACCGCGCCGGCGAGCGGCCCCTGGCCGTAGGGCGCGAGCGTCGCGCCGAGCGCCAGGATGCGGCGGTTCTGGAGGAGCGCGGGCGAGGCGGGCTTGTTACGCAGCATGGACTATCTCGACGCAGGGGCGTTGAGCGACGGGTCGTCGGTCAGCGGCCGGTCGTGCGCCTTGCCTTTCAGGTACAGGTCGGACGATGTCGCCTCCACGCCGGGCAGGGCTTCGGGCGGCGTGATCGAGCGGTCCTCCGACGTCGCCAGCCGCGGGGTGACCACGATCAGCAGTTCGGTCTCGCTGCGCTTCCAACGGGCCGAGCGGAACAGGGCCCCCAGGATCGGCACGTCGCCCAGACCCGGGGTCTGCTGCACGTTGTTCTCGTAGTTGTGCTGGAACAGGCCGGCCATCGCGAAGGAGTCGCCGGGACGCAGCTCCAGCGTGGTCTTGGCCCGCCGAACGCTCAGCGCCGGCACCGTGATGTTGCTCAGGGTCAGGGCGTTTGTGTAGTCGAGCTGGCTCACTTCGGGCTCGACGGCCATGCGGATCCAGCCGTTGTCGAGCACCTGCGGCAGGAAGTTCAGCCGCACGCCGTATTCCTTGAACTGGATGGTGATGCGGTTGAGGTCCTCGGGCACCGGGAACGGGAACTCGCCGCCGGCCAGGAAGCTCGCCTTCTCGCCGGAGATGGCGACGATGTTGGGCCGCGCCAGGGTTCGCACGACGCCCTTCTCCTCAAGCGCCTGCAGCGCCGTGTCGATGGTGGTGGAGCCCGAACCGCCGTGCGTGGCGAACGTGCCGTGCGGCGGCGTGATCGAGCCGATCAGGCCGGTGCCCGTGGCCACGGCGAACGAGTTGTTGAAGACGCTCAGGTTGAAGCCGGCGTCCTTCAGCGCCGTGCGGTTGGCTTCCAGGATACGGACCTCGAGGATCACCTGCTGCGAGTTCCTGACCGTCAGGCGGGAGATCACCGAGTCGGGCGCGTATTTCGAGGCGATCTTCTCGGCGCCGGCCTGCACGCCGGAGTCGGAGACCTCGCCGGCCAGCATCAGCGTCTCGCCCAGGTTGCGCACCTGGATCGGTTCGTTCGGGAAGGCGGCGGCCAGGTCCTGCTGCAGGCCCTCGGCGTCGTAGCCGACGCGGATGTCGATGACTTCGCTGAGCTGGCCGCTGCCGTTGTAGACCAGCATGTTGGTGGAGCCGAACTCGATGCCCTGCACGTAGAAGCTCGACTCGGAGGTGGCCGTGATCTTGGCGATCTCGGGCTGGGCGATGACGATCTTCGAGGCGGGTCCCGGCAGGCGGAAAGACAGCGACTTGTCGCGCGGCACGTGGATGGTGCGCCGCAGGACCGGTTCGCTGGCCATGGTCGAGGTGGCGGCCGGCGCGGCGGCCTCAGCGGCGCCCAGTCCCACCAGGGCCAGGGCGAACGCGCCCAGGACGGGCCGGATCATCGGAAAAGAACGCATGGGACTATCCGATCAGGCCGAGGCCGCTGGCGATGGGCTTGGCCGCGGCCGTGGGCACGGCGTCGCTGGCGGCGAGAGTGGGCGTCGGCGCGACCGGCGCCGGCGCGGCGCTGGCGCGGGAGTGCTTCGAAGACTGACCTTCGATGATCAGGATCGGCGAGCGCGGCCGCGCCGGACCGCTGCTGCGCGCCCCGCCGCCGCCGCCGCCGCCGGCCAGGAAATCGGTGGTGCGCAGCGGGCGCGCGTCGGCGACCTCGACGCCGCCGGTGCGGCGCAGGGCGAGCGAGAGCGTGCCCAAGGTGGTGGCGACCGACAGCTTCTGGGCGTCCTCGACCGAAACCTCGATGGTGTAGGTGTTGGGGTTGGCCGGCTTGTCGGTGGTGGGGTCGGCGTTGAGGTCGAGACCCAGGACGCGGGCGTTCTGGACCACCACGTAGGAGATGAAGTTGCGCGACGGGCCGCTGGGGGTCAGGTCGCGCATCAGCACCACGTCGACGCGGTCGCCCGGCAGCGCATGGCCCCCGACGCCGGTCGCGTCGTTCACCTTCAGCGCATAGGCGCGCATGCCGTCCTTGATCTCGGCGGCCACCGAGCGGCGCGCGCCGGGGCCCGACAGCTTGGTCGGCAGGATGGGCTCGTGGTCGGAGATTTGCGTGATCGCCACGGGCGGGCCGCTCGGGTCGGCGCCCAGCGCCTGCTCGACGGTGGTGAACGCGCCCTTCGGGATCGCCGAGGCGGGAACCTTGACCACGGTGAGCATGCCGGCGACCAGCTTGTCGCCGTATTTGATGTCCTGGGAGGCCACGACCATCGGCGAGCCTGGAGCCTCGCCATGGCTCGTGGGCAGCTTGGCAGCCGACGCGCTGGGGAGCGCCACCTTGGCGACGAAGAGAGCGCCGAGGCCGAGAACGGCGGAGGCCGCCAGACTGACGATGGTTACGACGCGCATGCGCTTGCCCGACCAACTTGTTTTTGTTGCTCCGGAGGTTAACGACGCCGCTCTTGCGATATCCCGAACGAAGAGGGTGAATGGCGCGCCAATCATTCTGAACCGGGGGCGCAGAGGATGAACCGCGCCGGCGTGGCCTCCCGCGCCCGGCGCGCGCCGGGCCGAGTTCCGCGCAAGCGCGGATCGGCGAAATGGTTCACACCCCAGCCGCTCGCGCTCTAAGGTCGCATCCAGGACAGGGAGAGCGCGATGAAGGTGCGTCGGTTGGGGAGTTCGGGCCTCAAGGTCAGCGTGGTGGGCCTGGGCTGCAACAATTTCGGAATGCGGATCGACGCGGCCCAGACCGACGCCGTGGTGAACGCCGCCATCGACGCCGGGATCACGCTGTTCGACACCGCCGACATTTACGGCGGGACCCAATCGGAGGAGTTCCTGGGCAAGGCCCTCGGCAAGCGCCGCCACGAAGTCGTGCTGGCCACCAAGTTCGGCATGCAGATCGGCGGCGACCCCAAGAGGCGCGGCGGCTCGCGCAAGTGGATCATGACCGCCGTGGAAGACAGCCTGCGCCGGCTCGGCGTCGACTACATCGACCTCTACCAGCACCACCAGCCCGACCCCGACACGCCGGTCGACGAGACGCTGCGGGCGCTGGACGACCTCGTGACCCAGGGCAAGGTCCGCTACATCGGCTGCTCGAACTACGCGGGCTGGCAGATCGCCGACGCCGACTGGACCGCCGCCGGCCAGAGCCGGTTCGTCTCGGCGCAGAACCTCTATTCGCTGCTGGAGCGGGACGTCGAGCGCGAGGTGTTGCCGGCCTGCGAGCATTTCGGCCTGGGCTTCCTGCCGTTCTTCCCGCTCGCCTCGGGGCTGCTTTCCGGCAAGTACCGGCGGGGGGAGCCGCCGCCCGAGGGCACCCGGCTGGCGGCCTGGGGCGCGCGCGGCCAGCAGGCGATGAGCGAGGCCAACTTCGACAAGGTCGAGGCGCTGGACGCCTGGGCGAAGGCGCGCGGCCACACGATCCTGGAACTGGCCTTCGCCTGGCTGCTCGGCCACGAGGCCGTGTCGTCCGTCATCGCCGGCGCGACCAGCCCCGAGCAGGTGAAGATCAACGCCGCCACAGCCGGCTGGACCCTCACGGCCGAGGACGTGGAAGAGGTGGGCAAGCTCGTCGCCTGAGCTTGGCGGACGGAGCGTCAGCGTGCCATGAGCCGTCGTCCGGCGGACGCGGAGGGATCATGTACGACCTGTTGAAGGGCCTTCGGGTCGTGGAGGGCTCGGCGTTCGTCGCCGCGCCCACCTGTGGCCTCTACCTCGCCCAGATGGGCGCCGAGGTGATCCGCTTCGACCAGATCGGCGGCGGCCCCGACTTCCGCCGCTGGCCGCTCGCCGACAACGGCATGAGCCTCTACTGGGAGGGGCTGAACAAGGCCAAGAAGTCGATCGCCATCGACCTGGCGCGTCCCGAAGGACGGGAGCTCGCCCAACGCCTGGCGGCCGCTCCCGGCGACGACGGCGGGCTGTTCGTCACCAACTTTCCGGTCGACGGCTTCCTTTCGTACGAGCGGCTGAAGGCGCTTCGGGACGATCTGATCTGCGTGCGCGTGATGGGCTGGGCCGACGGCGCCCAGGGTATGGACTACACCATCAACGCCGCTCTCGGCCTGCCCGACATGACCGGGCCGGTCGGCGACCCGCGGCCCGTCAACCACGTCCTGGCGGCCTGGGACCTGCTGACCGGGGCCTACTGCGCCTTCGGTCTCGTCTCGGCGCTGCTGGCGCGGATGCGGGGCGGCGGCGGCCGCGAGATCCGCTGCTCGCTGTCGGACATCGGCGCGGCCAGCATGGCGAACATGGGCTTCATGGCCGAGACGTTGTTCGCCGGCCACCAGCGGCCGCGCATGGGCAACGACGTGTTCGGCGCCTTCGGCCGCGACTTCACCACCAAGGACGGCCAGAAGCTGATGCTGCTCTGCATCACGCCGAAACAGTGGAGCAAGGCGCTGGATGTGCTGGGCATCGCCGCCGAGGTCGCCGCCGTCGAGGCCGAGCTAGGGGTCTCGTTCGCCAAGGACGAGGGCCTGAGGTTCACCCATCGGGCGCGGCTCTATCCGCTGTTCGAACGGGCCGTGGCGGCGAAGACGGCGGGCGAGCTCACGCCGGCCCTCGACGCCGGCGGCGTCACCTGGGGCGCCTACCAGACCCTGGAGGCGGCGCTGGAGGATCGCAGGCTCTACAAGGACAACCCGATCTTCGAGACGATCCGCCACCCCAGCGGGCTCGACTATCCGGCGCCCGGCGCGATGGGGACGATCCCTCAGGACGCGCGCCAGGCGGTCGCCCCCGCCCCGCGCCTGGGCCAGCACACCGACGAGGTGCTCGCCGAGGTGCTGGGAATGGACGGGGCCGAGATCGCACGCCTCCACGACGCCGGAATCGTCGCCCAGGGGTGAGCGCCGAGGGCCCCAGTTCCACGGCGGCCCTGAGCCGCGCGATCCTGGCGATCGCGCTGCCGTCCATGCTGACCAATGTGGCCACGGCCTTGTTCGGGATGGCCGACACCTGGGTCATCGGCCGCCTGGGCGATCCCGTCGCTCAGGGCGCGGTCGAGGTGGGCTCCAAGCTGCTGATGGCCCTGCTCATCGTCTTCAACTTCCTGCGCTCCAGCACCGTGGCCCTGACCGCCCAGGCGGCCGGACGCGAGGACGAGGCCGGCCAGGCCGCGGCGCTCACGCGCGGACTGGCCGTGGCGCTTCTGGTGGGGATCCTGTTGCTGGCGGCGCAGCCCCTCGTCATCCGTTTCGGGCTGTCGCTGTTCGATGCGAAAGGCGCCCTGGCCGACCAGGCGCACGGGTACGTCGCCATCCGCTATTGGGGCGGCCTGGCCTGGCTGTTGAACGCCGTGCTGGTGGGCTGGTTGATCGGGCGGCGCCGCGTGCGCGCCGTGCTGGCCGTCGAGGTCGGCTCCAACCTCTTCCACATCGCGCTGGATGCGACGCTGGTCCTGGGCTTCGGCCTCGGGGTGGCCGGCGTCGCGGTCGCCACGCTCTCGTCCGAGACGGCCAAGCTGGCCGCCCTCGTCGTCATCGCGGCGCGTGAGCGGCCGGCCCGCCTGGCCCTTGCGCTCGCCCGCGACCGGGCGACCTGGAAGGCCTCGGAACTGGGGGCGTTGTTCGCCCTGAACCGCGATCTGTTCCTGAGGACCCTGCTGCTGATGGGATCGACGGTGCTGCTCACCCGCGCCGGCGCCCAACAGGGTGCGACGGTGCTGGCCGCCAACGCGATCCTCTACCAGCTGTTCATGCTCTCGGCCCTGATCATCGACGGCTTCGAGAGCTCGGCCCAGGTGCTGTCGGGCGAAGCGCTCGGCGCGCGGAACCGGCCGCGCTTCGACCACCAGGCGCGCCTGATCATGGCCTGGGCCGTCGCCAGCGCGGTCGGCGTGGCCCTGGTCTATCTGACGGCCGGCGGGATCATCGCCCGCAGCTTCACGACCAGCGCCGAGGTCGCGGCCACGGTCACCGCCTACGTCGGCTGGGCGGTGGCCCTGCCGCTGGCCGGCGTCGCCTCGTTCGTCTTCGACGGCGTGTTCATCGGCGCGAGCTGGACGCGGGCCATGCTGGTCAGCATGGCCGCGGCGCTGGCGGTGTTCGTCGCCCTGCTGTTTGCGACCGCCCCGCTGGGCAACCACGGCCTGTGGCTGGCCTTCACGCTGTTCTTCGTCGCGCGGGGCGCGGGCCAGGCGCTGATGCTGCCGGGCCTTGCGCGGCGGAGCTTCGCCGCCGCCTGAAGCGCCGCAGGCGCGCTCATTTTGGAACCACGGGTTGCACGGATGAACACGGATTGCGCCCGCGCCGATCCGTGCAATCCGAGAAATCCGTGGTTCAACCCATCGCGGCTTCGCCGCAGGCGGCTTAATCGGCGGCGAGCCTGACCAGCACGGTTCCCTCGCTCACCTGGGCGCCCAACTCGGCCGTCAGTTCCTCGATCGTCCCGTCGAAGGGGGCGGCGAGCGCGTGCTCCATCTTCATGGCTTCCAGGGTCAGCAGGGCCTGGCCCTTGGCCACCTTGTCGCCGGCCTTCACCGCGACCCCGGTGATCTTGCCGGGCATGGGCGCGCGGATCTGGCCGTCGCCGGCGGTCTCGGCGTCGGCGACCGGCGGGTGGTCGCGGAAGACGAAGGCCTCGCCGCTCTCGAACACCACCACTTCCTCGTCGCTTTCCACATGGAGGCCGCGCGTGGGCTCCAGCGCCAGATCGGCTTCGACCGGCGCTTCGCCCAGGAACAGCCGCGTCGTGGTCACTGGCGGCGCGTTCAGGCGGAAGCCCTTCAGGTCGACCCACGGCGTGGGCTCGTACTCGCGGCGCTCCACCACCTCGCGGAACGCCCAGCCGGCGGTGGCCAGCGCCTCGGGCGAGGGCTCGGCCGGCGCGGTCAGGGTCTCCAGTTCGCGGCCGATCAAGCCCGTGTCGACGGCGCCGGCGATGAAGTCCGGGCTCTCCAGGCAGCGGACCAGGAACGCCGCGTTGGTCTTCACAGGGAAGACCTCCGTTTCGGCGCAGGCCTCGGCGAGGTCGGCGATCGCCTGCTCGCGGGTGGGCGCATGCGCGATCAGCTTGGCGATCATCGGATCGTAGAAGGGCGTGATCGTGTCGCCGGTGTCGACGCCGGCGTCGACCCGCACATTGCCGGGCAGGACGAAGGCTTCCAGCCGACCGGTCGAGGGCAGGAACCCGGTGGCCGGGTTCTCGGCGTAGAGGCGCGCCTCCACGGCGTGGCCGTTCAGCCGGATCTGACCCTGCGCGAGCGGCAGGGCCTCGCCGGCCGCCACGCGGAACTGCCACTCCACGAGGTCGAGGCCGGTCACCATCTCGGTGACGGGATGTTCCACCTGCAGGCGGGTGTTCATCTCCATGAACCAGATGCGGTCGCCACGCAGGCCCTCGCTGGCGTCGGCGATGAACTCCACGGTGCCTGCGCCCACATAGCCCACGGCCTTCGCCGCCTTGACGGCGGCCTCGGTGACGGCGGCGCGCGCCTGGTCCGACATACCGGGGGCCGGGGCCTCCTCGATCACCTTCTGGTGGCGGCGCTGCAGCGAGCAGTCGCGCTCGAACAGGTGGACGACGTCGCCGTGGCTGTCGCCGAACACCTGCACCTCGATGTGGCGCGGACGGGTGACGTAGGTCTCCAGCAGCACCCGGTCGTCGCCGAAGCTGGCCGCGGCCTCGCGCTTGGCGGCCGCCAGGGCCGCGGCGAACTCGGCCTCGGAGTCCACCCGGCGCATGCCCTTGCCGCCGCCGCCGGCCACGGCCTTGATCAGCACCGGATAGCCGATGCGCGCGGCCTCCCTGGCCAGGGTCGCCTCGGCCTGGTCCTCGCCCAGGTAGCCGGGCGTCACCGGCACGCCGGCTTTCTGCATTAGCGCCTTGGCGGCGTCCTTCAGGCCCATGGCGCGGATCGCCGCGGGCGGCGGGCCGATCCAGATCAGGCCCGCGGCGGCCACCGACTCGGCGAAGTCGGCGTTCTCGGAGAGGAAGCCGTAACCCGGATGGATCGCCTCGGCGCCGGCCGCCTTGGCCGCCGCGATGATCCTTTCGCCGACGAGGTAGCTTTCGCGGGCCGGGGCGGGGCCGATCAGCACGGCCTTGTCGGCCTCGCGCACATGGGCGGCGTCGCGGTCGGCCTCGGAGAACACGGCGACGGTCTCGATCCCCAGCCGGCGGGCGGTGGCGAAGACGCGGCGGGCGATCTCACCCCGGTTGGCGACGAGGACGGACTTGAGCATGGTCATCCGTCCTACATCCGGAACACGCCGAAGCGCGTCTCTGGGATTGGCGCGTTGAGGGAGGCCGAGATGGACAGCCCCAGCACGTCGCGGGTCTGGGCGGGGTCGATGACGCCGTCGTCCCACAGGCGCGCAGTGGCGAAGTAGGGGTTGCCCTCGTCCTCGTACATCTGGCGGACGGGCGCCTTGAAGGCCTCTTCTTCCTCCGGGCTCCACTTGCCGGCGTCGCGGTGGACGGTGGCCAGCACCGAGGCGGCCTGCTCGCCGCCCATCACGCTGATGCGGCTGTTGGGCCAGGTCCACAGGAAGCGCGGGGAATAGGCCCGGCCGCACATGCCGTAGTTGCCGGCGCCGAAGCTGCCGCCGATCAGGACCGTGAACTTGGGGACTTCGGCCGAGGCCACCGCCGTCACCAGCTTGGCGCCGTCCTTGGCGATGCCGCCGGCCTCGTAGCGGCCGCCGACCATGAAGCCCGAGATGTTCTGCAGGAACACCAGCGGGATCTTCCGCTTGCAGGCCAGCTCGATGAAGTGGGCGCCCTTCAGCGCGCTCTCCGAGAACAGCACGCCGTTGTTGGCCAGGATGGCGACGGGATAGCCCCAGATCCGCGCGAAGCCGCAGACCAGCGTCGTGCCGTAGAGCGCCTTGAACTCGTCGAAGCGCGAACCGTCGACGATGCGGGCGATCACCTCGCGCACCTCGTAGGGCGCGCGCACGTCCTGCGGCACGATCCCGTAGAGTTCGTCGGCGTCGTAGGCGGGCGGCTCGGCCTCGGCCAGCGTCAGGCCGTGGGTCTTGGTGGTGTTCAGGTTGGCGACGATGCGGCGCACGATGGCCAGCGCGTGCTCGTCGTTCTCGGCTACGTGGTCGACCACGCCCGACCGGCGGCCATGAGTGTCGGCGCCGCCCAGTTCTTCGGCCGAGATGACCTCGCCGGTGGCGGCCTTCACCAGCGGCGGACCGCCCAGGAAGATCGTGCCCTGGCCGCGGACGATCACCGTCTCGTCGCTCATCGCCGGGACGTAGGCGCCGCCGGCGGTGCAACTGCCCATGACGCAGGCGATCTGGGCGATCCCCTCGGCGCTCATGCGGGCCTGATTGAAGAAGATGCGCCCGAAGTGCTCGCGGTCGGGAAACACCTCGGCCTGGTGCGGCAGGTTCGCCCCGCCCGAGTCCACCAGGTAGACGCACGGCAGGCGGTTCTCCCGGGCGATCTCCTGGGCCCGCAGGTGCTTCTTCACGGTGATCGGGAAGTAGGCTCCGCCCTTCACCGTGGCGTCGTTGGCGACGATCATCACCTCGCGGCCCGAGACGCGGCCAACGCCGGTGATCACGCCTGCGGCCGGCGCCTCGTCGCCGTAGAGCCCGAAGGCGGCCAGCCCGCCCACCTCCAGGAACGGCGAGCCGGGGTCGAGCAGCCGCATCACCCGGTCGCGGGGCAGCAGCTTGCCGCGGGAGACGTGGCGCTGGCGGCTGGCCTCGGGCCCGCCCAGGGCGGCGCGGGCGGCGCGCTCGCGCAACTCCCCGACCAGGGCGCGGTTGACCTCGGCGTTGGCGGCGAAGGCGGCGGAGCCGGAATCGACCGCCGTCGGAAGTTTCCTCATGCCGCGCCCTAGGCCGTCTTTTCGATGGCGAGGTCAAGCTCAGCGATCATCGCCTCGCGCATGGCGAACTTCTGCACCTTCCCCGTAACGGTGGTGGGAAAACCTTCCACGAACCGGACATGGCGTGGAATCTTATAGTGGGCGATCTGGCCGCGGCAGAACTCCCGCACCGTCTCGGCCGAAAGATCCTCCCCCGCCTTCAGCACGATCCAGGCGCAAAGCTCCTCGCCGTATTTCGGATCGGGCACGCCGATCACCTGCACGTCCTGCACGGCCGGATGGCGGTAGAGGAACTCCTCGACCTCGCGCGGATAGATGTTCTCGCCGCCGCGGATCACCAGGTCCTTGATCCGCCCCACGATGTTGCAGAAACCGCCATCGTCGAGGGTGGCGAGGTCGCCGGTGTGCATCCAGCCGCCCGCGTCGATCGCCTCGGCGGTGCGTTCGGCGTCGTCCCAGTAGCCCAGCATCACCGAATAGCCGCGGGTGCAGAGTTCGCCCGGTTCGCCACGTGGAACGATGCGCCCGGCGTCGTCGACGATCTTCACCTCCAGGTGCGGCTGGATGCGGCCGACGGTGGAGACCCGCTGCTCGACGCTGTCGTCGGTCGCCGACTGGAAACTGACCGGGCTGGTCTCGGTCATGCCGTAGGCGATGGTCACCTCGGGCATGTGCATCTCGCCGATCACCCGGCGCATCACCTCGATGGGGCAGGGCGAGCCCGCCATGATCCCGGTGCGCAGGCTGGTCAGGTCGAAGCGGGCGAAGTCGGCATGGCCCAGGATGGCGATGAACATGGTGGGCACGCCGTAGAGCGCGGCGCAGCGTTCAGCCTCCACGGTCTCCAGCACCGCCAGGGGCTCGAACGCCTCGGATGGATAGACCATGGTCGCCGCATGGGTCAGGCAGCCCAGGTTGCCCATCACCATGCCGAAGCAGTGGTAGAGCGGCACGGGGATGCAGAGCTTCTCGCCGGCCGACAGCCCGATCGCCTCGCCGACGAAGAAGCCGTTGTTGACGATGTTGTGGTGGCTGAGCGTCGCACCCTTCGGGAAGCCGGTGGTGCCGCTGGTGAACTGGATGTTGATCGGGTCGTCGAACTGCAGCTCGCTGGTCAGCGCCTCCAGCCGGGCGCGCTCGGCTTCGCCTCCGGCCGCGGCCACCTCGTCGAACGCTAGGCAGTCGTCGTGGGGCTCGGGGCCGATGGTGATGATCCGCTCCAATAGCGGCAGGCGCCCCCCGCTTCTCAGTTCGCGCACCATGGCGAGGTACTCGCTGGTCTTGTGGCGCACGGCGGTGACCAGGGCGCGGCAGCCCACCTTGTTCAGCGCGTAGTCCGCCTCGGAGAGCCGATAGGCGGGATTTATGTTCACCAGCACCAGCCCCGCCTTGGCGGTGGCGAACTGGGTGATGGTCCACTCGGCGCAGTTGGGCGCCCAGACCCCGATCCGCTCGCCGGGCTGGAGGCCCAGAGCAATCAGGCCGGCGGCGAAGGCGTCGACGCGGGCCTTCAGCTCGGCATAGGTCCAGCGCACGCCCTGGTGACGAACGATCAGGGCCAGGGCGTCGGGGTGGGCCGCGCAGGTCTCGTCGAACAGCACGCCGATCGTCTTGCCGATCAGCGGCGTCGTGCTGGCCCCGTGCACGTAGCTCAATTGACTCACCCTGCGTCCTCCCGGGTGTTCTCGTTGACAGGGAGATGACCACCTTTGGCGGTCGATCTCCAGCCTTCCCCGTGGCACAGAGGCGCCGTGAACACCGAGACTTTCCCTGAGATCCGCGAGGCGGTGCGCAAGCTGTGCGCGCGCTTTCCCGGCCAGTACTGGCGCGAGCTGGACCGCGAGCGGGCTTATCCCACCGCCTTCGTCCAGGCCCTGACCGAGGCGGGCTTCCTGTCGGTGCTGATTCCGGAGGAGTTCGGCGGCTCGGGCCTCGGCCTGGGCGCGGCGACCGCGGTGCTGGAGGAGATCCACCGCTCGGGCTGCAACGGCGGCGCCTGCCACGCCCAGATGTACACCATGGGCACGGTGCTGCGGCATGGCACGCCCGCCCAGAAGGAAGCCTACCTGCCCAAGGTGGCCTCGGGCGAACTGCGCCTGCAGGCCTTCGGCGTCACCGAACCCGACGCGGGCACCGACACCACCCGCATCACCACCTTCGCGAAGAAGGTCGGCGACAAGTACGTCGTGAACGGCCGCAAGCTGTGGATCAGCCGGGCCGAGCACTCCGACCTGATGGTGCTCCTCTGCCGGACCAGCCCGCGCGACGAAGCGAAGACGTCCGCCGGCATGAGCGTCCTGCTCGTCGACATGCGCGAGGCCGTCGGCAGGGGCCTGACCATCCGGCCCGTGCGCACCATGCTGAACCACGCCACCACCGAGCTGACCTTCGACGACCTGGAGGTCCCGGCCGAGAACCTGGTCGGCGAGGAGGGCAAAGGCTTCCGCTACATCCTCGACGGCATGAACGCCGAGCGCATCCTGATCGCCTCGGAGTGCATCGGCGACGCGCGCTTCTTCATCGATCGGGCCAGCCAGTACGCCAAGGACCGCGTCGTGTTCGGCCGCCCGATCGGCGAGAACCAGGGCGTCCAATTTCCGTTGGCCCGGGCCTATGTCCAGATGACCCAGGCGAGCCTGATGGTCGATCGCGCCGCGTCGCTGTTCGAGGCGGGCGAGCCGTGCGGCACCGAGGCCAACATGGCCAAGCTCACGGCCTCGGAGGCCAGTTGGTTCGCCGCCGACATGTGCCTGCAGACCCACGGCGGCTTCGGCTTCGCCGAGGAGTACGACATCGAGCGCAAGTTCCGCGAGACGCGGCTCTACCAGGTGGCGCCGATCTCCACGAACCTGATCCTCAGCCACGTCGCCACCCACGTGCTGGGCCAGCCCAAGAGCTTCTGATGATCTACGAGACCATCAAGGTGACCGAGCCGACCGCCGGCCTCGTCGTCATCGCCTTCAACCGGCCGCAAGTGGCCAATGCGCTCTCCACCCAGATGGGCCGCGACCTGCTGGACGTGTGGAGCAAGCTCAGAGCCGACGAGGCGCTGCGCTGCGTGATCCTGCGTGGCGAGGGCAAGCACTTCCAGGCCGGGGCCGACCTCAAGGAACGCAACGGCATGAGCGACGAGGCCTGGGCCGAGCAGCATCGGCTGTTCGAGGCCATGATCCGCGCCCAGCTCGCCTGTCCGGTCCCGGTGATCGCGGCCGTCCAGGGCGCGGCCATGGGCGGGGGCTGCGAGATGACCCTGGCCTGCGACTTCGCCTACGCCGCCGAGGGCGCGCGGTTCGGCCTGCCCGAGGCGGGCCTGGGCATCCTGCCGGGCCTGGGCGGAACCCAGCTGCTCACCCGTGCGGTCGGACCCCGCCGGGCCATCGAACTCCTGACCACAGCGGCGCCCTTCAGCGCCGAGCAGGCCCGCGACTGGGGCCTCGTCAGCGACGTCGTTGCGCCCGAACGGCTGATGGACACGGTGACCGCCGTCGCCGCCCAGATCGCCAGCCGGGCGCCGCTCTCGGTGCGCGGGGCCAAGCGCGTGGTCCACGGCGGCCTGGACCTGGAGCTGAAGCAGGCGATGGACCTGGAGCTCACGGTCTACAATCACCTGTTCACCACCGAGGACCGCCGCGAGGGCGTCGCCAGCTTCAACGAGAAGCGGACGCCGGCGTTCGAGGGCCGGTAGGCGCTCAGCCGCCCTGGGCCGCGAGCCCGGCCATCAGGTTCGTCTCGGTGCGTTCGAGCGGCGGATTGGCCGCGCCGGCGCGCAGCGCCTGCAGGTCGTCGCGCGACAGTAGCCGCCCGTCGGCCACCACCGCGTCCGGCGACCCCGCCAGGGTTGCGTCGGACAGCGGATCGCCGTCCACCAGGATCAGGTCCGCGCGATAGCCTGGCGCGACGCGCCCCACGCGGTCGCTCTCGTGCAGCGCCCGAGCGGGGTTCCAGGTGGCGGCCTGCAGCGCCTGGTAGGGCGTGAGCCCGGACTCGGTCAGCAGACGCAACTCGGTGATTTCGGAATCGCCGGGGACGTTGCTGAAGATGCCGGCGTCGGTGCCGGTGACCATCAGGACGCCCTCTTCCTGGAAGATCTTGGTCGCGCGCTTGTAGAAGTCCATGTAGCGCCGCGCCGAGGCCACGTCCTCGTTGGACCAGCGATCGTACTCGGCCTTCAGCATCGGCACGATGAAGGGGTTCAGCAGCTCCACGCCCGGACGGTGCAGATATTCGCCCTTGGTCTCGGCCGCCCGCATCAGGCCGTAGAAGGCGAGCAGGGTCGGGTCGACCGGAACGCCCGCCGCGGCGATCTCCTTGGCGAGGGCGCGGGCCTTGTCCTCATCGAGCTCATTGCGCAGGCCGTGCCAGACGACCGATTCCATGTGCTCCATGGTCACGTAGTGATCGTCGAGCAGTTCCTCGAACTTGATGTTGAAGGGTTTGTCGCGCGGCATGCCGGGTTCGCGGACGCCTTCGACGGGATGGCCCATGATGGTCATGCCCAGCTGCTGGGCCTCCTCCCGGATCGCGTCGTAGGCCCCGCGCGAGAGGTTCGAATAGACCTTCAGCCGCCGGAACCCCATGGCGTACTGCTTCCGCACCGCCTTGCGGGCCTCCTCGGGCGTGTCGACGAGCATGTGGTTGATCTGCTCGTTCGGCCCGTGGCCGTTCAGGATCGGGCCGGTGGTGATCAGCCGCGGTCCGATCAGGTCCCCGGCCGCGATCCGGTCGCGGATCGCCAGGTGGAACGGCATGCCCGATGCGTTGCGGATGGTGGTGATCCCGCGCGCCAGATAGCCGCCGAGTTCGGCCTCGTCCCAGATGTGGACGTGCATGTCCACGAGGCCGGGCATCAGGGTCCGGCCACGGCCTTCCACGACGGTGGCGCCGGCCGGCGCAGCCACCTCCTCCCCCATTGCGGCGACCAGGCCATCGCGCACCAGAACCGACATGTGTTCGCGAACCGTGGGCTCCGACCCGCTGAAGTCGACCACGCGCGCGTCGCGGATGAGCAGGGGGGGCGCGGGCTCGGCCTGCGCGGTCGACAGGACGCCGAGGGCGAATGCTGCGCCGGCGGCGAAGCGCGCGAGCGCTCGCTTGAGACAGGACCTTCCGGCCCGATGAGATTGTATCATGCCACGAGCTTAACCGTTCGGGCGGCGAAGCAAAACCGGCGTTCGCACGAAACCGCGTCGCACTTTTCCTCGACCCGCTCTAGCTTCGCCGCATGCGAATGCCCGCGCCCGACGAGACGCTGATTGCCCGCAAGGCCGAGATCTTGCGGGCGCTGAAGCGTATCGTTCCCGGGGAGGGCGTGGTCGCCGAGCCCGCCGAACTGGTCCCGTTCGAGAGCGACGGGCTTTCGGCCTACCGCCAGACGCCGCTGGCCGTCGTCCTGCCCGACACAACGGCCCAGGTCAGCGAGATCCTGAGGTGGTGCCAGGCCAACGGGGTCAAGGTGGTGCCGCGCGGGGCCGGCACGTCGCTTTCGGGCGGGGCGCTGCCGCTGGCCGACGGCGTGGTCCTGGGCCTGTCGAAGTTCAACCGGGTGCTGGAGGTGGACTACGCCAACCGCTGCGCGGTGGTTCAGCCGGGTGTCACCAACCTGGGGATCACCGCGGCCGTCGAAGCGGCGGGCTTCTATTACGCCCCCGATCCTTCCAGCCAGATCGCCTGCACCATCGGCGGCAACGTCGCCGAGAATTCGGGCGGGGTGCACTGCCTGAAGCACGGCCTGACCACCAACAATCTGCTCGGCTGCGAACTGGTGCTGATGACCGGCGAGATCGTGCGCCTGGGCGGCAAGGCCTTCGACGCGGACGGCTATGATCTCCTGGGCCTCGTCACCGGATCCGAGGGCCTGCTGGGCGTGGTGACCGAGGTCACGGTCCGCATCCTGCCCAAGCCGGAGATGGCGCGCGCGCTCCTGCTGGGCTTCCCTTCGGTGGAGGCCGCCGGCGCCACGGTCGGCGACATCATCGCCGCAGGGATCATCCCGGCGGGGCTGGAGATGATGGACAATCCGGCGATCCGCGCGGCCGAGGCGTTCGTCCATGCGGGCTATCCCGTCGAGGCCGAAGCCCTGCTGATCGTCGAACTGGACGGGCCGGAAGCGGAATGCGCCGAACTGGCGGGCCACGTCCGCGCGCTCGCCGCACAGCGCGGCGCCGACTTCGTGAAGGTGTCGGCCGACGAGGCCGAGCGGCTGTCGTTCTGGGCTGGGCGCAAGGCGGCCTTCCCGGCCGTGGGCCGCATCGCGCCGGACTACTACTGCATGGACGGCACCATCCCCCGTGGGAAGCTGCCGCAGGTGCTGACCCGGATCAACGATCTGGCCCGCGAATATGGGCTGGGCGTGGCCAACGTCTTCCATGCCGGCGACGGCAACCTTCACCCGTTGATCCTCTACGACGCCGAGAAGCCGGGCGAACTGGAGAGGGCCGAAGCCTTCGGCGCCGACATCCTCAAGCTCTGCGTGGCCGTGGGCGGGGTGCTGACCGGCGAGCACGGCGTGGGCGTGGAGAAGCGCGATCTGATGGGCGAGATGTTCGACGCCACCGACCTCGCCTGCCAGCAGCGGGTGAAGTGCGCGTTCGACCCCGGCCTGCTGCTCAATCCCGGCAAGGTCTTCCCCACGCTGCATCGCTGCGCCGAACTGGGCCGCATGCACGTGAAAGGCGGCAAGCTGGCGTTCCCGGAGCTGCCGCGATTCTGATGCTGGACGAGGCGATCCGCCCTCTGGAGCCCGCGAGCGCCGACGAGATCGTCGCCGCCATCGCCGAGGCCGGCGCGGCCGCGCGCCGCATCGAGGTGGTGGGCGGGGCCACCAAGCGGTCCGTCGGATCGACCGAGCCCGTCGACGTCGTGCTCTCCACGCAGCGGCTGGACCGCATTGTCGACTACTCGCCCGACGAACTCACCCTGACGGCCCAGGCCGGGGCGCGGATCGCCGACCTTGAGCGGCTGGTCGCGGGGCATGGGCAGATGCTGGCGTTCGAGCCGCCTCGCTGGACGCGGCTCCTGTCGGCGCGGGGCGAACCCACCCTGGGCGGGGTGATCTCGGCGAACCTGTCGGGCCCGCGCCGCATCCGCGCCGGCGCCGCGCGCGACCACTTCCTGGGCTTCGAGGGCGTCTCCGGTCGGGGCGAGCGGTTCAAGGCCGGCGGGCGGGTGGTGAAGAACGTCACCGGCTACGACCTGATGAAGCTGATGGCCGGGTCGTGGGGCACGCTGGCGATCCTCACAGAGCTCACGATCAAGGTGCTGCCGGCGGCGCGGGCCGAGACCACCCTGCTGCTCTTCGGCCTGGCCGACGTGCGCGCGCACGAGGCGATGCAGGCGGCCATGAACGGCTCGTTCGAGGTCTCGGGCGCGGCGCACCTACCGGGCTTCGCGGCCCACGCCCCACCGCTGAAGGCCGAGTCGGCGGTCACGGCGTTGCGCCTCGAAGGGTTCGAAGGCTCGGTCGCCGCACGTGCGGACGCCCTGACCACGACGCTCAGCGGCTTTGGCCGGATCGACCGGCTGGACGGCGACCATAGCCGCGAGTTCTGGATCCAGGTGCGCGAGGTCGAGGCGCTCGCCGGCGATCCCCGACCGCTCTGGCGCCTCCTGCTGCCGCCGGCCGCAGGCTGGCGCGGACCCCATGGCCTGCCGGGTGACGCCCTCTACGACTGGGCCGGCGGCCTGGCCTGGCTGGCGAGCGAGGAGCCCGCCGAGAAGGTGCGCCGCGTCGTCCGCGACCTGGGCGGCCACGCCGTCTGCCTGCGGGGCGGCGACGCCTTCGGCCCGCGCGAAGGCCCGCTGGCTGGGCTCCAGGCGCGGGTCAAGGCCGCCTTCGACCCCCTGGGCGTGCTCAACCCCGGCCGCATGGAGGCGACGCCGTGAGGACCGCCTTCACGCCCGAACAGCTCGCCGACCCTGAGGTGGCCGACAGCGAGGCCGCCATCCGCAAATGCGTCCACTGCGGCTTCTGCACGGCGACCTGTCCCACCTACGTCCTGCTCGGCGACGAGCGCGACAGCCCCCGTGGCCGCATCGAGCTGATCCGCGACATGCTGGAGAAGGGCGGCGCGCCGCCGCCCGGCACGGTGACGCACGTCGACCGCTGCCTGTCGTGCCTGGCCTGCACCACCACCTGCCCGTCCGGCGTGGACTACGCCCAGCTCATCGACCACGCCCGCGCCCATATCGAGGAGCATCACGTCAGGCCCTGGCCCGAGCGCCTGCTGCGGGCCGCGCTGGCGGCGATCCTGCCTCACCGGCGGCGGCTGGCGGCGGCGCTGTCCCTGGGCCGGCTCGCCCGGCCGCTGGAGCCGCTGCTGCGCGGTCTGAAGCTGGCGCCCCTGGCGGCCATGCTGCGCCTGGTCCCGCCGCGCGCCGGGGCGGCCCCTGCCGCGCCGCCGGCGCCCCAAGGCGCCACGCGAGGCCGGGTGATCCTGTTGCAGGGCTGCGTGGAGCCCGTGGCCGCGCCGGAGGTCCGGGCCGCGGCCATGCGCCTGCTCGTCCGCGCCGGCTTCGAGGTGGTCCTGGCCGAAGGCGAGGGATGCTGCGGGGCGCTCTCCGAGCACCTGGGCCGCCGCGGCGAGGCCCAGGCCATGGCGCGGGCCAACCTCGCCGCCTGGGAGCGCGCCGGCGAGGCCGTCGCCATCGTCGCCACCGCCGCGGGCTGTGGAACCATGCTCAAGGGCTACGGCGGCCTGCTCGGTCCGCCGGGCGCCGCCGCCGCCGGACAGGCCCGCGACATCCTGGAGTTCATCGCCGAGGTCGGCCTGCCGCCGGTGACGCTCGCGCCGGGGCTCGCCGTGGCCTATCACGCCGCCTGCTCGCTGCAGCACGGACAGCAGATCAAGACCGCGCCCCCGCGCCTGCTGGCCCAGGCCGGGTTCGAGGTGCGGCCGGTCTCCGAGGGCCATCTCTGCTGCGGCTCGGCCGGGGTCTACAACATCCTGCAGCCCGAACTCGCCACCCGCCTTCGTGACCGCAAGGCCGCCAATATCGCGGCGACGAAGGCCGTGGTCGTCGCGGCCGGGAACGTCGGTTGCATGGCTCAGCTCGCGCCGGTTCTGGACCAGCCGGTGGTCCATCCGGTGGAGCTTCTCGACTGGGCGACGGGCGGGCCCCGGCCGGTTGCGCTCGTTCGCCTGTCGGGGGAGCAACTCAGGGCTGCTACTTAGGCGTCCGTACCGGATTGGTCGCGGTGCGAAGTTAAGTCAGGCTTCTCCACGGCAAGGAGAATCCGCCGTGTTCAACATCGAACTGCAGCCCGAAGTGTTCCTGACAGCATTTGGCGCCTACGGCCTGATCCTGGTGGCGACGCTGATCTGGACCCGCGGCCGCTTCGGTTCAGGCGGCCTCGACGAAGCCCGGCCAGGTGGACATGTACTTCACGAAGGCGGGACCGAGGCCCTCGTTCGCCAGATACTCGGCGGTGACGGGCAAAGCCACCGGCTTGAACGCCGGATCGCGGGCGCGTTCCGCAAAGTCGTGGTGCAGGATCGCCGCGCGGCCGATGAGGACGTAGTCCGCACCCTCGCGGAGCATCTGTGAGGCGATCGCGGGGGTCGTGATCTTGCCGGCCACGCCGAGGCGCACGTCGCCGCGCTCGAGTTCGGTGAAATAGGACATCAGCGAGCGGCCCTTGAAGGCCTCCTCGACCGGTTCCTTGAAGACGTCCCACAGCGACATGTCGAGGTAGTCGATTCGACCGTCGCGCATCACGGCCTGGGCGACGTCGCGGATTTCGGCCAGCTTCAGCCCGAACCGCTCGGGCGACAGGCGCAGGCCAAGCTGGAAGTTCTTGCGGCAGCGCGAGCGCACGCCGTCGATGATCTCGAAGATGATCCGCGAGCGGTTCTCGAGCGAACCGCCGTAGCGGTCCTTGCGCTTGTTGATCTCGGGCGAGAGGAACTGCGCCAGCACATAGCCGTGGGCGCCGTGGATCTCGACCCCGTCGAAGCCCGCCTTCTCGGCGCGGACGGCGGCGGAGACGAAGTCCTCGATCAGTTGCTCCACCTCGCCGGTGGAAAGGCCGCGCGAACCGGTCTCCGGGTCGTCGGACGGACAGACCGGCTGGCCCACGATGTCCTTCGGCGAGCGGTTGCCGGCATGGTGCATCTGCAGGGCCGAGACGCTGCCCGCGGCCTTGATCGCCGCCGCCAGCCGCGTGAGCCCCGGGAGATGCTGGTCGCCGAAGACGCCGAGTTGCCCCGGGAACCCCTGGCCCACCGCCTGCACATGGGCCGCGCAGGTCATGGTCAGGCCGAACCCGCCCTTGGCCCGCAGGGTCAGCCAGTTGAACTCGTCGTCCGACAGCGTGCCGTCGGGATGGCTCTGCAGGTTGGTGAGCGGCGCCAGCATGAAACGGTTCTTCATGGCGGGGCCGTGCATGAGGGTCATCGGCGAGAACAGGTCGGCCAAGGGCGGTCTCCAGGAAGCGTGACCGCAGCGATAGCCGGCTTCCGCGGCGTCGGGCAACGCCGGGAATCTGCGGGCGCGCTCAGCGGTCGCCGGCTGATCCCGTGCTGGCCGGCATGGCCTTGATCCAGGCCCGGATCAGGGCGACCCCCTCCTCGTGCGTCATCGAGCGGCCCAGCTCGGGCATCATCACGCCGGGCTCGGTCGAGGCCATGCGGTAGGCCAGGATCGAGTCGTCGGGGCGGCCGGGCACGATGTCGTCCTTGAGGTCGCCCGATCCGCGGCCGGCGGCGACTGGATGCTTGCCGACGCCCCAGGTCACGGGATTCCGCTCCTCCAGGTCGAGGAACAGGCCCGAGTTGCTCGCCACGCCCCGGGCGTTGTGACAGTGGGCGCAATTGCCGTCGAGGTAAGCCCGCGCGCGCGCGTCCAGCGGCTCGGCCGGATCGTCCCAGCGCGGCGTGCGCGGCGCGTCGGCCGGCTTCGGCGCCCCGGCCAGCAGGCCCAGGCGGGTCCAGTGGACGAGCTGGTTCTCGCCCGCTCCGGCGTAGGCGTAGTCGCCGTTGAGGTTCCGCGCCTTGGGCCCGATCGGCGAGATCGCCTTGTCGAGCTGGTGGCACTCCTTGCACTGGTTCTGGTTGGGCACGGCGTAGTCGATGGTCAGCGGCTTGCCGTGCTCGTCGATGACCGACACCTCCATCCGCGCGCCGGCCCGCTTCAGCACCGCCTCGCTCTGGTCGGCGTTCCAGACATAGGCCTGGGCCGTCCAGCCTTCCGGCTTGTGGATCAGCACCCGGGTCTCGATGAAGCGCACCTTCTCGCCCGGCCGGCGGAGGTCGGCCGGATAGGCGAAGGTCTTGATGAGCGCCGCACCCACGGGCAGGTCCAGAACGCCCTCAGCCCGGTAGCGCGCCTGGGTTCCGGGCGGCAGGTAGGCGAAGCGGTGCTTCTCGGCGTAGTCGGTGAACAGCGGCGTGTTCAGGGCGTAGGGCGTCACCCGCGCGTTGGGGTGGCGGGCCCCGGCGTCGGTGAAGAGGCGGTAGTCGGACAGCTTCGGCGCCGGCCCGTCGGCCATCAGCGCCGCCTGGGACACGCCCGGCGGCGCGGGCGCCGCGCCCAGCAGCAGGAGGCCGGTGAGGCCGGCCGCCAAGGTCCGAATACGCATCATCCGACTTCGTACGCTCACGACCCCAGGTCAGACTGCGCCTTGGGCAGGATCACGGCGGCCGGCTCGGCCACCTGGGCGTCGCCGACGGTCTGGGCCACCTGCGGCTTCGCCTTGTCCAGCGCGCCGGGCGCGGGAAGGTTGAGGTTGAGCACCGGGCCGTCGCTCAGGCGCACGCGCGCCACCTCGGGCGAGCCGGCGAAGGTGGTGACCCCGTCCCACATCACCGGCGGGATCTGGCCGCCCATCATCTTGGCCAGGGCCTCGCCGCCGTCGAACTGCGGGTTCCAGGCGTTGCGGCCGATCTTGTTGTCGCGCACCACGATGTCGCGCGGCAGGGGGTTGTAGGTCTTGTCGTCGAACTTCTGCGTGTAGCTGACCAGCATCACCGCGGCGGTCTGGTTGCCGTCGATCGTGTTGCCGAACACGTGGACGTCGCGGTTGGCCATCACCATCACGCCGGTGCCGGTGGGCACGCCGGCCACGATGTTGCCCTTGGGCGCGAAGTTCTGGGTGTCGTTGTTCACGACCTGGTTGTTGAACACCCGCGTCGAGTGCCCGCCCATCTGCGGCAGGTTCGGCAGGTCGAACACCAGGATGCCGCCGGCGTTGTGGGTCGAGACGTTGTCGAAGACGTCGGCGTTCATCGAGTTCTCGATCTCGATCCCGGCGACGTTGAATTCGGCCCGGCTGTTCTTGACGATGATGTTCTTCGACTGGCCGACGTAGATGCCGGCGTCCGAGGCGCCCTTCACCGTCACCTTGTCGATCAGCACGTTGGTGGACGAGACGGGATAGACCCCGTAGGCGCCGTTGGTCTCCTTGGGCCCGCCGGTCCACTCGACCCGCAGGTTCACGAAGCTGATCTGGTCGGAGCCCTTGGACTTCACCCCGTCGCCGCGGGTGTCCTCGACCGCGAGGTCGCGGATCGTCACCTGGTTCGAGGTGATGAGCAGGCCCTCCCCGGCGCCCTTCTGCCCTTTGAACGACAGGATGGTGGCCTCAGGCCCGGCGCCTTTCACCGTGACGTTGGCCACATCGAGCGACAGGCCGTCGATGAGGTCGTAGCGTCCCGCGCCCAGCTCGACCACGTCGCCGGGCTTGGCGTCGAGCAGCGCGGTCTGCAGCCGTTCCTGCGCATCGGCGCCCGGCGCGACGGTCAGGGTCTTGGCGTAGGCGCTCCCGCTCAGCACCGTGGCGGCCAGCAGCGCCGTGGCGTACCTGATCATCTTCACACCTCCCGTATCGTCCTGCCGGCATCATGACGCGCCGTTCAACTTCGTAGGTGGCGCAGGTCAGCGCCGCAAGGCAACCCCAAAGGGCCACAAAAGCATGCAGACCCGGATCATACGCTTCGGTGCGGAATGCGCGAACGTCCTCGACCGCGTCGCCATCGACGTGTTCGACGAGGCGATAGATCCGGCGCGGGTCGCGGCCTATCTCGCCGAGCCCGGGCATCTGATGGTGGTCGCCGTTAGCGATGGCGAGGTCGTGGGCCAGGCGCGCGGCATGGTGCACCGCCACCCCGACAAGAAGACCGAACTCTACATCGACAATCTCGGCGTGACTCCGTCACGGCGGCGCGAGCGGCTGGCGACGCACCTGCTCGACGACCTCGTCGCGTGGGGCCGGAGCCTGGGCTGCGAGGAAGCGTGGGTCGGAACCGAGGTCGACAACGGCCCGGCGCGCGCGCTGTACGAACGTCGCGGCTCCCAGGCCGAGACGTTCGTCATGTACGTCTACGAGTTGGCGGACACGTAGGCGTCGATGGCCGCCACGTGTCGCTCGGCCACTTCCGGGGGCAGGAACGAGCCGGTGAAGCTGTTCTTGGCCAGGGTCACGAGGTCGTCGCGCGAGAGCGACAGCGCCTCGGTGATCTGGGTGAAGTTCTCGCCCACATAGCCGCCGAAATAGGCCGGATCGTCCGAATTGACCGTGGGCTTGAGGCCCAGTTCCAGCATCCGTTTCAGGGGGTGAAGCTTCAGGTCGCTCACGCCGCAGAGCTTGAGGTTCGAGAGCGGGCAGACCGTCAGCGTCATGCCCTCCGAGGCCAGCCGCGCCACCAGCCTGTCGTCCTCCAGCGCCCGGTTGCCGTGGTCGATGCGGTCGACGTGCAGCAGGTCCAGCGCCTCCCAGACATATTCGGGCGGCCCTTCCTCGCCGGCGTGGGCGACGCGCTTCAGGCCGCGTTCGCCGGCGGCGGCGAAGACGCGGGCGAACTTTGAGGGCGGATGGCCCACCTCTGAGGAATCCAGTCCCACGCCCACGATGCGGTCGAGGTAGGATTCGGCCATCCTCAGGGTGGCGAAGGCGGCGTCCTCGTCGAGATGGCGCAGGAAACACAGGATCAGGCTGGAGGTGACGCCCAGGTCTCGTTCGGCCTCAGCCATGCCCGCCAGCAGGCCGTCGGCCGCGACGGAGAAGGGAAGTCCGCGGTCGGTGTGGGTCTGGGGATCGAAGAACAGCTCGACGTGGCGGCAGCCGTCGGCCGCGACGCGCCGGAAATAGGCCATCGCCAGATCGCGGAAGTCGTCTTCCGTCATCAGCACGCCGGCGCCCTGGTAGTAGATGTCGAGGAAGTCCTGCAGGTTTCCGAAGGCGTAGGCGGCGCGCACCTCCTCGACGGTCCGAAAGGGCAGGGCGACGCCGTTGCGCCGACCGAACTCGAACATCTGCTCGGGCTCCAGGCTGCCTTCGATATGCAGGTGCAGTTCGGCCTTCGGCAGGCCACGGGCGAATTGGGTGAGGTCGGTCATGGCCGCGACCTTCCCGCGATCCGGGCGCGGGTCAAGGCTTGCGGCGCGTCGGGGCTGGTCTAGGCTCTGGCTTCAACTGGGGAGTGTGCGTGGCTGCATCAGGCGCCGAGGCGGCGGGGACGACGGCGGAGCAAAAGCTCGCGGCCGCCCATCAGGCCCTTCTGCACACCAAGGGCATACAGTTCGATTTCGCCGCTGCGCAGCCGCCCGAGCCGCCGTTCTGGGCCGAGCCGCTGCTGCGGTTGCTGAAGGTCGTCGGGCCCTATGTGATCTACCTCTTCTGGGGCGGCGTCGCGATCGGGGCGGCGCTGCTCGTCTACTTCGTCATCCGGGAACTGGTCCCCGAACGCTGGCTGCGCGGCCGGCGCCAGGTCCAGGAGGCCGCGGACTGGCGGCCCGACGCCGAACAGGCCCACGCCCTGCTGGCCGACGCCGACCGGCTCGCCGCCGACGGCCAGTTCGACGAGGCGATCCACATCCTGCTGTTCCGGTCCATCGACGACCTGGCCGCGCGCCGGCCGGGCGCGGTGCGCCAGGCGCTGACCAGCCGCGACATCGCCGGGTTGGAGGTGCTGCCGTCGGGCGCGCGGGCGGCCTTCGCGCGCCTGGCCCAGGCCGTGGAGCGCACGTTCTTCGGAGGGCGGCCGGCCGACGCCGAGGCCTTCGGCCGAGCGCGGGCCGACTACGAGGCCTTCGCCTTCGCCGAGGGCTGGCGATGAGCGAGACCGCGCCCGCCTTCGCCCCCCGGACGATCCTCGCGCTGGTCGCCGTCGGGATCGTGGCCCTTTCGGGCCTGGTGGTGCTCGCGGCCTACGCGCCGGAGTTGCGATCGGGCGCCGACGGGCGGGCCCACGCCCTGTCGAAGTCGGCGATCGGCTACGCCGGCGCGCCGATCCTGATGCGCGAACTGGGCCAGACCGCGCTGGTCAGTCGCGTGAAGCCGCACGGCGGGTTGGCCGCGACGGTGGTGCTGACGCCGGATGCCGGGACCGCGGGCGACGAACTGAAGCGGTTCGAAGGGCGCGACCCGCTGCTGATCGTCCTGCCGAAATGGGCCGCCGCGCCCGATCCCTTTCACCAAGGATACGTGACGAAGGCCGGCGTCCTGTCCGGGCCGGCCGAACGGTTCACCGACATGCTCAAGGCGTGGTCCAAGCAGACGGTCGTCGCGGTCCGGCCGGCCGCGACACGCCCCGTCCTGCGCGGCGCGCCGGGATCCGCCCTGGCCGGGTCGTACCTGCCCCTGGGCTCGATCGACCGGCTGCAGACGGTCTCCGGCGACGGCTGGGCGCCGATCCTGGTGGACGACGAGGGCCGCACGGTGCTGGCGGCCTCGCGCCGGCGGCCCAACATCTGGCTGCTGGCCGAGCCCGACCTGCTCAACAACCAGGGCCTGAAGGACCTGAACACGGCCCGCGCCGGGGCCGGGATCCTGGGCGCGCTGAGCGGCGAGGGCGCGGAGTCGCTGGTCTTCGACGTGACCCTGGCCGGCTACGAGCGCGGCCAGGGACTGTTGCGCCTGATGCTGGCGCCGCCGTGGCTCGCCGCCACCCTGATCGCCGTGGCCGCCGCGATCCTCATGGGCCTGCATGGCCTGGCGCGGTTCGGCCAGCCGCGCCGGACCGGCCGCGCCTTCGCCCTGGGCGCGCGGGCCCTGGTCGACAACGGCGCGGGCCTGATCCGCCAGGCGCGCAAGGAACACGAACTGGCCCCCGCCTATGCGGCGCTGACCCGGGCGCTGGTGATCCGCGCCGCGGGGGCGCATGGCGGCGCCGACTGGCTGGACGAGCTGGCGCGCCGCCGCGGCCAGGCCGAGCCGGCCCAGCTGGCGGCCGAGGCCGAAGCGGCCAGGACCCGCGACGACCTCATGGCCGTCGCGACGAAACTGTACGAGTGGAGAGGGGAGATGACGCGTGAACGTCGCTGAGGTGAAGGCGCTGGCCGATCAGGTCCGCGCCGAAGTGGCTAAGGCCATCGTGGGCCAGCACGAGACGGTGGACCTGCTGCTCACCGCCCTGTTCGCCCGCGGCCACATGCTGCTGGAGGGCCCGCCGGGCGTGGCCAAGACCTATCTCGCCCAGAGTTTCGCCCGGACGCTCGGCCTCGATTTCGGGCGCATCCAGTTCACGCCCGACCTGATGCCGGCCGACATCATCGGGGCCAATGTGTTCAACTTCCAGACCTCGACCTTCTCGCTGAACGAGGGGCCGCTGTTCTGCGAGCTGCTGCTGGCCGACGAGATCAACCGCGCCCCGCCTAAGACCCAGGCGGCCCTGCTGGAGGCGATGCAGGAACGGCGCGTGACGATCGACGGCAAGGCGCGCCAGCTCTCCGACCGCTTCATGGTGGTGGCCACCCAGAACCCGCTGGAACAGCAGGGCACCTATCCGCTGCCGGAGGCCCAGCTGGACCGGTTCCTGTTCAAGCACGCGCTCGGCTACCCCAGCCGGGAGGAGGAGCGCAGGATCGTCGCCGAATACGGCGCCCAGGCCGGCCATGCCGATCCGGCCGGTCGCGGCGTGGCTCGCGTCGCCACGGCCCGCCAGCTCGGCGAAGCGCACAAGGCGGTCGCGGGCGTGCGTCTGACCGACGAGATCGTGGGCTACGTCCTGGACCTCGTGCGCTCCACCCGCGAGACGCCCGAGCTCTCCAGCGGCGCCTCGCCGCGCGCCGCCGCCCAGCTCGCGCTCGCCGCCCGGGCCAGGGCCGCGCTGGACGGGCGCGACTATGTGATCCCCGACGACGTGAAGACCCTGGCGCTGCCGGTGCTGCGCCACCGCGTCATCCTCTCGCCCGCGGCCGAGATCGACGGGCGGCGTTCCGACCAGATCATCGAGGCCCTGGTCGAGGCGGCCGCGGCGCCCCGATGAGAGCGCCCCGATGAGAGCGCCCTGGTGAGGAGGCCGGAGGCTTGAGACTGTATCCCACCCGCCGCGCGATCGGCCTGACGGCCGCGGGGGCCGCGCCGGCCATGGCCGTTGCGCTGGCCGCGCCCGGCTACTGGACGATGGCGGCGGCGTGGATCGTGCTGGCGGCGGGCCTGATGCTGACCGATGCGCTCCTGGCGACGTCCCCGCGGCGGGCGGCCCTGTCGGCGGAGGCGCCGGGCGGGCTCGGGGTTGGCCGGCCGGCCGCGGCGCGGCTCGTGGCCGCTTTCGAGGGCGCCGCCCCGGCCGAGGTCGAGCTGGCCGTCGGCGTCAACGCGCGGCTGGGGGCTTCGCCCGACCGCCGGACGGCGGCCGTGCGCGACGGTCGCGCCGAGGCGGTGGTGTCGCTGGATCCCAAACGGCGCGGCGAGGGCCGGATCGAGGGCGTCTGGGCGCGCTGGCGCGGACCGCTCGGCCTGGTCTGGCTGCAGCGCCACGCCGCCGACGGCCCGGTCCTGCCGATCACCCCCGATATCGACGCGGTGAAGGAACAGGCTCTGCGGCTGTTCGCCCGCGACGCGCCCATCGGCGCCAAGCCGCTTACCGACCGTGGCGAGGGCTCCGACTTCCACGCGCTGCGGGAATTCCAGACCGGCATGGACCTGCGCGACATCGACTGGAAGCAGAGCGCCCGCCACCTGAAGCTGGTCGGCCGCGAGTATCGGACCGAGCGGAACCACCACGTGGTCCTGGCCATCGACAGCGGCCGGTTGATGAGCGCGCCGGCGGCCGGACTGCCGCGCATCGACCGGGCGATCAACGCGGCCCTGCTGCTGGCCTTCGTGAGCCTGCGCCTCGGCGATCGCGTCGGCCTTTTCGCCTTCGATTCCCGGCCACGGGTGGCTAGCGGCCTGGCGAGCGGGCCGCAGGCCTTCCCGCTGATCCAGCGGCTGGCCGCCTCGATCGACTATTCCACCGAGGAGACCAACTTCACCCTCGGCCTGACGGCGCTGGCCGGCCGGCTCGACCGCCGCGCCATGGTGGTGGTGTTCACCGACTTCGCCGACGCCACCAGCGCCGAACTGATGATCGAGAACGTGGCGCGGCTGATGCGCACCCATCTGGTGCTCTTCGTGGTGTTCCGCGACGAGGAGCTGGAAACCCTTCGCGCCCGCCGGCCGGAGGAGCCCGACGACGTGTCCCGCGCCGTCATCGCCGAGCGCTTGCTGCGCCAGCGTGAGGAGGTGGCCGCCCGCCTGCGCCGACTGGGGGCCCAGATCGTCGACGCGCCGGCCGAAGGCCTGTCGGCCGCCCTGGTCAACCGCTACCTCGACGCCAAGCGGCGGGAGCTGGTCTGATGGCCGAGCTGCAGCTCAAGAGCGCGCGTTTCCGCGCCGAGCGCGAGGCCGACTGGCGCAAGCTGGACGCCCTGCTCACCCGGGCGGAGTCGGTGGGGGTGGGCCACATGCGGCGCGAGGAGCTGCTGGAGATTCCGCTGCTCTATCGCCAGGCGCTCTCGTCGCTGTCGGTGGCGCGGGCGATCTCGCTGGACCAGAACCTCATCGGCTACCTCGAGGGCCTGAGCACCCGCGGCTATTTCGTCGTCTACGGCGCGCGGGGCCGCCTTCGCGACCGGCTGGTCCGGTTCTTCCGCAGCGACTGGCCGGCGGCGGTCCAATCCCTCTGGCGCGAGACGCTGGTGTCGCTCGCGGTCTCGCTGGCCGCCGCGGTCGTGGCCTATGTCCTGGTCCTTCGCGACCCCGACTGGTTCTACGCCTTCATGGATCCCGGGATGGCGTCGGGCCGCGATCCGATGGCGACCACGGCGTCCCTGCGCGAGACGCTTTACGATAAGCCCGAAAGCCTCGCACAGGGGCTGTCCTTCCTGGCGGCGTTCCTCTTCACCCACAACGCCCAGATCGCGATCTGGGCCTTCGCGCTCGGCTTCGCGCTCTGCCTGCCGACGGCGGCGCTCATGGTCCTGAACGGCGGCGCGTTAGGCGCCTTCATCGCGCTGTTCGTCTCCCGGGGCCTCGGCTTCGAGGCGACCGGCTGGCTGATGATCCACGGCACGACCGAACTGTTCGCCATCGTGCTTTCGGGCGCGGCCGGCTTTTCCATCGGCTGGGCGGTGATCTTCCCCGGCGAGCGGAGCCGCGTGGACGCCGCCGCCGCGGCCGGCCGGCGCGCGGCCATGGTGATGATGGGCGTCGTCATCATGCTGTTCGTCGCCGGCCTGCTGGAGGGCTTCGGCCGCCAGCTCATCCAGCTCGACCTGGTGCGCTATGCGATCGCCGGCTCCATGCTCGCGCTGTGGCTGGCCTACTTCTACTGGCCCCGGAGGCGCGGCCATGACGGCTGAGGTCGCCCCCGAGCCCCGCGCGGAGCCCGTGCGGCGCGAGTTCGTCACGCCCGAGGGCGTCGACCTGGGCCTGAAGGTCGCAACCTACGCCGAGCGGGTGACGGCGCTGGGGATCGACCTGGCGATCCTGGCGGGCGCGATGATCGTCTTGACGCTGCTCGTCATCGCGGCGGCGGCCGTGGCGCGCAGTGCCGCACCGATGGAGATGCTGGGCGTCGTCTGGGTGATCGGCTCCTCGCTCGGGCGCTACATCTACTTCCTGGCCTTCGAGCTCGGGCCGCGCGCGGCCACCCCCGGCAAGCGGATCATGGGGCTGCGGGTGATCGCCGCCGACGGCGGCCGCCTGACCGCCGACGCCGTCTTCGCGCGCAACGCCATGCGCGAGGTGGAGGTGTTCCTGCCGATCCTGTTCGCGCTCTCGCAGGGGCAGGGGATCGACGGCGTGATGATCGCCCTGGGGCTGATCTGGAGCGGGGTCTTCGCGCTCTTTCCGCTGTTCAACCGCGATCGGCGCCGCCTCGGCGACCTGGCCGCCGGGGCCCTGGTGGTGAAGGTCCCCCGCCTGAAGCTTCAGGTCGACCTCGCCGATGTCGAGCGGACGGGCGCGCAGGGCGTGGTCTTCGCGCCGGCCCAGCTCGACGTCTACGGCATTCGCGAACTTCACGTCCTGGAGGACGTGCTGCGCGGCGGCGACCGCAAGGCCATCGCCGAGGTGGCGGCGCGCATCCGCGCCAAGATCGGCTGGGACGGTGCGGCCGACATGGCTGACCGCACGTTCCTGAACGCCTACTACGCCGCCCTGCGCGGGCGGCTGGAGAACCGCCTGCTGTTCGGACAGCGGCGGCGCGACAAGTTCGACGTCAGTTGAAGATCTCGGCCAGCCACTGCGGCCCAAGCCCTTCGCGGGTCCGGCGCAGCTCCACGTAGAGCACGGCCACGCCGGTCGAGCTGATCGCCGGCGACAGCGTGCTGGTGATCAGGTTGGCCACGATCTGCGCCGGGCTGCGGGCCAGGGCCACCGGATCGAGGCCGCCGCTCATGAACGAGGCGCCGACAGCGATGGCGCCGATCACCATGGAGATCACGATCGCGATCACCCAGACCACGATCAGCAGGGCGAAGATCCGCCAGCGGTTGCCGCGGGTGAGGTCTGCGCTGCGGCTGAACGCGCCGAACACGCCTGTGCGCTCGGCGACCAGCGACGGCACCGATACGCACCAGGCGCAGATGATCATCACGCCCGGCACGATCAGCAGGACGAAGCCGAAGGCCGCGGCCAGGCCGAACAGGATGCTGACCCCGATCAGCGGCAGGAAGGCGCGCAGGCCCGTGGCCAGGCATTCGCCGATGTTCGGCTTGCGGCCGTTCATGTCCTGGACGGTTCCGTAGATCAGCGCGCCCTGCAGGATCGCCGAGCTGACGACCGTCACGAGCCCGACCAAGCCCAGTGAACTGAAGTAGTTCATCGTGAGGCTCATGTCGCCGCTTCGCATTCCCACCAGATTGGCCGCCTCGATATAGCTGACCAGCGCGGCCGGAACGCCCGACAGCACCAGCGCCAGCACGAGGAAGGCGACGGCGTTGCGCCCCAAGGTCTGGAAGGTCCCCGAGATCACCCGTCCGATATCGAGCTTGCCCGGCTCTGCGACGTCCACGCTCATTCTTCAGCCCCTCATCCGCTTCCCAGGGGCGATGCTAAACATGCGGTTGCATGGCTGTCGACGCGGAGCCGGCGATGCGCAAGAACGGCGGGCGTGAGCGCGCGCCTTCACGTCCGGATCGAAAAGCTGGCCCTCAAGGCGCCGTTCCGCATCTCGCGCGGGGCCAAGACCCATGCCGATGTGGTGGTGGCCGAACTGCGCGACGGCGACCTGCTCGGACGCGGCGAATGCGTGCCCTACGCCCGCTACGGCGAGACGCCCCGGTCGGTCGCCGACCAGCTCGCCGCGGCCGGCGCGCGCCTGGCGGCGGGGGAGCCGGGACGCGAGGTCGCCGCGGCGCTGCCGTCCGGCGCGGCGGCCAACGCCCTCGACTGCGCGCTGTGGGATTTCGAGGCCCGGCGCGACGGGGTTTCGGTGGCCGAACGCCTGGGTCTCGCCCCGCCCGCGCCCCTGCCCTCGGCGGTGACCGTCGGCCTGGACACGCCCGAGGCGATGCGCGCCGCGGCGGCGGCCGTCGCCGACGCGCCGCTGCTGAAGGTCAAGCTCGACGCCGATGGGCCCGCCGAGCGTCTCCTCGCCGTGGCCGAAGGCGCTCCCCACGCCCGGCTGATCGTCGACCCGAACGAGGGCTGGACGCTGCCGGTCCTCCTGCGCATGGCCGATGTCGTCGCCCGCCTGAACGTGGCCATGGTGGAGCAGCCACTGCCCGCCGACGCCGATGCGGCCCTGGCCGGCCTGGCCTTCCCAGCCCCGCTCTGCGCCGACGAGGCGGCCCACACCGCCGCCGACGTGGCGCGCCTGGCCGACCGCTACCAGGTGGTCAACGTCAAGCTCGACAAGGCGGGCGGCCTGACCGGCGCGCTCGCTATGGCCGCCCGCGCCCACGACCTTGGCATGGACGTGCTGGCCGGCTGCATGGTGTCGAGCTCGCTCTCGATCGCGCCGGCGCTATTCATCGGCGCGCAGGCCGCCGCCGCCGATCTCGACGGGCCCTGGTGGCTGACGCAGGACCGGGCAGGCGGCTGCCGGATCGAGCGAGGCGTGCTCTGGCCGCCACAGCCGGGCTTCTGGGGCGAGCCCGGCCTACGTCCCTGAGTTGACAGGGCTCGCGCATCGTCGGCTTCATCGTCCTGTAACATTCCGGGCCGGAGGGCGAGTGTCGGGCGCTGCACAGGGGACAGTCGGCACGCTGGAGGTCGCTCTCGACCACGCCGCGCGCCTCCTCATCCGTGACGCCGCCGCCGCCGAAGTCCAGGCCCGGGAAATCCTCCGTGTCGTCGGCGAGCATCCCCAGGCCCTGCGGCTGCTGGGCGCGGCGCTGCGCCGGCAGGGCGAGACCGAGGCCGCCGAGGCCGCTTACCTGCGCTCGGTCCGCGCCTCGGTGGACGATCCCCAGCTCCGCGAAGCCGCCGCGGCCCTTTCGGAGAACCGGCTGGCGGCGGCCGAACAGGCCCTGCGCGCGATCCTGAAGGCGCGGCCGACCGACGTGGCCGCCATCCGCATGCTGGCCGAGACGGGCATGAGGCTCGGCCGCTACGACGACGCCGAGAACCTGCTGGCCCGCGCCGTCGAACTGGCGCCGACCTTCGCGGCCGCGCGGCACAACTACGCCACGGTGCTCTATCGCCAGAACCGCCCGGAGGCGGCGGTGGAGCAGTGCGACCGGCTCCTGGCCGACGATCCCGGGAACCCCGCCTACCGCAACCTCAAGGCGGCCGCCCTTGGGCGGATCGGCGAGTACGATCGGGCCATCGCGCTCTACCAGGCGGTGCTGCAAGGCCAGCCGCGCCAGCCGAAGGTATGGATGAGCCTGGGCCACGCCCTGAAGACGGTCGGGCGGCAGGCCGAGTCGGTCGAGGCCTATCGGCGCAGCCTCGAACTGGCGCCGCAGCTGGGCGAAGCCTGGTGGAGCCTGGCCAACCTCAAGACGGTCGAGTTCGCGGCCGACGATGTCGCCGCCATGGAGGCTCAGCTCGCCCGGGCCGACCTCACCGACGAGGACCGGTTCCACCTGGAGTTCGCCCTGGGCAAGGCGCGCGAGGACGCCGGCGATTACGAGGCCTCGTTCGGCCACTACGCGCGGGGCAACGCGCTGCGCCGCCAGGAAATCGTCTACGACGCCGAGGAGACCACGGGCCAGGTCAGCCGGGCCAAGGCGCTGTTCACCCCGGCGTTCCTCGACGTGCGCGCGGGGCGGGGCTCCCCGGCGCCCGACCCGATCTTCGTGGTCGGCCTGCCGCGGTCTGGCTCGACGCTGGTGGAGCAGATCCTGTCGTCGCACAGCCAGGTCGAAGGCACCCAGGAGCTTCCCGACGTCATCGCCTTGGCGCGGCGCCTGGGCGGGCGGGTGAAGCGGGCCTCGGAGGGCCGCTATCCCGAAGCGCTGGGCGAGCTGTCGGCCGATGAACTGCGCGCGCTGGGCGAGGAATATCTCGACCGCGCCCGTCCCCATCGGAAGCTGGGCCGCCCCTTCTTCATCGACAAGATGCCCAACAACTGGGCCCACCTGGGCCTGATCCTGCTGGCGCTGCCGAACGCCAAGGTGATCGACGCGCGCCGCCATCCGCTGGGCTGCGGCTTCTCGGCCTTCAAGCAGCACTTCGCCCGCGGCCAGGGCTTCACCTACGACCTGACCGACATCGGCCGCTACTACGCCGACTACGTCGACCTCATGGCCCACTTCGACGCGGTCCGGCCGGGACGGGTCCACCGGGTGATCTACGAGGCCATGATCGCCGACCCGGAAGGCGAGACACGGGCCTTGCTGGCGCATTGCGGCCTGCCGTTCGAGGCGGCATGCCTGCGCTTCTACGAGAACGACCGGGCGGTGCGCACCGCCAGCTCCGAGCAGGTGCGCCGCCCCATCTTCACCGACGCGGCCGAGCACTGGCGCAACTACGACGCCTGGCTCGGTCCGCTGAAGGCGGCGTTGGGCCCCGTGCTCGACGCCTATCCGGCCGCGCCCGCCGTCTCGGGCGCCTGAACCACCAAATCGTGGGGGATACGATGAAAGCCGACGATACGAATCCGAGTTGCGTCCCGCGCTGGACCCTCGGTCTGCTCGCCACCACCATGCTGACCGCCGTGTCCGCGCCGGCCCTGGCCCAGACGGGCTCGGCGACCGTCGGCCTCGAGGAGGTGGTCGTCACCGCCCAGAAGCGGTCGGAAAACCTGCAGGACGTTCCGATCAGCATCCAGGCGCTGGGGACCGAGCGGCTCGACCAGCTCCAGGTCAAGGACGTCAACGACTACGTGAAGTTCATGCCCAGCGTGACGGCCCAGACGCTCGCGCCCGGCTTCACCACCTTCTACATGCGCGGCGTCGCCTCGGGCGAGAACAACAACCACTCCGGCCCGCTGCCCAGCGTCGGCATCTATCTCGATGAGCAGCCGGTCACCACGATCACCGGCCCGCTGGACATCCACGTCTACGACATCGCCCGGGTCGAGGTGCTGGCCGGACCGCAGGGCACGCTCTACGGCGCGAGTTCGCAGGCCGGGACGATCCGCATCATCACCAACAAGCCGTCGCTCTCGGGCTTCTCGGCCAGCTACGACGTCGAGGGCAACACCGTCGCCCACGGCGATCCCGGCTATTCGGCCGAAGGCTACGTCAACATGCCGCTCGGCGACCGCATGGCGATCCGCCTGGTCGCCTGGGGCGAGCACGACGGCGGCTATATCGACAACGTCGCGAGCACCCTGACCTATCCGACGGGCCCGGTCACGATCAACAACGCGCCGTATGTCGAGAAGAACTACAACGAGGTCGACATCACCGGCGCGCGGGCCGCGCTGAAGATCGATCTCGACGACAACTGGACGATCACACCGTCGCTCATGGGCCAGCGTACCGAGGCCGACGGCAATTTCTCGGCCGACCGCTACAACAAGGGCAAGTACGCGATCGCCCGGTATCGGCCCGAGCGGTCTGACGACAAGTGGTTCCAGGCCGCGGCGACCATCGAAGGAACGGTCTCCAACATCGACCTGACCTACGCCGGCGCCTACATGCGCCGCTGGATCGACACCGAGTCCGACTATTCGGACTACAGCTACTTCTACGACACCCTGTTCGGCTACGGCGCCTACACCACCGACAACGCCGGAAATCCCATCGACACGACGCAGTACATCCAGGGCAAGGACTACTTCACCAAGCAGAGCCACGAGCTGCGCCTGGCGACGCCCTCGGAGAACCGCTTCAAGGTGGTGGCCGGCCTGTTCTACCAGCGCCAGACCCACAACATCCAACAGCGCTACAAGATCGACAACCTGGCCGACGCCACCGAGGTGCCCGGCTGGGACGACACCCTGTGGCTGACCAAGCAGTTGCGGATCGACCGCGACTACGCCGCCTTCGCCGACGCGACCTACGACGTCAGCGACCACCTCTCGATCACGGGCGGCATCCGCTTCTTCCGCTACAAGAACTCTCTGGCGGGCTTCTTCGGCTTCGGCACCGGCTATTCGTCCGGCACCGGCGTCGGCGCCTGCTTCGGGCCTCCGGTGGTCGAGGGCGGCCCCTGCACCAACGTCGACAAGGTGACCAAGGACACCGGCCACACCTATCGCATCAACGCCCAGTGGAAATTCGACGACGACCGGATGGTCTACGCCACCGTGTCCACAGGCTTCCGGCCGGGCGGCATCAACCGCCGCGGGACGCTTCCGCCGTACAAGGCCGACTTCCTCAAGAACTACGAGTTCGGCTGGAAGACGAGCTGGTTCGGCAACACCCTGCGGTGGAACGGGGCGGCCTTCATCGAGAAATGGAACGACTTCCAGTTCTCGTACCTGGGCGCCAACGGCCTCACCGAGATCCGCAACGCCGGCAAGGCCAAGATGAAGGGCGTGGAGACCGACATCAACTGGCTGGTCGCCGATGGCCTGACGCTCACGGGCGGCGGCGCCTACACCGACGCCCAGCTCGACGAGGACTACATCCCCGATCCGTCCGCGCCGCCCGCCGCCTTCCGGGGCGACCGGCTGCCGGTCACCCCCAAGTGGAAGGGCAACCTCACGGCCCGCTACGAGTGGCCGATCGGCGAGATGGACGCCCACGTCCAGAGCTCGGTGGTCTACACCGGCCCCGGCTATCCCGACCTGACGATCGCGGACCGCGCCGTCACGGGCAAGACGCCGCAATACGTCACCGTCGACATGACCGCCGGCGTCCAGAAGGGCTCATGGCGGGTCGAGGCCTATGTGAAGAACCTGTTCGACGAGTACGGCCAGAACGACCGCTACGTGCAGTGCAACACCGCGGTCTGCACCCGGGTCTACGTGATCCCGATCCGGCCGCGCACGGTGGGCCTCAGGTTCGGCCAGTCGTTCTAGGTCTTGTCCCACCAGGGATAGAGGTCGGGCATGTCCGAGGAGACCCGCCCCGGGAAACGGGGCGGGCGCTTCTCCAGGAAGGCGGCGACGCCTTCCTTCACGTCGGGGCCCGCGCCCAGGATCATGCTGAGCCTGCCGTCCACCGCCAGGACACCCGACGGATCGGCTTCGCCCGAGAACCGCCACAGCATCTGGCGCGCCAGGGCGATCGACACCGGCGCGGTGTTCTCGGCGATCTCCGCCGCGATCTCGCGGGCGCGCGCCAGCAGTTGATCGGGCGCGACCACCTCGCTCACCAGTCCCGCGGCCTGGGCCTCGGCGGCTGGGATCAGCGAGCCCCGAAGGCACCAGTTCAGGGCCTGGGGCAGACCCACCAGCTTGGGCAGGAACCAGGCGCTGCCGGCCTCCGGAACCAGCCCCCGCCGGGCGAAGACGAAGCCATAGCGCGCGCCCTCCGCGCAGATGCGGATGTCCATGGGCAGGGTGAGCGTCGCGCCGACGCCGACTGCGGCGCCGTTGATCGCCGCGATCGAGGGCTTTCGGCAGTTGAAGATGGCGCCGACGAACCCGCCGCCCTCGGCCCGCGCCCGATCCGGCGCCTGGAAGGCCACGGACCCTTCGGCCTGGGTGTCGAACGCGTTGGCGCCGCCCGAGATATCGGCCCCGGCGCAGAAGCCGCGGCCTGCGCCCGTGACGATCACCACGCGGACGGCGTCGTCCTCGTCGGCCCGCTGGAAGGCGTCGGTGAGCTCGGCCCCCATCACGGCGGTGTAGGCGTTCAGCTTGTCCGGCCGGTTGAGCGTGACGGTCAGCACGGGCCCGTCCAGCTCGTAGAGCAGGGTATCGTAGGCCATGGCGTCCTCCCTCTATTTTCCCGCATAGACGCGCGCCTTCCCGGGCGGCAGGCAACCGCCGCGCCGATGCGCTATAGGCCGGCGTCGTGAGGAGCCTGCCCGCCACCGATCCGATTCCCGCGTCCGCAGACCTGGCCTGCGTGGCCCTGCGCGCCACGGCCTGGGCGGACCCCGTCTCCGTGGCTTCGGCCTTCGCCGACGAAGTCCACGCTTGCGTCCTGCTCTCGGGGGCCGATGGGTGGAGCTACGTCCTGCGGCGGCCGGACCGCGTGCTCGAGCCCTCGGGCGATCCCGCGTCGGCGCTGGCGTCGATGCTGGGCGCGCCGGTCTCGCTGGGCGACGGTCCGCCGTTCCAGGGCGGTGTCGTCGGCCTGGCCGCCTACGAGCTCTCGGCGCGGCTGGAGCCCACGGCGCCCCAGGGCCGCACCGGGTGGCCTGATCTGGTCCTGCTGCGCTATCCGGCGCTGCTCGCCTTCCACGAAGGCGGGCGGCGCGCCTTCGCCGTCGGCCGCGGCCCGGACGCGCGCTGCGCAGCGGCCCGGGCCGACGCGGCGTTGAGTTGGCTGGACGTCCCACGCCGTCGGAGGAGCGACGGCGTCCTCGCGCGGTCCGTGGCGCTGGCCACGACCGACGCCGATCACGCCGCGGCAGTGGCCGAAACCGTCGGGCGCATCGCCGCCGGGGAAATCTTCCAAGCCAATCTCGCCCGGCCCTGGCGGGGGCGGCTGGCGCCGCACGCTCGGCCCTTCGACCTCTTCGCCCGGCTGGCCGCCCAGAGCCCGGCCGGGTACGCGGCGTTCCTGAACCTGCCCGGCCGGGCCCTCGTTTCCAACTCGCCCGAGCGGTTCCTCTCGGTGCGGCCCGCCGCCGGCGGTCTCTGGGCCGAGACCCATCCGATCAAGGGCACGCGGCCGCGCGGGTCCGACGCCGCATCCGACGCCGCCCTGGCCGACGAACTCCGCGCCAGCCCCAAGGACCGCGCCGAGAACCTGATGATCGTCGACCTCATGCGCAACGATCTGGCGCGCACGTCGGCGCCGGGCACCGTCGTGGTCCCCGAACTGTTCGGCCTCGAGAGCTACGCAAACGTCCACCACCTCGTGAGTCGGATTCGGGCGCGCCTCGCGCCGGGCCGGAGCGCCTGGGACGCGTTCCTCGCCGCCTTCCCGCCGGGCTCGGTGACCGGCGCGCCCAAGCTGCAGGCGATGGCCGTGATCGCCCGACACGAGCCGCCCCGTGGCCCATACTGCGGCAGCCTGTTCTGGGCGGGCGCGGACGGGGCGCTGGAGGCCAGCGTGCTCATCCGTACGGTGTCCCTGATCGAAGAATCGGCAGGCTGGGCGTTCGAAGCCCGCGCAGGCGGCGGCGTCGTCGCCGACAGCGATCCCGCCGCCGAGACGGATGAGACCGCGGCGAAGATGGGCGCTATCCTGAAGGCTCTGACGGGAACGCCATGACCGATATCCCCCTCGACGACCGCGGCTTCACGCTTGGCCATGGTCTCTTCGAGACGGTGCTGTGGGCGGACGGCGAGTTCGCCTACTGGGACGCGCACGTCGAGCGCCTGGAGCGCGGATGCCGCGCGATCGGCCTGCCCGAACCGCCCCGCGCCGAGGTGATCGCCGCCGCGGAGGCCGCGCTGGAGACGGTCGGCAAGCCCGCCCGCGCCGCCGTGCGGATCAACTGGAGCGCCGGCTCGGGCGCGCGGGGCCTGGACCCGCCCGCCGAGTTCCATCCGAGGCTCGCGGCGACCGCTGTCGCGCAGGGTCGCGCGCCCGGGTCCGCGCAGCTGGCCACCGCCCGGGTGAGGCGCAACGATCGCTCGCCGACCGCACGGATCAAGAGCCTGTCCTATCTGGACAACGTCCTGGCCCGCGCCGAGGCCCGCGCGGCCGGGGCCGACGAGGCCCTGATGCTCAACACGGCCGGCGAGGTCGCCTGCTGCGCGGCGGCCAACGTCTTCTGGCTGCGCCACGACGAGGTGTTCACCCCCGACTTGGAGTGCGGCGTGCTGGACGGGATCATGCGCCGTGAGGTGATCGCGGCCTGCTACGCCCTCGGCCTGCCGATCCACGAGGTGTTCGCCAACTCGGGCCGGTTGGCCGGCGCGCCGATGTTCATCACCAATAGCCTGACGGGCGTGCGCCCGGTGGCCAGCCTCGACGGTCAGAAGCTGCCGACCTCACCCCTGATCGCGGCCATCGCCAAGGCGGTCAGTCGAGCCCGCAGATGACCTCGCGGAGGATTTCGGCCATGAGGCCGATCTGCGCCTCCTCGACGATCAGCGGCGGCGAGAGGCAGATGATGTCGCCCGCCGCGCGCACGGTGAGCCCGGCCTCGAAGGCCTTCACCAGCGCCTCGTAGCCGCGCGCGCCCGGCGCGCCTTTGCGCGGTTGGAGCTCCACCGCCGCCAGCAGGCCCACGTTGCGTATGTCGATGACGTGCGGGGCGTCGGCCAGGCGGTGGACCATCTCCTCCCAAATCGGGGCGAGGCCGGCCGCCCGCGTCAGCAGTCCCTCGCGCTCGTAGATGTCCATCGTCGCCATGCCGGCCGCGCAGGCCAGCGGATGGCCGGAGTAGGTGTAGCCGTGGAAGAACTCGATGCCCGCCTGGGAGGCCTCCATGATGGCGTCGTGCACATGGCGGCCCGCGAACACCGCGCCCATCGGGACGGTGGCGTTGGTGATGCCCTTGGCCGTGGTCATCAGGTCAGGGGTGACGTCGAAGAACTGCGACGCGAATGGCGTTCCCAGCCGGCCGAACCCGGTAATCACCTCGTCGAAGATCAGCAGGATTCCGTGCCGGTCGCAGATCTCGCGCAGGCGCTGGAGGTAGCCCCTGGGCGGCGGCAGCACCCCGCCCGCGCCGGCTACGGGCTCGACGATCACCGCGGCGATGGTGTCGGCGCCGTGCAGCGCCACCAGCTGCTCCAGGTCCTCGGCGCGCTCGGCGCCGTGCTTCGGCAGGCCGCGGGCGAAGGCGTTGGCGGCCAGATCCTGGGTATGGCGCAGGTGGTCGGACGGCAGGGTCACATAGGCGCGGCGGTTGTTGACCAGCCCGCCCACCGAGATGCCGCCGAAGCCCACCCCGTGATAGCCCTTCTCCCGGCCGATCAGGCGGGTGCGCTGCCCCTCGCCCCGGGCCCGGTGGTAGGCCATGGCCATCTTGAGCGCCGTGTCGACCGCTTCCGAGCCCGAGTTCACATAGAAGATCCGGTCGAGGCCGGGCGGCGCGATCCTGGCCAGGCGCGCGGCGAAGTCGAAGGCGATCGGGTGGCCCATCTGGAACGAGGGCGCGTAGTCGAGGGCCAGCACCTGCCGCTGGAGGGCCTCGGCGATCTCGCGCCGCCCGTGGCCGGCGTTGACGCACCAGAGCCCCGCGGTGCCGTCCAGAACCTCGCGGCCATCGTCGGCCCGGTAGTACATGCCGCTGGCCGAAACCAGCATCCGCGGCGCGCCCTTGAACTGGCGGTTGGCCGTGAACGGCATCCAGAAGGCCGCAAGGTCAGTGGCGTTCCTGAGCGTCGTGGCGTCGTCCATGGCGGCATCCTCGTGGCTGGCGCCTCACGAAACCAGCTTCGGGGCGGCCTAGCTAGTCCCTGGCGGCCAACGGCCGGAAGTCCGGCCCGAGCGTACGGGCGGGACGCCCGAAGAGGCCGATGAGGGCCATCGCCGCAGCCGTCAGTCCGCAGGCCACGGCCGTCGGCGCCGGGCCGAGTCGAGCGAGCACGAACGGGCCCGCCGCTGTCGAGGCCATCATCGCGGTGATCACCAGCACCAGGCGCAGGCGAAGCACCGCGGCGTAGTCGTCGCTGGAAAGTCGGCTGGAGAAGAAGTTCAGCATCTGCAGGCCGGCGACGGAATGCCCGACGCCCATCGCCAGGGCGGCGGCGGCCATGGCGGGGATGCGCGCCGGCGGCGGAAACAGGGCCGCGGCTCCGACGAGCGCCTGGGCGAGGCCGATCGCCAGATAGCCCTCGAACTGCCGCCGCAACGGCCGGCGCGGCTCGGTCAGCACCACCAGCGGACCCGCCAGCAGCTCGGTGACGGCCACGGCCCCGAACACCACGGCGACGCCCGCGAGGCCGGCGGCGCTTCCGCCCTCGGCGAAGATCAACGGGACGGCGACGGTGAACCCCAGCGCATACGAGCCGCCGCGGACGCCGGTGGTGATCAGCGCGCTCCAGACGCCCGGGCAGCCGTTGGCGGCGTGGACGCCTCGCGCCAGGCGGCGGAAGAAGCCGACCCGGTTGGCGACGGCGGCGGATCGCGGCGGATCCATGGCGTGGCCTACCGCCGCGACCGCGCCGGCCGAGGCCAGGAAGCTGACGGCGTTGGCGGTCAGGAGGTGGATGGCCGGCAGGACGGCCATGGCGGCGGCCGCCAGGAACGGGCCAGCCGCCTGGGCGACGCGGACGGTGCTGTCGAACAGTCCGTTGGCGGCCCGCAACCCGCCCTCGGGCGCCAGCGCCGGCAGGCTCGACAGGAACACCGGCCGGCTTGCCGCGCCCAGGGCGCCCAGCAGCACGCTGACCCCCACCAAGACCGGAAAGGTCGGGCCGGAGGCCGCGGCGATCACCACCGCCGCGCAGGCGGCGGCCGACAGCAGGTCGGCTCCGATCAGGAACCCCCTTCGGGGCAAGGTTTCGACGAGCGGGCCGCCCAGGATGCTGACGGCCAGGATCGCCGCCGATTGGGCCGTCACCAGCAGCGAGGCGTTGGGCCCGGCCAGCTTCGCCGCCAGCCACAGGGCGCCTACCCGGTACAGCTCTCCGCCGATCGCCGACAGCGCCAGGCCGGTCCACAGGACGCGGATACGCCGGTCCCGCAGCAGGTCGAGGTAGGGATGGGCCATGGCCGCGGAGTGTCACGCCCGAATCGCCCCCCTTGCCAATGAAGGTTCCGGGGCGGGATGGTGCAGGCAATGACCAGGCGCCGCTAAGCGCGATCCGCGAATGTGGACATCGCACTCGAACCTTTGACCCCGAGCGCCGGGCGGGAGGAGACGGACATGCGCTTCGGCGTCTTCTACGAGCATCAGCTGCCCAAGCCCTGGAACGAGGGCGACGAGGCCCGCCTGTTCCACGAGGCCCTGGAGCAGGTCGTCCTCGCCGACCGGCTGGGCTACGACTACGCCTGGGAGGTCGAGCATCACTTCCTGGAGGAGTATTCCCACTCCTCCGCGCCCGAGGTGTTCCTGGCCGCCTGCGCGGCGCTCACCAAGACCATCCGGGTCGGCCACGGCATCCGCCAGGTGATCCCCAACTACAACCACCCCGCCCGCACGGCCGAGGGCCTGGCGACGCTGGACATCGTCTCGAACGGCCGGCTCGACTTCGGCATCGGCGAGGGGGCGACGCGGCTGGAGCTGGGCGGTTTCGCGATCCCGGCCAAGGAGAAGCGGGCGCTGGCGCTGGAGGCGGCCGAGCAGATCGCCAACATGCTCGTGATGAGCCCCTATCCCGGCTACGAGGGGCGCGGCTTCTCGTTCCCCTGCCGCAACGTGGTGCCGAAGCCGATGCAGAAGCCGCATCCGCCGATGTGGATGGCCTGCACCAACCGCGACACGATCAAGATCGCCGCGCAGAACGGCATCGGGGCGTTGGCCTTCTCGTTCCTCGATCCCGAGGAGGCCAAGACCTGGGCCGACATCTACTACGGCATCATCAAGTCGGAGGAGTGCGTGCCGCTGGGCCATGCGGTGAACGCCAACCTGGCCATGGTGTCGAACTTCTCGGTGCACCACGACCGGGACGAGGCGATCCGACGCGGGCAGGAGGGCTTCGAGTTCTTTTCCTACGCGGTGAACGCCCTGGTGGCGCACGACGTCTATCCGGGCCGCTCCTCGCTGTTCGCCGATTTCCAGAGGAGCCGGGCCGCTTCGGACGACGAGATCATCGCCGCGCGCAAGGCCGCCCGCCATAACGCCAACGGCATCGGCACGCCCGACGACATCCGCGAGCACATCGAGGGGTTCCAGGCCGCCGGCGTCGACCAGGTGATCTTCATGCAGCAGGCGGGGCGCAACCGGCACGACCACATATGCCAGTCGCTGGAGCTGTTCGCGGCCGAGGTGATGCCGGGCTTCAAGGCCGGCGCCGCCGAGCGCGAGGCGAAGAAGGCCGCCGAGCTCGCGCCCTATATCGAGGCCGCTATGGCGCGGAAGAGATGGATGCCCCCGCTCGCGGCCGAAGATATCCCGGTGGTTCCCGCGTCCCGCCCGAAGGCGCAGATCAATGAGGCGGCCAGATAAATCTGCCGCGAATGTCGCGTGATTACTATCGGTGTGCTTAGTCGTCGCATCATGGTGAACGCTTCATAAGCCATGTTTGCTGAAAATCTTCGCTCGTTAGTTGCGAGATTCACGATCCATACACGCTGAAGTGACATCATGCGGGCGCTTCAGAAGGAGTAGCTCGCATGAGCATCAATGCGCTCACGCCGCCGACGGCCGCTGCGCCGCCGCCGCCCGTGCCGCCGGTCTCGCCGGTCCAGGCCCCGGCGGAGCCCGCAGTCGCCACCTCGGACAGCGACGACAAGGACAACGCGTCCAGTGACTCGCGGGAGGACCGGTCCCCGCCGCCCCCGCCGAAGCCCCCGGAAGGCCAGGGCCAGCTCTTCGACCTGAGGGTCTGATCCGACGACATTCCCCGGCGCGCGCCGCGGCCGGGACCTGCGCTAGCGGGCCGTCCAGGACGGCTGGCCGATGCCGTCGGTGCGGCATTCGCGGCCGTGCAGGCAGACTTCCCGGAACTGCAGCAGGAACGCCGCCGTCGGCGGGTTCACCCAGTCGCCGCGCGCGTGCATGCGCAGGATCGCCGGACCGCCCGCCGGGTTGGCTTCGGCGCGCGGGGCCTCGGGGTGATCCAGGTCGGCGATCGGCACCGCCCAGGCCAGCCACACCTCGTCGGGATTGGGCGCGAGCACCAGCGGCTCGGCCGACCAGAACACCACCGGGGTCACCACATGGCCGCCGAGCGTCGCGAGATCGTCCAAAAGGCCCAGGGCGGCCGCGCGCGGCAGGCTGACGCCGAGCTCCTCTGCGGTCTCGCGCCGGGCGGTGTCCACCGCGTCCTCGCCGGGCTCGGTATGGCCGCCGGGCAGGGCGTAGTTTCCGGCGTTGCGCCGCAGGTGCTGCGCCCGGCGGGTCAGGAAGAAGGCCGGCCCGTCGTCGGTGGGCGACAGCACGATCGCCACCGCCGCGCGCCGCCGGCCCTCGTCGGGCAGGGCGATGCGGGAAAAGCCGGCGAAATTGGCCTCGATGCGGGCGCGAAGATCTTGCACCCGCTCTCTAGAGCGCTCCGCTGCCCGGGGCGCAACCCGCTCCGCCTCTAGGCGGTGGCCAGCGCCGGGTAGTCGACATAGCCCGCCGCGCCGGGCCCGTAGAAGGTCTGGGGCTGTGGCGGGTTGAGATCGGCGCCCGCCTTCAGGCGCTCCACCAGGTCGGGGTTGGCGATATAGGCCTTGCCGAAGCCGACGGCGTCCGCCGTCCCGGCGTCGAGCAGGGCCTGGCCCGTCTTGGCGTCGAGGCCCTCGTTGGCGATGTAGACGCCACCGAACAGGGCCTTGAGCTGCGGCGAAAGGCTGTCGGCGCCCACGTGCTCGCGGGCCATCAGGAAGGCGAGGTTCCGCTCGCGCGCGGCGCGGGCCACGTGGCCGAACGTCGCCGCCAGATCGGAGTCGCCCATGTCGTGGGCGTCGGCGCGCGGCGCCAGGTGCAGGCCGACGCGGTCCGGGCCCCAGACGGAGACGGCCGCATCCACCGCCTCGAACATCAACCGCGCGCGGTTCTCGATCGATCCGCCGTATTCGTCATCGCGCTGGTTGGTGGTGTCCTGCAGGAACTGGTCGAGCAGGTAGCCGTTGGCGCCGTGCAGCTCCACGCCGTCGAAGCCGGCGCGCTGGGCGTTCTGCGCCCCCTTTCGATAGGCCGCGACGACCGCCTTGATCTCGGGAACCGTCAGCGGACGCGGAGTGGGGTAGGGCCGCTCGGGCCGCAGCAGGCTCACATGGCCGCGCGCCGCCACCGCGCTGGCCGAGACCGGGGCCTCGCCGCCCAGGAAGCTGGGGTCCGAGATGCGGCCCACGTGCCAGAGCTGCAGGAAGATGCGCCCGCCCCTGTCGTGGACGGCGCGGGTTACCGCCTTCCAGCCCTCGACCTGGTCTTCCGACCAGATGCCGGGGCTGCCGGCGTAGCCTACGCCCTTCGGCGTCACGGAAGTGGCCTCGGAGATGATCAGGCCGGCCGAGGCGCGCTGGGCGTAGTATTCGGCCACCAGCGGGCCGGGCGTGCGCTCGTCGCCGGTGCGCAGGCGGGTGAGCGGCGCCATGACGATGCGGTTGTTCAGCGTGAGGTCGCCGACCTTCAGGGGATCGAACAGGGTAGGCATGGCGAGGTTCCCGGGAGCGGAATTTTCGGTTGCAGCTTAGGTAGGCGCCGGATCGTCGGATTCACCCGCAGAAATCCTCGCGCGTCGTTGAGAAATCAGCCCACCCATGCGCCGCCGTTGGCGTGGATCACCTGTCCCTGGACGAAGCCGGCCGCCTCGCTCAGCAGGAACTCGACCACTGCGGCGTAGTCGGCGCCCTCGGTGAGCCGTCCCGAGGGATTGCCCCGCGCCCCGCGCTCCAGCACCCGGGCCGCGGCGTCCTCGCTTCCGGCCATCCGGGCCACTGAGGTCGTGGCCACCAGCCCCGGAGCCACGGCGTTGATGCGCACGCCCCGCGGCGCCAGTTCGGACACGAGGTATCGGATCAGGCTTTCCGCCAGCGCCTTGCCCGCGCCGAGCGCGGCGTAGTTGGCCAGAGCGGTCCGCGCGCCGGCGCTGGAGATGAACACCACGCTCGACCCGTGCTTCAGCCACGGCTGGGCCTGGCTGACCAGATAGAGCAGCGACAGTCCGTTGGTCTCGATCGCCTGGGTGAACTTCGCGAGGTCGGCCTGCAGGAGGGCGGTCGGGTAGATCGCCGCGGCGCTGTGGACGATGTGCAGCGGGCCGTCCGCGGCCGCGCCGGCCGCCGCGACCAGCCGCCCGGCGTCCTCGATCGATCCCACGTCGGCGCGCACGGCCTGCGCCTGGGCGCCGAGTCCGCCCAGCCGCGCCACGGCCGCCGAGGCCGCGCCTTCGTCGCTGTGGTAGCCAAGCACGAGCGGTTCGCCCCGGCGCGCCAGGTGCTCGGCGATGGCCAGACCGATGCCCTTGGTCCCGCCGGTGATCAGGATCGTCATGGTTCCCCCGCCAGACGGCCCCTAGCTCCAGAGCGGCGAGGAGGCCTTCAGGAAGCGAAGGTAGAACCGCACGCGGCCCACGTCTTCGCCGTCCTGCGAGAAGATCACGTCGTACCAGGCGTTCTCGGTCTTGGGGCTTTCGGTGAGCTTCAGGATCTTCGTGCGCGCCTTGTAGGTGACGCCGGCCCGGAACGGCCCCTTCAGGTGCTCGACCTCCAGCGCGCCGAACAGGCCCACGTGCGGTTGCCGCGACCTGCCGACGGCGGCGAACCGCGCCTGGTGGGCGAGGCCGATGGCCTGCGATGGCGGCAGGACGCCGCTGGCGTAGGCGGGCAGGTCCTCGGTGATGATCTCGCGGTGCTTCGCCAGCCGCTCGGGGTCGATGCAGGCTTCGGCCTCGCCCTCGTCGCCCACCTTGATATCGCCCAGGATCCGCAGCCGACCGGGTTCCGCCGGCGACTGGCCGGCCATGCGATGGACCAGCTCCGAGCCTGGGTCGGCCTTGGCCGAGGCCGTGCCGACGCAGATCTGCGCGCCGTCGTGGTTGTGCATGGACAGATGCGCGCGCTGGGCGTCGGCGGCCACCTGGGCGGCGACTTCCTCGCGGTCCACCGTGGCCTGGGTGAAATAGAGCGACAGCGTCCCGGTCTCGAACCAGGCGTCCCCGTAGAGATCGAGGAGCCGCGGCGCGAACTGGTCCATGTGGACCGAGCCGGCCACCGTGCCACCCCGGAAGCCCAGCTTGGCGGCGGTGGCGTCGTCGTGGATCGAGCCCTTGACCTCGGCGGCCATGTTGCGGGGCGTGCGGAACGGGCCGGTCCAGACGTCGGCCGCCAGGGTGTCGCTCATGGTTTCCTCCGGACCCGATCTCCATGCCGGGTTTTCGAAAACCTGAGCCTCCCGGTCCCGCCCGTCAATGCCCGGTTCAGAAGCGCGGGGCGGGCCCTCGGGATCGTATTTCCCATTCGAAAGCGTCGTCGCCGCGGTCGAGCCGGCGGCGCACATCCAGCACGAGGAACCGGTCGTGGACGGCCAGCAGGCCTTCGAACAGCCCGTTCCAGGCCTCGAAGGCGCTGTCTGGAATGTATCCCGCGCCCCGCATCAGCCGCCAGCTCGTCTGACGGATGACGGCGCCGGTCGAGCCGGCCTCGATCTCGCACGCGTCGTCCTGGCCCGCGGCCAGCGCCGCGAGCAGCCGGGCGAAGCCCTCGGGCCCCGGCTCGGCCCCGCCCAGCGTGCGGGCGATCTCGGCGTAGAACTGCATGCCGATCAGCTTGCCGGTGACGCGGCCCAGGTAGGCGGCCTCGGCCGGCCCGAACAGCTCGGCCAGCACGGGCAGGCCGTTCTTGACGTACTCCATGGCGTAGTTGCGGTTGGCCTTGGCCAGCCGCTCGGGCGTCCACGCGGCCTCGTCGAGTGCGGGCGCCGCTCCGGGATCGAAGCGGGGCGGCAGTTCGTCCGGCGCGTACCGCAGCCGCTCCTCGGGCGCGAGCTCATGGTCATATTCCATGAAGTAGCCCGAAAGGCCCGGCTGGCCGTCGGTGGTCTGCTGGGTGCAGACGAAGCCGAGGCGCGGATTGCCCAGGCTGACCCCGTTGTGGGCGTACCACCCGCGCAGCACGCCGCGGCTGACCTCGGTGGGGATGCCGCAGATCGCCGCGCCGTCGTAGATCCAGCGCGGCGGGACGAAGTGAACCCAGGCCTTGGCGTCGCTCTCGCGCACGAACTCCACCTGCACGCCGCCGATGCGGTTGGAGAGGTAGTGGTAGCCCGCCGCCTTCACCGGGTCGGGCAGGCCGTCGAGGCCCAGCTTCCCCAGGCTGGAGAGGAACTTCTCCAGGTGCTGGCGGCGGAAGAGGCGGAAGGTGAACTCGCCAGCGTCGGCGGCGCTGCGGCGCGTGACGATGGTCAGCAGCAGGCCCGTGAAGAAGCGGTGATAGAGGGTCGCCGCCGCGGCCCATCCGGCGTTCGTCGTCATCGTCCTCCCCGATCGGTCTTCTTGTCGGCCGGGCACCTTAGCCCAGCGAGATTGCCGCGCACCCGCTGTTGAGGGCATGCTGCGCGTCCAGGAGAGGACGTCCCATGCCGGCGTCCCCGCAACCGGAGGATCGACAAATGGCCGATGGCGGAGCCACGCTGAAGGACCAGGCGCGGGCGGCGGCCTATGCGACGCCGCTGGAAGACCTCGATCCCGGCAACCCCGATCTGTTCCTGAACGACGCCCACTGGCCCTACTTCGAGCGGCTGCGGCGCGAGGCGCCCGTCCATTGGTGCAAGGACAGCGAGTTCGGCGCCTACTGGTCGGTGACCCGCTACAACGACATCATGGCGGTGGACACCAACCACCAGGTCTTCTCGTCCGACGCGGCCCTGGGCGGCATCACCATCCGGGACGCGCGGCCGGATCTGCGGCGGCCCAGCTTCATCGCCATGGACCCGCCGCGCCATGACGTTCAGCGCAAGACCGTGAGCCCCATCGTCGCGCCGGCCAACCTGGCCCTGATGGAGCCGATCATCCGCGAGCGGGCCGGCAGGATTCTCGACGAACTGCCGGTGGGCGAGACCTTCAACTGGGTCGACCGCGTCTCGATCGAACTCACCACCCAGATGCTGGCCACCCTGTTCGACTTCCCGTTTGAGGAGCGGCGCAAGCTGACCCGCTGGTCCGACGTGGCGACCACGCTGCCCGGCCCCGGCGGCCTCGTCGACACCGAGGAGGAGCGTCAGGCGGAGCTGATGGAGTGCCTGGCCTACTTCACGCGGCTCTGGAACGAGCGGGTGAACGAACCGCCGCGCGGCGACCTCGTGTCGATGATGGCCCACAGCGAGGCGACGCGGAACATGACGCCCGACGAGTACCTCGGGAACATCATCCTGCTGATCGTCGGCGGCAACGACACCACCCGGAACTCGATCAGCGGCGGCGTGCTGGCGCTGAACCAGAACCCGGAGCAATACGACAAGCTGCGGGCCAACCCCGGCCTGATCACCAGCATGGTGCCCGAGATCATCCGCTGGCAGACGCCGCTCGCCCACATGCGCCGCACGGCGGTCGAGGACTACGAGCTCTGCGGCCAGACCATCAAGAAGGGCGACAAGGTGGTCATGTGGTACGTCTCGGGCAACCGGGACGAGACGGTGATCGAGAACCCCGACGCCTTCGTGATCGACCGCGAGCGGCCGCGCCAGCACCTGTCGTTCGGCTTCGGCATCCACCGCTGCGTGGGCAACCGCCTGGCCGAACTCCAGCTCCGGATCGTCTGGGAGGAGATCCTGAAGCGCTTCCGCCATATCGAGGTGATGGGCGAGCCCAAGCGCGTCCGCTCGAGCTTCGTGAAGGGCTACGAGACGTTGCCGGTCAGGATCGTGAACTGACGCGACGGATCGGTCTGCGGAATCCGCTGGCCGTCGGGCGTGCGCACCACGGCCCCGTCCGGCGCGTACTGGAGGATGTAGGCCTTGCGCACCGTGCCGGGCTTGCGGTTCGGACCCGTCCGGTGCGGCGCCAGCGACGAGAACACCACGACGTCGCCGATCCGAGCTGGCGCCGCGACCGCGCCCGCGGGCCGGTCCACACAGACGAGGCCGATGTCGGTGGCCCAGTGCTCCAGCGTGCCCATCCGGTGCAGGCCCGGCGCGATCCAGGGGCAGCCGTTCTCCTCGTCGACGTCCACCAGCGGAAGCCACAGGGTCAGGTACTGCTGCGGCTCGACGAACGAGTAGCCGTTGTCCTGGTGCCAGGGGAATTCCTGCACCTTCTCGGTCTTCTTGTAGACCGCCTGATCCCAGTAGAGCCGGACTTCGGGACCGATCAGGTCGTGGCAGATCCCGGCGATCGCCGGGTGCGCCGCGAACCTCTTCAGCGCCTCCGACTTCCTGACGAGGTGCAGGGTGAAGGTGATGGCGGCCGCGTCGGTCAGGCGCATGCGCCCGCCCTGGGCCTGGGCGGCCGCGGCGTGCGCCGCCTCGAACGGATCGATCTCGGCGCGGACCTCGGCGATCTCCTCCGGCGTGAACACGCCTCTCAGCACCACGAATCCATCGGCGTTGAACTGGTCGACCTCGGCCGCGGTCAGGCGCTGCAGGCCGGTCCGCGCCGCGTCCTGCCAGACGAAGCCGTCGCTCAGCGGATGCCGCCGCGGGCCGCCCCCGCCGATATCGCTCGCGTCGTCCATCGCGCCGCCTTCACATCGGTCCCGCCGTAAGGAATGGTGCGCGCCGCTCTGAGAGTCGAGGGACCGGATGATGAAGACGCGTGCGGCGGTGGCGTTCGAGGCGAAGAAGCCGCTGGAGATCGTGGAGGTGGACCTCGAAGGCCCCCGCGCCGGCGAGGTGCTGGTGGAGATCAAGGCCACGGGCGTCTGCCATACCGACGCCTACACCCTGGACGGCCTCGACTCGGAGGGCATCTTCCCCTCGATCCTGGGCCACGAGGGCGCGGGCGTGGTGCTGGAGGTGGGGCCGGGCGTCACCAGCGTGGCGCCGGGCGACCACGTGATCCCGCTCTACACGCCGGAATGCCGGCAGTGCAAAAGCTGCCTCAGCCGCAAGACCAACCTCTGCACGGCCATCCGCGCCACCCAGGGCAAGGGGCTGATGCCCGACGGGACCAGCCGGTTCTCGTACAAGGGCCAGCCGATCTACCACTACATGGGCTGTTCCACCTTCTCGAACCATACGGTCCTGCCCGAGATCGCGGTGGCCAAGATCCGCAAGGACGCCCCCTTCGAGACCGCCTGCTACGTGGGCTGCGGCGTGACCACGGGCGTGGGCGCGGTGGTCAACACGGCCGATGTGGAGGCCGGCGCCAACTGCGTGGTCTTCGGCCTGGGCGGCATCGGGCTGAACGTCATCCAGGGTCTGAAGCTGGTGGGCGCCGGCATGATCGTCGGCGTCGACATCAACCCGGCCCGCGAGGAATGGGGCCGCCGGTTCGGCATGACTCACTTCGTCAACCCGAAGGAGGTCTCCGGCGACCTCGTCGCCCACCTCGTGGAGCTGACGGGCGGCGGCGCGGACTACACCTTCGACGCGACGGGCAATACGGCCGTGATGCGCCAGGCGCTGGAGGCTTGTCACCGCGGCTGGGGTGAATCGATCATCATCGGCGTGGCCGAAGCCGGCAAGGAGATCGCCACGCGGCCGTTCCAGCTGGTCACCGGCCGTGTCTGGAAGGGCACGGCCTTCGGCGGCGCGCGCGGCCGCACCGACACGCCGAAGATCGTCGACTGGTACATGGAGGGGAAGATCGAGATCGATCCGATGATCACCCACAAGCTGCCCCTGGAGCGCATCAACGAGGCCTTCGACCTGATGCACAAGGGCGAGAGCATCCGCTCGGTCGTGGTCTATTGAGCCGGCCTAGCGTCCGGCGACCTTCATCTCGCTGACCCTGAGCACGGTGCGGAAGCCTACGTGGTCCGACCCCGTGTCGGTGGGGCCGGCCTCGCGGGCCGGCGGCCGGTAGCGGAAACAGAAGTTATCGGCGCAGAGGAACGAGCCGCCCTTGATTACGTGGCGGTGCTCGGCCGGGTCGCCGGGGCGGTAGGCCTCGCGCTCGGTGGGGCCGACGGGGTCGACGGCCTGCGTCGGGTCGAGGCCGGGCTTGTACCAGTCGCGGGTCCATTCCCAGACGTTGCCGGCCATGTCGTAGAGGCCGTAGCCGTTCGGCGGAAAGCAGCCCACGGGCGCGGTCCGCGCCTTGTAGCCGTCGGCGCCGGTATCGACTGCCGGGAACGGCCCCTCCCAGATGTTGGCCTGGGGCCTGGCCGGGTCGAATTTCTTCTCGCCCCAGGTGTAGGGCGCGCCATCCAGGCCGCCGCGCGCGGCGTATTCCCACTCGGCCTCGGTGGGCAGGTCGCGGCCCAGCCATCGCGCATAGGCCAGGGCGTCGTCGTAGGCGATCTGGACGACGGGCTCAGCGTCCTTGCCGGCGATCGAGCTGTCCGGTCCCTGCGGATGGCGCCAGTCGGCGCCGCGGATCACCCGCCACCAGCGGCCCGGGCCGTCGCTCGGGTCCTTCGCGCCGACGAATACGATGGCCGAGGGCTTCAGGTCGTCGCCCGAAAGGCCGGGATAGTTCCTGGGATCGAGCGGCCGTTCGGCCAGGGTCACATAGCCGGTGGCGGCCACGAACCGGGCGAAGTCGGCGTTGGTCACCTCGGTCCGGTCGATCCAGAAGGCGCCGACCTCGGTCGGACGCGGCGGCCCTTCCTCGGCGCGCGCCGGCGCGGCGCCCTGCAGGAACCGGCCGGCCTCGATCAGCACCATGCCGGCGGTCGCCGGCGCGCGCTCCGGCGCGGCCCGCCCGGACAGGCAGGCGGTGCGGGTCGACGCCTCGGCGTGGGCCGCTTCGGGGCGGCGCTCGCAGCCCGCCAGCAGCGCCAGGCCCACCAGGGCGGTCGTGGCTCGAAGCGCGGGGCTCTCCATGGCCGGGGTAGATGCACGGCGAGACGACCGCTCGGCAACCCGTTTCCGGCCGCGACAACGCCCCTCGACTTGCCTATGTTCGGCGTCGGCGATGCAAGGCGAGAGCAGTCGGCGCGCCGGTAGATTTAATTCCTTTTGGGGGGAATGGCGTGGCGCCTTCGGGGCCGTCCGAAAGGCGAGCGGTCGACAGTCCGCTGGTCGAGGCGTTCTTCGAGCGGCGCGAGAACCTGTTGCTGTTCCTCGCCGCGCGGACGCGTTGCATGGCGACCGCCGAAGACCTGCTCCAGGATCTTTTCGTCAAGCTGTCGACCACCGACGCCGGGGCCGAGGTGAAGGCGCCCGCCGCGCTCCTCTACAGGATGGCCACCAATCTGCTGATCGATCATGTGCGCAGCGCCCAGCGTTCGTCGCGGCGCAGCGCCGAGTGGCGGCGGGATACGCGCGTCCAGCTGGCCGGGGAGGACGTCTCCCAGGAACCGGCGGCCGACGAGGCGATCATCTCCCGGGAACGGATCCGGCTCCTGGCCGACGCGGTGGCCGATCTGCCGCCGCAGATGGGCCGGGCCTTCCGCCTGCACAAGCTGGAGGGCCTGAGCCAGGCCCAGACCGCCCAGGCCATGGGGGTCTCGACCAAGATGATCGAGCAGCATATCGCGGCGGCCGTGAGGCGCCTCTCCGAGCGGCTGCGCCCATGACGACGCGGGATTTTCGCCTGCGACCTAGGGGCGTCGCATCGCGGCGCCGTCTCAACCGGTGTTCGGCGCGTTTTGCGTCGACCGGGCAGGCGACGTGATGGCAGGAACCCTGGCGCATAAGGATCGGGCGGCGGCGGAAGCCGGCGCTTGGCTTGCGCGCCTGCAGGGCGACGGCCTCGACGAGCGCGACGGCCTCGAATTCGAGGCCTGGCTCGGAGCCGCGCCGGCCAACCGCGCCGCCTACGAGAAGGCCCTTTCGGTCTGGCATGAATTCGAGGACGGCGCGGACGCCATTCTCGCCGAGCTGTCCGACCGGACGCGGCGCGCCCCGCGTCCATACCTGCCGCGGCGTTGGCTGGTCGGGGCCGGCGGGGCGGCGCTTGCGGCCGGCCTGGCGCTGGCGGTGCTGCCCTCGGCCGTCATGCAGGCCAGCGCCGAGACCTATGTCACGGGCAAGGGCGAGCGCCGGACGATCACGCTGGCCGACGGCTCGGTGGTCGATCTGAACGCCGAGAGCCGGCTCCAGGTGAGCTTCTCGCGCGGCGCGCGCCGGGTTGTGCTGGGCGACGGCGAAGCGATCTTCGACGTGACCCACGATGCGAAGCGGCCGTTCACGGTGGCGGCCTCGGATCGGGTCGTGCGCGTCGTCGGCACCCAGTTCGACGTGCGCAGCCGCAAGGGCCACCTGACGGTGACGGTCGCCCGCGGCAAGGTCCAGGTGGGGCCGGCGGGCCGGAGCGGGACGGGGCTGGCGATGCAGCTCACGCCCGGCCAGCGGCTGGACGTCGCCGAATCAGGGCGGGCGGAACTCAAGTCGGTGGACCCGCAGGAGACCTTCAGCTGGCGCGCCGGACGTCTCGTCTATCGCAGCCAGCCGCTTGCCGATGTCGTCGCCGACCTCAACCGGCAATTCGACCGGCAGATCGAGATCGCCGACCCGGAACTGGGGAAGATGCCGATCACCGGCGTGATCGTGCTCGACGATCAAGCGGCGGTCATGACGCGTCTGAGCTTGATGCTCCCCATAAGATCGGTACCTTCCGAGCGGGGGCTGCTGCTTCTTCGGAAGTAAGGCCGAAGGTAGAGCGGAGCGGACGATCCTCGCGCGTCGGGATTTGGCGGTCGCCGCCACATGCGCCCTGGCGGCGTGCGGTCTAGGCGAAACCGCCGCGGCCGCGCCTGCGCGTATTCGTTTCCACGTCGAGCCCAAGCCCTATTCCGAGGCGCTGATCGACGTCGCCCAGCAGGCCAACGTCACGCTGATCGGCGCCGGCGCCTGCGCGGGGACCTCCCGGACGCGCCTTGTCGGCGCCATGACCCTGGAAACCGCGCTGTCCAGGGTCCTCGCCGGCGCCCCCTGCTCGTGGCGGCTGATCGCGCCGGGCGCGGTCGAGGTCTCGGCCCTCGCGCGCCGCGAGGCGCCCAGGCCGCTGTCCCCGGCGACCGTCGGCGAGGTTCTGGTGACCGCGACCAAGCGGGTGCGCAGCGCGCGCGAACTGGCGGTCGCCGTCTCGGCGGTGCCTCGCGATCAGCTCCGCGCGACCGGCGCGAGCGATGCGGGTGAGGCGGCGGGCCAGCTGGCGGGCGTGCTCGCGACCAACCTGGGGCCGGGGCGCAACAAGCTGCTGCTGAGAGGGTTGTCCGACGGGGCCTACACCGGCCGGGCGCGCTCGGTCGTCGCCACCTACCTCGACGAACTGCCGGTGAACTACAATGCGCCCGATCCCGACCTGCGCCTGGTCGACGTCGAGCGGGTCGAGGTCGCGCGCGGGCCGCAGGGAGCCCTCTACGGCGCCGGCTCGCTCAGCGGCGTCTACAGGATCGTGACGCGCAAGCCGGATCTCAATGGCTTCTCGGCCGAGGTGCGCGCGAGCGGGGCGGCGACCCAGGGCGGCGACCCGAGCTATGCGATCGAGGGCTTCATCAACGCTCCCGTGCTGCGCGACGACCTGGGGCTGCGCCTGTCGGCCTATCAGGAAGTCCAGGGCGGATATCTCGACGACATCACCCAGAACCGCAGCAACGTCGACCGCACCGAGCGTCGGGGCGCGCGGCTCATCCTGCTCTTCCAGCCCAACGACGCATGGATGGTCAGCCTCACCGCCGCCGGCCAGCATCTGCGCTCGGACGACACCCACTACACGACGCCGGGGCTCGGGCTGACGCGATCGGTCCGCATCCAGGAGCCGCACGTCAACGATATCGAGCTGGCGACGGCCACGGTGAAGCACTCGTGGGGCTGGGCCGAGCTCACCTCCGCGACCGGCTTCGTCCGCCACGCCTACGGCAGCCTCTACGATGCGACGGCGACGCAACACAACTACACCGACCGCGCCAAGACCTCGGCCTACTCCGAGCGGACGCGGGCCAAGATGCTGGTCGAGGATCTCTATCTCACCTCGCGCGGCGCAGGGCCCATCGAGTGGCTGGCCGGCGTGTACGCCTCTGACACCTCGCTCCACTCGCCGACCGAGTTCCTCGCGCAGAACCCGAACCTGCCGAACGTGCCCGTCTATGGCGACAACCGTCACGACGACGTCCGCGAGGTCGCCGCCTACGCGGAACTCTCGTACGAGTTCACGCCCGGCTGGACTGTGGCCGCCGGCGGCCGGGTGTTCAGCATCCGCAGCCGCACCCGCTCGGAGGTGGTCTCGGAACGCTTCATGCCACGCAGCGTCGACCGGGTGGCCAGGTTCGCCAGCTTCTCGCCAAAGCTGTCGATCCAGCACGTCTTCGGCGACGGGGACCTGGCCTACGCCGTGGCGTCGGAAGGCTATCGCTCGGGCGGCACCAACTCGGGCGGCGCCAACCCGCTCCCGCCGAGCCGTGCGACGTTCGCGCCCGACCGGCTGCGGAACTACGAGGTGGGGGTGAAGCTGCAGGCCCTCGACCGGCGGCTCTCGCTGAATTCGGCGCTGTTCTATGACGTCTGGAAGGACATCCAGACGGACCAGTTCCGCAACTCGGGCATCCCCTACACGACCAACGCCGGGGATGCGCACATCGTGGGCCTGGAGGCCGAGCTCGGCTACCGGACCGACAGCGGCTTCGCGATCCAGCTCAATGGCCGGCTCTCGCGCACCCGCACCACGAACGCCAATCCCGACTTCACCAGCCAGCTCTCGGAAAGCCTTCCCGGCGCGCCGGCGATCTCGGGCGGCGCCGTGCTGAGCTACGAGCGTGAAATCTTCGACGACTGGACGATGCGGCTGATCGCCCAGGCGACCTATGTCGGCCGCTCGCGCGTCACCTTCGACGCCGCGCCTCCCGAGATGGGCGGCTATGCGCGGACCAAGCTTTCGGCCGAGTTCACCCACAATGCGCTCGGTCTGCAGATCTTCGTGATCAACCCGCTGAACGATTTCAGCGACACCTTCGCCTACGGGAACCCGTTCAATCCCGACCAGACCCGCCAGATCACGCCGCAGCGGCCGCGCACCGTCGGCGTCACGCTTTCAGCGGCCATGTGAAATTTTTGCGGGGCGACCTAGGGATGGTCGCCGGCCGCGCCGTCATCACCGCGACCTTCGACTTCTGGAGAGCCGCTGGTCGAGAAAAAGATGCGCTGCGTACCGGCGCACCAGTCAAACACGGCGCGCATTTCCGAGCCCAAGGTCGCGCCGCGGCTGGCTGAGCGCGGCCCTGGCGAGGAGAGCGTCCAGGGCCGCGCCGCCATCGTCCTGCCTGCGACGCGATTGCGAATTGGCCAGGCTTCCGGAGAATGCTATTCTATGGTTGTTGGTGGCGGTCGGCTCGGACCGCACGGCGTTCTGCGCCGGACATCAACCCGCGTCGGCTCTCCAGTCGCTGGCACGAGACCTAACGCCCCGGCCCGAGGACGTCACACCTCGGCCGGGGCAACTCGTTTCTGGATCACCGCATCATCCCGCAGCCTTCCAAGGCGACTCCGGCCCGCCGGTTTCGTCGATGGCGACGACCTGCCCGCTCCCGATCGCCGAGGCGACAGCGGCGATGCCCCCTGAAGGCCTGGGCATTCATCGCGCGAGGGCCGCCCCGGCCTGATCCCATCAAGCGGGCAGGGCGCCCGCGGCCGCAACGGCCCAACGAGGCAAAATCCCGGGGACTCCCACGCGATCACATCGAATGACCAATAGGTCATATAGAAGAGGCGTGGCGCAAGAAGATTCGAACCGTCAGAAATGCGATAACATACAATCAGATAAAGATTTGTCAGGGTTTGGGCCGCCTCTCCCGCGCCGGCCGTCGAGCTTGACACCTCCGAAAAAATTTCCTCTGACATGAACCGTCAGTCATGTATCGGAGTGCGTCAGGGCTCCGATGGCATCGGCGACCCTGTCCGGAGAGCGTCATGAGCCGAATTACCCACGTCGAAGCCACGCACCTGCGCTTCGAGTACGACATGTCCAAGACGTTCAAGACGCCGGCAGGTCCCGTGCACGCCCGCTTCATGAGCCTGGTCCGCGTGCGGACCGACGACGGCCGCGAAGGCGTCGGTTCGGCCTACGCCCATCCCGGCGTGGTGCAGGCGTCCGTGGACCACATGGGCCCGTTCCTGATCGGGCTCGACCCGCGCGAGACCGAGCGCCTTCAGGAGCGACTGAAAGGCGTCAGCGCCTGGTACGGGCGCAAAGGCGGCGCGACCGCCGCCGTCAGCGGGATCGACACCGCGCTCTGGGATATCCGCGGGAAGATCGAGGGCCAGCCCGTCTGGCGGCTGCTGGGCGGCAAGTCGGGCAAGGCGCCCGCCTATGCCTCGGGCAACCTCTACTCGTCGCCCGAGGAGGTCGCCGCCGGCGTCCGACGCGCGATCGATCGCGGGTTCCGGCGCGTGAAGATGCGGGTGGGCTGGACCTACGACTACGACGTCGCGGCGATGCGCGCGGCCCGCGCCGAGATGGGCCCCGACAACGACCTGATGATCGACGGCACCCAGCGGTTCACGCCCGAGACCGCCCGCGATATCGCCCCGGTGCTGGAGGAGGTGAGGGCGTTCTGGTTCGAGGAACCCTTCGCGCCCGACGAACTCGACCGCTTCGTGGAACTGCGGAAGGTGCTCGCGCCGCTGGGCGTGCCCCTGGCGACCGGCGAGAACGAGTTCGGCTACCACGGCTTTCGTGAACTGATCCGCGCCGGGGCGGTGGATATCGTGCAGGCCGACGCCAGCCGGGCCGGCGGGATCACCGAGGTGATGCGCATCGGCAAGCTCGCCGCCGAGCACGGCGTGCGCCTGGCGCCGCACACCTGGTGCGACATGGTGGGCGTGGTGGCCAACGCCCACGTGGTCGCCGCGTCGGGGAACGGCGTGACCTGCGAGATCGACCAGACAGGCAACCGCTTCATCGAGGAGCTTGCGGGCCCCCTCGACATCCAGGACGGCCTGCTCGACCTCGGCGATCGGCCCGGCCTCGGGCTCACGCTCGACGAGGACCTGGTGCGCGATCTGACCGTCGATCCGTTCCGCATGCCCGACGGCAACTACTGCGACGTGATCTTCGGTCGCGGCCAGACCCGCTACATCGGCGACTACGTTCCCAAGGCGGCCTGAGGCCTCACGGCGGCTGGCCTGGCCAGCCGCCCCCATCAGGTCCGGACGGCTTGCGGCAGGCCCAGGATCTCGCGCGCCGTCGAAGGGGATGCGAGCCGGAAGCCAAGGTCCTCGATGATCCGGCGCGCCTTCAGGCAGAGCTCGGCGTTGCTCTTCGCGAGCATACCCTTCTCCAGGTAGATGTTGTCCTCCAGGCCCACCCGGGCGTGGCCGCCCATGATCGCGGCGAGCGCCACCATCGGGAACTCGGTCGGCCCCACGCCGAACGCGGACCAGACCGCGCCGGGGGGCAGCATGCTGACGCCGAGCTGGATCGCCTCGACGCTGGCCGGCCAGCCGTACTTGATGCCGAGGACGAACGAGAACAGCGCCGGCCCGGAGAACGGCTCGGAGCCGATCAGCTCGTTGGCCAGCACGAGGTCGCCGGGATTGAAGATCTCGATCTCCGGCTTCGATCCCGCGCCGAGCATGGCCTGCGCCATGATGCGGGTGTTCCGGCGGGTGTTCATCACCACCTGGTCCCCCGAGTTCATGGTGTTGAGATCGAGGGTGCAGATCTCCGGGCGCAGGGTGAGGATGTGCGGCACCCGCTCGAGGGGCGGCAGCAGCGAGGTGCCGGGCGCTGCGATCCGCGGATTGTCCGGGTCGGGCAGGTAACGCCCGCCCGGGCCGGTGGTGAGGTTGAGCACGAGATCCTGATTCTTCTCGCGGATGCGCGAGACCACCTCCGCGTAGTGTTCGGTCTCCATGGAGGGCCGTCCGTCCTCGGGATGGCGCACATGGATGTGCACGACCGAGGCGCCGACCTCGGCCGCCTCCAGGGCGGATTCGGCGATCTGCTCCGGGGTGACCGGGAGGTGGGGCGTCTGGTCGGGACGGGTGATGTTGCCCGTCACCGCGCAGGTGAGGATCACGTCGCGCATGAGGATTGTCCCTGGAGGTCAGAGGCGGCGGCCGCCGTCGACGACGATGGTCTCGCCCGTGGTCATGGTGAGGAGCCGAGCGGCGGCCAGGACGGCGTTGGCCACCTCGGTGGTGGTCGCCAGCCGGCCGAGCGGCGTGGCCGCGATGGTCCGGTCGATGAAGTCCTGGGGGCGGCCCTGGGCGAAGTCGGTGTCGAGGGCGCTGGGGGCCACGTTGACGATGCGGATCTCGGGGGCGAGCGCCTTGGCGAGCGAGACGGACATGGCGTCCATCGCGGCCTTGGCGCCGACATAGGCGATGTTGCTGCCGACCCCGGTGCGCGCCGCCACCGAGGAGACGTTCACGATGCAGGGGGCGTGTCCCGCACGCAGCAAGGGCACGAGGTCGCGGATCAGCTTCAGCACGCCCGTCGCGTTGGACGCCATGACGGCGTCGATGAGGCCGTCGTCCAGCCGCTCGATGGCCTTGAGCGGCACCGAGCGGGTCATGCCGGCGGTGTTCACCAGGATGTCGACGCGCCCGACCGTGGCGGTGAGCCAGGCGACGAATTCCGCGCGCGAGGCCGCGTCGGTGTGATCCAGCCGGGCCTCCAGCCGCGGGCCGTCCGCAGTGTTGGCGGCCACGCGGCGCGACGCGGCCACCACCCGCGCGCCGAGCGCCTCGGCCTGCCGGGCCACCTCCGCGCCGATGCCGCCGAAGCCGCCGACCACCACCACGATCTGGTCCTTGAAGCCGTCGGCCAGCAGGCCCTGCGCGTCGCCCACCGGCGCGGGGAGGGCGCCGCTCACAGGTGACGCACGCCGCCATCGGCCGCCCGCGCGGCGCCGTGGGCGAACTTATGGCCGAACGGCTCGTATTGCGCCTGGCGGAGGTAGTCGAGGTCGAGCGACATGCCGACCCCGGGCGTCTCGGGGATGAGAAGGTAGCCGCCCTCCCGCCGGTTCACCGCCGTCACCACGTCGGTCCAGGGGCGGCGATCCTCGCGGATGTAGCCCTGGACGTCCCAGTTGCTGGTGCAGGCGGCGAGCTGGATGTGGCAGGCGGTCACCCAGGGGCTGGTGAAGTTGTGGGGCACGATCCGCTGGTGCCGGGACTCCGCGATCGCCGCGATCTTCCGCAGCTGGGTGAACCCGCCGGCCAGCCCGACGTCGGGCCGCAGGATGGCCACGCCGTGGATGTCGGAGAACTCGCGGAATTCCCAGATGTTCGAGTTGCGTTCGGCCAGGGCGACCGTGCCCTCGATGCGCGGCGCCAGGGCGGCGGCCGAGGCCACGCTGAAGGGCTGGATGGGGTCCTCGATGAAGTAGGGCCGCATCGCGCGGAGGTCGGCTGCGAAGACGGCGGCCTGGTCGGGCGTCAGGTTGCGGTGGATTTCGACGGCGATGTCGATGTCCCACCCGAGCTCGCCGCGGACCTGGTGGACGAGGTCGGCGGTCTCCCGCAGCAGGCGCGCCATCGGCTTGACGGCCCAGTCGCCGAGGAACGGCTTGATCTTTATGGCGGTGAAGCCCTCCGCCTGCGCCTCGCGCGCCTTGGCGAGCAGTTCGTCGGGCGTGGTCGCCTCGATCAGCAGGATCGCCCGCACCCGGTCGCGCACCCGGCCGCCGAGCAGGTCCCACACGGGCGCCTGGAGCGCCTTGCCCTTGATGTCCCACAGCGCCTGGTCCAGCGCGGCGAGGGCGGAGGTGGCGACGGCGTCGCGCATCGAATGCAGCTTGTGGAGGCGTTGGAAGTGGAACTCGGCCCGGCGGGCGTCGGCGCCGACGTATTCCGCGCGCAGGTCCTCGATGACGGCGCGGGCGGCCTGGGCGTGCGGGAAGTAGGTGCTCTCGCCGAAGCCGGTGACGCCGGATTCCGTGGTCACCGCCACGAACGTCCAATGGCCCGCGATGAAGGTTTCGACCGCTTCGATGCGCACGCTGAGACTCCCGTTTCCGCGCTCTATATGACCCATGGGTCATAATTGCAACGGCTGGTTCGGCGGGCGCCGGCTGGACCCATGGGCGGATTGCGGCTTAAAGAAATGGCCTGACGCGCAGGTCATCTTCCTGCGCCGGAACAGGGAGTAGCGGGTGACCCTGCCCTACCTCGACATCGAAGTGATCCGCTTCCCGACGTATCTCACGGCGATGGCGGACGAGATCCGGAAGAGCCGCAGCGGCGAGCGCTCGCGCCTGCGGCTGCTGGCCGCGGCGGCCCGGCTGCTGGAGACCATCCACTACCGCGACCTGCTGGTCGAGCAGGTGTGCCAGGAGGCCGGCGTCGCCAAGGGCACCTTCTACATCTACTTCAAGAGCAAGGACGAGTTCCTGCGCGAGCTGGCCAGGCGCTATGTGAGCTTCGAGGTGCAGACCTATCCGCGCCTCTCCTCGAAGAGCACGCCTTTCACGAACACCCGCCGATGGGTCTACTGGTACGAAAAGACCTTCGCGGCCAACGTCGGCGTGATGAAGTGCATGGTTCAGATGGGCACGCAGGACGAAGAGATGCGCCAGATCTGGCACGAGCGGAACGGGCGGCTCGTCGACCGCTCGCTTATCGGCTGGATGAAGACCCGCCCCGACTCCGACCCCAAGCTGGAACGGTTCATCCTGCGGACGGCGGGCACGATGATGGATCAGAGCCTCTTCGAGCGTTACGGCGTCCAGACAGGGCAGGGCGTGGAGGATCCGCATGATCCCGAGTTCATCGTCGACCTGCACGCGTTTATGAACTTCCGAGCCATGTACGGGCACAATCCGCCGGCCGAGGAGTTTTCGGCGGACAGCCCCTTCCGAAAGTTGATCGAACAGGACGCCGCCGCCTGATCCTTGCAAACGTGACCCGCAAGTCATAAAAGGAATCCAGCGGAGGGCTGGAGTCCATGCGGGTTGTTACGGACAGGCTGAGGTTTCCCGAAGGCCCGATCGCCCTACCCGACGGCAGCGTCGTGGTGGTGGAGATCGAGGGCCGTGCCCTGACTCGCGTTCGCCCGGACGGCCGGTTGGAGATCATCGCCGAACTGGAGGGCGGGCCGAACGGCGCCGCCATGGGCCCGGATGGCTGGTGCTACGTCTGCAACAGCGGTGGGTGGATCTACACGAGCGAAGCCAACGGCTGGCGCCGGCCGCTCCGCCAGTCCGACCACAATGGCTGGATCGAGCGGGTGCATCTGGCCACCGGCCGGGTGGAGCGGCTCTACGACCGTTGCGGCGACATCGCCCTGCAGTCGCCGAACGACATCGTGTTCGACCGGTCGGGCGGGTTCTACTTCACCGACCACGGCAAGCGCCGCCCCCGGGAATGGGGGATCACCAGCGTCTTCTACGCCGCCCCCGATGGCGGCCGGATCGTGGAGGCCGTGCGTGGCCTGGTGACGCCGAACGGCGTGGGCCTGTCCGCCGACGAAAAGACGCTGTACGTCGCCGAGACGATCCCGCGCCGCATCTGGGCCTTCGACCTCGAGGCGCCGGGCGTGATCCGCGAGGAGCCGTGGCCGTCGTCGTGCGGCGGGCGGCTCGTGGCTGGCCTGCCCGATAACAACTACCTGGACTCGCTGGCGCTCGACGCCGACGGCGCCATCGTCGTGGCCTCGTTCAACCGCTGCGGCGTCTGGACGGTCTCGCCGGACGGGGCGCGGCGGGAATTCCTCGCCATCGACGACTTCTACGCCACCAACGTGGCCTTCGGCGGCGAGGGCCTGCGCACGGCCTTCGTCACCCTCTCCTCGACGGGCCGCCTGGTCGCCATCGACTGGCCGCGGGCCGGACAGCCCGTGAACTTCGTCAACACCATGCCGGCTCCCCGGGGGGCCTGAGAAAGGAAAGCGACCTGTGTTCCCCGATCCGAAGTCGAAGTCCGCCGACCTGTTCGCCCGAGCGGCCGCGGTGATGCCCGGCGCCAACACGCGCCACATGATCACCTTCGGGCCCTACATCGTCTACGGCGAGCGCGGGGAGGGCTGCCGGCTCACCGACGTGGACGGCGAGGTCTATCTGGATTGGGTCAACAACTTCTCGACCCAGATCCACGGCTACGGCTTCCCGCCGATCCTGGAGGCCGTGCGGGCGCAGGTCGAGAAGATGATCTGCTGCATCCTGCCCAGCGAACCTGAGGTGGAGCTGGCCGAACTCCTCGTGGAGCGGATTCCCGGGGTCGAGCAGGTGCGCTTCACCAACTCCGGCACCGAGGCGATGATGGTAGCGATCAAGGGCGCGCGCGGCGTGACCGGGCGCAGCATGATCGCCAAGGCCGAGGGCGGCTATCACGGCCAGTACGACCTAGTGGAGGCCAGCTTCCTGCCCACGCCCGACAACTGGGGCCCCGAGGATCGGCCGGCGGCGCCGCCGTTCGCGCGCGGGACGCCGCAAAGCCTTCTCGACCAGGTGGTGGTCTATCCCTTCAACGACACCGAGCGGACGCTGGCGCTGCTGGAGGCGCACGCGCACGAACTGGCCTGCGTGGTGATCGATCCGATCCCGGCCCGCCTGGGCTTTTCGCCGGCGCGCGTCGACTATCTGCAGGCGCTCCGCGACTTCTGCACCCGCCACGGCGTGATCCTCATCTTCGACGAGGTGTTCTGCAACCGGGCCGGCTTCCACGGGGCGCAGGGACGGCTGGGCGTCACGCCAGACCTGACCGTCATGGGCAAGATCATCGGCGGCGGCTTCCCGATCGGCGCCGTCGGCGGCCGGCGCGAGGCGATGAGCGCCTTCGACAACCTCGCCGGCCCGCTCAAGGTGAGCCACAGCGGCACCTTCACCGCCAATCCGGTCTCGATGGTCGCGGGGCTCGCCTCGATGCGCCACCTGAAGCCGGAGGTGTTCGAGCGGCTGGAGCGGCAGGGCCAGCGCCTGCGGGCGGGGATCACGGGCAAGGTGGACGCGCTGGGCCTGGACATGCGCGCCAACGGCCTGGCCTCCATGACCAGCCTGCAGTTCTTCCGGGAGCCGGCGTCGAGCTACCGGGAATTCCATCGCAAGTCGGGCGAGGGCTATCTGCAGAGGATGCAGCAGCTGCACCGGCTGATGCTGCAGGAAGGCGTGCTGATGGCCACGCGCGGCATGATGATCGGCTCCACGCCGATGACCGACGCCGACATCGACGAGACCGTGGAGCGGACCGGCCGGGCGCTCGCGCGCTTCGCCGAAGTCCCGGCCGCGGCCTGAGCGGACGGAGGGCGCGATGGAACAGGAAACGGCTTCCGAGGGCGCGCCGCTGGAGGGCGTGAAGATCCTCGATCTGACCGCGGTCGTCTCGGGACCCTTCGCCACCATGTGGCTCGCCGACCAGGGCGCCGAGGTCATCAAGGTCGAGCCGCCCCATGGCGGCGAGCAGGGGCGGTACGTGGGCGCCGGCTACCTCGGCTACAGCGCGCTCTTCGCCACCTGCAACCGCAACAAGCGCTCCCTCGCCGTCGACCTGCGCGATCCGAAGGGGCTGGCGGCGGTGCTCCGCCTCGCGCGGGCGGCCGATGTCGTCATCGAGAACTTCCGGCCCGGCGTCGCCGATCGCCTGGGGCTGGGGTACGAGGCCCTCGCCGCCGAGAACCCGCGGCTGATCTACGCCTCGATCACCGGCTTCGGCCCGACGGGCCCCTATGCCGGGCGCAGGACCTACGACTCCATCATCCAGGCGATGAGCGGGATCGCCGACGCCCAGGCCCACGGCAGCCATCCGCCGGCGCTCACCTACACGATCATCTGCGACAAGGTGGCGGGGCTCTCGGCGGCCCAGGCGATCTCCGCGGCGCTCTATGCGCGCAGCCGGACGGGCGCCGGCCGGCGCATCTCCGTCTCGATGCTGGAGTCGAGCCTGGCCTTCAACTGGCCCGACCTGATGTGGAACCACGCGTTCACGTCCGAGGGCGCGCCGAAGGGCCTCGCCCTGACCGACACCTATCGCCTCTGGACGACGGCCGACGGCCACGTGGCGGTGGTCTTCATCTCCGGGCGGGCCTTCGACGAATGGTGTCGCGCGCTGGAGGCGCCCCCCGAGATCGCCGGCGAGACGTTCGCCACCGAGGCGGAAAGCCGGCTGCGCTGGCGCGAGCTGTGGCCGTTCTGGGAGTCGCGGATCGCCAGCTACAGCACCGCCGAGGTGGTTGAGCGGTTCCTGGCGAACGGCGTGCCCTGCGGTCCGGTGCTGGCGCGTGCGAGGCTGCACGAGGACCCGCAGGTGGTCCATTGCGACGCCGTGCGGGAAGTGCCGCATCCCGCGCGCGGCGGCTTGCGCGTCGCCCGGCCCGGCGCCCGCTTCTCGGGCTGGGAGCCCGGGCTGCCGACCCCGGCTCCCGAGATCGGCGAACACTCGCGGCAGGCCCTGGCCGAGGCCGGGCTGGACGACGCCGAGATCGAGGCCCTGATCGCCGCCGGGGCGGTGAGGGTCTCCGAGGCCTGATGCCGCGCGGCCGCGCTCGAGCGTCTGTGGCCAGTTCGCAATACAAATATGACTTTCAGGTCATAGCGTCTTCACACAGCGCCTTTTTGGGCCGACAACAGTTGTCACATGACCGATGGGTCATATAATGGCGTCGTGATGCAGGACATTCAGCGTCGTTCGGATTCCGGCCAGACGGCCGCCAAGGCGGATCTCGGCCTCAACGGGGCCGACTCGCTGATGTCGGCGCTCGTGGCGTCTGGGGTCACGGTCTGCTTCGCCAATCCCGGCACGAGCGAGATGCAGTTCGTGGCCGCGCTGGATCGCGCCAGCGACATGCGCGCCGTGCTCTGCCTCTTCGAGGGCGTCGCCACCGGCGCCGCCGACGGCTATGCGCGCATGGCGGGGCGGCCGGCCGCGACCCTGCTGCACCTGGGCCCCGGCTACCTGAACGGGGGCGCCAACCTCCACAACGCGCGCCGGGCGCGCAGCCCCGTCGTCAACGTGGTGGGCGATCACGCCACCTACCACCGGAAGTACGACGCGCCGCTGTCCAGCGACATCGCGGGCCTGGCGGGTCCGAACTCGAAGTGGGTGGTCTCGGCGGACGCGCCCTCGGACGTCGGCCCGCTGGCCGCCAAAGCGGTGGCGCGGGCGTCGGCCAAGCCGCGCGGGCCCGTGTCGCTGATCCTGCCGGCGGATGCGGCCTGGGGTCGGGTCGGGCCGGAATCGCTGAGCCCCGGCGTCCCGGCCGATTCACCGCCTGCGGTCGAACCCGGGCGGATCGTCGCCCTCGCCGACAGGGTCCGCGCCGCGAAGGCGCCCGTCGTCCTGCTGGGCGGTGAGGCGTGCGGCGATCGCGCGCTGGCGTCGGCCTCGCGCCTCGCCCAGGCTGGCGTCGCGGTGTTCACCGAGAGCTTCGTGTCGCGCCAGCGGCGGGGCAGAGGGGTCTTCGCGCCCACGCGTCTCGCCTACTTCGCCGAGTCCGCCATGGAGCAACTGGCGGCATGCGACCTGCTGCTGACGGTGGAGGCGCAGGCCCCGGTGGCGTTCTTCGCCTATCCAGGACGGTCCAGCGAGCTGCTTCCCGGCGGATGTCCGGTCGAGGCGCTGGCGACCGCGGCCATGGACGGGGCCGCTGCGCTGGAGATGCTGGCCGACGTGCTCGGCGCGCCCGCCCCTATGGCCGGGGCGCTCCCGCCCGAGCCCGAGCCGGCGCAGGGCGAACTCAACGCGCACGTGGCCGCCCGCGCCATCGCCCGCCTGCTGCCGGCCGATGCGATCGTCAGCGACGACGCCGTCACGGCCAGCCAGCCGATCTTCGACGCGACACGCGGGGCCGCGCCCCACGACTGGCTCATGCTGACGGGCGGCGCGATCGGCCAGGGACTGCCGGCGGCGATCGGCGCGGCGGTGGCGTGCCCCGACCGCAAGGTGGTGTCCCTGAACGGCGACGGGGCGGCGATGTACACCGTCCAGGCGCTCTGGACGATCGCGCGGGAACGGCTCGACGTCGTGGTCGTGGTCTTCGCCAACAGCGCCTACCGCATCCTCAATGTGGAGTTCTCGCGCACGGGGTCCGGCGACCGGCCCGGCCCGGCCGCGTCGCAGCTCCTCAACCTGGCGGACCCGCTGATCGACTGGGTCTCGCTGAGCGAGAGCCTCGGGGTTCCGGCGGAGCGTTGCCTCACCGGCGAGGCGTTCGAGGCGGCGTTCGCACGGGCGTGCGAGCGTCCGGGCCCGGCCTTCATCGAAGCGGTGACCGGAGGCGAAGGCCGAAGGCGATACGCCGGGGACGCGGCGCGATGACCGCCGCCGCCCCAACGGTCGAGGCCGACGACGATCATGGCCTGTTGCGCGAGAGCGTCCGGCGGCTCTGCGCGGCCTTCCCCGACGAGTACTGGTCGTCCTGCGACGAACGCCACGAGTTCCCGTGGGCCTTCTATGAAGCCCTCGCGAAGGGCGGGTGGCTGGGGATCGCCATCCCGGAGCGCTACGGCGGCTCCGGCCAGGGCATCACGGAAGCCTCCATCCTGCTCGAGGAGATCGCCGCCTCGGGGGCCGCGATGAACGGCGCCAGCGCGGCGCACATGTCGATCTTCGGCATGCATCCGATCGTGAAGTTCGGCTCGGAATCGCTGCGCGCGCGCTTCCTTCCCCGGGTCGCCAGCGGCGACCTGCACGTGGCCTTCGGCGTGACCGAACCCGACGCCGGCAGCGAGACCACGCGCATCTCGACCTTCGCCCATCGGGTCGCGGGGGGCTACCGCGTTCGGGGCCGCAAGGTGTGGACTTCGAAGGCGCTCGAAAGCGAACGCGTGCTCCTGCTCGTGCGCACCACGCCGCGCGAGGACTGCCGGCGGCGCACCGACGGCCTGACCCTGCTATTCGCCGAGCTGAGGCGTCCCGAGGTGACGATCTCGCCGATCCCGAAGGCGGGGCGCAACGCCGTGGCCAGCTGCGAGGTGGTCTACGACGACCTGTTCGTGGCGGAGGAGGATCGGGTCGGCGAGGAGGGCGGGGGCTTCAAGCTGCTGCTGGCCGGGCTGAACGCCGAACGCATCCTGGTCGCGGCGGAGGCGTTGGGCATCGGCCGGGCGGCGCTGCGCCGGGCCACCACCTATGCGCGCGAGCGCGTCGTTTTCGGCCGCCCGATCGGCCAGAACCAGGGCCTGGCCTTTCCGCTGGCGCTCGCCAAGGTGCGGCTGGACGCCGCCGAGCTGATGGTGCGCCGCGCCTCCGCGCTGCTCGACGCGGGCCTGCCGTGCGGCTCCGAGGCCAACATGGCGAAATATCTCGCCGCCGACGCGGGCTACCAGGCCGCCGACGCGGCCATCCAGGCGCACGGCGGTTTCGGCTATGCCCGCGAGTATCACGTCGAGCGCTACTGGCGCGAAGCGCGGGTGATGCGTCTCGCGCCAGTCAGCCAGGAGATGGTCCTGAACTATGTGGCGGAACACGACCTGCGCTTGCCGCGGTCGTACTGAGGGCCGGGCCGATGACAGATGAGCGGCCGACGGGGGCGAGGGCGATGATGGGCCAGGACAGCCGCGACGCGTCGCCGGGACGACCTCAGCTCGTGGCCTGGAGCCTGGGGTCGATCATCGGCACCATGATGCTCCTGCCGCTCAATGCGCTGATCCCGGCCTTCTACGCCAAGAACACCGCCGTCACCCTGACGGAGGTGGGCCTCGTCTTCCTCATCGCCCGGCTCTACGACGCGGTGGCCGATCCGGCGATCGGATACCTGTCCGACCGGACGACCAGCCCGCTGGGGCGGCGCAAGCCCTGGATCCTGGCCGGCGCGACGCTCACCTGCGTCGCGGGATGGCTGATGTTCAACCCGACGTCTTCGGCCTCGATGGCCTATCTGATGGCGGTCTCGCTGCTTTTCTACACCGCGTATTCGATGCTCACCGTGCCCCTGACCGCCTGGGGCGCCGAGCTCACCAGCAGCTATGAGCAGAGGTCGTTCCTCTCCGGGCTTCTGACCTTCACGGGCGTGGTCGGGCTGCTGCTGTTCATGGGGCTGCCGGTCCTCCTCTCGTCGCCGCTTCTGCCGCTGTTCCCCACCGCCGAGATCACGCCGCCGATGCTGAAGCTGCTGGGCTGGCTGGTCATCATCGGCGCGCCTCTCTGCACCCTGCCGGCGGTGATCTTCACCCCTCGCGGGCATGAGACGCCGGCCTCGGAGAAGGTGGAGCTGCGCGACCTCTGGCCCTCGATACGGGTCAACCCGCCCTTCTGGTGGTTCGTCGGCGCCTATCTGATGAGCAGCCTCGGCTACGGCGTCTACTACGCCACGACCTACATGTTCCTGGACTCGTACCTGGGCCTCGCGGACCGCTTCCCCCTGATCTACTCGATCGCCGCGGTCGCCCAGATCGTCACCATCCCGCTGTGGACCCGCCTAAGCCAGCGGTTCGAGCGCCACCACATCTGGGCGCTGGGGATCGCGGTGTTCGGGCTGGTGCTGCCGATCCGCCTCCTGCTGCCGGCGGGCGCCGACGGCTTCTGGCCCCTGGTCGCCCTCACCCTGGTGGGCAGTGCGTTCAACGCCGCCTCGCAGGTGCCGCAGATGGCGGTGCTGGCCGACTGCGTGGACTACGCCGCCGCCCGCACGGGCAAGAGCCTGGCCGGAAGCTACTACGCCGCCCAGCAGTTCCTGCTGAAGGCCAGCCTGGCCGGCGGCGGCGCGGCCGCGTTCCTGGCGCTGCAGGTGCTGGGCTACCAGCCGAAGGAGCAGACCCATACGGCGGCCAGCCTCTCCGGCCTGGCCTGGGTGCATACGGCCGGGCCGCTCTGCCTGTTCCTGGCCTGCGCCGTCATCCTCTGGGGCTTTCCCCTCAACCGTCGTCGCCAGGCGGAACTGCGCGCAGCGTCGCCCGCCGCCGAAACCCATCCCGCCTGACAGGAGCCCGCCCACATGCCTCGGATCGCCGAATACGGGAGCTGGGAAACCCCCTGGACGCCGGAACGGGTCGCCGCCAGCTCCTTCTTCCCCCAGTACTGGGTGACGCAGCTCGAGGTGGATAGCGACGGCGCGGTCTACGCCTGCACGCGCCGCGGCGAAGGCGGAGGCCGCGCCGAGGTCCTGCGGCTTGACGGCCAGGGCGGCGGGGAAAGCCTCACGCCGCCGCCGTTCAACGTGCGCACCCAGATCGTCGAGTACGGCGGCGCCGCGTTCGCCGTGTGCGACGGCGTCCTGTTCTTCATCCACGCCGACCAGCGCTGGCGCCGCCGCGATCCCGATGGGACGATCCGGCCGATCACGGCGGAGGGCGCCGTGCGCTACGGCGCGCCGCAGGTGGATCGCGCGCGCCGGCGGCTGATCTGCGTGCGGGAGGACCATCGGGCCGGCGGCGAACCCGTGAACGCGATCGTGGCCATCGCCATGGACGGCGACGAGTTCGGGGAGGTGCTGGTCGAGGGCGACGACTTCTACGCCTGGCCGGCGCTGAGCCCCGATGGGGCCCAGCTCGCCTGGACGGCCTGGAACCATCCGCACGTGCCCTGGGACGTCACCTCGCTCTCGTGCGCGAAGCTCGACGCCGCGGGCCGGGTGGCCTCGGTCGCCACGGTGGCTCCGGAGGACGCCGAGGTGGCCTGCGACGCGCAGTTCGGCCCCGACGGGACGCTCTATTTCGTCTCCGACCGGAGCGACTGGTGGAACTACTATCGCTGGGACGGCGCGGCGGCCTGGCCGGTGGCGCCCATGGCCATCGAGTTCGCGCGCCCCTTCTGGAACATGGGCACCAGCGACTACCGCGTGCTCGACGACGGCCGGCTCTTCGGCGTCCACAACCGCGACGGGATCAACCACCTCGGCTTCGTCGATCCCGCCACGGGCGCGCTCGAACGCCTGGACCTTCCCTACTCCTACTATGCGCGGCTGCAGGTCCACGCCGGCAAGGCCTTCGTGCTGGCCGCCTCGGCGGTGCGGCCGGCGGAGGTGATCGAGATCGATCTCGCCACCGGCGCGACGCGGTCGCTCTTGAGGATGCCGGCGCCCGAGGATGCGGAAGGCTACATCTCGGCCCCGCGGCACATCACCTTCCCCTCGGCGCACGGGCGGACGGGCTACGGCTTCCTCTACCTGCCGGCCAACCGCGACTTCGCGGCGCCCGCCGGGACCCGCCCGCCGCTCCTCGTCACCAGCCACGGCGGCCCGACCGGCTGCACCAACACCTGCTTCAATCCCGCGATCCAGTTCTGGACCAGCCGGGGCTATGCGGTCTTCGACATCAACTACGCCGGGAGCACCGGGTACGGCCGGCCCTTCCGCGACCTGTTGAAGGGCGGCTGGGGCGTCGTCGACGTGGAGGACCACGCGGCCGCGGCCCTGCACCTGGCGCGCGAGGGCCTGGTCGACGGCGCGCGGCTGGGCGTGCGCGGGTGGAGCGCGGGGGGCTACAACACCTTCGCATGCCTGGCGTTCGCCGACGTCTTCCACGCCGGCTGCGCCTACTTCGGCATCAGCGACGTCGCCGTCTGGGCCGCCGAGACCCACAAGCTGGAATCCCGCTATCCGGACTATCTGGTCGGGCCCCGGGAGACCTCGGCGGAGCTGTGGAAGGCGCGCTCGCCGCTGCATCACGCCGACCGCATCCGCGCGCCCCTGCTGATGCTGCAGGGCGACCGCGACAAGATCACGCCGCCCAACCAGTCCGAGCGGATCCTGGAGAACCTGAAGCGCCGGGGCGTTCCGGTCGGCTACATCCTCTTCGAGGGGGAGGGCCACGGCTTCCGCAAGTCGGAGACGAACCTCGCGTCGCTGCAGGCCGAGCTCGCGTTCTTCTCCCGGATCTTCGGCGTGACGCCGCCCGAGCGGCTGCCGCCGATCCCGCTCCTGAACGCCGAAGCAATCGAGGCGGCGGCGACATGATCGCGCCGAAACGGACGGCCGCCATCGCATCGGACCTGGGAGCGGCGTTCCGTGAGGCGGTCGAGGCCGACCTGGCAGACCTCTGGCGGAAACACGCCGCCGAGGCCGGATGGCCCGGCGCCACGGTGCGCGTCTCCCTCGGCCAGGGCGAGTGCTTCGTCTGGTCGGCAGGCCGCGCGCGGCAGGACGCCGATCGGCCCATGGATCCAGAGACCGGCTTCCACGTCGCCTCGGTGGGGAAGATGTTCACGGCGGTCCTGATGCTTCAGCTCGCCGAAGCGGGCCGGCTGGGCCCGCGCGGCCTCAATGCGCCGCTCTCGTCCTTCGTCGAGATGGAGGACATCGCCGCCGTTGCGCCGGTCGTGCGGGACGAACCCATCACGATCCGGCAGATGCTCAACCATTCATCGGGCCTGCGCGACGCCTTCAACGACGACGGGGCGCTGCTCGCGACGGAGAATGGCGGGCGGCCCGCGCCCGGCTCGCTGGGCGCCCACCTCCGCCGCGCCCTGACGCCGGATCCGGAAACCGGCCGCGGGTGGCCGGCGTGGGACCCGAACCGGCCGGGCGAAGCCACGGCCGGGGTGCTCAACTGGTTCATCTGGGGCGGACGCGCCGCGGAGGCTCTGGCCCATCGGCCCGGCGCCCGCTTCCACTACAGCGATACGGCCTACATGCTGCTCGCCCTGCTGGCCGAGCGCCTGGCCGGCCGGAGCTACGAAGTCCTTTGCCGGGAGCGGATCTTCGCGCCTCTCGGGATGCAGGACACCTATCTGGCCTATGGCGACCTGGCCCCCGAGGGGTGGCGTTCCCGGGTCGCCGACTTCTCCTATGCGGGGCGTGCGGTGTTCAGCGAGGGCCTGGACGCCTCCTGGGACTGGGGCGGCGGCGGCCAGATCAGCACGACGGCCGACCTCGACACATTCCTCCGGGCGCTCCTTTCGGGACGCCTGTTCGAGCGTCCGCGAACGGGGCGCGGCATGACGCGGTGGACCCGGCCCCCGAACCTTCCGCCCGGATGCACCGGGATGGGCCTCGGGGTTCGCCGCCTGCGCAGCGACAGAAGGGTCGATCTCGTGGGCCACGCCGGAGCCTGGAGCGTCCAGGCCTTCTACGTCCCGGAATTCGACGCGACGATCACGGGCTCGTTCAACCTGCCGATGGGCCTGGACGAACGGCTTCGCACCTGGGTCCTGGCGGTCGCCGACCGTCTTCCCCTGCTGGCGCAGCGGGATCCGGACTGGGTGAGCTTTCCCTACTGAGGTTCCCCGGGACGCTTGACGAAACGAATTGCCAAGATGACCCGTAGGTCATATAAAGGTCATATCAGTGGGCAAGGGCCAACTGTTCGACGCCGGGACTCGCGTCGGGATCATTCGTCTCTACTGAGAGAAACTTAGGGGTGTGGCCGTTTCGGCCTCTCGCGGGGATAGTAGCTCTTCTATATGACCGATGGGTCATAATCGAACAACGCAAAGGGGACGTGCATGGGTAAGTTCAGGGTATGGGCCATGACGGGGGTCGCCAGCTGCTCGCTGCTGAGCGCCGCGCCGGCCCTGGCTGCGGACGCCGCCAAGTCGGAGGGATCGCAGCTCGAGGAAGTGATCGTCACCGCCACCAAGCGCGAGTCCAACCTTCAGCAGGTGCCGGTCGCCGTCGCGGCCATCAGCGCCGAGCAGTTGGTCAAGCAGCAGGCGGTGACGCTTCGCGACCTCCAGTACTCGATCCCGAACCTGGTGTTCGCCGGCCAGTCCACGAACCGCCGGCCGGACATCACCCTGCGCGGCATCTCCAGCGCCACCCGGGCGCCGGGGTACGAAGGCAGCATCGGGTTCTTCGTCGACGGCGTCTATCTGCCGTTCCCGGCGCAGTGGAACAACCCGGTCCTCGATGTCGAGCGCGTGGAGGTGCTGTACGGCCCGCAGGACACGCTGTTCGGCAAGAACACCATCTCCGGCGCGATCAGCATCACGACGAAACGGCCGACGTTCGACTTCGGCGGTTCGGTCAACGCCGAGCTCGGCAACTACGCCTTCCACATGGCGCGCGGCTCGATCAACGTCCCGCTGGGCGACAAGGCCGCCGTGCGGCTGACCGCCTTCGGTTCGGAACGCGACGGCTACATCACCAACGTGTTCAACGGCCACAAGTACGGCGACTCCAAGCAGGCCGGCGCGCGCCTGCAGGCCCGCGTGAAGCCGGTGGACAACCTGGACATCAATTTCAGCGCGAGCATCTACGACGAGCACGGCGCCGAGGTGCAGTCGGAGCGGGTCGGCGGGCAGTTCTCCACGAACGATCCGCGGAAGGTGAACCTCAACATCGATCCCAAAACGTCGCGTCAGCTCTACGACTCCACGCTGACCATCGACCTCGACCTCGGCGACGCTGGCACGCTCACCTCCATCACCGGCTACAACGCCCTGCGCGCCTGGTACCGCATGGATGAGGACGCGAACCCCGTGGACCTCTGGTTCACCAACATCGCCGACCACAGCAACGCGTTCTCGCAGGAGCTGCGGTACACCTCGCCGACCGGCGGGCCGATCGACTACGTCGCCGGGCTCTACTACCAGCACACCTTCTGGGCCCAGTCGGGCACGCTGGAGACCCTGCCCGGGGACCCGAACAGCGATCCGGGCGGCATCAGCTCGCTGCCGAACGCCAGCCTCACGCCGCGCGACTACGGCGAGCGCAATTCGCGCCGGGTCAGCGGCAACACCTACGCCGGCTTCGGCGACGTGCGGTGGCATGCGAGCGAGGCTCTGACGGTCCACGCGGGCCTGCGCCTCAGCTTCGACACCAAGGACCTGAACTACCCCGGCCAGAACGTCTTCGGCGCCGGCTTCCTCAACCTCTGCAAGCTCGGCCGGGCCTCGGGCGGGACGACCTGCCTGATCCCCGGCGGCGCCTATCCCCAGATCGCCCCGTTCTCGGACTACCTGAGCAAGAGCGCGCTGACCGGGACGGTGGGGATCGACTACCGCATCGCGCCCGACGCCATGATCTATGCCAAGGTCAGCAACGGACAGAAGGGCGGCGGCTGGAACACCGGGACCCAGCGCACGACGCAACCGCCGCGCTTCGGGCCCGAGAAGGTCACGGCCTACGAAATGGGGCTGAAGTCGGAATGGTTCGACCGCCGGCTGCGGCTCAACGCCGACGTCTTCTACGAGGACTACAAGGACAAGCAGGAGACGATCTTCATCTCCATCACCGAGGGCTTCCGGATCGACAACGCCGCCAGCGCCACCATCAAGGGCGTGGAGGCGACGGCCAATCTGAAGCTGGGCGACTTCCGGTTTGACAGCGGCTTCGGCTACGTCGACGCGACCTACGACGACTTCGCCTGCACCGCGACGCTCAACTGCAAGGGCCAGCGGCTGGTGTTCGTCCCGAAGGTCACGGCCAACGCCGCGGCGGAATGGACCCACGAGTTCGACGGGCTCGGCAACCTCTCGCTGCGGGTCGAGGGGACCCGCCGCAGCAAGCTGTACCTCGGCGTCCCCAACGCCGATCCCTCGTCGGTGCCGGGCGTGACCCTGTGGAACGCGCGCGCGTCGCTGCAGCTCGCCGACGGCCAGACCGAGATCTACGTGTTCGGCAAGAATCTGGCCGACAAGACCTACATCATCTCGCAGGTTCCGGGCGACCCCTCCAGCCCGAGCCGCGGGGCGACCTTCTCCCGCCTGTACGGTCCGCCGCGCTTCGTCGGCGTGGGCGTGCGCCGCGAGTTCTAGTCGGGGCGAGGAGAGGCGACTTCGGCGGCCCGAAAGGGCCGCCGTTTTCGTTTGGGGCGACAGGATGTGGCCGCTGGCGAGGGCCGGGCTACGGCGAGGTCAGCCCGCCGTCTCGCGGGACCAGATCGCCAGGCCGGCGATGAAGCGCTCCAGCGTGGCGCGGCAGTTGGTCAGCCAGGCGCGGCGCCACGCCGGGTCCGTCGGATAGTAGAAGCTGCGGAAGACCCGTGAGTTCTCCCGGGCCCCGGGAGAGCGCGGGTCGCCGTACATGTGGTCGTGCATTTCAAGCCACATGGCCTCCCGGAAGCCGTCGCCGAAGTCGACGGTTCCCGCCTCGATCGTCGCCGCGGTGAAGGTGGCGCCGGGCACGACCTCGCCCTGCGCCGAATAGCTGGGCCGCGGTATGATGAGGTCGGTGTCGTGCGCCTCCGCGCCGAACAAGAGCCGGACCCGGGACTGGGACGCCTCGTCGCCGCCCACGATGACGTAGGCCTCCCCGTAGGCGCCCACGCCGGTATGGATGTCGATGAACAGCAGGTTGCGCGCCGCGCCGGCGCACAGATCCAGGATTTCCGCCAGCACCTTCGTCGACCAGGCGGCGCCGCGACCGTTGTAGCAGATGCTCTTCGGCCGGTCGGACTGCCCCTTCTTGAGCGAGGCCATCAGCCGCTCCAGGCCATGCTCGTCCACGAAGGCCTTGCGCGCGCGGGCGATCTCCTCCGAGGCCTGGGATTCGCGCAGGTGGGGGAGGTCGATGGCGTCGTCGAAGGCCACGAAGAGCGGATCGTGCGGCGTGATCTCGTCGACGTAGAAGAGGTTCTTCATCAGGTCGACGTTGTCCTCGTTGACGTACCGCGACCAGGCCGCGCCATACGGGTTGAGGATGTGGACGAGCACCAGCTTCATGTCGTCCGGCGTCGACAGCGGCGCCTCGATCAGGCTGGTCAGGATCGCGCCGCAGGCCAGCGCCTCGGTTCCGTGCACCCCGCTGTTCAGGACGACGACGTTGGGGGCGTCGGGACGCCCGAGCTCCACGACGAGCGTGTCCAGGGCCTCGCCCTGCGGCCCCTTGTGCGGGTTCGTCCACGTCCGCACCGCCAGCCCGTGGCGGGCGGCGGCGGCGCGGAACCGTTCGCTGGCGGCCGCATAGGTGTCGTCGAACACGTCCTCGGACAGCGCGGGTCGAAACTCGTCCATTGTTCTCGATTCCGTTGGCGTGAGATCCGGCGGGCGCACCCAACTTCCCAGATGACCTTCAAGTCATAAGATTTGCGGAATCCGCGGGCAAGCGCCAGAATGCAAATATGACCTACAAGTCACATATCATGAAGGCGCCGGTCGCAGCCAATCCGGCCCGCGGTCGCGCCGCCCCGGCGCGCCGGGACCTACCCGGAGCTCCAGAATGCCGCTGATCCAGGTCTCGTTGCGCGAAGGCCGGTCGCCGGAGGATCTGCGGCGCCTGGGCGCCCGGTTGACCGAGGCGGCGGCCGAGACCCTCGGCGTCCCGCCGGAAAGCGTCCGCGTCCTGATCAGCGAGGTGCCGGGCGACCTCTGGTTCGTCGGCGGGCGGCCGATCGGCGCCCCGCGACCCGACGGCGGCTGAACCCGGCGCGCTGAGCGCGCCTCCGGAATGGCGCGCATGGCCGATTGACGCCCGGTCGCCGGCCAGACAATATGACCCATAAGTCATGTTGAGAAGACGTCCAAGCCTCGCGCCGCGGCTGCTGCTCGCCGCCCTGATCGCCCCGATGCTCCTGGCGGCGAAGAAGGTCGACAACGCCGTCCTGCAGCAGATCGACACGGCCTACGACGCCGCGGTCGCCGATCCCCGCTTCGAACCGGGGACGGGGCCCAGGCTATGCCAGGACGAAGGCCACCACGATTTCCACACCAGCGAGGGACGGTTCGCCGGCTTCGCCGCGCTGATGAGGGCGGATGGATACAGGGTGGCGCCCCTGACGGGCCGGCTGAGCGCGCGCACGCTCCGGCAGTGCGACGTGCTCGTGATCGCCAACGCCCAGCCCAGCGACGCGGCGTGGGAGGACTATCCCAAGCCGACGCCGTCGGCCTTCGCGCCCGAGGAGGTGACGGCCACGCGGGGCTGGGTGGAGCAGGGCGGCGCGCTGCTGCTGATCGCCGATCACATGCCGCTGGCCGGCGCCGCCTCCGCCATGGCCGGGGCCTTCGGCTTCCATTTCACCGACGGCTTCGCGATCCCGAAGGCGCGGGTCCACGACGACGGCCGCATCACCATCGGGATGCCCGACGTCTTCCGGGCGACGGACGGCGGCCTCGCCGCCCATGAGATCACCGACGGGCGGATCGGGGGGCGGGTCTCGCAGGTGGCGACCTTCATCGGCCAGGCGTTCTGGGCCGATCCGGGCGCGGAGCCGCTGCTGGTGTTCCCCGAGGGCTCGGTGGTGCTGTTCCCCGCCAAGCCCTGGAGCTTCGACGCTACGACGCCGCGGATGCCAGCCGGCGGCTGGCTTCAGGGCGCCACGCGGCGCGTGGGCGCGGGCCGTGTCGCGGCCTTCGGCGAGGCGGCGATGTTCACGGCCCAGATCGCGAGCAACAAGAAGAAGATGGGGCTGAATGCGCCGGGCGCGGAGGAGAACGCGCGCTTCACGCGCAATCTCATGGCCTGGCTCTCGGGCGTCCGCGACGGGTCGCCGGACTCCGCGACGCACGATCCCTAGCCGCAGGGCGCCGATCACCAAGTTAGGAAGAGACGATGAAGTTCTACATTTCGGCCGACATCGAAGGCGTCGGCGGCATCGCGCATTTCGACAGCGGCACGCCCGGCAACTTCGACTACGGCGAAGCCAGGCTCTGGATGACCAACGAGGTGATCGCCGCCGCCGAGGGCGCGCACGCGGCCGGCTGCGACGAGGTGGTGGTGTCGGACTCCCACCTGTTCGGCCGAAACATCATGGTCGACCGGCTGCCTGACTATGTGCGGCTCACCCGCTGCTGGCCCCGCCCGCTGCTGATGATGGACGGCGTCGACGAGCCCGACGTGATCGGCGCCGCCTTCATCGGCTACCATGTGGGCGCCGCATCCCCCCGCGGACTGTGCCCGCACACGGTGGCCGGCGGGCATTTCACCGACGTGAAGATCAACGGCGAGTCGGTCTCCGAAACCCACATCAGCGCGCTGGCCGCCGGGGAAGCCGGCGTGCCCGTGCTCCTCGCGACGGGCGACGATGCCTACGTCGAGCATGCGCGCGAGGTGCTGGGCGACATCGAGACGGTGGCGACCAAGACCGCGATCAGTCACACGGCCGCCAACACCCTGACGCCCAGCGTGTGCTGCGACCTGATCCGCGAGGCGACCCGGCGCGCCGTGGAGCGCCGCGCCGAGGCGAAGCTCTACACCCGCGACTGGCCCGTCGACTTCGACCTGCTCCTGAAGGGGAACCGGATGGCGGAGCTGCTCTCGATGCTGCCGAACTTCGAGCGCGTGAACGGCTACACGGTCAGGGCGCGGCCGAAGACGGCCCGCGAGCTCAACGGCCTGCTGACGTTCTTCTATCAGATGATCTCGCTGAAGTAGGACGCCGCCGGGCGCGCTCGGCGCGCCCGGCCTCACACGATCATCGTCAGCGGGTCGTCGATCAGGCCTTTGAAGGCCGCGAGCCAGCGGGCGCCGGTGGCGCCGTCCACGACCCGATGATCGCAGGTGAGCGTGACGCTCATCACCGTGGCCACGGCGAGGTCGTTCCCGCGGACCACGGGACGTTTCTCGCCGGCGCCGACCGACAGGATCGCCCCCTGCGGCTCGTTGATGATCGAGGCGAAGTTCCTGATCCCGAACATGCCGAGGTTGGAGACCGAGAAGGTGCCGCCCTGGAATTCCTCGGGCTTCAGCTTCTTGTTGCGCGCCCGCTCGGCGAGGTCCTTGGCCTCCTGGGCGATCTGGGCCAGGCCCTTGGTCTCGGCCGCCCGGATGATCGGGGTGATCAGACCGCCCGGCACCGCCACCGCCATGGCGATGTCGGCGTGGTGGTGCATCGCGATGCCGTCCGGCGTGTAGGAGGCGTTGGCCTCGGGCACGCGCTTGAGCGCCACGGCGGCGGCC
>NZ_WGNY01000053.1 GCF_016124325.1 Phenylobacterium sp.
CAGATCACCAAGGAGCTGATCGAGATCATCTCCGGCGCCGAAGCGATCTGATTGGAACAAAGCCATGTCTGAAGCCGCCACCGCCAAGAAGCCCGCCGCCCGCAAGCCGGCCGCCAAGAAGCCCGCCGCGCCCAAGGCCGCGAAGCCGCAAGCCGCAACCCAGGGCGTCGCCACCGGCAAGCTGGTGCAGATCATCGGCGCTGTCGTCGACGTCGAGTTCGACGGCCACCTGCCGGCGATCATGAACGCCCTGGAGACCACCAACACCGACCAGCGGACGGGCCAGCCCTTCCGCCTCGTGCTCGAGGTGGCCCAGCACCTGGGCGAGAACACCGTGCGCGCCATCGCCATGGACACCACCGAGGGCCTGACCCGCGGCCAGCCCGTGGTCGACACCGGCAGCCCGATCATCGTGCCGGTCGGCCCGGCCACGCTTGGCCGGATCATGAACGTCATCGGCGATCCCATCGACGAAGCCGGCCCGATCAATTCGGCCTACAGCTCGCCGATCCACCGCGAGGCGCCCTCCTTCGCCGAGCAGTCGACCTCGGCCGAAGTGCTGGTCACCGGCATCAAGGTGATCGACCTGCTCTGCCCCTACACCAAGGGCGGCAAGATCGGCCTGTTCGGCGGCGCCGGCGTGGGCAAGACCGTGACCATGCAGGAGCTCATCAACAACATCGCCAAGGCCTACGGCGGTTACTCCGTGCTGGCCGGCGTGGGTGAGCGGACCCGCGAGGGCAACGACCTCTACCACGAGATGATCGAGTCCAACGTGAACGTGGACCCGAAGAAGAACGGCTCGACCGAGGGCTCCAAGTGCGCCCTGGTCTACGGCCAGATGAACGAACCCCCGGGCGCCCGCGCCCGCGTGGCCCTGACCGGCCTGGCCCAGGCGGAGTACTTCCGCGACCAGGAAGGCAAGGACGTGCTGCTGTTCATCGACAACATCTTCCGCTTCACCCAGGCGGGTTCGGAAGTGTCGGCGCTGCTGGGCCGCATCCCCTCGGCCGTGGGCTATCAGCCCACCCTGGCCACCGAGATGGGCAACCTGCAGGAGCGGATCACCTCCACCTCGAAGGGCTCGATCACCTCGGTGCAGGCCATCTACGTGCCCGCCGACGACCTGACCGACCCGGCGCCGGCGACCTCGTTCGCCCACCTGGACGCCACCACCGTGCTGAGCCGCGACATCGCCGCCCAGGGCATCTTCCCGGCCGTGGACCCGCTGGACTCCACCAGCCGGATCATGGACCCGCTGGTGATCGGCGAGGAGCACTACCAGGTCGCCCGCCGCGTGCAGGAGACTCTGCAGCAGTACAAGGCGCTGAAGGACATCATCGCCATCCTGGGCATGGATGAGCTGTCGGAAGAGGACAAGCTGATCGTGGCCCGGGCGCGGAAGATCCAGCGCTTCCTGTCGCAGCCCTTCCACGTGGCCGAGCAGTTCACCAACACGCCCGGCGTGCTGGTCAGCCTGGAAGACACCATCCGCTCGTTCAAGGCGCTGGTGGACGGCGAGTACGATCACCTCCCCGAGCCGGCGTTCTTCAACGTCGGCACCATCGAGGACGCGGTGAAGAAGGCCGAGCAGCTGGCGGCGGAAGCGTAGGACCGATGGCCGAGAAGCTTCACTTCTCCCTGGTTTCGCCGGAACGCGAGCTGTTCGCGGGTCCGGTCGATCAGGTGGACGCGCCCGGCGCCGAAGGCGACTTCGGCGTGCTGGCGGGCCATGGCCCGTTCATGACCGCGCTCAAGGAGGGCCCGGTCCGCGTCCACAACGACGGCAAGGTGACGACGTACGAGGTGCGCGGCGGATTCGCCGACGTGACTCCGGACGGGCTGACGATTCTCGCAGAACATGCAGTGGAAGCCGTCTAGAAGGCATAGTAAATCACTGTCGTAATTTGGTCGCCTTGAGGCCTTGCGCACGGCGCCTCGCTACCGTTTCATGCCGGGCCGTACAGTCAGGGGAGTGTCTATGCGTCTCGTCCTTTCGAGCCTGATCGCCGCCGCCGCGCTGGTCACGGCCGCCCAGGCTCAGGATCCCGCCAGCGCGCCGGCGCCTGCCGAGACCGCTGCGCCGCCGGCCGCGCCCGCCGAGGCCGCCCCGCCCACGGCCGAAGCGCCGGCCGAGCAGGCCGCGCCGGCTCCGCCGCCCGCCGAGGAGCCGCCTCCGCCGCCTCCGCCCCCGCCGCCGCTGCCCACGACGGGCCCCGGCGCCGAGGCGATCTCGATCCTTGAGAAGATCTGCGTGCCCGCGGTTCGCGGCCAAGAGATCGACGACCTGGCCAAGGCCAACGGCTTCAAGAAGAACCGCCGCGACATGACCTGGAGCCGCCGCCTCGGCGACGGCAAGGACAAGAACTACGAAGCCGTGGTCTATCCGCAGGGCAGCAACCAGACGGTCTGCATCGTCGACTTCCACTACCCCATGGGCCAGGACGAGGAAGTCACCAAGGCGCTGAACATCTGGTCGTTCGTGCACCAGCCGCCGCTCGACCCCACCGCCAACTACACCCAGCCGGTCGATCCCGACGGCCTGAAGCGCGTTCGCCGCTCGTGGGAATACCTGACGGCGAACCAGTCGATGGGCCTGAACTTCTCGACCGTGCGCAATCCCGACGGCACCCAGATCAACAAGAACTACGACCTGGGCACCATGCAGTACCAGGAACGCACCTTCTGATGACGCTGGCCGACGCCGGCGGATTGGTCGGCGTCGTCCTGATCCTCGGCGCCTATGCGGGCGCCGCGATGGGCCGGTTGGACGCCAACCGGCCCATTTCTCTTGCCTGCAACTTCGTGGGCGCCAGCCTGATCCTCTGGTCGCTGCTGACCCAGGACTTCAATCTCTCCGCGACGCTTGTGGAGGCCGCCTGGGCGCTGGTGGCCCTGGGCGGGCTGGCACGCTGGGCCTGGCGCGGCCTCAGGCGCTGATCCGCGCCTCGGCGGCGAGCCATTGCAGCGAGGCTTCGGCCACCTGCTCCCAGCCCGTCTCGCCGATCAGCCAGTGGCTCATCCCGGGCATCGGCAGGAAGCTGGCTCCGATCCGGCCCGCCGTCTGGCGCACCGTGGCGGCCGGATGGACGACGTCGCGCTCGCCGGCGACGCAGAGGCCGGGCATCGGCAGCGCCCCCGGGCCGATGCTGGTGGTCATGAACGGATCGAGCCACCAGTTCAGCACCTCGCGCACGGCCCGGCCGCTTTCCGGGCGCAGGCGCGCGATCACCGCGTCGCGGACGGGCGCCGGCGTGCGGTCGAGGCTGTGGCTGCGCATCAGGCCCCGGTCCGGCTCCACCGACCCCATCCAGAACGGATCGGCCAGGTGCACGCCCATGGCCGTGATCGCCTCCTCGATGCTGGAGCCGGGGATGCCCCAGGGGGCCGACGGCGCCAGCAGGACCAGCGCCCGCGCGCGGACCCGCCGGGCCGCGATCTGGCTGACCAGCCCACCCATGGAATGGCCCAGCAGCACCGGCGGTTCGGGCAAGGTCGCGCACAGCCCGACCAGCGCGTTGGCGTAGTCCGACATCGACAGGCCGGCCACGGCGTCGCGTGCGTCACCCTCGGCGTGGCCGGGAAGGTCCGGAGCCAGCACGTCCCAGCCGGCGGCCTCGAACGGCTGGCGGAAGGCCTCGAAGGCCCAGCCTCCGCAGAACGCGCCATGCGTCATCACAACCGTCGGCATTCAGACGTCCACTCCTCGGCGCGGCCGACCTCGCCCGCACAGCCTAGCTCCATGCCCGCCCGTCGCCTGCAGGATTTACGCCGCGGCGGGCTTGCCGGCCGCAAACACGGCGAACGCCTGGGCGACGGTCTCGTAGACCTGCCGCTTGAAGGGCACGATCAGGTCGGGCGCGTCGGCCAGATAGCCCCAGCGCCAGGCGTCGAACTCGGGCGCATGGTGGGCGGCGAGGTCGAACTCGGCCTCCTCGCCATCGAAGCGGAAGGCGAACCAGGCCTGCTTCTGGCCCTTGAAGCCCCGCGCGGCCTTGCCGCCGGCGTAGTCGGGCGGGAAGTCGTAGGTCATCCAGCCGTCGGTCCGGCCCAGGCGGCTCACGGTGACCGCGCCGGTCTCTTCGGTCAGCTCGCGGCGCGCGGCTGCTTCGATGTCTTCGCCGGCGTCGACCCCGCCCTGCGGGAACTGCCAGTTGTGCGGCGGCGGCGTGCCCCGCCGTCGCCCGAACCAGACGCGGCCGTCCGGATGGAAGAGCACGACGCCGACATTGGGACGGTAGTGGGGAAGATCGCTCATCGCTTGCGGGTCATCGAGGAGGCGGGGGCCAGCTGGAAGCCCCTCGTTTCCACCTCATTGGCCCATTTCGCAACCTTCTCCAGGGTGACGGGATAAGCGAAGCCCGATCCCAGCGCCTGGCCGCGCTGCAGGGCGCCGGCCTCCAGCGCTCCGAGCTGCTCGTCGATGGCGGCGCCCGAGAGCTTGTCGTCGATCACCCGTTCGGCCGTGGCGCGGGCCATGCCGCCGCCACGCCGCGCCGCCGAGCCGTCGTCGATGAACGCCAGGCCGCGGCCCCGCACCGAGCTCGCGAAGGCGTTGTAGGCGCCGTCCGAGGCCATGAACCGCGAGCCCAGATAGTTGGTCAGGCCGAAGTAGCCCGTCCCGCGCGAGAGGATCCATTCCAGCCGCTTGACCGTCTCGGGCGGCTGGGCGGCGGCCATCAGGGTGTAGGGGCCGGGATCGTCGTCCGGATAGTCCACCGGCTCCATGGGCGTTTCCAGCAGCACCTCGTGGCCGCGGGCGCGGGCCATGTCGATCCAGCCCTGCAGGCCCTCAGCGTAGACGCTGAACGACAGGGTGATCTCCGGGCGCAGGGTGTCGATGGCCCGGCGCGTGGCGCTGGCGTTCAGGCCCAAGCCGCCGATGACCAGCGCCACCTTGGGCCGGCCATTGGGCTTGAAGGGCCGCGCGTAGACCTCGGCCGGGGTGCGGCCGTCCTGGGCGATGATCGGGAGCGGCCCGCCCGGACCGGGCGTGTAGAAGCCCGCGATCGGCGCCTGGGCGAGGCCGGGGCCTGAATAGACGGGACGCGGCGGCCGCGCGGCCTTGCCGGCGGTGCGCCCGTCCAGCGGGCGCTCCGAGAGCCGAACCACGTCGTGATAGGTGTGGGCCTCCCCGTGCGGCGGCTTGAGCGACTCGCGCCAGCCGGCCGGCGCGCCGCTCAGCGCGCCCTGCAGGGGGATGCGCAGCCGGGTCGGGCCGCTGCCGGGGCCAAGCAGCACCGCCAGCGCCACCACCGCGCCCGCGAACAGGACGCCGGCGCCGGCGAGACCGGCGACGGGGTTCTTGAGCACGGCGCCGAGGTTGATCCGCGGCGCCTTGAACGGCGGCAGGGCGATATTGGCCAAGTCGGAGGCTCCCAGGAGCCCGCAGCCTCGTCGATCGTGGTTAACGCCCGCTTTCCCCCGCTCACGGCCGACGGAACGAAAAAGGGCGGCCCGTGGGCCGCCCTTCCATCCGGCGCTGCGGCCAGGACTATTTCTGCGTCGTTTCCGGCGGCTTGGCCTCGGCGACGCGGGCCTTGCCGACGATCTCGGCCAGCCGCGCCGTGGGCTTGGGCAGCTTGGGCGTGGCCGCCACAGAGCCGTAGTGCAGCACGTCCTCGGCGCGGACGATCTGGAAGTCCTTCTTGGCCTCGTCGAAATCCTCCGGCGGGGCTTCGGCGGGCGTGTGGGCGCCGCGGCGCTCCTTGCCCTCGTCGGCGTTCAGCGCGTTGCGGAACGAGGCCTCGGAGAACTGGTAGCTGCGGTTGGCGATGGCCTGGGCTTCCTCGCGGGTCAGGGCGACCTCGAGGTCGGGCGTGATGCCGGTCTTCTGGATCGAGCGGCCCGACGGCGTGTAGTAGCGCGCCGTGGTCAGCTTCAGCGCCCCGTCGATGCCGCCGCGCAGCGGGATCACGGTCTGCACCGACCCCTTCCCGAAGCTGGTGGTGCCGACGATCTCGGCGCGCTTGCGGTCCTGCAGGGCGCCGGCCACGATCTCGGCGGCCGAGGCCGTGCCCGAGTTGATCAGCACCACGATCGGCAGGCCGCCGGTCACGTCGCCGGCCCGGGCGTTGTAGCGCTCGACGTCGCGCGGATCGCGGCCGCGCTGGCTGACGATCTCGCCGTTCTCCAGGAACAGGTCCGAGACGCCGACCGCCTGGTCGAGCAGGCCGCCGGGATTGTTGCGCAGGTCGAGGACGATGCCCTTCAGCTTGGGATTCTTGGTCCGCAGGTCGTTGATCGCCTGCTCGGTCTCGTCGGTGGTCTTCTCGTTGAAGCTGCCGATCCGCACCACGCCGTAGTCGCCGTCCAGCTTCGCCGTGGCCGACTTGGGCTTGATGACCTCGCGGGTGAGCTTCACGTCGAACGGGTCGGACTTTTCGCGCGCGATGGTCAGGGTGACCGTCTCGCCCGGCTTGCCGCGCATCTGCTTGACCGCGTCGGTCACCGACAGGCCCAGCACGCTCTCGCCGTTCACGGCGGTGATGTAGTCGCCGGCCTTGATCCCGGCCTTGAAGGCGGGGGTGTCGTCCATCGGCGAGATCACCTTCACGACGCCGTCTTCGCTGGTGACCTCGATGCCCAGGCCGCCGTACTCGCCGCGCGTCTGGTCGCGCATGTCGTCGAAGCTCTCGGGATCGAGATAGCCCGAGTGCGGGTCGAGCGAGGTCAGCATGCCGTCGATGGCCGACTGGATCAGCTTGGTGTCGTCGACCTCGGTCACATACTGGTTCTCGACGGTGTTCAGCACGTCGCCGAACAGGCCGAGCATCCGGTAGGTCTTGGCCCGGGGCTGGGCCGAGGCCATCGCCTGCTGGCTGACATAGGCCATGGATCCTGCGCCCAGCACGAACGCCGAGGCGCCGATCAGTAGGTACTTCTTCATGGCCTGCCTCAGTCTCCCTATGCCGGCTTGCGACCGCCTTGTCCGGCAGACCGACGTCGGTTTTAAGGCCGCATCAGCCCGCTTTGTTGTTCAACCCCGGTTCCGCTCCGCCGCCTGGCTGGCAGCCAGCCATCGGGCGGGATCGACGGGCGAACCCTGCTCGCGGACCTCCAGGTAGATCTCGGGGGCCGATTGTCGGCCATCCGGGGCCCATCCGACAGGTTGACCTTCCGCGACGGATTGTCCGACCTGAACCGAGGTTCTGTCGAGACCAGCAAGCACGAGATGGTATCCGCCGGCTAGTCTTAAAATAACGATGACGCCCCAACCCTTTACGGGGCCCACGTATTGGACGAGCCCCGCCGCGGGGCTCACCGCGCGGGCGCCTTTGGCGGTGGCGAAGGTGATGCCGTTCGACCGGCCGCCCCCCGGCAGAGGCGCGCCGAAGCGCCGCACGATCGTCCCTTCCGCCGGCGGCGCCAGCCGCGTCGGCGGGGCGATGAAGGCCGAATTGTCGCTGTCGACCGGGCCCCGCAGCGCCAGGCCGGCGTCGGCGCTGGGCCGCGGCAGCGCGTCGGCCGCACGGCTGTCGGCCTCGAACAGCGCCTCGCTCTGCACGGCGGCCAGCCGGCGTTGTCGCATCACCTCGCTGGCGCCCTGCGCATAGGCCTGTGCGCGGGCCTGCAACTCGGGCGTGATGGCCTTGACGAGGATCGCCGCGCGGACGGCGTCGCGGGCGTCGTCCGGCGACACCAGCAGGGCCGGCGGCGGGTCGCGCTTGAGCTGCTCCAGCACCGACAGCAGCCGGGCGAGCCGATGCATGTTGAGGCCCTGGTCGACCGACAGCTCGGTCTCCGCGGCGTTCAGCCGCGCCAGCCGCGGCGTCGTGGCGGCGAGCGCCGCGGCGCCCGCCGCCAGCACCAGGGCGCCCGCCGCCGTCATGAGAAGAATCCGTCGCATCAGTCGCGATGATACGGCGATCCGGCCAGAATCGAGACCGCCCGCCAGATCTGTTCGGCCAGCATCGCGCGGGCCAGCGCGTGCGGCCAGGTCTGCGGCCCGAACGCCAGCACCCCCTGGGCCTCGCGCACCAGTCCGGGATCGAGGCCGTCGGCGCCGCCGATCAGGAACACCAGCCGCCGCGCCCCGCCGTCGCGGAGCCGGCCGATCTCCCCGGCGAACTCGCGCGAGCCCCGCGCCTTTCCGCGCTCGTCGCAGGCGATCACGTGGCTGTCGGCCAAGTGGGGACGCAACGCCTCGGCCTCGGCCGCCTTGCCGGGCTTGCGCGCCTCGACCTCCACCACCTCCACCGGACCCAGGCCCAGCGAGCGCCCAGCCGCGGTCGCCCGCTCCACATAGGTCCGGACCAGCTCGGTCTCGGGGGAGCGGGCCAGGCGGCCGATGGCGACGATCGCGATTCTCACAGGTTTGGCAGTAGGCCGAAACGCGTGGCGAAGCGATCCCGCCGTCTCGATCCGAGTCGCCGGGCGTTGTTCCCAAGCCTCAATCGGCGGGCCAGTATTCCGCGGCGCGCGCCCTGACCTGCTGGCTCTCCACGGGCAGGAGCAGCCCCGCGGCTTCCAGCTTTGCGACGGCGTCGTTCCAGGACGCCAGGAAATGGCGCCTGTCGCCATGCTGTTCGATCATGCGCTGGCGATCGAACAGGACACTGCGCCCCAGCAGCGCGTTCGCCGGGGGCAGCCCCGCGGAATGGACGCCGATCGCCGCTGCGACCTCGGGCGGGCGGATGCCGCCGATGACGTTCCCCACATCATCGAGGGCGTATGAAGGGTGGGAGCCGGAGAGGTCGATCGTCAGAGGCTCGAAGCGTGGGGGCTCTGCGCCATCCCTGATCCACCGCGCCAGAAACCGGATCGCGGCGTCCGAAGCATATCCCCATTCGACCACATTGCGCGTGCTCGGCGCGGGTCCGCCGTCGACAACGCCATCCCGCTTTCCCGCAACATCCTTCATATGCGTCGCGGAAGGCGGGGCATGCGGCGCCCCGGCGATTTCCCACGTGCGGAAGCTGGCCGTATCCGGCTGCCGGGCGCGATAGTGCATCAACGCCTCGGCTTGCGTATCCACGACCAAGACTGGCGCGTCGCCCCTGTCCGCAATCTGGCTCCAAGCGGCGTTGCGGCCACCTCCGGCGATGTCGAAAAGACTGATGAGGCTGCGCTCTTCAAAGGGAGGGGCGACGCCGAAGTGAGACAGCAGCAGGTAGCCGTCGAAGACCCTGCGGTGCGAATGAACGCCGTTGATGAAGGTGGCGAGCCTCAGGGCGGATTGCGATCCGCCAAGGGCGATGACCGTCTCCGTCTTGAGGTTGGCGAGCGGTCCGCCCGGCGCCTGGGCCGAACGCCCAAGGGCGGCGGAAACGGCGGTGGCGAAGATATCGTAGGAAAAGGCGTCTCCGGGATGGTCGAGAGCGCCGTAGCGGGCGTTGTCCCATTGCCGCAGCCCGTACTGCGCCTTGCCGGCGCCGCCGTTTATTCCGTCCGCCTGCGCCGACACGGCCATCCAGGCGTACCCGCCCAAGATCGCGTCTGTCGGCCAGCCGTTTTCATAGCCGGCGGAAACGTTCTGCCAGTGCGCCAGCAGCACGCCGTTGTATTTGGCCGGGTCGGATGGCCGAGCGACGAAAATGCGCGTGGTGAAGGGCGCCGTCTGGTCGGCCTGGGTGGTCCAGTCGCCGTCGAATGTGGCGGTTTCACCGTCTGCGAGCCTGAAAGACCTGGCTGCGCCCGAGACGAAGAACTCTTCGATGACATAGCCGGCCGCCGCCAGGTCGATGACCGGAGCGCGGTATATCCAGCCCTTGTCGCCCCCGGTGACAGGACCGACGACGGTCGCATTCGCGGCGTTCCTGCGAGCCGGCGGCCTGGAGGGGATCGACGCACATGACGTCGCGAATATTGGCGCAATCAGCGCGGCCGATCCGGTGAGCAGTGCCTGACGTCGGCCGCGGCTCAATTTCATACGCTCGTCTCCCCTTGGCGCCAGATCGCGGTAATAGGTCGCGAAGGCCCGCCGCTCAACGCGCCGCGAAGCGACGACAAGATTGACCTCTCCCCCCAGGCGCAGCCTCGGAGAGGATCGCTATGCCACCAGCATCTGCTCGGCGATCTGCACGGCGTTGAGCGCCGCGCCCTTCAGGAGCTGGTCGCCCGCCAGGAACATCGCCACCGAGCGGCCGGAGGGGTCGCCCAGGTCGCGGCGGATGCGGCCGGCCAGCACGTCGCCCTGCCCCTGCGCCTCGACCGGCATCGGGAAATGGTTGGCCTCGCGGTCGTCGATCACGCGCACGCCGGCGGCCTCCTCCAGGCACTCGCGCACGGCCGACGGTGGCACCGGGGCGTCGAACTCGGCGGTCACCGCCAGGGCGTGGGCGCGCAGCACGGGCACGCGAACGCAGGTGACGCCCACGGGCAGGTTGGCCGCCCCCAGGATCCGCCGGGTCTCGGCCATCACCTTGCTCTCCTCGCCGTTGTAGCCGGTCAGAGGATCGACCGCGTCGTTGTGGCTGAAGACGTTGAAAGCGTAGGGGTGGCGGAAGACCTGCGGCTCGAACGGCCGGCCGTCGAGGAAGGCGCGCGTGGAGTCCAGCAGCTCCTGCATGGCCGGGGCGCCGGCGCCCGACGCGGCCTGATAGGTGGCCACCTGCAGCCGCCGCAGGCCGAAGCGGCGCTGGAGCGGGGCGACCGCGACGCACAGGATGATCGCGGTGCAGTTAGGGTTAGCGACGACGCCGCGGCTCCAGGTCAGGCTCTCCAGGTTCACCTCCGGCACCACCAGCGGGCAGTCGGGGTCCATCCGGAAGGCCGAGGAATTGTCGATCACCACCGCGCCGGCCGCGCGGGCCAGGGGCGCGTAGGTCCGGGCCGTGTCGGCGTCGGCGGCGAACAAGGCGAGGTCCACGCCCGCGAAGCTGTCCTCGCCCAGGGCCTGCACCTCGACCGGCGCGCCCCGAAAGGTCATCGCCCGGCCGGCGGAGCGGGCCGACGCCAGGAGCCGGAGGCCGGCGGCGGGGAAGTCGCGTTCCTCCAGGCAGCGGATCAGCTCGGCGCCCACGGCGCCGGTCGCGCCCACGATGGCCACCGTGGGATTTCGCAGGGATCGGTAGGAAGGCTGGGTCAGCATGGCGGGGTCCTCTTGATGTTGAGGCCCGGCGGCGAGGGGTTCGTTCAACGAAAAAGCCCCGCCGGTCGGGCGGGGCTTTTCGGAAAGTTGCGCTCTGGATCCTTAACCGCGCGCACCCGCCGACGCCCCGCCGAGGCGGGTCGTTTTGCGGATAATCATGGTCATGGTCGCGAGCATCGCGACGGCCACTACAGGGTTCGAGCGCCGCTGTAAATCCCGGCTACAGCGGCGGCGGGGCGACGAAACCGCCGAACTCCCGCTCCAGCAGGCCCGCGAAGGCGATCGTCGTGCGGTCCTCCAGATAGGGTCCGATCACCTGCACGCTCATGGGCAGTCCGCCGCGCGTGAGCCCGATAGGGCAGGCGGTGGCCGGCAGGTTGGGCAGCAGCGCGACGCCCGGCCAGGCGATCTGGGAGAAGTAGGGCGTGGTCTGGCCGTTGATCACGTGGATGCGCTTCTGCTGGTCGGGCTCGTCGTCGTGCGGGAAGGCCGTGACGCCGAAGGTGGGGGCGAGCACCACGTCGAATTCCTCGAAGAACTCCGACCAGCGGCGGCGGAACGCGACCTGGGCGTCGAGCAGGTTCATCCACTCGTGGGCGTTGACTGGGGTGGCGCCGGGCGCGCCGCGCGTCATCGCCGCGTTCAGCAAGCCCAGATAGACGCCGTGCTGGCCGGCGAGGTCGGGCAGCAGGTCGCTGGCGCGGCTGACCCGGGCGCCGAGCGCGTCCAGATTTCCGGCCAGGACGTCGATGGCCGAGCGGATCTCGTCATCGACGGCGGCGGCCGGATGCTGGTCGATCACCAGCATCCGATAGTCGGCGAGTTCGGCATGCCGCGGCGGCGGAAGCGCCAGCTTGTAGCCCTTGGCCTCGTCAGGCTCGGGTCCGGCCACGACGTCGAGCGCCAGCGCCAGGTCTGACGCGCTGCGCGCCAGGGGTCCCACGACGGCCATCACCACGCCGCCGCCGTCCAGGCCGGGCGGGGAATGGCCCCGGAGCGGCACGAGGTCGTAGCTGGGCTTGTGGCCATAGACCCCGCAGAACGCCGCCGGCACGCGGATCGAGCCGCCGATGTCCGAGCCCAGCTCCAGCGGGATCATGCCGGCCGCCAGCGCGGCGGCGCTGCCGCCCGACGAGCCGCCGGGCGAGCGATCCAGGTTCCACGGATTGCGCGTGCGGCCGTAGACGGGATTGTGGCTCTGCCAGTCGGCCAGGAACGGCGGGACGTTGGTCTTGCCCAGGATCACCGCGCCGGCCGCCTTGAGACGGGCCACGGGCACGGAGTCCTTGTCGGCCGTCCAGCCGCCGAAGGCCGGGCTGCCCCACGTGGTGGGCAAACCCTCGACGTTGTTGGATTCCTTGACGGTCATCGGCACGCCCAGCAACGGGCCTCGCTCGCCGCGCGCCAGGGCCGCGTCGGCGGCACGCGCCCGATCGCGCGCCCGGTCGAAGTCACGGACCACCACGGCGTTGATGGCCCCGTCGCGGGCTTCGATGCGGGCGATCGCGGCGTCCGTCAGCTCGGCGGCGCTGACCTTGCGCGCGGCCAGAGCCGCGGCGAGATCGCCGGCGCCGAGGTCCAGCAGGTCGCGGCTCAGGGTTTCAGACATGGTTTCCTCCGTTGGGCGCATGGCGCCAAACGGACAGCGTGATGTCCAGTCACGATCCGAGGCCCCACGAAACGGGGCGCGCGCCCTAGATCGCGGCGCGGTTCGCCGGCGGCTCGACCGACCAGATCTTCTCGATGTTGTAGAACGCGCGGACCTCGGGCCGGAACAGGTGGACGATGACGTCGCCGGCGTCGATCAGCACCCAGTCGGCGCTGGGCATGCCCTCCACGCGGCACCGGCCGAGGCCGGCCTCCTTCAGGGCGCGCAGCAGATGGTCGGCCATGGCGCCCACGTGCCGCTGCGAGCGGCCCGACGCCACGATCAGCCCGTCTGCGACGGGGCTCTTGCCCTTCAGGTCGATGAAGACGACGTCCTGGGCCTTGTCATCGTCCAGCCGCGAGAGGATCAGGTCCTCCACGGCGGTGATACGGCCCTCGTCGGAGGGAGAGGCTCCGGCGTCGGCCGGGGCCTCCTGCGCCAGGCTCGGGGCGAGCCCTTCGGGCGCGGGTTTACGGGTCAGCGGGGTGCTCCTTTGGTGTCCACGCGTCTTGCAGCCTACCACAGGCAAGGGCCGCGGTCAGCCGCCTCGCGCGGACCTCACGCCGCAGCCCGGCGCATGCGTTCCCGCAGGGCCGTCGAGGACTGGAAATTGAGGGGTCCGCGCAGGAACACCCAGGCCGGCGCCGTCGCCCCCGGCAGGCTGCCGGCGTGCATGGACGAGCGGCGGAACCTCGCGAAGCGGCGCGCGGCCGGCGAGAAGCGGCTGCGCAGCGCGATCCATGGCCGGGAGACCACCGCCACCGGCACCTCGCGCATGATCTGGGTCCAGCCCTTCCAGCGGTGGAACGAGGCCAGGCTGTCGGCCCCCATCACCCAGACGAACTCCACCCCGGGAAAGCGCGCCTTGAGCGAGCGGATGGTGTCGATGGTGTAGGCCGAGCCCAGGCGGGTCTCCACGTCCGAGACGATCATGCCCGGGCCCTGGGCGAAGCGACTCGCCCCCGCCATGCGCTCGGCGAGGCTGGCCGTCTCGCGGCTCGACTTCAGGGGGTTCTGCGGGGAGACCAGCCAGATCACCCGGTCCAGGCCCATGCGCCGGCGCGCCGTCTCGGCCACGTGGGCGTGGCCTTCGTGCGCCGGGTTGAACGAGCCGCCGAAAAGGCCCACCCGCATCCCGGGCTCGAGGTGGAAGCCCGGCCGCAACGCCCGCGGACGGCCGGCGGCGGGGGCGCGGCGCGCCGGGCCTGCAAACCACATGCGACGGATCAGCCTGCGCGCGGCGGGGTGGGCTGGCCCCCGCGGTCGAGATCGAGGTCGGCCTGGCGGACGCGGGCGCGCACCGTGAAGACGCCGTCGCCGGCGAGCACGCCGCCGCGGGCGAACAGGCGGCCGTGCTGCCAGTTCGACAGGCCAAGCTCCGGCCGGTTCAGCGCGTACTGGCCGTCCACCCAGCGGGTGAAGCCGTCGCCCACGAAGGGCGCGTCGACCGTCGCGTAGAAGCGTTCGTGGGCGGCCGGATCCTGCGAGATCAGGGTCGCGGCGAAGCGGGGGCTGAGCGCGTTGAACAGCGCCACGGCCTCGGCCGTATCGGCCACCACCTTGAGGCTGACCTCGGGGGCCTCCTCCCACTCCCATTCGCGGCCGAGGTCGGCGTCGGCGATGGGCTCGGCCAGCGCCTCCTCCACCGGGCCTTCGGCGCGGATCACCGTGGACCGGCCCGTACGCCAGGCCTCGGGCAGGCGCGCGAAGTCGGCCTCGGCCACGTGCAGCTTGGCGCCGCGCCGCCGTTCGCCCGCGCGCGCCAGCGCCTCCAGGAACACCGGGACCAGATCGCCAGCCCGGCTCTCGACGATGCAGCAGACGTTCAGCGTGTTGCAGACCTTGCGGTCCAGCGAATGGAAGACCGCGGCGTAGAACCGCTCGGGGTCTGCGGTCTCGTCGGCCACCAGCCAGGCGCCGCCCGTGCCGTGCAGGCTGACGGGCGTGCCGGCCTGGCGGGCGATGGCGCCCAGCTGGGCCACCGCCGGGCCCGAACCGCGCGCCACGGCCAGGGCCAGCCGGGCGTCGCCGAACATCGCCCAGCCGGCCGCGTGGGCCGCCGAATCCACCAGCACCGCGGCGCCTTCGGGCAAACCGGCCTCGGCCAGGGCCGGGTCCAGCGCCTCGGCCACGATCGCGCGCGCCGTGCCCAGGGCGTCGGAACCGATGCGGAAGACCACGGTGTTGCCCGCCCGGATCACGCCGCAGGCGTCGGCGAACACGTTGGGGCGGCCCTCGAAGACGAAGCCCACCACGCCCAGCGGCGCGGTCAGCTGCTCCACCGACCAGCCCTGGTGGTCGATCCGTTCGATGCGGCGGCCGCGCGGCGGTTTGGCGTCGCGCCAGGCGCGCAGGCCGGCGATCATGTCGGCGCGCATGGCCTCGGAGGCGATCAGCCGGGTCGTCGAGCGGCCCCTGGCGCGGGCGGCCTCGACGTCGGCGGCGTTGGCCGCGGCGATGGCGCCCCAGGCCGCCTCGTCCTCCAGCCGGCGCGCGAAGGCTTCGAAAAAGGTGGTGATGGCGACGTCGGCCACCTCGCCCATGCGGGCGAAGGCGGCGGCGGCGCGGCCCACGGCCGAGGCGGCGGCCTGCGCCTCGGCGGCCGGGATGCGCAGCAGGTCGCCGGCGTCCTGCACCACCACGAGACGATCGCCGGGCCGGAACGTGGCGGCCAAGTCGGCGTCCACATAGGCCACGCGGTCGCCGCCGAACGGGATCGCCTGGCCCGGCGCGAGCGCTTCCAGCCGCCCGGTGCGGGCGGCCTGCGCGGCCTTGGCTGACGTCCCGTCGTCCACGGGGACCCCCATTTGCTCAGTCTGAGCTTTACCTAGTGCGTAGGGGCGTGGGCCGCCAGCGCCAAGTCGTCGGCGTGGACGACCGGCCCGGAGGTGTAGCCCAGCTCCGCCTCGATGGCGTCGGACTTCAGCCCGCAGATGCGGGCGGCGTGCTCGGCCATGTAGCGGACGAGGCCGCGGGCGATCTCGCGGCCGGCCTCGTCGCGGATCACCACCGCGTCGCCCTTGTCGAAACGGCCGTCCACGGCGCGCACGCCGGCGGCCAGCAGGCTCTTGCCCCGACGCACGGCGGCGGCGGCGCCGGCGTCGACGGTGAGCGCGCCGGCCGGGGCCAGGGAGCCGGCGATCCAGGCCTTGTAGGCGGCCGCGGGCGTGGTGGCGGGCTCGATCACGGTGCAGGCCGCGCCGGCCTCCAGCGCCGCCAGAGGTCCCGGCCGCTCGCCCAGGGTGATGGTGGTCGCGCAGCCGGCGGCCGAGGCGATGCGCGCGGCCTCCAGCTTCGTGGCCATGCCGCCCGTGCCGACCCCGGCCGCCGCATTGGCGCCGCCGGCCATGGCCTCGATCTCCGGCGTCAGCCGGGCGATGCGCGGCACCAGCTTCGCGGACGGGTCGCGCCGGGGGTCGGCGGTGTAGAGGCCCTCGACGTCCGACAGCAGGATCAGCGACTCGGCGCCGACGAGCTGGGCCACCCGGGCCGACAGCCGGTCGTTGTCGCCGACCCGGATCTCCTCGGTGACGACGGTGTCGTTCTCGTTGATGACCGGCGTGACGCCCAGCGACAGCAGGGTTTCGACCGTGGCGCGGGCGTTCAGCCAGCGGCGGCGCACCTCGGTGTCGTCGCGGGTCAGCAGCACCTGGGCGCACGAGACGCCCAGCGGCCCCAGGGCCTCCTCCCACGCCCGCATCAGCGCCGACTGCCCGGCGGCGGCGGCGGCCTGCTTCTCGGGCAGGCTCAGCGCGCGGCGGCCCAGGCCCAGCCGCCGGCGCCCCAGCGCCACGGCGCCCGACGAGACGATCAGCACCTGCTGGCCCCGCGCCCGCATCCGCGCCACGTCGGCGGCGAAGCCCGCCAGCCATTCGCCATGGGCGGCGCCGTCGGGCCCGACCAGCAGCGCCGAGCCCACCTTGACCACCACCCGCCGGGCGACGGCGATCTGGCTCACGGCGTCCAGCCCTCGGGTTCGGACGATTCCGCGGCCGCCTCGGCCTTGCGCTGGCGGACCAGGGCATAGGCTTCGCGCAGCAGCTCGGTCACGCCCATGCCGGCGGCCCCCGACACCAGCCGCACAGGCACGCCCGCGGCGGCCGAGAGTTCGGCGGCCCGCGCGGCCCGTGTCTCCTCGTCCAGGGCGTCGATCTTGTTCAGCGCCAGGATCTCGGGCTTGTCCTCCAGCCCCTCGCCATAGGCCTCCAATTCGTGGCGCACCGTCTTCCAGGCCTTGGCCACGTCGTCCTGCGTGCCATCCACGAGATGGACCAGCACCGCCGTGCGCTCCACATGCCCCAGGAACCGCGTGCCGATCCCCGCGCCCTCGCTGGCGCCTTCGATCAGGCCCGGGATGTCGGCCAGCACGAACCTCTCCCCGGCCGACAGGTCCACCATGCCGAGGTTCGGCGCGAGCGTCGTGAAGGGGTAGTCGGCGATCTTTGGCTTCGCGGCGCTGGCGGCCGCCAGGAAGGTGCTCTTGCCCGCGTTCGGCAAACCGACAAGCCCAACGTCCGCTATAAGCTTTAGTCTTAGCCAGATGGCGCGTTCCTCGCCGTCCTGGCCGGGGTTGGCGTGGCGGGGGGCCTGGTTCACCGGGCCCTTGAAGTGGGTGTTGCCGAAGCCGCCGTTGCCGCCGCGGCAGAGCTGGTAGCGCTGGCCGGCGGCCTCCAGGTCGACGATCAGCTCCTTGTCCTCGTCCAGCACCTCGGTGCCGACGGGCACCTTCAGCACCACGTCGGCCCCGGCGGCGCCGTGGCGGTTGCGCCCCATGCCGTGGACGCCGGTCCCGGCCTTGAAGTGCTGCTGGTAGCGGTAGTCGATCAGGGTGTTCAGCCCCTCGACCGCCTCGACCCACACGTCGCCGCCGCGCCCGCCGTCGCCGCCGTCGGGCCCGCCGTACTCGATGTACTTCTCGCGGCGGAACGAAACGGCCCCGCCGCCGCCGTTGCCGCTCCGCACATACACCTTGACCTGGTCGAGGAACTTCATCGCCGCTGCGCTTACCAGCCTTAGGCCAACCAGACCATCATGCGCGTCGGCACGGCCTCGCCGCCGCGGGCGGCGCAGGGGCGCGCCACCACGTCGCCGGTGTAGAGGAAGCCGGCCTTGCACAGCACCTGGCCCGAGGCCCGGTTGTCGGCGAAGTGCCCCGCCCACACCACGTTCCGGCGCCATTCGGCCCGCGCCCAGCCGAGGGCGGCCGAGGCCGCCTCGGTGGCGTAGCCGCGGCCCCAGAACGGGCGGCCGATCCAGTAGCCCAGCTCCATCCGGCCCGCGGCGGGCTCGTCGAACACCAGCATGCCGATGAAACCGAACTGCCGGTGCTCGATGGCGAACACCGCCTCGTCGCGCGGATCGGCCCGCTCGGCCTTGCCCAGCCAGTCGCGGGCGTCGGCCAGGCCGTAGGGATACGGCATCGATGTGGTCATGCGGGCCACGCCGGGGTCGTTGGCCAGTTCGGCCACCGCCGGCGCATCGGCCATCACGGGCGCGCGCAGGAGCAGCCGCTCGGTCGCCACGACCGGCCGGGTTTCAGTGGAGCGCCCCCTTGGGGGCTCGACCTCGATCGCACACATCTTCTTGCCTCCCGGGCTTCTTGGGCGCCTTCAGGTGAAGTGGGATCCGGTTCACCGCCCGGAAGGCGCCCCACTCGAAGTGGAGCGCAGTCGGACGCAAAACCGGTGGCCACTTTTGCTGACTGCGTTCAGCCGAAGCCCAAAACGAAAAGCGGGGGAGTCCGGCGTCCGGTCTCCCCCGCTCGGGTATCGTCTCTCCGGTCCGCCTTTTTGTTCAGGAACAGGCGGAAACCGGGTTGGGAGGTTTCAGCCTATTTGGGGTTCTGGGCCTCGGCCGGAACCACCGTCGCGTAGGTGCGGTCGTTGCGCTTGGTCACGAACTTCACCGCACCGGTCACGAGCGCGAAGAGGGTATGGTCCTTGCCCATGCCCACGCCGTCGCCCGGCCAGAACTTGGTGCCGCGCTGACGCACGATGATCGAGCCGGCGTTGATGGCTTCGCCGCCGAACTTCTTCACGCCGAGACGGCGGCCCGCGGAATCGCGCCCGTTGCGCGAGGAGCCGCCGGATTTC
>NZ_WGNY01000055.1 GCF_016124325.1 Phenylobacterium sp.
CCTGATCTACAAGGCCACCCACGTGCCGGTGGGCGAGGACCAGCGCCAGCACCTGGAGCTGACCCGCGACATCGCCCAGAAGTTCAACCACGACTTCGACGCGCCCGGCTTCTTCCCCCTGCCCGACGCCCTCACCCAGGGCCCAGGCGCGCGGGTGATGAGCCTGCGCGACGGATCGGTGAAGATGAGCAAGTCGGACCCGTCCGACTATTCGCGCATCAACCTGACCGACGACGCCGACGCCATCGCCCAGAAGGTGCGCAAGGCGCGCACCGACGCCGAGCCGCTACCCGAGGCGCTTGAGGGCCTGGAGGGTCGGGCCGAGGCGAAGAACCTGGTGGCGATCTACGCCGCGCTCGCCGGGACCACCGAGGCGCAGGTGCTGGCCGAGTTCGCCGGCCAGGGCTTCGGCGCGTTCAAGCCGAAGCTCGCCGATCTCGCCGTCGCGGTGATGGGCCCGATCGGCGAGGAGATGCGCCGCCTGCTGGCCGATCCCGCCGAGATCGACCGGGTGCTGACCGAGGGCGCCGAGCGCGCCCGGGCGCTGGCGCGGCCCACGCTCGCCGAGACCAAGAAGCTCGTGGGCTTCTGGGGCGGCTGATGTTCGAGCCGACTTGCGCGTCGTCCAGCGGCGCCGCACGGTCCCGGCCATGACGAGCCGGCGGAAGTTCCTCGTGGTGGCCGACGACACGGCCGAATTCCAGACGGCGCTCCGTTTCGCCTGCCGGCGCGCGCGCTCGACGGGCGGCCACGTGGCCCTGCTGAAGGTGATCGAACCGGCCGTGTTCGAGCACTGGTCGGGGGTGCGCGACGAGATCGCCCGCCAGCAGCGCCAGGAGGCCGAATCCGAGCTGCAGGAGTCAGCGCGGTTCGTGCAGGACGAGACGGGCCTGCCGCCCGAGTTCCTGATCGTCGAGGCCGAGACCAACCGCTCGGCCCTCAAGCAGGTGCTGTCGGAGGATCCGGACATCAAGATCCTGGTGCTGGCGGCCGCCACGGGCGGGCGCGGGCCGGGGCCCCTGGTCAGTTCGATCGCCAAGGAGGGCGTGAAGTGGGGCAGCCGCAAGGTGCCCATCACCATCGTGCCCGGCGACCTTACCGACGACGAAATCGTCGACCTGGCGTGATGATTGCTCCCCCTCAGGGGGAGCTGTCGGCGAAGCCGACTGAGGGGGGCTCCGCCGCAGCCTTCTGAGCGGACCCCCTCCGGCGCTTCGCGCCACCTCCCCCGAAGGGGAGGACCTTCGGGAAAGCTTGCGCCCCGGAGGCTCAGACGCCACATCTGGCCCATGTTCATCCAGACCGAAGCCACACCGAATCCCGAAGTCCTGAAGTTCCTGCCGGGCAAGGCGGTGCTGGGCGAGGGCACGCGCGACTTCCGGAGCCCCGACGAGGCCGGCGCCTCGCCGCTGGCGGCCGAGATCTTCGACATCACCGGCGTGACCCGCGTCTTCTTCGGCCCCGACTTCATCACCGTCGGCAAGCACGCCGCCGTCGACTGGCCGATGCTCAAGGCGCCGATCCTGGCGGCGATCATGGACCACTACACCTCGGGCCGGGCGCTGTTCGCCGAGGGCGCCGAGACCGCCGGGGGCCACGACGAGGGCGTCTACGAGGGCGAGACCGCCCAGGTGGTGGCCGAGATCAAGGACCTGCTGGACACCCGCATCCGCCCTGCCGTGGCGCAGGACGGGGGCGACATCCTGTTCAACCGCTTCGATCCCGACACGGGCGTCGTCTGGCTCAATATGCGCGGCGCCTGCTCGGGCTGCCCGTCCTCTTCGGCGACGCTGAAGGCCGGGGTGGAGAACATGCTGAAGCACTACGTCCCCGAAGTGACCCGCGTCGAACAGGCGCTTTGAGGATCGCCCGGAAGCGGCTACGCCCGCGCCGATGATCGTCCTGGGGCTCGACACCTGCCTGTCCGCCTGTTCCGTGGCCGTGCTCGACGGGCCGCGGGTGCTGGCGCACGCTTCTGAGGTCATGGCCCGGGGCCACCAGGAACGGCTGGCGCCTATGGCCCGGGCCGTCATGGCAGAGGCGGGCCTGGACTTCGCCGACCTGCGCCGCGTGGCCGCCACCGTGGGCCCAGGGTCGTTCACCGGCCTGCGCGTGGGCGTGGCGTTCGCCAAGGGCCTGGCCGCCGCGCTGGACGTCCCGGCCGTGGGCGTCGGCGCGCTGGAGGCCCTGGCGGCGGAGGCCGAGGGCCTGAGCGCCGCCGTCATCGATGCGCGACGCGACCAGGTCTATCTGCAGGTGTTCGACGACGGCGCGGCGCTGATGGCGCCCGACGTGCTGCCGCTGGGGACCGCCTCGGCGCGGCTGGCGGAGCTGACCACCGGTCGGCCGCTCAGCCTGATCGGCTCTGGCGCGCCGCTGCTGGCCCAGGCGCGGCCCGACGCCCGCGTGCTGACCCCGGAGGGCTGCGACGCGCGCCAGGTGGCGCGGCTGGCCGCGGCCCGCACGCCCGCGCCGCTGCGGCCCCTCTATCTCCGTGCGCCCGACGCGCGCCTGCCCGGATGAACCTTCGCGCCGGCTCGGCCGCCGACGCCGCGGCCATGGCCTCGGTGCACGCCCAGGCCTTCGACGCGCCCTGGGACCAGGCGGCGTTCGAGCAGCTTCTGTCGGGACCGGGCGTCTACGCCTTCCTCGTCGCGGGTGACGACCCGATGGGCTTCGTCCTGTGCCGGGCCGCGGCCGGCGAGGCCGAGGTGCTGACCGTAGGCGTCGCGCCCTGGGCGCGCCGGCGCGGGATCGGCGCGGCGCTGATGACCGCGGCCGTCGCCGCCGCGCGGACGGCGGGCGCGCAGGCGATGTTCCTCGAGGTCGACGCCGACAACGCCGCGGCGCTGGCGCTCTACGAGAGCCTGGGTTTCGAGCGCGCGGGCCTGCGCAAGGCCTACTACGACCGCGGCCTGGCCGGGCGCGCCGACGCGGTCGTGATGCGTCTCGACCTTGCATCCAACGCTCACTAGAGCCTTCCCGGATCAGGTGGAATCACCTGATCCGGACGAGAAGGCTCTATCTTCAAGCATATGGAGCCCGTTCGGGCGGGTGAACCGGTATCCACTTCACCCTGAAGGGCTCTAGACCTATCCTGAGGCTATGGAAGGAGGCGACGTGCCCGTGCCGGACCGCATCGAGAAACTCTGCCTCGACAAGAACATGCGGATGACGGAACAGCGCCGGGTCATCGCCCGCGTGCTCTCGGCCGCCAGCGACCATCCGGACGTGGAGGAGTTGCACCGCCGCGCCCACGAGGTGGACCCGCACATCTCCATCGCCACGGTCTATCGCACGGTGCGTCTCTTCGAGGAGGCCGGGATCATCGACCGGCACGACTTCCGCGACGGCCGCTCCCGCTATGAGGAGCACACCGACGACCACCACGATCACCTGATCGACATGAAGACCGGCAAGGTGGTGGAATTCGTCGACGCGGAGATCGAGGCCCTGCAGGAGGCCATCGCGCGCAAGCTGGGCTACCGGCTGGTGGACCACCGGCTGGAGCTCTACGGGCTGCCCCTCGACGACTGAGACCGCCGGACCATCGCGGAAAGCAGCAGCGCCGCCAGCAGCGCGAAGCCGCCACCGGCGAGAAAGGTGGCGCGCGCGCCGTAGAGGCTCCACAGCGCGCCGGCGACGGTGCTGGCGGCCAGCAGGGCCACGCCGCTCGCCAGATTGAACAGACCGAAGGCCGTGCCGCGCAGGCGTTCTGGCGCGGCGTCGGCCACCAGCGCCGACAGCACGCCCTGCGACAGGCCCATATGTAGGCCCCACAACGCGACGGCGGCGAACACGCCCCCGACGCCCGAGGCGAACGCCAGGACGGTGTCGGCCGCCACCAGCGCGACCAGGCCGGCGAGGAGCGGAACCCGGCGATCCACCCGGTCGGAAAGGCTGCCCGCCGGCGCCGCAACGACGGAGTAGACGACGTTCATCACCACCAGAACCAACGGCGCGAAGGCGACCGGAAGGCCGACGTCCTGGGCGCGCAGGATCAGGAAGGCCTCGCTGAAGCGGGCGAGCGAGAACACGGCCCCCACCAGGACCACGGCCCAGAACGCCGGGCCGAGCCCTCCGAGTTCGGACCAGCGGATCGGGGCACGGGCCGCGCCCGACGCCCTGGGACGGACATCGTCGACGCCGAAGGCCAGGAGCGCGACCGCGGCCAGGGCCGGGATCACCGCCCAGGCCAGCACGTGGCGGATATTGTCGGACAGGGCCAGCATCAGAAGGATCGCCGCCAACGGCCCCAGGAAGGCGCCCACCGTGTCGAGCCCCTGGCGCACGCCATAGGCCAACCCCCGCACGGACGCCGGAGTGATGTCGGCCACCAGGGCGTCGCGCGGGGCCCCGCGTACGCCCTTGCCGATCCGGTCGAGGAACCGCGCGCCCAGCACCTCCAGCGGGGTCACCGCCAGGGGGAACACCGGCTTGGTCGCCGCCGCCAGGCCGTAGCCGATCACCGCCAGCAGCTTACGCCGGCCCAGCCGGTCGGAAATCCACCCCGAGAACACCTTGGTGATGGAGGCGGTCGCCTCGGCCACCCCTTCGATGAGGCCCAGCACGGCGACGCTGGCCCCGAGGGTCCCGACCAGGAACGCGGGCAGCAGGGCGTGGACCATTTCCGAAGAGAGATCCATGAACATCGAGACGAAGCCCAGCGCCCAGACCCCGCGCGGCACGTCCCGCAGCCTGTGTCGAAGGCGCGTCATCGCGTCGTCGTAGCACGCCCCGCGGCCTGCGAAACTTGCGCGCTCCTCGCCGCAACCCCATAACCCGGGCCATGTCCGAGCCCGCGCCTCGCAAGCGCCTCTACATAAAGACCTACGGCTGTCAGATGAACGTCTACGACAGCGAGCGGATGGCCGACGTGCTGGCGCCGCTGGGCTATGGCGTGACCGACAGCCCCGAGGACGCCGACCTCGTGGTGCTCAACACCTGCCACATCCGCGAGAAGGCGACCGAGAAGGTCTATTCCGAGCTGGGCCAGATCAGGCGGATGAAGGCCGCCCGCGCCGAGGCCGGCGCCGACATGACCATCGCCGTCGCCGGGTGCGTCGCCCAGGCCGAGGGTGAGGAGATCATGCGCCGCCAGCCGGCCGTGGATCTCGTGGTCGGCCCCCAGGCCTATCACCAGCTTCCGGAGCTGATCGCCCGGGCTCACCGGGCCCGCGGCGAACGGCTGGCCGCCGATTTCGCGCCCGAGGAGAAGTTCGACGCCCTGACCGTCGCGCGTCGCCCCACCGGGGTCACGGCGTTCCTGACCGTGCAGGAGGGCTGCGACAAGTTCTGCACCTTCTGCGTCGTGCCCTACACCCGCGGCGGCGAATGGAGCCGGCCGGCTGAAGCGATCGAGGCCGAGGCCCGCGCCCTGGCCGACAAGGGCGTGCGCGAGGTCACCCTGCTGGGACAGAACGTCAACGCCTACGATGGTGAAGGCGGGCTGGCGGCCCTGGTCCGGCGGCTGGCGACGATTCCGGGACTGGACCGGATCCGCTACACCACCAGCCACCCGCGCGACATGGACGACGCCCTGATCGCCGCCCACGCCGAGGTGGAGGCGCTGATGCCCTATCTGCACCTGCCCGTGCAGGCCGGCTCGGACAAGGTGCTGAAGGCCATGAACCGGGCGCACACGGCCGAGAGCTACGTGCGGCTGATCGAGAAGATCAGGGCGGCGCGGCCCGACATCGCGATCTCGGGCGACTTCATCGTGGGCTTCCCGGGCGAGCGCGACGCCGACTTCGAGGCGACGCTGCAGATCGTGCGCGAGGTGGGCTACGCGAGCGCGTTCTCGTTCAAGTATTCCCGCCGCCCCGGCACGCCGGCCGCGGCCATGCCCGGTCAGGTCGCCGAGCCGGTGAAGGAAGAGCGGCTGGCCCGGCTGCAGGCCCTGCTGGACGAACAGCAGCGCGCCTTCAACGACGCCCAGATCGGCCGGACGCTGCCTGTCCTCTTCGAGAAGGCCGGCCGCCATGCCGGCCAGCTCGTCGGCCGCAGCCCCCATCTCCAGGCGGTGCACGTCAGCGCGCCGGAGCGGATGCTGGGCCGGATCGTTCCGGTGCGGATCGAGGGCGCGGCCCGGAACAGCCTGGCCGGGGCGCTGGAGCTGGAAACCGTTTGAGCCGCGCGCCCGAATTCCTGCCGCTGTCCGACGCCGCGGTCCGGGCCGTGGCCGGCGCCAACAGCCGCCACGCCGCCCTGATCGAGGACGCTTTCGGCGTGCTGCTCGAGACCCCCGGCGGGGGCGTCTCGCTGTCGGGCGACGCCAGGTCGCGCAACGCCGCCAAGAAGGCCGTTCAGGCGATCGCCGAGCGCGCCGACCAGGGGCTGGAGATCGGCGAGGCCGATGTGCGCGTCGCCATCGGCCAGGCGCGCGCGGGACGGGCCTCCACCACCCAGGGCGCCGGCGGTTCGCTGCCGGTCGGCCGGCGTGGCCAGGTGGCGCCGAAGACGCCCACCCAGGCGAAGTACATCGAGGCGCTCGCCCAGTGCGAACTGGTGTTCGGCCTTGGACCCGCCGGCACCGGCAAGACCTTCCTGGCCGTCGCCCACGGGGCGGGCATGCTGCTGCGCGGCGCGGTCGACCGGCTCATCGTCTCGCGCCCAGCGGTTGAGGCCGGCGAGCGGCTGGGCTTCCTTCCGGGCGACCTCACGGAGAAGGTCGACCCCTACATGGCGCCCGTGTGGGAAGCGCTGACCGACATCCTGGGCGCCGAGCAGCTGCGCCGCCGCCGCGAGAAGGGCGAGATCGAGGTCGCGCCCATCGCCTTCCTGCGCGGGCGAACGCTCAGCCACGCCTTCGTCATCGTCGACGAGGCCCAGAACGCCAGCCGCGCCCAGATGAAGATGGTGCTGACGCGCCTCGGCGAAGGCGCGCGCATGGCGGTGACCGGCGACCCCACCCAGATCGACCTGCCCAACCCCACCGACTCCGGCCTCGCCCACGCCGTGGGCCTGCTGGAGGGCGTGAAGGGCGTGGGCGTGGTCCGCTTCGGTTCGGAAGACGTGGTGCGCCACCCGCTCGTCGAGCGGATCGTGCGCGCCTACGACGCCGACGCGGCCAAGCACGGGCGGACGGTTTGATCGACGTCGAGATCGAGGACGAAGCCTGGACCGCGGCCCTGCCCAAGGCCGAGATGCTGGCGCGCGGGGCGGCCCTGGCGGCTCTCGACGCCGAGGACGCAGCCCACGAGGGCGTCACCATCCTGCTGACCGACGACGAGACCGTCCGCGAATTGAACGCGCGCTTCCGCCAGAAGGACTCGGCCACCAACGTCCTGTCGTTCCCCGCCCCGCGCAATCCGGAGCGCCACCTGGGCGATATCGCCCTGGCCTATGGCGTCTGCGCCCGCGAGGCGGCCGAACAGGGCAAGCGGTTCGAGCATCATCTCATGCACCTGACGGTGCACGGCGTGCTGCATCTTCTCGGATACGATCACATAGGCGATGATGACGCCGAGGCCATGGAGAGCCTCGAGCGTGCGGTGCTAGCCGGCCTGGGTGTCCCCGACCCCTATGCGGCCGGCGAGGGAGAGCATGAACGACCCTGACCCTTCCAGTCGATCGAGCCCGGGCCGGCGGCGCGGGCTCCTTGGCCTATTGGACCTCATCCGCGGTCACGGCGAGGCGGCCGGCGACGAGGCCCCCGAAGCGGCCCAGGCCGACGGCGGCCAACTCATCAACCAGGCGCGCGCCTTCCAGGACCTGCGGGTGGACGACGTGATGAAGCCCCGGGCCGACATCGTGGCGATCGAGCGCGGGGCCACCTTCGCCGAGGTGGTCGACCGCTTCGTCGAGGCCGAGCACAGCCGCATGCCCGTCTATAAGGAGACCCTCGACGAGCCGGCCGGCGTGGTCCACGTCAAGGACGTCTTCAAGCTGCTGGCGCGGAAGACGCGCCGGCCGAAGCCCGACGACCACATCCTGAGCGGCCGGCATCATCTGGTGCGCGAGGTGCTCTACGTGCCGCCCTCGATGCCGGCGACGGGTCTGCTGACCATGATGCGGGCCAAGCGCATCCATATGGCGCTGGTGATCGACGAATTCGGCGGCGTCGACGGGCTGGTCACGCTGGAGGACTTGCTGGAGACCCTGGTCGGCGAGATCGACGACGAGCACGACGAGTCGGCCGATGCGGCCTACCACCCGGTCCTCGAGGACGACGACGGCTGGATCGTCGACGGCCGCGCGCCGCTGGGCGACCTGGAGCAGGCGATCGGCGAGGGCGTCGACCTCGCGCCCGCCGACCTGGACGAGGAGATCGACACCGTGGCGGGGCTGGTCAACGCCCTGGCGGGTCGGGTGCCGCGTCGACGCGAGCAGATCATCCACCCCGACGGCTTCACCCTCGAGGTCCTGGCGGCCGACCCACGGCGCGTGAAGCGCGTGCGCGTGCGCCGCGCCCCGCAACCCGCCGACGAGGCCTAGGCCGCTTTGAACCGTTCCCGCTGGTATGCGCCGCTGACCGCGCTCGCGGGCGGGATCGCCGCCGCGCTGGCGCACCCGCCGTTCGGACTGCTGCCGGGGCTGCTCGGCTACAGCCTGATCCTGCTGCGGCTGGAGACGGTCCGCGACCGGCCGCTGCGTTCAGCGTTCGGCCTGGGTTGGATGGCGGGCCTGGGCTACTTCGCGGTCTCCACTTGGTGGGTCGTCGAGCCGTTCCTGGTCGAACCCGAGATCTACGGCTGGATGGCGCCGTTCGGCGTGGTGTTCATGGCCGGCGGGCTGGCGCTGTTCTGGGGTGCGGCCGGCCTCGCCTATCGGGCGCTCCGGCCCCGCAGCGGCTGGAAGGCCCTGGTGTTCGCGGGCGTCTTCGCCGCAGCCGAATGGGCGCGCGGCCATGTGCTGACCGGCTTTCCCTGGGACCTGCCCGGCGAGAGCTGGCGGGCCGGCAGCGCGCCGTCGCAGGCCGCGGCGCTGGTCGGGGCGTACGGCCTGACGTGGATCACCCTCTTCATCTCCTCGGCCCCGGCGCTGGTGATGCTGCCGGTGCGGCGATTGGCGCAGGCGGGGATGCTGGCGGCCGCCGGCATCGGCCTGACCCTGCTCTATGCGGGCGGCGCCGGCCGCCTCGCCGCCGCCCGCGCCGTCGCGCCGGCCGAACGCGCGCCCCTGGTGCGCATCGTCCAGGCGGATATCGACCAGAAGGAGAAGTGGAAGCCCGAAAACCTCGAACTGGTGTTCGAGGACTATGCACGCCTGACCGTCCGCCATGCGGCCCGCACACCCGACATCGTCATCTGGCCCGAGGGCGCCCTGCCCGCCCTGATCGACGACTTCATCGCGCCGGGCTCGCCCTACGCGCCGCGCATGCGCGACCTGATCCAGCCCGGCCAGACGCTGCTGATGGGGGCCAACCGCTACGAGCCCGCGGGCCCCGGCAAATACCGCTACTACAACACCCTCATCGCGCTGCGGCGCGATGGCGACGCGCTGTGGGTCGCCGGCCACTACGACAAGTATCGCCTTGTCCCGTTCGGCGAATATCTGCCGCTGGGCGACTTGGCCGGCAAGCTGGGCATACGCAGCCTAGTGCACATGCCCGAGGATTTCACCGCCGGCCCGAGGCCGAAACCACTGAGCGCGCCGGGCGCGCCGCCGTTCCAGCCGCTGATCTGCTACGAGGCGCTGTTCCCGGGACTGGTTCACGATGGGACACGGCCGGCCTGGATTCTCAACATCTCGAACGACGCCTGGTTCGGAACGACCAGCGGGCCGCTGCAGCACCTCAACATCGCCAGCTACCGCGCCATCGAGCAGGGGCTGCCGATGGTGCGCTCGACGCCAACCGGCGTCTCGGCGGTGATCGACGCCTACGGGCGGATCCAGCCCGGCGCGCGCCTCGGGCTGGGCGCCTTCGGGGTGATCGACGCGCCCCTGCCGCCGGCGTTGAAGCCCACCCCTTACGCCCGGCTGGGCGACGGGCCGTTCGCGGGGTTGCTCATCCTTTCGGCGCTTGCCTGGTTCGCGGGCCGCAGGCGTCGCCCGCGCGCGGCCCAGGACTTGCAGGCAGGGCCCACGCTTGGCGCCACATAAAGATTTCTTTATAGGCGTCGGCCGATCCTCCGGGCGCAAGCCTGCCGTCACGATCCTCGGAGCCCGTCCTTGAGCCGTTCCAGCTATATCTTCACCAGCGAAAGCGTGTCCGAAGGCCACCCGGACAAGGTCGCCGACCGCATCTCCGACACCGTGGTCGACGCCTTCCTGGCCGCCAATCCCGAGGCCCGCGTGGCCTGCGAGACCCTGGTGACCACCAACCGCATCGTGCTGGCGGGCGAAGTCCGCGCCGGCAAGCCGGGCGGCTCCAAGAGCGAGAACAAGGCGCTCACCAAGGAGATCGTGAAGTCGCTGGAGCCCAAGGTCCGCGCCGCGATCAAGGACATCGGCTACGAACAGAAGGGCTTCCACTGGGCCAAGGCGAAGTACGGCTGCTTCCTGCACGAGCAGTCGGCCCACATCGCCCAGGGCGTGGACGCCTCGGCCAAGAAGGACGAAGGCGCCGGCGACCAGGGCATCATGTTCGGCTACGCCTGCGACGAGACCGAAGCCCTGATGCCGGCCACGCTGCAGTACAGCCACGACATCCTGCGCCGCCTGGCGGAAGTCCGCCATTCCGGCGAGTGCGAAGTGCTCGAGCCCGACGCCAAGAGCCAGGTCACCGTCCGCTACGAGGACGGTCGCCCGGTCGAGATCCTGCAGATCGTGGTCTCCACCCAGCACAAGAAGCGGATCGGCCTGCACAGCGCCACGCCCAAGCGCATCGAGGCCGTGATCCGGCCCTACGTCGAGAGCGTCATCCCGGCCGGCCTGATCACCAAGAAGACCAAGTGGCACGTCAACCCGACCGGCCGCTTCGAGATCGGCGGCCCCGACGGCGACGCCGGCCTGACCGGCCGCAAGATCATCGTCGACACCTACGGCGGCGCGGCCCCGCACGGCGGCGGCGCCTTCTCGGGCAAGGACCCGACGAAGGTGGACCGCTCGGCCGCCTATGCCTGCCGCTACCTGGCCAAGAACGTGGTCGCCTCGGGCCTCGCCCGGAAGTGCACCATCCAGATCAGCTATGCGATCGGCGTGGCCCAGCCGCTCAGCTTCTACGTCGACCTGCACAACACCGGCGAGATCGACCCGGCCAAGCTGGAGCTGGCCCTGCCCGAGATGATCGGCGGCGCCACGCCGCGGGCCATCCGCGAGCACCTGCAGCTCAACCGCCCGATCTACGCCCGCACGGCGGCCTACGGCCACTTCGGCCGCCAGCCCGACAACGAGGGCGGCTTCTCGTGGGAGAAGACCGACCTGGCGGCCGAGCTGAAGTCGCTGGCCTAACTCAAGGTCTTTGTGAACGTCATCCCCGGGCCTGTCCCGGGGATCCAGACCCGTCGGCGATCGAGCCCCGATCGCCGACGTCTGCGTCTCTGGGTGACCGGGACAAGCCCGGCCATGACGGGTAGGAAGCTCGCATGACCGACCACCCACCGCTGCGCTCGTACGGGCGACTGAAGTCGCGGCCCATCAAGCCGCGGCAGGCGGCGCTCGTGGAGGCGCGGCTGCCGGAGCTGCGCATCCCCGACGGGCCGGTCGACCTGACCCGGCTCATGCCGTCGGCGCGGGAGACCTGGCTGGAGATCGGCTTCGGCGGCGGCGAGCACATGGCCGCCCAGGCGGCCCGCGCGCCCGAGGTGCTGATCCTGGGCGCGGAGCCCTTCACCAACGGCGTGGCCAGTGCGGTTCGCCACATCGACGAGCAGGGCCTGGCGAACGTGCGCCTGCACGACGGCGACGTGCGCGACCTGATCGCGCGCCTGCCCGACGCCTGCCTGGCGCGGGTGTTCATCCTCTTCCCCGACCCGTGGCCCAAGGCCCGGCATCACAAGCGCCGGCTGGTGCAGGCCGAGACGGTCGCCGAACTGGCCCGCGTGCTGCGGCCGGGCGGTCGCCTGCGCTTCGCCAGCGACTGGGCCGACTACGTCGACTGGGCGCTGGAGCGGGTCGCGGCGGATTCCGCCTTCGCCTGGACGGCCGAACGGGCGGACGACTGGCGCTCGCCCCCCGCCGACCACGTCACCACGCGCTACGAGGAGAAGCGCCTCGGCGACTGCGCGCCAGTCTTCCTGGATTTCGTGCGGGCCTAGAGCCCTTCCCGTTCAAACGGAAGCGTCTGAACGGGAAAGGGAGGCGCTACCGACCGGCGTCAGGCCTCACGAGGTTCGTCGCTCGCGCGCCGGCGCGGCGTCTCGCCGGCCGCGGCGTTGTGGGCCTCGATCGAGGCCTTGATCAGTTCGGCGGCTTCGGACGGATCGGCCCAGCGGACGATCTCCACCGACTTGCCCTTCTCCAGGTCCTTGTAGTGCTTGAAGAAGTGGGCGATCTGCTCGGTCAGGATCACCGGCAGCGAACGCCAGCTGTCGACGCCCGTGTAGAACGGGTGCAGCGCGTCGACCGGCACAGCCAGGATCTTCTCGTCGCCGCCGGCTTCGTCGCGCATGATCAGCGCGCCGACCGGACGGCAGCGGATCACCGCGCCCGGCACCACCGGCGTCGGGCCGACGACGATGATGTCCATCGGGTCGCCGTCGTCAGCGAGGGTGTGCGGGATGAAGCCGTAGTTGCCCGGATAGAACATCGCCGTGTGCAGGAAGCGGTCGACGAAGATCGCGCCGGAGTCCTTGTCGAGCTCGTACTTCACCGGCTCGCCGCCCTGCGGGATCTCGATGATGGCGTTGACGTCGTAGGGCGGGTTCTGGCCGACGGGAATCTTGGAGAGGTCCATGGGGAGGGGCCTTTCAGAAGGACACACAATGAGTGGCGGGCTCTGTGGGCGAACCGCGCCGCCGAGTAAAGCCCCGCAGGCGGCCCTTCGCGCGAAAGGGCTGACAACGCCCCGGCGTGCCGCTATATAGGCCTCAACATCGTCCGTTAGCGCTGTATGGCGCCTACGAGCGGCGGGCCCCGGCCCGGCCGCTTTTTTCTTTACTAGGGCCCAGGCCAAGCATGCGCGGGAAGACCGCAGAAGACCTGAAGCTGCTGGAGCTGCTCGACCCCGTCGCCGAGGCGGCGGGCTACGAGATCGTGCGCCTGCGGCTGATGGGCGGCGCCGAGCGGCGCAAGCTGCAAGTGATGGCCGAGCGCCCGGACGGCGAGATGGTGGTCGAGGACTGCGCGAAGCTGTCGCGCAAGATCTCGGAGGTGATGGACGCCGCCGATCCGATCGCCGGGGAATATGTGCTGGAGGTTTCGTCGCCCGGCATCGACCGGCCCCTGACGCGGCCGAAGGACTTCGAGACCTACCAAGGCTACGAGATCAGACTGGAGCTCGACCGGCTGGCCGAGGGGCGTAAGCGCTTCCGCGGCGTGCTGGCCGGCCTCGACGGCGACCAGGTGGGCATCGACCTCGAGGGCGAGGAGGAGACCGCGATGGTCCCGCTGGCCTGGATCGTCGACGCCAAGCTGGTGCTGACCGACGAATTGATGAAGCGGGGGGCGCAGGAACGCGCCGCCCGCATCGCATCGGAACAACAAGAGACGACTGAGTAGAGGGACCAACCCCATGAGCCTGACCGGCATTTCCGCCAACCGGCTTGAACTCCTGCAGATCGCCGAGGCCGTGGCCCGCGAGAAGGCGATCGACAAGGAGATCGTCATCGAGGCGATCGAGGAGGCGATCCAGAAGGGCGCGCGCGCCCGGTACGGCGCCGAGCACGACATCCGCGTGCACATCGACCCGAAGACGGGCGAAACCACGATCAAGCGGGTGATCACCGTGGTCTCCGACGACGCCGTGTTCGGCGGCGGGATCGACGAGGAGACTGGCGAGGAGCTGCCGTTCGAGGAGCCGCCGGGCATCCTGCGCCTCGCCGACGCCAAGCGCCGCGACAAGGACGCCGAGATCGGCAAGATCTACGAGGAACTGCTGCCGCCGTTCGAGTTCGGCCGGGTGCAGACCCAGATGGCCCGCCAGGTGGTGATGGGCAAGGTCCGCGACGCTGAGCGCGAGCGCCAGTACGAGGAGTACAAGGACCGCGTCGGCGAAGTGGTCAACGGCACGGTCAAGCGCGTCGAGTACGGCAACGTCGTCGTCGACCTTGGCCGCGGCGAGGGCATCATGCGCCGCGACCAGTCGATCCCGCGCGAGAACTTCAACATCGGCGACCGGATCCGCTGCTACATCTACGACGTCCGCCGCGAGACCAAGGGTCCGCAGATTCTGCTCAGCCGCGCGCACGGCGGGTTCATGGCCAAGCTGTTCGCGCAGGAAGTGCCCGAGGTCTACGACGCGGTCATCGAAATCCGCGCCGTGGCCCGCGACCCCGGCAGCCGGGCCAAGATGGCGGTGATCAGCAACGACAGCTCCATCGACCCCGTGGGCGCCTGCGTCGGCATGCGCGGCAGCCGCGTGCAGGCCGTGGTGGCCGAACTGCAGGGCGAGAAGATCGACATCATCCAGTGGAGCCCCGACGAGGCGACCTTCATCGTCAACGCCCTGGCGCCGGCGGAAGTCTCCAAGGTGGTGATGGACGAGGAGGACGAGCGCGTCGAGGTGGTCGTCCCGGACGAGCAGCTGTCGCTGGCCATCGGCCGCCGCGGCCAGAACGTCCGCCTCGCGAGCCAGCTGACCGGCTGGCAGATCGACATCATGACCGAGAGCCAGGAGAGCGAGCGCCGCCAGCGCGAGTTCGCCGAGCGCACCGCCCTGTTCCAGGAAGCCCTGGACGTGGACGAGGTGATCGCCCAGCTGCTGGTCACCGAGGGCTTCGCCAGCGTCGAGGACGTGGCCTACGTCGACTCCTCGGAGGTCGCCGGGATCGAAGGCTTCGACGAAGACACCGCCGAGGAGATCCAGGCGCGCGCCCGCGACTACCTCGAGAAGGAAGCCGCCGAATACGACGCCAAGCGCAAGGAGCTGGGCGTCGAGGACGGGCTCATGGAGATCGAAGGCATCACGCTTCCCATGGCCGTCGCCCTCGGCGAAGGCGACGTGAAGACGGTGGAGGACCTGGCCGGCCTCGTGCCCGACGACCTGCGCGGCTGGTTCGAGTCGAAGAACGGCGAGCGCGTGCGCGAACCCGGCATCCTCGAGGCCTTCGGCCTGGATCCGCAGGACGCCGAACTGCTCATCATGCGCGCCCGCGTGGCGATGGGCTGGATCGAGGCGCCGGAAGAGCCTGAGCCCGCCGAAGACGACTATGCCGAGGCGGAAGCCGCCGGCGAAGCGCAAGACGCTTAGCGCGCATCCCGCAAGAGTGGACACCGGTTCTGCGATGAGGATGCGCGCCATCCAGAAGACCGAGCCTGCTTCACCCGGTTGGCGCGCCAACCGGGGCAGGCTCTAGGTCTGAGGTTGTGACCCGCCATGGAGAACTCAGCCGCTAAGGCCCCCGCCACCCACGCCCAGGCGTCGCGCGAACGTCGCGACATCGTCTCGGGCGAGGTGATGGACGAGGCGCGGCTGATCCGCTTCGTGGCCGGGCCCGACGGAACCGTCGTTCCCGACCTCGCCCGCAAGCTGCCGGGGCGCGGCATGTGGGTGGCCGCCGATCGCGCCTCGGTGACGACGGCGGCGAGGAAAGGCCTGTTCTCGCGCGCCGCCAAGGCCAAGCTTTCGGCGGCGGCCGACCTGGCCGAACAGGTGGAAAAGCTGCTGCGCGCGCGGATCCTGGCGGGGCTGGGGCTTGCACGGCGCGCCGGCGACCTTACCTCGGGGTTCGAGAAGGTGTCCTCGGCGATCGTCTCCGGCAAGGCCGCGTGGCTGGTCGAGGCCGCCGACGGCGCCGCCGACGGACGGCGCAAGATTCTGTCGCTTGCCCGGAGGCAGGCTGATCCGCCGAGGGTCGTCGGGCTGTTCGGCGCCGCCGAAATGGGTTTGGCCATAGGCGGCGAGAATGTGGTACACACCGCCTTCCTTGCGGGGCGCGCCGCCGAGCGTTGGGCCGAAGATGTCCAGCGCCTGGCGGGCTTCAGTCCGCTCCTTCCTGAGGATTGGCGCGAGGAGCCTGTCGAGGCGAGGCGGGAGCCCTAGGGCTTTCCGCCTTGAGGCGTTTTGAGATATGGGCCGGGTCCGCCGGTCGGCGAGTAAAGCGAGCGAATGAGCGACGAGAACAACAACGGCCGTAAGCCCCTCACCCTGAAGCCGCGCGCCGGCGGCTCCGTGAGCTCGGGCACGGTGAAGCAGAGCTTCAGCCACGGCCGGACGAAGACGGTGGTCGTCGAGACCAAGCGGGCGCGTCCGCACGCGCCGACAGGCGGCAATCTGGCCGCCCCGTCCGCCGCCGAGCGCCGCCAGTACGAGCCGCCGCGCCCGAGCTCCGCGCCGCAGGGCCCGCGCCCCGCCCAGACCGCCGATGGCCTCTCCGCCGAGGAGCGCGCCGCGCGCCAGCGGGTGATCGAGGCCGCGCGCCGCCAGCAGGCCCAGCAGGCTCAGCAGGAATCCGAACAGCGGGCCCGCGAGGAGCGCGCCCGCGCCGAGGCCGAGGCGGCCCGCGCCGCGCAGGCCGCCCAGGCTGCTGAGGCGGCGGAAGCCGCCAAGCCGGCGCCGGCTCCCACGCCAGCGCCAGCGCCTGCGCCGGAAGCCCCGCCGGCTCCGGTCGCGGCCGCCCCGACACCGACGCCTGCCGCGCCGGCCGCCCCCCAGGCCCCCGCGCCGCGACCGGCCGCCGACAGCCGCCCGACCGCCCCGGGCCAGACCCGCACCTATCACCCGTCGCCCGACCGGCGCGACGACCGGCCGACCACCACGACCTATCGGCCGCCGTCGGCGCGCTTCGACACCGCCAGCTTCGGCCAGCGCGCGCCGCGCCGCGACGACGACCGTGGCCCCCGCCCGCCGCGCGATGATCGCGGCCCGCCGCGGCGCGATCGCGATGATCGCCCGCAAGGCGGCGGTCAGGCTCGGCCCGAGGGCGGCACGGTCCGCTATTCCGCGCTGGCGCCGCGGCCTGCGGGGCCGCGCGACGGCCCCCGTGGCCCCGGCGGCCCGCGCGCGCCGCGGATCGCGCCCAACGCCCCGCCGGCCACCCCCGAGATCCAGCGCGCGACGCGCCAGGCGCCGCGCCCCGGCGGCACGGTCATGGACCGCCGCGACGAGGAGGATCGCCGCAACGCCGGGGCCGGCAAGGCGATCAGCCGCGCCAAGGGCGCGCCGACCCGCCGCGAGGGCCGCCTCACCATCCAGGCCGTGGCCGGGGACGACGAGGGCGCCGTCGAACGGATGCGCAGCCTCGCCTCGGTGCGCCGCGCCCGCGAGCGTGAGCGCGAGAAGCGCAAGGGTGGCGTCCAGGAGCAGGCCCGCGTGGCCCGCGAGGTGGTCATCCCCGACGTGATCACGGTGGGCGAACTCGCCAACCGCATGGCCACGCGCGGCGTCGAGGTCATCAAGTTCCTGATGCGCCAGGGCGTGATGCTGAAGATCAACGACATTATCGACAACGACACCGCCGAGCTGGTGGCGACCGAGTTCGGCCACACGGTCAGGCGGGTGTCGGAGTCCGACGTCGAAACCGGCTTCATCGGCGGCGAGGACCTCGACGATCACCTGGAGTCGCGGCCCCCGGTGGTCGCGGTCATGGGCCACGTCGACCACGGCAAGACCAGCCTGCTGGACGCCCTGCGCTCCACCGACGTGGTGTCGGGCGAGCATGGCGGCATCACCCAGCACATCGGCGCCTATCAGGTGCGGCTGAAGGACGGCCAGCGGGTCACCTTCCTCGACACCCCCGGCCACGCCGCCTTCTCGGCGATGCGCGCGCGCGGCGCCAACGCCACGGACATCGTCATCCTGGTGGTGGCCGCCGACGACGGCGTGATGCCGCAGACGATCGAGGCCATCCAGCACGCCAAGGCGGCCGGCGCCCCGATCATCGTGGCGATCAACAAGATCGACAAACCCGACGCCGACCCGACCCGCGTGATCAACGAGCTGCTGCAGCATGAGATCGTCGTGGAGAGCCTGGGCGGCGACACCCAGGCCGTGGAGGTCTCGGCGACCCAGAAGCTGGGCCTGGACGACCTGATCGAGAACATCCTGCTGCAGGCGGAAGTCCTCGACCTGAAGGCCAACCCCGACCGGGTGGCCGACGGCATCGTCATCGAAGCCAAGCTCGACCGCGGCCGCGGCGCCGTCTCCACCGTGCTGGTCAAGCGCGGCACCCTGAAGCGCGGCGACATCGTCGTCGCCGGGGCGAACTGGGGCCGGGTGCGCGCGCTGCTGAACGAGCGCGACGAGCAATTGGACGAGGCCGGCCCTTCGACGCCGGTCGAGATCCTGGGGCTCGACGGCACGCCCGATCCGGGCGAGCCCTTCGCGGTGGTTGAGAATGAGGCGCGGGCCCGCGAGATCACCGAGTACCGCCAGCGTCAGAAGCGCGAGAAGGCCGGCGCGCCGGTGGCCTCGGCCAGCCTCGCCGACATGATGGCCAAGCTGGCCGACAAGCGGGTCTCGGAACTGCCGGTGGTCATCAAGGCCGACGTGCAGGGCTCGGCGGAAGCCATCGTGGGCTCGCTCGACAAGCTGGCCAACGACGAGGTCCGTGCGCGGATCATCCTGTCGGGCGCGGGCGCGATCAACGAAAGCGACGTGCTGCTGGCCAAGGGCGCGGGTGCCCCGATCCTGGGCTTCAACGTCCGCGCCTCGAAGCAGGCGCGCGACCTGGCCGAGCGCGAAGGCGTGGAAATCCGCTACTACGCGATCATCTACGACCTGATCGACGACATCAAAGGCGTGCTCTCGGGCATGCTGGCGCCGGTCCAGCGCGAAACCTTCCTCGGCAACGCCGATGTGCTGCAGGTGTTCGACATCACCAAGGTCGGCAAGGTGGCGGGCTGCAAGGTCACCGAGGGCGTGGTCCGCAAGGGCTCGCGCGTGCGTATCGTCCGCGACGGCGTCGTGGTGCTCGAACTCGGCGTGCTCCAGACGCTCAAGCGCTTCAAGGACGAGGTCAACGAGGTGCCCTCGGGCCAGGAATGCGGCATGGCGTTCCAAGGCTTCCAGGACATCAAGCCGGGCGACACCATCGAGTGCTTCAACCTCGAAGAGGTGAAGCGGTCGCTCTGATCGCCCGACTGGACAGACGATTTCCCGAGGCCCCGGAGTTCCGCTCCGGGGCCTTCTTCTTGCCGGTTAGCGCAGGAAGCCGATCAGCGCGTTCGCGACCGCCTCAGGCTGATCGTGCGGCAGCCAGTGGCTGGCCTCGGGGAAGTGGACCACGCGGGCGTCGGCGCAAAGGGCGGCGCTCGCCTCAGCCAGCGCCGGTTCAGCGAAGGCGTCCTGATCGCCCCACAACACCAGGGTCGGGACCTTGAGGCTCCTGGGCAGCGGAACCGGCAGGTCCTGGGCGAAGAGGGCGCGGTACCAGTTGAGCGTGGCGGTCAGCGCGCCGGGCTGGCGCCAGGCTTCGCGGTAGGCCCCCATGATTTCGTCGCCGAACGCCTCGGGGCGGGCGCTGTTCGCGAAGGCGTCGGCAAGGCCCTTGTAACCGCCCAGGCGCACCATCAGTTCGGGCAGCCACGGGGTCCGCAGCGCCTGGACGTAGCGGCTCTTCTTCCGCTGCGCCGGATCGTTGGTCATGGCGTCGAGCCACACGGCCGGATGCGGCGCGTTCATGATCGCCAGCCGCTCCAGCCGCTCGGGGCCCGTCGTCGCCATCCACCAGGCCACCGAGGCGCCCCAGTCGTGGCCGACCACGCTGAACCGCTGGCGGCCGAGCGCCGAGGCCAGGGCGAAAATGTCGTTGGCCAAGGCGTCGAGCCGGTAGGCCGTGACGCCCTTGGGCTTGCTGCTCAGGTTGTAGCCGCGCTGGTCCGGGGCGACGACCCGGAACCCGGCGTCGGCCAGCGGGCCGATCTGCTCGCGCCACTCGAACCAGAATTCCGGGAAGCCGTGCAGCAGCACGACCAGCGGCCCCTCGGCCGGACCGGCCTCGGCGACGTGCAGCTGCATCCCGTTCGCGGCGAGCGTCCTGTGGGTGATCTGGGTCTCAGCCATCCGGCCCTCCGCATTCCGCGTGGCTTTTAGCGGCGTCCCGGGCCCGGCCTCAAGGACAGCCGTGACGATGGGCGCCGACGCACAATGTTGCGGCGCCGGAAGAGCAAACTTCGTTTGATCCGCGCCCCGGGTTGCAGAACACAATGTGCGCCGCGAGATGGGCGCCAAAGCGAGGGGATGAGAACGATGTCCGAGAGTTCAGAAGCGGCGTCCGGCGGGGTCTGGACGCGCCGGCGGTTCTTCGAGCAGCTGATGGCCGTCGGCGGCGTCTCGCTGGCCATGGCCGGCATGGACGCCCTGGGCTTCGGCTTCGCTTCGGCGCAGACCGCACCGCCGTCGATGCCGGGCGGCGCCAAGGGAACCAAGGTGGTGATCCTGGGCGCGGGCCTGGCCGGCCTGACCTCGGCCTACGAGCTGATCAAGGCGGGCTATTCGGTGCAGGTGCTGGAGGCCCGCGGCTTCGCCGGCGGTCGCGCGCAGACCGCGCGCAAGGGCTTCGAGGACACCGACCTGATGGGCCACCGCCAGGTCTGCGAGTTCGACGAGGGGCAGTACATCAACATCGGCCCCTGGCGGATCCCCTACCACCACCAGTCGACCCTTCACTACGTGAAGGAGTTCAAGGTGCCGGTGGAGCTGTTCAACAACGACAACGACGCCTCCTATGTCTACTTCGAGAAGGGCAAGGGCCCGCTGGCGGGCAAGCCGATCCGCAAGGGGCAGATCGCCGCCGACGCGCGCGGCTACACCGCCGAGCTGATGGCCAAGGTCGCGTCCAAGGGCGACCTGGACGCCGCCCTCTCCCCGGCTGACCGCGAGACCTTCCTGGCCTATCTGGTCAACGAAGGCCGGCTCTCGCGTTCGGACCTCAGCTACAAGGGCACGGACGGCCGCGGCTTCGACATCCTGCCCGGCGCCGGCGTCGACCCGGGCCCGGGCAAAGAGAGCCCGCCCTTCGCCTTCGCCGATGTGCTCAATTCGCGGGCCTGGCGGGTGCTGTCCTCGGTGGCCGGCTGGGACCAGCAGCGGACCATGTTCGAGCCGGTGGGCGGCATGGACATGATCCCCAAGGGCTTCGTGAAGGCGCTGCCGCCGGACGCGATCACCTACAACGCCTCGGTCGAGCGGATCATGCAGAACGCCAAGGGCGTGAAGGTGGCCTACACCGACGCGGCCGGGAAGAAGGTGGAGGTCAGCGGCGACTACCTGATCTGCACCATCCCACTCTCGGTGCTGAAGAACATCCAGATGGATGCGTCGAAGCCGTTCATCGAGGCGATGAACGGGGTCTCCTACTCGGCCGTGAACAAGATCGGCCTGCAGATGAAGACCCGCTTCTGGGAAGAGAAGCACTGGATCTACGGCGGCCACGTCTACAACGACATCCCCGGCATCGGGACGATCTCGCTGCCGTCGACGGGGTGGCACAGCCAGAAGGGCGTGCTGCTGGGCTACTACGCGTTCGGCGGCGAGGCGGCCAAGATCAGCGCGCTGTCGCCGGCCGACCGGGCCAAGTTCGCGGTCGCCCAGGGCCAGAAGATCTTCCCGGAGTACGCCGAGAACTTCGAGACGGCTTTCTCCAAGTCCTGGCACCTCGACGGCTTCAACCTCGGCGGCTGGGCCGAATGGGGCGACGAGGGCCGCAAGACCGCCTACCCGGTCCTCTGCGAGCCGGACGGCCGCATCTATCTGGCGGGCGAGCACCTGAGCTATCTGACGGGCTGGCAGGCGGGAGCCATCGAGAGCGCCTGGCAACAGATCGGCAAGCTGCACGCGCGGGTGCAACAGGCGTGAGGGGAGCGATGCGTATCGGTCTATCGGCGATCGTCCTGGCGCTCGCGGCCCCGGCGGCTGCGTTGGCCGACAGCGCGGGCCAGAGCCTGTTCAACGACAACTGCTCGGCCTGCCATCAGCGCACCGGCCTGGGCGTGAAGGGGGCGTTCCCGGCGCTGGCGGGCAACAAGCTGGTGCAGGGGCCGCCCGCCGTCGTGGCCTCCACCGTGCTGGTGGGCCGTGGCGGCATGCCGTCGTTCAAGAGCGACTTCAACGACGCCCAGCTTGCGGCGATCCTGACCTATGTGCGCAGCTCGTGGGGCAACAAGGCGCCGGCGATAACCCCGGGCCAGATCGCCGCGGCCCGCAGGCAGAGCTCGGCCGCGGCCCAGCCCAAGAACCTGCAGGCGCACTAGGCCGCTCCGGCCGGCGCCACGCAGGCCTTCAACGCGGGTCCCGAACGTCCTATCGATCAGCCATGGGCAAGGAGCCTGGCAGCAAGCGCTGGCGTGGAGCGGGGCAGGACCCGGAGCTTCTGCGCCGGCTGCTGCGCGCGAAGGACCGCATGGACGCCGCCTCGTACGAGGGGTGGCCGGTGCGACGGCTGGCCGACGTCAGCGGCGTCTCCGAGGCGCACTTCGCACGGTCGTTCAAGGCGGCCTTCGGCGTCCCGCCCCACCGCTACCTGCTGACGCGCCGCATCGAGCGGGCTGCGGCGCTGCTGCGCGACACCGACCTGCCGGTCACCGAGGTCGCTTTCCAGGCCGGCTGGAACAGCCTGGGCGCCTTCGGACGCACGTTCCGGGACGTGACCGGCGAGAGCCCGGGCGAACTGCGCGCCCGGCAGCAGGCCGCCACGCACGCGCTCGGAGAGGTCCCGCACTGTTTCGTCGCCGCCGCCCACCGGCCGGGCCTCATCTTAGCAGTTTCGGAGAAGCGGCGCCGGGAGGCCGGCGCTAAGACCGGCGGCGATGAAACGGAGGTTCCATGAGCCAGGGCATCGGCGTCGTCGGCCTGTACGTCCGCGACCAGGACGAAGCGATCGAGTTCTACGCGGGCAAGCTGGGCTTCCGCGTCCACACCGATGCACGCAACGGCGATTATCGCTGGCTGACGGTGCAGCATCCCGAGCAGCCCTCGTTCCAGCTGGGCCTGTTCGCGCCGCAGGCGCCGACGCTGGACGAGGCGACAGCCCGGACCATGCGCGAGGTGGTGGCGAAGGGCGCCATGCCGCCGCTGGTGCTGATGGTCGACGACTGTCGGGCCGCCTACGCGCAGATGCGTGATCGCGGGGTGGAGTTCACCCAGGAACCCATCGCCCGGTTCGGCGCCGTCGACGCCAGCTTCCGCGACCCGTCGGGAAACGGCTGGAAGATGATCGAGTCACGGCGTGAGCCGGCCTAACCTCAGCTACGGAAGGAGACGCCCATGAGCTGGAACGCCTGGATCCGGCAGGCCCATCGCTGGCTGTCGATCCTCTTCACCGCGACCGTGGTCGCCAACTTCGCGGCGATGGCGTTCGGGACGCCGCCGGCCTGGATCACCTATTCGCCCCTGCCGCCGCTGTTCCTGATGCTGGCGACGGGCCTCTACATGTTCGCGCTCCCCTATATGGGCGGCCGGCGCGCATGACGGCCGCGAACGAGACGCCGGCCTCCGAACAGATCGACGCGAAGATCGCCGCGCTGGGTGACTGGCGGGGCGAGACGCTCGCCCGCCTCCGCGCGCTGATCCGCGAGGCCGACCCCGAGGTGGTCGAGGAGGTGAAGTGGCGCGGGGTTCCGGTCTGGTCGCACGGCGGCATCATCTGCACCGGCGAGACCTACAAGGCCGCCGTGAAGACCACCTTCGCCAAGGGCGCCTCGCTGGACGACCCGGCAGGCCTCTTCAACTCCAGCCTCGAGGGCAACACCCGCCGGGCCATCGATTTCCGCGAGGGCGAGGCGATCGACGAAGCGGCGTTCAAGGCGCTGATCCGCGCCGCCGTCGCGCTGAACACCGCCAAAGTCCGGCGTTAGGCAATGAACGCAGGCCGTGATCCCGCCGCGATGACCGGCTAGCCTGTCGATCCCGCATCGCAGGAGACGCTCGCTTGCGCGCCCTACTGACCGTCCTCGCCGTCCTGGCGCTCAGCGCCTGCGCCACCGTGCAGAAGCTGGACGCCGCCAACGACGTCCACGCCCTGCTCATCGCCATCCGCGACGATGACAGGGCCACGTTCGACAGCTACGTCGACCGGCGCGCCCTCAAGGGCGAGATCAGCGACCGCCTGATGGTCGAGGCCGGCAAGGACCGGAAGCTCTCGGGCGTGGCGGCGATCCTGGCCCCTGGCCTCGCCGAGCTGGCGGGCGAGGCGCTCATCCGCCCCGACGTGTTCCGGGCGGTGGCGGACTACTACGGCTACGGCGCCGACACCCGCATCCCGCCGGCGATCTACATCTCGAAGATGCTGCGTCCCCTGCCGGACGGCCGGGTCTGCGCGGTAGGCAAGAAGGGGGGCGACTGCATCCTCGTCTTCACCCACGCCGCCGACGGCCGCTGGAAGCTGTCCGGCTTCGACGGGGCGCTTTCGATGCTGCGCCTGAAGACCTGATCGGCTTAAGCTTGCCCCCGAACCAGGGGGATGGGCATGGGCTACGAAGCGGCGCTTTCCGCATATTCCAAGTTCGACTTCAGCCATGGCGGGCGGACCTATCCCGTCTATCGGCGCGGAACGGGCCCGGCCGTGATCGTCATGCACGAGATGCCCGGGCTGCACCCGCAGGTGATCCGCTTCGCCGACCGGGTGGCCGACGCCGGGATGACGGTCTTCTGCCCCAGCCTGTTCGGCAAGCCGGGCAAGCCCGTGGACCGGACCTATGCGATGACCACGGCCGTCGGCGTGCTGTGCGTGCGCCGGGAGTTCTACGTCTGGCGGGGCGACCGTTCGAGCCCGGTCGTCGACTGGCTGCGGGCGCTGGCGCGGCAGGCCCATGGGGAATGCGGCGGCAAGGGCGTGGGCGCGGTCGGCATGTGCTTCACCGGCGGCTTCGCCCTGGCCATGATGACCGACCCCGCCGTCGTGGCCCCGGTGCTGTCGCAGCCGTCGCTGCCGCTGGCGCGCGGCAATCCCAAGCGCAGCGCCGAAATCGGCGTGTCGTCGGACGAGATCCGTTGCGTGAAGGACCGGCTGGCGGCCGAGGACCTGTCGGTGATGGGCCTGCGCTTCAAGAGCGACGAGCTGGTCCCGGACGCCCGCTTCGAGACCTACCGGCGCGAGTTCGGCGACCGGTTCGAGGCCATCGAGCTGGACGACGAGGACGCCCAGCCGGCGTTCATCCCGCCCCACTCCGTCTTGACCCTACACATGAAGGAGGATGGCCCCACCAAGGCCGCCGAGCAGCGCGTGATCCAGTTCTTCCGGGAGCGGACGGGGGGGTAGCGCCGCATCAGCATGTCATCCCGGTTTCCGCCGCGAGGCGGAAGACCGGGACCCTAGAGCGCCGGCCCGCGCGATCAGCCGCGGCGTCGAGGCCGCGCCTTTCGATGATCGTCCACGTTCATGGGTCCCGGTCTTTGGCTGCGCCAAAACCGGGATGACACCGGGGTTTGGATGCACTAGAAGCCGCCGCTTTCCTGTTCCGGCGTTCGATCCTCCGGCCAGGTTGCGAGGTTAGATGAAACGTCCCCGTCAGCATGGACGGCCGGCGCCGACCGGCCCCACCCAGCGCCAGCTGCGCGCCGGCGAGCTGGTGCGCCACGCGCTCATGGACATCTTCCGCGAGGAGGAGATCGCCGATCCGGCGCTGGCCGGCGTGTCGGTGACGGTCACCGAGGTGCGGATGAGCCCCGACCTGCGCCACGCCATGGCCTTCGTCGAGCCGCTGGGCGGCGAGCACGCCGGCGAGGTGGTGGCCGCGCTGAACCGGCACGCCAAGTTCGTGCGCGGGCGGCTGGGCAAGCTGATCGACATGCGCTTCACGCCCGACGTGAAGTTCCTGCACGACGAGAGCTTCGACGAGGCGGCGCGGATGAGCCGCCTGTTCGACGACCCGCGGGTGCGCCGCGACCTCACGCCCGACGAGCCCTCCGACTCCTGGAAGGACGAGGACTGATGGGCCGCCGCCGCAAGGGTCAGGCGGTCTCGGGCTGGATCAACCTCGACAAGCCCTACGACCTGACCTCCACCCACGCCGTGAGCCGTGTGCGGCGGCTGTTCGACGCCCAGAAGGCGGGCCACGCGGGCACGCTGGATCCGTTGGCCACCGGCATCCTGCCGATCGCGCTGGGCGAGGCGACCAAGACCGTCCCGTTCCTGGTCGACGCCGACAAGGCCTATCGCTTCACCATCGCCTGGGGCCGCACCACCGCCACCTACGACCGCGAGGGGGACACGCTGGCGACGTCGGATGTCCGCCCGACGCCCGGCCAGGTGGAGGCCGTCCTGCCCCGGTTCGTGGGCGAGATCGACCAGATCCCGCCGGCGTTCTCGGCCATCAAGGTGGACGGCGAACGCGCCTACGACCTCGCCCGGGCGGGCGAGACGGTGGAGCTGGCGGCGCGCAAGGTCACCATCTTCGACGCCCGGCTCGTCGAGGCGCCCGACGCCGATCACGTGACCCTGGAGATCGACTGCGGCAAAGGGACGTACGTCCGCGCCCTGGTGCGCGACGTGGCCGAGGCGCTGGGGGCATGCGGCCACGTGAGCGCGCTGCGCCGGACCCGGGTGGGCGGCTTCACCGAGGAAAATGCGGTGACGCTGGAAATGCTTGAGGATTTGGGCTATGAGGCCCGCCAATCGGAGGCCCTGCTTCCGGTCGAGACCGCGCTGGACGACATCCCGGCGCTGGCCGTGACCGACGAAGACGCCTTCCGATTGAAGCAGGGA
>NZ_WGNY01000015.1 GCF_016124325.1 Phenylobacterium sp.
CAAGAGGGCCCAAACGCAGTCGACCCCCGTGCACGATTGCGTGGACGGGGGGCCTCGCCGCTCTCGTCCGATATGGGTATCGGGGTCGTAGCGGTGGAGGGCGCTGACCGAGGTTGGCGCCGGAAGGGCGCGCTTATGCGCCGAGAGCGCGGTTAGGTCAAGGAAGCGCTCATCGATGCTCCCCCTCAGGGGGAGCTCCGGCGGAGCCGGTGAGGGGGTTCCACTCAAACCGGCGCGCATCGCGGCTGCGAGCTCTGGGCGGACCCCCTCCGGCGCTTCGCGCCACCTCCCCCGAAGGGGAGGATCAAGATGTCCGAAAGCCGCCAGCGGCCTTCGGCGAACCGCACTATCTTCGCGCCATGACCCAATACGCCCTGTTCGACACCGCCATCGGCTTCGCCGGGATCGCGTGGAACGACGCGGGCCTCGTGGCCTGCCACCTGCCCGAGCGCGACGCCGAGACCGCGCGGCGCGGGTTCCTGCGGCGATTCCCCGAGGCGTCCGAGGCCGAGGTCCCCGTGGCGCTCGCCACGACGGTCGAGAACATCCGGGCGCTGATGCGCGGCGAGAAGGCGACCTTCGAGGACACACCGCTCGACCTTTCGCGCACGCCGGCCTTCCACGCCAAGGTCTATGAGATCGCCCGCGCCATCCCGCCGGGCGAGACGCTCACCTACGGCCAGATCGCCGAGAAGCTGGGCGACAAGCTGCTGGCCCGCGACGTCGGCGCGGCGCTGGGCAAGAACCCCTGGCCGATCGTCGTGCCCTGCCACCGGGTGACCGCGGCCGGCGGCAAGCCGGGCGGCTTCTCGGCGCGCGGCGGGGTGAACACCAAGCTGAAGCTGCTGGCCATCGAGGGCGCGGCGGCCGCGGCCCAGGCGGACCTGTTCGCCTGACGCGCTCCGGGCGGCGTGCGTGGCCGCGAAATTGCAGCGAACGGCCCGGGACCGCGAACGAATCCCGCAAAGCCACGTTTGATATCCGATGTCCGCCCGTCAGAACGCCGCCGCCTTCCTCGTCGCCGCCCTCGGCGCGCTCGCGCTGGGCGGCGTCGCCGAAGCCGCGACCTGCGGCGGTGAGGCGCCCGCCGACGCCGCCGAGATCCACGGCCCGGTCCTCGCCGTCCTGGACGGGCAGCGTCTCTGCGTCGCCCTGGGCGCCGATCCCGCGTCGTGGGCGACGGTCCGGATCGCCGACGCGGTCACCCGCGTGTCCACCGCCCCGCCCTCGCGCGGCGCGCTGATGGCCGCCAGCTTCGGCCAGGACGTCACCTGCCGGATCGTCGGGCGCGAAGCCGGCGCCGTCGTCGCCGAGTGCCGCACCGACCGCGGCTCGGTCGGCGCGCTGGCCGGCGACGCCGCCACGGTCGAAGCCGGCCGCGCCTGGCGCTAAGCGCGATCCGCAAAGGTGGAAGCCGGCTTTGCGATCAGATCGCGCTGGAACTTTTTGATCTAGAGCCCTTTTGTCCCGCTCAAACGGCTCCGTTTGAACGGGAAGGGCTCTAAGCCACCGGGAAGCCCTTGTCCCTGAGATAGGCCCCGACGTCCGGATCGCGCCCGCGGAAGTTCCGATAGGCGACGGCGGGGTCGATGGTGTTGCCCACGCTCATGATGTCGTCGTGCAGCTTCCTGGCCATGGCCTTGTCGTAGAGCCCGCCCGGCGCCTGCTTGAACGCCTCGACGGCGTCGAGCGCGATGACCTCGGCCCAGAGGTAGGAGTAGTAGCCGGCCGAATAGCTGTCGGAGGCGAAGATGTGCTGGAACTGCGGGGTGCGGTGGCGCATCGGCAGTTCGGACGGCATGCCCAGCTTGGCCAGTTCGTCGCGCTCGAACGCGTCGGGGTCGATGTCGGCGTCGCCGGCCAGGTGCAGCTTCATGTCGATCAGGGCCGAGGCGAGGTATTCGGTGACGTCGAAGCCCTGGCGGAAGGTGTGGGCCTTGGCGATCTTGTCCACCAGCGCCTGCGGGATCGGCTTGCCCGTCTTGTAGTGGACGGCGAAGCGGCTGAGCACCTCGTGGGTCGGCAGCCACGCCTCGTTCACCTGGCTGGGAAACTCGACGTAGTCGCGGAACACCTGGGTGCCGGCGAGCGAGGGATAGGTCACCGCCGAGTTCAGGCCATGCAGGGCGTGGCCGAATTCGTGGAACATGGTCTCGGCGTCGTCCCACGAGATCAGGACGGGATCGCCGGGCGCCGGCTTCACGAAGTTGGCGTTGTTGGAGACGATGGTGGTGACCTTGCCCTTGTAGGTCTGCTGGTTGCGATAGGCCTGCATCCAGGCGCCCGAGCGCTTGCCGGCCCGCGCGTAGGGATCGAAGTACCAGAGGCCCACGTGTTCGGGCCCGCGCCGCACCTCCCAGACCGTGACGTCGGGGTGCTGGACGGGCACGTCGGTGACCGGGTGGAACGAAAAGCCGTAGAGCTGGCCGGCCGCCCAGTGCATGCCCTCGCGCAGCTTGTGCATCTGCAGGTACGGCTTCACCTCGTTCATATCGAGGGCGTAGCGGGCGGTGCGCACCTTCTCGGCGTAGTAGCGATAGTCCCACGGCGCGATCTTCACGCCGGCGCCTTCCTTGTCGGCGATGGCCTGCATCTCGGCCACTTCCTCGTGGACGCGGGCGATGGCCGAGGGCCAGACGCGCATCATCAGCGCCATGGCGGCCTCGGGCGTTCCGGCCATGGAGTTGTTGGCCAGCCGCCAGTGGGCGTGGGTGGGGAAGCCCAGCAGCGCCGCGCGCTGGGCGCGCAGCTTGAGGATCTTCTGGATGACGGCGTTGTTGTCGTGCTTATCGCCGTTGTCGCCGCGATTGTAGAACGTCTTCCAGACCTGCTCGCGCAGGTCGCGGCGGTCGGAATAGGTGAGGAACGGATCGACCGACGAGCGGGTGTTGAGCACCGCCCACTCGCCCGCGCGGCCCTTCGACTTGGCCACTTCGGCGGCGGCGCCGCGGACGTCGGCCGGCAGGCCGGCGAGGTCGGCTTCCTTCAGGTAGAGGACGTAGTCGGTCTCGTCGGCGAGCAGGTTCTGGTTGAAGATCGTGAAGTAGGCGGCGAGTTGGAAGTTGATGGCCGCGAGCTGCTTCTTGGCGTCGGCGTCGAGCCGCGCGCCGTTCCGGACGAAGTTGTTCCAGCGGATCATGGTCAGCCGCTGGGCCTCCGGCGAAAGGCCCGACGTCTCGCGGGCCTGGTAGACCGCGTCGACCCGCTGGAACAGCTTGGCGTTCTGCAGGATCTTGTCCTGGTGGAAGGCGTACTTGGGCCGCAGCGCCTTGTCGGCCTCGCGCACCTCGGGCGTCGACAGCGTGCCGCTCCAGATCGAGTAGATCGTGGCGACCCGGTCGCCGGTCTTCCCGGACTGTTCCAGGGCGCCGATGGTGTTCTCGAAGGTCGGCGGCGCGGGATTCGCGGCGATGGCGTCGACCTCGGCCAGTTCCTGCGCCATGGCCGCCTCGGCCGCCGCCGCGAAGTCGGCCACCCTCACCTTGTCGAACGGTGGAACGCCGCCGTAGGGGCCTGTCCAGGGGGCGAGCAGGGGGTTGGCCCCTTCGGCGAGCGCGGCCGCCTGGGGCAGCAGGCTCGCGGCGGTCGTGGCGGCGGAAGCGGCGAGGAAGGTGCGCCGGCGCATGGGCACTCCGGGAGAGGATCGTGGGGAGGTCCGGAGTCTAGGATGATCCGACCGGGGCGTCACCCTGTGGCGGCCGCGACGAACGGCGCTGCACCGGCCTTGCACGGCAAGCGCGCCGCTGGCGGCGTCGACAGGCTCCAAGACGCCCGCTAACACCGGCGCATGAGCATCGGCGTGTTCGATTCCGGGGTGGGGGGACTGACCGTCCATCGCCGGCTCGTGGACCGGTTCGCGAAGGCGGACTTCATCTACCTGGCCGATCAGGCCAACGCGCCCTACGGCGGGCGGTCCGGCGAGGAGATCGTGGAACTGACCAAGGCCGGCTGCGTGCGGCTGTTCGAGGCCGGTTGCGACCTCGTGGTCCTGGCCTGCAACACCGCCGCCAGCGTGGCCCTGCGCCGGCTGCAGCAGACCTGGCTCCCGGGCTACCGCCGCGAACTGGGCCGGCCGGTCAACGTGCTGGGCATCGTGGTGCCGACGATCGAGGCGGCCACCGGCCTGCCCTGGGAGCACGAGGCCGAGCGGCGCGGCGACAAGGTGGAGAAGCTGGATATCCTGGGCGTCTTCTCGACGCCGGCCACGGCGGCGAGCCGCGTCTACGAGATCGAGATCGACAAGCGCCGGCAGGACGTGGCCGTCTTCTCCGAGCCCTGCCCCGAGCTGGCCCGGATGATCGAGGCCGGCGCGCCGCGCGACGAACTGGCCGCCGTGATCGAGGGCCACGTGAAGGCCCTGGCCCGGCGGATCGGGCGGCATCCCGACCGGGCGATCCTGGGCTGCACCCACTATGAGATCACCGCCGATCTCTTCCAGGCGGCCCTGCCGGCCGGCACGCCGCTGATCCGCCAGCCCGACGCCACCGCCGACGCCCTGGCGCGCTACCTGGAGCGCCATCCCGAATTCGACGCCGGCACAGGCGCCGTTCGCAGATTTCTGACCACCGGCAGGCCCGGCGCGCAGCACAGTCTCGTGGAGACTTTCTGGGGAGGCCCGCTAAGCTTCGAGCCGGCCTGACCCTGGGAGGCGGCGATGACGCGGTGGATGGCGGCGGGGCTGGCGGCCTTGGCGATGGCGGGCGCGGCGCGCGCCGAGGTGGTCGACAAGGGGGCGCAGGGCTTCCGGCTCAAGGTCGTGCGGCAGGTGGCGGCTCCGCCGGCCAAGGTCTACGCCGCCCTGGGCGAGGTGGGCCGGTGGTGGAGCGACGACCACACCTACTCCGGCAAGGCCGCCAACATGACCATGCCGCTCACGGCCAACGCCTGCTTCTGCGAGGCGCTGCCCGGCGGCGGCGGGGTGCGCCACGGCGTGGTGGAGCTGGTCATACCGGGTCAGACCGTGCGCATCGACGGCGCGTTCGGCCCGCTGCAGGACGAGGGCGTCTCGGGCGCGCTGACCTTCGCGCTCAAGCCGGCGGACGGCAGGACCGAATTGACCATAACCTACAACGTCGGCGGAGCGCGCGACTTCATCGTGGGCTTCGCGCCCGCCGTGGACGGGGTGATCACCCAGCAGGCCGACCGCCTGAAGGCCTACGTGGAAGGCGGCAAACCCTAGCCGTCGATCAACGCGCCGGCGGCTTCCGACAGCGCGTCGTCGAGGCGCGCGCCCTCGGCGTAGGGCGCGAGGTCGGCCGTCAGCGGGCCGCCGGGCATGCCGGGCTGCGGGATCGCCGCGCCGATGCGCGTCTCGACCGGGAAGACGCCGCTCCAGGCCGTCCAGCCGGCGTCCTCGGCCAGGTCGGACACCCCGCCGTCGCGCACCTTCGCGGACGCCTCCTCGATCTCCATCTCGACCAGGGCGACCTGCTTGAGCTCGGTCTCGGTGGCGGGGCGCAGCTTGAGCGCGCGGCCGGCGTAGAGCCGGTCGATGAAGGCGTCGAGGGCAGCGCGGCGGGCGTCCAGGTCCTCCACCGGCCGGGCGCGGCCGAACGCCATCACCGAACGGTAGTTGAGCGAATGGATGAAGCCGGAGCGGCCCACCACGAAGCCGTCCAGGAAGCTGACGGTGACGCAGACCGGAACGCCCGCGCCCACGGTCTTCAGCATCCGGCTGGCCGCGGCGCCGTGCCAGTAGAGCCGGCGTCCCTCGCGCCAGAAGGCGGTGGGCGTCACATAGGGCTGGCCGTCGATGACATAGCCGACGTGGGCCATGACCCCGGCGTCGAGGACGGCGTTGACCGCGGCCTCGTCGTAGCGGCCGCGCTGCGGGCGGCGGCGCACCCGCGAGCGGGCGGTGGGGGTGAAGGCGGCGTCGTCAGGCATGGCGGACCTCTTTTTCGGTTCGCGACTTGCGCGATCTGTGGTCTGCTGAACAGGTCCACTTGCGGACAACTGGACAGACCACTTGGGGCCATCATGAGCTGGGCCGACATCTACCCCTGGCGCAGCCCCGAGCCGGACGGGCCGGTGATCCGGCAGGTCTACGACCAGGTGCGCGGCGCCATCCACCAGGGCGCGCTGAAGCCGGGCGGCCGCCTGCCTTCCAGCCGCGACCTGGCCACGCGGCTGGGCGTGGCGCGGGCCTCGGTGGTGGCGGCCTACGACCAGCTGCTGGCGGAAGGCTACGCCGAGGGCCGGCACGGCTCGGGCACCTATGTCTCTGCAGACCTGTCGGGCGTGATCGACCTGGCCCAGGCGCCGGCCGCGCCCGTCGCGGCCGCGCCCGACCCGCCGATGACCCGGGCCCTGGAGGCGGTGATGGGCCTGCCGCCCCTGTCGCCGCACGCGCAGACCTTCTCCAACGGCCGCACCCTGATGGACGCCCGCGCCCAGGATGCCTGGGGCAAGTCGACCCGGCGGGCCCTGCGGGCGCTGAGCCCCGTCGACTTCGGCTATTCGGACCCCGCCGGCGACCCGCGCCTGCGTGCGGCGGTGGCCGACTATCTGCGCGCGGCCCGGGGCGTGGTCTGCGAGCCCGGCCAGGTGATCATCACCACCGGCGCGCAGCACGCCGTGGACCTGGCCGCGCGCCTGCTGCTGAAGCCCGGCGATGCGGTCTGGCTGGAGGATCCGGGCTATGCGCCCACCTGGCACGCCCTGGAGCAGGCCGGCGCGCGGACCGTGGGCGTGCCCGTGGACCGCCAGGGCCTGGTGGTTTCGGCCGGGGTCGCGGCGGCGCCCGAGGCCAGGGCCGCGTTCGTGACGCCGTCGCACCAGTACCCGCTGGGGGTGGCGCTCTCCATGGCGCGGCGGCTGGAGCTGATCGCCTGGGCGCGGGAGGCCGGCGCCTGGATCGTCGAGGACGACTACGCCTCGGAGTTCCGCTACGCGGGCCAGCCGCTGGCGTCCCTGCAGGGCCTGGATGGCGGCGAGCGGGTGATCTACGTGGGCACGCTGAACAAGGCGCTCTTCCCGGGCCTGCGGCTCGGATACATGGTGGCGCCCAGGGCCCTGGCCGAGCCGCTCGCGGCGATCCGCCGGATGACCGACCGCCAGCCGCCGACCCCCACCCAGGCGATCGTGCTGGACTTCATGGAGAGCGGGCAGTTCGCCGCCCACATCCGCCGCCGGCGTCTGGCCTACAAGGCCCAGCGCGACGCCCTGGTCGCGGCGCTGGATCGGCGGCTGGGCCACATGCTGGAGCCCGACGCGCCCGACCAGGGCATGCACTTGATCGCCTATCTGAAGGACGGCCGCTGCGACCTCGAGGCCGAGGCGTCGGCGCAGGCGCTGGGCGTGATCGCCCGCGCCATCAGCCCCCTCCACCACCGGGCGCCGGCGCACCCGGGACTGCTCCTGGGCTTCACCGGCTTTCCGGTCGCCGCCATGGACCCTGGCGTGGCCCGGCTGGCGGCGGCGCTGGGGGCGTAGGTCCTCCCCCATCGGGGGAGGTGGCGCGAAGCGCCGGAGGGGGTCCGCTCAGAAGACCGCGGCGGAACCCCCTCAGTCGGCTTCGCCGACAGCTCCCCCTGAGGGGGAGCATCCGTCTCACGCCGCGAGGGCTTGCTCGGCGGCGATAACCCGGCTGGCGGCGTTGACCACCGCGGCGATGCGCAGGGCGGTCTGGATCTGCGAGGCGGTGACGCCGTGCTTCTTCAGTTCGCTCTCGTGGGCGTCGAGGCACATGCCGCAGCCGTTCACGGCCGAGACGGCGGTGGACCACAGCTCGAAGTCCGCTTTGTCGACGCCCGGATTGGCCAGGACGTTCATGCGCAGCCGCGCCGGCAGGGTCTTGTACTCGCCGTTCGAGAGCAGGTGCAGCGAGCGGTAGTAGACGTTGTTCATGCCCATGATGGCGCCGGCCGCCTTGGCCGCGTCCTTGGCCTCAGGCGTCAGGCCGGCGGCGTCGGCGGCGGCCTCCACGGCGCGGACCACGGCCGGCACGCCCACCGCAGCGGCCGAGGCGACGAAGGCGCCCCACTTCTGCTGGTCGGAAAGCACCGTCTCGTTGGCGAGGCTGGAGAGGTTGAGGCTGATGTCCTTGGCATAGGCGGGCAGCGCCTCGCGCAGGCTGTCGAGGGACATGGAAATCTCCGGATCTGGAAGAAGAAAATCCGGGAGACGCACAGGGGGAAAGGCGGCGTCTCCCGGACAAGAACCCTAAGAACCGCTGGTGTGCTTACGCGGCCTTGAGGGTCTCCCCGCCAACCGCTCGGTTGCACGGGCAGAGCTCGTCGGTCTGGAGGGCGTCGAGCACCCGCAGGGTATCCTGCGGGTTCCGGCCCACATTGAGATTCGTCACATAGACGTGCTGGATCACGTTGTGCGGATCGACGACGAAGGTGGCGCGCAGGGCGGCGCCCTCAGCCTCGTCGAACACGCCCAGCGCGCGGGCGAAGTTCGCGCCGTTGTCGGCGAAGTTCCAGATCGCCAGTTCGTTGAGGTCCGGGTGCTCGCGGCGCCAGCCGAGCTTGCAATGCTCGTTGTCGGTCGAACCGCCCAGGACCACCGCGTCGCGGTCGGCGAACTCGCCGTTGAGGCGGGCGAACTCGGCGATCTCGGTCGGGCAGACGAAGGTGAAGTCCTTCGGATAGAAGAAGATGACCTTCCACTTGCCGTCGAAGCTGTCGTTGGTGAGCGTCTCGAAGGCGCTCTCGCCACGCTCTTCGTGACGCATGAACTTCGGCTTCACGCCGACGATCTTGAATTCGGGCAGAGTCTCTCCGACACCCAACATATAATTGAATCTCCTATGAATTGCGGGATCGACCGCTGCGCGGCCGTGTAAGGGGGAGATAGGGTGGCCGCCATCAAAGTTCAAATCGATAGTTTTTTGAATTTGGATAGATCGTAGCTATATAAGGCCAAGCTTGGCCCGCGCGCCCGGGAATGGACCTCCGGCGCGCCATCGGCTGGGATGACGGGATTCCACACGATGCTCCTGCCCACGATCCGCCAGCTGCAGTACCTGAAGCTGCTCGCCGAACAGGGCGCGTTCGGCAAGGCGGCCGAGGCGGCGCACGTCACTCAGCCGACGCTCTCGGCCGGCATCCAGGAGCTGGAACGGACGCTGGGGGCGCCGGTCGTCGACCGGGCGCGGACCGGCGTGATCCTGACGCCGGTGGGCGAGGAGGCGCTGCGGCGCGCCACGGCGATCCTCAACGAGGCCGAGGAACTGGTCGAGGCGGCCAAGAACGCCGGCCAGCCGCTGACCGGGCGCTTCCGGCTGGGGGTGATCCCGACCATCGCGCCGTTCCTGCTTCCGGGCGCCCTGCCCCTGCTGCGCCAGCGCTACCCGAAGCTGCGCCTGTTCCTGCGCGAGGACCTGACCCAGCGGTTGATCGCCCAGCTCAAGGCCGGGCGGCTGGACGCGGCGCTGATCGCGCTGCCCTTCGAGACCGCCGGGCTGGAATGGGCGCACGTGGCCGACGACGAGCTGCTGGCCGCCATGCCCGCCGACAGCCCCCTGGCCAGCGCGGCCTCGGCGGCGCCCGAGGCGCTGGAGCGCGAGAACCTGATCCTGCTGGAGGACGGCCACTGCCTGCGCGAGCACGCGCTGTCGGCCTGCCGCCTGACGCCGTCGCGCCTGGGCCTCGGCGAGGAGCCGTTCGAGGCCACCTCCCTGCCCACGCTGGTGCAGATGGTGGGCTCGGGCCTGGGCGTCACCTTCCTGCCCCAGATGGCGGTGGAGGCGGGGCTGGCCAAGGTGCCGAACGTCGCCGTCCGGCCGATCGAGGCCGAACACGCCGCCCGGGAGATCGTGGTCGCCTGGCGCGCGGGCTCGAACCGCGCCGCCGAAGGCAAGCTGCTGGCCGAGGTGCTGAAGGACGTCTGAGCCCCTTCCCGTCATCCCGGGCCTTGTGCCTGGGATCCCTCTATCCGCCACCGTGCGCGCGCCGGTCGTTCCACGGGCCAGCCGCTAGCTCAATGCGGCTTGGAGAGGGACCCTCGCCACATGGGCGAGGGTGACGGTGAGGCGAAGGTGACGCGCCTCAGAACGTCTCGCCGACCAGTTCCTCGCTCTTGGCCCACAAGGCCTGGGCGCGGTCGGGGTCGATGGCGTAGGAGCGAACCCCGCCGCGCGTCATGTCGTCCCCGTCCCTGACTTCGGCCACATGGCAGTCCTCGCAATAGTGGCCGCCGACCGCATCGGCCGCCGCGACGACGCCGGCCCAGACGGACGTCGCCGCGCCCTGCGGGATGGTCTTCCATTCGAAGGCGGGCCCGCCGGCCGCCCGGGCGGCGGTGACGCTGTCGATCATCTGCTGCATCGCCTCCGGCGTCATGTGACGGCCGAGCTCGGTCTGGATGCCGCCGGGATGCACCGCCGTCGCCCGGACGCCGCGCGCCTTGTGGCGGCGGTCGAACTCGACGGCGAACAGGACGTTGGCGGTCTTGGACCGGCCGTAGGCGCCGAACGGGGTGTACTCAGTGCGCTCGAAGCCCGGGTCGTCGAGATCCACGTCGGAGAAGCGGTGCCCGGCCGAGGCCAGGGAGACCACCCGCGAGCCCGCCTTCAGCAGGGACGCCAGGCGGTTGATGAAGACGAAGTGGCCCAGGTGGTTGGTGCCGAACTGGGTCTCGAAGCCGTCGGCGGTCTTGCCGAGCGGCGTGGCCATGACGCCGGCGTTGGCGATGACCAGGTCGAAGGGCTCGCCCTTGGCGACCAGCGCGTCGGCGCAGGCGCGCACGCTGGCGAGATTGGCGAGGTCGAGCTCCACCAGCTCCAGCGCGCCGCCGTTCGCGGCGGCCGCCCGCACGGGCTCGGTGGCGCGGCGGGCCTTGTCGAGGTCGCGCGCGGCGCCGACCACATGGGCGCCGTGCGCGGCGAGCGCCCGGGCGGTCTCGACGCCCAGGCCGGCCGAGACGCCGGTGACCAGCACGCGCTTGCCGGAAAGGTCGACGCCGGCCAGGACGTCGTCGGTGGTGGAGGTGGCTCCGAAAGGTCCGCTCATGGACGCATGCTCCGTCGGGAAAGATCGTTGCGGGGAAGCCGGGCGCGTCATTATATGAAGCGGAGGGCTCCTCCGGATATATGCGGAGGTTGCCTCCGTTTTGCAAGGGGGCATCGTTGAGCGTCGAAGCCAACAGGGTGCGAAAGCCGCGGGCCGACAGCCTGCGCAACCGCGAGCAGCTGCTGGAGGCCGCGAAGGCGGCGTTCGGCGAAATCGGCGCCGACGCGCCCCTGGAGGAGATCGCGCGGCGCGCCGGCGTGGGCATCGGCACGCTTTATCGCCACTTCCCCACCCGCGAGGCGCTGCTGGCGGCCGTCTATCGGCGCGAGGTGGAACAGCTTTCGGGATCGGCCGAGACCCTGCTGGCCGAGCGCCAGCCGGCCGAGGCGCTGGAGGCCTGGCTGCACCTGCTCGTGGACTACATGGCGACCAAGCGGATGATCGCCCCGGCCCTGCAGGCCTCGCCCGGCGAGGGCGCGGCGGCCTACGCCTCGTCGGGCGCGGCGATCTCGGCCGCGATGGCCCGGCTGGCCGGGGCGGCGATCACCAGCGGCGACATCGTCGCGGTCACCCCCGACGACCTCACCCGGATGCTCATGGGCGTCGCCTACGGCTACGACCAGCCCGGCTGGGAGCCCAGCGCGCGGCGGCTGATCGGCATCATGATGGCGGGCCTGCGCCGGTCGCGCTGACTGCGCCCGCGTGAAAATTCCGACATAATTCGATACAGTCTAAATTAGCGCTTGCGGCCCGGCGCAGTTTCGATATATCTGCCAATCAGACATATCGAAATAGGGTCTAAGACACAAATGCACAGACACTTCTACGAAGGGCGTTTCCACCGCGGACGGCATGGCTGGGGCGGCCGGATGGGCCATGACACGGATCGGCACGAACGCCGCGGACGCCGCCGGTTCGGCCGGTTCTTCGAGCACGGCGACCTGCGGTTCGTCGTCCTGGCTCTCCTGGAGGAACAGCCCCGCCACGGCTACGAGCTGATGAAAGAGCTGGAGGACCGCACGGGCGGCGCCTACCGCCCCTCGCCCGGCGTGGTCTATCCGACCCTGGCGCTGCTGGAGGACGAGGGCCTGATCCGCCAGGCCGCCGACCCCGAGGGCGGGCGCAAGCTGTTCGAGATCACCGACGCCGGCAAGGCCGAGGTCGAGCGCAACCGCCCCATGATCGACGGCGTCCTGCAGCGCATGGAAGACGTCTCGCGCCAGGCGGGTCCCGGCCGGCCGCGGCTGGCGCGGGCCATGATGAACCTCGGCATGGCGCTCAAGAACCGCATGGCGCGCGACATCACCCCCGAGGAGCTCGACCGGATCGTCAACATGATCGACGACACCGCCGCGGCGATCGAGCGGAGCTGAGGCGATGCGATCCAGCGCCACGGTTCCGACCACCCACGCCCACCGCTACCTCGTCCAGCTCTGCAAGCACTTCGACCACCGCGCGCCGGCCGCCTTCGACGCCCGCAGCGGCCATATCCGGTTCGAGGCCGGCGAGGTGCGCCTGCGCTCGGCCCCGGAGACCTTGATGGTGATCGCCGAAGCCGCGGAGCCCGAGGGGCTCGAACGCCTGGAGAAGGTGGTCGAGAGCCACCTGAAGCGCTTCGCCTTCCGCGAACCCGAACTGGCGGTGGACTGGAGTCGCCCGCGGACCGCCTGAAGCCGAACCGGGATTGCCCGCGTATTTCCTCCCCGAGTCGCCCGTCGAGCGGCGCTCGAACCCTGGGCCTCCGCGCTGCGGAGGCCCTCTTTTTTCGCCCTCAGTCCATCAGCTTCTGGGCCAGATAGACGTAGTGGCGCGCCCAGCGCCGCGCATTGAGTTCGGGGTCGGCATCGTTGGCGTGACCGCCGAAGGTCTGCTCGTAATAGAGGTAGGGATCGCCGAGCGCGGCCAGGGCGGCGGCGAACTTCCGCGCATGGCCCGGATGGACCCGGTCGTCGCGGGTGTTGGTGGTGATGTAGGGCTCCGGATATTTCACGCCGGGCTTGAGGTTCTGGTAGGCCGAATACCTGGCGATGAAGGCGCGGTCGGCCGGGACGTCGGGGTCGCCATACTCGCCCACCCAGGACGCGCCCGCGGACAGGTGGTTGTAGCGCAGCATGTCGATCAGCGGGCTTTCGATGACCGCGGCGTTCCACAGCTCGGGATGCTGGGTGATCGACACGCTGGTCAGGACGCCGCCGTTCGAGCGGCCGTAGATGCCGAGCCGACGCGGTGACGTGATCCCGCGGGCGGCGAGGTCCTTGGCCACGGCGGCGAAGTCGTCGAAGGCGAGCTGGCGCTTCTCGCGCAGCACCGACTGGTGCCAGGCCGGGCCGAACTCGCCGCCGCCGCGGATGTTGGCGATGACGTAGGCGCCGCCGCGCTCCAGCCAGATCCGGCCCATCTCGGGCAGGTAGATCGGCGGCTTGGCGACCTCGAAGCCGCCGTAGCCGTACATGATGGTGGGCGTGGAGCCGTCGGGCTTCATGTCCTTCGGGCAGACCACGAAGTAGGGAATCTTCGTCCCGTCGGAGGACGTGGCCCAGAACTGTTCGACCACGTCCTTCGAGGCGTCGAACCGGGGCGGCAGCGCCTTGACCTTGCCGGCCGTGTCGGCGGCCGCGTCGGCCAGCCACAGGGAGGTGGGGTCGAGGAAGCCCTCGGCGGTGGCGAACAGCCGGTCGCTGTGGCCGTCGGTGTCCACCAGGGTCAGGTTGGCGCCCTGCGGCAGCGGAAGACGCTTCGACGCCCAAGCGCCGTCCTTGAACGCATAGACGTCGATCGCGCCCTTCACGTCCTCCAGCAGCGCGATGACGAGGCGGCCATCGGTGGCGTCGATCTGCTGCACGGCCTGGCGCGGTCCGGGCTGGAAGATCAGCGTCGGCTTGGCGTGAGCGGCGTCGGCCTTCAGGGCGGTGAGATCGTAGGCGATCACCGCGCCCGCGCCGAAGCCGTTCCAGGCCTCCTTGAGGTCGAACACCACCTGGCCGGAGACATAGGCTTGGTAGTCCGCCTTGGGCGGCAGGGGGATGCGCACGAGGCCATGGTCGGTCGCGAGGCTGTACTCGCTCTCGAAGAAGGTGACGGCGCGGTTGACGATGACGCCATCGGTGAGGCCGCCTTCGCCATGGAGGACACTCGGCTGGGCCGAGACGTCCGTCTTCTCGCCGCGGAACACCTCGCCGGCCGCCAATTGCTGACCAATTCCGCCGCGATTCAGAATCTTCACGACGTAGGCGTAGCCAGACGTCGTGACTTCGCCGGGCGTCCACTCCCTGGCGACGAGGAGCGTGTTCTTGTCGATCCAGTCGACGCTCTGCTTGCCGGTCGGGAACCGGAAGCCGCCCTCGACGAAGGCCTTCTTCGCGATGTCGAACTCGCGGATCTCGACGGCGTCGCCGCCGCCGTCGGAAAGGCGGACCAGGCACAGGGTTTCGGCGGGCTTCAGGCAGGTCGCGCCCTTGAAGAACCAGTTCCTGCCCTCGGCCTTCGAGAGCGCGTCGAGGTCGATCAGCGTGTCCCAGGCCGGCGTCTCGGTCCGGTAGCTTTCCAGGCTGGCGTGGCGCCACAGGCCGTGGACGTGGGCCGCGTCCTGCCAGAGGTTGTCGACGCCGCCGGCGCGGAAGCGGGGCATGGGGATGCGGTCCTGCGCCGTGAAGATCGCCAGGGCCTGCTTGCGGAACACCTCGTAGCGCGGGTCCTTCTCCAGGCGGTCCGCCGTGCGGGCGTTCTGCTGCTCGACCCAGGCCATCGACTTGGCGGAGTCGACATCCTCAAGCCAGGCGAAGGGGTCGGGCTGCGCCGCCTCGGCATGGACGGCCAGCGGGGCAAGGGCGAGCGCGGCGACCGCGCAGACGAGGGATTTCATGCCCCATCTCTAGCGGCAGAGGGCCGCGTCTGTCAGGTCCGCGTGCGACGAGCGGCGTCTTCGCCTATATAGCCGCGGTCATGACCCGCCCGTTCCTGAAGATGAACGGCCTCGGCAACGACTTCGTCGTGCTCGAGACCCGCTCCGGCCCGTTCTCGCCGACGGCCGAGGAGGTGCGCGCCATCGCAGACCGCGAGACGGGGATCGGCTGCGACCAGCTCATCGTGATCGAGCCGATGACCGGCGCCGACGCGCGGGTGCGGTTCTGGAACGCCGACGGCGAGGAGGTGGGCGCCTGCGGCAACGGCACGCGATGCGTCGGCTGGCTGCTCATGCAATCGACCGGCAAGAACGAGGCGGTGATCGAGACCCAGGCCGGACGCCTCGTCGCCACGCGCGCCGGCGACCGGCTGGTCAGCGTCGACATGGGCGAACCGCGCCTCGACTGGCGCGACATCCCGCTGGCCGAGGAACACGACACCCGCGCCCTGGACGTGGCGCTCTACGACCACCCGGCGCTGAAGGCGGCGCCCGGGTGCGTCTCGATGGGCAACCCGCACGTGGTGTTCTTCGTGGACGACATCGACGCCGCGCCGGTGGCCGAGGCGGGCCCGGCGGTGGAGCGCCATCCCCTGTTCCCGGCGCACGTGAACGTCGGCTTCGCCCAGGTGAAGGGCCCCGACCGCATCCGCCTGCGGGTGTGGGAGCGCGGCGCGGGGCTGACCAAGGCCTGCGGCACGGGCGCCTGCGCGGCGCTGGTGGCGGCGGCGCGGCGCGAGCTGACCGGCCGGCACGCGACCCTGGAGCTGGACGGCGGCGAGCTGTTCGTCGAATGGCGCGACGACGGCCATGTGATCATGACCGGCCCGGCGGCCGTGGACTTCGCGGGCCACCTCCCATGAAGGACGTGACGCCCGAGATCGCCGCCGAGGTCCATCCCGAGGCCGACGTCGACATCGTCACCTTCGGCTGCCGGCTGAACGCCTACGAGAGCGAGGTGATCCGCCGGCGGGCGGCCGAGGACGGGCTGTCCGACGCCATCGTCTTCAACACCTGCGCGGTGACGGGCGAGGCGGTGCGCCAGGCGCGGCAGGCGATCCGCAAGGCGCGGCGCGAGCGGCCGGGCGCGAAGCTGATCGTCACCGGCTGCGCGGCCCAGATCGATCCCGCGGCTTTCGCCGCCATGGCCGAGGTGGACCTCGTGCTGGGCAACGCGGAGAAGACCGAGGCCGGCGCCTACGCGCCCCCGAAGTTCGACGCCGAACCGGCGCGGGTGCGCGTGAACGACATCATGAGCGTGCGCGAGACGGCCGGGCACCTGATCGACGGGCTGAAGGACCGGGCGCGCGCCTACGTCGAGGTCCAGAACGGCTGCGACCACCGCTGCACCTTCTGCATCATCCCCTACGGCCGCGGGAACTCGCGTTCGGCGCCGGCGGGCGAGGTGGTGGCGCAGGTCCAGCGCCTGGCCGCCCAGGGCTACCGCGAGGTGGTGCTGACGGGCGTGGACGTCACGAGCTGGGGCGCCGACCTGCCGGGCCAGCCGACCCTGGGCCAGCTGGTGGCGCGCATCCTCAAGCTGGTCCCCGAACTGCCGCGCCTGCGCCTGTCGTCGATCGACGCCGCCGAGATCGACCCCGACCTGCTGCGCTGCCTGGCGGAAGAGCCGAGGCTGGCGCCCTACCTGCACCTGTCGCTGCAGGCGGGCGACGACATGATCCTGAAGCGGATGAAGCGCCGCCATTCCCGCGCCGACGCCCTGAAGCTGGCCGCCGAGGTGCGCGCGGCGCGGCCCGACGTCGCCTTCGGTGCGGACCTGATCGCCGGCTTCCCGACCGAGACGGACGAGATGTTCGAGAACACCCTGGCGCTGGTCGAGGACGCGGAACTGGCCTTCCTGCACGTCTTCCCGTTCAGCCCCCGCCCCGGCACGCCGGCGGCGCGGATGCCGCAGGTGGCCCGCGACGTGGTCAAGGCGCGCGCGGCGCGGCTGCGAGCGGCGGGCGAGGCGGCGCTGGCCCGACACCTCGACGCCCAGGTCGGCCGCACGCTCGACGGGCTGGTCGAGCGGCCGGGGGTCGCCCGCGCGCCCGACTTCACCGAGATCGCCTTCGCCGGCGAGGCCGAGGTCGGCGGGATCGCAGCCATGACCGTCACCGGCCACGACGGCAGGCGCCTGATCGCCACCGTGCGCGTGCGGGAGGCCGCGTGAGCGTCACGGGCGGCTGCCAGTGCGGCGCGGTGCGCTTCTCGGCCAGCGGCCTGGGCGAAGCCAGCATCTGCCACTGCCGGATGTGCCAGAAGGCCACCGGCGGACTCTTCGGCCCCTATGTCGCGCTGGACGGCCTCACCTGGACCCGCGGCGAGCGCAAACGGTTCCAGAGCTCCAACAAGGTCTGGCGCGGCTTCTGCGCGGCCTGCGGCACGCCGCTGACGTGGGAGCATGTCGGCGGCCTGACGTCGGTGATGGTGGGCGTGCTCGACGATCCGACCGCCGTCCGGTTCAGCGAGCAGCTGGACAGCCCGAGCAAGCTTCCGGGCTTCGACGCCCTGGCTGACCTGCCGGCCCACGATCCGACCGAGCCGCGGGCGGCGGCGCACCTGGCGAGCATCGTCGGCCTGCAGCACCCCGACCACGACACCTGAGGACGGCTCTAGAGCGCGATCCGCAAAAGTGGAACGCGGTTTTGCGATCAGATCGCGCTCAAACCTTTGATTTAGCGCCTTTTTGTCCCGTTCAAATGATTCCATTTGAACGGGAAAGGCTCTAGGCGGACGCCAGCGCGGGTCTGCGAGCCTCGGCCGTCCGCGCCATGCCGCCCGGGCCGATCATCTCCTCGAAGTTGGTCCGGTAGAACTTCTCCTTCGACGCCTCGTCGAGGTCGCCCATCGTCCGCTCGAAGCGGCCCAGCGGATCGTTGGTCCCCTCAGGGTGCGGGTAGTCGCTTGAGAACATGAACAGCTCGGCGCCCCCGTCGGCGATCATGCGGCCCACGTCCTCGCCCGGGAACGGCGTGAACTTGATGGCGCGGCGGATGTACTGGGACGGCGTCATCGGCATCGCCTGCAGGTAGGGGTCGGTGCGCTTGAAGCTCTTGAAGCCGAGGTCAAGCTCGCGGAGGAACTCCGGCGCCCAGCCCGCGCCCGCCTCGATGACGCCGCCGCGCAGCTTCGGGAAGCGCTCGAAGACGCCGTCGTAGACCATGGCCGTCAGGAACACCTGCGGCGCGAAGCTCAGCATGATGTAGTCGGCGAAGCGCAGGTTCTCGCCGCCGCCGTGCAGGTCGGGGGCGCGTTCGCGCCCGTTGTTGCGGAAGGCCTTGGGCTGGGTCTTGGTCCCCGGCCCGATGTGCAGGACGAACGGGACGTCGGCCTCGCAGAGGCGCGCCCAGATCGGATCGAAATCGGGGTGGCCGGGCGAACGCTCGCCCGCCGGCCCGGCCGACACCCAGATCGCGCCGTTGCCGGCTTCGAGCGCGGCGTTGGTCTCTTCCAGGGCCCGCGCCGGATTGTCGAGCGGGACATAGGCCACGCCGATCAGCCGCGGATCGCCGGCGCAGAAGGCGCCCATGGCGAGGTTGTGGGCGCGGACACCGCCGTAGAGCGCGTCCTCGGTCTTGGCGGCCAGGGCCGGCGCCAGCGACGAGGTGGCGAACACGAGCTGGGACGAGAAGCCGAAGGAATCCAGCACCCGGCGACGCTCGTCGGCGTCGAAGGCCCCGAACGCCGACCATCCCTTGGGCCCGGCGATGGCGTTGTCGAGCGCCCTGGCCTCGGCTTCCGCGTCGCCCTTCCGCGCCTTGGCCGCGTCGAGCAGCTTGTCGATCCGGCCCGGCTCGCGGCCGTAGAGCGGCTTCAGCTCGCCCTTGAGCGCCGCGTCGAGGAAGGGATCGAGCCACTCCCGCGTCTCCATGACGTGGCTGTCGGCGTCATGAACGATCCGGCCGCTGACGTAGGTCATCTCGCATTCCCCCTGCGCATATTGACTATCACACCAATAGACTCGAAGACCGCGAGACGGCAACCCGAATCCGGCGCGAGGGCGGCCTTGCCGTGACGCGTGCGATGGGGCATCGGCGAAGGATGCGACGAACGGGCAAGACCACCGCGACGGCCGAGCCGCCGAGCCGCGAGGCGCTGTACGCCCGTGTCTGGGAAGAGCCGCTGGCGGACGTGGCCGCCGACCTGGGGCTCAGCCGCACGGGCCTGGCCAAGCTGTGCGCGCGCCTCGGCGTGCCCTGCCCGCCGCGCGGCTACTGGGCGCGGAGGCGCCGCGGCGACGTCGAACCGCCGCCCGGCCTGCCGGCGACCCCGGACGCGCCGCGCCGGCGCCTCGACCCCGAGGACCGACGCGCGCAGATCCTCGACGTCGCTGCGAACCTCATCGGCCATGAGGGCGTGCACGCCGCCAGCCTGAAGCGGATCGCCGGCGAGGCCGGCGTGAGCGAGGCGCTGGTCCAGTCCTACTTTCCCCGGCAGGCCGACGTGCTGGTCGAGCTGGCGCGGAGAGAGCTCGAAACCCTGAGGCTGGCCCAGGCGGCCGAGATCGAAGGCGGATCGACGGCCGCCGAGCGCCTGGCCCGCTCGACCACCGCCTACCTGCGTCATGTGGAGCGCCGGGGCGCGCTGCTGCAGCTGCTGCTGGGCAATCCGGCCGTCCGCGAGGGCCTGCGGTCCGAGCGGGACGCCTCCCGCGCCGTCCGCGGCCGCGCGGTGGCCGAGCGCTTCTCGCGGGACTCCGGCGTCGATCCCGACATCGCGCTGTGCGCCACGACCATCCTGACCGCGGTCTGCCTGCGCGCGGGCCGGCTGCTGGCGCGGGGCCGCATCGACCTCGCCCAGGCCGAGGCGCTCAGCCAGGCGATGGTGCGCCAGGGCAACCGGCGCATCGCGCGGCTGTCACGCGGCCGGAGCCCCGCCTAGCGAAGCCAGGCAGCCCAGGGTGAGCTCCCGGCAGCTCACCCGCGCCGCCTCCGGCGCCACGGCGCCCTGCCAGGCGAGCCGCCCGGCCTCCTCGGGCGCCGTCAGGATCAGGTTCACGGCGGCCACGGCCTCGCGCGCGGACAACCCGTGGCCGCGGCGGATCCGCCGGGCGAAGCCGCCCAGGATGCGGTCGCGCAGGCGGCGCGCCCGCTCGGGCAGGCGGCCGCGCATGTAGGGGTCGCGATAGATGAGGTGCAGGATGGGGCCGCGCCGCTCGACATGGGCGCGATAGGCCTCGGCCGCGGCGCAGGCGGCGTCGGCGAGATCGGCGCGGCCGGCGGCGTCCGCGAGACCGTGGGCCTCGAGATCGTCGAGTTCGGCCTCCACGAGCGCGGCGTAGAGGTCATGCTGCCGGGGGAAGTGGGCGTAGATCAGGGCCTTGCTCACGCCGGCGCGGCGCGCCAGGGCCTCCATCGACGCCGGGAGGTAGCCCTGGGCCAGGACCACGACGCGCGCCGCGGCGACCAGGGCCGCACGGCGCTCCGCAGCCGACAGCCGTCCCGGGCGGGACCCTGGCGGCGGCGAGGCGGTAGGGCTTGGAGGCAAGGCGGACCACGGGGATGAGGCGCCGAACCTAGACCACCGCGCGGCTCAGCGGAATCAGGCGCTGGCGAGCACGCCCGGCTCCACCGCATAGACCCGGCTGCAGTACTCGCAGGTGACGCGGATCTTGCCGTCGGGTTCGACCATCTCGTCGCGCTCGGCCGCGTCGAACGACTTCAGCACCGTCTCGATGCGCTCCTGGCTGCAACGGCAGAAGGCTCGCAGCGGCTTGGAGCCGAACACCCGCACCCCGTCCTCGTGGAAGAGGCGAAACAGCAGGCGGTTCGACGAGAGGTCGGCGTCGAGCAGCTCGTCCTCGCCGATGGTCTCGAAGAACGCCTGGGTGCGCGTCCAGGCCTCCTGGGTGGAGCCCCGGGCGTCGTCGTCGGCGATGTACTGCACGAGGAAGCCGCCGGCGCGCCAGGCGCCCCCCTCGCCGCCCACCGCCAGGCGGACCCGCGTGGGCGTCTGCTCGGACTGGGCGAAGTACTGCTCGGCGCAGAGCGCCAGGGTCTCGCCCTGGATGTCGGTGACGCCCTGGTAGCGGTCCATCGCCGCGCCCTGGTCGACGGTCATCATGAAGACGCCCTCGCCCAGCAGCGACTTGGCCCCGGGACGCTGGAAGCCCCCGGACGCGGCCTCGACCTCGGCCGCGTCGAAACGGCAGTAGCCGCGCAGGCCGCCGGAGGTGTCGTAGTCGGCGACGACGTAGCGCACGGCGCCGGCGCCGCGGGCCTCGACGATCAGCCGGCCTTCGAACTTGAGATTGGAGCCCACGAGGGCGGCGAGCGCGCAGGCTTCGCCCAGCAGATTGGCCACGGGCTCGGGGTAGGCGTGGCCGCGCAGCACCTCATCGATCGCGGGGCCCAGGCGCACCACGCGGCCGCGCACGGGCTCGCCGTCGATCTGGAAGGCGCCGACGACGTCGTCGGGAATGGCAGGATCGGACATGGCGCCAATATAGGCCGCGTCGGCCCGGTTGCGAACGCGGCGGGTCGTCCTAGGGCCTGCGTCCGAAATAGGTTGCCGACTCGATCAACCGCCCCGCGTCGTCATCGCCCGGCTTGTCCGGGCGACCCATGAACACGGACATCGGCCGGTTTGGCGGCGACGGCGCGGCGTTCATGGATGGCCCGGACAAGCCGGGCCATGACGATCTATAATCTTCTTAAGCTGTTGGCCGGACCTTCAACCTAAGGCTGGCGCACGAAGTCCATGGCGTAGATGCGGCCGCCCGTGACGCGCAGCGCGGCAACCTGGCCATCGGCGCCGCGGATCACGCGGATCAGCGCGCCGGTCCCACGGAAGGCGTCGCGGTAGAGCGGCTCGGCGACGACCGGCTCGGCGGGCCGGTCGGGGTGGACGAGCACCAGCTTTCCGTCCCGGAGCTCGGCGGTCAGGACAGCGCCCGCCTCGTCGCTCGCATAGGTCCCGACGAGCGCCGCCAGCTCGTCGGCCGTGGGCGTGACGGGCGTGACCCGCCGATAGCCGATCGTCTCACCATCGGGCGTATGGCGCAGGACGCCGCCCGTCGAGAACGCGAAGGTCGACCCGCGCCCGGCGTAGCCGCCCGCCGCGTCCGGCGTGAGCCAGCCCACCCCCGTGGCGCCGAGGCGGCCCCGGCGCGCGGCGACCTTCAGCACCCCGCCGGTCCGCTCGTCGACGTAGAGGCCGGGCAAGGCGTCCAGATCGGCCGCCGGGGTCGCGGCCGGCGGCGGCGCGGCGGGCGCCGACGGCAGATAGAGGTCGACCACCTGGTGGGCCAGCTCGGTCGGATTGACGTCGCCTTCGTTGCAGAGCAGCGCCACCGACAGGCCGCGGGCCGGCAGCCGGCCCAGCCAGGCGCGATAGCCGGCCGTGGAGCCGCTGTGAGCGACCTCGGCTTCCCCACGCCAGGTCTGCACGAAGAGCCCGCGGGCGTAGGCGATCTTCCGCCCGCCGGTGAGCGTGGCCCGCTCCTGCAGCTGGGCGGTGACCTTCGGCCCGAGCTTCCCGTTCGTGAGGGCGTCGTTCCAGACCAGCAGGTCGCCGACCGTGGTGAGCAGGCCGCCGTGGCCGTAGGTGTTCTCGAACGGCATCTGCTGTTCGAAGCCGCCGCCCTTGCGCGCCTCGTAGGCGACCGCCCGGCCGGGCACGATGCGGCGGAAATCGTCGCGCCAGGCGGTGTGGGTCATGCCGAGCGGCTGGAACAGGCGGTCGCGGGTGAAGTCGGCGAGGCTCTGGCCGCTCACCCGCCCCACGATGATGGCGGCCAGATTGTAGCCGGTGTTGGTGTAGGAATAGGCCTCGCCCGGCGCGTAGTTGAGCGCGCGCTGGCGGGCGGCGATCTGCAAAGTCTCGGCGTTGGCGTAGACCCGCGTCGTCCGGGGCCAGCCCGCCAGGGACATCACGTCGCCCCAGTCACGCAGCCCGCTGGTGTGGGAGAGCAGCATGTCGATGGTGATCGGCCGCTCGTAGGCAGGCATCTCGGGCAGGTATTTGCGGATGTCGTCGGAGAGCGCGAGCTTGCCCTCGCCCGCCAGCAGCAGGATCGAGGCGGCGGTGAACTGCTTGGAGACCGAGCCCGCCTCGAAGACGGTGTCGGGGGTGACCGGGACGGCGTGCTCCAGATCGGCCGAGCCGTAGCCGCGGAACATCTGCGCCGCGCCCGCCGATTCCACGCCGATGGCGCAGCCCGGCGTCTGCGGCGTGAAGCGCGAGAACAGGGCGTCGAACCCCGCAGGCGCGGCATGGGCGCCCGCCCCCGTCGCCAGGGCGAGCGCCAGACCGGCTGCAAACTTCATCACGTCTCCTCCCGGGCGCCTGGCGGAGCCCGGCGCCCCCGCCACGGTCAGATCGCCCCGAAGCACCAGGCCAGGATCGACTTCTGGGCGTGGATCCGGTTTTCGGCCTCGTCCCAGATCAGGCTCTGCGGACCGTCGATGACCTCATCGGTCACCTCTTCGCCGCGGTGCGCCGGCAGGCAGTGGAGGAACACCGCGTCCTTGGCGGCCATGCCCATGAGCCGGCTGTCCACCTGGTAGGGCTCCAGCGCCTCGATACGCTCGTCGTGGTCGGTGTCGCCCATGGAGACCCAGGTATCGGTGATCACGCAGTCGGCGCCGCGGACCGCCTCGACCGGGTCCTGGGTGGTCAGGATCTGTCCCTGTTCGCCGGCGGCGCGGGCGAGATCCATCATGTCAGGGTGGTAGACCGCCGGCGTGGCGATGTTCAGCCGGAAGCCCAGCTTGGGCGCGGCCTGGATGAAGCTGGAGCACATGTTGTTGCCGTCGCCGACCCAGGCGAAGGTCTTGCCGTGGACGCTGCCGCGGTGCTCCTCGAAGGTCATCAGGTCGGCCATGATCTGGCACGGGTGGCCGCGGTCGGAGAGCCCGTTGATCACCGGCACGGTGGCGAAGTGGGCGAAGCGCTCGACGTCCTCGTGGACGTTGGCGCGGATCATCACCGCGTCCACCATGCGCGACAGCACGCGGGCGGTGTCCTCCACCGGCTCGCCGCGGCCGAGCTGCATGTCGACCGCGTTGGAGATGATCACGTCGCCGCCCAGCTGGCGCATGGCCGCGTCGAACGAGAAGCGCGTCCGGGTGGAGTTCTTCTCGAAGATCATGGCCAGGGTGCGGTGGCGCGCGGGGTGATCCTCGTCGGGCCGGCCCTTGGGCCAGCCGGCGCGGCGGGCCTTGCGGGCCTTGGCGTCCTCAAGGATGACGCGCAGGTCGGTTCCGCTCAGGCGCCAGAGGTCGAGGAAGTGACGGGGTGGCGCGGCGCTCATGCCGCGCCCGCCGTTTCCTCGCGCGCCTTGGCCTGGGCCGCCTCGCAGGCCTTCTCCATGAGGCCGATGGCCTCGCGGGCTTCCTCGAGGGTGAGCGTCAGCGGCGGCAGGAGGCGCACGCAGTTGTCGCCGCCGCCGGCGATGAGCAGGTGCTGGTCGCGGGCGTACTGCATGAACTCGCGGTTGGGCGTGGCCAGCTTGACGCCGATCAGCAGGCCCTTGCCGCGGATGTCGAGCACCACGTCGGGGAACCGGTCCTTCAGGCCCGAGAGCTGCTGATTGAGATAGCCGGCCACTTCGCGCACATGGGCGAGCAGCTCGGGCTTCACCAGTTCTTCCACCGAGGCGACGCCGACCGCCATGGCCAGCGGGTTGCCGCCGTAGGTGGAGCCGTGGGAGCCCGGCGTCATGCCGGCGGCCGCCTGGACGGTGGCCAGGCACGCGCCCACCGGGAAGCCGCCGCCCAGCGCCTTGGCCACCGCCATGATATCCGGCGGCGCGTCGGCCCACTCGTAGGCGAAGAGCTTGCCGGTCCGGCCCAGGCCGCACTGGATCTCGTCGTAGATCAGCAGCGTGCCGGTCTCGTCGCAGAGCTGGCGGATCGCCTTCAGCTCGGCCTCGGTCCACGAGCGCGCGCCGCCCTCGCCCTGCACGGGCTCGAGCAGGATGGCCGCGGTGGTCGGGCCCACCAGCTTCTTCAGCGCTTCGATGTCGCCGAATTTCGCGTGGACGAAGCCGGGCAGTTCAGGGCCGAAGCCCTCGACGTAGCTGGGGTTGCCGGCGGCGAAGATGGTGGCCAGCGTGCGGCCGTGGAACGAACCGTCGAAGCCGATGATGTCGATCTTCTCAGGGTTCCCCTTGGCCCAGTGATACTTGCGCGCGGTCTTGATCGCGCACTCGATCGCCTCGGCCCCGGAATTGGTGAAGAACACCACGTCGGCGAACGTGTGGGCCGTAAGAAGGTCGGCCAGCTTCTCCTGGTTGGGGATCCGGAAGATGTTCGACGTATGCCACAGCTTCTCGGCCTGATCCTTCACCGCCTGGACCAGCTTGGGATGGCTGTGGCCGAGCGCGGTCACGGCGATGCCCGCCATGCAGTCGAGATAGGCGTCGCCCTCGGCCGTGTAGAGTCGCACGCCCTCGCCTCGCTCGAACGCCAGCGGGGCGCGTGCGTAGACGCCCATGAGGTGGTCGCTGGGAACGTGCGGCGTGGTCGTGTTGGCCACTGGGAGAGCCCTCCAAAATGGAACGTCCCCGCGCGCCGAGGCGGCGGGGACCGGAAGGCTTGGCGTTTTCCGCTCGAAGGCCTCGCGTGTCAATGTTCCGCCGCGGGCGATCCTAGGCTTCGCGCATGACCGGTTGGCGACAGTCGGACCGCCCGGCGGCTCGGATCACGCTCGCGACGCTGACCCGCCGCCGCGGCGCGACGCCTACGTCTTGATCTTGTAGCCCGTGCGGAACATCCAAAGGCAGATCGCGCCGAGGGCGACGACGAGGATGGCCGTCATCGGGACCCCCACCCAGAGCCGCCCCTCCGCGTGGTCGATGAACCCGTACCGGAAACCATCGATCAGATAGAAGATCGGGTTGTAGTGGCTGAACGTCCGGAACGGCTCGGGCAGCCGCTCGACGAGGTAGAAGGTCCCCGACAGGAACGTCATCGGCATGATGACGAAGTTGGTGACCGCGGCGATGTGGTCGAACTTCTCGCTCCACAGCCCCGCCATGATGCCCAGGAAGGCCATGATCAGGGCCGCGCCCAGGCCGAAGTAGAGCACCGCCCAGACGTGGGCGATCGGCAGCTGCGCGAAGGGCAGGACCGCCGCCAGGCTGATGACGCCGACCAGGACCCCGCGCGTCGCGCCGCCGGCCCCGAAACCGATCACATGCTCGACCGGCGAGAGCGGCGGGGTGATGAAGTCGCCCATCAGGCCGTTGAACTTGGCCTGCAGCAGCGACGAGGATGAGTTGGCGAAGGCGTTGCTCAGGATCTGCATCATGATCAGGCCGGGCGCCACGAAGGTGCCGTAGGCGATGTCATGCACGGCGCGCCCGCCGCCGACCGCCACCACGAACACCAGCATGTAGAGCAGCGCCGTCACCACCGGCGCGGCCAGGGTCTGGAACCCCACCTTGATGAAGCGCCGCACCTCGCGGACATAGAGGGTCTTCAGACCCTCCCAGTTCATCCCGTGGTAGGCGCGCGGCTGCGGCGGCAGCACCGTTTCGGCGATCGGCAGGTCTCGCATGGGCCGAGATGTGCGCCGTGGGCGCCGCTCGCGCAAGGGCGCCGCAATCTGATTCAACATCTAGTTTCTGTGGACGAACCGGATGGCGCCTATTGTGGTCGTTAGGGAGATGTTTACTACTGATAGTGGTTGGTGGGCGGTGAGTTAGCTCAACGCCACAAGATGTTGATGCCGGCCCCGTCTAGGGAGCGTCCGGCGAACCTCTGGGTGGGAGGCGAAACATGGGCTGGACCGACGAACGGGTCGAACTCCTGAAGAAGCTCTGGCAGGACGGACTGTCCGCGAGTCAGATTGCGAAACAGCTTGGCGGGGTGACGCGCAACGCCGTCATCGGCAAGGTGCACCGCCTGGGCCTGTCGGGCCGCGCCGCGCCGTCGAAGCCGCAGCGCACGGTCTTCAAGGCCCCGCGCGCGGCGCGTCCGGCCGCCGCCGCGCCGTCGGTCCCGCGCCGCATCGCCGAGCCCGTGGCGGCCGCCGCCGCGCCAACGCCGGCGCGCTATGTGGACGAGACCCCCGGGACGGCCACGGTGCTGACCCTGGGCGCCCACATGTGCAAGTGGCCGATCGGCGATCCTTCGCTCGACAACTTCACCTTCTGCGGCCGTCGCACCGACGAAGGCCCCTACTGCCACGAGCACGCGCAGGTCGCCTATCAGCCGGCCCAGACCAAGAAGAAATCCAGCGCCGCCGAGCTCGCCCGGAGCCTGCGCCGCTACATCTGAGATCCGCCGACGCGGCGGCCAGACTATCCGTTGGGGATGGGAACGCGTCCGGAGCCGAAGCTGCGCGAGCAGCCTCAGGGCCGGGCGCGTTCTTTTTCGTAGGGGCGGCGCGTGGCCTGGACCCTGATGTACCTGGCCTGGGCGGGCGGCCTGCTCGGCCCCATCGCCGCGTGGTGGGCCTGGATGCGGCTTGGCCGGAAGCGGCCGCGGCTCCGCATCGGCGGACTTGCCCTGTTCGCGCTCCTCTACGGGCTGGGCGTCTGGGCGTTCCTGATCGAACCCGAGATCCTGGTCGTCCGGCGGGTGACGATCGAGAGTCCGGCCTGGCGCGGACCGCCCCTGCGGATCGGCGTGCTGGCCGACACGCATGTCGGCGCGCCGCACGTCGACGATCGCAGGGTGGTGCGTGTGGCCGCCCGGATGACCCGCGAAGACCCCGACGTCATCGTCCTCGTCGGCGACTACGTGGGCGGCCACCTCGCGGCCGGGGCCCGGAGCGCCGATGACAAGGCCGAGATCGCGCGGGGCGTCGCCGCCCTCAGCGGCGCGCAGGCGCGGTTCGGACGCTTCGCGGTGCTGGGCAATCACGACTGGTGGTACGACGGCCGCGAGATCGAGGCCCAACTCTGGAAGGCCAAGACGCCTGTGCTGGAGAACTACGCCCAGCGTATCGACCGGCCCGAAGGCGCGTTCTGGATCGCCGGCCTCGCCGATTTCGCGTCGTTGAGGGCGCAACCGTCGGCGCACGACGCACTCGCCGCCGTGCCGGCCGGCGAACCCGTGATCGTCCTGACCCATTGGCCCGACGCGTTTCCCCAGGTCCCGCGGAGCGTGGCCCTGACGATCGCGGCGCATTCGCACTGCGGCCAGGTGAACCTTCCCTTCATCGGGCGGCCCATCACGCCCTCGCCCGGCGCGGCCCGCTGGCCCTGCGGGCGCTACGACGTCGACGGCAAAATCCTCTACGTCACCGGCGGACTGGGCGTTTCGATCCTGCCCGTGCGGTTCCGCGCGCCACCCGAGATCGTCATCGTGACCCTGAGCCGGGGGCGCGGCTAGAGCCCGTCAGGGTGAAGTGGATGCCAGTTCACCCGCCCGGACGGGCTCTACACTCTTGAAGATCGAGCCTTCTCGTCCGGATCAGGTGATTCCACCTGATCCGGGAAGGCTCTAGGCTGGCGCCATGACCGCCGAGCCCCTCACGGACGAAACCGGCAACGCCCGGCCCTATTCCGTCTCCGAGCTGGCGTTCGCGCTCAAGCGGACGCTGGAGGACGCCTACGGCTTCGTGCGCCTGCGCGGCGAGCTGTCGAAGGTGACCCACCACTCCAACGGCCACGTCTACCTCACCCTGAAGGACGAGAAGGCGGCCATCGACGGGGTGGTCTGGCGCGGCCAGGTGCGGGGCCTGTCGATCCGGCCCGAGCAGGGCCTGGAGGTGGTGGTCACCGGCAAGATCACCGCCTATCCGCAGGGCTCGCGCTACCAGATCGTCATCGAGACCATGGAGGCGGCCGGGATCGGCGCCCTGCTCGCCCAGCTGGAACGGCTGAAGGCGCGGCTGGCGGCCGAGGGGCTGTTCGAGGCCGCGCGCAAGAAGCCGCTGCCCGAGACGCCGTCGGTGGTGGGGGTGGTGACCAGTCCGACCGGGGCGGTGATCCGCGACATCCTGCACCGCATCCGCGACCGCTGGCCCTGCCGGGTGATCGTCTGGCCGGTGGTGGTCCAGGGCGACCAGGCCGCCGCCCAGGTGGCCGCGGCGGTGCGCGGGTTCGCCGCCCTGCCCGAGACGGGGCCGGTCCCGCGGCCCGACGTGCTGATCGTGGCGCGCGGCGGCGGCTCGGTGGAGGACCTCTGGCCGTTCAACGACGAGGCGCTGGCCCGCACGGTGGCCGACTGCCCGATCCCGCTGATCAGCGCCGTGGGCCACGAGACCGACACCACCCTGATCGACTTCGTCTCCGACCGCCGCGCGCCGACGCCGACGGCGGCGGCCGAGATGGCGACGCCGGTGCTGGCCGAACTGAAGGCCCTGACCGCCGACCTTGGCGCGCGGATGCATCGCTGCGCGGCGCGCCTCGTCGAGGATCGGCGAGGCCGGATCGACCACGCCAGCCGGGCGCTGAAGCGCGTGCCGGACCTCGTGGAGCTGGCCGCCCAGCGGTTCGGCATCGCTTCCAGCCGGCTCGCGGCGGGCCTCGACCGCAACGCCGCCCTCCACGAGCGCGCCCTGGTCGCGGTCTCCAGCCGGCTGACGCCGCTGCTGCTCCAGCGGCCGCAGGCCGTTCAGCGGGAACGGCTGGAGCGCCTGGCCGAGCGACTGGCGCCCAGCATGGTCCGTCGCCTGGAACGGCTCGACGAGCGGCTGGCGGCCCTGTCGAAGCTGTATCTCTCGGTCGACCCGGACCGGCCCCTGCAACGCGGCTTCGCCCGGGTGACGCGCGCCGACGGCTCGCTGGTCCATGCCGGCGCCTCGCTGGAGAGCGGCGAAGAGGTGGCCATCAAGTTCGGCGACGCCGTCACCCGCCAGGCGGTGATCGACGGCGCAGGCGCGCCCGAAACCGCCCCCAAGCCGGCGCGGACCAAGGCCAGGCCGGCGGGACCTGCCGGAGGCCCGGCGCAGGGCGATCTGTTCTGAGGCCGGCCGACGCGCTAAATAGGCGGGCATGAACGCCCACGACCGGAACCTCTCGGCCAACGACCTCGCCAAGCTGCACTACGGCGACGGCGACTATGCGGTGCTGCGCCCCGGGCGCTACGTGGTCTGCGCCGTCACCGGCCAGAAGATCCCGCTGGAACACCTCCGCTACTGGAGCGCCGAGTTGCAGGAGGCCTACGCCGGGCCCGCCGAGGCGCTGAAGCGCTGGCAGGAGACGCAGGGCTAGTTGCGCCGGTAGACCTCGTTCGGCCAGCGCCGGTGGACCCAGAACCACTCGGTCGGCCGCGCCCGGACGCGATCCTCGATGAAGGCGTTGATGCGCCGCACGCCGGCGGCGATGTCGGCGCTGCGGTCGCCGGTGTCCTCCAGCCGGATGGGCTCGTGGACGACCACCTTGAAGCGCGCGCCCGGCCCCGTGCGCTGCACGCTGAGCGGTTGGATCGGGACGCCGAACCGCAGGGCGAAGGTCGACGGCCCCGGCGCGGTGTGGGCCATGACCCCGAACAGGGGCGCGGCGACCCCGCCGTTGAACTTCTGGTCGTTCATCAGCGCGACGGACTCACCCCGCTCGATGGCGCGGACCAGCTCGCGCGCGCCCTCCAGCCCCTTGGGCGCGAACAGCCGCACGCCGTAGCGGAAGCGGTTCCTGCGGACCCGCTCGTCGACATAGGGATTGTTCATGGCCCGGTAGGTCACCTGGCAGGGGACGCCCGCCCCGACGATGGCCGCCGCCATCATCTCGAAGTTGGAAAAATGGCCCGAGATGAACACCACCGGGCCGTCGCCGGCGGCGATCGCCTGGAGGCGTTCGCGGCCCTCGACTTCCAGCCGCCCTGTGTCGGCGACGATACGGTCGACAATCGCGAACTCGGCTAGGGATCGCCCCAATTCGGCCCACTGAGCATGGAGGAGTTGGTTAATCTCGCCGTCGTCGGCGTCGGGGAATGCGATGCGGAGGTTCCGCTCGGCCACACGATTCGCACTGGTTAACGGCCCGAGCAGACCGAATAGCCAGGCGCCTGAATTCGATACAGAATCTATGGGAAACAGGCGGGCCAGTGCGGAAACCGCATCAAATAGTGCGGCTTCGAGCATCCAAATCAAAACCGACACGTATGAATGGTTAGGTGCGGCCATCCCGTCTTCCTAGGCGCGGTCGCCCATGGTCGGCAATGGAGGCTGCTGGCGTGCGAATTGCGATGTCTCAACCACGGAGTCCCGAAGCGGGACGCAGGGAAGTCATGGCCGGGGATTCCATGGACGAGATCGACATCCATCTGGGTCGGCGCCTTCGCCGCCGCCGCCGCCTGCTGGGGCTCACCCAGCAGGAACTGGCGCATGCCTGCGGCGTGCGCTTCCAGCAGATTCAAAAGTACGAATGCGCCGCCAACCGCATGTCGGCCGCCCGCCTGTGGCAGCTGGCCGCGGTGCTGGAGGTGCCGGTCAGCTACTTCTACGAAGGGCTGACGCGCGACCAGCGCGAGACGATGGGCATCGAAACCGCCTCGTCCGCCAACGAGACCCTGGCGAGCAAGGAGACGCAGGACCTGATCCATGCGAACTACCAGCTCGGCGAACGGCCCCGCCGCCGCCTCCTGGACCTCGCCAAGGCGATGAACGGCGAGATCGAGGCTTAAGCCCGGAGCCAAGCCGGGGTAAGGCGGTCGCATGACCGCCTCCGACCCCGCGCCCCTCGCCGAACCTCGCCTGTCGCAGCTCGACGCCTTCCTGGTCGAGCTGAACCACGCCGCGGCGAAGGCGATCCTGCCCCTGTTCCGCGGCGAGCACGGCGTCACCAACAAGCTGGAACGGGGCTTCGACCCCGTCACCGAGGCCGACAAGGGCGCCGAGCGCGCCATCCGCGCCCTCATCTCCGAGCGCTTTCCCGACCATGGCGTCATCGGCGAGGAGTACGGCGAGGATCGGCCGGACGCCGAGTTCGTCTGGGTCCTCGATCCCGTCGACGGCACGCGGGCCTTCATCGCCGGCCTGCCGCTCTGGACCACCCTCATCGGACTTCGCTTCCAGGGCCGCCCGGTCCTGGGTTCGATCGGCCAGCCGTTCCTGGGCGAGACCTACATCGGCCACGCCGGCGGCTCGCGACTGATCGGCCCGGGCGGGACCCGCCCGCTGAAGGTGCGCCCCTGTCCCGATCTGGGCGGCGCCCTGATCGCCACCACCGATCCCGAAGGCTGCTTCAACGACGCGGAGATGCGCGCCTGGCGCGCCGTCCGGAAGGCGTCGCGGCTCGCGCGGCTGGGCTGCGACGCCTATGCCTACGCCATGGTCGCCGCTGGCGCGATGGACCTGGTCGTCGAGGCGGGGCTCCAGGCCTGGGACATCGACGCGGCCATCCCCGTGATCCAGGGCGCCGGCGGGCTGACCACCGACTGGCGCGGCGAGCCCGTGGGCGCGCACGGCGGCCAGATCGCCATCGCCGGCGACCCCGCCTGCCTGGAGGCGGCGCTGACGGCGCTGCGCCCGGCCGCGGCCTGAGCCGCCTCAGGCCTTCTTCGGCGCGGGCTTCTTCGCGGCAGGCTTCTTCGCGGCGGGCGCCTTGGCCGCGGGCTTCTTGGCGGCCGGCGCCTTCGGGGCGGCGACCTTAGCCGGAGCCGCCTTCGCCGCGGCAGGCTTGGCCGCCGCTGGCTTGGCCGCGGGGGCCTTGGCCGTCGAAGCCTTGGCGGGGGCCTTCTTGGGCGCGGCGGCCTTTGCCGGCGCCGACTTGGCGGGAGCCGCCTTCGCCGCGACCTTCTTCACCGGAGCCTTCTTCACCGCCGCCGGCTTCGCAGCCGCCGCCTTGGGCGCAGCGGCCGGCTTCGCGGCGGGCGCGGCCTTGGCGGTCGCGGCCTTGGGGGCGGCGGGGGCCTTCCTCGCCGCAGGCTTGGCGGCCGGCTTCGCCGCTACGGCCTTGGGGGCGGTGGCCTTGGGGGCGGCCGGCTTAGCTGCCGGCTTGGCCGCGGCCTTCGGAGCGGGTTTCGCCGCCGCCTTGGCGGCGGGCTTGCTGGCCGGCGCCTTCTTCGCCGGGGCCTTCTTCGCCGCGGGCTTCGGGGCCGCGGCCGCCGGGGCTGGCGCGGGAGTCGGCGCCGGAGCCGGCGTGGGCGGCGCCTCCGCGGCGGGGGCGGGCGCGGCGGGGGCCGCGGGCTTGGGGGCCTCGGCGGGCTTCGGCGCGGCCCTGCCCGTGAGCGCGTCGAACACTCGCAAGAAGATGTTACGCATGTCGTCCGTCTCCATGAGGATTTCGTGGTAGGCGCCGGGAACGGTGATCAGGCGCCCCTGGGGGAGGTTGCGGGCCGCGGCGGCCTGGGCGGCGTTGTCGACGAGCGCGTCCTCGCCGGCCGAGAGGATATCCACCGGGACCGTGATGGCCCGCAGGCGCTCGGGGTGGGCGAGGAAGGCCGTGGCCTTCAGCGCGAAATCCAGCCAGCCCCAGGTGGGCCCGCCCAGCGCGAGGTCGGGATTGGCCCGGATCTGCGCGCGATGCCGGGCGAAGCGACGGGGATCGTGCGTCAGCACATTGCCCTCGAACGCGTCGTCGAACGGCGCGCCCTTCTGGCCCAGCAGGTAGCGGCCGGCGCGGCCCAGGCCGAGGTTGAGCGCGGTCAGCGCGCGGGCGACGGGGGGCGCGAAGCCGTTGAACTGGAGGCCCAGCATCGGGGCCGAGAGCACCGCCCCGGCGAAACGCCGCTCGCCGCTGGCCATGGCGAGCAAGGTGAGGCAGCCGCCCATGGAGTGGCCGACCGCGATCCAGGGCTGGGGGAGCCGGTCCTCGTAGGCGTTGAGCAGGCGGCGGAAGTCCTCGAGGAAAGCCCGGTATCCGCGCGCGTGACCCTTCAGCCGGTCGGGCAGTTCGCGCGCCGACAGCCCCTGGCCGCGCCAGTCGTGGGCCAGCACGACGAAGCCGCGATCCATGAAGTCGCCGATGGTCTCATAGTACTTCTCGATCGGCTCGGTGCGCCCGCCCGACAGGACGACCGAGCCGCGGGGGCGGTCGCCGGGCGGCGTGAACAGGGCCGCGCGCAGCTTCGCGCCGCCGGAGCCCACGAACCAGTCGGCCTCCGCGCCGGGCGGAACGGGATCCTCGGGAATGTCGACGAGAGGCGCGGTTTCGAACATCGCCGGCTAGGCCGCCTTCTCGAACAGCGCCTGGATCTGCGGTTGCAGGCTGAAGGCCAGGCCCATGTCCGACAGCTTCATCCGGCCGGTCATCATCGCCCGCATGGGATCCAGTTCGCCCTTGCCGAGACGCACGAGGTCGGCCCGGCTCACCGACACGACGAGGTCGGCCGGAAGATCCTCGTTGGTGACTTCGGCGCCGCGCACATGGATCACGCCCTCGCCCCGGAGGTCGAGCTTGACCGGACGCGACAAGCCCTCGCCGGCCGCGACGGCCCGGCGGATGCGCTCGGTCAATTCCTCCAGACTGGCCATCCCCCGAAGCGCTCCAGAATCCCTTCCGGGAGCTTCGCCGCGCCCGGCGGTTGTGTAAACCGCCTGTGACGGGATCAGGTCGGTTTGACGAACTTCAGCGTCATTCGGTCGCTCTCGCCGATGGCGTCGTAGGGGGCGTGGTCGAACGCCGGATCGGGCGGCTGGCCAAGCGGCGACGAACGGCGCACGGGCGGGAGGGTCCAGACCCCGAAGGGATGGCGGCGATCATCCTTGGGGTTGGCGTTGATCTCGCTGGCGGCGGCCAGCCGGAAGCCGGCCTCCTGGCCGAGGCGCGTCGCGTAGGCCTGGTCCACATAGCCGGACTGGGCGAGGAGGTCGGGGACGCCCCCGGGCGCGGCGCGGTGCTCGACCACGCCCAGCACGCCGCCGGGCTTCAGCGCCAGGAAGGCGTCGCGGAAGGCCTTCTCGGCGATGCCGCCCGCCATCCAGTTGTGAAGGTTGCGGAAGAACAGGACCAGGTCGGCCGAGCCCGCCGGCGCCACGGGCCCCGAGGTGCGGCCGAAGGCGGTGAGCTCGACCTTGCCGTAGAGGCGCGGGCCCTTCACGTACCGCGCGCGGTAGGCCTCGAGCACCTGGCGGGCGGCCGCCTCGCCGGGTTGCGGCGGCTCGGCGAGCTGCATGTGCGCGGCGTAGAGCTTGCCGTGGGTCGCCGCCAGGAACGGGGCGAGGATGTCGCTGTACCAGCCCGCGCCCGGCCAGAACTCGACCACCGTGTCGCCGGGCTTGAGGCCGAGGAACTTCAGGGTCTCGGCCGGGTGGCGCCATTTGTCGCGGGCCTTGTCGGCGGCCGGCCGCCACGGCCCCGCCACCGCCGCCTCGATGGTGCGCGGACGCGCGACGCCCGGCCCGCATCCGGCCAGGGCGACCGCCCCCGCGAGGGCGTAACGTCGAGTGATAGGCTTCATCGGCGCGGCGACCTCGTCCTCACGCGCCCCCCCGGCGCCTGCGAGGCGTAAAGTGATCCCCCCGGGCCGTCAAAGGCGGGCCCTTGAAACCCCGGGGCGGCTCCCTAACTCAACGGTCGGAGGCGCTGGATGTCCGGGCTTCCTTGGGCTGCAGGCGAGGCCGGAACGGGTCGCCGCAAGCTCAACAACATACGCAACCTTGCTTTTGAAGAAGGATGTGACCGCATGCGTACGATCGACTTTTCCCCCCTCTATCGCTCCGTCGTGGGCTTCGACCGCCTGGCGAACCTGCTGGAGACCGCCGCGGCCGACAGCGCCGCCGGCTATCCCCCCTACAACATCGAGCGCACCGACGAGAACGCCTACCGCATCGACATCGCGGTGGCGGGCTTCCGTCCGGAAGAGCTCAACGTCGAGGTGAAGGAGAACCTCCTCACCGTGACCGGCCGCAAGGCCGCCAACGAAGAGCCGCGCAAGTACCTCCATCGCGGCCTGGCCGAGCGCAATTTCGAGCGCCGGTTCCAGTTGGCCGACTATGTGGTGGTGACCGACGCCAACCTGGCCGACGGCCTGCTCTCGATCGCGCTGAAGCGCGAACTGCCCGAGGCCCTGAAGCCGCGGACGGTGCAGATCACCAGCGGCCCGTCGACCCTGATCGAAGGCGAAAAGGCGGCCTAAGCTCTTTCGCCTGACCGAACCGACGCGGGCGGCGCTCCACACGGGGCGCCGCCCGTTTCTGTCTGGAAAGCTTGGTCTATCTGGGAAGCTTGGCGCCGCGCAGGTCGGCGCCGTCGAGAAGCGCGCCGGCCAGCCGCGCCCCTTCGAGGCAGGCGTAGCGCAGGCGGGCGCCGGAAAGGTCGGCGGGCGTCGCCCGGCCTGCGGCCAGGGTGAGCGTCGAGATCACGGCGCCGGTCAGGTCGGCGCGGGTCAGGTCGGCGCCGGGCAGGCGCACGCCGCGCAGGTCGGCGCTGCGGAGGCTGGCCCCGCGCAGGTCGGCGCCTTCGAGGTTGGCGCCCTGGAGCTGGACGCCCTCGAGGTCGAGGCCGGCGAGACAGGCGCCCTTGGCGCTGATCGCCGTGAGCTTCAGGCCCTTGAGCTGGTCGGCCGCCGGGCGCAGGTCGGCCCCGTCCAGGCATGCCGGCGCGCCGGCCTGGCCCCCCGAGCCCACCCAGGCGTCGTGCGCGCGGGCCATCTCCACCAGCTTGGCCGCCCGGGCGATCACGTCGCGCGTCGGCGCCTCGACGGCTCCCTCCAGGCGCGCGCCCTGGGTGCGGGCCGCGGCGAGCATCACGCCCTCCAGGTCGGCGCCGCGGAACTGGGCGTCGTCCAGCGTCGCGCCCGAGACCTCGGCCCTGGCGAGGAAGGCGCCGGAAAGGTTCGCGCCCTTGAGATTGGAGTCGTACAGCACCGCGCCCTTCAGCGAGGCGTCGGAGAAGTCGGCGCCGGCGGCATAGAGGCCGTCGAGGCGCGAGCCGTCGAGGTTCGCGCCGCCCAGGTTGGCCCCGTCGACCGCGCCCGCGCGGCTCTCCTCCACCACCGCCGGAAGCCCCTTGGTGGGATGGGGCTTGGCCACCACGCCGGGGCGCAGGTCGACCCCCGCCAGGTCGGCGCCCGACAGGTTCGCGCCGGAGAGATTCGCGCCGCGCAGATTGGCCTTGCGAAGGTCGGCGCCCCGAAGGTCGGCGCGCCGCAGGTCGCAGCCCGAAAGGTTGGCGCCGTCCAGGCGCGCGCCGGTCAGGATCGCGCCGTCGAAGACCGAGCCTGTGAAATCGGCGCCGGACAGGTGGCGGCCGGAGAGGTCGAAACCCGAGAAGTCCACGAACGGAAGCTTGGCGAGCTTGCCGCCCTTGCCCGCGAGCGCCCGGGTGTGGCTGTCGAGCAGGATCGAGAGTTCGGCCTCGCTGAGGCGACGGCGCCCCGGCAGCTTAGACTCTTCACGCTGGGCGACGACGAACGACACGCCCGGCTCAGATCACGTCGTCGAGGCCGCGCGCGCCCTGGCGCACGATGCCCGTGAAGTTCGCCTGCTTCAGCAGCGCGCGGGTGAAGTTGGCGCGGCTGAGGTCGGCGTCGACGAACAGGGCGTGGCGCACGTCGGCGCCGGTCAGGTCGGCGCCCTTGAGCTGGCTGCCCGTCAGGTCGCACGGCAGGACCCGGTCGGCGCCCAGCAGCAGCGGGCCCATCATCGCCTCGCGCAGGTCGGCGCCCGAGAGCTTGGCCCCCACCAGCCGCGCGCCCCGCAGATCGGCGCGCCGCAGCACGCAGTTGCGCAGGTCGGCGCCTTCGAGGTGCGCGCCCTGCATCTGCGCGCCCTCCATGTCGAGGCCGTAGAACACCGCGCCCTTGGCCGACAGGGCCGTCAGGTTGTAGCCGCGGATCGAGCCCAGGGCGCGCAGGTCGGCGTTGTCGAACGACGAGGGCTTGCCCTCGCCGCCGCCGGTCTCGCACCACTTGGCGTGATCCCTGATCATCTCGTCGTAGGGCAGGTCGCTGAGCGCGCGGCCGGCCGGTTCGTCGGTGAGGGCGCCGGCCATGTTGGCGTCGGAGACGTTCCAGGCCACCGTCCGCGCGCCCACCAGGATCGCGTCGCGCAGGTCGGCCCCGGCGAGGTCGGCGCCCGAGAGGTCGGCGCCCGAGAGGTTCGCGCCCTGCAGCGAGGCCTGCTTCAGGTTGGCGCGGATCAGCTTGGCGTCCTTGAGGATGGCGTCGGTGAAGTCGGCCTTGATCGCCACGGCGCCCGACAGGCGCGAGCGCTCCAGGTTGGCGCCGGCGAGGATCGCGCCCTGCAGCTCGCCCTGGGTGGGTCCGCCGGCTTCGAGGCGCCGGAAGCCGAACTGCCGGTCGGCGGCCGCCAGCGTGCCCTCGCGCAAGTCGGCCTCGAACAGGTCGGCCCCCGTGAGGTCGGAATTGCGCATGGAGGCGCCGCGCAGGTCGGCGCGGCGCATCGAGGCGTCGGTGAGGTCGCAGCCGGTCAGATCGGCGCAGAACAGGGTGGCGTTGTCGAGCCGCGCGCCATGGAATTTGCAGTTGGCCAGCACGGCGCCGGTGAAGTCGGCGTCGCAGAGATTGCGGCCGCGCAGGTCGGTCCCGCTCAGGTCCTTGAACGCGAACACCGCGCGCGCCCCGCCGGGCTTGGAGCTCCACAGCCGGTCGTGCTTCGCACAGATCGCGTCGACTTCCGCCTGGGAGAGACGGTTGCTGACGAGGGTGCTGACGGAAGCTGTCGACATGGGATCGCGGGTTTGGGAATCGCGTGTTGGGAAGGCCTGCGTGAACCATGGTAGGTCCGGCTGATTAACGGCGAATTTCCAGGGCCTTGGCCGGCGAACGGGCCAATGGAGGGCCGTCGCCCCGGCCAACGACAACCCCCGGTGGATCCTCGCCCCACAGGAACCCAACCAGAGCGTTCGCGGCCACTCGCGAAGACCGAACCATTTCACCGGCTGCGGACGCCATTTGACCGATCAGGGCCTCGACCGTCATCACCCCGCCGCCCATGCTGCCGGCGGCCGTCGTCGGGGAAAGCATGCGCAGACTGATCATCGTGGGACTGGCGGCGTTCGCAGCGCTGCTGGTCTGGAGCGTCGTCGTCGCCGGGGCCGCGCTGGAGGGCTGGGGGCGCCGGCCGATCGCGCCGGCCGGCGACGCCCAGGCGTTCGCGGCCGCGGCGATGGAGCGTGCGAGGGCGGCCTCGCCGGGCGACCTGGCCTTCGTCATGATCGAGGACGGTCACCCAACCGTCGAGCGCTTCTCCTCCATCGGCCGCCCGGTGGACCGCGACACGCTGTTCCAGGTGGCGTCGCTCAGCAAGTGGGTGACCGCGCTGGGCGTGATGCATCTCGTCGAGACCGGCCGGATCGACCTCGACGCGCCGGTGGACACCTACCTGAAGCGCTGGAAGCTGCCTCCGAGCGAGTACGACAATCGCCAGGTCACCGTGCGCCGGCTCCTGAGCCATACAGCCGGCCTGACCGACGGTCTGGGCTATCTGGGCTTCGCCCCCGGCCAGCCGCTGCAGCCCCTGCCCGACTCGCTGACCCGCGCCGCGGACGCCTCGCCAGGGCACGACGGGCGGGTGCGGGTGGGCCTGCCGCCGGGCGGGCAGTGGAAATACTCCGGCGGCGGCTATGCCCTGCTGCAACTGCTCATCGAGGACGTCACGGGCGAGCCGTTCGACACCTACATGCGCCACGCGGTGCTGGAGCCGCTCGGAATGTCGCGCTCACGCTTCGTGCTGCCGGCCGACGGCGTCGAGAACCTCGCGGAGTTCTTCGACCTGGGCGGCAAGCCGGCGACCCATTTCCGGTTCACGGCGACGGCGGCGGCCTCGCTCTACACCAGCGCCGCAGACCTGACCCGGCTGATCCAGGCGCATCTCCCCGGCCCGGCGGGCGAGCCCATCGGTCGCGGCGTCCTGAAGCCGGAGACCCTGGCCGCCATGCGCAAACCGCACGCCTCGCAGTTCGGCGCCGACATCTGGGGCCTGGGCGCCATGCTCTACGCGCCGAACGGCAAGGGCGGCTACGTCGTGGGCCACGACGGCAACAACGACCCGGCGATCAACACGGCCGCCCGCTTCGATCCGGCCCGCGGCGACGGGATCGTGGTGCTGGAGACCGGCCACAAGATCCTGGCCACCCGCCTCGCGGGCGAGTGGGTGTTCTGGAAGACCGGCAAGGTCGACAACCTGATGGTGATCCTGGAGTCGCGCCGGACCTTCAAGACCCTCGCCGTGGGCTGGGCGGTGATCCTCGTGGGGTCCGTAGGCCTCGGCTGGTGGTCGTGGCGGCGCCGTCAGATCGGCGGCAGCGACGTGGCCCGGGCCTCGTCGAGGTAGCGGGCGGCCGTGGGCTTCAGGCCCGCGCCCAGCTCGACCACCAGCGGATTGCCGGTGGGGATCTCGACGCCGACGATGTCGTCGTTGGACACGCCGAACAGCAGCTTGACGATGGCCCGCAGGGAATTGCCGTGGGCGGCCACCAGCAGGGTCTCGCCGCGCTTCAGGCACGGGACGATGTCGGCCTCCCAGTAGGGCTGCACGCGATCCAGGGTGGTCTTCAGGCTCTCGGTGTCGGGCAGGACGGCGCCGGCGTAGCGGCGGTCCTTGGAGAAATCGAACTCGCCGCCGGGCGCCAGCGGCGGCGGCGGCACGTCGTAGGAGCGGCGCCAGACCTTGACCTGGTCGGCGCCGTGCTTGGCCGCGGTCTCGGTCTTGTTGAGGCCGGTCAGCCCGCCGTAGTGGCGCTCGTTGAGCCGCCAGTCCTTCACCTCCGGCACGAACGTCTGCCCGGCGCTGTGCAGGGCGAGCCAGGACGTGCGGATCGCGCGGGTCAGCACCGAGGTGAAGCAGCGGTCGACGGCGAGGCCGGCGGCCTTGATCAGCTCGCCGCCCTTCTTCGCCTCGGCCTCGCCCTGGGCGGTGAGGTCCACATCCACCCAGCCGGTGAAACGGTCTTCCAGGTTCCACTGGCTCTGGCCGTGACGCAGCAGGATGAGGGTGGGCACCGGCGTTCTCCTTCGGGCGGAGCGCTGGGCTAGGACATGGTCCCGGCCGGCGTCAAGCGCGCGCAGCCGATGGGCGAATGGCGGGCGGCCGCGCGAGCGGCTATAGCGAGGCGATGCTCGACCGCTTCTACCTGCCGCTCCTGGCCCTGGCCGCGATCGCCGCGGTGGCGCTGGCGCTGGTCTGGCCCCAGGGCCTGGGCGACCGCTCGCCCGGCCCGTTCGGCCAGACGCCGGTGCAACGGACGCCCGAGATGCAGGCGGCGATGAAGCGCGAGACCGACGCGGCCGTCCGCCGGGTCGACCAGGCGCGCGAGGCGGTGCGCAACATCCAGCAGCAGGCGATCGCGCCCGACCAATGACGTCAAAGGACACCATCGCCGTCGGCCGCAGGGTGCTGGAGACCGAGGCCGAGGCGCTCGCCCGGATGGCGGCCGGGCTCGACGGCCCCTTCGCCGAGGCCGTCGAGGCGCTGTTCGCCGCGAAGGGCCGGATCGTCTGCACGGGCATCGGCAAATCGGGGCACGTGGCGCGCAAGATCGCCGCCACCCTGGCCTCCACCGGCTCGGCGGCGATCTTCGTCCACCCCAGCGAGGCCAGCCACGGCGATCTGGGCATGATCGGCCCCGACGACGTGATCCTGGCCCTGAGCAAGACCGGCGAGACCCGAGAACTGGCCGACGTGATCGCCTATGCCGCGCGCTTCGCGATCCCGCTGGTCGCGATGACGGCGGCGGCGGACGGCACCCTCGGGCGCGCCGCCGACATCGTGCTCTTGATCCCCGATGCGCCCGAGGCCACCGAGGCCGTCAACGCGCCGACCACGTCGACGACGCTGCAGATGGCGCTGGGCGACGCCCTGGCCGTGGCGCTGTTGGAGCGGCGCGGCTTCCGGCCCGAGGATTTCCGAACCTTCCACCCCGGCGGCAAGCTGGGGGCGATGCTGCGCACGGCGGGCGACCTGATGCACGGCCGCGAGGAGCTGCCGCTGGTGGCGCCCGAGACCCCGATGCGCCAGGCGCTGCTGGCGATGACCCAGATGCGCTGGGGGATCGTGGGCGTGGTCGACGCGGGCGGCCGCCTGCTGGGGGCGATCACCGACGGCGACCTGCGCCGCCACATCGACGGCCTGCTGGACCATACCGCCGGCGAGGTGATGACCCCGGGCCCGAAGAAGGTCGCGCCGCCGCACATGCTGGCCGGCGAGGCGCTGGCGCTGATGAGCGACCCGCCGCCGGCGGTGACCGTGCTGTTCGTGGTGGAGGACGGCAAGCCGATCGGCATCCTGCACGTCCACGACCTGCTGCGCGCCGGGGTGATGTGAGGGACGCCGGTTCGGCGAACAGGCTCGCCCGTTAAGGGTTCCGTGGTGGCTTCGTCACTATCGGGCCGTTAAACACACCGCCGACGCGCGCACCCCGACGGAGTTCCGATGCTGTCCGCCCCCCGAGCCGACCTCGCCCCCAATACCTTCGCGTACGAGATCACCCCGCTGGTGAAGCCGACGGGCTTCCGCGAATACGACGCCCGCTGGCTGTTCGGGCCCGAGATCAACCTCCTGGGGGTGCAGGCGCTGGGCCTGGGCCTGGGCACGCTGATCCACGAGATGGGCCAGAAGCGGATCGTCGTGGGCCACGACTTCCGATCCTACTCGCTGTCGATCAAGCAGGCGCTGACCATCGGGCTGGTGGCCGCCGGCTGCGAGGTGCTGGACATCGGCCTGGCCGTCTCGCCGATGGCCTATTTCGCCCAGTTCGACCTGGACGCGCCCTGCGTGGCCATGGTCACCGCCAGCCACAACGAGAACGGCTGGACCGGCGTGAAGATGGGCGCCCAGCGCCCGCTGACCTTCGGGCCCGACGAGATGGGCCGGCTGAAGGAGATCGTGCTGGGCGGCAAGTGGGCCCAGCGGCCGGGCGGCTCGCTCGCCCACATCGCCGGCGTGGCCGAGCGCTACATCAAGGACGCGGCTGACCGGGTCAGCCTGAAGCGGCCGCTGAAGGTGATCGCCGCCTGCGGCAACGGCACCGCCGGCGCCTTCGCCCCCAAGGCCCTGCGCGACATGGGCGTGGCGGTGGTGGTCGAGATGGATTGCGACCTCGACTTCAACTTCCCCCGCTACAACCCCAACCCCGAGGACAGCGTGATGCTTCACGCCATGGCCGAGGCGGTGAAGACGCACGGCGCGGACGTGGCGCTGGGGTTCGACGGCGACGGCGACCGCTGTGGCGTGGTGGACGACGAGGGCGAGGAGATCTTCGCCGACAAGATCGGGCTGATGCTGGCGCGTGACCTGTCGGCCCTGCACAAGGACGCGACCTTCGTGGTCGACGTGAAGTCGACCGGCCTCTACGCCACCGACGAGGTGCTGAAGGCCAACGGCGCCAAGACCGTCTACTGGAAGACCGGCCACAGCTATATCAAGCGCAAGACCGCCGAGCTGGGCGCCCTGGCCGGCTTCGAGAAGAGCGGCCACTTCTTCTTCAACCCGCCGATCGGGCGCGGGTACGACGACGGCCTGGTGGCGGCCGCGGCGATCCTGGCGATGCTGGACCGCAACCCCGACAAGAAGCTGTCCGACCTCAAGAAGGCCCTGCCCGTCGCCTTCACCTCGCTGACCATGAGCCCGCACTGCGCCGACGAGGAGAAGTACGGCGTGGTCGACGAGGTGGTGGCCGAGTACGAGGCCCTGGCCAAGGCCGGCGGCAAGATCCTGGGCCGCGCGATCACCGACCTCGTCACGGTCAACGGCGTCCGCGTGGCGCTGGAGGACGGCTCGTGGGTGCTGGTGCGCGCCTCGTCCAACAAGCCGGAACTGGTGGTCGTGGTGGAGAGCACGCAGTCCGAGGCCGACATGCGCGCGCTGTTCCGCGACGAGGTGAAGCCGCGGCTGGCCAAGCGGCCGCAGGTGGGGGCCTACAACCAGGAGATCTGAGCCGGACGCGCGGTTGCGCGCGCCGCCCGCGCATGTGAAAGGGCGGGCCTTTCCGGGAGACTCGTAGATGCGCGTGGCGATGATCGGGACGGGCTACGTCGGGCTCGTCAGCGGGGCCTGTTTCGCCGACTTCGGCCACGTCGTCACCTGCATCGACAAGGACGCGGCCAAGATCGAGCAGCTCAAGGGCGGCGGCATCCCGATCTACGAGCCCGGGCTGGACGTACTGGTCGCCTCGAACGTGAAGGCGGGCCGGCTGTTCTTCGACACCGACGCGCGCCAGGCGATCCGCGAGGCCGACGCGGTGTTCATCGGCGTCGGCACCCCGTCGCGCCGTGGCGACGGCCACGCCGACCTCTCCTACGTCTACGCCGCCGCCGAGGAGATCGCGGGGCTGGTCGAGGGCTTCACCGTCGTGGTGACCAAGTCCACCGTGCCGGTGGGCACCGGCGACGAGATCGAGGCGATCTTCAAGCGCGTGCGGCCCGACGCCGACGTGGCCATCGTCTCCAACCCCGAGTTCCTGCGGGAAGGCGCGGCCATCGAGGACTTCAAGCGGCCAGACCGGGTGGTCGTGGGAACCACCGAGGAGCGCGCCCAGGCGGTGATGCGAGAACTCTACCGGCCGCTCTATCTGAACGAGACGCCGATCCTGTTCACCAGCCGGCGCACCAGCGAGCTGATCAAGTACGCGGCCAACGCCTTCCTGGCGCTGAAGATCACCTACATCAACGAGATGGCCGACCTGTGCGAGGCGGTGGGCGCCGACGTGCAGCAGGTGGCGCGCGGCATCGGCCTGGACGGCCGCATCGGGACCAAGTTCCTGAACGCCGGGCCCGGCTACGGCGGCTCGTGCTTCCCGAAGGACACCATGGCGCTGGTCCGCACGGCCCGCGACTACGGCTCGCCCGTGGAGCTGGTGGAGACGACCATCAAGGTCAACGACGAGCGCAAGCGGGCCATGGCGCGCAAGGTGGTCAAGGCGGTGGACGGCAACCTCAAGGGCAAGACCGTCGGCGTGCTGGGCCTCACCTTCAAGCCCAACACCGACGACATGCGCGACGCCCCGTCGCTGGCGATCGTGCCGGCCCTGCAGGATCGCGGCGCAAAGGTGCAGGCCTTCGACCCCGAAGGCATGGACGAGGCCCGCCGGCTGCTCGACGGCGTGGCCTTCATGGACGACCCCTACGCCGTGGCGCAGGGCGCCGACGCCCTGGTGATCGTCACCGAGTGGGATCAGTTCCGCGCGCTCGACCTCGACCGGATCAAGCTGGTGATGAACCGCCCGGTGCTGATCGACCTGCGCAACATCTACAAGCCCGACGACATGCGCGCCCGCGGCTTCACCTACACCAGCGTCGGCCGCCCCTGAGGCTCTAGTGCCCGCCCCCCGGCGCGGCGACACGGATGGGCTTGGGCGCGATCCAGATGATGCTGGCGGCCACGGCGAAGACGCCGGCCGTGACCATGAACATGGCGTTGGTCGAGATCATCACCGCCTGGACCTGGACCATGCCCTCCAGCTGGCGCAGCGCCTGATCCGGCGACAGGCCGTGGGCGGTCAGACTGTCCAGCGTATGTTGGGCGTCGCCGAGCGCGCCGGCCATGACGCTGCGCTTGGCGCTGGCCGTATTGTCCCAGGCCGTGGTCATGATCGAGGTGGCGAAGGCGGCCGAGGTCGTGCGCAGGAAGTTCTGCAGGCCGGCGGCGGCGGCGGTCTCCTCGGGCAGCACCGCGCTCAGCGACAGGCTGGTCGTCGGGATGAAGAAGAAGGGCATGGCGAAGCCCAGCACGAACTGCGGCAGCGCGATGTCCCAGAAGGTCACGTCGGTGGTGAAGAAGGCCCGCCAGAAGGCGACGCCGGCCATCCAGAACACGCCGAAGGAGACCAGGGCGCGAATGTCGAACTTCCCAATCAGCCGGGCGACGATCGGCGACATGATCACCGCCAGCACGCCATTGAGACAGCCGGCGTAGCCCGCCCAGGTGGCGGTGTAGCCCATGGTCGTCTGCAGCCAGAGCGGGATCAGAACCACGCTGGCGAAGAACGCGCCGAAGGTGAGGCTGAGCACCGCCACGCCCACCACGAAGCCGCGGTGTCGGAACACCCGCAGGTTCACGATCGGATTGTCGGAGGTGAGCTCCCAGATCAGGAACGCCACGAAGCCGATCGCCGCGACGATGGCGAGGATGACGATCGTGGGCGACGAGAACCAGTCGAGCTCCTTGCCCTTGTCGAGCATGATCTGCATCGCGCCCACCCACACGACCAGCAGCATGAGCCCGACGTAGTCGACCGGGACGCGGCGGATGGCGGTGTCGTGGGCGATCAGCGTCCGGTAGGCGACCACGCCGACGACGGCGGCCACCGGGATGTTGATGTAGAAGATCCAGCTCCAGTGCATGTTGTCCGAGATCAGCCCGCCCAGGATCGGGCCGGCGATCGGCGCCACCACCGTGGTCATGCTCCACAGGCCGAGCGCCTGAGGTCCCTTGTCCTTCGGGAAGATGTGCAGCAGCAGGGTCTGCGACATGGGCATGATCGGCCCACCGCAGAGGCCCTGGGCCACGCGGAAGGCGACCAGCAGGCCGAAGCTGGGCGCGAGGCCGCACAGCATCGAGAAGAGGCCGAAGCCGGCCATCCCGAAGGCGAAGACCCGAACGGCGCCGAACCGCTGGGCCAGCCAGCCGGTGAGCGGCACGGTGATCGCCTCGGCCACGCTGTAGGAGGTGATCACCCAGGTGCCCTGGCTGGGCGAGACGGCCAGGGCGCCGGCGATGTGGGGCACCGAGACGTTGGCGATGGTGGTGTCGAGCACCACCATGAAGTTGGCCAGGCCGAGGAAGAGCGCCGCCGTGTAGAGCGTGACGCCCGTGAGCGGCGCGGGCGGAACGTGCGCCTGCGACGACACGGCTAGCCGCCCACGTCGATGTCGGCGGTCATCGAGAGGCCCACCCTCAGGGGGTGCTCGGCCAGTTCCTTCGGGTCGAGCGAGATGCGGACGGGCACGCGCTGGACCACCTTGATCCAGTTTCCGGTGGCGTTCTGGGCCGGGATCACCGCCTGGGACGCACCGGTGCCGCCCGCGAGGCCCACCACGCGGCCGTGGTACTTCACCTTCGAGCCATAGAGGTCGCTGGTCAGGGTCACCGGCTGGCCCACGCGCACCTTGCGCAGCTGCACTTCCTTGAAATTGGCGTCGACGTAGGCCGACTGGATCGGCACGACGGTCATCAGCCGGCCGCCCGGCTGGACGCGCTGGCCGATCTCGGCGCCGTTGCGGGTCACCACGCCGTCGACCGGCGCACGGATCACCGTGCGGGCGAGGTCGAGTTCGGCCTGGCGCAGCCGCGCGCGGGCGGCGGCCACCTCGGGATTGTCGGCCACATCGGCGCCCTCGATCAGCACGCTGGCCGCCTGCTGCTGTTCGCCGGCGGCCGTGGCGTTGGCGCGGGCCTGGGCCAGCGCCGAGCGGGCCGAGGCCAGGCTGGTCTCGGCGGCGGTCAGCTCGTCGGCGGAGACGGCGCCCGACGACGCCAGTCCGTTGCGCCGCGTGTATTCCACCTGGGCGCGGCGCAGCTCGGCCTCGGCGCGGGCGATGTCGGCCTTGCGCGCGGCCGCCTGGGCCGACAGCGCGCGGTCGTTGGCGAAGTACTGGCGCACGCGGCGTTCGGCCTGGTCGAGGTCGGCCCGGGCGCGCTCCACGGCCAGCCGGTAGTCGGCCGGGTCGATCACGGCCAGCACCTGGCCCCGCTTAACCGGCTGGGTCTCGAAGGCCGGGACCTGGACGAGCGGGCCGCTCACCAGGGCGTTGATCTCCGCCGTGCTGGCCTGGACGTAGGCGTCGTCGGTCTCCACATGGCGCGAGGCCACGAGCACCCAGTAGACGCCGTAGATCGCCCCGGCCGCGACGATCACCAGCGCCAGGATCAGGAACAGGCGGCGGCGGCGCGCGCCGTTCCGCTGCGGCGGGGCGGGCGGCGCCGAGGCGGTGGCTTCGGGCATCGGGCCCTGGTCTCTGGCCATGGTCTTGGAAACTCCTGAAGGCGGGTCGTCAGGCGCGGAAGCCGCCGCCGAGGGCGCGGACCATCTGGGCGTCGAGACTGAGCGCGCGGGCCTCGAGCTGGGCCACCAGCCGGCGCTGGGCGATCACCGCGTCCTCGGCGGTGAGCAGGGTGAGATAGGAGGTGAGCCCGCCTTCGTAGCGCAGGCGGGCGATGCGGTAGGCCTGTTCGCCCGCCGCGAGGCTCTCACGCGCCGCGGCCAGGCGCGCGGCCAGGGCGCGCTCGCCGGCCGCCGCGTCGGCCACATCCCGGAGGGCGCCGACCAGGGTCGCGTCGTAGGCGGCGACGGCGGCGTCGTAGTCGGCCCGCGCGCCGCGATAGGCGCCTTCGAGACGGCCCGCCGAGAAGATCGGCAGGCTGAGGGCGGCGCCGGCCTGGCCGATGTCGGACCCGGAGGCGGTGAGATTGTCGAGGCCCAGCGACTGAAGGCCGATGAAGGCCGTCAGGTTCACGTTCGGATAGAAGCCGGCCCGGGCGACGTCGATCCGCCGGGCCGCCGCCTCGGCGCGCAGGCGCGCGGCCTGCAGGTCGGGCCGGCGTCCGAGGAGATCGGCCGAGAGGTTCGCCGGCAGGCCGAAGCCGGTCTTCGACGCGGCGACGGGCGGCCCCAGCGCGAGGCCGCGGTCGGGCCCGGCGCCGGCGAGGGCGGCCAGCTGATTGCGGGCGACCGCGAGCTGTTCGTCGAGCGCGGCGAGGTCCTGGCGCGCCAGGGCGGCGGCGGCGCGGGCCTGGTCGGCCTCGCCGGTGTTGGCGGCGCCGCCCGCGACCCGGCGCTGGACCAGATCGGCCGACGCCTGGCGGTTGCGCAGGGCGGCCGCGGCCGCCTCGTGTTCGGCCTGGAGTCGGGCGAAGTCGGCGTAGGCCGAGGCGATGGCGGTGGTCAGGACGAGCCGGGCCTGGGCGGCGTCCATTCGCGCCGCCTCGCTCTCGGAGACGGCGGCGGCGAGCGCCGCGCGATTGCGGCCCCACAGGTCGAGGTCGTAGCTGAGGTCGAGGCTGGCGCGCCCGGTGTCGTTGTAGCCCTTGGGTACGAACTGGGCGGGGATGCCGTTGTTGTAGGACTGCTTGTTTTCGGCCGCCTGGGCGTTGGCGGACAGCGACGGCAGGGTGGCGCCGCGCGCCTGTTCGGCCCGCGCCCGGGCGGCGCGCAGCCGCGCGGCGGCCTCCGTCAGGGTGGGGGAGCCGGCCAGGGCCTCGTCCATCAGGGCGTCGAGCTGCGGGTCGCCGTAGGCGGCCCACCAGCGCTCGGCGGGCCAGTCGGCCGCCGGCGCCTTCAGGCTTTCGGTCGCAACGTACTGCGCCGCCGTCGCCGGCTGGGGGGCAGGGCTCAGCTTCGGGACGGCGGCGCATCCGGCCAGCGCAACGGCGCCGGCCGCGAGGGGGATGATCAAACGAGGCATATCCGCGCCTTGGGGGAGGAAGTTGCGGGCCGCGGCGATCCGCCCCTCTGGACTGACCGTACGGTACGGTCATATATTGGGAGCCAGACTGGACGGCGTCAAGGCGCCGGATAAAGGTGATTGCGATGTCGGCGGCGATGGCCCTTTCGCGGAGAGACGAACGGCGCGAGGCGATCCTCGACGTGGCGCGCGAATGCTTCCTGGCCGACGGCTACGGCGCGACCTCGATGTCGACTATCGCCGCCCGGCTCGGCGGGTCGAAGGGCACGCTCTACAACTACTTCCGCAGCAAGGAAGACCTGTTCGCCGCGATGATTCAGCGCCAGTGCGGCGAGGTGCAGGCCAGCCTGTTCGACGTCGGCGCGGCCGGCGGAGAGCCCAGGGCCCGCCTCACGCGCTTCGCGCGCAGCTTCCTGCAGGCGCTGATGGATCCCCAGGCGCTCGGCATTCACCGCCTGATCGTCGGCGAGGGCGACCGCTTCCCCGAATTGGGTCGGGTCTTCTTCGAGAGCGGTCCCCAGCCCGTGATGGACCGTGTGGGCGCCTATCTCGGCGAGTTGATGGACCAGGGCGTGCTGCGGCGAGCCGATCCCGCGATCGCCGCCCAGCAGTTCAAGGGGCTCGCGCTTTCGGGCGCCTACTGGCACGTGATGTGGGGCGTGATGGACGCACCCTCGCCAGCCGAGATCGAGGAACAGGCCGACCAGACGGTCGAGGCCTTCCTGCGCGCCTACGCGCCCTGAACGCGTCGCGCGGCGACTGAGACGGGCTAGAAGCCTAGGTTAGTCGTTCGCAGGAACGTTTCGGCGATCCAGACCACGCCGGCCCAGAAGCCCGCGCCGAGGAGCGCCACAAAGGCTAGGCAGGCCAGCGAACGGACGGGCCGTTCCGCCTGCCGCGCCACGCCAGTGAAGGCGAGGTCGCGTCGCATATAACCTCCCAAGTCTGTCTACTCTTATTCTGACGTCCGCCGGGTCGAGCCGGCTGAACATGATGAGGCTGACACAAACATTACGGTTTGGAAAGGTTGTTGCTCACCGGCCCGCGATCTTGTGATCGGCGCGCGCCTTGAGATAGGCCTGCAGCGCCGCCACGTCGGCGTCGGACATGTCCGAGAAGCGGTTGCGGGCGACGGCGGTCATCAGCCCCACCTCGCGCCCGCCGGCGGCGACGCCGGTGCGCATCAGGCGGCGGAAATCCTCGGGATCGTAGGCGGCCGCGATCGTGAGGTCGGGCGTCACCAGGGGTCCACCCGCGACGCCGCCAAGGCTTTGACCATGGCATTCGACGCAGGCGCGGGCGAGATCGCGGCCTTCGGAGGTGGCCGGGCCGAAGTCGGGCAGCTCGGGGTTCGCATGCGCCGCGATGACGGCCGGCTCCGACTTGAAGAGGCCAAGCAGGGCGCCGACCCGGGCCATGGGGCGGAGCTTGAAGCGCGGCTGGACCTCGCCGCCGGCCGGCGCGGCGCGGATAAGCGCGATCAGGTCGGCGGTCTCCTGGTCGGTCAGGTGCGAGAAGGCCGCCGAGGGCATGATCCAGAGCGGGCGGCCGTCGGCCCCGACGCCGTGACGGATGGCGCGTTCGAGATCGGCGTCCGAATGGCCCGCGGCGACCAGCGTCAGGTTGGGCGCATAGGCCACCACGACGCCCGGGATGTCGTCGAACAGCCGTCCCTGAAGGTTGGCGGCGTGGCAGTCGAAGCAGCCGTACCGGCGGGCGACGGCCCGGCCGCGATCCGCGTCGCCGGCCACGCCGGCGAGGGATCGGCCTTGAACATGGCCGGGCGGCGCGCGCAGGAGAACCTCGCTGGCGGCGAACCCGCCCAGGACGACCACGGCCGCCAGGCCGCCCACTCCAGCCGCCGCCCAGGCGGCCCACTTCCACAGTCGCGACATCGCGCACGCTCCCCTGGCGCGGTCCCTGACGGACCGGCGTTTTCGGAAGCGGCGGAATTAAGGACGCCGCCGGGGCGCCTCAATCAGCATGATTGCAGCGGCGCTCTGCGGAAATGGGGCACACCCATCCGGGCCGGCGGAGGATAGGCTGGCGCCGTCAGGCCGCCGCCTTCTTCACGGCGCCGGCGATCTCGCGAACCACCTGGTTGACGAGCGTTTCGTCGTCGCCTTCGGCCATGATGCGGATCAGGGGCTCGGTGCCCGAGGCGCGGACCACCAGCCGGCCCGAGCCGTTCAGGCGCTGCTCGGCGTCGGCCAGCACCGCCTTGACCTGGTCGCTCTCCAGCGGCTTCCCGCCCGAGAAGCGCACGTTCTCCAGCTTCTGCGGCACCGGCTCGAACTGGCGGGCGACGGCGCTCATGGGCTGGTCCGACTGCTTCAGGACGGCCAGCACCTGCAGCGCGGCCAGCAGGCCGTCGCCGGTGGTGGAGAAGTCGGACAGGATCACGTGGCCCGACTGCTCGCCGCCCAGGTTGAACCCGCCCTCGCGCATGCGCGCCATGACGTAGCGGTCGCCCACCTGGGTACGCTCCAGCCGGAGGTCGCGGGCGGCCAGGAACCGCTCCAGGCCCAGATTGGACATCACGGTGGCGACGACGCCGCCGCCGCGAAGCCGCTCGCGCCGCGACCAGTCGCCGGCGATGAGGGCCATGATCTGATCGCCGTCCACGATGTGGCCCTGTTCGTCGCAGATCAGGACGCGGTCGGCGTCGCCATCGAGCGCGATGCCGATGTCGGCGCGATAGTCGCGCACGGCTTTCTGCATGGTTTCGGGATGGGTCGAGCCGCAATCCTCGTTGACGTTGAAGCCGTTGGGCGAGACGCCGACCGGAATGACCTCGGCGCCCAGCTCGTGCAGCGCCATCGGAGCGACCTTGTAGGCCGCGCCGTTCGCGCAATCGATGACGATGCGCATGCCGGACAGGTTCATGCGCCGCGGGAAGGTGGCCTTGGCGATCTCGATATAGCGCGCCTGGCAGTCGTCGATGCGCTGGGCGCGACCGAGCTCGCGCGGCGAGGCGAGGTTCTGGTCCAGGCCCTCGCCCATCCGGGCCTCGATCTCCAGCTCCTGCTCGTCCGAGAGCTTGTAGCCGTCGGGGCCGAACAGCTTGATGCCGTTGTCCTCGAACCCGTTGTGCGAGGCCGAGATCATCACCCCCAGGTCGGCGCGCAGCGAGCGCGTCATCATGGCCACCCCCGGCGTCGGCAGGGGCCCGAAGATGCGCACATCCATGCCCACGCTGGTGAAGCCGGCGACCAGGGCGGGCTCGATCATGTAGCCCGACAGCCGCGTGTCCTTGCCGATGACCACCAGATGGCGGCGCTCGTCCTTCGACATGAACATCTTGCCGGCCGCCATGCCCACGCGCAGCGCCACCTCCGCCGTCATAGGATGGCGGTTGGCCTGCCCGCGGATGCCGTCGGTGCCGAAATAAGCGCGCTTGCTCATGCCGTTGTCGTCCAGAAACGTTCGGAAACTGAGATTTAGTCGACGGGAGCCCCGTCGATGCTAAAGCCGCCCTTCGTGGCGGAACCAAGGATTCGCCAGCGATTCGGCTTAGCACAAAGGAAGCCTGCGCCACATGTGCGGCATAATCGGCATCGTCGGGACCGTCTCCGTCCAGGAACGGCTGATCGAGAGCCTCAAGCGCCTGGAATACCGTGGCTATGACTCGGCCGGCGTGGCGGGCTTCACCAAGCAGGGCGTCGAGCGCCGCCGCGCGGCCGGCAAGCTCAAGAACCTGGAAGCCGTGCTGGCGAAGGATCCGCTCCGCGCCACCGTGGGCATCGGCCACACGCGCTGGGCCACGCACGGCCCGCCGACCGAGGGCAACGCCCACCCGCACCGCGCCGGCCGCGTCACCCTGGTGCACAACGGCATCATCGAGAACTTCGCCGAGCTGAAGGCCGCCCTGGCCGCCAGGGGCCGCACGTTCTCGACCGACACCGACACCGAGGTCGTCGCCCAGCTCCTCGACCAGGAGCTGGAGACCAAGCCGCCGCTCGAAGCCTTCAAGGCCACGCTCGACCAGCTCCGCGGCGCCTTCGCCCTGGTGGTGATGATCGACGGCGAGGAGGGCATGATCCTGGGCGCGCGCCGAGGCCCGCCGCTGGTGGTGGGCTATGGCGACGGCGAGATGTTCCTGGGCTCGGACGCCCTCGGCCTCGGCCCCTTCACCAACCGCATCGCCTATCTCGAAGACGGCGATTTCGTCGCCATCGACCACGCGACGGCGCGCATCTTCGACGACGCGGGCCACCCCGTGGAACGCGCGGTCCAGACCGTGGCCCAATCGGCGACGCTGATGGAGAAGGGCAACTACCGGCACTTCATGGAAAAGGAGATCCATGACCAGCCGGACGCCTGCCAGCATACGCTGTCGGCCTATATCGATCCGGTCTCGACGCGGTTCGCCCCGCCGTCCGGCCTCGACCTCTCGGCGTTCGACCGCATCCAGATCGTAGCCTGCGGCACCGCCAGCTACGCCGGGCAGATCGCCCGCTACGCCTTCGAGCGGCTCGCGGGCCTGCCCTGCGACGTCGAGGTGGCCTCGGAGTTCCGCTATCGCGAGCCGGCGGTGGGTCCGAAGACCCTGGCCGTGGCGGTCTCGCAGTCAGGCGAGACGGCCGATACGCTGGCGGCGCTGCGCTGGTGCAAGGCCCAGGGGCTGACGACCGCGGCCCTGGTGAACGTCCACGGCTCCACCATGGCCCGGGAGGCCGACCTGCTGCTGCCGACCCACGCCGGGCCGGAGATCGGCGTGGCCTCCACCAAGGCGTTCACCAGCCAGGTTGCGGCCCTGACCGCGCTGGCCGCCACCGCCGCGCGCCAGCGGGGCCGGATCGACGCGGCCGAGGAGGCGCGCGTCGCGCGGATGCTCCTGGAGGCGCCGCGCCTGATCGCCGAGGCCAACGCCGCCGAGGATCATATCCGCACCCTGGCGCCCGAGCTCGCGCGGGCTCGCGACGTGCTCTACCTGGGCCGGGGCGCCATGTTCCCGCTGGCCCTGGAAGGCGCGCTGAAACTCAAGGAAATCAGCTACATCCATGCCGAGGGCTATGCGGCGGGCGAACTGAAGCACGGGCCCATTGCGCTGATCGACGAGGCCACGCCGGTGATCGTCATCGCGCCGTCCGACGACCTGTTCGAGAAGACCATCTCCAACATGAGCGAGGTCGCCGCCCGCGGCGGGCCGATCGTGCTGATCACCGACGCCGAAGGCGCCCGCCACGCGCCGGAGGGCGCCCGAGTGATCGTCGGGCCGACCTGCGATCCGCTGGTCGCTCCGCTGGTCTACGCGCCCCCCATCCAGCTGCTCGCCTATTACGTGGCGGTGCAGAAGGGCGCCGACGTCGACCAGCCGCGGAACCTCGCCAAGTCGGTGACGGTCGAATAGGGGCGCGCCCAAACGAAAACGGCCGCCCCGATCGGGGCGGCCGTTCGTAACGTCGCTGATGTGCGACTTACTTCTTTTCGGGCTCGGAAGCCATCGCGCCGGCGTCGGCGGCGGGCGCGGCCGCATCGGCGGCCGGAGCAGCAGCGTCGGCGGCCGGAGCGGCGGCGTCAGCCGGCGGAGCAGCAGCGTCGGCAGCCGGGGCCTCAGCGGCCGGGGCTTCAGCCGGAGCGGCTTCTTCTTTCTTTTGGCAGGCAGCCAGGCTCAAAGCCAGGACGCCCGCGGCAGCGACGGTCAGAATGCGAAGCTTCATTTGAGTTGGCTCCCCTTGGGGTGAATCCCCCGACGAGCGCGACCCTACACAACTTCGTGCGATCTCAAAATCGTGATCGTGCGGCGGGACCGAAAAAATGTCGCGCGCCCCGAGCAGAACGCATTAGGGGAGACGGGGGCGGCGGGTCGGAGGCGTTGATGGGTAAGCGCGTGAGGAAGGCGGTCCTGCCGGTGGCGGGCCTTGGCACCCGGGTCCTGCCCGGCGCGAAGACGACGCCCAAGAACCTTCTCAACGTCGTGGACCGGCCGATCCTCAGCTATGTCGTCGAGGAGGCGCGCGCCGCCGGGATCGAGCACATCGTGTTCATCGTCGGGCGCGGCCAGTCGGCGATCGAGGACTATTTCGACGCCAGCCCCGAGATCGAGCAGGCGCTGGCCGCCAAGGGCAAAACCGACATCCTGGCCGACGTCCGCCGCGACCTGCCCGAGCCGGGGCAGATGAGCTTCGTACGCCAGATGGCGCCCCTGGGCCTGGGCCACGCGATCTGGTGCGCCCGCCACATCGTGGGCGACGAGCCTTTCGCCGTCATGCTGCCGGACATGCTGATGGCCGCCGACCCGCCGGCGCTCGCCCAGGCCGTGGCGGCCTACGAGCAGGTGGGCGGCAACGTCGTCGTCGTCGAGCCGGCCCCGGAGGGCGAGGCCCACAAATACGGGATCGTCGCGCTGGACGGCCGCGAAGGACGCCTCAATCGCATGACCGGCATGGTGGAGAAGCCGCCGCCGGGGACCGAGCCCTCGAACCTGTTCATCTCCGGCCGCTACATCCTGCAGCCCGAGATCTTCGAGATCCTCGAGACCCAGGAGCGCGGCGCGGGCGGCGAGATCCAGCTCACCGACGGCATGTTCAAGATGATGCAGACCCAGGCCTTCCACGCGCTGGAGTACGACGGGACCACCTACGACTGCGGCGACAAGATCGGCCTCCTGCGGGCCAACCTCGCCTTCGCCCTGGCGCGGCCCGACCTGGCCGACGCGACCCGCAAGGCGATCGCGGAGCTCCTGTAGGGGGCGCCGTTGCGGCTCCTGATCTTCGGCTACGGCTATTCCGGCAGGACCCTGGCCCGGCGCCTGGCCGCGGAGGGCTGGACCGTCGCGGCCACGCACCGGCGCGCCGACGGCGCCGCGGCCATCGCCGCGGACGGCTTTGAGCCCATCGGGGCGGACGACCGGCCCGCCCTGGCCGCCGCGCTGTCGCAGACCCGGGCCCTGCTGGTCACCGCCCCGCCTGGGGCCGACGGCTGCCCCGGGCTGAACGCCCTGGTCCCAGCCATGGCCCAGGCGCGGGCCTTCCCCGACTGGACGGGCTATCTTTCCACCACCGGCGTCTACGGCGACCGCCGCGGCGGATGGGTGAACGAACGCAGCCGGCTGGCGGCCCAGTCGGTCGAGGGCGCGCGGCGGGTGGGCGCCGAGCGCGATTGGCTGGACGTGGGCCGGGGCATGGGCCTGACGGTGGCGATCTTCCGGCTTCCAGGCATCTACGGCCCCGGCCGCTCGGCCTTCGACCGGCTGCGCGCCGGCCGCGCCCAGCGTATCGCCGCCCCCGGGCAGGTGTTCTCGCGCATCCACGTGGACGACCTCGCCGCCGGGCTCGCGGCCTCGCTCGCCCGTCCAAGGGCGGGTGGAATCTACAACCTCTGCGACGACGAGCCGGCCCCCAACTCGGACGTGATCGCCCATGCCGCGGGCCTGCTGGGCATGACGCCGCCGCCGGAAACGCCGCTGTCGGCGGCCAACCTCTCGCCCGCGGCGCTGCGCTTCTACGCCGAGAGCAAGCGCGTCTCGAACGCGCTGGCCAAGGCCGAGCTGGGCTGGCGGCCGGCCTTCCCCACCTACCGCGAGGGCCTGCGCGCGATCCTGGCGGCCGAGAGAGCCTGAGGCGCTAGGCCTCGGGCGGCGGGCCGCGGCCCGGAAAGCCCGGCGCCTGCCAGCCGAACACGATGGCCCCGGCGCGCAGGGCGAAGGCGACCACGAAGCCGGCGAGGCCGGACGCCAGCGCCGACAGCCCCAGCGCGTCGAGGCCCACGAACACCGCCGCGCCCAGCAGCGCCGGGGTGATGTAAAGCTCGCGCCGCAACAGCACCGAGGGCTCTCCGGCCAGCACGTCGCGGATCACGCCCCCGAAGGCGGCGGTGAGCACGCCCATCACCACCGCGGAGAAGGGCGGCACGCCCAGGGACGACGCCTTGAGCGCGCCGACGACCGCGTAGGCGGCCATGCCGATGGCGTCCAGCCAGAGCAGCAGGCGGTCGCGCGTGCGCCCCCAGCCGAAGATCCAGATCGCCAGCGCGGCGACGAGGCAGACGGCGACGTAGCCCGGACGTCCCACCCAGAAAACCGGCGCGCCGATCAGCAGGTCGCGCAGCGTGCCGCCGCCGACGCCGGTGACGGCGGCGAAGAAGCCGAAGGTGATGATGTCGTGCTTCTTGCGCGCGGCCCCCAGCGCCCCGGACGCCCCGAACACCGCCACCGCGGCGTAGTCGAGGCCCGTGAGCGTGGCGGCGAGCGCGTCCATCAAGGTCCTAGAGCCCGTCAGGGTGAAGTGGATGCCGGTTCACCCGCCCGGACGGGCTCTCATCCCTTGAAGATAGAGCCTTCTCGTCCGGATCAGGTGATTCCACCTGGTCCCGGAAGGCTCTAGTGCGGCCGGACGTGACGGCGCGCAAGCGAACAGCTAGAAGCCGGCTCGATGTCAGAACCCAAACGCGGCTGGTTCCAGCGCCTCAAAGAGGGGCTCACCAAATCCTCGAAGCAGATGGGAGACCAGATCTCCCAGGTCTTCGTGGCCAAGGAGCCGCTGGACCAGGCCAAGCTCGACGAGCTCGAGGAGATGCTGATCGAGGCCGATCTCGGCCCGCATTCGGCCGCCCGGATCACCGAACGCTTCGCCAGCGAGAAGTTCGGCAAGGACGTCGACGAGGCCGAGATCCGCGAGGCGCTCTCGACCGCCATCGGCGAGGAGCTTTCCGAGCGGCAGGGGGTGTTCGATCCGCTCTCCGGCCCCAGGCCCTACATCGTGCTGTTCATCGGCGTGAACGGCTCGGGCAAGACCACGACCCTCGGCAAGGTCGCCACCGACCTGAGGCGGCGGGGCGCCCGCGTGCTGGTGGTGGCCGGCGACACCTTCCGCGCCGCGGCCGTCGAGCAGCTGAAGGTGTGGGCCGACCGCGCCGGCGCCGACTTCATGGGCCGCCCGACGGGCTCCGACGCGGCAGGCCTGGCGTTCGACGCCGTGCAGCGGGCGAAGGACGAAGGCTACGACGTGGTGCTGATCGACACCGCCGGCCGGCTTCAGAACAAGCAGGGGCTGATGGACGAACTGCTCAAGATCATCCGCGTGGTGAAGAAGCTGGATCCCGAGGCGCCGCACGAGACGCTGCTGGTGCTCGACGCCACGGTGGGGCGCAATGCGCTGGCCCAGGAGAACATCTTCGGCAACCAGATCGGCGTCTCGGGCATCGTGATGACCAAGCTGGACGGCACCGCCCGCGGCGGCGTTCTGGTGCCGGTGGCCCAGGCCTCTGACTCGCCGATCAAGCTGGTGGGCGTGGGCGAAGGCGTCGACGACCTGCAGGCGTTCGACGCGCGCGCCTTCGCCCGCTCGCTCGTCGGACTCGAGGAGGCTTCAGCGTGAGCGAGAAGAAGCCGGGGTGGCTGCGGTACGCCATCGATTTCTCGGCGCCGCTGTCGCTGCTGCTCACCTACTTCCTGGGCGGGCGCGACTTCATGCTGGCGACCGGCGTCTCGATCGCCGTGGCGCTGGCGGCCCTGGTGGTCAGCCTGATCGTCGAGCGCCGGCTGGCCTGGATCCCGCTGATCATCATGGTGGTCGGCATCGTGTTCGGCGGGCTGACGCTGCTCTTCAAGGCCGACTGGATCCTGAAGATCCGCCCGACCATCATGAACTACACCCTGGCCGCCATCTTCTTCGGCGGCGTCCTCATGAAGAAGAACCCGATCAAGGCGGTGCTGGGCTGGGCGATCGACATTCCGGTCGAGGCCTGGCGGAAGCTGGAGATCCGCTACGCCTGGTGGTCGCTCGTCCTGGGGACGGCCAACCTGGGGGTCTGGCTGTTCCTGTCGGAAGGAACCTGGGTGACCTGGGACACCATCGGCATCCGCGTGCTCTCGGCGGGGTTCGGCATCGCCCAGATGCCCCTGCTGATGAAGTACATGAAGGCCGACGAAATCCCGCCGCCGCCGATGCCGCCGCCGACCGAATAGGACTCAGCGCTTGGGGAAGACGACGGCGCCGGGCCGCAGGTGGGGGCTGGCGAGCCGCCCATAGTCGGCCTCGGGAAGCCCGTTGACGATCAGGTCCAGGATTCGGGCCCCGTCGACCCCGCGCGGCGGCGCGTCGCCATAGAGGCTGCGCCAGAGCGCCGCGGCCTCCTCGTACAGCCGATCGTCCCGCCCGCTCATATGTTGGCCGCCCTGGATCACGACACAGAAACTGCGGACGGCGTAGAGTGTTCCCGGCTAATTTACCGTTAATATTCGCCTTTCAGGCGAGCCGGCGGCTAGACGCGGATGTCGATGAGCGAGCCCGGCCGCAGAATCTTGCGCGGCGCGTCGGCCGGCGCCGCGGTCTGGACCGTCGGCGTGGCGGGCGCGGCCTGGGCGGTTTCGACCGGCGCCGGGCTCGCGGCCGGGCCGGCCTTGCCGAGGGCGGCGAAGAACGCCCGCTGGGCGGCCAGCTTGCCGGCGTCACGGTCCTGAGGCGTCTGGACCTGGCCGGCCGGGACCTGGGGCGAAGCTGTCGGGCGGATCGGGGTCACGGGATCGGCGCAAACATGGTTAACGGGCCGCCCCAAACTGGCGGCTGGTCGTCAACGGCGGGTTAACGCCGCCGCCTACTTGCGGGACAGCTCCTCGTACCGCCGCCGCCAGCGCCGCGCATGGGCCAGGGCGGCGACGATCATGCCCGCGAACACCACGCCGGTGATCGCGAACGCCGGGACGATGAAGGCGGCGTACTTGCCCAGCACCCGTCAGGCCCCCATGGCGCGCAGGGCCGCGGCCTCAGCCCGGCGACGCCAGACCTCGCCGCGGATGCGCACCAGCCAAAGCGACCCGAAGGCGGAGAGGTAGGCGAGGTTCATGATCAGCAGGGGCCAGAGATAGACCGGCGCCAGGGCGCCCTTGGTGAACATCGAGCTGCCCTGGTGCAGGCTGTTCCACCACTCGACGCTGAAGTGGATGATCGGCAGGTTGACCACGCCCACCAGCGCCAGGATCGCGGCGGCCCGCGAGGCCTTGGCCTCGTCGTCCAGCGAGGCACGCAGCGCCAAGTAGGCGACGTAGAGCAGGAACAGCACCAGCACCGAGGTCAGCCGCGCGTCCCACACCCACCAGGCGCCCCACATCGGCCGGCCCCAGAGCGAGCCCGTGACGAGAGCCAGGAAGGTGAAGCCCGCCCCCAGGCTGGCGGCGGCCTGGGCCGCGCAGTCGGCCAGCACGTGCCGGAACACCAGGGCCAGGAAGCTGGCGATCGCCAGGCAGGCGTAGATGAACTCGCAGATGATCGCGGCGGGCACATGGATGAACATGATCCGCACCGTGGCGCCCTGCTGGTAGTCGTCGGGCGCCGTGAAGCCCATCCAGAGGCCGACGACGGCGAGCACCAGCGCGATCACGCCGAACATCGGCGCCGCCCAGCGCGAGAACGCCATGAACCGATCGGGGTTGGAGAGGAAGGCGGGCGCCCAGTTCATGGCTTCCGCATAGGGCCCGCGTCGCCGCCCGGCAAGGCGCCGCGGCCGGCCATGAGCCGCTCGGCCATCACCTCGGCTATCATCACCGTGGTCAGGTGGGTGTTGGCGCGCACGACGCTGGGCATCACCGAGGCGTCGACGACCCGCAGGCCGTCCAGGCCGAGCACCCGGCAATCCGGGTCGACCACCGTGGTCGCCGCGCCCGGGTCGCCCATGGCGCAGGTGCTGGTCGCGTGCTGGACGTCGCCGCTGTAGGCCAGCAGGAAGGCGTCCAGCTCGGCGTCGCCGACGCCGTCGGACAGCTTCCACGTGGGGCGGCCGATCGCCGCGACGGCGGGGTGGCGCCGCATCGCCAGCAGCCGCCGCGCGCCGTCGCGCATGCGGGCCAGGTCGGAGGGATCGTCCAGCATGTTCTCCTCGACCACCGGATGCTCGAACGGGTCGGCCGAGGACAGCCGCACCGCGCCCCGCGACAGGCATTCGTTCACCCACACCCCGATCAGCCCGAACACCCGCCCGTCGCCGGCCAGATGCGCCCCGGCGCTGTCGCCGAACCGGTTCATGGACACGATCATCATGTCGCCGGGACCGGCGCCCGCGAGGCCCGAGCTGTAGCGGATGCAAGCGTTGGTGTGCCGAAAGCCCGGCGGCGACAGCGCCGCGGGCGTGAGTTCGATCGGCATGAACATCGCCGGATGGTCCTGGAAGCCCTCGCCCACGGGCAGGTCGGCGCGCACGGCGACGCCCATCTCGGCCAGGTGCGCGGCCGGGCCGACGCCCGAGCGCATGAGGATCGCCGGCGAATGCACCGCGCCGGCCGAGAGGATCACCTCGGCGCCCCGGACCTCGCGCCAGGCGCCCTCCTGCCTGACGCGCACGCCGACGGCCCGCGAGCCTTCGAACAGCACCTTGTCCACATGGGCGCCGCCCAGGATCGCCAGGTTGTTGCGGCCGCGCGCGGGTTCCAGATAGCCGTCGTTGGTGCTGACCCGCACGCTGTCGCGGTTGTTGATGGCGTAGGGCGAGACGCCCAGCGCGCCCGGGGCGTTGTGGTCGGCCGCCCAGGCGTAGCCGGCGTCCAGCGCCGCCTCGGCCAGCGTCTGGTCCACCGGGCCCCAGGCGCTGACCGGCGCCCGGTAGATCGGGATCGGCCCGTCGGCGCCGTGATAGGGCGCATCGCCGTACTTCAGGTCGGTCTCCAGTCGGCGGAAGGCCGGCAGGACCTCGGCGAACGACCAGCCCGTACAGCCCGCCGCCGCCCAGCCGTCGTAGTCCTCGGGCACGCCGCGGATGGCGATCTGGCCGTTAATCGCCGAACTCCCCCCGACGCCACGGCCGCGCCAGTAGGTGCGCGGCGCCTGCACGTAGGTGCGCCTGGCCATCAGAGTGTCCCACCGGTAGTCGGCTAAGGCCGGGTCGACGATGGCGGTGTTGGGGTTGGGGCTCCGGATCGCCTCGGGCGTGTCGGCGGTGCGGTAGTCGGGCCCGGCCTCGATCAAGGCGACCTGCACGCCGGGATCGGCCGACAGGCGCGCGGCCAGAACCGCGCCGGCCGAGCCGGCGCCCACGATCACATAGTCGTACGACATGGCCCCTCCTGGCGCGCACTCTAGCGACCACGCGGGGAGACGCCTACGGGTCCCGCTCAGCCATGCGGCGGAGGCGGAGGCTCGGGCGGATCGGGCGGCGCCGGAAGCTGGTGGGAGATCCGCATCGGATGCGGGATCATCATCGGCCCCACGGACGGCCCCACCATCATCAGCATCGGCAGGGCGTCGAAAGCCTTCTGCTGCTTGGCGTCGAGCTGGCCGTAGAACGACCGGATCGCCGCGATCCGGCGCGAGACCTCGGCCTGCTGTTCGGTCATCCGGGCCTGCATGGCGTCGAGCCGTTCCAGGGTGGACTTCTGGCTGTCGCGGTCGAAACGGACGAAGCGATCGCCGTCCGGCCCCGCGTCCCGCCGGGTGGCCTCAAGGAACGCCTTCAGCGCCGGCTGCTGGTCGGCCCGCAGCTGCAAGAGATCGGCGAGGCGCGCGGCCCGATCCTCCGCGCCGGCCGCCGCGTGGTCGTCGTCGCGCCAGACCCGCACTTCCCGGCGAACCTCGCGGGCGGCGTCGCGGGCGGCGCTCTCGGCGGCCCGGGCGTCCTGCGCGGCCTGGCGCTCGGCCTCCTGCGGCGTTCCGGCGAGGCTGGGCGTGACGCCGGCCAGGAGGATCGCAGCCCCACCAAGGAGCCAGGGCGTCGGGTTGGTGAGGAACTTCATCATCGCGGTCGTCTCCGGGGTTCCCGTCGACGGTCAGGCTGGCCCCCCGCGTGAGGCGGAAAAGCGGCGGCCCGGATTAAGCTTTCGTCATGCTCAAGACAGCGCGTTGCGGCAGGCCGCGGCCATGGCCAGCGGTCCCAGGGCGACGGCCGCCGCGGCATAGGCCGCCAGCAGCAGGAAGCCCCCCGTCCAGGGCAGGCCAGCCGCGAAGGAATCCAGCGCGCCGCCGCCGAAGATCACCGGCGGGACGAACAGCGGCAGCACGATCACCGCCGTCAGCACGCCGCCGCGGCGCGCGCCCAGGCTGAGCGCCGCGCCGATCCCGCCCATGAAGGCGAACGCGATCCCGCCCAGGAGCGCCGAGGCCAGCACCAGCGGCGCGAGAGCCGGCGGCGCGCCCAGCGCGATGGCGGCGACCGGCGCGGCTAAGGCCAGCGGAGCCCCGGTCGCCAGCCACTGGCCGGCGCACTTCACCAGGCAGGTGAGTTCGAGCGGCGTCCGCGACAGGACCAGGAGGTCGAGCGCGCCGTCCTCGTAGTCGCGCTCGAACAGCCGCTCCAGCGACAGCAGCGAGGCCAGCGCCAGCGCCACCCAGGCGGCGCCGAGCGCGATCGCCGCCAGCCGCTCCGGCTCGGGTCCGATGCCCAGCGGCAGCAGGGTGGCCACGCCGGCGTAGAACCCCAGCGCCACCAGCGGTCCGCCGCCCCGGCCCCAGGCCAGCGCCGTCTCGCGCGCGATCAGGACGGCGAGGCGGTTCATCCGGCCAGCTCCAGGCTCGCGCAGGGAATCGGCAGGGGATCGTGGACCGCCGCCACGATCAGGCCGCCGTCATCGAGATGGCGGCGCATCAGCCCGCCGAAGGCCTCGCGCCAGCGCGCGTCGAGCGGGCTGAGCGGTTCGTCCAGCAGCCACAGCGGCCGGGGCGCGGCGATCAGCCGGGCCATGGCCAGGCGCCGGCGCTGGCCCGCCGAAAGCCGGCGGACCTCCAGGTCGAGCAGCGGGACGAGCGAGAGCGCCTCGGCGGCGTCGCGGGCCGAGGCCTCGGTCCCGCCGAACCAGCGGGTCCAGAAGGCGAGCTCCTCCCGCGCCGTGCGCGCCGGCTTGAGCCCGTCGGCGTGCCCCACCAGATGCAGCCCGCCGCCCCTCGCCTCGACCGGATCGGTCACGCCGAAGCCGATCTCGCCGGCCTCCAGCCGCACCAGTCCGGCCACCGCGCGCAGCAGGCTGGTCTTGCCCGACCCGTTGGGACCGGTGAGCGCGCAGGCCTGGCCCGCTTCCAACGCCAGCGACACGCCGTCGAACAGGAGCCGGCCCCCGCGCCGAATCGCCAGGTCTTTGAACGTCAGCGTCGTAATCAAGCGCCGGACCCCGCTTTCGGCGAACGGCGCTGCGCAGCGCATGGACGGCGCTCACGGCCGGAGCTATGAACGCGGCGGCCGCCGCAGCCGGGGGGCCCGAACGCCGCGCGGGGACGTACGCTGTGTGTCCGTCTCTGAGATAGCGCGCGATCCCTCGGTATGTCGCTGGCGGCCGGGAACAGAGAAAGGATCTCCTTCTATGGCGTCCGTGGACACCCTCAAGACCCGCCGCATGCTTACGGTGGGCGACAAGACCTACGCTTACTACAGCCTCCCGGCGGCGGAGGAAGCCGGACTTTCCGGCGTCTCGCGTCTTCCGATCTCGATGAAGGTGCTGCTGGAGAACCTCCTGCGCAACGAGGACGGCGACACGGTGCAGGTCGACGACCTCAAGGCCGTAGCCGCCTGGGCCGACAATCGTGGCTCGGTCGAGCACGAGATCAGCTTCCGCCCGGCCCGCGTGCTGATGCAGGACTTCACCGGCGTGCCGGCCGTGGTCGACCTGGCGGCGATGCGCGACGCCATGACCGCCCTGGGCGGCGACCCGGACAAGATCAACCCGCTGAACCCGGTGGACCTGGTCATCGACCACTCGGTGATGGTGGACCACTTCGGCAACGCCAAGGCCTTCGCCGACAACGTCGCGCGCGAATACCAGCGCAACATCGAGCGCTACAATTTCCTGCGCTGGGGCTCGTCGGCCTTCAACAACTTCCGCGTCGTGCCGCCCGGCACCGGCATCTGCCACCAGGTGAACCTCGAGTACCTGGCCCAGACCGTCTGGACCAACGCCGACGAGGGCCAGGAGGTGGCCTATCCCGACACCGTGGTGGGCACTGATTCGCACACCACCATGATCAACGGCCTGGCCGTGCTGGGCTGGGGCGTCGGCGGCATCGAGGCCGAGGCGGCCATGCTGGGCCAGCCGATCCCGATGCTGATCCCCGAGGTCATCGGCTTCAAGCTGGAGGGCAAGCTGCCCGAGGGCGCGACGGCCACCGACCTGGTGCTGACCGTCACCCAGATGCTCCGCAAGAAGGGCGTGGTCGGCAAGTTCGTCGAGTTCCACGGCTCGGGCCTGGCCAACATGACGCTGGAAGACCAGGCGACCATCGCCAACATGGCCCCGGAATACGGCGCCACCTGCGGCTTCTTCCCGGTCACCCAGGCCACCATCGACTACCTCGCCGCCACCAACCGCACGCCGGAACGCGTGGCGCTGGTCGAGGCCTACGCCAAGGCCCAGGGCCTGTGGCGCGAGCCGACCGATCCGGATCCGGTGTTCACCGACACCCTCGAGCTGGACATGTCGACCGTCGTTCCCTCGCTGGCCGGCCCCAAGCGTCCCCAGGACCGCGTCGAGCTCACCGGCGCGGCCGCCGAGTTCAAGGCCGCCCTGGAAGGCGACACCTTCGCCAAGCCGGGAACGCTGGGCGACCGGTTCAAGGTCGAGGGCGAGAACTTCGACATCGGCAACGGCGACGTGGTGATCGCGGCGATCACCTCGTGCACCAACACCTCGAACCCGGGCGTCCTGATCGCCGCCGGCCTGGTGGCCAAGAAGGCCATCGAGAAGGGCCTGCGCGTGAAGCCGTGGGTGAAGACCTCGCTGGCGCCCGGATCGCAGGTGGTCACCGACTATCTGAAGGCCGCGAAGCTGGACAAGAGCCTGGACGCCCTGGGCTTCAACCTCGTGGGCTATGGCTGCACCACCTGCATCGGCAACTCGGGCCCGCTCCCCGAGCCGATCTCGGAGGCGATCCAGAAGAACGACGTGGTCGCCTGCTCGGTGCTGTCGGGCAACCGCAACTTCGAAGGCCGGGTGAACCCCGACGTGCGCGCCAACTACCTGGCCAGCCCGCCGCTGGTGGTGGCCTACGCCCTGGCCGGATCGATGCAGATCGACATCACCACCGAGCCGCTGGGCGAGGGCAAGGACGGCAAGCCGGTCTACCTGAAGGACATCTGGCCCTCGAACGAGGAAGTCGTCGCGCTGCAGCGCAAGCATGTGACCAGCAAGATGTTCGCCAGCCGCTACGGCGACGTCTTCAAGGGCGACAAGAACTGGCAGGCCATCAAGGTGAAGGGCGGCCAGACGTACGACTGGGACATGGGCTCGACCTACGTCCAGAACCCGCCCTACTTCCAGGGGCTGGAGATGGAGCCCAAGCCGGTCACCGACATCGTCGAGGCCCGCATCCTCGGCGTCTTCGGCGACTCGATCACCACCGACCACATCTCGCCGGCCGGCTCGTTCCGGGCCAACACCCCCGCCGGCAAGTACCTGGTCGACCGCCAGGTGCCGCCGTCCGAGTTCAACGGCTACGGCGCCCGCCGCGGCAACCACGAAGTGATGATGCGCGGCACCTTCGCCAACATCCGCATCCGCAACCGCATCACGCCCGACGTCGAGGGCGGCGTGACCAAGCACTTCCCGTCGGGCGACCAGATGTCGATCTACGACGCGGCCATGCGCTACCAGGGCGAGGGCCGGCCGCTGGTGGTGTTCGCGGGCAAGGAGTACGGCACCGGCTCGTCGCGCGACTGGGCTGCCAAGGGCACCAAGCTGCTCGGCGTCCGCGCCGTGGTGGCCGAGAGCTTCGAGCGGATCCACCGCTCGAACCTGGTCGGCATGGGCGTGCTGCCGCTGCAGTTCACGCAGGACGGCTGGCACAAGCTGGGCCTGACGGGCGAGGAGATCGTCACGATCCGCGGCCTGACCGACCTGGCCCCGCGCAAGCAGCTGATCGTGGAGATGTACCGCCCCAGCGACGGTCGCATCGCCCGCTTCCCGGTGCGCTGCCGCATCGATACGCCGATGGAGCTCGAGTACTTCAAGAACGGCGGCGTGCTGAACTACGTGCTGCGCAACTTGGCCAAGCCGGCGGCGTAAGCCGCCCATCCGGACAGGCGCGAGAAACCTGCGGGCGCGGCGTAACCTACGCCGCGCCCGTTGCGTACTAGGGATCATGACCCAGCGCCTCCTCCTCCCCGCCCTCGCCGCCGCGCTCGCCGCGTCCGGCGCCCAGGCCCAGCCGGCCGCGCCCCAGCAACCGGTCGTCCTCGAGCTCTTCACCAGCCAAGGGTGCTCGTCGTGCCCGCCGGCCGACGTCGCCGTGGCCCGGGCCGCGGACCGGCCCGACGTGATCGCGCTCAGCTTCAACGTCACCTACTGGGACCACCTGGGCTGGAAGGACACCTTCGCCCGGCCGGAATTCACCGCCCGCCAGGTCGCCTACGCCCGCGCCCTGGGCGACGGCGCGCCCTACACGCCCGAGGTGGTGGCCGGCGGCCGCACCGCCGGCGTCGGCAACAGCCCCGCCCGGGTCGCCGATCTGATCGCGAAGGGCCGCGCGGCGCCCGCGACGACCATCGCGGCCGAAGGCGGCCGCATCACCGTGGCGGCCGGCGTCGCCCCCCGGCGCGGCGCCGACGTCTGGCTGGTCCGATACGACCCGCGGGTGCTGCAGGTGCCGGTCAAGGCCGGCGAGAACAACGGCAAGACCCTGCCCCAGCGCAACGTGGTCCGGCGGCTGGTCCGGCTGGGCGCCTGGGACGGCGGGGCCGCCAGCTTCGGAACCCCTGCCGCCGAGCCCGGCCTGAAGTCCGTCGTGCTGGTGCAGACGCGCGGCGGCGGGCCGATCCTCGCAGCGGCGGGCCTCTAGGGCCCGGCAAGGTGAGGCGGACGCCGGTTCACCCGCCCGGACGGGCTCTCGTACCTTGAAGATGGAGCCCTCTCGTCCGGATCAGGTGCAATCACCTGATCCGGGAAGGCTCTAGCTCACGCCTTGTTGAGATTTACAGCCCGCTCAACGCCTCGTAAGTCGGGGCGATGCGGACGGCCGCGCTCCTCAGCCTGATCCTGTTGGCCGCGCCCGCCGGCGCGATCGCCAAGTCTCCCGTTCTCGTGGAGCTGTTCACCGCCCAGGGCTGCGGCGGCTGCCGCGACGCCAACGCCTATCTGGGCAAGCTGGCGGACCGCGCAGGCGTGCTCGCGCTCACCTACTCGGTCGACTACTGGGACTACCTCGGCTGGACCGACACCTTCGCCCGGCCCGAATACGCCGAGCGGCAGCGGGCCTATGTCCAGCGCCTGAAGCTGCGCGAGCCCTACACGCCGCAGGTGGTGATCGACGGCGGCCAGGAGGTCCAGGGCCTCAAGACCGCGGAAGTGGACCGCCTGGTGCGCGCCGCCGCGGACGCGCCGTGGAACCCGCCGGACATCCGCTTCGTCGGCCGCCACCGGGTGGACGTGGGGTCGGGCCGCGTCGCCCGCGGAGGCGCCGACGTGTGGCTGATCCGATACGACCCCCGCGACGCCGAGACGGTGGTCAAGGCCGGCGACAATCGCGGCGAGACGGTCGTGCAGACCAATGTGGTGCGGCAGATCAAGCGGCTGGGAACCTGGCGCGGGCGGCCGCACGCCTACCGTGTGCCGGCGGCGCCGGAGGACGGCCTGAGAACCGTGGTGATCGTGCAGGCGCCGCACGGGGGCAAGGTGCTGGGCCTGGCGCAGGCGAAATCCTGAGCCGCGCAAACGCAAACCCGCGCGGCTGGAGAGCGACCGCGCGGGCGTAGGCGTGGGACTTGGAGGGCGTCGGCCGGCGTTCGCCGCCAATCGTGGGGGCTGGGGGGGCTGTTCAGGGCCAAGACCAGCGACGATCCCACCGACCGACCCTGACAATATCATCGGCGGGTTCGGCGAGCGCTGGGCGGAATTGGGGTCTTTTCGCGGCGGAGCCGGGCGATCACGGGGCCGCGATTTCCTGTGGCCCGACGCAGAAAATTCATACTAGGCTGGCGTTCGATGGCTTTCGATCCAAGCTACGCGGCCCCGCAACCGGTCGGTGTATTCTTCGAGCGGCGCGAGCTCGAGCGCCTTCTTCGCCTTTACGGACGCATGGTGGCCGCCGGCGAATGGCGCGATTACGGCATGGACGGCCTGCGCGACGCGGCCGTGTTCTCGGTCTTCCGCCGCACCAGCGAGGCGCCGCTCTATCGCATCGAGAAGCGCCCGGCCCTGGCGCGCCGGCAGGGCGCTTGGGCGGTCGTCGGCCAGGGCGGCCACGTGCTGCGCCGCGGTCACGACCTGGACCAGGTGCTGCGCTTCTTCGACAAGGGCCGGTTCTCGGTCGTCGAGTAGCGGCTAGAGGCCCTCGGATTTGCGGAGCGCGGCCAGGGTCTGGGCGCGCAGCGCCTGACGATCGATCTTCCCCATATCGCTGCGCGGGATCGACTCGGACCACGCGAAATGGATCGGCGGCAGGCGGACGCCGGCGCGCCGCAGGTGCTGCAACAGAGACTCCCGCGTCACCTCGCCGTCGGGCGAGACCGCGACCCAGCATTCGTCGGCGCCGTCCGAGCCCGGCACGGCGAAGGCGGCCGCGTCGCGGACCTGCGGGTGCTCGATGAGCGCGTTCTCGAGAACGCTCGGCATGATCTTGATCCCGCCCAGGTTCATCCGGTCGTCAGCCCGGCCCTCGATGACGAAGCTTCCGTCGGGCAGGCGGCGGCCGACGTCGCCCGAATGGAAGAAGCCGTCCCGGAACGCCTCGCCGGTGGCCTCGGGATCGTCGAGGAACCGTTCCGCGACGCTGTCGCTCCGAATGCGGATCTCGCCCGTTTCGCCGTCGGGCAGGCGCTGGCCGTCGGGGCCGACCACCTCCATCGTGACGCCGGGAACCGGCCAGCCGACCGCGCCGGGGGTCGTCTCGACACGCTGCGCCGGGCCCACGGCGGCGCCCGCGACCTCGGTGGCGCCGTAGATGACGTGCATGTCCGGCGAGAGGCGCTGGCGGCCTTCGCGGGCGAGCGCCGGCGCCAGCACCGCCCCGGTGACCACGACCCGCCACCGGGGCTTCAGCTCGAAGCCGGCCGGCAGGTTGTCGAGCAGCTCGCGCAGTTGCAGCGGAGTGAGCCCCAGCAGCCCGGTCGGCTGACGCTCCATCAGGACGGGCAGGTCGGCCGCCCCGTGATCGGCCGCCACCGCCGCGCCCATCGACCACGCCAGGGTCGCCAGGTTGTAGCCCAGGGAGGAATCGACGCCGGTGCGGACCGCCCACACCCCGAGACGGCCCGAGGCGTAGGCGGCCAGGGCGCCGAGGTTCCGCGCCTCCATCCGCCGCCAGCTCAGGGGCACGCGTCGCGCCTCGCCGGTGGAGCCCGACGAAAGGAGCACGCGGGCGAGGCCCTCCGGCTCGCGCGGCGCCGAGGGGACCTCCACGGCCGGCGCGCCCTCCACCGAGGCGATCCAGTCGCGGCCGAGCCGCAGGACCGTGGGGTCGGCGGAGCCCGTCCGATCGGTGATCCGGAGGTCGGCGCGGCCATCGCGCAGCGTCGTGGAGGCCACGCCCAGGCGGGCCAGCGCCATCAGCAGCACGTGGACGCGGTAGGGCAGCGTCGCATCCACCCCGACGATCCCCCGCTGCGGCGTGATCCCCGCCGCGAGCAGCCCCGCCGCATAGCGGTTCACGTCATCGTTGAACTCGGCGTAGGTCACCCGACGCCGAGGGGTCACCAGCGCCGGGGCGCGAGGGCGCACGCGCGCATGGAAGGCGACGGCGGCTTCGAACATCGCGGCTCAGGCTCCCGCGGGCTGGGACAGGGCGGCGATCACCTGGGCCCGCAACGCCTCGCGCTCGATCCGGCCGGCGGCGTCGCGGGGCACGGCGTCGGTCCAGGCGAAACGGACCTCCGGCAGGAGCTGGGGCGAACGCGCGAGGTGGGCGATCAGCGACTCGCGGGTCAGGCCCTCGGCAGGCGCGATCGCCATCCAGCATTCCATCCGGCCGGCAGCGTCAGGCACGGCGAAGGCCGCCGCGTCGCGCACATCCGGATGGGACAGCGCGGCGTTTTCCAGGAGCTGCGGCATGACCACGACCCCGCCGATGGTCATCCGCTCGCTGAGGCGGCCGGCGATGACGAGGCTTCCGTCCGACAGGCGGCGGCCCAGGTCGCCGGTGAGGAACGCGCCGTCAGCCGGCGCGGCGTCGGCGCCGAGATAACCCGCGCAGGTCCCGTCGCTGCGGATACGGATCTCGCCGACGACGCCGTCCCTCACGCAGCCGCCATCGGCGTCGACCACCTCGATCTCCACCCCGGGGACGGGCCACCCCGCCACGCCCGGCGTATTTTCCAGCCGGGACGCGGGCCCGGACGCGGCCAGTCCGGTCTCCGGCGTGTGGTAGATGACCTGAACGTCCGGCGTCAGGCGCAGGCGGGCCTCGCGCGTCACGGCGGGCGGCAGACCCGCGTCGGTCACGAGGATGCGAAGGTCGGGGATCGGCCGAAACGCCGATGGCAGGACCGTCAGAAGCGAGCGCAGCTGGTGCGGCGTCACGACCAGCAACCCCGGCGCCTCCCTCTCGAGAAGCGCGGGCGTATCGGCGAGTGGAAAATCGACCGCCAAGGCCGCGCCGAGCGACCAGGCCAGGGCCGTCTGGAGATAGGTCCGGCCGGGTTCCGCGACGGCGGGCAGCACCCAGGTTCCCTGACGTCCCGCCGCATACGCCACGATACAGCGCCGCCCCTCCGCGGCCAGCATCGCCCAGCTCAGCGGGACCCGACGCATGCCGGCCCCGGGGCCCGCCGAGCGGAGCACGCGGGCGAGACCTTCCGGCGAACGCGCGGGCGGACGCGGCGGAAGTGGCGGCGAAGCCTCGACGGCCTCGATCCATTCGTCGGTCAGGCGCAGGATGTTCTCGTCCGGCTCGCCCGGCCCATCGCTCAGCCGCAGATCGGCCGCGGGATCGTCGGGGAAGGTCGTCGCGACGCCCAGGCGCGCCAAGGCCGCCAGCAGCACATGGCGATGATAGGCCGAGCCGGTCTCGACGGCCGTCACCCCACGCTCGGGCGTGACGCCCAGCCCGAGCAGCCCGTTCGCGAAGCGGTTCACGGCCGCGTCGAGCTCGGCGTAGCTCGCCCGTCGGCCCGGCGTGATCAGCGCGGGCGCACGGGGCCGCTGGCGGGCGTGATAGGCGAGGTCGGCGTCGAACATCGCCGCGACGCTAGAGCCTTCCCGGATCAAGTGGAATCACTTGATCCGGACGAGAAGGCCCGATCTTCAGGCGTTGAGCGCCCGTCCGAGCAGGTGAACCGGTTCCACTTCACCCTGACGGGCTCTGGACGAGGCCCCGAAGAGAAAGCCCGAAACAAAAAGCCCCGGCGGGGAACCGCCGGGGCCGCTTCGTTCAGGACTGCAGAACGGGTCAGCGGCGATCGCCGAACAGCCGCAGCAGGAACAGGAACAGGTTGATGAAATCGAGGTAGAGGCTGAGCGCGCCGTAGTTGGTGGCCACGCCGAGCGCCGTGTCGTTCCCGCCGAGATCATAGTAGGTCATCTTCAGGCGCTGGGTGTCGTAGGCGATGAGGCCCGCGAAGATCAGCACGCCGAGCACGCTGATGATGAAGTTCATCATCGAGTTCATCAGGAAGATGTTCACGATCGAGGCGATGACGATCCCGATCAGGCCCACCATCAGGAAGCTGCCGAACGCAGTCAGGTCCTTCTTGGTGGTGTAGCCGACAAGGCTGAGGCCGCCGAAGGCGACGGCGGTGATCAGGAAGGTCGAGGCGATCGACGCGCCCGTATAGAGCATGGTGATCGCGCCCAGGCTGGCGCCCATCAAGGACACCACCGTCCAGTAGACGATCCCCGAGCTGCGGGGGCTGGCCTTCTTCATCGCGAACGCGCTGAAGAGTATCACGACCAGCGGACCGAAGGCGACAATCATGCCCAGAGGCGTGTAGCCGCCGTAGAACGTCTCGCCGTTGGGGCCGACGGCCACACGGAACAGAAGCTGGCGAACCGCCTCCACCTGTCCAGTGACGTAGGCCAGGGCGGCCGAAAGGACGAGACCCAGCGCCACCTTGTTGTAGACGCCGAGCATGAAGCTCCGGAGGCCCGCGTCCACCGACATGTCGGCGCGGTCCGCGGGGACCGAGCGCGCGTAGCCGCGGTTGAAGTCGCTCATGAGAGCCTTGACCCTTTTCCACGCGTCGCAAATCGGACGCCCCCGAAATATCGTTGCGCTCTGTGACCTAAGCAAGGCCTCTGCCGCATCGGGGGCCGAATGGCTATGTGAACCGCATGATCCGCCTGTTCGCCGCCCTCGCCGTCCCCGACGACATCGGCATCGCCCTCAGGGCCCGCCAGAGCGGCGTCGGAGGCGCCAAATGGCGGCCTTTGGAGGCGCTGCATGTGACCCTGCGCTTCTTCGGGGACATCCGCGAGGACGTGGCCCACGACCTCGACGCCGAGCTCACGCGGGTGTCGGGCAAGCCGTTCGCGATCGAGCTCGCCGGCGCCGGATCGTTCGGCGAGGGCGCCGAGATCGACGCCGTCTGGGCCGGGGTGGCCGAGAACCCCGCGCTATCGCGCCTGGCCGAGGCCTGCGAGGCGGCCGCGCGCCGCGCCGGCCTGAAGCCGGAGAAGCGCCGCTATCGCCCGCACGTGACCCTGGCCTACACGCGCCGGCCCGACCCGGTCGAAGTGGCCCGCTGGGTCCAGGCCAACAACCTGCTGAAGAGCCCGCCGATCGCGATCGACCGCTTCGGCCTCTATTCGAGCCATCAAGGCCGCGAGGGCTCGCACTACCGGCTGGAGGCGGAATACCCGCTGGGCTGAGCCCTCAGGCCTCCAGCGCGTGGTCCTTCAACACGCCGAGGGGCACGATCGCGAGCGTCTCCTCGTGGGTGGACGAGAGCACCACGCGGGGCGCGGCGCCGGCGTCGAGCGCCTCCTTCCAGCGTGGCGCACACAGGCACCAGCGGTCGCCGGGCTTCAGGCCCGGAAAGCCCAGTTCGGGGCGCGGCGTCGAGAGGTCGTTGCCCGCCGCCTTGGAGAACTCCAGGAACTCGGCGGTCATCACGGCGCAGACGGTGTGCATGCCCACGTCGTGGGGGCCGGTCTCGCAGCAGCCGTTGCGGAAGAAGCCGGTGACCGGATCAAGCGAACAGGGGACGAGTTCCTCGCCGAGCACGTTCTTGGCGCCGGCGTCGTAGCGGATCGGGCGTGTGGCCATGGGCCTATCCTAAACGCTAAGACGGAAGCGCCGCCAAGGCGTGACGGAGCCGCGACCAGCACATGAACCAGGCCAGACCTCGACGCAGCGCCCTCTACCTGCCGGCGTCCAACGCCCGGGCTATCGACAAGGCCCGCAGCCTGGCCTGCGACGTGGTGATCCTCGACCTGGAGGATTCCGTCGCGCCGGACGCCAAGGCCGAGGCGCGCGAGGGCGCGCTCGCCGCGGTGGCGGCCGGCGGCTTCGGCGGGCGCGAGGTGGTGATCCGGGCCAACGGGCTCGACACGCCCTGGGGCGCCGGCGACCTCGCCGCCGCCGCCAAGGTCCGGCCCGACGCGGTGCTGGTCCCCAAGATCTCGGCGCCGGAGGATCTGGCCGCCACCCGCGCGGCGCTGGGGCCGGGTGTCCCGCTCTGGGCGATGATCGAGACCTGCGCGGCCATGTTCCGCCTCGACGCCCTGGGCGCGGCTTCGCGCGAGCACGGGGTCGAGGTTTGGGTGATCGGCTCGAACGACCTAGCCAAGGAGATGCGCTGTCCGCTGACCGTCGCGCGCGAGCCTCTGGTCACCGCGCTGTCGCTCAGCCTGATGGCCGCGCGCGCCCACGGCCTGGCCATCATCGACGGCGTGTTCAACGAGATCGCCGACGCCGAGGGCCTGGAGCGCCAGTGCGCCCAGGCGGCCGGCTTCGGTTTCGACGGCAAGAGCCTGATCCACCCCACCCAGGTCGAGCCCGCCAATCGCGCCTTCACGCCGGAGGCCGACGCTGTCGCGTGGGCGCGCACGGTGGTCGCCGCCTTCGAGGCGCCCGAGGCCGTCGGACGCGGGGTTCTGAAGGTGGAGGGCCGGATGGTCGAGCGGCTCCACTACGCCGAGGCGAAGCGGCTCATCGGCGTGGCCGAGGCGATCGCGGAGCGCTCCGGCGGATGAAACGGCGCGGCGCGGCCATCGTCCTGATCGTCGCGCTCGCCGGCGCCGCGCCCGCGGTCGCCCCCGCGGTCGCCCAGGAATCCGCCGACCCGATCGACGCCATCCTCCGGGGCGCGGCCCGCGAACCGCCCACCAGCGGCTTCTACGTGCAGCAGACCGGCCGCACGCCCGACGGGCCGCCCTCGCCGGCCGACCTCGCCTATGACGACCGCATCCGCGCCTCCATGGCCGCCGCCCAGGGCTTCCAGGGGCCGCTGGACGGCGGCTGGACCCTGGCCGGCGCGGGCGGCGCCCTCTACGCCCTGCAGCTCGCCGACCACGAGGGCGTGGTGGAAGGCTCGTGGCGGGACCTGCGCCGCCCGCCGGGCCAGGGCGCGTCGGGCTTCGTCGAGCAGGTAGAGGCCGGCGAGCGCGAGCTGACCATCCGTTTCGGCGGCCGCACCGCCGTGCTGCACGCCGAGCGCGGCGGCTGGCGCGGGCGGCTGACCGACGGAAGCCGCGGCGAGGCCGTGAGCCTGCACAGGACCCCCTAGACTCGGAGTGCGGCGCGGGCGGCGGCCAGGGCCGCGGTCAGCGCCTCGGCGCGGTAGGCCTCGGCGGTCCCCACGCCCCAGACCGGGTCCGGCCAGGCCGCGTCGCCGGGCCGGCGGCCCACGACGTGGACGTGCAGCTGGGGCGTGACGTTGCCCAACTGGCCGACATTCAGCTTGGCGACCGGCCACCCCGTCGCGGCCCCGACGGCGCGCACCGCCTCGCCCGCCCGGACAACCTCCTCCATGAGCGCCATGCGGTCGTTGACCGAGAGATCCTCAAGCTCGCGGGCTCCGCCGATGCGCGGGATCAGCACCAGCCATGGCCAGCGCGCGTCGGCCTGCAGGCGCACGTGGCAGAGCGCCAGGTCGCCCACGGCTTGGGAGGTCGCCACGAAGGCCGGATCGAGCTCGAACATGTCTCTTCGCGCCTGCGGCATTGCAGCGCCGCGGTCAACCGGCTAGGAGCGCGTCCAGCCAAAGTGGTGGCCGGTTTTGCGCCCGGGACGCGCGCCCATCAGAGATGGGCGTCGATCCGACGGGATCGACGCCGGTCCGTGCGAATTCGAAAAGGAGCAGCCTCATGGCGAAGAAGCCCATCCGCGTGGCGGTCACCGGCGCGGCCGGTAACATCGGCTACGCCCTGCTGTTCCGGATCGCCGCGGGCGAGATGCTGGGCAAGGACCAGCCGATCATCCTGCAGCTCCTCGAAATCCCTGTCGAAGGGCCTCAGAAGGCGCTGAAGGGCGTGGCCATGGAGCTGGAAGACTGCGCCTTCCCCCTGGTCCAGGACATGATCCTCACGGGCGACCCGGACGTGGCGTTCAAGGACGCCAACTGGTGCCTGCTGGTCGGCTCCAAGCCGCGCGGGCCGGGCATGGAGCGCGCCGACCTCCTGAAGGACAACGGCAAAATCTTCATCGCCCAGGGCCAGTCGATCGACAAGGTGGCCGCCGACGACGCGCGGGTCGCCGTGGTGGGCAACCCCTGCAACACCAACGTGATGATCGCCGCCAGCCAGGCCAAGCGCCTGCCGGTCGACCGCTTCACCGCCATGGTGCGCCTCGACGAGAACCGCGGCCGCGCCCAGCTGGCGAAGAAGGCCGGCGTGCCGATCACCGACGTCTCCGAGCTGTTCATCTACGGCAACCACAGCCCGACGATGTTCGCCGACTTCACCCACGCCAAGATTGGCGGCAAGGCGGCGGCCGACGTCATCAACGACCGCCCGTGGCTGGAGAACGACTTCCTGCCCACCGTCGGCAAGCGCGGCGCAGCCATCATCGAGGCCCGCGGCCAGAGCTCGGCGGCCTCGGCGGCCAACGCCCTGATCGACCACGTCCGCGACCTGGCGACGCCCGGCGCGATCCACTCGGTCGCGGTGGCCAGCCACGGCCGCTACGGCTTCGCCGACGGCGTCTGGGCCGGCATGCCGGTGAAGTCGACGGCGACCGGCTACGAAGTGGTCGAGAGCTATGTGATGGACGACTTCGCCAAGTCGAAGATCAAGATCACCAACGACGAGCTGGTCGGCGAGCGCGACACCGTCAAGGACATGCTGGGCTGATCCGTCAGTTCTCGCGCGCGTCGGCGACCAGGTCCTTCAGCTCGGCGATGCGCGCGACGTAGACGTCCTCCACGGCCCACGGCGCCTCGCGCGCCGCAGCCTCGCGCGCGGCCAGCCAGCGCACCTGCTGGCGGCGCAGGGCCGATGTCGGGACCCCCGCGGCCTCGGCCTCGCGGTAGGCCGCCCGCATCTGGCGGTCGCGGGCCGACAGCCGGCTGTCGGCGCACACCATCGCCTCGGCGCGGTCTGGCAGGGCGCAGGGATCGGCCTGGGCGACCCGTCGCGGCGCCTCCGCCCGCGCGGCCGCCTTGCGGGGAGGCCTGGCCGAGGCGAGCTCCACCTTCGCCGGCCGGGACTTCGCCGCGGTCTTCGGAGCCCGCTTCGGCGACTCGGCGCTGGCGACCTGGATCGGCTTCTTGCGGACAGGCGCCTTCGCCTTGGCCTTGATGACCTTCGCGGCCCCAGGCGCCTTGGGGGCGGCCTTCTCGGCCTTGGCCACGCGGACCGGCGCGGGCTTCGGGCGCGCCGGGGGCTTCTCCGCCTTGGCCACGACGATCCTGGGCGGCGGCGGGGGTTTGGCCTTCGGTGGCGGGCCGCCTTCGGGTTCGGCCCGGGCGAGCACGACGACAGGTAGGGACCCTGGCGGCCTGGCCGATTCGGCCGCGCCCGCGAACCGCTGGGCCACGGGCCGCGAAGGCGGCAGCACCACCAGCGGCGCGCCGAGCGGGGCCGGGCGGTCGTCGACCACGATCTGCAGGGGCTGGGCCGATTCGAGCTCGGGCGGAGCTTCGACCGCGGCCGGGACCGGCTCGGGATCGAGGCCGGGGCGCGCCCACAGGCCCAGGCCCACGCCGAGGGCCGCCGCGACAACGACGCCAGCCAGCACCACGCGGCGGCCCGGGCCCGGACGGATCGATGGCGATTGCGGTGATGGTGGCGACGTCATTCCCCGGGGCCCCTGAAGCACAGGTCCCTCGACGCCCGGGGGTCGGCCCTGCCCGGCGGTCCCACGCCGGTGGCGGCCCCAGCCCCCAAACTCTCTCCCAAGGCCTAGATTGCGGTCATTCCGGCGCGGCGCCAATCCCCTCGCGGCCGGACACTTCGTCCCGGCGGGGATTAGATCCAGCCGCGCTCGCGCAGCAGGCCGGCGTAGGTGCGGCTGACCGGCGCCTCGGAGCCGTCCTTCAGCGTCAGCACCGCGCGCCCGTCGCCGCGCCGGGCGTCGGCGATGGCGTCGCGCGCAACCCACCACGAGCGGTGCACCTGCGCGCCCTCGATGCCCTCCAGCTCGGCGATCGCATCGGCCAGGCGCATGAGGATCAGATCCTGGCCCTTGGAGGTGTGGAGCCGCAGATAGTGGTCCTCGGCCTCCACCGCCCACACCTCGGCCCCGCGCAGCTTCAGCGGCAGGCGTTCGAGGAACTTCGGCGGCGTCGCCGAGGCCGAGGTGGCGAGGGCGCGGGACCGGCCGACCAGGATCGCCAGCGACGAGACGCCGATGCAGATCAGGGTCACGTACCAGAGGATTTCCGGAAGCGCGGACAACGGCGGCGGCCGGCCGGCCCCCAGCGTATTGGTGGTCCAGACCACCGCGCTCATCACCGGCATCATCAGCAGACCCGTGGCCGCGCCGGACGGGATCGCCCCGAAATCCCAGATGCGGGTGCGCGCGACGAGGCGGGCGCAGGCCAGGCCCAGCAGACAGCCGGCCCAACCGTAGAAGAGGTTCGTTCCGGCGCGCGCCGCCCACTGCAGCGGCGTCGCATGGAGCGGCCCGAGAAGGGTGACGAACAGCGAGATCAGGGTTGCGGCGCCCAGCATCCGCAGCAGCATCGACCGCGTGATCCGCGCCATTCGCGAAGCGCGAACGACGCGGCCTTGTGACTGGCGAAGGACGGACGTCACCCGACGCATCTCCGCTCGCGGCCCTGAACGATCGCCGTCATGTCCCAGCTCGACCGGAGCGCGGCGACCCGCGCCCTCACACGATCGGAGATAAAGGATGTCGTTGGTTTCGCAAACGCCCGCCCGCCGCGAGTTCGGGTTCGGACCCCGGTTCGCCGCCGGCATGGCCATCGTCGCGCTGGTGATCGCCGTGGCGTTGGGCGGGCTGTGGCGGCCCCTCTTCGCCCTGGCCATGAAGAGCCGGCTCCACGCGCCGGACATGGCCCTGTTCGACAGGCTGTCGCCGGCCATCAAGGTCCACGTTCTGGTCGCGGTGGCGGCCCTGGTCCTGGGCGGCGTCCTGATGACCGCACGCAAGGGGCGCGTGTTCCATCGGGTGGCCGGATGGACGTGGGTCGGCCTGGTCGGCGTGACCGCCGGATCGTCGCTGCTGATCACCAGCCTCAACCACGGGAAGTGGTCATTGCTTCACCTCTTCACCGCCTGGGTGCTGCTGATCCTCCCGCTGGGCGTGATCTGGGCCAAACGGCATGACGTGGCCCGCCATCGGCGCACGATGATGGGCCTCTTCTACGGCGGGTTCGCCATCAACTTCTTCATCGCGTTCCTGCCGGGCCGCGCGCTGTGGCAGATGTTCTTCGGCTGACTTGGGCCGCGCCAATGTCTCGGTTCGGCCACGATCCCTGCCTAGACGCCGGACCGAATGGCCCTGCGGCGGGCGGACGTGGCGATGGCCGATCTGATTTTCCATGATCCCAGCGGCCGGCGGGCCCGGCGCGTGCGGCTGGCGTGGGGCCTCCTCGCCGCGCTTGTGCTGATGGTATCGGCCGCCTTCTTCGCGACGCTGGCGTTCGCGCCGGAGCTGCCGGTTCTGTCGCTGAAGGACCCTCACGTCCTGCGCGCGCTGCACGTCGAGACGGCGCAGCACCTCAAGGGCCGCCGGGCCTGGAAGCGGGTTCCCCATCCCTCCGGCGTCGCTCACGGAGGCGCCGCCCATCCGCTGGCCGTCGGCTTCTACGTGTCCTGGGACGAAACCTCGCGCGCTTCGCTGAAGGCCCACGTCGATCAGCTGGATGTCGTCTCGCCGCAATGGATCGGCCTGACGCCCGACGGCCGCCTGGACGTGACCCACGATCCCGAGGCGCGCGCGATCATCGCGAGGGCGAAGACGCCGCCGTCGCTGCTGCCCGCCGTCTACAACGCCCGCGACGGCGTGTGGAACGGCCCGGAGGCGGACCGGATCGTCACCGATCCGACCGCGCGCCGCACGATGCTGGATCAGCTCGCGACGCTGGCTCAGCACCAGGGGTTCGCGGGCTATGTGTTCGACTTCGAGAACCTGTCGCCGGCCGCCATCGCCGCCTACCCGACGTTCATCTCCGAAGCTGTCGCCAGGCTGCGGCCGCTGGGCCGCGAGGTGTGGGTCACCGCGCCCTTCGCCGACGATTCCTGGCCCCTCGTCCGGCTTCAGCGGGCCGCCGACGCCATCGTCCTGATGGCCTACGACCAGCACTGGGGTACGGGCGATCCCGGCCCGCCCGCCGGGCAGGACTGGTTCCAGAGCCAGCTCGCCGACCGGCTGAGCCGACTCGATCCGGCGCGCACGGTCGTGGCCCTGGGCGCCTATGGCTACGACTGGACCCTGCCCCGGCCCGGCCATCCGGGACGCGCCACCGCGGTCACCTACGCCGAGGCCACCCAGATCGCCCACGACTCCGGCGCGCAGGCGGCCATGGATCCGGCTTCGCTCAATCCGACCTTCGCGTACGAGGACGAGACGGGCGCGCGCCACGAAGTCTGGTTCCTCGATGCGGCGACCCTCCACAACCAGCTCCGGGTGGCCGACGGGTTCCGGCCCCGGGGCTACGCGCTCTGGCGCATGGGCGGTGAGGATCCGCTGGACTGGACGCTCCTGCGCCACGCCTACGGCCAGCTCGCCACCCGCCAGCTGTCGAACCTGCCGCCCGGGGAGAACGTCGATTTCAACGGCACGGGCGAGGTCCTGAAGGTCACCGACATCCCGCACGGCGGCCATCGCACGATCGACGTCGACCCGGCGACCGGCCTCGTGTCGGCCGAGACCTACGACGCCAACCCCACTTCCTACGTGATCCAGCGCTATGGCGCGCGGCCCGGCCTGGTCGCGCTCACCTTCGACGACGGCCCCGACGGCCGATGGACGCCGAAGATCCTCGACATCCTCAAGGCCAAGCATGCGCCGGCGACGTTCTTCGTCATCGGCAAGAACATGTCGGAGTTCCCGGAACTCGTGGCGCGCGAGGTGGCGGAGGGTCACGACGTGGGCAACCACACCTGGACCCATCCGAACATCGGCGAGACGCCGGTCGCCGAAACCTCGGTCGAGCTGTCGGCGACCCAGCGCCTGTTCGAGACGATCACCGGCCGCTCGATGCGCCTGTTCCGCCCGCCGTTCTTCGGCGACGCGGAGCCCTCGACGCCCCAGGAGGTCGCGCCCCTGCTCGACGGCCAGGCCCAGGGCTATATCGCCGTCGGCCTGCGCATCGACCCGGACGACTGGAAGAAGCCCGACCCGAAGCACATCGTCGACACCACGATCAGCCGGCTCGCCGACACCGTGCGGCCCGGCCAGGTGGTGCTGCTGCACGACTCCGGCGGCGACCGCAGTCGCACGGTCCAGGCGCTGCCGGCCCTGATCGACGCCATCCGGGCCCACGGCTACCGGCTGGTGACGATCGCGGAGCTCGCGGGCATGACGCCGGCCCAGGCGATGCCGCCGGCCGATCGCGGGACCGTCGAGCTGCTGCTCGACCGGATCGGGTTCGGTTTCCTGCACACCGCGGACGACGTACTGCGCACGCTGTTCATCGCGGCCATCGCGCTCGGCGTCGCGAGGCTGATGTTCCTCGGCGTGCTGGCGCTGATCCACGCGGCGCGCTTCCGGGCGCCGCCCGACCTCGACCCGGCCGCCGGCCCCCTGATCAGCGTGCTGATCCCCTGCTTCAACGAGGAGAAGGTCATCGAGGCCTCGGTGCGCCGCATCCTCGCGTCGAACTGGGCCAACCTCGAGATCCTCGTGCTGGACGACGGTTCGTCGGACGCCACCTCGGCCATCGTGCGCGGCGCCTTCAGCACGGAGCCGCGGGTCGCCCTCATGACCTTCGAGAACGGCGGCAAGGCCCGGGCGCTGAACCGCGGGCTGGCTCACGCCCGCGGCGACGTCGTGGTGGCGCTCGACGCCGACACCCTCTTCGCGCCGGACACCCTGGCCCGGCTGGCCCGCTGGTTCGTGGACCCGAAGGTGGGCGCCGTGGCGGGCAACGCGCTGGTGGGCAACCGCCGCAACCTGATCACCCGCTGGCAGGCGCTGGAGTACGTGACGGCCCAGAACCTGGAGCGCCGCGCTCTGGCCGCGCTGGGCGCCGTCACGGTGGTCCCGGGCGCCGTGGGCGCCTGGCGGCGCTCGGCGCTGGCCGAGCTGGGCGGCTATCCCGCCGACACCCTGGCCGAGGATCAGGATCTGACCATCGCGGTGCAGCGCGCCGGGTGGACCGTTCGCTTCGATCCCGAGGCGCGGGCCTACACCGAGGCGCCGGAGACGGTGAGCGGCCTCCTGAAGCAGCGCTTCCGCTGGTCGTTCGGCACGCTGCAGTGCCTTTGGAAGCATCGCGCCGCGCTGTTCAATCCCAGGCGGCCCGTCCTCGGCTTCGTGGCCCTGCCGCAGATCTGGCTGTTCCAGATCGCGCTCACCTCCATCGCCCCCCTGGTGGACCTGGCCATCGTCGGCGGGCTGATCTCGGCGATCTACGGCTTCGCCTACCACTTCACCGAATGGTCGCCCGACGACCTGATCCGCAGCCTCGAGTACTGGGCCGCGTTCATCCTCCTCGACCTGTCGGCGGGCGCCATCGGCATGGCCCTGGAGCGACGCGCGCCCTGGGGCGACCTCGTGTGGTTGCCCGTGCAGCGGTTCGGCTACCGCCAGCTCATGTACTATGTGGTCGTGAAGTCGATCGGCGCGGCCCTGCATGGCGCGCGCGTGGGCTGGGGCAAGCTCGAGCGGCGCGCGACCGCAGCCCTCGATCACGCCGCCTGAGCCCCTCCGGCGCCCTCGGGGCGCCCTTGGGTCAGGCTCGGAAGCGAATCCCGCCTCACGCGGTTGTCATCGCAGGAGCCCCTGCCTATAAGCCGCGTCACTCGCCGTAGGGGCGAGCCTCAGGAAGCGCCCCAAGGCCTCATGAACATTCACGAACACCAAGCCAAAGCCGTCCTCGCGGAGTTCGGCGTGGCGGTCCCGCGCGGGTACCCCGCCTTTTCGGTCGACGAAGCGGTGGACGCCGCGAAGAAGCTCGGCGGTCCGGTCTTCGTCGTGAAGTCCCAGATCCACGCCGGCGGGCGCGGCAAAGGCCGCTTCGAGGGGCTGGGCCCCGACGCCAAGGGCGGCGTGCGGGTGGTCAAGTCGGTGGACGAGGTGAAGGCCAACGCCGCCGAGATGCTGGGCCGGGTGCTCGTCACCCACCAGACCGGGCCCCGGGGCAAGCAGGTGAACCGCCTCTACATCGAGGAAGGCGCCGCGATCGCCAAGGAATTCTACCTGTCTCTGCTGGTCGACCGCGAGACCAGCCGGGTCTCGGTGGTCGCCTCCACCGAAGGCGGCATGGACATCGAGGAAGTGGCCCACTCCACCCCGGAGAAGATCGCCACCTTCGCGATCGACCCGGCCACCGGCGTGTGGCCGCACCATGGCCTGATGCTGGCCGACGCTCTGGGCCTGAAGGGCGACCTGGCCAAGCAGGCCCGCACGCTGCTGTCCCAGCTCTACAAGGCGTTCCTGGCCAAGGACATGAGCCTGCTCGAGATCAACCCGCTGATCGTCACCGCCCCAAGTGACAAGGAGGGCTCCCAGCTGCGGGTGCTCGACGCCAAGGTCAGCTTCGATTCCAACGCGCTGTTCCGCCACAAGGACATCGTCGCGCTGCGCGACGAGAGCGAAGAGGACCCGAAGGAGATCGAGGCCTCCAAGTACGACCTCAGCTACATCGCCCTCGACGGCGAGATCGGCTGCATGGTCAATGGCGCGGGCCTGGCCATGGCGACCATGGACATCATCAAGCTCTACGGCGCCGAGCCGGCCAACTTCCTCGACGTCGGCGGCGGCGCCGACGAGGCCAAGACCACGGCGGCCTTCAAGATCATCATGGCCGACCCCAACGTGAAGGGGATCCTGGTCAACATCTTCGGCGGCATCGCCCGTTGCGACATCCTCGCCCAGGGCGTCGTGGCGGCGGTGAAGCAGGTGGGCCTGAAGGTGCCGCTGGTGGTGCGGCTGGAAGGCACCAACGCCGAGCTCGGCAAGAAGATCATCAACGAGAGCGGCCTGAACGTCATCGCCGCGAACGACCTCTCGGACGGCGCCGAGAAGATC
>NZ_WGNY01000020.1 GCF_016124325.1 Phenylobacterium sp.
GCGGTGCGGCTGAACCCCGCGGCCGGCCGGCTGCGCAACTTGATCAGCTCCACCGGCCGGCCGCTACCGCCGGCGCTGAAGATCAACTATCAACCCCCAGGGCTCTCACAATGATCGAGGGAGCGGCGGGGGGCAGGTCATCACCTTGTTGAACCCACGGTCGAGGAACTCGCGTTCAACGACCGTCCGAAAGTGGGCGACAGGCATTGCAGACATGTCGCCACTTTGGGAACCCGTGTGGAGTGCGCAAGGGGTCGGAAGCGATGGGGTGGACGCCCCGTGACGGCATCGAAGTGCCAGAGTGGAGGTGTTGAGCACCACTACGAAGGAGGCGTCCGTGGGCGAGGTTACTACGATCGGGCTCGATCTGGCGAAGAGTGTCTTTCAGGCGCACGGCGCAGATGCGTCAGGAGCCGTGGCGTTCCGCAAGAGGCTGCGACGTGACCAGGTGCTGGGGTTCTTCGCCAGCCAGGCGCGGTGTCTTGTGGCGATGGAGGCCTGCGCCAGCGCGCATTACTGGGCCCGTGAGATCGCCACACTGGGCCACGAGACCCGGCTGATCCCGCCCGCGTACGTGAAGCCGTTCGTGAAGCGGCAAAAGAACGACATGGCTGACGCCGAGGCGATCTGCGAAGCGGCGCAGCGGCCGACCATGCGGTTTGTCGGCGCGAAGAGCGCCGAGGCGCAAGGCGCGGCCGTGGTCTTCCGCACCCGGGATCTGCTGGTCCGTCAGCGCACCCAGCTGATCAACGCGCTGCGCGGACATCTTGGCGAGTTCGGTTACGTCGTGCGGCAAGGCGCCGGTCATGTCGCAAAGCTGCTCGATCTGGTAGCCGACCCAGCGTCGGACCTGCCCGCAGAGGCTCGGCCGATCCTGCTGGTGATCGCCGAAAGCCTCGCATCCTTGCAGGCCAGGATCGCGGTGCTTGATCGCGAGATCGCCGCCCGCGCCAAGGCCGATCCCATCGCCAAGCGGCTGATGACGATCCCCGGTGTCGGGCCGATCGTCGCCACAGCGCTGGTGGCGCTGGCTCCGCCGGCGTCCACCTTCCGCCGAGGCCGAGATTTCGCCGCCTGGCTGGGGCTGACACCGAAGCAGCACTCCAGCGGCGGCAAGGAGCGACTCGGCCGCACCTCGAAGATGGGCGAGCGCAGTCTCAGGCGGCTGCTTATCCTGGGCGCCAGCTCGGCGGTGAAGGTCGCCACGCGTGACAACGCTCGGGCCGGACCCTGGCTCGCCGGCATGCTCGGCCGCAAGCCGCGCATGCTCGTGACGGTGGCGCTGGCCAACAAGATGGCGAGGATCGTCTGGGCGCTGATGGCGCACGGCGGATCGTACAGAGCTCCGGCCGTGGCAGCCTAGCGGCGCGGCCAGAGGCGTCAGGGGCGCGGGAAGGTCACACGAGAGGTATGGCGCAACGGTCAGAGACGGGATCGGGAAAACCAGGGAAATGTCCGAGCGCCTCGAGCGCGCGAAAGCGGTGTGGACCCGATCCGCGATCTCCATACAGGCCAGCGGCCGTGATGAGCCGCATCAACAGGCCGGACACACGGAAGCACCTGAACCCGTGGCGCTGGATCTCTCCGAAAACCTCTTGCATCCGAAGGGCCGTCCACACACGGACGTTCGGAACGTCCGCTCGGACGCTGTGTTTGAGCTCCAGGGTGAAGAGGCTGTAGCGTTCTCGGATTGCACGGCTGGCGCCTCAGGAGGCAGTACCCAATGGGGATGAGGCGAGGCCTACTTTTCGTCGCCGCTTCCATTTCGAGGTTCGATATGGAACTCGCGCAAGTTCGGCTCCCGCGTCAGCCGCCAGTACTCGAGAAGCGTCCAGGGCTGGTTGGTGATGATCCGGCCCTTGTCGTTCTTGTACCAACTGCCCACGCTGGGATGGCTCCACACCAGCTGACGCAGTTCCTGATCGATGCGTTCGTTGTAGGCGTCGTGGACGTCCTGCCGGCATTCCAGCGCGCCGATGCCCTCGGTCAGCATCGCGCGCAGGCTCTTCATCGTGTACCGAACCTGGCATTCCGCGAGGAAGATGGCGCTGCCGCCGTGGCCGACATTGGTGTTGGGTCCGTACAGCACGAAGAGGTTCGGGAAATCGGGCACGGTGATGCCGAGGTAGGCGCGCGGATCGTCGTCCCCCCACAGCTCGCGGATCGTCCGGCCGGACCGCCCCTTGATGGTCATCGGCCAGAGGATCTTGCCGGCCTGGAATCCGGTCGCGAAGACGATCGCGTCGACCGGGACGGCGGAACCGTCCTTCAGATGGATGGCGTCAGGCGAGACCCGCTCGATCGGGGTGGTGATCAGGTGGACATTGTCGCGCCGGAGCATCTTGAACCAGCCTGCGTCCGCCAGGGCGCGCTTGCCGTAGGGCGGATAGGTCGGCATGGCCTTCGCCAGGAGGTCCTCCCGCCCTTCCAGCTCCTTCGACATGTAGCGGACCATCGCTTCGCGATAGCGCGCGTTCAGGGCGCTGATCGAACCGTCGTCACCCTGCCAGTCGGGGTCGATCTTCAGCGCCGGGAACAAGCCGTCGCCAAAGGCCCAGAACAGCTGGAAGCGGTACCATGCCCCGTAGAAAGGCACGTTGTTCAGCGCCCACTTCTTCGGCTCTTCCACGCGTCGCAGGTAATTGGAGTTGCGGACAATCCAGCTGCCTGAGCGCTGCAGCACGAATAGTTGGTCGACCTCGCCGGCGATGTTCGGCCCGATCTGCACTCCGCTGGCGCCAGTACCGACCAGCGCCACGCGCTTGCCCGCGACGCTGGTGGTGTCGGTCCACGTCGCCGTGTGGGTGACCTCGCCCGAGAAGCTGTCGAGCCCCGGCAGGTCGGGGATCGCCGGACGGTTGAGCTGCCCGACCGCGGTGATCAGCGCCTGCGCCTCGTAGTGCTGGATCTCACCCTGCTCGTTTCGGGCGCAAACCTTCCAGAGCTGCCGCGCGGCGTCGTAGGTCGCCGAGGTCACCTCGGAGTGGAACCTTATGTTCGGCCTCAACCCGTACTTTTCGACACAGTGAATGATGTATTCGAGGATGTTCGGCTGCTGGGAGTAGTAGTTCGGCCACTCGTTGTTCGGCTCGAACGAAAACTGATAGAAATGGTTCGGCGTATCGACGGCGCATCCGGGGTAGCGGTTCTCGAACCAGGTCCCGCCGGCCGAGTCGTTCTTCTCCAGGATCGTGTAGGGAATGCCGGCGCTCTGAAGCTTGATGGCGGCGCATATGCCGGAGAGGCCCGCACCCACGATCAGCACCCGGAAGCTCGTGGACTGCAGGACCTTGGGATCGGCGCGCCAGTCGTCGATGTCGTCGCGACTCTCTTCGCCCCCGAGCGACATCTGCTGCACCAGCATCGAGACGTAGTCCGCGCCCACCTCCTGACCGACCGCCACGCTCATCATGTGCCGCAGGGTTTCAGTGTCCGGCATCGGCAGGCGCGGCGCGCCGCCCTCGTCCAATCGGATGAGCTCCGCGCGCATGCGCGCGACGAGGCCGGCTTTGATGCCTTCGGGGACCGACTGCATATAGTCCCACGGCCCCCTGATGAACGGGGCGATCTCTTCGAGAATGGACAGGTCGCCCGTCAGGTGGACAAGGGATATCGCCAGAGGAACGATATCTGCGCCCCGCAGCAGCTCCTCTAGTTCTGCTTCTCGTTGAGTCGTCATGCGCATCACTTTCAAGGAAGCCGGCCGAGGCCGCGCGACGGCGGCAGCCTGAACTCGAACCACGTGCTTCGGGGGGAAGCCGGGTGGTCCATTACACGGAGAACCCGCCATCGAGCGCGAGGCTGTGTCCGGTGACGAACCCGCCCCTGGACGACGCCAGGTAGAGGGCGGCCTCGGCGGCGTCCTGTGGCGTACCGAAGCGCCGCAGCGCCGTGTTCTTCTTCATCGCCTCGACAAAGTCGTCGCTGAGGCGGTCGCGCAGCCGGTCGAACAGGCCCGCGTCGATGACCCCCAGCGCAATCGAGTTGGCGCGGATGCCGAAACGGCCTTCCTCCCGCGCGACGCCTCGCATGAGCGCCTCCACCCCGGCCTTCGGCACCACCGAGAAGATGTCTTTCTGCGGATGCCTCAGCAGGCCCGCGGAGGTCATGGCGACGATCGAGCCGCCGCCCTTGCGCAGGTGCGGGATGGCCGACTTGATCACATGGAAGGAGCCGGTGAGGTCGCCGTCGATAGTGCGTCGCCACTCGTCTTCGTCGGCGTCGGCCACATAGCTCATGCTGATGTCGGCGCCGGCGCACAGCACAACCGTGTGCAGGCGGTCGAAATCGCTCGCCACCTTGTCGACGAAGGCCTTGACCGCCGCCCCGTCGGAGAGCTCCAGAGCCGCGGAAGCGACGCGGCGACCGGCGGCTTCCAGCGCCTGCGTCACCTCGGCGGCGGCGGCGGCGTTCTTGCGATAGGTGAAAGCCACGTCCGTGCCCGCCTGGACGAGCGCCTGGCACACGGCGCGGCCCACGCCGCCGCTGCCGCCGATGACCAGGGCCGCGCCAGGGGGGAAAAGCGGATTGGGGTCCATCAGGCGGCTCCATCTTTCAAGCGATCGGGGGGTGGGACGCTGCGTCCCGTCTGCGGGATCCGGCTGTCGACCTGGTCCCGTTCCTGGGCGAGCCGCTCGTGCACCACCGGCCACGCCGAGATATCCCCCGGTACGATCCAGCTCGAAGCGGCGGAGTCGTTGGGCGACGCCTGAAACCAACCCCTCAAGATCGCGCCGAGCCTGGCCGCGACGCGACGGCGGACTGGCGGCGCGTCCGCCGCAGGGTGTTCGGCAGGCCCAGGCATCTAAAGACGGTCCAGCCAATCGACGATGAGGGTGGATTGACGTTCCCCAACGCCACCGCTGCCGAGGGTGAGGAGGGGCTCGCCGCCCCCTTCACCACCACTCAGCCAGGCGGTCTTTGTCAGGGCGGGCCCCGTCGGGGCGGCGCGGACTTCGACACGGTAGATGCCGGCGGGCGGGCGCAGCAAATGCCCGAACCTGAACTGGTGGGCGCCGTGACGCTTCATGGTCGTGCGCCAAGACCGCCCAAGCAGGGCCGCCGCGCTCCGCGGATCGCCGTCCCTCAGCGCGTCGCGCACTCGCGTCGACGAGTAGGGCGCGCCGGTCGGGTCGCGGAAGGCCGCCATGGCCGTCACCGTGAAGCCGAAAGCCTCGCCGAGGCGGGACAGCAGCCCGACGTCGCCAGCGCGCTTGTGGCCAAAATGGAAGTCCTCGCCCACGAAGACCTGCGAGGCGCGAAGCTGGCGCGCGAGCACCTCCGCCACGAAGGTGTCCGGTGACATCGCGCAGATGCGCCGGTTGAACCTCTGGAGAAAGGCGGCCCGGATGCCCTCCGCCTGGATCAGGTCCAGCTTCGCCCGCGTGGAAGACAGCGCGAACGGGCTCGTGCGGGCGAAAGTCTGCCGGGGATGCGGATGGAACGTGAGGACACCCGGCGTGCGGTCGGAGCGTTCCGCCTCCGTCACGACCGCGCGCAGCATCTGCTGATGACCGAGATGCAGCCCGTCGAAGTTCCCGATGGCGATCACGGCGCCTTGCCTATGGGTCGGTGCGGCTGCTCCGGCTTTCAGAACGGTGAGCACGCTCGGGGCGACGCACTCCCCCGCCAGAAGGTGCGGATCTTCCTGGGCGGATCGCTCAATGCGACACAGGCTGTTCATCACGCGGCATGTCCAAGGCGCGGGCGCCGGGACCTGCGCCTGCATTTCATTACGATACCACATCATAATTGAAATCAGGTCAAGCGTGGATCATGGCCGAGCGGCCGATGGCGCCGGTCGGGCGGCTAGCCTGCGTCCGCGACAAGTTCTGCGGCAAGGACGCCCGCCAGCAAGCAAGCTTCATCGTTTTCGGACGTCTCGCCGCTCGCCCCGGCCGCCCCCAGGATCCGTCCGCTGGCGTCCCTGACGAGCACGCCGCCTACGACCGGCGCCAGCGCGCCCTGCCCCATGTGGTTCAACATCTGGAAGAACTCTGGCGCGGCCTTGGCCCGCCGGGCGAGCTCGCGTCCGCCGAAGCCCATCGCGATGCAGGCGGCCGCCTTCGCCATCGCGATCTGCGGACGCAGCGCGCTGGCGTCGGTGTCGCGCTTGAGGACCAGCAGATGTCCCCCCGCGTCCAACACGGCCACGCAGAGCGGGCGCAGGTCGCGCACACGACCCTCGTTGAGCGCGCGATCGACGATCGTCGCAGCCGACTCGAGGGACAAGATCACAGGCGGGTCCATAAGAGGTACTTCAGGGCGATCTGCCACGGCCTAGGCCGCGGGGGCGACGCTCGCCAGCTTGGCCGCGAACAGCTCGCTCGCCCGCTTCGCGACCCCGGAGGCGCGCTCGCGATGCTCCGGCGGCTGCCACTTGATGATCGCGGCGTGGAAGCTATCCCGCGCCCGCACCCGGTCCACCCAGGCGCTCAACGCCGGTTTGTCGCGCCAGAGGAAGCTCAGACCCAGATCGGTCAGGCGCTGCAGGTAGGGCGTATAGTCCGCATCGGCCAGGCTGTAGGTGTCGCCTGCGAGCCAGGAAGAGCGTTTCAGGGACTCCTCCATCCGCTCGACCAACCGCACGAAACATCGCAGAGCCGGCATCACGTGCTGCGACTCCTCGCCATGGGCAATGATGTCTTCGGCGCGCTGGCGCTTCAGGGCGTCAAGCGGTAGCGCGGCTTTCCGCTGTTCCGGCGACATCGCCGCATACCAGTGACGCAGGCTCACGGCGCAGGTGAGGATGAAGATGTTCGGATGCAGCTCCTCGTCCAGGAGCTTCGTCCAGAGGCCCATCTGCGCCCGGAGATAGGGGTCGCGCGGCGTCAGCGACGGGTCCCCAAAAGCCTCGTCCAGATACTCCGAGATGATCCGTGATTCCGTGACGAGCCTTCCGGCGTGCTCCAGGGTTGGCACATAGCCGCCGGGATTCAGCTTCAGGTACTCTGGCGCGCGCAGGTCCGCCACGATGCGGCTTTCCCAATCCAGATCCTTCTCGGCCAGGCAAACGCGGACCTTCTGGGCGCAGATGGCCATCGGCAGATGGTAAAGCGCAAGCATAGCAGCGCCTTTCTGTGTGATGAGGGAGTGACGGCTCGAGCGTTAGCGACGCGAAGGCTTGGACTCGATAGCGCTATCCAGGATGACGTCGACAGCGGCCGCAACAGCCGCCCTGTCAAGCGGCTCGCCCACGATGTAGCTGCCCGTGATCAGGCCGAACAACAGCCGGGTGATGAACGGCAGATTGGCGTCCGCCCGCAGCTCCCCACGACTTTGCGCGTCCCGGAGGATCAGCTCCACCTTGTCGCTCCGGGGGCGAACAAGCTGTTCGCGGTACATGTTGAGCAGCTCGGGATGCCGGTTCAGCTCGGCGATCAGGGTACCCACCAGGGGGACGCCATTGGTTCGGACGAGGTTCTCGTGCGCCTCGTTGATTTCGGCGGTCAGATCTGCCCGCAAGTCTCCGGTCAAGTGGACATCGGTCTTCGCCGCGAGGCGGCCGAGAGCAGCGATCGCCAGGGACTCCTTGTCCGGGTAGCGGCGGTAGACCGCGGGCTTGCCCACGCCTGCCCGCATCGCCACCTTGTCCACCGACATGCCGGCGTAGCCGCGCGCGATCAGTTCGGAGAGCGTGGTCTCAAGCAGCAGTCGGTCGATGTTCGGATCGCGAGGGCGTCCGGCCCGGCGTACGCCCGGATTTCGCGGCGTCGGATCGGCCTTCGTCTTCGCCGAACGGCTTGCTGCGCCCGCACTCAAAACTCCGCTCCCGTCTCGCTGGTGTACTCGCGTCCCGCTTCTGCGGCCTAGCGATCGCACAGGCCGAATCACCTTTTGTCGATTGTCGGATGGTACTGGCATGGTCATGTGAAATCCATCCTCAGGGTTCTCCTCCCGCCGTCCGCGCCAGGCGTTCGGTAAACGGGGACCGGGCGGCAAATGACAGGCGCGCGCGCTGTGGTTGACCGAAACAGGCGACCTGCTGACCCACCCGGCGCAGCTGTTCCTCAACCCCCGGATCGGAGCAGGCGCCCTCCGAGAACAGCCCCGGCGTGGTCTGCAGGGCACAACCATAGGGCGTCGCCCAACCCCGCAGCGCGTGGGTGATCGACCGCAGCATCTCCATGGTCGCGACCGCGGCTTGGTAACCGAAACCGAGGCCGATGCAGCCCACCGGAACGCCGTCGAAATAGGCCCGCGCATCGCACGCCATGTCTTCGGTGTAGTCGAGGGCGTTCTTCACGAGGCCCGACACGGCGCCGTGGTAGCCAGGGCTGGAGATGATCACCCCGTCTGCCGACCGTAGCGCGGCGACTAAGGCCGCGGCCTCCGCCGACCGCTCCGCGATGTGAGGCTCATACAACGGCAGCCGCAGTTGCTCGCCCGAGAAGCAAAGGATTTCCGCGCCGTACGCGGCGGCCTCGTCCAGCGCGATGCGGAGGGCGACCTCGGACGACGAGCCGCTGCGCAGGGTTCCACCCACTCCAACCACAAGCATGAACATCTCCCAGGTTGACCAGCTCCCTCCTGGAGCCGGCTTGCGTCGTATTTAGATTATGATATCGTATCGTAATGAAACTATCACTGCGACGCAATCAGATTGTTGACCCCCCTCCGCGACGGACCGCCCGCCCCTTGCGAACAGAGGGGCCAGCGTTATGAAAACACATGCCTTTCAGCTGACGCAGGTCGGCGGGCCCGACGTCCTTCGTCTCTCCGGACTTGATCTCCGGTCGCCAGGTCCGCTCGAGGTCCGGCTGCGGCAGGAGGTCGTCGGCTTCAATTTCATCGACATCGCGCATCGCTCGGGGCGCTACCCGCTGCGCCTTCCTTCGGGAATCGGCATGGAGGCCGCCGGGGTGGTCGAGGAGGTCGGCGCCGAGGTCACGGACCTGAAGATCGGCGATCGGGTCATCTACAAGATGCAGCTCGGGGCCTATGCCGAGCATCGGAACGTCGCAGCCGAACAGCTGGTCGTCATTCCGCCAGGCCTGCCCACGGAGCTCGCCGTGGCGGCCTTCACGAAGGGCCTGACCGCAGAGTTCCTTCTGCGCCGGGTCCACGCGGTCCACCCCGGTGAGACCCTGCTGGTGCACGCCGCCGCCGGCGGCGTGGGCGGTTTCCTGACCCAGTGGGCGAAGCATCTCGGCGCGAAGGTGATCGGGATCGTCGGCAACGAGGAGAAGGTGGCGATCGCCCAGGCCCAGGGCTGCGACGCGGTCATCACAGCCGCACCGTCCGAGCTCTCCCGGGCCGTGCTGGACGCCACGGACGGGCGCGGCGTCGACGTCGTCTACGACTCGACCGGCCGTGACACCTTCAACGCGTCGATCGACTGCCTTCGGCCGATGGGCCTGTTCGTCAGCTATGGCAGCGCCTCGGGCCTGATCGATCCAATCGATTTCAGCGGCTTGGCGGCGCGGGGGGCGCCGTTCCTGACCCGCGTCTCGATCGCCAACTATTGCGCCACGCGGGCTGAACTCGTCGCCGGTGCGGCACAGGTCTTCGACCTGGTGCTGCAGGGCGTCGTGGAGCCGCGGATCTCGCACCGGTACCGCCTTGAGGACGCCGCCGACTGCCACGCCGACGCCGAAGCCCGCCGGCACGCCGGATCGGTCGTGCTCCTGACGCCGCACCACAGCCCAGCGTGAGCCGAGGCTCGCACTTCTGACCACAGACACACTGAAAAAGGGGACGCCTATGACTGAGGCATGGATCATTGACGCGGCGCGTACGCCGCGCGGAATCGGAAAGGTTGGCCGGGGCGCCCTGACCCATATCCATCCGCAGCGGCTGCTCTCGGCGGTGCTGCGAGAACTCGCGGACCGCAATGGGCTGGATTGCGGCGACATCGACGACGTGATCGCGGGGTGCAGCACCCAATGGGGCAAGCAAGGGTCGTGCATCGCCCGCATGGCGGCGCTCGACGCCGGCTTTCCCGACACCGCCGCAGGTTTCTCGCTCGACCGCTTCTGCGGATCCGGACTCACCGCCGTAAACCTGGGCGTCATGGGCGTGATGTCTGGCATGCAGAACCTGGTGCTCGCCGGCGGCGTGGAATCCATGTCGCACGCCTGGGGCCTGCGGACCGATCCGTATCTCGACTCCGGCAACGAGCACCTCCGGGAGCTCCACCCCCAGACGCACCAGGGCATCTGCGCGGATCTGATCGCCACCCTGGAGGGCATCACCCGGGAGGACGCCGACAGCCTTGCGGTAGAGAGCCAGCGCCGCGCCGACGCCGCAATCAAGGCCGGGCGCTTCGGGAAGAGTCTCGTGAGCATCTACAACGACGACGGCACGCTGGCGCTCGATCATGACGAGTTGCCGCGCCCGGGCACCACGGTCGAGGGGCTGGCGCAGCTCGGCCCCGCCTTCGCGCGCAGCTACGAGGAGCCCCTCGAGGAAGGCGGGATGTCCTATGCCGACATGGTTCGGCGCGGATATCCGGACGTGAAGATCCAGCACATCCACCACGCCGGCAACTCCTCCGGCGTGGTCGACGGGGCGGCAGCCGTCGTGCTCGCCTCGCCGGAATACGCCAAGGCCCACGGCCTGAAGCCGCGCGCCCGGGTGCGCGCCGTCGCGACCGTAGGCGATAGTCCCGAACTCATGCTGAATGCCCCGATCCCCGCGTCCAAGCGAGCCCTGGCGCTCGCCGGCATGACCCTGAAGGACATCGACCTCTTCGAGGTCAATGAGGCGTTCGCCGTCGTCCCCCTGAAGTTCATGCGGGACCTCGACATCGACCCCGCAGTGATCAACGTGAACGGCGGCGCCATGGCGCTCGGCCATCCGATCGGCGCCACGGGCGCCATCATCCTGGGCACGTTGCTCGATGAGCTGGAGCGCCGCGATCTTAGTGTCGGCCTGGCGACCCTGTGCGCCGGCGGCGGAATGGCCCCGGCCGCGATCATCGAGCGGATGTAGGATGTAAAGCGCCGCCACCCCTGGGGGTGGCGGCGCGAGCCTGCGGAACCTGCCGGGCTCTACTTCCAGTCGGCGGCCAGCTTGAGCGCCCGCTTGTAGGGCTTGATCCCGGCCAGCGCTGCCGTGGCGCCCGCCAGGAGCATGACGGGCACCGTCACGGCGAGCGGCAGGCTAAGGTCGCCGTCGCCGCGGATGATGAAGTCACTGGTCGCCGCGACGATGGTTGGCCCGCAGCCGAAGCCCACCAGCGCCACGACGAGCTGATAGATGGCGGAACCCAGGCCCCGCAGCCCCGGAGGATTGAGTTCCAGGACACCGGCCGGACCGAGCGACGAGCACGCCGACAAGCAGAAGGTGCACAGGGCCAGGCCGGCCAGGGCGGCGGCCGGGTTGGGGCCCAAGGCGAACACCAGGCTCCCCGGGATGGCGCCCAGCCCGACAGTCACGAAGACCACCATCCTTGCCGCGACCACGCCGCGGCGGATGAGCGCGTCCGAGGCCGCGCCGGCCGCAATGGCGCCCAGAGTGCCGAAGAGGATGATCATCGAACCGATGACCAGGCCGGCCTGACCGGCGGGAATTCCGAACTCGCGCCGGGCGTGCTCGGGGGCCCACGCCAGCATGGCGTAGAGGGCCATGGCCAGCAGGCCGCCGGTGAGGTGGTGCGCCGCCACGCCGCGGAAGGCGCTGCGGTAATGCTGGCGCGCGGCGCTCCAGGGCACCCTGGCGGCAGCGGCCTGCTTCTGGCGCCCCCTGCGCGGCTCGTAGAGCATCAGCGCCATCAGGCCGAGCAGCAGGCCGGGCGCCCCGACGACAAAGAACGCGAAGCGCCAGGGCTCGAGCGAGCCGAGCAATGGAAGCTGGATCGGTCCGGCGTTGGACAGCGCACCGACGATGAGACCGCCCGCCACCAGCGCCCCGCCCATCCCGACGTAGCTGCCGGAGGCGAACACGCCCAGGGCCAGCCCCCGCTGCTCGGGCGGGTAGTAGTCACCCATCAGGGAGTAGGTCACCGGGATGGCCGTGGCTTCGCCCACCCCCACGCCGACCCGGGCCAGGAACAGCTCCACGAAATTGCGGCTGTAACCGCACAGGACCGTCAGCACGCTCCAGATCGCGACCCCGCCGGCGATGATCAGGCTGCGGTTACCGCGGTCGACCCATCGTCCGACGGGAATTCCGAGCGTGGCGTAGAGGAGGGCGAAGGCCAGTCCGTGGAGCAGGCTGAACTGGGTGTCGGTGAGGTTCAGGTCGGTCCGGATCGGGCCCACCAGCAGGCTCATGATCTGGCGGTCGATAAACGACGAGGCATAGATCAGGAACAGGATGAAAACGCCGAACATGGCGACGGGCGCGGGCGGATACACCTGCCGCGCCGCCGTCGCCTGGACACCGTCCGCCGCCGACCGGGGCTGCGCCCGGGACAAGTCGGGATCGATCGTGACCGGAATATCAGACATGGGAAAATCTTCGCTTGAAATGACTGACCATCGAGTAGGCTGGCGCGAGAACGGGCGGCGAGCGGTCGCCCACCAGCCGCAGGACCGAGCCCATTGTGAATTGGCCCAAGAGGATCGCGTCGACGTCCGACACCTCCGCGACCGCCTCGGCGATAAGGCGGTCCTGGCGGGCCCGGTCACCGTCGCGGTAAAGGGCCTCGAGCGCGTCCGGAAGGCTCCGCTCGCGTATCTCGTACGAACGGTCGGAGCGCGCCGCCGCCTGCCGGACATCTGCCGCGAGCGCCGTGACGGCTTCGGGGGCCGTGGACAGCAGGTAGAGGCGCGATCCCAGGGCCAGCCCCTCCTCGATCATCGCCTCGAACGAGGTGAGCACCGGGACCGGAATGGTCTTTCGCGCCTCGATCACGGCGGGCCCGAACACCGAGCCGGTGAAGGCGATGGCCTGGACGCCCGACTCCACGCTCAGCTCCATCAGCCGGCGTATGCGTTGGACGCACCCGGCGGGGGGCACGCGCTCGGCGCCCAGCGCTTCGTAGAGCGCCTCGTCGATGATCGAGAGGTGTTTCGCCTCCGGCCATCGGTCCTCGAATGCGGCGTCGACCACCTCGCTGGTCAGCTGCGTGGGTGAGATCACGCCAATCTTGACCGTCATTCGCACGAACCTCCCAGGCGCCGCGGCCCCTATTGGACGCTTGCCCTGTTGATCTGCGGGAGGACCTCGGTGGCCATCAGTTCCATGGAACGACGGGCGAGCTTCGGATCCACCCAGTCGAGCCCCGCGTAGACGATCTCGCCGAAGTCCCCGATCTCCTCGCGCATCGCCAGGATCTGCTCGGCGACCTGGTTGGGAGTCCCGTGGATGACGACATTGTCCAGGACGTGGTCGACGGTGATCTCGTCGTCCGGCTGCTCTCGATCGGTCTTGAACACCTCGTGCCGGCCCACGCTCTTCAGCTTGCGCAGGAGGTGGGCGTAGTAGAACCGGTACGGGCTGCTGGCGCTATCGCGGCCGTACTCGCGCGCCGTCGCCTCGTCGTCCGCCACGAAGATCGTCCTCGCCACGCGCCAGTGGTCCGGTGACGCCGTCTCGCCCGCCTGTCGCTTGCCCTCCGCGAAGTTGTCCCAGTGCGATCTCAGCCACTTGGTGAGCAGGAAGTTGGCCGACAGCGGGTGGAAATCGGCCTTGCCCATGGCGATGACGCCCTTGGAGAACGGGGCGACGACGGTGCCGACGATCTCGGGCCGGGGCGTCTGCAGCGGCTTGCCGAAGTAGCCGATGCCGAGCTCGGCCGACAGGGTCTTGCGGGTGGACACCTTGTAGCGATTGTTCGGCAGATCGATGTCGTACGGTGCTTCGCCCGCCCAGATCGCGAGGATCACGTCGATCGCCTCGGCGAACATCGCGTTGCGGTCCTCGCCGAGTATGCCCAGCACCTCGGCGTCGGTGGGCAAGGCCCCCGGGCTGATGCCCAAGATGAAGCGTCCGCCGGCCAGGTGGTCCAGCATGGCCGCCTGCGCGGCGATGAGCGCCGGATGGGCGTGGGACAGGTTGGTGGTCCCGGTTCCCAGCTTGATCTGCTTGGTGGCGTGGACCAGGCTCGACAGGAAGAGCATGCTGTTAGTGATGTTCTCGTACTTGTCCGTCACATGTTCGCCAATGAAGGCGTCATGGAAGCCAAGTTGATCTGCCAGGATCACCGCTTGGCGATCCTCCTCCAACGTTTCCGCCCACGGTCTGCCCAACGGATGGACGGGCATGGAGAAATAACCGAGTTTCATTTCACACTTCCAGTTGCAGGAATCTTACGAGCCGTCGGTGCTGGCCCTCGTCAGGCCAGGAATTCGGAAATCACCCGGTTGAAGGCGGCGGGTTGCTCGACGTTCGGCAGGTGCGCCGCGTCCGGGACCTCGGCGTAGGTCGCGCCGGGGATGGCGGCGGACATCCGCTTGAGGATTTCGGGGTGCGGGAGGTCCTCGCCGCCGGACAGCAGCAGCGTGGGCGTGGTGATCTGTCCCAGGCGCGGGCCGAAGGCGAGGTTCTGGATCGCCCGGGCGCAGCCCACATAGCCGTTGACCGAAGTCCCCCGGATGATCTCGCCGATGGCGCTCATTACCTGCGGGTTGGCCGTCCGGAACTGCGGCGTGACCCACTTCTCGAGCGTTCCGTCCACGACCGCGCCGGCGCCGGACGCGGAGACCTGCGCAATACGCATGTCCCAGAGCGCGCGGAAATCATCTGACGAGTCCGCCCGGCAGTCGCACAGCACGAGCTTGTCGAGCCGCTCACGGTGGTTCAGGGCCAGCCCCTGCCCGAGCATTCCCCCCAGCGACAGGCCGATGAAATGGCTGCGCACGGCGCCGACGGCGTCCCACAAGGCGACCACGTCGTCGCCCAACCGCTCCACGGTGAACTCGGCATGCGCGGCCCGGCTGCGGCCGTGGCCGCGGGTGTCGTACTGCAGCACCTGGAAATCGGGGGCCAGGTGTTCGGCGAGCGCGTCCCACAGGGTCATGTCACCGCCCAGGGAGTGGCTGACCGTGACCCACGGCTTCCCCGCCCTGCCGCGGACCGTATAGTTCAGCGTGGCGCCGTCGACGTCGATGCTCGGCATTGTCTCCTCCAACTCGTACCGCCCGGGAGCCACCGGCGCCCGCGGGGCCTGACTGCGGGGGGCGGCGCACACGCCGCCCCCGGTCTCGATCGCCTAGTAGGTGAAGGTCGCCGTGATCCCGTAGGTGCGAGGGGCGTTCGGCGTGCCGAGGATTGCCGCCCCGATGGGATTAAGGTGGCCGTAGTAGCGCTCGTTGGTGAGGTTCTTGCCCCAGATCCGCAGCGCCCAGTTGCTCTCGTGGGGCCGCAGCGCGACGTAGGCGTTCAGGCCGGAATAGGCGCCCGGTCCGAGCAGGTTACGGTCGTCGTAGTACTGGCTCGAAGTGTAGCTGTAGGTGACTTCCGCATCGACCTCGGCAGGGCCGGCGTCGAACTGGTACAACGCCCCGATGGTGCCCTTGAAGTGGGGCGAACGCTGGAGGTCGTTGCCGGAGTAGCTACAGGTCAGGCTGCCGGCGTCGAACCGGCCACCCAAGCACCCGGCCGGGTTGGCGGCGAAGAAGTTGTAGTCCTGGAACTTGGAGCTGAGGATGGTCACGCCGCCGTTCAGCGTCAGGCCCGGCGCGACCACGAACACGCCGTCCGCCTCGATGCCCTTACTGACGGCGTTCGCGGCGTTGCGGAACAGGGCCTGCCCGGGCCCGATGTTCACCCGCATCTGCAGTTGCTTGTAGTCCATGTAGAAGGCCGTGACGTTCAGCCGGAGCCGGCGATCCAGCCACTCCGAGCGGATGCCGGCTTCATATGACCACACCGTCTCCGGGTTGAACGTCGGGCTGGCCACGAAGTCGGCCGAGGTGAAGTTGTTTCCGCCGCTCTTGAAGCCCTTCTGCGCCGACGCATAGATCATGATGTCGTCGTTGACCTTGAAGTCGGCGCTGACTTTCGGAGACACATCCGACCAGGTCTTGGAGGTCTCGCGACGCAACGCGTCCGGGAAGGGCAGCACGCGCGGCAGTTGCTCGTTCGGGTTCGGGTTCAGGTCCCGAACCGAGGTGTTGGCGAAGTCCTTGGTTTCACGGGTGTATCGGGCGCCGACCTTGAGGGTCAGCCGGTCGAAGAAGAGATAGCTCGCCTCCCCGAACACCGCATAGCTCTTGGTGGTGTTGATGGGGTTGAAGGCGATCTCATCAACGGGAGCGACGTTGAAGCGGTCGATGAAGTAACGGACCTTGGCGTGCTCGCGGAAATAGTAGAGACCCGCGACCCACTGAAACGGGCTGCTCCCGCTGGAAGCGAATCTCAGCTCCTGCGAATATTGGTTCTGACGCTCCGATTCCATCCACGACCTGGCGAGCGTGTGGGGTCCGGCGTCGGTGTCGACCAGGAAGCTGGCGAAGCTGTCGCGATAGGCGGAAAGGCTCGTCAGGCGGATCGTGTCGGTGACATCGTGGTTGACCTCCAGCATCAGTCCGCCCTGGCGCCGCTGGATGTAGGGATTGTTGTTGAGGTCGATGTCGTTGATATGGCCGTACGTGGCCTGGATGGCCGCCGGCGTCACCGTGGCGGCGGTGCCCACATAGCCCGGCAGCCGCACGACGTCCGGCCACACAGCGCTGTCGTCCGAGGCGCCGACATCCCCACGGACGATCACGTCCGTTCGTTCGTTCGGCCGCCACCTCAGCACGCCGCGGACGTTGGATTCGCGGATCGGCTCCATCTCGTCGCCTGTGAACGAGTTGATGTCCGCGTAGCTCTTCACCCGGTTGTGGAAGATCGCGATCGAGCCCGCGAGGTTGTCGGTGATGGCGCCGCTGGCCATGCCGCGCAGGGTGAGGTTGGCATAGCTGCCGTAGGTGCCCTCGGCCATGAACTGGGTGTCGCTGGTCGGCAGCTTGGTGATGATGCTGACCGCGCCAGCAGTGGCGTTTCGACCGAACAGGGTGCCTTGCGGCCCTCGCAGGATCTCGATGCGTTCGATGTTGGCCAGGCCGAACACGCCAGAGGCATTGCGGCCGAGATAGACCCCATCCACATAGAAGCCGACCGGCGTGTCGGCGCCGATGCCGCTGGCTGCGGAATCGATGCCGCGGATCGAGGCGTTGAACCCGAACGCCGCGTCCGGGCCCATGACCAGGCTGGGCACCGCCAGGGAAAGCTCCTGCAGGTCTCTCACGCCCTGGCGCGCGATTGACTCACCCCCGACGGCCGTGATGGCCAAGGGCGTGTCCTGCAGCTTGGTCTCTCGCCGGGTGGCGGTGACGACGACTTCTTGCACGATGCCGGCCTCATGGCTGGCGGCGTCCTGCGCGGCGGCCGGCGTGCCCGCGCCGCACAACGCGGCGGCGGAACACGACAGCAACAAGAACAATCTTGCGCTCTTCGTAGCAAACATGGCATTTCCCTCTAGGTTGTTATTGATGTTTTACGCCACTCTCTGGAACTACTCGTTGGAACTCAGACCAGTCGATCTTCTCCGACCCAATATTTCGACCTGATGTCAGCCTTTTTTACCTTCCCGACCGGGCTTCGCGGCAAGACAGGCCAGAATTCGATGGTCTTTGGAGCTTTGACGGAGCCGAGCTCCGCCTTGCAGAGGCGGATGAGCTCCTCCTCCGTGGCCGACGCCCCTGGTTTCAGTTCGATAACGGCCTTGACCGCCTCGCCCCATTTGGGGTCCGGAACACCGATCACCGCGCAGTCCTGGACCGCAGGATGAGCCCAGAGAACGCGCTCGATTTCACTTGGAAACACATTGAAACCGCCAGAAATGATCATGTCTTTCTTGCGATCTACAATATAGAAATATCCCTCATCATCGCGGTATGCGATATCCCCGGTATGATGCCATCCGAACTCTGAGACTGCGGCAGTCGCGGCAGGGTCCTTGTAGTATCCCGGCATCACCAGGTTACTCTTCACGACAATTTCCCCGCGCTCGTGGTTGGCGAGGATCTTGCCGTCGGAATCCATGATCTCCACGCGCGTGAACAGGGTGGAGCGGCCGCAGCTCTTCAGCAGATCTTCGTTGCCGCCCGGGGAGACCGCTCGAAGGTGGTCCTTCGGCGTCAACACCGTGCAGGCGAGCGGCGCCTCCGTCTGTCCGAAGAACTGCGCCATCACGGGGCCGAAGATATCTAACGCCTGCCGCAACTTGTCGGCCGACATCGGCGCTGCCGTGTAGACGAAGTATTTCATCGAAGAATAGTCGAATTCCCGCACCTGCGGATGCGACAGCATCATGTAGATGACGGTTGGAGGCAGGAACAAATGGGTCACGCGATGCTTCTCTATGCTTCGCATGATCTCCAGGGGGTCCGCCTGCGGCAGAATGATCTGCGTGGCGCCTTCCGCGAACAGCATCAGCGCAAGCCCGCCGGCGGCGTGGGTAAGCGGCGCAACGGCCAGGTGGACGGGAGCGAAGTCACACGGCAGGGCGGTGAAGAAGTTCGCCGTCATGACTTCGAACACGCGAGCCCGCCAGGCGATCCCTTTGGGCAGGCCAGTGGTCCCGCCCGTCGAATAGACCGCGGTGAGCCGTTCGTCGTCCTCCGGCACATCGGGCGCGAGGCCTTCATGGCCGGCGATGAAGGTGTGGAAGCCTTCGGGCCCGTCGTCCGACAGGGAGACGAAGCGCTTCACATTCGGGCAGGCCTTGCGGAGCTCCGCGACCGTGTCGACGAACTTGTCGTCGTAAAACAGCACGTCGCATTCCGCGAGGTTGATCACGTGCATCAGCTCGGCGCTGGTCGACCGGGCGTTGAGCGGCACCCACGCCACGGCGGCCCGGAAGACTCCCAGGAGGCATTCCAGCAGGCGGGCGCTGTTGCGGCTGTAGATGCCGGCCTTCATGCCGGGCTCGAAGCCGGCGGCCTGCAAGGCGAGCGCCACCACGTGCGATGTCTTTTCGACCTCGCGGTAGGTGCGCTGGATCCCGCCGTCGACCAGACAAAGACGGTCTGGATAGCGCGCAGCACCCCGGTCGAAGAAGTCGATGAAACGCATGGGCGTAGGTCCTCGAGTGCAGGAGAGGTTTGCGGGCCTTGCGACTCGCAGCGGTCAGGCGTGTTTTCGGCGGGCGTTGGCGGCGGTCAGCGCTTTGGCGGCTTCCGCTTTGCGGAGGACAGGCGCTCCAGCATCGTGCCCATGGAGGCCGTGTCCTGATCTTCCAGCCCCTGAGCCACGCCCATCAGGTGCATCTGGACCGCGGACTGGAACAGTGGCGTCGGATAGTTCAGGTGCCCCGCGAAGTCCGCGATGACCTTGGCGTCCTTGATGGCGATCCGGTAGTTGCCCCGCGACGACGTGTAGTCCTCGTCCGCCATCATCTTGGCGCGCAGTTCGAACGCTCCGGACGAGGCCGCGCTCTGGATCACCACATTGTAGAACAGGTGGGGATCGATCCCCGCCTTTACTGCGAACGCCATCGCCTCCGCCGCGGCCGCGGTGTGGACCATGCCGAGGTGGTTGACGATGAGCTTGATCGTGGCCGCTTCGCCGAACTCGCCAAGCCGGATCACCCGGTTGGACAGGATGTCGAGCACGGCTTGGCTGGTGTCGATGAGCTTTGGATCGCCGCTGGCGAAGAAGGCATAGTCGCCGGTCAGCACCATGTCCCGGTTGCCGCTGAACGTGCAGTCGATCATGCCCCAGCCGGCATCCGCGAGGATCTTGCGGGCCTTGTCCTTGTCGGTCACCGCGAAGGTGTTGGTGTCGATAATGGTCCCCGGGCCGGCGACGGCGCCGACAATGCCCCCCTCCCCGGCGAGGGTGGCGCTCAGCGCGTCCACCGACGGCAGCGAGAAGATCACCGTCGAGCAGCTGGCGGCCACCGCGGCCGGCGACGCAGCCCGCGTCCCGCCGGCCTTTTCGAGGGCCGCCACCGCGGCCTCGGACACGTCGAAGCCCACGACAGGAACCTTGGCCTGCAGGAGTCGATGGGCGAATGCCGATCCAATGGCCCCGAGCCCGATGATGCCGACCTTATCGCTAGACACACTCACGTCCTTTCCAAGAGAGCCGTCTTGTCAGTCGCGCCGTCTCTTGCCTTCCGGTCAGCAAGCGTGGCGATAAGCGTAGATTTAATAGCGGTATGTATTTGCCATGTACTGGGCCATGTGATCGCCATACTTCATCGGCTCGTGCTTGGGCTTCTCGGTGATGCATTCGATGTGGGCGTTCACGCCCGGGTTGTAGAAGAACGCCAGGGAGTGGCGGTCTTCGACGCCAGTGGGAGAGATCACGCGATGCGGCGTCGCGCGGAACCTGTCGTTGGTCCACCGCTTCAGCGCCTGGCCGGCGTTGACGAGATAGGCCCCGGGGATCGTCGGCTGCGGAATCCAGCGCCCATCAGCCAGCATGATCTCGAGGCCGGGGACCTTCGTCTGCGGCAGGAAGGTCATGAAGCCGGCGTCCGTGTGGGCGCCCAGTCCGAACTGGTCGGAGCTCAACTTGTCCGTCCGCGGGTAGTGGACCATCCTGAGGTAGTCCAGCGGGTCCTTGAAGGCCTCGTCGAAGTAGTCCTCGGGGACATCCAAGGCCGCCGCGTAAATCTTCAAAAGGCGGTTTCCCAGGGATTCGCAAGCCTTGAAGTACTCCTGGACGTTCTCCTTGAAGCCGGGGAGATTTTCCGGCCATGGCTGGGGTACGTAGTAGCGCACGCCGGCTTTCGCCAAGGGATGGTCCGGAGAATAGTCGCGACCCACGTGGTACGCGGACTGCACGTCGGCGCGGTTCTTCGAGTTGTTGAACCCGTCGCCGGTGTCGATCCGCATCCCGTTACGCGGGACGTACCCGACGTAGTGCTCGGATTGCTTGATCTTGAGCTTCTCTTCCTCGGGCAACGCATGGAAGCGCGCCGACTCGGCAAACGTCCGGTCGATCAATTCCTGGCTCACGCCATGATTGATGATGAAGTAGAAACCCACCTTCGTGGCGGCCTCGTACAGCTCGCCACTCAGTTTCTCGAGAGCCCCAGGTTCGTTCCTCAGGTAGGGACCCAAGTCGAGGATCGGAAGTTCGCTCATCTCAGTAGTCTCCCTAACGATGTCATCGTTTTTCTTGTTTAGAAGCGCCCACCAGAGGCTAGGCCCGAGCCCTCGCCCTCTCGGCCGTGTCGACTAAGATCTGATCCTGCCGAAAAGCGGGCATGACCGTCTTGGCGAACAGCCGCAGCCGGTCCACCCCGCCCCAGGGGTCGTTGAGCAGCACGTGGTCGACGCCGAAGGATTGCAGCTGCTTCAGTCGCGCGATGCATTCTTCAGGCGGACCGATGATCGCGGCGGACTCCGTCGCCTCACGCGAGTCGTTGACGAAACTGCCGGCCGGCTGCTCGGGCGCGCTCCCGGGGATCTGAGCGGACGCCTTGATGGCGGCGATGACGTCGAGGCGCTTCCGGATCTCGTCTTCGCGGTGCGCGGGGTCGTTGTCTTTGAGCAGAAGCAAGCCCCGGGTGACGGCGATGCACCCATCCTCCGGACGGCGGCCTTCGCGGTCAAGTTGGTCATGGTACCAGGCGACACGTTGCCGCGTGAGGTCCATGTCGCCGAACTGGTCAAGCAGGACCCGTCGGCCCTTCGCCGCCGCGTCCCGGATCGAAGCTTCGCTGCCGGCGGCGACCCAGAGCGGCGGGTGAGGCCGTTGGACCGGCTGGGGCTCGACGACGATGTCCCGGAACTTCCAGAAGGCGCCTTCGTGCGAAAAGCGCTCCTCGCTTGTCCAGCCCTTCACCAGGAGATCGACCGCCTCCTCGAAGCGGGCCTGGGCCTCGCTGGGATCGATGCAGAAACCGTGGAATTCGTTGGGCCGGTAGCCGCGCCCGACGCCCATCTCGAGACGGCCGTTGGAAACCAGGTCCACCAGCGCCGCCTGCTCGGTGAGCAGAACAGGATTGTGCCAGGGCATTACGGTCACCGCCGTGCCCAGCCGCATCGTGCTGGTGATCCCGGCCAGATAGCTCAGCAAGGTCAGCGAGGCGCTAAGTTGGCCGTCTCCGGTGAAGTGGTGCTCGACCAGGAACAGGGACTCGAAACCGAGCGCCTCGGCCTCCACGACGTAGTCGATGAAGGTCCCGTACGTCTGGCTGTCGCCTGCGACCTCCGCGGTTCTCGCCACCCCTCCGAACAACCCGAAACGCATGTTCCATCCCTCTATTATGATAACGGGTATGTATCGTAATTTATCGAGCTCTGCAAGGCGGTTTTATCGCGGGATTTGAGCGGTTTGGCCGGGTGACACAGTTGTGATCATCCACGCACGCAAAGGAGGCGGGCCATCGTCAGTACGCCCCCGACTCCGGCTTGGTCCGGCCGACCCGCTCGTAATATTGGTCGGGAATGAGTTCGGCCTTCTTGTAGAAGTGCCAGGCGCAGGGCTTCGACGCGTCAGGGTCATAGCCGGTGACCCACAGGGGGTGGCCGCCCCACTCCATGGGCAGCAGCTCGTTCAGGCAACAGTGCAGGCAGTAGTAGGGAACATCCTTCTGTCCCCAGCTCCAGTCATGCGCTTCCTCGGTCTTTCCGAAATTGTATGGGGCGCCGAGACGCGACGGCGTGCCGTCGACGGGATCCCCGCGCCGCATGCGCCCGCCGCTACCGCAGGGATCCATATAGATTGAGTAGCGGTCGCCTTCGTCCACGACATCGATCTCGCCCTGCTGCTTCGGACCGCCGTGATGCGACCGCATGACCTCAGCGGTGACCTGGACCCTCTCCTCCACGGAGAGCTTCAGGTACCCCTTCCAGGTGCGGCGCATCATCCAGGTCTCCTGGCTCTTGCGCATGACAGCGTGCATTTCGGTTTCGCCCTGGCGGCGCGCGATCTCGGTAAACAGGTTCCAGATCCAGTCGCAGAACAGGTCGTGGAGCGCCTTTCCTTCCGTCACCACGTAGCGCGCAAGCTGCTTGGCCTCCGCGAGGCGGCCGCCGTCCACAGCCTGCACGATCTTCTCCGTGGTGGGCTCCCCTAGGTCCGAAAGATCATCCTGGCGAAGCGGACGGCTGAGCCGGGGCAGGTCGGAAAGACGCAGCATGTGGGCCTCGTTCGGTGGGAGATCGCCGCCGTCAGGGATTGCCGTAAGCCGCCCACGGCGGGGCGACGAGGAAACCGGCGTCGACCGGAAGGTTCACGCCTGTGATGGCGGAGGCGGAGGACGAGGCGAGGAACGTCACGGCCGCGGCGATCTCGTCCGCGCGCACCATCCGACCAAGCGCCGAATTTTGGGTCATCCTCGCCGGATCCATCATCTTGAGCGTCATGCCGCGGCGCAGGCCCGGCGTCTCGGTGAAGCCGGGGGAGACAGCGTTCACCCGCACCCCCCGGCCGCCCCATTCCGCCGCCAAGCTGGCCGTGAGATTGATGACTGCGGCCTTCGCCGGACCGTAGGCGTGCACCGGGTTCGACGTCATGCCAGACACCGAGGCGATGTTGACGATGGCGCCGCGACCGCGTCGCGCCATGGCGCCGCCGATCTCTGCGGAGGCGACGTAGAGGCCCCGCAGGTCGACGCGGATGACAATGTCCCACTCCTTGAGGGTGAGATCCTCCGGAGGCAGCGGTCGTTGCAGGACGCCGCCGGAATTCACCAGCACTTCGATGGGGCCGAGTTCCGCCTCCACCCGCTGGGCCATGGCCCGGATGCTCGCCTCCTGGGCCAGGTCGAGGGGGACGGCCAGGCCGCCGATGTCCGCCGCCACCGCTTCGGCACGCTCGATATTGAGGTCGGCGACCGCCACCCTCGCCCCGGCCGCCGCCAGGCCGCGGGCCGAGGCCTCGCCGATTCCGCTCGCGCCGCCGGTGACCACCGCGATCGCGCCATCGAAGGTTATGTTCACGTCGAGGCTCCGATCAGTAGCTGCGCGGCATGCCGAGGTTTTGGGTGGCGATGTAGTTCAGCACCATCTCTTCCGACACCGGAGCGAACTTGAAGAGACGGGCGTCGCGCCAGAGGCGCTCCAGGTGCGATTCCTTGGCGTAGCCCATGCCGCCCAGCGTCTGCATGGCGCGCTCAGTCGCCAGCGAGGCTCCCTGCGCGGCGATCAGCTTGGCGATGTTCGCCTCGGAGCCGTTGGGCAGGCCGGCGTCGAACAGCGCCGCGGCCTTGTTGTTCATGACCGCGGCGCATTCGATCTCGGCATAGCTCTGCGCGAGCGGGAACTGCAGGCCCTGGTAGGAGCCGATTGGACGGCCGGCGAACACCTTGCGCTGGTTCGCGTATTCTACAGCCAGCTTCAGCGCCAGTTTCCCGGCGCCCACCAGGCCCGCCGTGGTCACGATACGCTCGGTATTGAGGACGTCGAGCAGTTGCCGCCAGCCCCCATCCAGCTCGCCGAGGAGCTCGGAGGGCTCGACTCGGACATCGGTGAAGAACACGTTCGAAGACGAAAGGGTGTTCGTCCCCAGCTTCTCGATCGGCGCAGAAGAGAGCCCCTCGCGCTCCACGTCGATCAGGAACAGGCTGAGGCCGTCGGTCCGGCGGCTGACCTCGTCGGGCTTCTTCGTGCGGGCAACGAGCAGCATCTTCTGGGCCGTGTCGACACCGGTGATCCAGATTTTCCGGCCGTTGACGCGCCACCCGTCACCGTCGCGGGCGGCGAAGGTGGTGAGTTCCAGGCTGTTGCTCCCGGCGTCCGGCTCGGTCAGCGCCATGCAGAACTTGACCTCACCCGAGATGAGCTTGGGCAGGAGATCGGCCTTCATCGCCTCGCTGCCAAATCGGGCGATCGAAACGCCGCCGAAGATGGGATTGCACATGAACAGCTGGCCGAGCGTCGATCCGCCTCCCGCCTCCGAGAGGGCCTCGACGATCAGCGCCATCTCGACCATGCCCAGACCGGAGCCGCCGTAGGTTTCGGGCAGGGCGACGCCGCAGAGACCGGCGTCGCAGATGGCCTGCCAGAGTTCTGTGGGAAAGCTCTTCGTCGCGTCCTTTTCGCGCCAATACTCGAGGCCGAAACGCTCGCCCACCCGACGGGCCGTGTCGGCCACCATGCGGGCTTCGTCGGAGAGGGGAAGGTACATGATCGCTCCAGTTGTCAGCGGATGAGCAGGCTCAGCGGGTCCTGCAGGTATCCGCGGATACGACTCAGCAGCCTCAGGCCGAGGACGCCGTCGAAGACCCGGTGGTCGCAGGAAAGCACCAGGCCGATTTCCTGGCGCAGGATCGGACGCCCCTCGACGTCGGGCCGGAAGACGCTCCTGACGCTTCCAACACCGAGGATCGAGGATTGGCCCGGCGTGATGATCGAGCTCATGTAGGTCACGTCGAACATTCCGCCGTTCGACAAGGTGGCCGCGCCGCCGCCGAAATCGTCGAGACTGAGGTCGCCGGCGCGCGTTCTTGTGGTCAGCCGCGACGCTTCAGCCGCGATCTGTCGAAGCGTCAAAGACCCGGCGTCCCGCAGCATGGGGACAAGCAGCCCTACGTGAGTGTGCACGGCCAACCCGACATCGACGGTGTCGAACGCGACGATGCCATCGTCGGACCAGACCCGATTGGCGTTCGGCTCCTCGCGAAGCGCCTGGGCCATCGCGAGCAGGAAGAGCGGCGTCAGCGTCAGCCGCTCGATGCCGCCGCCGGACACCAGCTTCTGCCGCAGTCCCAGCAGCTCGCCGACGTCGACTTCGGCGGACAGGTAGAAGTGGGGCGTGTCGCGCTTGGCGGCGCTCAATCGGCGCGCCGCTGACCGTTGATAGCCGGTGGGCTGGACAAGCTTGCCGCCGCCGCGGAATGCGGGCTCGGCTTCCGGAACGGAGACGGCCGGGGCGTCCGGCTCACCGTTCGCCGACGCGGCCAGTACGTCAGCGGCTCGGATGCGACCGCCTTCGCCACGGCCTGCGATGGATGGGATGTCGATCCCCCTCTCCGCCGCCAGGCGTCGCGCGTAGGGCGTCGCAACCACACGCGCGCCCTCCGGCCGCCGGCTCGTCAGGTCCGCGACCTGCCGACCTTCCTCCCGACCCGTCGGCGCCGCCGCGGTCTGGCTGGACACCGGGGCAGCCGCAGCCTTGACCGCGCCGTCGGGCTCCCATCGCGCGATCGGCGCGCCGACCGGCACGGTCTCACCCTCGGGAACGAGGATCTCCCGCAGGACGCCGCTGGCGGTCGCCTCCACGTCGTTGGCGATCTTCTCGGTCTCGACGACGAGCAGTATGTCGCCCGGCGCGAAACGCCCGCCCGGTTGGCAGGACCATTGCGAAACCACCCCCTCCGTCATGGTGAGGCCGAGTTTCGGCATCAGGAGGTCGACGACGGCCACGCTCATTCCCCGACGAAGGTCGCCGGCCGCTTGGCAAGGAAGGCGCTGCAGCCTTCGTGGGCGTCCCGGGTGTCGAGAACCAGGCCGATCATACTCTGCTCGTACGCCAGCGCGTTTGCGAGGGTCATCTCGCCGCCGTGCAACAGCGCCCGCTTCATCAGCTTCAGGGTGAGTGGCGACTTGGCCGCGATGTCGGCGGCGAGGGCCATCACTTCGCTCATCAGCTCGGCCGCGGGGACGACCATGTTGGCCAGGCCCAGCTGCACGGCCCGCTCGGCGCCGATCGGATGGCCGGTGAACATCAGTTGCTTGGCCAGGCACAGCGGAAGCTGGCGGATGAGGCGCTGGCTCCCCCCGGCACCGGGGAAAAGACCCAGCAGGATCTCGGGCAGGCCGATGCGCGCATGGTCGGCGAGGATGCGGATGTCCGTCGCCAGCAGCAGCTCGGCGCCGCCGCCCAGCGCATAGCCATTCACTGCGGCGATGGTGGGCTTGTCGCAAGTTTCGACGCGCCGGAAGACGCGATGGATGACCTCCGCGAAGCCCTGATAGTGCGCCAGGCCCTGGCGGGAGTTGAGATCTTCGATGTCGCCGCCGGCCACGAACGCCTTGTCGCCGGCGCCCGTGAAGACGATCACCCGCACCTCGCGGTCCTGCTCGAGCGTGGTCAGCGCCGCCTCGAGCGCCGCCAGTGTCTGCAGGTTCAGGGCGTTCAGCGTCTTCGGTCGATTGATGGTTATCAGGCCGATGCCCGCCTTGGACTCCATCAGAACAAGATCATCGCTCATGGCCTTGGCGCTCCGCGGACTAGGTCAGCACCCGGCGCGCCGCGTGGATCAGGCGATCGGCTGAGGGCTGGAATTGTTGTTCGAGGGACTTTGCAAACGGCGGCGGCGAGAAGGGCGCACCGACGCGGAGCGGCGGGGCGTCAAGCTCGTCGAAGGCGACATCGGACATCCGCGCGACGATCTCCGCGCCGACCCCGAAGGCCTCGACCGCTTCATGGAAGACGATGAGGCGATGGGTCCGCGCCAGCGACCGTCGCACCGCCGCTTCGTCCCACGGCTGGATCGAGCGAAGATCGATGACCTCGGCTTCCACGCCCTGGGAGGCAAGCGTCGCGGCCGCGTCCAGCGCGGGAGCTAGGGCGGCGCCATAGGTGACGATGGTCAGATCCTGCCCCGCGCGCGCGGTTCTTGCCGCGCCGATGGCGACGTTCTCGGGCTCATCGGGCAGTTCGCCCTTCAACGCATAGAGGGCCTTGTTCTCCACGAAGATCACCGGGTTCGGATCGGCGATGGCGGCCCGTAGCAGGCTGTAGCTGTCGGCGATGGTCGCGGGGCAGACAAGCTTCAGGCCTGGAACATGCGCCAGCCAGGCCTCAAGGCACTGGGAATGCTGCGGCCCGGCCGAGATGCCACCGCCGTGGGGCGTGCGAACCACCATCGGCACAGAGCACTGCTCCCCGAACATGAAATGGGCCTTGGCGGCCTGGTTCACGAGGGCGTCCATGGCCAGGGTGATGAAGTCCATGAACATGATCTCGACGATTGGCCGCAGCCCGCTCATCGCCGCGCCGACAGCGGCGCCGACGATGGTCGCTTCGGAAATCGGCGTGTCACGGACCCGCTCGCCGCCGAAGCGCTCTGCGAGGCCTCGCGTCACCCCGAAGGGCCCGCCCGCGGCGGCGACGTCCTCGCCGAACATGACCACGGTCGGGTCCTGCGCCATGGCGTCGGAGATGGCGCGATTGATCGCTTGGCCGAACCGCACCTCAGCCATTGGCGACCTGCCGCGCATAGACACCGTCGAGCATGCGCTCAAAGGACGGCTGCGATCCGGCTCGGCCAGCGGCGACGGCCGCTTCGATGGCGGCGACCGCGCGCGCCGTGACCGCCTGGATCTCGTCGTCCGACACGCCGGCGTCGGATAGTCGTCCTGCGAGCCTCACGACCGGATCGTCATCCCCCATCTCGGTGGTGTCGACGCCGACGCGGTACTTCTGGGGATCGCCCTCGAAATGGCCCCGTACCCGCTTGGTCATACACTCCAGAAGCCGTGGGCCGCCTCCGTCGCGGATCTCGTCGCAGAACTGCCGGGCGGCCTGCCAGACCTCGACGGCGTCATTGCCGTCCACGAGGCGCGATCGGATGCCGAAGGCGGCGGCCAGATCCTTGACGTCTGCCGCGAACTGCTTGGCGGTGGGCGAGAACTCCGACCAGCCGTTGTTCTCGCAGACGAACAGCAGGGGGAGCTTCCAGAGCGCCGCCAGATTCAGGCTCTCCAGCACGACGCCCTCGGCGAGGGCGCCATCACCGAAGAACACGGTCGCCAGGCCACCCGTCCGGCGCACCTGGTGGGCGAGCGCGCTGCCTACGGCAATCGGCAAGCCGGCGCCGACGATGCCGTTGGCGCCCAGCATGCCGACCGACATGTCCGCGATGTGCATGGAGCCGCCGCGACCGCGGCAATAGCCCTCGTCCCTTCCCATGATCTCGAGAAAGAACCGATCCAGATCGAGGCCCTTGGCGATGGCGTGGCCATGGCCGCGATGGTTGGACGCCAGAGTGTCGTCGCGCCCAAGCGCAGCTCCCACCCCCGCCGCAACGCCTTCCTGGCCGATCGACAGATGTATGAACCCCGGGACCTCTCCGTCTGCGAACAGCGTGGTAAGCCGCTGCTCGGCCTGCCGTATGAGCTGCACCCGGCTGAAGAGGTCCAACAGGTCGGATCGGGTCGCCGCGGAGTTGTCAAGCCTGGCAATCTCCACTCGAGCCTTCGCCAAGATCCGACCTCCCCCTGCCGGGCGACGCCGTGTTTCTGGCGACGCCTCAATTCAGTAACGAATATGGATCGTAATATAATTCGATGCAAGGGCGTTGCTGCGTCGGCGGGAATGGCACAGGTCGACCGGTCTGCTGATGGATGAGCATGGCTTTGGAAAGCCGGAGGAACGGGCTTATCGCCACGCCTTGCAGGCCTTGGACGCCGACCCAAGTGAGGTCTGGATGGTCGGCGACAATCTGGAATGGGAGGTCGCGGCTCCCCAGCGGCTCGGCATCTATTCGATCTGCATGACCGGCAGGGCAAAGGCCTTCCGCCTGACACCGAAGTGAAGCCAGATCGCATAATCACGAAGTTGGGCGAGCTTCTGGACGATATCTCAGGCACTCATGCACATTGACCTGAATCCGATGTCAGCCGAATTCGCCGACCGACTCTTGCACGTCGACAGTGAGCACCGGATCGTCTCGTGTGGGTACCGCTCGTGCTCGGCACGGGAACGGACGGCGGCGGGCGACGCAGCGCCAAGCCGCGCGCATCGGCGCCGAGCGCGTCTGGCTGCTCACCACCGATGCGACGGGTTTTTTTCGGCGCCCTCGGCTTTGTCGAGGCCCCGCGCGAAGAGGCGCCAGCCCAGATCCGCGCGGCGCGGCAGTTCGGCGAACTTTGCCCGGCGACCGCGACCCAGATGATGCTGTCCGTGGCTTCGTCTACTGGGACCCGTCGGCCTAGCTGCGGGCCGGGCGGAACCGCTTGGCTTCTTCCGCGAGATTGCTGCCCCAGCGGGCCGCCGAGACCTGAGCGTTCAACGGCAGCTTGCCAGCCAGATGACCGCACAAAAGCAGCAGGTATGGCTCAAGCATGTAGGAGGGGCGGCCATACCCGTCAGAGACGACCCAGCCCTTGGTCGCGAAATACGCGACCATCTCGCGATCGTCTTCTGGGAGGTCGCCGTAGATGCCGGTCCAATCGTCGTCTCCTAGTCCTTCCTGGAAGTCCGGCGAGGTCGTGCCGAAGAGCTCAAGAGCGGACTGGTCGAACTCCGGGCACGTCACTGCGCCGACGAGGGAGCGAAGCTGCGGTTCGAGGAGCGCCCGACGCTCAAGGTCGGCGATGCCAGGGAGTTCGCGAAAGACTGAGACCATCAAGACCTCGCCGATAACTGGATGTGTTCGGAGGCGTGGAATTTGCCCGATTCGCGCGACCTTCCGTAGCGTCACGCCGCCACACGCAGCAGCAGGCCGGTCAGTCGAGAAGCCCCAGTTGCCGGGCCCGCACCACCGCCTGAATGCGCGTGCGGACGCCGAGCAGCCCGTAGGCTTGCTCCAGATGCTTCTCGACTGTGCGCTGGGAGATACCCAGAATCTGGCCCGTATCCCGCGCGCTCTTGCCGACTTCCGCCCAGCTCAAGCATTCGAGTTGGCGCGAGCTCAGAACAACCAAGTTCCGGTCCGGAGATGCGGAAGACTCTTCAAGCTTAAGCATACGCATGGCGCACCGAACGCTCGCGAAATCGAGCACCACGCTACCTCAAGAACTCACCACGAACAAACGCAACCCTCAGACGACAAGATTTGGCGGATGATCCGCCGGAGATCGGCGGAGAACCCGCCAATTATTGGCGCGTAAGCTTGACCTGGCAGGTCCTGCTCCGGCCCGTCGGCGTGCGGGAGATGCAGTCGCGCAGCGCCCTGACCTGCTCGGTGGGCAAGCGGCGGGCGACCGCAACCGCCTCCCAGCCATCGGGATCGCCGCGCCGTAGCAATTTCTCACCGGCTTCGGTCATCGGCAGGTCCAGGGTGGCGGCGGCCAGTCGCTCCGGGACACTCCAGCGGGCCGGGAGCAGCCTCGCCACCGGACCGAGGCAAAGGCTCAGGAGCACCACGCCCGCCAGTGCGCCGCCGCCGAAGGCGCCGGCCGTCCTCCACCAGGATCGGGACCTCGCCAGATCAGACTGGCGGACCCTGCCCAGGGCATCAGCCGCTTGCTGGAGCGTCGCGCGCTCGCGCTCCAACTCCGCAACCGGTCGAGCCAGAACCTTCGCCGCGGCGATCTGGAACAGCGATCCGAGTTGTTCCGACGCCAGCGCCAGGAGAGGCCGCTCGCTGATCGCGACCACCTGCGCGCCCACCTCAGCCACCGCCTCAGTGAGCTCTGCCAGCGTCGGGCTGTAGTCCGCCGGCGCCGCGCCGACGTCCGCCGCCAAGCCCTCGACGGCGCGCCGGAGCAGCGCCACCTCGCTTCGCAGGCGCTCGAAGGCGTCGGCCGCCGCGTCATCGGGCTGCAGGCTCATCGCTCCAGCCCGCGATCTTGGCCTGGCGCGCGGTCGATCTCCTGCGATCGCGGCAGGTCCCGCTGTGGCGGCTCACGCATGGCGGCGCGTAGCAGGGCTTCCGGCCGCCCTCGCGCCGCCGAAGCGGCCAGCGTCGGATCGCGCTCTAGCTCGCCAGCGACCCTCGCCGCCAGACCCGGGCTCGCGCGGTCCAGGGCGCCGGCCGCGCGGTCGAGCGCGAGACGCTGGTGCGCCAGGGGTTCGTGTCCGGCGGCCTGCATGCGGGCGCCGTCCTGCCAGGCGCGGGCGAGGGCCTGAACCCGCGCCAACTCGTCCTGCCGGGCGTCCTGGCCGATGCGCCCGCCCGACTGCGCCGGCCGGAAGGCATCGAAGACACCCGCGGCCGCGGGGCCGAGCCCACGGCGTTCTGCGAACTGAGCCGGATAGTCCAGGGTGGAGTCCTTGGCGCGCTCGCGAGACAAAGCCCGCCCCAGTGCGGCCTCGTCGGCGAAGGTCTGGCGGTCGTAGTGCAGCGTGACGCCCTGGCGGTGGCGGGAGAGCGCGACATAGGTCGCGTGCCGGTCCATGTACGCGCCGGCGAGCACATGCGCCCGGTCGACCGTCACGCCCTGCGACTTGTGGATCGTGGTGGCATAGCCGTGGTCGAGATCGGTGTAGGCCTTCTGATCGAACGCGACCCGCCGGCCGTCGTCCAGGCGCACGCCCAGGCGCGTGTCGCCAAGTTGCTCCACCGTCCCGAGCGTGCCGTTCTTCACCCCGAGCTCGCGCTCATTACGCAGGAAGACGATCCGCTCGCCCTCGGCGAACAGCCGCGCGCCCCGGATCGTCTCCACCCGATGATCTTGTCCAAGCGCGCCGGCCGCCTGCATGCGCTCTCGCGCCAGGCCGTTGAGGGCCGCGACGTCATCGCGGGTGTAGGCCAGCATCACTTGTGAGGACCCGGGCGCCGCCTGCTTGGCGTCCCACCAGCCCGCGACCACCGCCTCCCGCGCCGCTGCAGGATCGTCGTGCCCCCGCACGGCGCCCGCGGCCGAATAGGCGGAGAGCGCCTGCACGGTCCGGCCCGTCGCCAGTTGCCGGGTCGAGTCCCGCTGCCAGTCGACCTGCTGGCGTCGCACCTCGGTGAGCTCATAGGCGCCGTGACGCTCGGCGAGCGCCCGGAACGCGGCCCCCGCCTCGATGGCCTGCAGCTGCTCCGCGTCCCCGACCATCACCACCTTCGCGCCGGCCGCCTGCGCTTGCGCCATGACCCGGCCCAGCTGCCGCGAGCCCACGAGGCCGGCCTCGTCGACCACGAGCACGTCGCGGGGCCCGAGCGTCTCGCGGTCGCGCGCCCATGCGTGTTCGAGGCTGGCGAGGGTGCGGGACGGGATGCCGGAACCGCCTTCGAGGCTCTCAGCGGCCATCCCCGACAGCGCGGCGCCGCGTACCCGATAGCCCTGAGCCTCCCAGGCGTCGCGTGCGACTCCCAGCAGGGCGCTCTTGCCCGTGCCGGCGTAGCCCACCAGCAGCGCGAGGTCGCCACAACGCGTGACATGATCCACGGCGTCGCGCTGCGCGACGGAGAGGTCGAGACCGTGCTCGGACGAACGCGCCAGGGCCGCGACCCTGTCGCGTCCGCCGACCGCGTGACCCGGCCGGGCGGCCATAGCGTCGGCGTCCTGTTTTAGGCGGCGCTCCACGCGCAACATCTCGCGGCTGGTGAAGCGCTCGCGACCGTTGCCGTCGCGCCCCAGCCGCACCGTCTCGCCGCTCGCGCGGACCTTGGCGAGCGCGGCGTCGAACTGCTCGCGCCCGTCCGTGTGCCGGTGGAGGAATCGCGCCAGGCCGTGGTCCGTGAACGTGGCCTGCTGGTGCGTGATGGCGGACAGCGCGATCTCAGGCTCGGCGAGGATCCGCTCGCCGTTGCGTCGCGCGATCGCGCGGTGATCTTCCGCGCGCTCCGCCGCCTCGCCATGGATCTCGCGCCGCGCGCCGGACGCGCCGATCTTGTTCTGCGGCTCCAGGTCGATGCCCTGGTCCTTGAGCGCGCGGGCGTCGATGCGGGCTTCGATGCCGAGTTCGGCAAGCCGGCGGTTCGCATGCTCCGCCCAGGCCTCCCGCCAGCCTACGAGCCTGTCAGTCGCATTCCAGTCGCGGACCTTGCCGCCGAATCCCTCAGGCCCTGCCGCCCGCAGGGCGAGCATCACGTGCGCGTGCGGCTTCGCCTCACCATCGGCGCCCACGTCCCAGTGGACATTGAGGTCGGCGAGCATGCCCTTGTCGACGAATTCTCGCTGCACGAAGGACCGCGCCAGCGCGACGCCGTCCCGCTGCGAGAGCTCCCGCGGGATCGCGAACTCCACCTCGCGCGCGAGCTGGGCGTCCTTGCGGACCTCGCGCGCCTCCACCTCGTTCCAGAGCGTCTCGCGATCGCGCCATCGCTCGGGCGCGCCCTCAGGCAGCATGACTTCGGAATGGACGACGCCGGTCTTGGCGGAAAAGTCGTGCGCGCGATCGAGGCGTTCGTCGTGCAGCCGTGAGGCGGACCGATAGGCGGCAGCCGCGACGGCCGACGAGCCCTTGGCCCGCGAGATCACCTTCGCTGAGAAGTGATAGATCGCCATGCGATCCCTCCCGCCCAAGCACGTCGCGTCAGCGACGTATAAGCGCGCACTCAGACCTTCGGCCGTGAGTGACGGGCGCGCCATGCGTAAGCTTACCCATAGCACGCCGGTCATCGGCCGCGCAGGGTTCGCGCTCCGATCCTCGGAGGCCATCGTCATGAAGAAGCCGCGCGATCTCGACGCCGAACTCCAGGCCCTGCAGCGGCGCGCCAAGGCGCTGAAGGGCCGGCGGGTGACGCAGTTCGGAGAGCTGGTCATCGCCACAGGCGCCGACAAGCTCGATTTGGACGTCCTGGCCGGCGCGCTGCTAGCGGCGGGCAAGGCGGACGCAGGCACACGCGAGGGGTGGCGCAGCAAGGGCGCCGCGTTCTTTCAAGGACAGGCCCGGCCTTCATCGAAGCCTGCAGCAAATGGCGAGCGCCGGGCGCCGGATGACGGCGGCGCTCCGCCGCATTGAGGCCGCGCGGGCAAGGTCGGACACGAGGGCTTGGGTCGTGGAACGCCGCGAACGCACGCGCCACCTGATCGAGCTGGGCGGCTTGGTGGCCAAGGCCGGCCTCGTCGATCTCACGCATGACGATCGCGCCGCCCTCTACGGCGCCTTCCTAGACCTCGCCGAGCGCTTACAGGCGCCCGATGGCGACGGCGCGCGGCTGCTCTGGCGGCGACGCGGCCAGCGTGCCTTCGCGGCGGAAGCGGAGCCCATGCCGTGAGGCTCGCGTTCGGCGCGATATGGCCGACGCTGGTGGGCGCCTTCTGGGGCAACGTCTGCGCCGGCTTGCCCTTCCTGATCGTCCGCGACCACTTCGGCCTGCCCGACCTGCTGGCGGAGTGGATCATCCCACTGGCCGGGACCGCGGCCGGCGGCGCGCTCGGCTTCCTGCAGTGGAAGGCCCGCTATGGATATGCCGGGCCGACCACGAGCCACGGCAGCGCACAATTCGGCGACGACCGCCGCGCCCGCGGCGCGCTCGGCGGGCCGGACGGGCTGATCATCGGCCGGGCGACGGACGGCTGGTTGATGCGCTACGACGGGCCGGGTCACCTACTGACCTTCGCGCCGACCCGCTCGGGCAAGGGCGTCGGGGTCGTGCTGCCCAATCTGCTGCTCGCCGACCGCGCGGTCCTGTGCGTCGATCCCAAGGGCGAAAACGCGCGGATCGCCGCCCGCGCGAGGGGTCGCTACGGCCCCGTTCACGTCCTCGATCCGTTCGGCGTCTCGGGACGCCCGGCGGCCGCCTATAATCCGCTCGCGGCGCTGGACCCGTTCGGCGCGGACCTGCCGGAGGACGCCGCCCTGATCGCCGAGGCCCTGGTCTACGATCCGCCGGAGCAGGTGAGCGAGGCGCATTGGAACGAGGAGGCCAAGGCGCTGATCGCCGGCGTCATCCTGCACGTGGTCACGCATCCCCCGGCCGAGGGCGCCACCCTCGCCGCGGTGCGCGACCTGCTCACCTCTGCGCCGGCGCGCTTCGCCGCGACGCTGAAGGCCATGCAGGCGAGCCCGGCGGCCGACGGGCTGGTCGCGCGCGCCGCCAACCGCCATCTCGGCAAGGCCGACCGGGAGGCCGCCGGCGTCCTGTCGGCAGCCCAGCGCCACACCCACTTCCTCGACAGCGGCCGGATCAACAACAGCCTCGCCCGGGCCGACTTCGCGTTCGAAGACCTCCGCGACCGGCGCGCCACCGTCTTCCTGGTCCTGCCGCCCGAACGGCTCGGCGCCTATGCGCGCTGGCTGCGCCTGCTGGTCGCCCAGGCGCTGCATGCGCTCGCGCGCCAGCCGCGCGGCGGCGCCCACGACAACCGCGCGCCGATCCTCTTCCTGCTGGACGAGTTCGCGACGCTCGGCCGCCTCGAACCGCTCGTCCAGGCCTACGGGCTGATGGCCGGCTACGGCGTCCAGCTCTGGGCCATCCTGCAGGACCTCCACCAGTTGAAGGCGCTCTATGGCGAGCGTCACGGGACCTTCCTCGCCAACGCCGCCGTCACCCAGATCTTCGACGTGGCGGATTTCGACACCGCCCAATGGGTCTCGCGCACCTTGGGCGTCATGACCGAGACCTTCATCGCGCAGGGCACGTCGGCGAATACGGGCTCCTCGTCGTCGATGCAGGGCGGCTCAACCTCCTCAGGTCAAGGCGAGTCCTGGAGCGAACAGCGGGTGCGCCGTGATCTGCTGACCCCGGACGAGGTCATGCGACTGGCCGACCATCTGATGCTGGTGCTGCGCCCCGGCCGCGATCCGCTCATCGCCGGCAAGGTCCGCCACTACGCCGATCGCGAATTCGTCGGGACGTTCGACCCCTGACGACCGGGGCTCATTCGCCGGCCGCCGCCGGCTCAGCCTGCGCGGGCGGCAGCTTGCCCACCAGGTCCTGCACGAAAACCATGCAGCCCTGGGCGATGGTCATGACGTCGGCCGGCATGAGCTCAATGCGCTGCCCCGCCATGAACGACATCTGCCAAATGCCCGGCCGGATCACGATCCGCGACTCCTTCTCTAGCATCATCGGACCCTCGATCTGCTGCGGCGGATCGAGTTCGATCGCCCAGATTTCATAGCGCGGCATCCGAAGCGTCATACGGTCGCCGCCTTCGTTCAGATGGCGCGGCAGGACCACGCCGTCCTGATGTTCCAAGCAGCTGCGGGCGCGCTGCAGGTAGAGATAGGCGCCGCCGAATTCGAAGGGGCGCGTGAGACCCGCGTTCACATCCTCCAGCAACTGCGGGAAGTTCCGGCCATTGGCGCGCCGCTCCTCGGCCGCCAAGCCGGTGTTGAAGTCGGCCACGGTGATCTGCTTCCCGCCTTGGCCGAAGGCCCAGACGTACTTCGCCGCCTCCTCCAGCGCGCCGCGAACCCCGCGCGCCAGTTCCTGCAGCGCCTTGGCGACGAGCCATTGCCGGAAGTGCTGCCGGATGGCTTCGACGTCCGCGTGCGGCGGGTGTCCGATCCGCACGAACGCCCCCTCGACCTGCGGCGGGCGAGGTCCGCGCCCGCAACGGCGGTCAGGGCGATGGGCAGCAGCTGGGCGCAGATCGTGATGGCCCGCTGGGCCGGCGCCGCGACGCTGTCGCGATTGAGATTGATCTGGAGGACCAGCGGCTCGGACACGGCGGGCCCGCGGGCTCAGGGACCCGGCGGGCGGCGCAGCCGCACGGTCGCCTCGCCGACCTCGTCGGCCGGCAGGAACACCACGCCGCGCTGCTCGAAGACGTCCTGCAGCCGCGACAGGTTCGCAGCATGCACCCCGCCCCGGCCAAGTTCGAAGCGGGTGATGGTGTTGGGTGCCAAGCCAGTCGCCGCGCCGAGGTCGCGCAGGCTGAGGCCAAGGGCCGCGCGCGCCAGCCGAGCTTGTAGAGGCGTGATCAGCGGCGAGCTCAGAACGGACCCTTCTTGACAAACTTGCGCAAACAGCGCGAATTAGCGACGTTTACGCAACTTCTGACCGCGACGCCCAGCACGCCGCCGGAGCGACGATACATGCCCGATTCCAAACCTGCGATCACCCATGCGCCGAGCCGCCGCCGCTTGCTGCAGATCGGCGGCGCCGCCGGCCTTCCGCTGCCCGCCCTGGCCGGGGCCGCCGACCCCGGCCAGGTCGTCGCCGAGCAGTATTGCGCGCTGGAGCGGGAGCAACGCCGGCTCCTGCTCGCCTGGTCCGATCTCGAGAGCTGGCTCTTCAAGCACCGCAACTGGCCACGCCTGACCAAGGCGCAGCAGGCGGCCGTGCCGGAGGCCGCCCAGTTCCGGGTGATCGAGGACCAGCTCGACGTCATCGACGGCCAGTACGATGTGCTGCTGCCGCTCCTCAAGACGACCCCGGCCTGCACACGCGACGGCGTCTTCGCCCGGCTGGACGCCCTGTTGTGGTTGCTCGATCCGCACGACAATGAGGACGCCCATCCGTTGCTGCGGAGCTGTCAGGCCGACCTCAGGCGCCTGTGGCGCTAGGCGAGAGGAGGACGCCCATGTCGCATCATCCCGGCTCCGCCCCCGATCCCATCGACATCGCCGTCGGTGCCCGCATCCGACTGGCCCGCAAGACCCGAGGTCTGTCGCAGGAGGCCCTGGCGTCGGCGGGCGGCATTACCTTCCAGCAAATCCAGAAGTACGAGCGCGGCGCCAACCGCGTGAGCGCCTCCATGCTGGTGAAGATCGCCCGCACCCTGGACACGCCTGTGGCCGAGCTGTTCGGCGTCAACGATCAAGCGCGCGGGGTGACCGACGAGGTCGCGACCTTGTTGGGCGAGCCCGGCGCGCTCGACCTGCTGCGGGCCTATGCCCGCCTGCCGCGTCCCAGCCGGCCGGCCTTCGTGAGTTTCCTCAGCCTCCTCGGCGAGGCGGGGCCGGACGAGCCGGAAGCGCCGTCATGACCGCGATCTCCTGGATGACCCGCCGGGGGCGGCGCTACCTCGACCGGGCGCGGGCCTATGGCCGGGCGGCGGCGGCGCTGGCGGAGGTCGGCATGGTCGAGGACGTCCGCCCGCCCTTCTTCATGCTGATCGCCCACGCCATGGAGCTTGGGCTCAAGGCGGTGATCGCGGGCGGTGCCGTGGACGACGAACGGCTGATCATCATCGGCCACGACCTGCCGCTCTGCCTGCGGCTGGCCGGCGACCGTGGACTCGACCTCGAACCGGCGGGCACCGAGATCGAAGCGGTGCTCAGCGCGCTGGCGATGCCGCATCTCGCCCAGACCCTGCGCTATCCGGCCTATCTGTCGTGGCCGCTGCCCGACCCGCAGAACGCCCTCAATGCGCTGGACGGGCTCTTGGCGCGTGTCGCCGACGCCCTCGACACCCCGCCTCGCCCGACCTTGAATTAAGGGCGCCGGCGCCGCGCCCTTGGCGGGGGAGGGGTCGGCCGGCCCGAGGCCGGCCGACCCCTGACGGCTAGCCGGGCTGCCGCGCCCGCAGGAAGTCGGCGGCGCGCTGCGCATGGGCGGCGGCGGTAAAGATGAACCGGCGGTCGTCCTTCAGCACCTCCAACCAGCTTGCGATGTAGCTGGCGTGGTCCGAGCGGGGCGTGAGCTCCAGCCCGAGGTCGGCGCATAGGAACGCCGCGCCGAGTTCGGCGACCAGCTCTTCGCGGGCGTAGCCCTCGTCGCCCCAGCGCTTGCGGCCGAAGTCGCGGTCGAGGCGCGTGGGGTGCCGCGTCCAGTGCGTCGTCTCATGGGCGAGTGTGGCGTAGTAGGCTTCCGGGTCGGCGAAACACTCGAACGGCGGCATCCGCACGTAGTCCGGTCCCACCGCGTAATAGGCGCGATCGCCGCCATGGCGCACCTCGGTGCCCGTCGCGGCGAAGAAGGCCTCCGCATGGGCGATGCGCTGGACGGCGTCCAGCCGGGGTTCGGCAACCGCGTGGAAATGGGCCGGCAGGCCGTCGACCTGTTCGACGTTGAAGACGGTGTAGGCCTTGAGGAACGGGATGGCGCGCTCGACATCTTGGCCGTCGTCGCCGGTCTCGGTGCGGCTGAAGGTGTTGGCGTAGACCACGGTCGCCCCGTGCTCGCCCTTGCGGACATGGCCGCCCAGCGCGAGCGCCTGGCGGAAGGTGATCCAGATCGGGGCCGCATAGCCCTGGGCGACGGCTTCCGCCCACAACAGCAGGACGTTGATGCCGCTGTAGGCCTCGCCGGTCGCGCGAAGCGGGCGGCTTATCCGGCCGGCAAGGTGCTCGGCCGACCAGGGCTTGATCCAGGGCCGGACGCCGGCCTCCAGTTCGGCGACGATGGCGTCGGTGACCCGGGTGTAGAGGTCGGGCTTGGGGTGCGGGCGTGAGGTCTCGACAAGGCGCGTCATGGCGGCCTCCTGTCGTTCGGGGTTGTTGGGGAAGGAGTCGCCCCGCCGATGACGGCGGGGCGCGTGGCGCGGGGGTCAGTTCGAGCTGGCGCTGCTGCGCGACCAGATCAGGCTGTAGCCCTCGTCGGCGTCGACGAGGCTGGCGTAGATCGGGGCCGGGAAGCTCGGGTCGTCCAGCTTGACCGAGAGGTAGTCCCGGTTGTCGCGCGAGGTCTTCTTCCAGGCCGCGCCGAACTCGGTCTTGCCGGCGAAGATGCGGAAGTCGGGAGCCTTGTCGTTGTCCGTCTCGACCGGACGGAAGGTGGCCGACTTGACGTCGAGGGTCAGGGTTTTGATCGCGCCGTTGTAGTGGCCGGCGTCGTCCTTGCTGAAGGTGCCGATGGTCGCCATGGGAAGTCTCCTAGAGGTCTGTCGGACCGCGCCCATCGCGGCCTCGATGGCGATCCCCAGGACGAGGGGCGACGGCCGCCGCAGCCGGCAGGCCCGAAGCGGAGCGGAGGATGGCGAAGCGCGACTTTCCTGCCTCGCGAGGAAGGCCGCAGGCCGGGGAGGAAAGTCAGCGCGCGCCGTTGCGGCGGACGGCGGGGCCGCGCCTCGCGGCCCGGACCCCTCGGACAGATCAGGCCAGAGCGGCGGCCATGGGCCGGTGCGACCCTCCGAAGACCTTCCTGGCGATCCCGCGCCGCCAAGCTCGCCCCCGGCCACGGCGCACGAAAGAAGGGCCGCACGCCTCGTCGGCGCACGGCCCCTGGAGTCGGATCGGAAGGGCCGCGACGCGGCCCCGCCTCACGCGGCTTCTGCGGTCAGGCTCGTGGTCTCAGCGGGCGCTTCCCCCTCGCCTGGAACCGGGATCGGCCCGCGCAGCAGGCTCGGCAACCAGCCCTTTCCGGCCAACAGCGCTTCGGCCTCGGACGCCATGTCGGGCTTCTTCAAGCCGCCGATCCGCTCGGCGGCCTCGGCCGACACGGCCTCGCGCACCGCCTCGCCGATGCGGGCCTTGGTGACCCGTCCCAGATAGCTCGCCTCGGTGGCCGACCAGTAGCCGCGCATGTCGAGGTCCACCGCCTCGGCCAGCCGATCCGCATGCGCCCAGGCGCCGGGCTTGCGGTCGTAGGGCGAGCGCACCGCATTGACCGTCAGGCTCGCGCAGTGCGCCAGCAGGTCCAGGAGGTCGCCGCCGGTCAGCGCCAGGACGGCCTCCCAGAGGTCGTCCGTCGCCTTGGGCAGGCGGCCCGCCCACGCCGCATGCCGCGCGTCGACGCTACGCCCGGCGCGGGTGTCATCGATGCCCGGCGCATGGCCGTCGAGGAACGCGGATGCGGCCTTGATCTCCAGGCACGTGGGCCGCTCGTAGGCGGGATAGAAGGCGGCCAGGGCCAGGGCGTGGACCACCGCCGAGAGCGCCACCGTGGCGTGGGCGGCCAGGGCGTCGCGCAGGGCCAGGGTACGGTGGGCCGTCAGGTCGAGCACCAGCCGTTCCGGCAACGGCGCGCTGGGGCTCCCCTCCGGCGCCTCGGCCTCCGGGGCGCGCGTCTCCGGCTCGCCCTCGGCGCGGGCCTCGGGGTCAGGCTCGGGCTCCGGCTCCAGCGACGGCATGTCCTCGGCGCGGATGAAGCCGCGTTCGAAGCGGGCCACGCCCTCGTGGCCGAGGATCACGAACACGCCGCCGCAAGCGATCTCCTCGGGATCGTAGGCGGTCCCGTCGCCGAAGGCCTCAAGCGCCGCGTCGATCTCCTTGAACCGCTCGGCCACCTCCGGCGGAAGGTCCTCGATCGCATCCCACTCGCTGACCAGGGCGTCGTATTCCTCGGAGAGCGCATCCATCTGCGCCTTGTCCGCGTCCGAGCGCGCCACAGGGTGCGGATAGACGCGGGCCAGCCCGAGCGACCGGGGATAGTCCAGATGTGGCTCGGCCCACTTCCAGCCCTCCTGGGCGCGAACCTCTTCGGCCAGGGCGGCCAGCTTCTCGGCGACCAGCCGGTCCAGCAGGGCCACGTCCTCGAACCAGCCGCCGCCGTCCTCGGTGAAGAGGTCGCGCAGGATGGTCCCGCCCGCCTCGCCATAGGCTTCGGCCCCGATGAACACCGCGCGCCGGTCGGTGGCCGACACCTTGGCCGCCGTCATGGTGCGGCGGATCAGGTAGGGCGGCCGATGCCCGCCCAACTGCTCCAGCACCTGGGCCTGCCGGGCGTGGTCCTCGCTCACCGCGAAGGCCATCATCTGGTCGAGGTTCAGCTCGCCCGACCGGTAGAGGTCCATCAGCGCCGGGTTGACGGCGCCCAGGCGCAGGCGCTGGCGCACCACCGCCGCCGACACCCCGAAACGGGCGCCGATCTCCTCGGCCGACAGGCCGCGCTCCTCGGCGAGCCGCCGGAAGGCGTCGAACTGGTCGGCCGGATGCAGGCCCGTGCGGGTGACGTTCTCGTCCAGGCTGATCTCGTGGGGGTCGTTGTTCAGGTCCACCACGCAACGCTCAGGCGCGGCCCTCTTGATCGTCTTGCGCTTGGCCAACAGCAGCAGCGCCTGCCGCCGTCCCTCGCCGATGGTCACGAAGTAGACGCCGGTCGGCGCGCCGTCCGCGTCCGTCTCCGGCTCCACCACCGGGGCCTGAAGCACGCCTTTCACGGCGATGCTGGCGGCCAGGGCCTCGATGTCGGCGGGGGCGTGCGGGGTCCGCCGCGCATTGCGCGGCGAGGCCTTCAGCTTGTTCAGCGGCACGTCGATGACGTCGCCGTCTTGAGGGATGATCTGAGCTTGGTCGGTCATGGTCCTGCTCCTTGGGGCATGGCTGTCAGGCGCAAGGCGCGCCTGCAGCCTTGCCCGTCGGCGAGACCGGGGGTGCAAGCGGAGGGGCGGCTTCGCGGGGAACCGGCTGCAGGGCTTGAGGCCCTGCAGACCTGGCCGGTCCTGCCCAGCCCGAAGCTGGGCGGAAGCCGCTCCGAAGCACGCCGGGGGCGGAGCCCCAAGCCCCCGACGCGCGCCCGCGCGTCGTTCAAAGGAGAAGGCTGCAAGGAGCCTGCGCGACCGCCGAAGGCGAGCCGCTGCACGGCGGGACGCGCCGTCGAGCGGCTGGCGGCGCGAAGCGCCCGAAGGGGCGGTCCCGTAGGAGCCGCGGGCCCCGCGGCGGGACCGAGCCCGCCCGCCGGCCGCTCTCCGAACCGGGGGCGTTGCGGGGGCTCCCCCCGCTGACCTGATGTCCACGGGCATGCGCGGTCGCATCGCTGTGCGACCGTCTGGGCGGCGCCGGCGCGGCCGGCGCGAGCCCGGACAGGAGGGGATCAGTGGATCAGGAAGTCATCTTTGTAGGCTTGGACGTTCATAAGGCGACGATCGCCGTGGCGCTGGCGCCGGAGGGCCGTTCCAACGAGATCAGGTTCCAGGGTTCCGTGCCGCATCGGCCGGGCACCATGGCCGATCTGGGCCGGCGGCTGCAAGGCAAGCACCCAGGCGCCAGGCTGACATTCTGCTACGAGGCGGGCTCGTGCGGCTACGGCCTGGCGCGCGAGCTCACCGACGCCGGCTACGAGTGCCTGGTGATCGCGCCGTCGCTGATTCCGACGCGGCCAGGCGACCACATCAAGACCGACAAGCGCGACGCGACCACGTTGGCGAAGATGCATCGCGCCGGGGAGCTGACGACTGTGTGGGTGCCGGACGCGAGCCACGAGGCTGTCCGGGATCTCGTCCGCGCGAGGGAAGCGGCCATGTACTGGCGCAACCGCGCCCGCCAAGCGCTTTCCAGCTTCCTGCTGCGGCAAGGCTACCGATACGGCGGCCGAAGCGCCTGGACCGTGTCGTACTGGCGGTGGCTGGCGACCCTCGAACTCGAGCATCCAGCCCAGCAACTCGCGATGCAGGAGTACATCCTGGCGATCCAGGAAGCCGACGCGCGGCACGATCGCCTGGTGAAGCAGATCGAGGCGATCATCCCGACCTGGTCGATGGCGCCGCTGGTGATCGCCCTGCAGGCGATGCGCGGCGTCGCGATGATCACGGCCGCCACCATCGTGGCGGAGATCGGCGACCTCGCGCGCTTCACCACCCCGCGCAAGCTGATGGCCTACCTCGGCCTGGTGCCGGCCGAGCACTCCAGCGGCGCGAAGGTCCGCCGGCGCGGCATCACCAAGGCCGGCAACCCGCGGGCCCGACGCTTGCTGGTCGAGAGCGCCTGGACCTACGCCAAGTCTCCACGCGTCAGCCAGGAGATTCAGCGGCGGCAGGAAGGCGTCGAGCTGGAGATCGTGAAGATCGCCTGGAAGGCGCAGCTGCGGCTGCACGACCGCTACCGCCGGCTGGCGGCGACGGGCAAGCCGAAGAACGTGGTGATCACCGCCATCGCGCGCGAGCTGGTGGGCTTCATCTGGGCCATCGGCCAGCGCGTCGCCGCGCCGGCGGTCGCCTGACGACAGGTCCAACACGCGTCCATACGCAGTATCGGGGGCGGGGCCGGTAAGGAGATCTCTCGACCCCTTCGTGTGGCCGGTCATCGAACCGACGCCCGCCCGCTGACAGAGCAAGCTCCGAGACGAACACCGCGGTCCTGCGGTAGCCAACCCGCGCATGAGTGTCTGATCCACCGTCGTCTTGAGCCCCGCCTCCGACCCTGCGCATGGACTCCAACGGCTGGCGCTCGGCCCATCGGCCGGGCGCTTCGGCGTGCCTCCCAGCTTGACAAATGGACATGAGTCGAAGGGGTCGCCGGAGACCGCGGGGCTCCGGCGCAGGGGAAGGCCTTCCCCTCCCAGGTCACGCTCCGGACCCGAGTCAGGCTAGGCTCAGGCCCATGTGGATGGACACGGCCTGCCGCGCCCTGCGCGAGCATAAGGTGCTGGAGCTCCGGTACGATGGGTACAGCCGCTGCGTGGAGGTCCACGCGGTGGGCTACACCAAGACCGGCGAGCCGATGATGCGCGCCTGGCAGGTGCGGGGCGGCAGCGCCAGCGGCGAGAAGGTGGGCTGGAAGCTGATGCGGCTCAGCGAAGCGCTGGGCGCGGTCATATCGGACGAGGCCTCCGCCGCGCCGCGCAAGGGCTACAAGCGCGGGGATCCGGCCCTGGAGCGCATCGTCTGCGAACTGTGAGCGCGGGCGGGCGTGCAGGCCGGCGAGACAGCGTATGATCCGAAACGTGGACGGGGCTTCTCGGTCGGCGTAGGGGTCGCGGGCATCCTCGCGGCCCCTTCTTCTATCGGGCGACAGGGTCGCGTGGTGGGTGATCGCGCTGCTCGTCCAATCCGCCTTCGGTCTGCATTCGGGTACGGTTCGGGGAAACCAGCAGGACGATGGATCACGCTCGACAGGTCCTCAAGGAGACCCGAGATGAACACACAGATCGAACTGGACCTGCCCTACTTCGCCGAGCAACTGCGGTTCCTGCGGCGCGTCTTCCAGCTCACGCAGCAGGACGTCGCGCTGGCCACGGGGCTGACCACCCGCACGATCGAAAAACTGGAAAGCGGGCGCAGCGCCCCCGCGGAACAGACCCTGCGCAGCCTCTGCCGCGGCCTGCGCATCGAGCGGAGCTACTTCATCAAGCCCTCGCCAGAGCAGGCCCAGCGCCAGCGCGACTCGATGCTGAAAGCGCTGCGCACCACGGCCGTGGTCCGTACGACCATCCTCCGCGACGCCCGGGGCCTGATGTCCGCGCTCGAAGGCTTCCACGCCTGGAACATCGACCTCGACACCGTTGGTGACGACGCCCTGGAAGCGGCCACCTCCTTCGCTCAGAACCTGCGCGACTGGGGCGAGATCTGGGACGAGATCGGGCTGACCGAGCGCTTGGACGCGTGCCGCGGCCTCGCCGAGGCCTGTACGGAGCTGGCCGATTTGGGCTACCTGGTTCACACGGGCCGCTACCGCGCGCTCAGGCGCTTCAGCGAGGGCCCGCCGCTGCAGTTCCGGATCGGCCTGATTTCCATCCGGCCGATCGCCGACAGTGAGCACCAGGAGGTCGCGATGGTGCAGCTGGAAGACGGCTGGCAGCTGCCGGCCGAAAACATCCCGAAGTTCGACCTCTGACGCCGAACCGACCGCTCACCGCAGTCCCAGAGCCTTCAGCCAGGCATCCACCTGGCCGAAGGCGTCCTGCTGCCACTCGTCGGCAGAGCGTTCGCCCAGCGCTCCGCCTTCCTCGACGAATTTGCGGGCACAGGTCGGGCCATAGCCCTCGAAGGTGTCGAACTTCTCGTTGATGCGTCCGTACCCCTCGGCGCCGCCCTTGACCTCCAGCAGCGGTTTGCAGGCCTCCGCCAGGGGGGTCGCGCCGCCGGGGTAGTTCCGGACGCAATAGTAGATGTCGTAGGCGTCCTTCTGCTTGTGCCGCCCGTGGATCGCGAAGCCCTTCATCGCCAGCAGGGCCGGGATCGATGCGACCGCCACCTCGACCCTGTTGGTCCCCCCGTCCGGCATCGGGCCGTCGATCGCGACCAGTTGGTAGAACTTGAGCGCCAGGTCGGCGCCGTCCGCCTTCTGGACAGCGAAGTCGGCCACCAGCGGCGGCAGGTTCTTCACGACGTCCGCATCACGCGGCATGAGGAAGTCGACGACCACGTCGATCGCCGGGCCTTCCGCCGTCGCCGGCACGCGGCGGACCAACTGGAAGCGGCGCTTGTCGGTCCGTTGCTCGTAACCTGCGCCCATCAGCGCCTCGATCAGCAGCGCGTACTCGCCATCGCCCAGTGCCTCGGCGTGCAGACTGAGGTCGATGTCGAAGGTGCCGATATGCGGCATGTCGGGATTGTCGAGCAGCAACCACGGGACCGCCCCGCCGACCACGGCGAACTTGCCCTGGTAGCTGCCGAGGACCTGGCCCATCTCGACCAGCACCTTCTTCACGGCGGCGGTGGTGCGATCGTCGTAGTCCGAAGCGATCTGCGGTTCGGTCATCGCGGCCACTCCAAGCCGTTCTCGCGCAGATGGTCCGCAGCCTCGCGCCCCCGCTCGCCGGAGGCCGCCAGATCGAGATAGGTCTGTACGGGGCTGGTCGTGAAGAGTCCGGGCGCGGGCTCGACGATATCGCGGAACAGGCCATCGTCCTTGAGCACCATGATCTCAAGGTTGGCGCCGCGGCCTATCGGGCCGACCTCGAGATGGCGGCGCAGCGCCGCCCATCCAGCCTTGTCGGCATAGATGTGCTCACGGCCCGTGCGGCCGTACGGCGCCAGCCAGTGCGCCGCGGAATTTGCGGCAAGCGCGACATGTACCCCCGGATCTCTCATGGCGCCACGAACGGCCGCCATGAAGGACGTCCCATGCGCGGGCGTGTAGGCGTGGATGCGCTCACCGGCCAGCGGTTCATAGTTGTCGCGCCAATGATCGAGCAAGGCGTCCGGCGCGGTGAGGCGCAGGCCGTCAGGCTCCACCGCCGCCCAGTCCCGGTCGAGCAACGCCCTGCGGACGTTGCTCACATGCCCCAAGCTGACGTCCGCCGCCTCAGCGAGATCGACGACCTTCCAAACCCGCGACGGCTCGCGGAGCAGACGCCGCAGGACCTGGGCCGACTTGGGCTTGAAGAGGGACTTGAGCTCACGCTTTTCAGTGGCCGGCTTGGTCGCGACCACGCGTTCGATGAAGACGCCGTCGAAGACGATCCGGCAGTTGCCTTCAAGGTCGGCATAGCCCACGCCGGCGTCGCGACAGAGGTCGCGGGCCTGCTCGGAGAGGTAGGGCGCGATGAAGACCGGCGTGGCGCGATCAAATCGAAGCGCAAGGTGGTTGAGGTAATGGACGGCGTCGCGCACGTAGCGAGGCTGGCCGCTGGACTTTACCTCGCAGACGATCGTGTGCGGCCGGCCCTCCACATCGAAGCGAAATAGCAGATCCACACCGCGATCCTGGGTGGCGTGTTCGTGCTCAACCTCGATATTTTGGATTGCCGGAACGTCTTGAAGCAGGCTGCGCAGAATCTCCCCGGCTCCAGCCTCAATGCTTTCAATTGGTTCGTGCGATTTCAACATTCAGTTGAAATGGCCATTCCAGTAAAAAAGGTCAAGGAATTTCACTGATAGCTCCCATTTCAGCGCGTGCTGAAATGATGGCGCGGAATGATAAGCCATCAAATCGCACGGCGCTCATAATGCATCTGAATAGGTGGTGCCCCCGGTCGGGCTCGAACCGACACCCCTCTCGGGACCGGATTTTGAATCCGGCGCGTCTACCAATTTCACCACAGGGGCCGCAGGGGGATTGGTTACACCGGCTGGCCTAGAAGGTGCAATCCGCAAGACCTCAGAAGCGTCCTGAGTAGACGCTAGGATCTGACCAAAGAGCCGAGGTTCGACGCCGCGCGATGTGAAGAGGGTTAGCTGGACAACGATCCAGACGCGGCCACGCGGTCCAGCTCAGCCATCGTCGGCACACGGCCGAGATCGACTATTTTTCGCAGAACCTTGGCGAGGAGGTCGCTCGCGAAGCGATACGCCGTCGAAAGTGCCGCGCGGTCCATTCCCACGCCGTGGACAACCTTGGAACGAGCGGCGTAGGCCTTTTTGACGGCTTGATACGTTGCAGCCTTCTCATCGGGCGAGCCGTCTAAGAGTATCGCGGCGTGCAAGGCAATGCGTCGGCTGATCTCGGCTTCCACCCCTAAAAGACCCTCGATGCCCGCCCACAGCAACATAATCTTCGCGTCGTCGTCGACTAGGTAGTGCGCATTGTTGTAGTAGCGCTGTGCGGTTTGAAAACGCTGGTCGGCAAGTACGACGTCGAACCGCTCCATGCTTGCAGCCGCCCAGGCCAGAAATTCCGGGACTGGCTCCAGCACTGCCTCGCGTGGCCGGATCATCAGGTTACGGTTCGCGATCGCGAACCCCTGGTCTTGAGCATAGCTATAGAGCGGGATGATCGGTGACCGGAATGCCAAGCTGAGCAGGCTGAACACCCAGAGCGCGTTCCAGGCTTTGGCCGCCAATACTTCACCGCCGTCAGGGTGTTCAATCCGCAGGGAGAAGTCGGCGAGGGTCTCCATGACCATCAGCGCAGCGTCCGTTGGCATCTTGCTGACGCTCGATGCGAAAGAGGTAGTTTGCCTCGGGATCTCTGAAGTTAGGGTTATCCCTGGCGCCAGCGCAAATTCGCTTGTTATTGCCAAGCCGTGTCCGGTGATGTGAACAACGGGGCCCGTCCCGACCACAATTGAGACCATCGTGGAATCCTGGTTGCCTCAGCCCCAACCCGAGAGCGGGGACGCACCTCATGCGATGCATCTTTTGCAAGGCGGAATCGTCGGCCTCCCGCAGCATCGAGCACATCCTTCCGGAGTCTATCGGCAACTCCAAGCTTTTGCTGCCGAAGGGCGTCGTCTGCGACAAGTGCAACAACTACTTCGCCAAGGCCGTGGAGAAGCCGTTCCTAGAGGCTGAGGCGGTCCGCCAGATGCGATTCCACGAGGGCCTGCCGAGCAAGAAGGGCCGGGTACCTTCGATCGTCGGTCTGCTCGATCCCGACGTACCCGTTCGGCTGTTCCGCGACGCCAAGGACAGGGCGCTCTCAGCAGCGGTGCCGACGGAGCATTTCGGCCGTCTCGCAGAACGGCCCGAAGGTCGACTTCTGATGCCGATGGGAGGCGCCCCGCCCTCGGGCACGGTCTTGTCGCGGTTCTTTGCGAAGGTAGCCACGGAGTCGATGGCCGCACGGCTGACTTACGATCCCAGGCTCCTCGAGCAGTTCATTGACGATCCTCAGCTCGACCCCCTGCGCAATCACGCCCGCCGAGGGCAGCCCTTGGACTGGTCCGTACACGTCCGAAGAATCTATCCCGCGAACGCGCGAACGCTCGGTCCCGACGGTTCGTGGGGCCAAGTCATGCATGAGTCGGATTTTTTGGTGACGCCCAGGCAGGAAATCTACTTCGCTCAGGCGATCTTCGGAATCGAGTACACGATAAACATCGGCGGCCCCGACGTGGATGGCTATCTCGAGTGGTTGGATGCCAACAACCAAGCGAGTCCTCTCTACGCGCCCAAGAATCTAGAGCTCTACGAAATGCCTGCGCCCCGACCCGGCTAGGCGATCCGGCGCGCGTCCGCTTCCCAGCCGAAGATGCTGCGCCCGCCGTAACGGCCAGAGCGAGCGCGCTCTTCGGCTACCACCTTCTCAAAGCTGACTGCCGCCGCCATGTCTTCCAGCCGGCGCGACTCCGCGTCCAGGCGCTGTAGAGCGTGGAGCTGATCGTCCTGGCCGAGCTTGGCATTGCTGACCGCGGATTTCAGTACTGAGATCGTGTGGTCGTAGACGTGGATCGGCACGGGGAACGGATGACGATCCTTGCCGCCATGTGCGAAGGCGAACCGCGCGGGATCGCTGAAACGGCACGCCGCGCCATGCATCACCTCCGCGACGAGCGCGAGCGCCCGCACCGTCCGGGCTCCGACGCCCGGAACCTGCAGGAGTTCGGTGAAGTCCACCGGACCCCGCTCGGCAGCCGCAGCCAAGTTGCCCTGGAGACGGGTCATCACAACATCGCCTCGTCGAACCTCGTGGTGCGCCGGCAGGCTCAAGTGGGGCAACATCATTTGGGGTTCGGGAGCCGGCGCGGGAGACTTTGCCCGCTCAATCGCGGCGACTTCGCGAGCTACCCCTTCGGCGCCCAGAGTGTTCAGCAGTTCGATCTGAGCACTCCGCGAGGCACGGGCGCGCAGATCCGTGAGATTCAGGATGTCGCCTTGGGTCTCACCATCGATCCCGACATGGGGAGCATCGACGAAGCTCTCCAAACCCTCCGACAGCCAGTGATAGCGGCGCGCCTGGCCGACCTCGCCCTTCATTCCTTGCTGCACCACCACCCAGCGCCCGTCGTCGCTAACGATGAACCCGTGCAGATAGAGGTCGAAGCCGTCCTGTACGGCGGCGCTGTCGACTCTGGCGACAAGCCGGCTAGTGGTCGCCAGGCCGCCGCCGTCAAATCCGAGGCGATCGCCCAGTGCGACGAGCTCGTGCGGCGTCTGCCGAGAGTGTTTGCCGCGGCCTCCACAGACATGGAGGCCAAGTTCCTTCGACCGCGGCGCAAGGCCTCGCTTCAGCGCACCGAGCACGCTCGTGGTGATACCGGACGAATGCCAATCCATCCCCATGACCGAGCCGAACGCTTGGAACCAGAACGGATGCGCCAGGCGCCTCAGCAGCTCATCGCGCCCGTAGTGATGGATGATGGCCTCGCACATGACGACACCCAGCGCGGTCATCCGATCAGACAGCCACGCAGGCACGCGGCCGCCATGTAGCGGCAGATCAGCGCTCCCGGTGCGTTGGCTCAAGACTCAGCCCTATGTTCCTGTCTTGTTCTATCACAAACGTGGCCGCCCAACAGACGCTGAATCACCGCGTCGACAGGAAGCCCAAGAGTTCGTCACGCAGCTCCAGCACCGGCCGGCCACCGTCAAGCCTGAGATCGGCGGCGTTTCGCAGGCCTTGATAAAGGTCCTGCTCCGCCGGGTGGCGCTCGTCTTCGAGGATCTGTTCGAGCGTTTTGCCACGGGAGGCTACGCGCGCATGGCGGACGTCGACCGGGGTGCCCAGGTAGACCAGCACCGTCGGATCGTTCAGCTCGGCGGCGCGGACCTGCAGCGCGGCCAGGATCTTCAAATGCCTCACGCCGTCGAGCACGAGTTCATCTGTCGGCTGATGGCCGGCCCACTCCAATGTGTCGTCCAGGAAGGCGCGGGCGTCAGCCTCGACACGCTCGTGGCCGACGTCCTGCAGGACCGTACGATCGTTCACGTCGAGGCCGCGCTCGCCAACCAGGTGCCGGACGTAGTTGCCAAAGCTGGCGCATCGAGCCGCGCGGGCTGCGGCCAGCGCATTGGCCAGGGTGCTCTTGCCGCTGCCGATGGCGCCGGCAAGTGCAATGATCATTGAAACGCCAACTGCGGCTCGCGCTCTGGGCGACGGTCGATAATTACCCAGCCTTGCCGGTCACGCTTGGGGAAAGGCAGCGGCGTGACTTCCACTGGATCGTTGAGCTCGATCAGGGTCGCATACTGCTTTTCCGCGCGGCTCTCCCAGAACGCGTCGTCCAAGGCGAAGAGCTGGCCGGCGAACTGTTCGCGGATGTCGGACAGCACGCGCGGCGAGAGCTGGTGGAAAGTCGCAGCACCCGCCTGGGCGACGCCGACGATCGGGCCGCCACTCCGCTTGATGAGGATAATGTCGTTCGGATCGACACAGCGGTAGGGCGGACGACGATGGACGCCGAAGCGCGACTCCACGGTCTTACGGCCGTCGAGGACCGCCGAGAGAAAGGGTTCGACGAAGATCGCTAAATGGACGCCGACGCTGATCTCTTCCTCAGCGAGCAGGTCGCTCAGCCGGCGGCCCCAGCCAGAGTTCGCCGGAACATGGTCGCGGAGCCGTTCAAGAATCGCGCGTCGTTCGCAGTCCGGTCCCAAGACGACCCTCCAACCAGCGTCGCCGAATGCGCGAGGTCGCGCGCAGCGATTCGCGCAAGTTCGGCAACGAGGTGAATCGGGTCAATCGGCGTCGAATCCCGAGTCTCGGTTCGCGCCGGGTCGAGTCCTTTTGGCCACAGGTCGTGTTCGGCCGCGAGGAGCTGAAGGGCGGTAAGTGTTGCGGCCGGGGGGCAGCTGAAGGCGCGGTTGCCGCTGGTCCAGAGATTGGCCTGCGCGCGACCTGAGACGCGAGTGCTGACGCTAGGGAACACCTCGCCGTTGACGAGGGGCACGATACCATCGGGGGCCGGCGCCGGCTGGGCCAGCAGTCGCAGGCGAACGCCGTGCAGCGTCAGCTCGAAGGCCGGCGGCGCCGTCGGCAGTGGCGGCCCGACACGGATTTCCCCGCGGCGGAACACCAGAAGATCGCCACGACGCCATGTCGGCAGCCACAGGTGGACACCGGCCGCTTGCATGGCGGCCGCTTCGAAGGCGGGCGTGCGGTAGGTCAAGGACTCCGACGCTTGATCGACCAAGCTGAGGCCAAGTTGGTCTGCTGTCGCGAGGAGTTCTGCGCGCTCCGTCTCCGACGTTGGCCTCACACCCAAAGGCGGCGTGCCGACAAAAATCGCAGCGTCCTGGCTGCAGCCCGTTGCGGCCATTCCGAGCAGGCCCGCAAATACAGGCGGATACCAAGGCGGGTCGACGATCGCGGCAGCGCAGTCCGCCGCGACCGGATCCTGGAAGCGCGGGTCTTCGCCAAGCCGCGCCGCGAGTCCCACGCCGATGATGTTGTCCTCGTAGGCCACGCAGAACCGGCGGTCCGCGGCGCTCTCGGCGGCCGCTAGGATCACGGTCGGCACCCCTAGCAAGAGGACCTTGTCGCCGGGCCGGGTCACCGCGACCGCTCGGCGCACCAAGCCGCGCGCCGTCTCGGCGCAGAACCGCCACTCGGCGTCGAGCGGATGGGGCAAAGCCAAGCCCTCGCCTTGCGGCAAGGGAGGCGTGAAGAGCGGAACGGCGCCTGCCTCGCCAGCGAGCCGCTGCGCGCTCAGACTCTGCTCACCTTGGAGGTCGGCCAGCAACTCGATCGGGTGGCGCCCCTTGGCCGCCGCCACCAGCGCCGGAAACGACGCCGTCCAGGGCGTGCTTAGGCCAGGCGCCGCGCTCATGGCTGCACACCGAGCGGCACGTCCACTATCGCCCGAGTGCGCAGATCGGCCGGATACCGCCGGTCCAGCTCATCCATCCAGATCGCGATGGCGGCATCCTGCACCGGAGCCGCGGCCTCGAAGCGGGCATGCCCACCGCGGGCGTCACGCTCCCGCGTCGGCGAGAAGTTTCCGATTTCGAGGGGGATCACTCGCAGCGGCAGATTCGGGTCCAACCTTTGCAGGCGATCGAGCAGAGCCGGAACGCCGTTGGCCGCTGCCGCAACACCCGGACCTGTCAGGGTCACATAGCCGTAAAGGTCCAAGCCAAGCTCAAGATATTGGCCAAACCGCTCGAACTGCGCGTCGTAGCCGTCAGCTTGGGCGGTGGTGTTGAAGGCGAACGAGGCGGCGTCGAAACCCTTGAAGCAACAGACGCGGCCATAGTTCCGGTACGCGGCAAGACGCTCGCGCTGGGCGTCGGAGAGCTTGGTGAAGACGTAGTCCGTGCTGAGGTTGTCGTCGGACCACAGGTATGTCGTCTCCGCCAGGCCCGCCTCCTCCAGCGCATCCATCATCCAGACGATCCACTCCGGCGTGAGGTCGGGCGATCCGCCGGACAGGTCGATCACATCAGGACGATCGGCTTCGGTCGCGTAGAGCGACACCAATTGCTCGGCGGTGCGCCAGACGCCGTTGGCGGCGTTGCCGTTGAGCATCGCGAAGGGGACGAAACAGTACCAGCAGCGCCAGCCGCAGGCGGCATTCTGGAATACCTGGGCGCGGACCATATCGCCGGGTACCCCACCAAGCGCCCGCGCGGCAGGGTCGATGGGCAGTGGGTTCTGAGGCCAGCCAGCGGCCGTCGCGCGGCGGAAGTGCCGCACGCGTCCCAGGCCGTCACAGTTCGGCGGCACGGTGAGGTCGGCTTGTTGATCTGAGCCGGCCAGCCGGCTGATCAAGATCTCGCCGGACGCCGGGCGCACGATCTTGGCGCGCATCTGCGCCGTAAAGGCCCCGGTGTCGATCGGCTTGGCCATCAGGGGGCCGCCCCCGGCGAGTGCGGCGCGGGGGGCGAGGTCATCTTCGTGACGAGATCCGGCGAGGTCCCTGCGCCGGGCGCCGGCGCCATCAGATCCACCATGCGCTGATCGAGGTAGGCCAGCACCAGACCCGCGCAGTAGTCGAGCTCGGCCGAGGTCAGCTCGCGCCCCTGCGGGATGTCGTGCCAATACTCGAGGCACTTCCGGCAACAGGTCGCGGTCGCATGCTGGCCGAAATGGATGGCGCTTTCCCCCTTCGGCGTCTGCCGGCCGTCCCAGGCGATATTCGCCTTGCCGATCTTCTTCTCCAGGTAAGGCCGCACCCGCTGGCGCAGCGCTTGCCGCCCCAGCTTCGCCGCCTGCTTGCGCGACTTCTCGTCGAAAGGCGCGTGGAAGAATACGTGGCGGATCAGTTCGTGCTGCAGTTCTGCGAACACGCCTTCCACATCGCGCAGATCGCGTTGCTTCACGCGATCCCAGTCGACCAGGTTCACGCCACACTCGCGGCACTGGCCTTCGTAGGTCTTAGCCCAGTCCCTTTTTCTCTTGTCCGGGCTAAAGGCATGGCGGCCCGTCGCGCAGTCGCTGTCCTTGCACTTGACGTTCAGCGGCGCGAACGCCTGCTGATTGAATTCCGGATCTTCAGCCATCGGCGGCCTCGTCGTGGAGAGCCAGGGTGAGGAGGTCCAGCTCGCGTTCGCCAAGGCTCTCGAAGGCGAAGCGCTGGAAGAAGGTGTCCCGCGCGAAGACCAGCGGGTCGTAGGACGTGTCCTGCATGTTGGCCGCGACGCCCCACCAGTTCACCTTCTGGAGCGACAGCCGATGGGCCGCGTAGTTGGCCAATGCCGAGACATCGGCGCCGAACCGATCGGCGACGGCCGTCACCGACGTCTTCAAGCGTCGCATGTCGCCGTCCGCGTGCGCGATGGCAGCTTCGACCAGGGCTTCAGCTTGCCCGTCGAGGGTGACCTGTCCAGCAAACCAACTGCAGAGCTGCTCGTCATGGGAGGTCCGGCGCTCGTCGGAAGTCTCTTCACCTTCGACCACCTCGAACTCGGCGGCGTCGGGATTATCGGCAGCGTGCCGCAGCTCGTGGATCAGGTCGAACAGCCAGCGCGCCGGGTAGCGATGCGCCTGTTTGAGCACAACGACGTTGACGTGGTTGATCCGCCAGCAGGCGCCGTGGAACGCGCCCGGATCGTTGAGTGGCAGAACCACGACCCCGAGATCCCAAGCCATGTCCAAGCACGCCCGGAAATCCACGCCGCCATAGTTATGGACGAGGGCGTGCCGGAACACGCGCCACTCGGTCGGGATCGTCGACCGCGGCCGGTCGACCATGGCCTTCGCGCACAGCGTCGCCAAGTGATAGGCATAGGCCGCATAGATGTTGGCGGACCGGGCATCGCGGCCCTTGGGCATCTTAAAGCGGGCCGTGGTGCCGCCGAGCTGAGACGGATCCAGAGCGCCTGAGCCGAGGATGTCGCGCGGCGACCAGTCGAAGATCGCCCCTACCCGATTGGCCATCACGCCTAGCGACTCGCGGTCGTGATCCAGGTCGAGGTCACGCGTGATCCGGCGCCTCAGGAAACCTTCGTCCAGGCCGATGGCCGACAGACGTTTCACCACCGCCTGGGGGTCGCTCGGTTCGATCAGTTCCAGCCGCTTGTTGACGACCAAGCCGATGGCATCGGCGACATCGACCATGCGGCTGAAGCTCGCGCCGTCGTAGAGCGTGGCTTCGTAGCGCTGGATCTGCTGCTCCTTTAGGCTCAGCCGATCGGCGAGCTGGCGCTGGGTCAGGCCCGCAGCGATCCGCGCTTGGATCAGAACCTTCGGCAAGTCGGCCAGGGAGTCGGTGTCGAAGCTCCGAACCGCGCCGTCGCGCAGGCGCTCGAAGTCGGTGATCTCAGTCTCCAGAAGCGTCAGATCGGCGCGCACCGAATCGATCTGGGCGGCCTTCAGGCGCGGATCGAGGTCGGTAGCGTTGAGGCTACCCGCTTCCAAAGCGGCCAGAGACGCGCGGAAGCGCTCGGCCTGCGCCTTGGCATTGGCCAACTGGCGGTCGGTCACGATCACGGCAACGCCCTCACATCCAACAGGACCACGCCTTTGGCGTGGCCATCACGGTCCTTCTGGAAGAAGTCCGCATAGATCATTCCCGTCGCCTCGCAGGCGACGTGGCCCCAGGGAAAAACCTCCCCGAGATACTTGGCTTTCATGGCCTTGCGACCGTCGGTGTGCCGCAGCAGCACCGGGTCGACGAGCGCGCCGTTCATCCCATTGGGATCGAAGGCCACATCGAAATCGCCCGGCTGTTCCTTCGCGGTGACGTAGCTGCCGTCCACGATCGCCGCGCGGCAGCCGGCCATCTTCAGGTTGAGCAGCGCGCGGTAGAGGCCACCGGCCAAGAAGGTTCGACGCGAGTTCCAAGCGAATGCCGCGAGGAAATCCACCCACGTGCAGGGATGGACGCCCTCGGGCAGATAGCCAGTTTCGGAATCGAACGTGATGGCCATGAGACAACACTGGCGTTGTGTGAGGAGAAAGTCATCGACACAACACAGAAGTTGCGTCATGGCAGTCGATACCGGCGTTCGACAATCGCGATATGGTAAATAGTGGCGCTAGTTCAAGGCTCAACGGGTCATCGGCGCCGTGGACTCGACGGCCGACCGGCCCAGATCGCTCTAGAAGCTCGGCGCTTGGTGGAGCTCGTTGCTCCCGAGGTGAGTTCGAATGGAGCCTGGGGCTCAGGGCGATGGTGGGCGTTCGCCAGGAAGGCGCTCGGGCGTTCGCCCGCGCCTCTGCGCGGAAGGTGCCTTCCGCGGCTTAGGGGGCTTGCGCACGTTGATGGCGCCGGCATCAAGCGTGTTCTTGATGTGCGACGCGTAGAACTTCTCAATCATCTCGACGCTGGTGCGGCAGTTCTTCGCGATCTGATAGATGTCCGCCCCCTCCATGAGCCGTAGGCAGATGTAGGTGTGTCGCAGGCTGTACGCGGTGCGAGCATTGCCTTCCCGATCCGTCTTCAGCCCAAGTTCGTCCAAGATCGCGTTCAGCAGCTCGCGTTGCACTTTCCCGAAGATCAAATCCGTGGGCTTCGGGTCGTGACGCTTCCGGAGGCGCAGCAGTGGCTGTACGGCGCCGGGCATGCTCTTGCAGTAGCCGACGCCGCGCTTCCCCCGGACTTCGATCTCCAAAATCCGCTGGCTGGTCTCCTCGTCGATGACCACATTGACGTCCCGATACTCGAGCCGGGACGCCTCGTCGGGCCGCAGCCCCGTGTTGACCATGAAGAGCACGTAGTCGTGGAACTGCTCGCACTCGCCGCGCCAGCGCTCGTTCTTCGGATTGCGGGCGCGTTCCCGCGTCGCCTCGTAGAGGCGCTTGTACTCCTCGGGGGAGAACCAGGCCCGGTGCGAGATCTTGCCAGATGCCTTGTACGGCGCCGACATGTCCGGTAGCGCAGCGATCCAGCCCTTGCGGTTCGCCGTCTTCAGCACCTGGCGAAGCGTCACGAGTTCCTGGTGCAACGTGCTGCGAGCTGGGCGCTTCGGCGCCGCCTTGTTTCGGCCCCGGCCACGCTTGTCGGCCACGGGCTCCGACGGATTCAGTCGGTGGACCCGATACTCCTGAATCAAGCCCGCGGTGATCTCGCTGAGGGGACGGTCACCAAAGAATGGGAGCAGATACAGCCGCAGATGCCGCGACTTCCCCTCGACATATTCGGCGTTCCGCTCGCCGTGGGTGATGACGCCGTACTCGGCCACGAACACGTCGGCCGCCTCTCGGAAGGTCGGTCCCGTCGGCTTTGCCTTAGGCCTTGGCCGCAGGAAGAGCGGCTCTCCAGCGGCGGCGCGTTCGTCGTCGGTCGGCAAGGGAAGGCCTCGCCGACGTAGGCGATCGTCAGCGTACCGCTCCATGTACCACTCTCGGGCAAAGTCCATCGCGAGGGTGAGGCTCTTCTGGCGCGTCGTCTGGCGGTGATTCCGACCGCTAAGAAACACCGCACACTGCCAGAAGCTGCTGTTTTCGCGGCGGTACACATGGACTTTTCCGTCCATGAGGGTGTGGCTTTCCATGGCCCTGCCTCACTTCCCGGATCAACGGGACTAATGTGTAAGGCATGTGTAAACTCGGCGCACTACGTTAAGTCACTGAGATGACTACGTAAGTTTACGACCTGATGGCCCGAAATGCGCTTTTGAGTCTGCCGCGTCTACCATTTCGCCACTGGGGCCCGGTCTCCCGGTCGTGGGCGCGGCGCAACATAGGGTCCGCCGCGACGGCGTCAACGCGCCGCCGCATTTGCTCTGCGTCAATGAGTCGATGCGCGGAATCGACGGCAATGCTTGAGTTTGCGCCGCAGCCCGCGTAATTGATAATCACTCGCAAGAGCCGCGCAGGACCCGCGATGCACGACATGCTGGCCGATCCGATCCAGGCTTCCGCCGCCGAGGCGCCCGTCGAAGCCGACGGCGCGCGCGTACGGCTGAGCCGGGCGCGGCCGGGCGACCGCGGGGTCATCGTCGAGGTGGCTGCCGCCAGCCATCCGGGCGACCACGGCGTCCACGCCGAGGAGCTGCACCGCCGGCTGCTGGAGTTCGGCTTCGTCGAGGGCGCCCACGTCGAGGTGCTGCACGAGGGCGCCATCCGCCGCGACCCGATCGCCGTGCGGCTCGACGACATGCGCGTGGCGCTGCGTCGGCGCGACGCCGACGACGTGTGGGTGCGCCTGGAGCCCAAATGAGTGAAGTCGCCATCCGGCCCGCCCGCGTGGCGCTGGTCGGCAATCCCAATACCGGCAAGACCGCGCTCTTCAACGCGCTCACCGGCAGCCGCCAGAAGGTGGCCAACTACGCCGGCGTGACCGTCGAGCGGAAGGAAGGCTTCATCACCACGCCCGCCGGGCGCAGCCTGTCGATCCTCGACCTGCCGGGCACCTACTCCCTGCGCGCGCGCAGCCCCGACGAGGCGGTCACCCGCGACGCGGTGCTGGGCCGGCTGGCCGGCGAGGCCGAGCCCGACGTGGTGGTGGCCGTGGCCGACGCCACCAACCTGCGCCTCGTCCTGCGCCTGATCCTGGAGCTGAAGGCCGTCGGCCGGCCGATGGTGCTGGCGCTCAACATGTACGACATCGCCCAGCGCCAGGGCCTGCGGATCGACCTCGAAGGCCTGGCCCGCGAGCTGGGCTGCCCGATCGTCACCACCGTGGCCACCCGCAAGCGCGGGATCGACGAGCTGACCGCCAAGGTCGAGCAGGTGATCGCCTCCGGCGCCCTGGCCGGCGACAACCGCTGGCGCGAGCCCTCCGCCGGCGAGATCCGCGACGCCCACCGCGAGGCCCAGCGCATCCTGAAGGCCTATGTGCGCCCGCCCGAGCGGCCCGACACCGTCACCGGCCGCGTCGACGCGGTGCTGCTGCACCCGGTGGCGGGCCTGGCCATCCTGCTGGGCCTGCTGTTCCTGATGTTCCAGGCGGTCTTCACCTGGGCTGCGCCGGCGCAGGACGCGATCGATGCGTCCTTCCAGTGGCTGGGCGCGGCGGTGAGCGCCGGCCTGCCCGACGGCCTGCTGAAGAGCTTCATCGCCGACGGGGTGATCGCGGGCGTGGGCTCGGTGCTGGTGTTCCTGCCCCAGATCCTGGTGCTGTTCTTCTTCATCATCATGCTGGAGGACTTCGGCTACATGGCCCGGGCCGCGTTCCTGATGGACCGGATCATGGGCGGCGCCGGCCTGCACGGGCGCGCCTTCATCCCCCTGCTCTCCAGCTTCGCCTGCGCGATCCCCGGGATCATGTCGACGCGGGTGATCGACAACAAGCGCGACCGGCTCACCACCATCCTGGTGGCGCCCTTGATGACATGCTCGGCGCGCATCCCGGTCTACACCCTGATCATCGGCGCCTTCATCCCCGACACCCGGGTCTGGGGCCTGCTCAGCCTCCAGGGGCTGGTGATGTTCGGCCTCTACGCCGCCGGCATCCTGTCGGCGCTCGCCGTGTCGTTCGTGACCCGCCGGGTCTTCTGGCGCGGGGCGGTGGAGCCGTTCCTGATGGAGCTGCCGACCTACAAGCTGCCCTCGCCCGCCAACGTGGCGCGCAACCTCTGGCTCCGCGCCCAGATCTTCGTGAACCGCGCCGGCCGGATCATCTTCCCGCTGATGATCGTGGTGTGGTTCCTCTCCACCTTCCCGGCCCCGCCGCCGGGCGCGACCCAGCCGGCGATCGACTACAGCCTGGCCGGCCGCCTCGGCCACCTGCTCGGCCCGCTGCTGGCGCCCATCGGCTTCAACTGGCAGATGACCGTGGCCCTGATCCCCGGCTTCGCCGCGCGCGAGGTGGCTGTGGCCGCGCTGGGCACCGTCTATGCGATCGGCGACGCCGATTCCAACGTGGGCGCGCTGGCCACCCAGCTGGCCCAGCACTGGAGCCTGGCCACCGGCCTGTCGTTCCTGGCCTGGTACGTCTTCGCCCCGCAGTGCGCCTCGACCCTGGGCGTGGTGAAGCGCGAGACCAACTCCTGGCGCTGGCCGATCGTCATGTTCCTCTACATGACCGGGCTGGCCTACCTCGCCTCGTTCATCGTCTATCACACGGCGGTCGCGCTGGGCGGCGGCTGAGGGCGTTCCACCCTCAGTTGTTTTAACCGCTCCTTTTCCGTGCGCTTTAACGACCCGATAAACGACTGGGGCGCAGGCTCGTTTTCACCATGCAGAACGAGCTGGAAATCGCCCACGACGCGCCTGTCGCCAGGAAGCCCCCCATGCGGGTCAAGCAGACCCTGTGCAAGCGCGTCCGTGAGGCCCTGCTGTCGCTCGGCGGCGAAGCGCACCGAGCGATGGTGATCGCACAGGTGGCCAAGAGTCTTGGCCACGATGTCAGGCAGATTCCGGAGGAGCTCGAGGCCGAGCTCATCCACTCCTTCGAGCAGACCTGGCGCGACGAGCGCAAGCGCGCCGCCTACGGCTTCCACCTGCCGTTCGGCGAGGGCTCCCACCGCTGGAGCGTGCGCCCGCCGGCGATGGCGGCCTAGGGCCTTTCCCGTTCGGATGGGCTCCATTTGAACGGGACAGGAAGGCTCCAGGTCAAACGCCCGGGCTCGACCCGAGCGCCGCGTCGATCGCCCGGCCGAGTTCGCGCTCGTTGACCGGCTTGAACAGCACGCCGGCCGGATGGTCCAGGTTGATCCGCCGCATGGTCGCCGGCTCGCGCGAGCCGGTCACGAAGATCACCTTCGACCCCACCCGCTCGTGGATGGCGATGGCGGCGTCGACGCCGTCCTTGTCGCCGTCCAGCCGCACGTCCATCAGCACCACCTCGGGCCGGTGCTTCTCGACCAGGGCGATGGCGTCCTCGGCGGTCGCGGCCGTCCCGCAGACGTTCAGGCCCAGGTTCTCGACCTGAGCCGAGAGCGCCTCGGCGATCAGGAACTCGTCGTCCACGACGGCGACGCAGGCGCGCGGCTCGCGGATCATGGCAACCTCGGCGCGGGCAGGCGAACGACGGTTCGCACGCCGTTCTCCGTTGAAATGTCCAGCACGCCGTTGAGCTGCCGCACCAGGCCGGCGACGATGCTGGCGCCCAGGGTCGGTCGGTCGGCGTCCAGGGCGGCCGGATCGTAGCCCACCCCGTCGTCGGCCACCACCAGCACGACCTCGCCCTCGTCGCCGTCCTTCAGTTCGACCGCGATGGCGCCGCCGCCCTCGGGAAAGGCGTACTTCATCGAATTGGTCACCAGCTCGGTGACCAGCAGCCCCAGCGGCACGGCGAAGTCCAGGCCGACACGCCGGGGCGGGGCGTCGATCGACAGCCGCGCGGCGTTGTCCCCGGCGCTGTCGATCAGGTGGCGCGAGAGGTCCCGCAGGAACGGGGCGATGTCGAAGGTCTCCAGGTCGTTGGAGCCCATCAGCTGGTGGTGGACGAGGCCGATCGCATAGACCCGCCCACGCAGCGTCTGCAACGCGGCCCGCGCGCCCGGGTCGCCCAGCCGGCGCGCCTGCAGCAGGATCAGGCTGTCGACGAGCTGCAGGTTGTTCTTCACCCGGTGATAGACCTCGCGCAGCAGCAGGTCGCGCTGCGCCAGCGCCGCCGTCCGCTCCTCGACGACCCGCTCCAGCTCCTGCTTGGCCGCCTCCACCGCCGCCAGCGCCCGGTGGCGCTCGTCGACGTCCTCGACCACGGCGATCGCCAGGAAGGGCGTCTCGCCTTCGGGCGTGCGCACCACCGCCGCCGACACGCGCCCCCAGAACCAGCTTCCGTCCCGCCGCAGGTAGCGCTTCTCGCGCGCGTACGCCTGGATTTCCCCCTGGAACAGCCGGCCGTAGCGCGCCTCGGCCTCGGGCCGGTCGTCGGGGTGGGTGAACTCCCAGCCGTTGCGGCCCACCAGGTCCTCGGGCTCGTAGCCCAGCATGGCGGCGTAGGCGCGGTTGGCGCGGATGATGACGCCCGTCGTCGGGTCCGAATGCACCTTGCCGACGCCGGCGGATTCGAAATCGGCCCGGAAGTGCGCCTCGCGCAGCAGCGTCTCCTGCTGCGCCTGCGCCTTCTCCTCCAGGGCCGCCGAGAGGTCGGCGTTCAGCCTCTCCAGCTCCGCGATGCGGGCCCGCAGTTCACGCTCGCTCGACATCCGGCGCTCGGCGCCACCCCCGCTACTCAACAAGCAGTAGTAGCTATCGCAGGGCCTTCAACTCAAGCTCAAGTGTGACGCGCGCGCTACGGCCGCGGCGTCGCGCCCGCCAGCTGGCCCGCGGCCGACTGCAGCCGCACGAGCAGGCGCTTGAGCAGGGTCACCTCCTCGGGCGCCAGGCCCGAGATCAGCGCGGCCTCGTAGGCCAGCGCCAGCGGCGCGATCTCGCCGTGCAGCCCGCGTCCCTCGGCCGTCAGCGCCAGCACCTGGGAACGGCCGTCGGCGGTGTTGCGCCGCCGGGCCACCAGCCGCCGCTTGGTCAGCGCCTGGGCCGCGCGGCTCACCGTCACCTTGTCCATCACCGTGCGCGCGACGACCTGCACCTGGGTCATCGGCCCGTCCTCGGCCAGCACGCAGATCAGCCGCCACTGCGGAATCGAGAGCCCGAACCGGTCCTCGTAGGCGCGCGCGATCAGGCTCGAGACGGCGTTCGACGCCACCGACAGCCGGTAGGGCAGATAGGCGTCGAGCCGAAGCCCGGCCTCCTCCTGGCGCGCCTCCACGCTCATGGCGCGGCCACCTCCTGCTCGATGGCGCCGAAGATCGTGTGGCGGCGGGCGTCGACCATCTCGATCCGCACCCGGTCGCCGGCCTTCAGGAACGGGGTCTTCGGCGCGCCGTGCTGGATCGTCTCGATGGTCCGCACCTCGGCCAGGCACGAATAGCCCACGCCGCCGTCGGCGATCGGCTTGCCCGGCCCGCCGTCCGGCCCGCGGTTCGACACCGTGCCCGAGCCCACGATCGTGCCGGCCGAGAGCGCCCGGGTCTTCGCCGCATGGGCCACCAGCGTCCCGAAGTCGAAGGTCATGTCGACCCCGGCGTCGGCCTCGCCCAGCGGCGTGTCGTTCAGCGACACCTCCAGCTTGCCGTGCAGCTTGCCGTCCTTCCAGCCGGGCAAGGCGTCGGGCGTCACCGCCACGGGCGAGAACGCCGAGGCCGGTTTCGACTGGAAGAAGCCGAAGCCCTTCGCCAGCTCGCCGGGGATCAGGTTGCGCAGGCTGACGTCGTTGCAGAGCATCACCAGCCGGATCGCCGCCAGCGCCGTCTCGCGGCTCGCGCCCAGCGGCACGTCGCCGGTCACCACCGCGATCTCGCCCTCCAGGTCGCAGCCCCAGGCCGGATCGGCCAGCGGGATCGGGTCGCGCGGGCCCAGGAACCCGTCCGATCCGCCCTGGTACATCAGGGGGTCGGTCCAGAAGCTGTCGGGCATGTCGGCCGCGCGCGCCTGGCGCACCAGGGCCACGTGGTTCACATAGGCCGAGCCGTCGGCCCACTGGTAGGCGCGCGGCAGCGGGCTCGCCGCGTCGTGCTCGTGGAACCGCGCCTTGGGCACCGAGCCGTGCTCCAGGCTCTCGGCCAGGCCGCGCAGCTCGGGCTCGCAGCGGCCCCAGTCGTCCAGCGCCGCCTGCAGGCTGAGCGCGATACGGTCGGCGGGCGAGTACCAGGCCAGGTCGTTCGACACGACCACAAGCCGCCCGTCGCGGCCGCCCTTCAGAGACGCCAGTTTCATGTCTTTCCCCCCGGGCCGCGCGGCATGCGCCGCGTGCGCCTTACGCCACGCTCATAGGCCTTCGGCTCGTAGACCGTCACCTCGACGCGGATGTCTCCATCCGCCCCGTCTTCCCATAGATAGGCCCGCTCGAAGCTGACGTCGCGCCCGCTTGGGGTGAAACCGTCGAAGGTGTCGCCCCAGGGTGTTATTTTGCGCAGCTCGGCCCAGCCCAGCGACAGCGCCCGGTCCAGCTCGTCGTCGGCCGCCGCGGCCAGATCTTCGTCCAGGTCCGCCATGTCAGATCCGCACGCCCTGCGGGGCGGTGAAGTCGGAAACCGCCGCATCCCCGGTGTTGACCACCTCGGACGGCTCGAAGATCAGCACCTCGGCGATCTCGTCCGAGGCGGTGCGATGCTCCACCCCGCGCGGGACCACCACCATCTGTCCGGGCCCGAGCGTCACCGTCCGATCGCGGAACTCCACCTGGAAGCGGCCCTTGAACACCAGGAACATCTCCTCGGCGTCGGCGTGGCTGTGCCAGGGGAACACGCCCTTGGTCTTCACGAGGCGCACGTCCTGGCCGTTGAGCTGGGCGGCGATCTTCGGCCGCCAGGTCTCGGAGAAGGCCGCGAACTTCTCGGCGAGGTCGACGGCCTCGGGGGACGAAACGTCTTCGCTCATGCGCCCTTCCAGCTGTCCACATAGGCCGGGTTCTCCACCGAGGCGGCCGCCTCGCCCACGTCCAGCGGGTCGCGGGTGTCGATCATCACGGCGTATTCGTCCGTCGCCGGCTTCGGCTGGCTCAGCATGTTCTTCAGCGCCTTCGGGTGCGGCCCGTGCGTGAACCCCGAGGGGTGGAAGGTCATCATGCCCGCCTCGATGTGGTCGCGGCTGAAGAAGTCGCCGGCGTGGTAGAACAGCACCTCGTCATAGTCGTCGTTGTTGTGGAAGAACGGGATCTTCAGCGCCCCCGGATCGGTCTCGAAGGGCCTGGGCGTGAAGGTGCAGACCACGAACCGGTCGCTCACGAACGTCGAATGCACCGATGGCGGCAGGTGATAGCGGTGGCTGACCACCGGGCGGATGTCGGCCACGTTCAGCCGCACCGGCGCCAGCTCCCCGTGCCAGCCCACCGCGTCCAGCGGATTGTAGGGATAGGTCACGGTCGAGACCTGGCCGCGCTTCTTGATCTCCACGCGGAACTCGCCCGCCTCGTCCTGGTGGGCGCGGAAGGCCTCGTCCATCACCGGGGTGTCCAGCATGGCCGGGTCGAACTGGGCGTGCGGCCCCAGGATCCCGCGGTCGGGCAGCTTGTAGTGGGTGTTGACCGCCTCGATCATCAGGATCGCGGTCGGCTGCGACGGCGCCAGCCGCCACATGGTCCCGCGCGGCAGATAGAGGTAGTCGCCGGCCCGGTAGCCGATCCGGCCGAAGTCGCAGTAGAGGTCGCCCTCGCCCTGGTGGACGAACAGCAGCTGGTCGCCGTCGGCGTTGCGCGCCAGGGCCGGCATCGCCTCCGCCAGCTTCCAGAAACGGATGTCGGTCGCCCCGTTGCGCAGCACCGCGCCCGCGGCCCAGGGCGACGGCTCGGCCGCGTTCAGCCGCGCCAGGTCGAAGGCCCGCGGCCGCAGCGGGCCTTCGAAGCTGGTCCAGCCCGTCGGCGGGCGCTTGTGGTAGAGGAAGGCGGCGGGCCCGAAGAAGCCCTCCTTCGACATCTCGCGCTCGTAGGCGCCTTCCGGCAGGTCGGCGTGGGCTTGGCGCGAATGCGCCCCCTGCGCGGCCCGAACGGGAATCCAGTCGCCCTTCGCCATCTCAGGCCTCGTCTCCAAAGACGCCGACGACGAGCGGTTCGCCCTCGGCGATGCGTGCGCGGTACATGCCCGCGGTGTTGAAGCTCCAGGCCATCTGGCCGTCGGGGGCGACCGCGATCACCCCGCCGTCGCCGCCCAGGGCGGTGAGCTGGCCCTGCACCACCTTGTCGGCGGCCGCCTGCAGCGAGAGTCCGGCATGCTCGACCAGCGCGCAGATCTCCCGCGCCACCCACAGCCGGATGAAATACTCGCCCGCGCCGGTGCACGAGACGGCTCCGGCCCGGTTGGTGGCATAGGTCCCGGCGCCGATGATCGGGGAATCCCCCACCCGGCCCCAGCGCTTGGCGGTCGTCCCGCCCGTGGACGTGCCGGCGGCGACATCCCCGTTCGCGTCCAGCGCCACGACGCCGACCGTTCCGTGCTTGCCCTCGTCGTGGACCAGCGAGAGGCGGTCGTCGTCCACCCCGGCCCCGGCCGGGCGCGGCGGGATCGGCAGCCCCGCCCCCGTCAGCGCCTTCTCCAGCCCGCGCCAGCGGCGCTCGGTGAAGAACCAGCCGGGCTCCACCTGTTCCAGGCCCTGGCGCCGCGCGAAGGCGTCTGCCCCCTCGCCCATCAGCATCACGTGGTCCGAGCCCTCGATCACCGCGCGCGCCGCCGAGATCGGATGCCGCGTGGCCGTCAGCCCCGCCACCGCGCCGGCCGCCAGCGTGCGGCCGTCCATGATCGAGGCGTCCAGCTCCACGCGGCCTTCGGCGGTGAAGGTCGCCCCGCGCCCGGCGTTGAACAGCGGGTCATCCTCCAGCAGGTGGATCGCCGCCTCCGCCGCGTCCATCGCCGAGCCGCCCGCGCGCAGCACCGCCGCGCCGGCCTCGGCCACCGTGGCCATCGCCGCCCGGTAGGCCGCCTCCTGCTCGGGCTTCAGCCGCTCGCGCTCGATCACGCCGGCGCCGCCGTGCGCCACCAGGGCCCAGCGGGAACCGCTCACGAGCGCCCCCTCCGGCCCTTCGGGCCACCTCCCCCGCGTCGCAGGGGAGGAGCGCTCCTCCCCCGTTCACGGGGGAGGGGGACCGCGCGCAGCGTGGTGGAGGGGGCGTGACACGCCGCCATGAAACTCACCCCTTCGCCGGCAGCACGCCCCGGCGGATCTGGTCCAGCTCGATCGACTCGAACAGGGCCTTGAAGTTGCCTTCGCCGAACCCCTCGTTGCCCTTGCGCTGGATCAGCTCGAAGAAGATGGGGCCGATCATGTTCTCGGTGAAGATCTGCAGCAGCAGCCCCTGGCCCTCGGTCGGCGCGCCGTCGATCAGGATGCGGTCGGCCCGCAGCCGGTTCACGTTCTCGCCGTGGCCCGGCAGGCGCGCGTCGATGCCGTCGAAATAGGTGTCGATGGTGTCCTGGAACTTCACGCCCTTGTCGCGCATCGTCTCCACGGACTCATAGATGTCGTCGGCGCCCAGGGCGATGTGCTGGATGCCCTCGCCTTTGTAGTCCTTGAGGAATTCCTCGATCTGCGAGTGCTCGTCCTGGCTCTCGTTCAGCGGGATGCGGATCTTGCCGCACGGGCTGGTCATGGCCTTCGACACCAGCGCCGTCTGCTGGCCCTCGATGTCGAAATAGCGGATCTCGCGGAAATTGAAGATGCGCTCGTAGAACTCGGCCCACTTCGCCATCTGGCCGCGGTGGACGTTGTGGGTCAGGTGGTCGAGGTAGGTCAGCCCCACCGAATTCTTCGCCATCGCCGCCTCGGCCCCGGGGATCGGCACGAAGTCGACGTCATAGATCTCCTGCGCCCCGTAGCGGTCGACCAGATAGAGGTTCGAGCCGCCGATCCCCTCGATCGCGGGGATGTTCAGCTCCATCGGTCCCACCGGCCCGGCCACCGGCTTGGCGCCGCGCTCCACCGCCATCTGGAACGCCTTGGCCGCGTCGCGCACGCGGAACGCCATGGCGTTGGCCGACGGGCCGTGCGCCTCGCGGAAGTTCGCCGCCTGGCCGGCCGGCTCCATGTTGAGGATGAAGTTGATGTCGCCCTGGCGGAACCGCAGCACGTTCTTCGAGCGGTGCTTCGCCGTCGCCGTGAAGCCCATCTTCTCGAACAGGTCCTTCAGCAGCTCGGGCTCGGGCGAGGTGAACTCCACGAACTCGAAGCCGTCGGTGCCCAGCGGGTTGTCGAACAGGTCGCGGGTCTGCGTCGAGGGATCGTGTGCGGTCGTCTGGACGGTCATGGGCGGGTCTCCTTCGCGACGCATTTAGTATCATTTGCAACGATCTGGCGGAAGGGCGCAGACTTCCGGGACGTGGCCTGCTAGGCGGAACGCTCGAATCCCCACTTGGATCGCGCATGCTTCGGAAGCTCTACGACTGGGTGATGAACCTGGCGCGCTCGCGCCACGCGCCGGCGGCGCTCGCCGCCGTGTCCTTCGCCGAGAGCTCGTTCTTCCCCGTGCCGCCCGACGTGATGCTCGGGCCGATGGTCCTGGCCAATCGCGACCGCGCCTTCGTCTACGCCGGCATCTGCACGGTGGCGTCGGTCGTGGGCGGCCTGCTGGGCTACGCGATCGGCATGTTCCTCGAGCCCGTCGGGCAGTTCATCCTCAGCCTGTTCGGCCATCCCGAGGGCAAGGCCGAGTTCCAGCACTGGTTCGACCAGTGGGGCGCCTGGGTCATCCTGTTCAAGGGCATGACGCCGATCCCCTACAAGCTGGTGACCATCACCGCCGGCTTCGCGCACTTCGACCTGTTCATGTTCGTGTGGCTGTCGGCCGTGACGCGGGGAATCCGCTTCTTCGCGGTCGCGGGAATCCTGAAGTACTTCGGCCCGGCCATGCTGGAGGAGTTCGAGCGCCGGATGGGCCTCTACTCGGTGCTCCTGCTCGCGCTGCTCGTGGGCGGCTTCGTCGCCATCAAGGTCTTTCTCTAGATCGCGGTTCCGGTCCATAACGGCCTCCCGATGAACCTGCTTCGTCCCTTCCTCGACCGCTGGCGGCTCTGCGCCGTCCTCGTCTCGGCGGCCATGCTGGCGACCGCGCACGCCTTCGAGACCTTCGGCGGCTACGCCCCCTGCATGCTCTGCCTGCGCCAGCGCGAGGTGTACTGGGTCGCCCTCGGCCTGGGCGTCGTCTTCATGGTGCTGGTGCGCATGCCGGGCGGGCCGCGCCTGCGGGCCGCCACCTGCTGGGTGCTGGGCCTGACGTTCCTCGTGGGCTGCGGGATCGCCGTCTACCACGCTGGCGCCGAGTGGAAGTTCTGGCCCGGTCCGCAGTCGTGCTCCGGGACCAGCTCGGTCAGCATGGCCGACATGCAGGCCTTCCTGGGCGGCCAGAAGTTCAAGCCGCCGTCGTGCGAGGTGGCCGCCTGGCGGATGGCCGGAATCTCCATGGCCGGCTACAACGCCCTGGTGTCGCTGGGCCTCGCGGGCCTCAGCGTGCTGGCGGCGATCCGGGAGCACGGCAAGCGATGATCGATACGCCCGTCCCGCCCCGGCCCGGCCGCGGCGCCCTGGCCGCGCGGATGGCCGAGATTCTCCGCGTCGACCACGCCGGCGAACTGGGGGCCGTCCACATCTATCGCGGCCAGCGCGCCGTGCTCGGCAACGCCCCCGGCCGCGAGCGCATCGCCGGCCAGCTCGCGGAGATGCAGGCCCAGGAGGCCGAGCACCTCGCCCGCTTCGACCGGCTGCTGACCGAGCGCCGCGTGCGCCCCACCGCGCTCGCCCCCGTCTGGCGGCTCGCCGGCTTCGCGCTCGGCGCCGGCACCGCCCTCCTGGGCGAGAAGGCGGCGCATGCCTGCACCGAGGCGGTCGAGACCGTCATCGAAGGCCACTACGCCGGCCAGATCGACGAACTGGCCGAACGCGACCCCGGCCTCGCCGCCGAACTCGCCCGGTTCCGCGACGAGGAGCTCGCCCACCGCGACCTCGCCGTCGAGGAAGGCGCGCGCGAGGCCCCGGGCTACGGCCTGCTGGCCGCGGTGATCGGCGCCGGCTGCCGCGCGGCCATCAAGATCAGCGAGAAGATCTAGGCCGCGGGGAACCGCGCCGCGCCGGGCTCCGGCGGCAGGTCCAGGCCGTTCGCCACATAGGCCACCGTCCGATAGAAGCCGCAGAGCAGCAGCACCTCCAGGACCTGTTCCTCGTCGTAGTGGGCCCGCAGGTCGGCGAACTCGTCCTCCGACAACGCGGCCCGGGCGTGCAGCGCCTCGACGGCGCGAAGCAGCGCCCGCTCGGCCTCGGTCCAGAGCGGCGCGGCCGAGCCTGCCCCCGCCGTGGCCGCCACCTCGTCCGGCGTGAGCTTCGCCGCCTTGGCGAAGATCGCGATGTGGACGCCCCATTCGTACTCGCAGCCCGCCAGCGCGCAGGTGCGGTTGATCACCAGCTCCCGCTCGCGCAGGCCGAGCGGGCCCGGGTCCAGCAGCGAGCCGCCGCGGAACTTGCGCCAGGCGCGCGCGCCGCGGGCCAGGGTGCGGAACAGCACCAGCGGGGCCGCCCCCGGCGGCATGATGGCGTCGAAGCTCGCCTGGACCTCGGCCTCGTAGGGCGGTTCGAGCGGCGCGATCCTTGGCATGGCGTCATCCATCCTGCTATCGTTTCGATAGCATTCATCGCTACAATTTCGATAGCAAGAGTCAAGCCATGGCCGAGCGTAGCGTGCGGGGATCGCGGACCGGGCGGCCGATCATGGCCCTGCTCGATCTCATCGGGCGGCGCTGGACGCTGCGCATCGTCTGGGAGCTGCGCGAGGCGGCCCTCACCTCGCGGGCCCTGCGCGCGGCCTGCGACGAGGCCTCGCCGACCGTCCTGCAGGCGCGCCTGACCGAGCTGCGCGCGGCCGAGCTCGTCGAGCTGCGCAAGGGCGAGGGCTACGCGCTCACGCCGCTGGGGCGCGAGTTCCTTCAGGCCTTCATGCCGCTCTACGGCTTCGCCGACCGCTGGGCCGAGGCCGCGGGACGCACAACCACGGCGGGATGAATCACCCTAAACACAGCCGGTAGGGAGTCGCATCGAACCGGGAGTTCTGCTTTTGTTCGCGTCAGGAGCTGAGACCATGGCGGACGGAAACAGATATCTGGCGCGCGATTTCGGGACGGGCCCGGCGCGGCTCGGTTGGGCGACGGCGGCCCGCTCCAGCCTCTGGGCGCGGTGCGCCTGCGGGCGCGAGGCGGCGATCGACCCGCGCCTGTGGCTGGCCCAGGGCCTGGGCCGCCAGATGCTGCACGAGCTGGAGCCGCGGCTCCGCTGCGTCTGCGGGGCGCGGCGCGCGCGGCTGGAGGTCCGCGGCCTCGCCGAGGCGCCCGGCGGCGGGGCCGGCGGGATCTCTATTTTTCGTTAGATCCGGACGACGGCGAGCTGGCGGCGCGAGCGGCGCAGGGCCGCGCCCGCCAGGCCGAAGCCGGCGATCATCGCCACCCAGGTCGCGGGCTCCGGCACCGCCGCGGCGTAGGCGAAACTCTGGTGGGCGCTCTTGGTCCCGTACTTGTTGGTCTCGGTGATGAAGGTGATCGCGTCCGACACCGCGCCGTAGTCGGCCAGGTGGCTGGCGTAGTTCGCGCCGGTGTAGTCGGCGATGTAGCTGTTCACGCCGCTGTTGCCCGAGACCACCGAATAGCCGGGGTTGATCACCTGCCAGATGGCGCCCTGCAGGCCGGCCAGGCGGTTGATCGTGTCGGTGTTGGACGGGGCGTTGTCGAACACCAGCTGGCCGTAGTTCACCAGCCGCCCGACCTGGGTGATCTGGGCCTGGCTCAGCGCCGTGGCGCCGGCGAACGGCGTGCTCGTCGTGTACTTCGAATTGGTCGTCAGGTCGTAGTCGTCGTTATACTTCAGGTTCAGCGAGCCCAGGCCGATGTTGTGGAAGATGTCCACGCAGAACGCCAGGATGCTGAACGAGTCCCCGGTCGCCGAGGTCCCCTCGAAGGCGGTGAACTGGATCGGGCCGATGTAGGTGTGCTCGTCGAACCCGCCCGGCCCGTAGATGTGGGCGGTGCGCGAGGTGTTCATCGTGTCCGACTGCAGGAAGATATCGGCCGCCTGGCTGGGCGCGGCCGCGGCCAGGCCGCAGGCCAGGGCGATCGCCGGCGCGGCGGTCTTCAGGGCTGCGGAGAATGACTGAAATCGGGACACTGGAAGCTCCTGCGACGGATCAGGACCGTCACCGAGCAGGAAAGGCGCCAGCCCGGACGTCCCCCGGCCCGCTCGCCACATCGGTTGCAGGATTGTGTCCGCCGCGTCGCGCGCCGCGCCATCCCCTATGGCGTCATCCGTGCCATTCTGGCGGCATGAGGAAAACGGAGAACACTCCCAAAATGCCCCGCCGCCTGTTGCTGCTGGCGCTCGCGCCGGCCTTTGCCCTGTCGACCGCCGCTCTCGCCCAGACGCCCGGCGACGCCCCCGGCCATCCGCCGCGCATGCACGGCGCCCCGTCCGCCGAGATGAAGGCGATGCACGAGGCGATGATGAAGCAGCACGTCGAGGACCTGAAGACGGTCCTGCGCCTGCGCCCCGACCAGGAAGCCGCCCTGCAGGCCTTCGTCGCCGCCCATCACCCGCAGATGATGGAGCGCAAGGACGACGACCGGCCCAAGGCCCCCGAGGCGCTCACCACGCCCCAGCGGCTCGACCGCATGGCCAAGCGCGAGGCCGAGACGAAGGCCCGCCACGACCAGATGCGCCAGGCGCTCGCCACCTTCTACGCCGCGCTCTCGCCCGACCAGCAGAAGGTGTTCGACGCGCTCATGCGCCTGCAGGGCCCCGGCCCCATGGGCGGCCACATGGGCGGAATGATGGGCGGCGGCCACAAGCGGATCATGATGATGCGCCACGGCGACGGCCCGCCGCCCGGCCACGGTCCGGATTGACGCTTGACGCCCGCTCATCCCGGCGAAGGCCGGGATCCAGATGGAAGGGCGTGGGCGCCATGTTCGACAAACGCCGAGCCTCTCCAGCCCACGTCTGCCGTCCGCGATCTGGGTCCCGGCATTCGCCGGGACGAGCGGAAACCGGGCAGGAGTCCGCCGGACGCTGAGCCCCACGCGGCGATTGTGGCGAAGTCGCGATGACGGCGCCACAGTCTCCCGCGAGAGGACCCTCCATGATACCTGCGCCTTCGGTGCTCCCGGCCCGCCACGTCCTGGTGGTGGACGACGACACCCAGCTCCGCGAACAGATCGTCGCCTACCTCGGCGACCACGGCTTCCAGGTCCACGCCGCGGCCGACGCCAAGGAGATGGACCGCGCGCTCAGCGCCGCCCCCATCGACCTCGTCGTGCTCGACCTCATGCTGCCCGGCGAGGACGGCCTGTCCATCTGCCGCCGCCTCACCGCCGAGGGCGGCCCCGCCATCATCATGGTCAGCGCCATGGGCGAGGAGATCGACCGCGTCCTGGGCCTGGAGCTCGGCGCCGACGACTACCTCGCCAAGCCCTGCAGCCCGCGCGAGCTGCTCGCCCGGGTCCGCGCCGTCTTCCGCCGCCTGGAGGAGGCCCGCGGCGGCGCCCCCCGCAAGGGCAAGGGCTACCAGTTCCAGGGCTTCATCGTCGACGTCCTGCGCCGCAACGTGCGCGCGCCCAACGGCGCCACCATCCTGCTCACCTCGGGCGAGTTCTCGCTGCTCTCGGCCTTCCTCGACCATCCACAGCGGATCCTGTCGCGCGACCAGCTCCTCGACATCGCCCGCGGCGAGGAGGCCGACGTCTTCGACCGCGCCGTCGACGTCCAGATCAGCCGCCTGCGCCGCAAGCTGCACGCCTGCTCGGACGGCGAGATCATCAAGACCATCCGCGGCGCCGGCTACATGTTCGACGCGGCGGTCACCCGCGCATGAGCCGCAAGGCGGGCCGGCTGGGGCCGCCCATCGGGCTCCAGCTCGTGGCCCTGCTGATCGCCTGCCTGCTGGCGACGCACCTGATCGTCTTCGTCGCCGTGGTGCTCACCCCGCCGCCGCGGCCGCCCGTCTATCGCGTTTCCGAGATCGCCACCGCGCTGGGCGGGGGGTCGCTCGACGCCCGTTTCGGCCGCCCGATGCTGCGCAGCGCGGTCGCCGCCCTGCCCAAGGACATCGCGCCGGTCGACCCCGGCTCGCCGCACGCCGCCGCCCTGGCCGCCGCCCTGGATCGCCCGATCGCCGACGTACGCCTCGTCCCCAAGCCGCCGTCCTGGCTGGAGCGCCTCCTCCACGGCCCCGGCGACCGGCGCTACTTCATCCAGCATCGTCGCGAAGGCCGTGGCGAGGGCCGCCGGGAGCGCCCGCCCGAACGCCCCCCCGAACGCCCGCCGGCGCCGGGCGACGGCCCGCCGCCCGAATTCCGCTTCCGGATGATGCGCGGCGAGGCCCCGGTGTTCGGCGAGTTCACCGCCGCCCTACGCCAGCCCGACGGCGGCTGGACGGTCGTGCGCTCCAGCCCCGAGCCCTTTCCCACCGACTGGCAGCGGCGCGCCTTCCTGATCCTGGCGGCCGGCTTCGTCGTCGTCGCCCCCGCCGGCCTGCTGTTCTCGCGGCGCATCACCGCCCCGCTCAAGCGGTTCTCCGAGGCCGCCGAGCGCCTGGGCCGCGATCCGCGCAGCCCGCCGGTGGAGCTCTCGGGCCCCGCCGAGATCGGCGTCGCCGCCGAGGCCTTCAACGACATGCAGGCCCGCCTCAAGCGCTACGTCGACGACCGCACCGCCATGGTCGGCGCCATCAGTCACGACCTGCGCACCCCGCTCGCGCGCATCCGCTTCAAGATGGAGAACGCCCCCGGCGAGCTGCGCGGCTCGGTCCTGGGCGACGTGGCCCAGATGGAGCAGATGATCCAGGGCGTGCTCGCCTTCATCCGCGACGAGGGCGCCCCGCACCGCCGCGAGAAGCTCGACCTGCTCTCCCTCGTCGAATGCGTCGCCGACGACGCGGCCCTGGTGGGCGGCGACGTCGAGATCGAGGAGGCCGAGCCCGTCACCGTCGAGGGTGACGCCGTGGCGCTCCAGCGCCTGTTCGCCAACCTCGTGGACAATGCGGTGAAGTACGGCGGCGAGGCCCGCATCCGGCTGACCCGCGCCGACGGCCACGCCGTGGTGGAGATCGCCGACGCCGGCGACGGCCTGCCGCCGGAAGACCTCGAACGCGTCTTCCAGCCCTTCTACCGGGCCGACGCCGCGCGCAACCTCGACGGCGGCGGGATCGGCCTGGGCCTCCCCATCGCCCGCGCCACCGCCCGCGCCCACGGCGGCGACGTGGTCCTGACCCCGGGGAAGACGGGCCTCACGGCGAAGGTGACGCTGCCGGTGGCTTAAGCCCCGGCCGTCCCGCGGCCCGGCGGGGAACCGCGCCGCCTCAAAGGTTCGGACAGGGCTCCCAGGCCACGTAGCGGCCCTGGATGTGGACGATGCGCTCGCCCGGCTGGGCGGAGGCCGCTTCCCCGACGGCGCGGACGCGGAGGGTGGCGGCGAAGCCGGTGCGGAAGTCGCCCACCGCGCGCCCCACCGCGGTCGCGCCCCATCGCGCCGAACCGCAGCGGCTCTCGAACAGCCAATGGGTCTTGTCCTCGCGCCGCCACTTGAGGTCGGGGCTGCAGAGGCCCCCTTCCAGCGGCAGCAGGATATGCGCCGTATTCGGCCGCACGATGCACAGCCACGGCAGCGTGCCGCCGTCGTACGTCAGCCGCCAGGCGCCGACCCGCATCGGCGGCCCGATCGCCTCGGGCCGGGGCGACGGGGCGTGCATGCATCCCGCCAGCAACAGGCAGGCGACGATCCGCTTCATCCCCACAGCCTCGCCCGGCGGCCATGAACACCGCCCTTCCGACGATGGTGAACGCCCGCCTTCGGGGACGCGCGCCGCCCTACCTCCCCCGCCGCAGGCGGCGGGAGGGGGACTATCGGCCGCGCCCCCGCTCATCCCGGCGAAGGCCGGGATCCAGATCGCGGGCTTCCGCGCGGCCGGGACGAACGCCGGCGGCCTTCGAACCCACGTCTGAGCCCTTCCATCTGGATCCCGGCCTTCGCCGGGATGAGCGGAGCTAGATATTGACACCTCGGCCTTGATGTTATATGTTTGTTCCCCTTGGAACAGTCCCCCGACATCGCTGCCGACCTCGACGGCCTGAGCCGCCTGTCCGAGCGCCTGCTGGGCCTCGCCATGCGCTACGCCGACCGCATCGAGGCCCTGGCCGAGGATGAGGACGAGCGCGCCGTGGCGCTCGCCCGGCCCCTGGAGGGCCTGGCCCGCTCCTACCGCCAGACGCTCGCCATGAAGGCCCGCCTGCGCCGCGAGGTCGGCGACCTGGAACGCGCCGAACGCACCCGCGAGATCCTCGCCAACCGTCCCGCCCCCGACTTCGGCGTGCTCAGCCGCATGGCCGAGGTCGAGGAAGCCGTCAGCGCGCTGATCTGGTCCGAACACGAACGCCCCGAGGCCGAACGGCTCGAAGACGAACTGGTCGACGCCCTGCACGAGGCCTTCGACGACCCCGCCTTCGAGGACCTGCCCCTCGACGCCCAGGTCGAA
>NZ_WGNY01000030.1 GCF_016124325.1 Phenylobacterium sp.
CGGCCTCCACGACGAAGGAGAATCCGCCCGCGGACATCTTCTTCACCGTCTCGGGCGTGATGGCCACGCGCGTCTCGCCGGCCCGGCGTTCCTTGGTGACGGCGATCACAGGCATGGTCGGCGAAGTCCCCCAAGTCGAGCACGACAGGCGCGGACCATAGGAGGCGTTCTCACCCCTTGTCCAGCGGCCCGGCTGGAGGGTTTCTAACGACTGTTTGAAAGAATCTGCTGCAGCGCAGCAATTGTGGGAGAGATCATTTCGCGCGATCGCCTGCGGCCACGCTTGGACGCAAGCTCGTGCCCGGCGGGCGAGCGCCGTTCGGCGCCGCGGGGGCGGGGCGCTCCAGGCGCGGCGGGACCTCCGCTCGCGCGGAGGCCGTCAGCCTCGCCCGATCGTCGCGTCAGTGCGCTTCGGAGGGCTTGTCGCGCAGGAAGAAGGTGCCCAGGGCGACCACGACGACCGCCGAGACCACGCCCGTCAGGAAGCCGGCGGCCGGCACGCAGAACCACAGCACCAGCAGGAGCAGGATGGCCGCGAGGTACAGCGAACCCCACTTGGTCATGCCCATCACCAGGTTGAAGGTCGCCTGCTGCTCGGCGATGTCCATCTCGCCGCGGTGGTAGTCGGAAGACGCTCCGGCCATCAGGTGTCACTCTCGAAGATGCAGGAAGTTGGTCGGGCGATACACGAACCGCCCCTCGCGTTCAATGCGGCCAAAGCGCCAGAACGGTCCGGAGCGCCGCCACCAGCGCCAATGGCTGGTCGATCATCACGTGGTGATGCGAGTCCGGGATCGCGATCTCCTCGATCTGGCCATCCAGGAAGCCCGGCTCGCCCGACGCGCGGCGCTCGATGATCCGGCTCTTGTCGCCGAAGAGGTGCACCATCGGAACCTTGATGTCGGGGAACACGCCGCCGAACGTCCCGTCGGTGCGGTCCAGCTTCTCCCACATGTTCGGATCGAACTTCCAGCTCCAGCCCTCGCCCGAACCGTCGGGGCCCTTTTCGCCGTTGGGCAGGGGCGTCCGCTTCAGCGAGCGGCGGGCGATGAAGTCGAGGATGTAGTGGTTCTCCGCCGGCTGCGGCGGCATCAGGCGGAAGCGCGCCAGGGCCGCGGCCAGCGTCGGATAGACCCGGCTCGGCCGGTCGGGGCTGGGATTGTTGGCCAGCAGCTCCTGGCGCTTCCTCCGCTCCTCCAGCACCTCGGGCGGCGGGCCGCCGAAGCCGGTGTCCACCAGGATCGCGGCCTGCATCCGCTCCGGATAGCGCGCCGCGGCGAAGAACACCTGGCCGCCCCCGAACGAGTGGCCGATGTAGACCGGCTTGCGGCCGTTCGCGTAGAGGCCCGTGGCGCGGGCCACCGCCTCGGCGTCGTCGGCGAAGTCGTGGAAGCGATAGGTCTCGCGCCAGTCCGAGGCCCCCATGCCGGCCAGCGACATCGAGGTCACGCGGTAGTCGCTGGCCAGATAGGGGGCGATGAAGCTCCACCAGTCGGCATGGGCGCTGTTGCCGTGCACCAGCAGCAGGCCGGGCTTGCCCGCCTCGCCCCAGGTCAGCGCCTCCAGCCGCGCCCCGTGGCTGCCCACCATCGTCCGTTCCGGCTCCTGGGCGATGGCCCACTTGAACCACGCCGGCGCCGGCGGCTCGGCGCCCCCGTAGGGCTCGAGCGGCGCGCGCACCTCGGGCGGCAGGTCTTCCGAATGGAAGGGCCGGTCGTCGTAGGTCTCTTTCGAAGGTGCGGTCTTTTTCTGGGTGTCGTCAGCCATCGCCCATGGGTCTAACGGTCGTTTGAAAAATGGCAAGCGCGGAGGCTTCCACGCCGTCGCCCGACATCGGGGGCGCTAGAAGTAGCGACGCAGCTGGACGTAGGCGCTCGCGGGCGGCGCGAAGCGCAGCGGCGATCCCGCCCCCACCGCCCGTCCGCCGTATTCCGAACCGTCCCGGCCCACCGGAACGCGCGCCCCCAGCTTCAGCACTGCGTTGTCGCTCAGCGACCAGTCCACATCCCCGGCCAGATAGGCGCCGCCATCGCTCAGGTTGGCGATCACGACCGGAGTCAGGGTGACCAGCGGCGTCCATTCCAGGGTCAGGCCAGCGGCCAGGTAGTCGCGGCCGGTGTTGAACAGCTGCCCGCGGCTCAGGCGATCCGAGAGCCCGTTCGGAAGCGCGTCCAGGGGCCGGTCGTCGCCCACCCCGAAGCCGTTGTGGAAGTACTCGGCGAAGACCGTGGCGTTGCGGCCGGCCAGGGTGACGGCGTTGCTGATGTTGGCCAGGGCCGAGGTCCGCACGCCCCCGTCCGCCTCCCAGGTCGGAACGGCCTCCAGGTTCCAGACCGCCCCGCCCAGCGCGCCGCTCAGCCCCAGGGCCGCCGTCCAGTCGCCGCGATCGCGGGCGGCCATCGCCGTGGTCCCCAGCCCGCCGATCCGCCCGTGCCAATGGAGCGCGAAGGTGCTGGCGTCGGCGGTGACCGCCCCCCCGCGCCGCGCCGGCCGGGGCGCGGCGATCACCTGCAGGTCCGAGCCGTCGTCGAACAGCCACTGGGCGTAGGCGAGGTCGATGCCGGGCTTGTAGTCGGTGTCCACGGCCTCGGGCGCGAAGGGATCGATCAGGTCCATCGGCCGGAACACCTGGCCCGCGCCCCAGGTGATCGCCTGGCGGCCCAGCCGCACCACCAGCTTGTCGGCGGCGTAGCCCACCGAGAGGCGGTCGATCTTCTGCGTCAGGCTCTGGCGCCGGCGGTCGGCGATCGTCCCCGTCAGGTCGAGCCAGGTCGCCGGCGGCGGCGCGAACAGGCCCGCCTCGGCCCGCGCCAGGGCCACGCCAGGGCCCGCCCGGCCGGTCAGTTCGTAGTCGAGGGCGAAGTCCCAGGGCCCGGCGCGGCGCGCCCAGGTCAGCCGCAGGTCCAAGGCCGCGTCGTTGCGCCGCCGCTCGCCCAGCGCCCCGGCCAGGCTGTCGTGGGCGTCGGCCGAGGCCTCGTCCGTGACGGCGAGGCGGCCGTGCAGGCCCTGGGCATGGGCGCCCGGGCCCACGAGACCCGCCGCCAGGGCCGCCGCGATCGTCAGCCTCCAGCGGATCATGGGCGCCTACGCGGGCTCCCGCGCGGCGGCGGAGTCGGAGGTGACCCGGCCGTCCGTCAGCTCGATGTGGCGGCGCGAGCGGGCGATCACCCGGGCGTCGTGGGTGCTGATCAGGAAGCTCGCGCCCGCCTCGGCGTTCAGCCGCGCCATCAGGTCGATCAACTCGCCGGCGGTCTTGGAATCCAGGTTGGCGGTCGGCTCGTCGGCCAGCACGATCGACGGCCGCGAAACCAGGGCGCGCGCCACCGCCACCCGCTGCTGCTGGCCGCCGGAGAGGAAGCCGGGACGCCGGTCCTCCATCCCCTCCAGGCCCACCTCCTTCAGCGCCGCCGTCGCCCGCGCCCGGCGCTCGGCCGGCGCGACGCCCTGGAGCTGCAGGATGAACTCCACGTTCTCCACCGCCGACAGCACGGGGATCAGGTTGTAGGCCTGGAAGACGAAGCCGATCTTGCGCAGGCGCAGGTCGGTCAGGGCGTTCTTGCCCAGCTCGCCCAGCCGGACCCCGTCGACGACCACCTCGCCCTCGCTGGGTGTATCGAGGCCGCCGATCAGGTTGAGCAGCGTCGTCTTGCCCGAGCCCGAGGGCCCCGCCAGCGTCGCGAAGTCGCCGGGGGCGATGTCGAGGTCGACGCCGTTCAGCGCCACCGTCTCCACCGCGCCGGTCCGATAGCGTTTCTTCAGCCCCCGGCAGGAGACGATCGGAGCTTCACTGGGCATGGGACATCACCTCCGCGGGGCTGGAGCCGGCCGCCTTGCCGGCAGGCCAGAGCGCGACCAGGACGCCCAGCGCCCAGACCAGGGCCGACACGGCGGCGAACTGGGCGGGCGCCAGGCGCGGATAGAGCACGTGGCCCGCGCCGAAGAACTCCGCGCCCCGGGCCAGGAAATGCAGGTCCACCCCGCCCGAGAACGCCAGCACGGTCGCCACCGCCGCCGCCGCGCCCGCCAGCACCCCCAGGCCGATCAGCAGGGCCGATTCCAGCAGCACCTCGGCCAGGACCAGGCGCGGGCGCATGCCCAGGGCCTGCAGCAGGCCGAACTCCCGCACCCGCTCGAACACCGCCATCAGCTGGGTGTTCACGATGCCGATGGCCATCAGCACGAACATGATCCAGAGCCAGATGTAGACGAAGGCCTCCATGAAGCTGTTCATCGCGGCGGTAAGCGGCGCCAGCGCCGTCCAGGGGCGGACGTCGAGGCCGGGGCCGGCGGCTTTCAGGGCCGCCACCGTGGCGGGCGCCCCCGCGTCGTCGGCTAGCTTGAAGCTGATCTCCGAGACGTCGGTTCCGATCCCCAGCATGGCCTGGGCCGGCTCGATGCCTGTGAAGGCGAAGCGGTCCTCGTCCTCCTGGCTGGCCGAATAGAGGCCCACGACGCGGAAGCTGCGCTGCGCCAGCGCGCCCGTGGCGTCCTGGGCCATGACGATCACCCGTTTGCCCAGGCGCGTCTTCAGCCGCTTGGCCAGGTGGGCGCCCAGCACGATCCCGCCGTCGGCGTCGCCGGCGAGGTAGCGGCCAGCGCTCACGTCGCGCGGAACCACCGAGATCGCCCGCTCGCGCGCCGGCCGCACGCCCAGGAGCTCGGCCGGCAGGGTCTTGTATTCGCTCTGGATGACGGCGGGGGTCCGCACCCGGTCGGCCCAGCCCTCGACCGAGGGACCGTCGAGCACCGCGCGCAGGCGCGCTCCCGGCGCCGCCATCCGCTGGGCGATCGTCTGGTCGTCGAGGTAGCGCGGCGCGTGGACCTGGCCGCTGCCGATCAGCACGTCCAGCGCCGCATCGCGGCTGGAACGGGCCCAGGCGTCCAGCAGGGCGGCGAACACCAGGATCGAGTAGAGCCCGACCGCCACCACCGCCAGGGTGATCCAGGTGCGGCGCGGATTGCGCCACAGGTTGCGCCAGGCCATGGGCGCGAGCAGGGAGAGCCCGCCCATCACGCCGCCCTCATGGCGGCGACCGGCTTCAGCGCACGGACCCGGCCGTAGGGGATCAACCCGCCCAGGGCCACGGACGCCACGATCGCGAGGGGACCCGACAGTGCGCTGACCGCGCTGAGCGTCGGATAGATCCGCCCCGGCAGGCCCCACTGGGCCATCAGCCCCTCAAGCCCGGCGATGGCGATGCCGTGCCCCTCGAACCACAGGGTGGCCGCCCCGCCCACGGCGATCCCGGCGCCCGCGCCCATCACCGCCAGGAACAGCATCTCCAGCCACATCATGCCGGCGATCTTCTCGGCCCGCATGCCCAGCGCCAGCAGCATGCCGAACTCGCGGGTGCGCTCCAGCGCCGACATGATCAGGGTGTTGAGGATGATGAAGGCCACCACCACCACCAGGCTCGCGTACCAGAACATGCTGGTGGAGAAGTCGAGGGTGATCGCCTGCTTCAGGCCGGGCATCAGCGCGCCCCAGTCCTGCACCTTCAGGCTTTTGTCGCCGAGCGCCGCGCGCACCGCCGGCAGGGCCCGCGTCACCTCACCCAGGCTCTCCCCGCCCAGCACCACCACGTTCGCCGCGCCGTACATGGCGAAGGTGTCCTGGAACCGCGCCAGCGGCATCTCGGCCACCTGCCGGTCCACGTCGCCCAGGCCGGTGTGGAAGACGCCCACCAGCCGCAGGCTGTCGGCGGCGACGGTCTGGTCGGCGGCCGAGCCCAGCACCGTGACCCGGTCGCCCAGCTTCAGGCCCAGGTCGCGGGCCAGGGCGTCGCCCAGGACGATGGCGTCGTCGTCACCTTCCTTGAGATAGCGCCCCTGCCGGATGGTCGCCGAGAGGGTGGAGACGCGCGGCTCGCGGGCCGGATCGACGCCGTCCAGCGCCGCGCCATAGCTGCGCTCGCCATTGGCCAGGATCACATAGGCGGCGGCCCGGGGCGCGGCCGCCGAGACGCCGGGGACCTTCCGCGCGGCGGCCGCCGCGGCTTCCGGGTCGGCGATCATCCGGCGCACGTCGGGATCGTCGGTGTAGCCGGCCGGCTCGATCCGCGCGAAGCCCTCGAACAGGCGCAGCGCATTGGCCTTCATGGTGGCGTACGAGCCAAGCTGGAACGACAGCATGAACACCAGCAGCGCCGTGGCGAACGCCATGCTGGCGACGCTCAGCCAGGTGCGGATCTTCCGCCGCCAGAGATTGCGCCATGCGAGAGCGGCGAGCACGCCTTAGCCCCTCGGATTCTCGAGGTTGGACCGGGTGAACAGGCTGGCCGGCAGGGCGACGTCGAACTGCGCCGAGGTGGTCTCGATCCGCGTCCACCGCCCCGGCTCGTCGGCCGGGCGCATCACCAGCACCAGCGGATAGGGCCGCCCGCCCAGGGGCCCGATCTTCTCGGTGGTCATCACCCGCACCAGCTTCATGTCCTGGTCGTAGAAGGCCTCGCGCAGCATCACCCCGTCGTCGCGGACGCGCACGGCCTGCTTGCCCCACACCACCGGCGCGCCGGGCTTGGGGACGGCCTCGATGTCATAGGCGGTGTGGCCGTCGACGGTGGCGGTCCCGGTGATCCGGTGGGTGTAGTCGGTGAGGATGTCCTCGGCCTTGGCCAGGTCGTTGTACGAGAAGTCCGAGCCCAGCCATGATTGCGCCAGCATCGAGGCCGGCAGCTTGATCGTCTGGTTCAGCTTCGGATTGTAGATCCAGGTCTCGTGGCCCAGCTTCAGGGTGGCGTTGCCACGCTCCTTGGCCGGCGCCGTGAAGCGCACCAGCGCCTTGTCGTCCCCTTCGGTCCAGCTCTGCATGGTCAGGCCGCGCTCCCAGGCCGGCCGATGGATCGTCATCTCGATCGTCGCGCGCGAGCTCTTGCCCCGCCAGTTGTCGAACGCCGCCTTGAGCAGGGCCGTGGCGTCGGCCGCCGCCGCGGGCCCGGCGATCGCCAGCGCGCCCGCCAGGAGCGCCGCGGCGAGGCCGGATCGACGGGAAACCAGGAACATGTCGGTCGTGTCCTTTCCGGCGGGCGTCGCAGCGCGGCGCGGGCTTGGACGTCATTTGTGGACCATCTGGTCCACACCTCTGGTCCATAATCCCGCGCGGTGCTACAGGTCAAGGCCATGAGCCGCCGCCGTTTCGAGAATCTGGATCAGGACCGCCAGCAGAAGCTACTGGACGCCGCCGCCGAGGAGTTCGGCGCCCGCGGCTACGAGGCCGCCTCGCTTAACCGGATCCTGGAAGGCGCCGGCATGAGCAAGAGTTCGCTCTACTACTACTTCGACGACAAGGCCGACCTGTTCGCCTCGATGGTCGAACGCTCCATCGCCTTCCTGTTCAAGGCGGTCGGCGGCCTGGACCTGCAGGCGCTCACCGCCGAAACCTACTGGTCCGAGCTGGAGGGCCTCTTTCGGCGCGCCATCGCGGTGATGAACGGCGACGCCTGGTACCTGCGGCTGGGCCGGATGTTCTACCGCCTGCGCGGCCAGTCGCGGGCTGGCGGGCCCACCGACCGCGCCTTCGACGTCGCCGCGCGCTGGATCGCCGCCATCATCGAGCGCGGCCAGGCGCTGGGCGTGGTCCGCACCGACCTGCCGATGTCATTGCTGGTCGCCTGCGCCATGGGCCTGGGCGAGGCGCTGGACCACTGGGTCATCGACCACTGGGACGAGCTGGACGACGCCGCCCGCCTGCGCATGGCCGCCGAACAGACCGACCTGTTCAGGCGCTTCCTGGCGCCTTGATGTCATCCCGGGCGGAGCGCAGCGAAGACCCGGGACCCAGCCGCTCAGACCGTGGATCTGCTCTGCGTCGAGTTTGGGGCTGCCGGGTCCCGGCTCGGCGCCTCGCAGAGCGAGGCTTGGCCGGGATGACAGGCTGAATAGGCCTCACTCCCCCGGCCGGTAGTCGCGCGCGACGTGGCCCTTCAGTTCGTCCTCGGTGAACCAGACGGGCTTGGTCTGCATGGCGGCGAACAGCGGCGTCTGGTCGGCGTAGTGGGGCGAGGTCTCGTCCAGGGTCGCCGAGCCGAACTGGTGGATGCTCTTCGACGACAGCTTCCCGTCCTTGTCCCAGGTCACGAACATCACATAGGTGTCGCCGGCCACGGCGTGCAGCCGGCCGTCCGGGTCGGGGCGGCCGTAGACCGCGCGGAACACGTCGGGCCCGCCGTCGATGGGCAGGTCCACCTTGCCGCGACGGATGCGGTTCACCTCGCCCCAGGTGGGGTCGATGCGGCCATAGTGCTTGCGCAGGTCGGCCATCACGCCCTTGAGCGCGGTCAGCGGCGGCGTCTCGGGCGACTGGACCAGCTTCAGCACCGTCAGCACCGCCAGGGGCGCGGCCCGGCTCTCGCGGTTGGTGCGCCGGTCCCAGTCCTTCATCAGCGCCTGTGCCGCGGCCAGGTCGGCGTCGTTCCCCGCCGGGATCGACATCAGGAGCGCGATCCCCTTCGCCAGGTCGGACTTCGTCGAATAGGCCAGGTCGTACTTGTAGGCCTCGAACTCCTCGGCCGTGATCGAGGGGTCGGCGCCATAGGTCTCCAGCGCGCGATACGCCCGGTTCGTCATGTTGGTCTGGATGCCCATCTCCTTCGGATAGGCCTCGGGCTTCATATCGTCGGCCGGGTCGGTGGCGTGGAAGGGCGTGTTGTTCGAATTGAACACCCAGTCGCCCTTGGGATTCCACAGCTGCGGCACGCCCGCGAACGGGACCTGCTTGGTCCAGATCAGGTCGGACCGGTCGCCCGGCAGCACGCCCTTCCAGTCCACGCCCGCTTTCCGCACCGGATAGCGGCCGTTGTAGACGTAGCCCACGTTCCCCTTCTCGTCGGCGTAGATGTAGTTGATCGAGGGCAGCAGCCCCATCGCCATCGCCGCCTTCCACTCGGCCAGGCTGCTGGCCTTGTTCATGGCGTAGTACTGGGCGTTCTGGCGGACCTCATCCATGCCGGCGTAGCGGAAGGCGAACACCCCGTGGTCGGTGCGCACCACCGGGCCGTGGACCGAGCGCAGCGCCTCGCGCCGCACGGTGTCGAAGCCGCCGTCGGGCCGCTTCACCTTGATCTCGACCCAGCGGGCTTCCAGCCGCTTCCACTTGCCGTCCATCCGGTACTGCAGCCGGTCGGGATCGTCGGGGTTCATCACCAGCTTGTAGATGTCGACGAGGTCCGGGTTGTCGACCGTGCTGGCCCAGCCCAGGTGGGCGTTGTGGCCGTGCAGCATGAACGGCCCGCCGGGGAAGAAGCCGCCGGCCACGTGCCAGCCCTCGTCGGTCTGGATCACCGCCTCGTACCAGGCCAGCGGTCCCGTGTAGGGCTGGTGCGAATTGACCAGCAGGCGGGTGGCCCCGTCGGCCGAGCGGCGCGGGCCGACGGCCACCCCGTTGGAGCCGATCTCCACGCCGTCGTTCACCTCGGCGATCTTCTTCGCGCTCGGGCGCATGGTGCGGCGGAAGGCGTCGTCCAGGCCGTAGAAGGTGGGGCCGCGATAGGTGGTGGCCGCCGCCAAGTCCTGGCCGGTGATCGGCAGCAGGCCCGGCGCCACTTTCTCGGGATGCTGCGCGGCATAGGCGTTGGCGCCGGCGGCATAGGCCTCCAGCACGGCCCGCGTCTTCGCGTCCAGGTCGCGGGCGTAGCGGCGCGTCACCGTCCCCCACACGTCCTGCAGCGCCACGAGGTAGTCGCTCTCGATCCCCGACGGCCCCTGCAGCTCGGCCAGCCGGCCGCGGCCGGTGAACACCGACTCCTGCAGGGTGGCGAAATCGTCCTCCGACTGGGCGTAGCCCAGGCCGTAGGCCGCGTCGGCGTCGGTCTTGGCCCGGATGTGCGGCACGCCCCAGTCGTCGCGGCGGATGTGGACGTCCCAGGTCCTGGCGTCGGCCGCCGTCGCGGCCAGCACCGCGGCCACCAGCCCGATCAACACTCGGCGCATCACGCCCTCCCTCCCGTTTGCCCCACCATCGCGGAGCCGGCCCGTTCGCGCAAACCGTGCGGCCATGCCATGGTCGCCGCGTGACGGGAGGCATGTTGATGGTTCGATGGCTCGCCCTGGCGCTGGCGGCGCTGGTTTCGGCCCCGGCGGCGGCCGCGCCGCAGATCCTGGCGCCGCCCGCGGCGCCCGGCGCGGCGGTGAGGCCCTTCGTGACCACCGAGGCCAAGGCGCTCGTCCTGGCCCACGTCCGCGTCATCGACGGCACGGGCGCCGCGCCGCTGGAAGACCAGACCCTGGTCATCGCCGATGGCAGGATCGCCGCGATCGCCGGCCCCAACGCGCGGCCCATGATCCCCGCCGGCGCCGAGACGATCGACCTCACCGGCCACACCGTGATCCCCGGCCTCGTGGGGATGCACAATCACCTCTACTATATCGCCCGGCCCAACCTGGACGCCCACGGCCACTCCGACCCGCCGGTGTTGGTGCCGCAGATGACCTTCTCGGCGCCGCGCCTCTATCTGGCGGCCGGGGTCACCACCATGCGCACCACGGGCAGCGTCGAGCCCTACGCCGACCTCAACCTCAAGGCCCTGATCGACAAGGGCGAGCTCCCCGGCCCGCACCTCGACGTCACCGCGCCCTACCTGGAGGGGCCCAACTCGCCCTTCATCCAGATGCACCAGCTGAAGGATCCCGACGACGCGCGCCGCACCGTCGCCTTCTGGGCCGACCAGGGGGCCACCTCGTTCAAGGCCTACATGAACATCACCCGCGCCGAGCTGAAGGCGGCCATCGACGAGGCCCACAAGCGCGGCCTGAAGGTCACCGGCCACCTCTGCTCGGTCACCTATCCCGAGGCCGCCGACCTCGGCATCGACGACCTGGAGCATGGCTTCATGGTCAACACCCAGCTCGACCCCGGCAAGGCGCCCGACCTCTGCCCCCGCACCTCCGGCGATCCCACCATCCTCGCCATGACCCCGGACACGCCCCAGGGCCAGGCGCTGATCGCCCAGCTCGTGGCCAAGAAGGTGGCCGTCACCTCCACCCTGCCGGTGTTCGAACAGCGCGTCCCCGGCCATGCGCCGCTGAACCCCAAGGCCATGGCGGTGCTGACGCCGGAAGCGCGCGAGGCCTACCTCTACGCCCGCAACCGCACCAACCAGGCCCCGCGCGAGAACTACGCCGACGCCACCCGGATCCTGAAGAACGACATGGCCATGGAGAAGGCCTTCGCCGACGCCGGCGGCCTGCTGCTCACCGGCCCCGATCCCACGGGCAACGGCGGGGTCATCCCCGGCTTCGGCGACCAGCGCGGCGTCGAACTGCTGGTGGAGGCCGGCTTCACCCCGGTGCAGGCCATCCGCATCGCCACGCTCAACGGCGCGACCTACCTGGGTCTGGCCGACCGCATCGGCTCCATCGCGCCGGGCAAGAACGCCGACCTCGTGGTGGTGAAGGGCGATCCGTCCCAGGCCATCGCCGACATCGAGAACGTCGCCATCGTGTTCAAGGACGGCGTCGGCTACGACCCCGGCAAGCTGCTCGACTCCGTCGCCGGCCGCTACGGGCAGTACTGAGATGGAGGAACAGGTCCTCGACGACCTTACCGAGCTGCTGCCGCCGCTGCTGCGCAGCCTGGAGGGCCTGGCCTTCGTCGCCCGCTACCTCAACCCCGCCGACTTCGGCCGGGTGATGGACGCCGTCGGCGCCCCCGACGAACCCCTGCCGCCCCTGCGCGCGCGCCTCGACGCCTGGCCCGAGGCCCTGGCCGACGTCCGCGCGGGCATGGCCGCCGCCGCCGACGCGGCCATCGCCGCCTTCGCCGAGCTGCGCGGCGCCTCGGAGAGCGACGAGGGCGTGGGCGCGGTCTTCCGGGCCCTGCGCCACCTGCCCCGCGCCCAGGCCGCGCTCTACCCGTTCGCCCAGGCCCTGCCGCCGCTGAACCGCTACTTCCTCGAACCCGACCGCCGCGACGACGACGCCCTGCTGGCCCGCCTCGCCGGCGCCGAGTCGCGGCCCGACACCGGCGTGCTCCAGCTCGCGGGCGAGCCCGGCGCGCGGGGCAGCGTCACCGCCTATGCGCCCGAGACCTATTCGCCCGATACGCCCCTGCCCCTGATCGTCGCCCTGCATGGCGGCAGCGGCAACGGCGCGGCCTTCCTCTGGAGCTGGCTGCGCGCCGCCCGGGCCGGCGGGGCGATCGTGGTCGCGCCTACGGCCACGGGCCGCACCTGGGCGCTGCAGGGCGAGGACGCCGACACGCCCATGCTGGCCCGCATCGTCGAGGCGGTCGCCGCCCAGTGGGCCGTCGACCCCGGCCGCATCCTGCTCACCGGCATGAGCGACGGCGGCACCTTCTCCTATGTCAGCGGCCTGGAGCCCGCCTCGCCCTTCACCCACCTGGCGCCCGTCTCGGCCGCCTTCCACCCGATGCTGACCCAGTTCGCCGACCCGGAGCGGCTCTACGGCCTGCCCATCCACATCGTCCACGGCGCGCTCGACTGGATGTTCGGGATCGATATGGCCCGCGAGGCCCGCGACGCCCTCTCGGCCGCCGGCGCGGCGGTCACCTATGCCGAGATCGACGACCTTTCCCACACCTGGCCCCGCGAGGCCGGCCCGATGATCCTGGACTGGCTGAAGAGCTGAGACGTCATCCCGGACGCAGGGCGCGAAGCGCCCGAAGATCCGGGACCCGGCCGCCCCGGCCTCGACGCCTTCGCCGCAGCGATCCGACGCCGTCATCCCAGGCCTCGTGCCTGGGATCCCTCTCTCGGCCGCACAGCCAGGGATAGTCCCGCCCCACCCCTGAAGCGGCGCTAGGGATCCTCGCCACGAGGGCGAGGATGACGGTGGCCCCTAAGCCCTCCGCGCCACGTAGAGGTGGGTCTCCCAGCGGGTGTCGAAGGGCGTCGGTTCCGCCGCGACCGCCGCGCACATCTCGTCGAACAGGGCGAAGCGTGGGCCCTCGGGCAGGAAGTGGTAGCCGGAATCCGTGCGCAGGTAGCGGCCGAAGCCCTCCGCATCGAGCCGCCACGTCCATTCGTAGCCGCGGTGCGTCACCGGCCCGAACAGGCCCGAGGCGTCGAACATCCCCGCGACCGGGCCATCCGGCAGATACCAGGCCTGGGGCGGCGGATGGCCCCAGGCGCCGGGGGCGTAGCGGTCGAAGATCGCCTTGAACGGCGTGGCGAACGGCTCGCCGGGGATCACGGGCACATGGCCGAACACCGCCATCGCGCCGCCGTCGGCCAGCGCCGCGGCCGCCTTCGGGAAGCCCGCCTCCGGGTCCACCCAGTGCCACGCTTGGGCCGAGGCCACGAGGTCGAAGCCGCCGGGCGCCGCCTCGAACGCCTCGAACGTCGAGACCGCGAAGTCGGCGTTGGGCGCGCTCACCCGCCGCCGGGCCTCGTCGATCAGCTTCGCGCCCGGATCGATCGCCAGCACGCGGCCGGCGCGGGCGGCGAGGTCGCCGGTCGCCTGGCCTCCGCCGCAACCCACTTCGAGGACGCGGCAGGCGGGCCCCAGCCCGGCCAGGGCCTCCAGGTCGTCGAACAGGGCCGCCGGATAGCCGCGCCGCACCTCGGCGTAGAGGTCGGCGACGGCCTCGAAGCTCTCGCGCTGGTCCATGGCGGGCCTCCTGTCGGCCCGTCGTCTAACCTGCCGCGAGCGGCGAGGCGAGGCCTACGGCTGCGAGCCGCCCTTGGCCGCGGTCTTGGCCTTCTCGGCGGCTTCGGCCTCCTCGGCCCGGGCCCCCGCGAGCATGCCGGGCAGGGCGTAGTTCCCCTCGTGGCAGGCATATTCGTAGATGATGCCCTGCATCGGCGAGAACTCGTACTCGCCGCCCCACGCGGCGTCCCAGATCGTCGGGTCCTCGACCGAGAACTGATAGTGGAGCCGCGCCTTGCCCACGCGGGTGAAGCGCTCGGTCACCTTCAGGTTCTTCCACGAGCCGAAGAACTGCTGGGCCTGCGGGATATGAGTGGTCTCGACCACCAGGGTGTCGCCATCCCACCAGCCGATGGAGTCGCCCATCCAGGGGCGCACGTCGTCGGTGCGGTGCTTGGCGTTCAGCCGGATGATGCGCACGTCGTGCACCATCTCGACGTTGATCATCACCGCATCGGGCGTCTGAACGATCTCGTAGTCGTTGTTATAGAAGCCGTTTGGGAACATCGGCGGGCCGGCGTTGCGGCCGAAGCCCATGATGCAGCGCTCGCCCAGCGAACGGGTCTCGTAGCTGTCGAACGAGCCCAGCCCCCCGCGGAAGCCGCCGGCCGGCGGCGCGCCGGCCTTGCGCTTGGGCGGCATGCCGTTGGGCGTGGTGATCAGGCTGGTGCGCGGCTCGCCGTGGACGCGCATCACCGTGTTGCCCGGATCGAGCCAGCCGCGGTTGTAGCCGCCGACGTCGCCGCCCGCGGCGGCGAACTCGGGCCGGATCTCCGTCGTCTGCGGAGCCTTCGCGTCGACCGGGGCGTTCGGATCGGTGGGCGCGTTGCCGTCGGCGATCTCCTTGTCGACGGCCGATTCCATCTTCTTCACCTCCTCGGGGGTGAAGACCGCGCGGTCGCCCAGCTTGGCCGGACGCATCAGCGGCGTCAGCGTCGCGTTGGTCCAGTAGCCGCCGAGGTCGGGCTGGCCGAAGCTGGTCCGCGGGACCTTGTAGGCGGCGGCCGCCTTGGTCTCGGCCGCGGCGGACGAGAGCGCCAGGGGCGCGGTCGCGAGCGCGGTTCCAAGGGCGAGGATGAGGGCGCGGCGCACGGGCGTCTCCGGTTTTTGTTCTCTTGCCGCGCACTGGCGCGGTTTTCCGATACCGAAAGTACGAAAACCAACGACCTCCGGCAATGGCCGCCGGCGGCCTCCGGACGGGTTTCCGGCCCCGAAAACGCGCGGGATTCTGCAAAGCTGAAACGAGGTGTCGGCTGCGCAATCGCCAGGCGCCGAATGCGCCGGTCCGGACATGATCGCGCCGGCCGCGTGCAACTGTCACAGCCGGCTGGTATCGGCCGAAGCATGGGCGCGGTGTCCGACGAACGGGCGGTCTGGCTGGCCCGGCATGCCCTGCCGGCGGAACCCGCGCTGCGCGCATGGCTGGCGCGCCAGCCGCGTTTCCACCTCGAGGTCGACGACATCGTTCAGGAGACCTACGCGGTGCTGGCCGGGCTGGAGCGGGTGGACCACATCGTCAACCCGCGCACCTACATGTTCCAGGTCGCCAAGACGGTGATCCTGCAGGCCCTTCGCCGGCGGCGCGTGATCGCCTTCGAGACCCTGGCGGCCGCCGACAGCCTGGAGATCCCCGACGATCAACCCGGCGCCGACGTGGTGCTGGCCGACCGCCAGGAGCTGGGGCGCGTGGCCGCCCTGATCGCCGCCCTGCCCGCCAAGTGTCGCGAGGCCTTCACCCTGCGCAAGGTGCTTGGCCTGTCGCAGAAGGAGGTGGCCGCGCGCATGGGCCTCTCGGAAAGCACAGTCGAAAAGCACATCGGCCGGGGCCTGCGCCAGGTGATGAATGCGATGGGACGTGGCGGAAGCGGCCGTATCGCGGCATCTAGGAAACGTGGCGCCCGAACCGAACCCCCCGCCGAAGATGCGAGAGCGCGCAGCCGCGATTGACGCGACGGCCGCCGACTGGGCCGCGCGCGTCGACCGTGGACCGCTCAGCGAGGCCGAGCAGGCCGAGCTCGACGCCTGGGCCGCCGCCGACCCGCGCCGCGCCGGCGCCTACGCCCGCGCCCGCGCGGTCAGCGCCCATTTCGACCGCGCCCGCGCCCTGGGCGACGACTTCGTCCCCGCGCGCCACCCCGAGGCCCGCCGCCGCAGCCGGCGGCGGTTCCTGGCCGGGGCCGGCGGCCTGCTCGCCGCGGGGTTCGCCGGCGCCGGCGTCTTCGCGCTGTCGCGGTTGAACGGGCGGGTGGCCACCCACAAGGGCGACGTGCGGCGCGTGGCCCTGAGCGACGGCTCGGCCGTCACGTTGAACACCGACACGGCCGTGCGCCAGGCCTATGGCGACAAGGTGCGCCGCGTGGTCCTGATCCGGGGCGAGGCCCTGTTCGACGTGGCCAAGGACGCGGCGCGGCCGTTCGACGTGGTCGCCGGCCCCGTGCGCGTGCGCGCCGTGGGCACCAGCTTCACCGTCCGCATCCTGCCGGACGACGAGGTCGTCGTGATGGTGCGCGAGGGCGTGGTCGAAGTCCGCCGCGGCGACGCCTCGCCGGTCCGCCTCGCCGCCGACCGCGCCGTGACCGTGGCCGCGAGCCGGCCGCTGGCGCCGGTGACCCTGCCGGCCGGCGGCGCCGAGCGCGCGACCGCCTGGCGCCAGGGCATGCTCGACCTCGACGGCCTGACGCTCGCCGAGGCGGCCGGCGAATACGCCCGCTACACCGACCGGCGCATCCGCATCGCCGATCCGGCGGTGGCGGCGATGCGGGTGACCGGCCTCTTCTCCATGAGCGACCCCGACGGCTTCGCCCGCGCCGCGGCGCTCAGCCTTGATCTCAAGGTGACCTCCGAGCCCGACGGCCTGCGCCTCGACCCGCGCTCCTGAGCGCCGCGCGAAAAAAGCTTGGCCGCGGGTGGCGGAAATCCGGCGGCGGGGCATCGAACCCCATGAGACGGCGGCGCGGGCCGCGCGTCCGAGCGGAACAGGGGGCGGATGTGTCGAGGCTTTCGAGGCGGATGTGGGGCTGCGGCGCGGCCCTGGCGATGATCCTGGCGGCGGCGACGCCCGCCCTCGCCCAGCAACGGGTGTTCGACGTGCCCGCCCAGCCGGCGGTGACGGCGATCCCCCAGTTCGCCCGGCAGGCGGGCCTGCAGATCGTGGCGCCGGCCGACCGGCTGCGCGGCGTCAGCACCCCGGCCCTCAAGGGCGCCCTCGACGCCCGCGCCGCCCTGCGCCAGCTCATCGCGGGCACGGGCCTGGCCATCCTCTCCGACTCGGGCGGCGTGATCGTGCTGGGCTTTCCCCCGGCCGGCGCCGCGCCCGCCGGGGCCGCCGACCCGTCGCCCACGGCCCTCGAGACCGTCGTGGTGACGGCGCAGAAGCGCGAGGAAGCCGCCCAGACCGTGCCCATCACGCTGACCGCCTTCTCCGGCCGGGCGCTGGACGCCTACCGCCTCGACAGCCTGCGCGACATCTCGCGGCTGACACCCGGCCTGCTGGTCTCGGCGTTCAACTACTCCAGCCCGACGATCGCCGTGCGCGGGGCCAGCAACACCTTCACCCAGATCGGCGCCAACAAGCCCGTCGCCGTGGTGGTCGACGACCTGTTCATCCCGCGCAACAGCGCCGCCTCGTTCGAGCTGTTCGGCCTGCGCTCGGTGCAGGTGCTGAAGGGGCCGCAGGGCACCCTGTTCGGCCGCAACGTCACCGGCGGCGCCATCGTGATCGACACCGGCAAGCCGGCCTTCGGGGAAACCAGCGCCATGGCGCGCGGCGAGACCGGCAACTACGGCCTCTACCGGGCCGACGCCCTGGTCGACGCCGCCCTGGGCGACCGCGCCGCCGTGCGGCTCGCAGGCTCGATCAAGGTCCACGACGGCTACGGCCGCGACCGGCTGACCGGCGCCGAGGAGGACGATCTCGACAGCCGCACCCTGCGCGCCCAGCTGCGGCTGCAGGCCACCGACACCCTCGAGGCCCTGCTGGGCGCCGACTACAACGAGGACCACAACGGCGGCCGCACGCTCTCGTCCAAGGCCGCCGGATCGGACGGGAACCGCCGCACCTCCGAACTGGGCTTCCCGCAGGACTTCGCGCGCAACCAGTGGGGCGCTTCGGCGCGGCTCTACTGGAGCGCCCCGGTCGGCGAGGTCACCTCGGTCACCGGCTATCGCTGGTCGCAGTCGGGCGAGGACTATGCCGGCACGGGCGCCAGCTACACGTTCCTGACCGGTACGTCCTCCCAGGCGGTCAACCGCGACGTCGACCGGGTCGGGCTGTTCTCCCAGGAGCTGCGCTACGCCAGTCCCAAGTGGGACCGGGGCGACTTCGTGGCCGGGGTCTATTTCGCCGACGAGGACGCCAAGCGCCAGCTTCGCACCATGTCGCTGGCCGCCGTCACCGGCGCACGGGTCGCCGACGTCCTCACCGACCAGGCCGTGAAGACCACGAGCTATGCGGTCTTCGCCGACGGCGTGGTCCACCTGGGCGAGGCCTTCGACCTGACGCTGGGCGCCCGCTACACCCACGACCGCAAGACCGCCTCGCTGAACCGAACCGACTTCGTGCGCCCGGCCACCGGCAGCTTCGCCGCCAGCGACCTCAAGGCCTCGTGGGGCGAGGTCACCCCCCGCGCGGTGCTGACCTGGAAGGCCACGCCCGACGCCCGGGTCTACGCCAGCGTCACCCGCGGCTACACGGCCGGCGGCTTCAACACCGACGCCTCGTCGCTCACCGCCCTCACCCAGCCGTTCAACCCCGAGAAGGTGACCAACTACGAGCTGGGGGTGAAGTCGCAGTGGCTGGGGGATCGCCTGCGCCTGAACGCCTCGGTCTTCCAGATGGACTACAAGGACAAGCAGGAGCTGTTCTTCAACGGCCTGACCCGGGTGCTCACCATCACCAACGCCGCCAAGGCCACGGTGAAGGGCGTCGAGGTCGAGCTGACCGTGCGCCCCACCGCCTGGCTGAACCTGATGGCCACCTACGGCTACCTCGACACCCGCTACGACGACTTCGTCATCCCGGGCGGCGCCGACAACACCGGCCACCCGCTGGGCTCGTCGCCGCGCAACAAGGGCTCGCTCGCGGCCGACCTGCACGCCCCGCTCGCCTCGGGCTACCTGATCGGCGCGGCGAGCTGGTCGTACACCGACGGCTACTACACCGGCGCCACCAAGGACCCGAACCTGCACATCGACAGCTATTCCCTGGTCAACGCCTCGCTGGGCTACGAGGCCGCCGACGGCGCCTGGAGCGTCACGGTCTGGGGCCGCAACCTCGCCGACAAGGACTATGTGCTGACGCCCTCGACCCAGGGCGTGCTGGCCGAATACCTGGGCGAGCCGCGCACCTACGGCGTCACCCTGCGCGGGCGGTTCTGATGGCCCGGGTCGCCCGGCGCGCGGTGCTGGGCGGCCTGGCCGCCCTGGCCGCGGCGCCCCGCGCGCAGGCCCAGGCGGGCGGGCGGCTTTCGCCGTGGCGGCCGGGGACGCTGGAGATCCACCACCTCGCCACCGGCCGGGGCGACTGCACGCTGGTGATCGGGCCGGACGGCACGGGTCTGATGGTCGACGCCGGGGCCACCGCCAGCCCGCCGGAGATGTCCACCGCGCCCCGGCCCGATGGGACGCGCCGCCCGGGCGAGTGGATCGCCCGCTACGCGCGGCGGCGCCTGCCCGACCCCGACGCGGGCCTCGACTATTTCGTGGCCACCCACATCCACCCCGACCACATCGGCGACGTGACGCCGCGGAGCCCGCCCGCGCCCGGCGGGGCCTATCGCCTGACCGGGGTCAGCGACGTGGCCGCCGGCCTGCCCATCCGCCAGGTCTTCGACCGCGGCTGGCCCGACTACGCCGACCTGCCGCCGATCGACGCCCCGTTCGCGGCCAACTACCTGGCCTTCCTGAAGGCTCGCGCCGCCGCGGGTCTGGCCAACGGCCGCCTGGAGCCCGGCCGCGCCGACCAGCTCGTCCTGCGCCGGCGCCCCCGTGACTTCCCCGGTTTCGAGGCCCGCGTCCTGGCCGCCAACGGCCGCGTCTGGACCGGCCGGGGGACCACGGCGCGCGCGACCTTCCCGCCGCTCGCCGCGCTGGCGCCGCAGGACCGGCCGACCGAGAACATGGCCTCGGTGGCCCTGCGGATCGGCTACGCCGGCTTCGCCTGGTTCTGCGGCGGCGACCTGACCGCCGAGACCTCCGACGGCGCGTTGCCCTGGGCCGACATCGAGGGCGCGGCCGCCCGCGCCTGCGGCCCGGTCGACGTGGCCGTAGCCTGCCACCACGGCTACTACGACGCCGTCGGCGCGGCCGCCGTGGCCGCCCTGCGCCCGCGCGTCTGGGTGGTCACGCCCTGGCACGTCACCCACCCCGACCTGAAGCCGCTGGAGCGGATGACCGGCCCGCGGCTCTATCCGGGGCCGCGCGAGCTGTTCCTCACCCAGGTCACACCCGAGGCGCTGAAGGTGGGCGACCGGTTCCTGCGCAAGGCCGCCAGCGTGTCGGGCCATGTGGTCGTCCGCGTCGAGCCGACCGGGCTGTATTCGGTGTTCGTCACCGACCCCTGGAGCGAGGCCGACCGCGTCCTGGCCGCCTTCGGCCCCTACGCGCCGCACGTGTCCGGACACGATTCCGCTACGATCCCGGCGTCAGATGAGCTTGACTGAGCCTTTCCAAGCTCGACGCCGGCGACGCCTTCCATGACCCGACCCCTGAAGAAGAGCGAAACGCTCGAGATCCGCCTGCCCCACCCGACCAAGCTGGCCTTCATGGCCCGCTGCCGCGACGACGGCGTGTCGGCGAGCGAGGCCCTGCGCGGCTTCATCGAGGGCCGGATCGAGCCCCGGCCCGTGGTCCGCCCGCGCCGCCTGCCGCTCGCCGCCGCCGGCGCCCTGGTGGCCGCCGCCGTGGCCGCCGCGGCCGCGCCCTCGCTCGCCCGCACCGGCCCGCCCGGCGACTTCGCCCGGCTCGACGCCAACGGCGACGGCCGGGTCACCGCCGCCGAACTGGCCCGCCTCGACGCCGATCACGACGGCGCCGTCAGCCTCGCCGAGTACCGCGCCGGGCTTCACCGCTAACGCAGCACCCGGAAGAAGCGGTCGGGCTCAAGGCCGGCGATCCAGGTCCAGGGCTTCATGATCGAGGCCCCGTAGCGCCAGGAGATCAGCGAGAGCCGCGCGCGGCCCACCAGGTTCTCGGCCGGCACGAACCCCACGCCCACCGCCTCGGGCCAGCGGCTGTCGAGCGAGTTGTCGCGGTTGTCGCCCAGCATGAAGTAGCTGCCTTCCGGCACGCGGTAGACCCCGGTGTCGTCGCCGTCGTGGCCCGGCCCCTGGTCCCAGGTGACGTAGTCGCCGCCGCGCGCGCGGGGCTCGAAATAGCGGGTCACCGCCAGGTCGCCGAGGCCGGGATCGTGGGTCACCCCGCCCGGCGTCCGCGGGATCGCCTTGCCGTTCACATAGACCACCCCGTCCTTCAGCTGCACGCGGTCGCCGGGCAGGCCGATCACCCGCTTGATGTAATCGACGTTGGGGTCGCGCGGCAGGCGGAAGACCACCACGTCGCCGCGCATCGGGTCGCGGCCGAAGAGCCGGCCGTGGAACAGTGGCGGGTTGAAGGGGATGGAGGCGCGGCTGAAGCCGTAGTCCCACTTGGAGACCAGGATGTAGTCGCCGGTGCGCACCGTGGGCTCCATGGAATCGGAGGGAATGGTGCAGGGCTGGAAGATGAAGATCCGCGCGACGAGGGCGATCGCCAGGGCCCAGGCGATCGTGCGAGCCATGTCGAGGGCTTCGCTCGCGAAGGTCCGGGCGGGCGGCGGGGCGGCGGCTTGGGTCGGGGTGGTCATGGCGCGGTGATGCCGCCGCTGTCGCCGCCGCCGCAACCGCGATCGTGTCCGGACAAGCCCGCCGGATCGTCCGGACGGCCCTACTTCGGCGGCAGCGAGGCGGCGAAGGCCCAGGCGAAGGCGATCCAGTCCTCCAGGCCGTCCTCCAGCGCCGCGTCGGGGTCGACCCAGACGAAGCCGCCCATGGTCCGGTCGCCGAACACCACCGGCTCGGCGCCGCTGCGGGCCAGCGCCTCGGCCATGCGGTCCTTGCCCACCCGGAACATGAAGCGGGCCTCGCCCACGCCGCAGACCATGTTGCCGTTCAGCATCCAGGAGCGGCCGCCGAACATCGCCTTCTCGATCACGCCGGGCCGCCCGGCCATCAGGGCCCGCATCTCGGCGGCGAGCGAACGGTCGTAGGCCATGGCTACTTCTCGGTGAGGTTCCAGACGCCGTCCCAGTCGGCGGGCGGCGGGGTCGCGGCCAGCACGGCGCAGCGCTCGCGGTAGACCCCGGCGGGCCCATCGTCGGGATAGAGCTCCAGCGCCGCGTCGAAGGCCGCGGCCGCCCGCGCCCAGTCGCGGTCGCGATAGGCCGCGAGGCCGGCGGCGTGCAGGTCGAGCAGCGCGGTCAGCGCGGGCTCGCCCGCCCGGTAGCCCAGCGACTCGTAGACCGCCACCGGCCGGTCCTTGCCCTTCACCCGCATCAGGTCGATCTCGCGCAGGATCGCCGGTCCCTTCAGGTCGCGCACCGTCATCTCCGACAGCAGCACGCCGGCGCGGTACTGCTTGGTCGCGCCTTCCAGCCGCGAGGCGAGGTTCACCGTGTCGCCGATCACCGTGTAGTCGAGGCGCCGGGCCGAGCCGATGTTGCCCACCACCGTGGGGCCGGTGGAGAAGCCGATGCCGATGGCCAGCGCCGCCTCGCCCGCCTCGGCGCGCCGGGCGTTCAGGACGGCCAGTCGGCCCATCATGGCGTCGGCCGCGGCCAGCGCGTTGTCGGCGTCGCCGTCGCCCACCAGCGGCGCGCCGAACAGGGCCATCATCCCGTCGCCGATGTATTTGTCGAGGATGCCGCCGTGGTCGAAGATCACCTCGACCATCTCGGTGAAATAGGCGTTCAGCAGCGACACCGTCTGGCGCGGCCCCAGCGCCTCGGCGATGGCGGTGAAGCCGCGCACGTCGGTGAACATCACCGTCACCTTCTGCTCCTTGCCGCCCAGCTCCAGCTCGCCGGCGGCCAGCAGCTGGTCGGCCACCTCCTTGCTCATGTAGCGGCTCATGGTGGAGCGGATGCGCTTCTCCTCGGTGATGTCCTCCAGCACCAGCATCGAGCCGATACGCGCCTCGCCGGCGTCGATCAGCGGCATGGCGGTGAGGTTCACCGTCGCGCCGGTTCCGTCCGGGCGGCGGATCTCGGCGTCGATGGCCAGCGCCGTCTCGCCGGTCGCCTGGGTCTTGCCGAGGCTCTCCAGGATCCAGTCGTTGTCGCCCCAGAACGCCACCTCGGCGGGCTTGCCGGCCATGGCCTCGCGCGGCGCGCCCAGCAGCGCCTGGGCCGCATCGTTGACCGTCACCACCTTGCCGTCGGCGTCCAGGGTGACGATGCCGTTCGACGTGCTCTTCAGGATGCTCTCGTTGTAGTTCTTGGTGGTCAGCACGTCGTCGAACAGCTTGGCGTTCTCCAGGCTCACCGCCACCTGCGCCGCGAAGGCCTTCAGGCGCGACTCGTCCTTGGCCGTGAAGGCGCCGCCGCGCTTGTTCAGCGCCTGGGCCACGCCCACTCGCGCCCCGGCCTTGTTGGTGATCGGCACGCACAGGATGCTGCGGGTCACGAAGCCCGTGCGCTGATCCACGTCGCGGTTGAAGCGCGCGTCGGCGTAGGGGTCGGAGATGTTCTCGGTGCGGCCGGTGGTGAACACCGCCCCGGCGATGCCGCTGGCCGTCGACACCCGGATCTGCCGTGTCTCCAGCCCGTCGGCGTAGAGGGTGAACAGCTCGTCGGCCTTCTCGTCGTAGACGAACAGCGAGGCGCGTTCGGCGTTCAGGAGCTGCGTCGTCGCCGTCATGATACGCGCGATCAGCACCTCCAGCAGCAGCTCGCCGGCGAGGTCCTGGGTCACCTCCAGGATCTGCTGCTCCTCGCGCAGGGCGTCGAGCATCAGGGAGAAGCCGCGGTTGATCTCGGCGTATTCGTCGGTGGTCAGCACGTCGAGCTCGGCCTCGTCCAGCCGGCCGCCCTCCACGTGGCGCATGGCGTCCACCAGCCGCGCCGCCGAGTGGCTGACCTCGCGCGCGGTCAGGATCGCCATGGCCACCGCCCCCACGACGCAGACGAGCACCACCCCGCTGCCCCATAGGTAAAGCGACGTCAGCTCGCCCGCCGGCACCACGAAGCCATGGGCCTGGAGCATCCGGTCGAACTTGAACAGGAACGAGGCCACCGCGAACACCAGCGGCAGCGACGAGACGAACACCGCCAGGAACAGCACCTTGTTGCGCAACGGCACCGCGATCAGGCGCTTCGCCTGCTCGGGCGGGATGGGCCCGTCCAGCGCGCGCCACAGGCGGATCGCCACCGGCTCGATGGCCTTGCTGACGGCGAAGAACTCGAAGATCGCGTGCGCCGGCGAGGCGAAGACGAAGATCATCGTTCCCAGCGCCACCAGCTGCCACATGGCGATCCCGGCCTGGAAGAAGGTGTTCAGGACCACGATCACCCCCACCAGCGACAGGGTCGCCGCCGGGCCGTGCAGGGCGATCACCCGCACCGCCGACATCTGGGGAAGGTTCAGCGCCCGCACCACGGCCGCCCCCAGCGCCGCGTCGCTGGGCCGCTCGCCGCGGTCCAGGGCGGCGAGCACGCTCGACACCGGGCGCAGATGGAGGCTGATGGCGAAGAAGTCGAGCGAGGTGAAGAACGCCGTGCCGAACGGCACCGCCATCCAGAAGATCAACCATTGGCGGGGCGTGAATTCCAGGCCCAGCAGGCCCAGAAGCAGGGTCAGCGAGACGGCCGCGCCCGTGGCCGCCGAATAGATGCCGATCAGCCGCCAGAACAGCGCGCGGCCGGAATCGACCTTCCGGTCGGTCGCCTGCGGCGACGGGGCGAGCGGCATCAGGGCGTTCAACCGCCCCGCCTCCGCCGTGTCGCCCCGCACAGGTCCATGAACACCCCCAGGATGCGCCCTGCCGAGGCCACCTTACGACGTCGGCAGGCTCAGGCACAGCGCGACCGGCGTACGGGGGGTTCGAAGCCTCAGGCCGCGTGGGGCTGCGGCCGTCGGCGCGCGCGCCACAGGGTCCGGGCCAGCCAGTAGAGCGTCAGCGCGACGACCCCCAGGACGGGAATCGCCGGCAGGAAGGTCCCGCGCACCGCCTCGGGCAGGAACTTCTGCTGGCCCAGGAAGAACGAGCCGTTGGCGACGAACAGCGCCGCGCCCATGCGCCACAGGTGCCGCGCGATCCGGGACGGGCCGGCGAGGCCGCCCTTGCGGATCATCGACAGGTCGCAGGCCGCGGCGACGGCCGAGAACGCCGCGAAGGCGAAGACGGTGGAGAAGCCTGCGAACCGTGGGCCGCCGGCGTGGATCGCCGCCAACGCCACACCCATGGCCGCCAGGCCCAGCGGCACGATCACGGCCGCCCGCTCGAACCCGCCGACCACGCCGGGCCGGCGCTGCGTCACCGCCCAGCCGGTGGCCACGAGGTAGAGCGTGAAGATGGCCGCGGTGGTGTTGGTCCATTGCCCCTCGGGCAGGAACGGCGAGACGCCCGCGCCCACCGCGGCCATGGCCAGCATCGACACCAGGAAGACGGTCCCGGCCACCTGGTGCATCCGGCCGCCCTTGCGGGCCAGCATGGCGGTCCAGCCGAAGACGATCCCCGCCGTCCCGCCGGCGATATGCAGGACCAGCAGGGCCACGGCGCCGGCGCGCAGCACGGCCGGCGCCTCGGGGGGCGGCATCAGGTTCATGGATGGGCTCCTTGGGGCGGGGTGGCCGCCTCGGCGGCGGCGCGCTCCTCGGCCCGCGCGCCCGACAGCGCGTTGGCCAGGCTGTAGTTGCCCTCGTGGCAGGCGTATTCGTAGATCGGGCCGGCCGCGCGCCGGAACGGCATCTCGGCCCGCCACGGGGTCTTGAAGGTCGCCGGATCGTCGACGGAGAACTCGTAGAGGATCCGGTCGTCGGCCGTGCGGGTGAACCGCTCGAGGACGCGGGCCTCGGCCGTATAGGCGAACCCGCCGCCCAGGCTCGCCACATAGGCGCCGCGCGGATTGAGGTTGGTGGTCTCGACCACCAGGGTGTCGCCCTCCCACCAGCCGATGGAATCCCCCATCCAGGGCCGCACCGCCGCCGGGATGTGGGCGGGCGGACGCCCCGCCGGACCCAGCCGGACGATCCGCACCTCGTGGTTCATCTCCACCTCGATGGCGACGAAGCCCTGCGTCTGGACGATCTGGTAGTTGGCGTCATAGCCGGTGTTCATCATCGGCGGTCCTTCGGGCGAGCCGATGCCGCTCAGGCAGCGCTCGGCCGTGGGCCGCCCCTCGGGGCCGTCGAACGATTCCGCCTGGGCCGCGCGGGCGGCGGCCTTGCCGGCGTCGGTGAACGGCAGGCGTCCGTCGGCCGGCTCGACGATCCACGACGAGCGGGGCTGGCCGTCGATGCGGGCCAGCTTCATGTCCATCTCCACCCACTCGGTGTTCGGCGCCTCCTCGGCGGGCGGCAGGGCCGGCGCGTCGGGATCGGCGTGGTCCGGACCAAGGGCGCTGGCGACGAACTGGGCGAAGCCGCCCTCGATCATCGCGGCCTCGGCGGGCGTGGGGACCAGCGACTTCGTCACCGGCGGCCGCTGCAGCATAGTCACCGAGCTGTTGGTCCAGATCCCCTGCAGGTCGGGCGCGCCGTAGGGCGTTCGCGGCGGCTTGTAGTCGCCTGCCTGGGTAGAATTTGATATCGATAGCACGCATAGCGCGAGTAACGGGCCGAGACGGGTCGGACGCATGGCCGGACTCCTTCCTCTCAGATCAGAACGGGATGGCGGACCGGCGCCGTCGCGCCGCGGCCCAGATCAGCAGGGCGGCGACCGCCGGGGCGATCCAGAAGTAGGGCAGGGCCATCACCCGGGCGGGATCCACCTGGCCGAAGCTCTCGATCGCCGCCTGCCCCTTGCCTTCGACGCTGAAGGCCTCGCCGAAGCCGCCGAACAGCGCATAGCCCCCCAGCTTCGCCAGGTTCGAGGTGCCGAACGCCACCCGCTCGAAGACGGCCAGGCCCACGATGGGCGCCAGCGCCCAGACGATGGCCATGCGCCTGGCCCAGCCCGAGACCAGCAGGAACCAGGCGTGGAGCGGCGACTGCCAGATCGCGTTGACCAGGAGACCGTAGGGCAGCACCACCCACATCAGCCCGAGGTTCTCGTGCTTCCACAGCGTGGGCAGGCTGTGGCCGCTCAGGCCCACGATCACCGTGCTCCAGGCCAGGAACGCGGCCTGGCAGGCCACCACGATCACGTAGGTCAGCACCGGGGTCACCACCATGGGCACGCAGGCCTTGGAGAGCACGGTCGTCAGGTCCGAGACCGGCAGCGACTTCCAGAACAGCAGGCTGCGGTCGCGCCGCTCGCCGTTCAGCGCCCCCAGGCTGTAGAACGCCGCCACGACGAGCCCGGTCAGCAGCACGGCCAGCGCCACGAAGCTGTGGCCGGTCATCAGGCGGTCGGCCCGCTTGAGATCGCCGGCTTCGATGGCCGTCATGGCGTGCGGCAGGGTGAAGCTGCTCAGCAGGAAGCCGGCCAGCGCCAGGGCCGCCACGGCCAGCGGCGCGACGATCACGGCCCGGTTCTCCCAGAGCTCGCGCCGCACCGACCAGTAGAGCACCCGCATCCAGGGCAGGGGCGCCGGCGCGTGATCCGCGCGCGGCTCGGCCGCGGAGCCGCTGAAGGTGTCGTCGGTCGTGCTCATGCCGCCCTCCCCTCGCCGGCCATCTCCCGAGGCCGGCCGCCCATCACGGCCACGAACAGGTCGGCGAGGCCCGGCGTCCGCACCTCGCCCAGCGGGGCGAGCCGGGCGCGGTCCACGCCGTCGAAGATCATCAGGCTGCGGCCGAACACCTGCCGTTCATGGATCGGCTTCAGCGACCGCGCCGAGGCCGCCTGCTCGGGCCCGGCCATCAGCTCGCAGAAGCGCGCCTCCAGGTCCTCCAGGCTGGCGTCCAGCACCACCCGGCCGCGGTCGAGGAACACCACGTCGGTCAGGATGTGCTCGATCTCGTCCACCTGGTGCGTCGAGACCAGGATCGTCCGGCTGCGGTCGAAATAGTCGTTGATCAGCTGGTCGTAGAAGGCCTTGCGGTAGAGCAGGTCGAGGCCCAGCGTCGGCTCGTCCAGCACCAGGACGCGCGCGTCCACGGCCATCACCAGCGCCAGGTGGAGCTGGGTCACCATCCCCTTCGACAGTTCCCGCACCCGGCTCTCGCGCCGGATCGTGGTCTTGGCCAGGAACCCCTCGGCCTTGGCCCGGTCGAAGCGGGGGTGGACGCCGGCCATATAGTCCAGCGCCTGCCACACCCTCATCCAGCGCGGCATCACGGCGACGTCGGCGATGAACGAGACCTCGCCCATCAGCGCGTCGCGCGCGGTCCAGGGGTCGCGGCCCAGCACGGTCAGCCCGCCGTCGTGCGGGATCAGGCCCAGGATCGCCTGCATGGCCGTGCTCTTGCCGGCGCCGTTCGGGCCGATCAGGCCGACGATGCGGCCCTCGCCCACCGTGAAGTCGACGCCGCTGAGCGCGGGCGTCTTGCCATAGGCCTTGGAGAGGCCGCGAGCTTCGATCACGCCCATCGCCTCAGCCCTCCCCGCGCGTCTTGAACGGGATCACGCCCAGCAGCTCCCGGGTCAGTCCCAGGCGCTCGATGGTGGCGCGGATCTCGGGCCACCGCTCGGCCAGGAACTTCTCGCGCTCCCCGGCCAGCAGCCGTTCGCGCGCGTCCGTGGTGACGAACATCCCCAGCCCCCGTCGCTTCTCCACCAGCCCGTCGTCCGCGAGCTGCTGGTAGGCCTTCATCACCGTCAGCGGATTGACCCGGCTCTCGGTGGCCACCGCACGCACCGACGGCAGCGGGTCGCCCTCCTTGAGCAGGCCGTCGAGCACCATGGCGACGACCCGGTCGCGGATCTGGCGATAGATCGGCTGGCTGTCGTTCCATTCGGGGTCCATCGGCGCGCTACGGTCCTGCGGCCGCCTACCGGCCGTTCAGTGCATTAGTGTTATACATGACTATAACACCTAGCCGAGTCAAGCGACCGCTTCCGATCCGCGGCGCGTGGGCTTAGATTCACGCGATGGCCGTCGCCTTCACCCGCGAGGAAGACTACGAGGCCCGGGCGGCCGACCTGCCCGACCGCCCGATCTCCCCGCACGCCAACCTCGTCACCGCCACGGGCCTCGCCGCCATCGAGGCCGAGCTGGCGGCCGCGCGCGCCGCCTACGCCGCCGCCCAGGCCGACGGCGGGATCAGCGCCGACCGCACCGCCATGGCTCGGGCCACCCGCGACCTGCGCTACTGGTCGGCCCGCCGCGCCAGCGCCCAGCTCACCGAACCCGACGCCGCGGCCGGCGCCGTGCAGTTCGGCTGCACGGTCGAGATCGAGCGCGAGGACGGCCGCCGCCAGACCTTCCGCATCGTCGGCGAGGACGAGGCCGATCCGGCCAAGGGCTCGGTCTCCTATGTCTCGCCGCTGGCCCGCGCGCTGCTGGGCCGCGCCGTCGGCGACACGGCGAGCGTCAACGGCGCCGAGGTCGAGGTGATGGCGGTCGGCTAGCCGCGCCAAGGTCCATGAAGATCGCCGCCAGGCCGCTGGCTACGCGGCGCGGCGGGCTTCGGAGCCATCAAGGCCTTTCGCTCGCCATGCAGTGGCGTCCAGCCGTCTTATCCACCCCTACTTGAAGTATCGTCGCGAGCCTGTCTCCGGATAGACCACGAACTCAACTTAGAGTGTTCTCGACGATCGTTCTCGTGATTATATCGGATTGCGAAATACAGTCTTGAGTAAATTTTGGGCATACCCAATATGAGTAACAGCCCCTGAATTAACTGCGCCAGATCAACGGATCTGGAACCTCGTTCCGCAAAAAGCATGGCGTGCGCCGGGGATGGCGCGTGTGATCCGACGGACGCGTTCGTGAAAATTCTATCCGTCTTCGGGACCAGGCCCGAAGTCATCAAGATGGCGCCCGTGCTGCGCGCGCTGGCGCGCGAGCCCGGCGTCGAATCCGTCGCCTGCGCCACGGGCCAGCATCGCGAGCTGCTGGACCAGACTGCAGCCGAGTTGGGCGTTCGCCCCGACATCGACCTGGCGCTGATGCGACCCGATCAGACGCTCAACGGCGTAACCGCCGCGGCCATCGAGGCGCTCGACGCAGTGATGGCCCGGGTCGAGCCCGACCGCGTGCTGGTGCACGGCGACACCACCACGGCGATGGCCGCCGCCGTGGCAGCCTTTCATCGCCACATCCCGGTGGGCCACGTCGAGGCCGGCCTGCGGACAGGCGACCTCGACCAGCCGTTCCCCGAGGAGTTCAACCGCCGCGTCGTCGACATGGCGGCCAACCTCCTGTGGGCCCCGACCGAGGAAGCCGCCGACAACCTCCGCGCCGAGCGTCTGGCCGGCCGCATCCTCGTCACCGGCAACACCGTCCTCGACGCGCTCGAGTTGGCCGGCGAGCGCCTCGCCGCCGACCCGGCGCCCGGCGCCGAACTGGCCCGCGCCCTGCCCGGCCTCGATCCCGCCAAACGCCTGGTGCTGGTCACCGCCCACCGGCGCGAGAACTTCGGCGACGGCCTCGACGAGATCTGCGCGGCCCTGATCCAGCTCGCCAGCCGTCCCGACGTCGAGGTCGTCTATCCGGTCCACCTCAACCCCCACGTTCGCGCCCAGGTGATGGGCCGCCTGCGGGGGCTGGACCAGATCCGCCTCATCGAGCCTCTGGGCTACCTGGCCTTCGTCGCCCTCATGCGGCGCGCGGCCCTGGTGCTCACCGACTCCGGCGGCGTGCAGGAGGAGGCCCCGGCGCTCGGCCGGCCCGTGCTGGTCATGCGCGACGCCACCGAGCGGCCCGAGGCGCTGCGGGCCGGCGCCGCCCGCCTCGTGGGCGCCCGCGCCGAGGTTATCGTGCGCGAGGCCGGCCGGCTGCTCGACGGCGAGGTCCACGCCGTAGCCGCGCCCAACCTCTACGGCGACGGCGCCGCCGCCGAGCGCATCGTCGATTCCATCATGGGCCGCCCGGTGAAGCCCTTCGTGGCCGCCCAGGCCTCAACCCTCGCGGCCTAGCGATGACCGACCTCCTCCACACCCTGGCCGCGGGATACGTCGCGGTGCTCCAGGCCGTCGCCCTGGCCGTGGCGCTCCTCATCGCGGTGTGGGCGGTGGACGACCTGTTCATCTCGGCCAGCTTCTGGTCGGGCCGTCTCCGGAGGCGCGACGCCCCGCGGCCCACCGACGACGAGCTGCGCGCCGAGCCCGAGGCGCCGATGGCCATACTGATCCCAGCCTGGCGCGAGGCCGACGTGATCGCGGCCATGCTCGACAGCGCCGTCGCCGCCCTCGACTACGACAACTACGTGATCTTCGTCGGGGTCTATCCCAACGACCCCGAGACCATCGCCGAGGTCGAGCGTGTACGCCGCCGCACACCACGGGTGGTCCGCGTGGACGCGCCCAACCCGGGGCCGACCTGCAAGGCCGACTGCCTGAACGCGATCATGGCCGGCGTGGCCGACTACGAGCGCCGCCACAACATGACCTTCGAGGGCTGCGTGCTGCATGACAGCGAGGACGTCCTGCACCCGCTGGAACTGCGCCTGTTCAACCACCACCTGCCGGGCCGCGACATGGTCCAGATCCCGGTGATCTCTCTGGAGCGCGGAGCGTTCGACTGGACGGCCGGCGTCTACATGGACGAGTTCGCCGAGTTCCACGCCAAGGACCTCGTCGTGCGCGGCCGCCTGACCGGCTCGGTCCCCTCCGCGGGCGTGGGCGCCTGCTTCCGCCGTTCGACGCTGAAAGCCCTGCAAGGCAACCGCGACGGCCCCTTCAACACCGAGAGCCTCACCGAGGACTATGACGTCAGCATGCGCATGGCGGTGGAGGGCTTCACCTCCGTGATCGTCCACCATCCGGCGCCCTATCGCACCGTCCGGCGCACGCTGTTCGGCTTCGGGCCGCGCAAGACGGTGACGGTCCGCGCCCCGGTGGCGGTCCGCGAGTACTTCCCCAACACCTTCCGCACGGCGACGCGTCAGCGGTCGCGCTGGACGCTGGGCATCGCGCTGCAGGGCTGGAGCCAGATCGGCTGGACGCGCTCGCCGGCGCTCAACTACTTCCTCCTGCGCGATCGCAAGTCGCTGGCGACGCCGCTGGTCTCGGCCGTCGCCTATCTCGTGCTCGCCAACGGCGTCGTCATGCTGCTGCTGTCCGGCGTCGGCCTGTTCGACGACCGGCCGTGGATATCGGCCCTGCTGGCGTTCAACCTCTTCGCCTGCCTCGTCGGCCTAGGCCAGCGCGTCTACTTCACCGGCCGCCTCTACGGCTGGGAGCACGCGGTGCTCTCGATCTTCCGCATCTTCGTCGGCACGGCTGTCAGCGCCGCCGCGGCGATCCGGGCCGTGTGGCAGTTCACCGTCGGCCGCCTCACCGGGGCCAGGCTCGGCTGGGACAAGACCATGCACGATTTCCCCTCTCCGGCCGTCATCGACCAGCCGCACCGCCGGCTGGGCGAGCTGCTCGCCGCTTGGGGCGCGGTGGACGCCCGGCAGATCGAGGCGGCGCTGGCCGACAAGGCGCCGGACCGACGCCTGGGCGACGTCCTGCTCGATCGCGGCCTGATCGACGAGGACATTCTGGCCGAGGCCCTGGCCGCCCAGTCGAACCTGCCACGCGCCATCTTCGAGCCGCAGCAGGTCCGCGAGGCCGCCCACCTGCTGCCCTCCTCGCTCCAGCGCCGCGCCCGCACCGTGCCGCTGGGCGTGCGCAGCGGCGGCGCCCTGATCGTCGCCTCCGACGGCCCCATTCCGCTGGGCTTCCTCGAGGAGATCCGCCAGGCCTTCGGCGATCGCAACATCGTCCAGCAGATCGCCCGGCGCGGCGAGATCCAGGCCGTCCTCGACGACGCCCCGTCCCCGCTCGCCCCGCCGCGCGTGCTCACGACCCCGGCCCGCGCCGCCGCCCGTCGCCGCGCCGCGCGACGCCAGGCCCGCGCCTCATGATCCGCGCCATCCGACTCGGCCTCGCCGCGGTCTCGGCCGCCCTCATGGCGACCGCGGCCGCTCACGCCCAGTCGCCAGCCCCCAGCGCCGAGGGCCGCGCCTACGCCATTCGCGCCGAGGTGCTCGACCTGGTCGCCGCGGGCCGCAAGGCCGAAGCCCGCACCCGTTTCGACGCCGCGATGGCGGCGGGCGAGCTCGGGCCTTCGCCCGCCCTCGACCTCGCCATGACCGCCCTGGCCGTCGGCGACGACGACACGGCGCTCGCCGCCTTCGCCCGCGCCCAGAAGACCGGCTCGCTGCCGCCCGCGGCCGCGCTTGACGCCGCCTATGCCGCCAAGCGCCGGGGTCGCGACGCCACCGCCCTCGCCGATTTCCGCCTCGGCCTCGACGCGGCCCGCGATGGCCAGATCGAGCTTCCTCCGCAGACCGAGGCCGGGCTGCGCCGCGACTACGCCAACCTCTCGCGCCGGTTCGGCGTCAACGGCTACCTGGGCTACGGCGAAGCCGGCGTGGCCAACGCCGTCACCCCCTTTCGTGACGCGCGCGGCGTCACCCAGGCCGGGCTGGAGGCCTACGTCCGGCCTTTCGGCTACCGCAATGGCGCGCCCGTGGAGGTCTTCGCCCGCGCCTTCGAGACCCTGGATGCGCCGGCCGGCGACCCCGAGGGCGGCAAGACCCGGCAGGGCTGGATCGGCGCACGCTGGAAGCCGCTCTCGGATCAGAACGTCGTGCTGGAAGCCAGCCGCATGGTCCGGCTGGGCCGCCTCGCCCGCAACGACTGGATGGCGCGCGCCGCCTGGTCGGGCGGGACCAGCCTCGACGTCGCCGAGCCGCCCGGCCTCCAGCCCATGTGGAGCGCCTACGCCGACGTCGCGCGCATCGTGGACGCTCACCAGACGCTCGCCGTGGCCGAGACCCGCCTGGGCGCCGTGCTGCGTCCGCACGGCGACCGCAATGGGCTGGTCGTTCCGTTCGTCGGCGCGGCCGCGGGCTACGACAACACCCTGGCGCGCAAGGGCGCGCTCGGCGCAGGCCCCGGCGTGCAGATTCGTCGATGGTTCAACGCCAGCGACTACGCCGCGCCGCGCTCCTACCTGGACCTGACCGCTCAATACCGCGTGCGCCTGGCCGGCGACCGGCGCGCCGAGGGCTGGTTCGTGACCCTCGGCGCGTCGTTCTGAACGCGGCTACTTCTGCTCCCACCACCACGGCGCGCGCTTGTGGTCGCCGGTCACCACCTCGTTCAGCGTCAGGGAGTCGTAAATCCGGCCGCCCACCATCACGCGGCTGACCTTCTCGCTGTTGCGGATGTCGGTCGTCGGGTCGGCGTCGATCACCACCAGGTCGGCCAGCTTGCCCGGCTCCAGCGAGCCGATGTCGGCGTCCATGCCCAGCGAGCGCGCCGGCTCGATGGTGCCGGCCCGCAAGGCCTCGATCGGGCTCATGCCGCCGCGCACGAACGACCACAGCTCCCAGTGCGGGCCGATGCCGGCCTGCTGGCCGTGGGCGCCGATCGAGACGTGCACGCCGCGCTTGGCCAGCTTGTGCGCCTCGCGGGCGCTGTCGTCGTCGACGTAGTCCTCCTCGGGCGCGATCGGCCGGCGCACCGTGTCGGCGGCGAGCTTGGCCGGCGGGGTGTGCGCCGCCACGATCGGCTGCTTCCAGACGTCGGTGTGCGCGCGCCAGTAGGGATCGCCCGAAAGGCCGGAGAAGGTCACCACCAGGGTGGGCGTGTAGTTGGTCTTGCTCTCGCTGAAGTAGCTCAGCACGTCCTCGTAGAGGTGGAGCTGCGGGATGTTGTGCTCCAGCGTCGAGTTGCCGTCGGCGATGATGGTCATGTCCTGGCCGAACAGCGAGCCGCCCTCGGCCACCACCTGCATCCCCTCGCGCCGGGCCGCCTCCACGATCTGCTGGCGCTGGTCGCGGCGCGGCTGGTTGTAGTTCTTGATGCTCAGCGCGCCCTCGGCCTTCAGCCGGCGCACGTGGGCCAGGGCGTCGTCCAGGCTGTTGATCTCGGCGTAGTTCCGCGCGGCCTTCGCCCCGTAGACGGGCTCGCCGGTCGAGAAGATGTGCGGCCCCACGATCTTGCCGGTCCGCTGCAGCTCGGCGGCCTCGTAGACCTCGGCGGCGCGGTTCGACGGGTCGTGGATCGTCGTGGTCCCGAGCGCCAGGTTGACCATCAGCGACCAGTTCTGCTGCGGCACCAGTTCGTCCACGCCCTGCGGCCCGTGGGCGTGGGCGTCGACCAGGCCGGGGATGATGGTCTTGCCGGTGACGTCGACCACCTTGGCGTCGGCCGGGATCTCCACCGCGCCGCGCTTGCCGACGGCCACGATGCGCGCGTCGCGCACCACCACCACGCCGTCCTCGATGATCCCGCCGTCGTCGGCCGCCATGGTCACCAGCTTGGCGCCGGTCAGGGCCACCACGCCGTGCGGGCGGTCGGCGGCCACCTCCATCGATAGCGACACGCCCGAGGTCGGCGGCTCGAACTTCGGCGCGTCCTTGGCCGGCGGCGCATCGGGGAAGAACTTGGCGGTCTCGGCGGTGAACACCGTCGGGCCGATGCTCCAGTGCAGCTCCGCGCCGCCGTTCGACCAGTGGATCCAGTCGGCGCCGCCGCGGCTGATCCGCGTCACCGGCAGCGGCCCGCCCTTCAGGTCGACCGGCACGTCCTGGGTCCCGGGCATCAGCGGCATGGCGCTGACCTCCCAGTTCTGGCGGAAGGCGAAGACCTTGCCGTCCGGGGCGACCGAGTATTCGTTGACCAACTCGCCCTCGGCGTGGACGCGGCGCGCCTCGCCGTTCAGGTCGACGCTGACGAGCTGCTGCTTGCCCTTCTCCGAGGCGGTCAGGAACAGGCGGTCGTTGGCCGCGCCGAACTGCGGCGCGCCGCCGTCGCGGGTGATCAGGCTCGCCTCGCCGCCTGCCGCCGGGATCCGGTAGACGCCGGGATTCTCGCCCCAGCGGTTCGAGGTGAGGAACCCGCCCTCGTTCTGCTCGAACACGATGGTCCTGCCGTCGGGCGAGAAAGCGGGCCGCGCATAATGGCCCGGATGCCGGGTCACCGCCTTCGGCGTCCCGCCGGCCGCGCCCACCGTCACCACCTGGCCAAGGCCCGCGTCGGTCCAGGCCACATAGGCGATGGTCTTGCCGTCGCGCGACCACGTCGGCCACAGTTCGAAGCCCGCCTCGTCGCCCTTGGTCAGGCGCTTCGGCGCGCCCTCGCCCATCGGCTTGATCCACAGCTTGCCCAGGCTCTCGAACACCACCTGCTTGCCGTCGGGCGACACCGCCGCGAAACGGGTCATCTTGGTCTGGAACCTGTCGGGCGAGACGGCGACCTTCGGGTGCGGCGGGTCGATCACGCTGCGGCTGTCGGCCACGTGGAACGGGATCACCGCGGCGTTGGCGCCGTCGGCGTCCACCCGCCGGATCTGGCCGCCGGCCCAGAAGACGAGGCTCTTGGAATCCGGCGTCCAGCCCATGTTGGGATAGACGCCCAGCACGGCCCAGCCTTCCTGCATGTCGGGATCGAGGCCGTCATAGACCTTGGTCTCGGCGCCCGAAGCCAGGTCCTTCACATAGAGCTTCGACTGCGCCCGCTCGCGGCGGACGAAGGCGATCTTGGTCCCGTCGGGCGACGGCTGCGGCCGCACCGACCCGCCGGCCCCCGACACGGCGGTGGTCGTCTCGCCGCTGGCCAGGTCGTAGCGCTCGATGTTGAACAGGTCGGTGTTGGAATCCTGGGCGTATTCGAAGATCGGCCCGGGGGTGACGTTCTTCTCGAAGTAGATCGCCTGGCCGTCGGGGGCGAAGACCGGCTCGCCCAGCTCCTTCTGGAACACCTCGTTGGGCCGCTTGACCAGCGGCACGCCGGCCCCGCCGCTGACGTGGTAGAGCCAGATCTCGCCGGTCCCGAGCGAGCGGCCGGTGGTGAAGTGCTTCTTCGCCGCGATGAACCGGCCGTCCGGGCTCCAGGTGGGCTGGTTGACCAGCCGGAAGTCCTCCTTGGTCACCTGGCGCTTGTCCGACCCGTCGGCGTTCATGATCCAGATGTTGTCGCCGCCGCCGCGGTCGGAGGTGAAGGCGATCCGCTTGCCGTCGGGCGAGAACCGCGGCTGGACCTCCCAGGCCAAGCCCTCGGCGATCCGCTTGGGCGTCCCGCCGCCGATCGGCATGAGATAGATGTCGCCCAGCAGGTCGAAGGCGATCGTCTTCCCGTCCGGGCTGACGTCGAGGTTCATCCAGGTGCCTTCGGTGACGTCCAGCGGCAATTGCCGGATGGTCAGGCCGGGCGGGGCGTTCACGTCCCACTTGGGGGCGTCGGCGGCGTCGGCCGCGACGGCGGTGAGGCCGAGCGAAAGCGCGGCTGTGGCGAAAAGCTTGAACTTCATGGAGGGCCCCTCATGGAAGCCGCCATGACTAGCAAGCAGGGCCGGGGGTGGGAACCGCGAGGCCCGCCCCGACCTAGCTCCTCGCCGCCAGTGCGTAGAGGAACTCCACATAGCCCAGGCTGGCGCCCGCCATGCCGCGCAGCTTCGGGTTCTCGGCCTCGATCACATAGTACTCGTCGGGCGCGTGCTGGTGGGCCCCATGGCCGAAGCCGAAGTGGGCGGCGGGCAGGTTCACCGGCGGCCCGGTGAAGATGTAGCCCGGCCACGAGCCCGCCAGCCGGGGCGACATGCCCACCTCCAGCCCGCCCTTGCGGTAGACCTCCAGCGCCGACTGGATCACCGGCGAGGTCTCGTCGGTCTGGGTGGGGTCGTAGCCGCCCGTCCGGGTCACCGAGATGTCGCCGTAGCCCCGCCGCGCCAGGTGCGCCTTCAGCTTGCGCTCGGCCTCGTCCGCGGTCTGGTTCGGCACCAGCCGCAGGTCCAGCTTCGCCACGGCCTTCGACGGCAGGATGGTCTTGCCGCCCGGCCCCGTGTAGCCAGCGTACATGCCCTCGATGTTCACCGTCGGCTGCGAGGCCAGCCGCTCCAGCGCCTGGCGGTAGGGCAGGTCGCGCACCCAGGTCTGCACGCCCAGGAACTTCTTGCGCTCGGCCTCGCTGGTGTTGGCCGCCTGCTCGGCGATCAGCTCCTTCTGCCGCGCGGTCAGCGGCTGGACGTTCTCGAACCAGTCGTCGATCGCCGGGTCGTTGCCGTCCTCCGACACCAGGGTCGACAGCGCCTTCACCAGCCGCCAGACGGCGCTGTCCAGCTCGGCCTTGTACGACGAGTGGATGTCGTTCTCGGCGCCCCGGCCCCAGGCCTTGGTCGAGCACACCAGCTCCACCTCGATCACCCCCTTGGCGCCCAGGTCCACCTCCACGCTGCCCTTGGGCGTCTGCGAGGCGAACGGCATCCACACCTCGCGGCACTTGCCCAGCGCCGAGAGCACCTCGGGGCGCCGCACCAGCTGCGGGAAGTGCGGCGAGGCGATCTCCTCCTCGCCCTCGGCGATCAGCACGATGTTCACCGGCGGCTTGCGGCCGGCCGCGCGCAGCCCATGCAGCCCGGCCAGGAAGCTCGCCTCAGGCCCCTTCTGGTTCACCGCGCCGCGCCCGATCATCACCTTGCCCAGGCCGGGCCGGTCCACGATCCGCGCCTCCAGCGGCGGCGAGCTCCACTCCGACGGGTCGAACTGCTTGACATCGTACATCAGGTACATGCCCACCGACCGCGGCGAGCCGTTGTCCATGGTGGCGAACACGCCGGGCCGGCCGTCGGTCTGGATGATCGTCGTCTGCTGGAAGCCGGCGTCCTTCAGCAGCTCGGCCATGTACTGCGCGCCTTCCTGGGCGTTCAGCCCCTCGGCGGCGATCGACGGCAGGGCGATCCAGTCCTGCAGGCGCTTGATCGCCTCCGGCCGCTGCTTGTCGATGGCCGCCTTCACGTCCGACAGGTCGCCGCCGCCGCACCGCGCGGCGGCCATCAGCGGCCCTGGCATGGCCAGACTGGCCCCCGCCGCCGCCGCCATCAGCATCAGCCCCCGCCGATGCGCCGTCCCCGGAATCCCCGCGTCCATGATCTGCTCCCCAAAGCGTTCGCGGGGAGCTTAGGGCCGGCGCCCGACGGGCGTCGACTTCAAAGCAGGGCGCCGACCTCCGCCGCCGCCCGCTCGCCCGAACGGATGGCGCCGTCGATGTAGCCCACCCACGCCTCGGCGGTTTCCGTGCCCGCCCAGTGGATGCGGCCCACCGGCGCGCGCAGGGCCGGGCCGAACGCCGTCAGCACCCCGGGGCCGGGCACGCAGACGTAGCCGCCGCGATGCAGCGGCGCCCGCGTCCAGACCTCCTCCAGATAGCCGGTCGGCGACTGGGCGGCCTCGCCGAAATAGCGGGCGATGTCGGCCAGGGTCTGCGTCTTGCGTTCGTCGGGGCTGCGGTCCGCCCACGCCTGGGCCGGGCCGCCGTCGTAGAAGCCCACCAGGGCGCCGTGCGAGCCGTCCTGGGGCGAATGATCGAACCAAGGGCCGAATTCCGTGCGGTCCGACAGCACCAGGCCGGTCAGCCCCTGCTCGCGCCAGAACGGGCGGGCATAGGCGATGTGGACCTTGATCACGCAGCCCAGCGGCATGCGCTGGGTGAGGCCGTCGCGCATCGCCGGCAGGGCCGGGGCATAGGCGATGCGGCTGGCCAGCGGCGGCGGCGCGGTGACCACCACGTAGCGCCCGCGCCAGTCGCCCTTCGGCGTCGAGACGGTGACGCCGGCGTCGTCCTGCGCGATCGAGACGGCCGGCGCGCCCAGCGTCACCGCCGGGCCCAGGTCGGCCGCCATCTTCGCCGCGAGCTGCCAGACCCCGCCCTCGAACACCGCGTCCTGCGCCCCGCCCCGCGTCGCGATCAGCTCCGAGAAGCTTCCGGCCGCCGAGGCGTAGGCCGCGAAGGCCAGCATCGACACCTGGCTGGCCTCGGACGACAGCACCGCCCGCACGATCAGGCGGATCGCGCTTCGCACCGCCGGGGTCTCGGCGTTGGCCAGCAGCCAGCTCTCGATGGTCTGGGCGTCCAGCGCTTCCGCGCCGGGCGCGGTCCAGGGGTCGGGCATGGGCGCGGCGGCCGAAAGCGCCTCGATCTTTCCGACCACCTGCGCGAACTCGGCCATCGCCGACGGTTCCAGCGCCGGGATCTCGCCCTGGTAGGCGGCGCGATGGCCGGCGATGTCGATCAGGTTCTTGCCGGTGGCGTACTGCGGATAGACCGCCACGCCCATCGCCTTGGCCAGCGCAAGCAGCCGGGTCTGGGTGGGCCCCACCCACTGGCCGCCCAGGTCGACCACCTCGCCGGCGATCTGGCCCGGCTTGGTTCGGCCGCCCACGCGGTCGTCGGCCTCCAGCACCGCCACGCTGTGGCCGGCGGCGCGCAGCTCGCGCGCGGCGGTCAGCCCGGCGAAGCCCGCGCCCACGACGATCACGTCCGCCCGCCGGGGGCCGGCCGCCGCCTCGGCCACGGCGGGCGCCGCGGCCAGTCCCGCCATCCCGACGCCGAACCCCAGCGCCGCCCGCCGCGTCGGCGCGTCCGCTTGCCTGCCCATCGTTGGTTCCTCCCGTTCCACTCGACGGCCGCGCGCTGTTCTGGACCCGTCCCGGCCCGGCTGCTATGCCGTCTCGTACAAGTACGAAACGGATATCCCGACGGGCGTCAAGCCGAATCCGTACAAGTACGAATTGCGGAGTCGCGATGACCAGGCCGAGCCTTCCGGCGACCAGCAAGGAACAGCGCCAGGAGGCCGTGCGGGCGCGCATCCTCGAGGCGGCGCGTGAGATCTTCGAGGCCAAGGGCAGCGGCGCGCTCAGCATCCGCGCCATCGCCGCGCGGGCCGGCATCCCGGCCATGACCCTCTACAGCTACTTCCCCAGCAAGACGGCGGTGGTGCGGGCGCTGTGGTCGCTGGCCTTCGACCCCCTGTTCGCCGAGATGCGGGCCGCCGAGGACGCCGAGACCGAGCCCAGGGCGCGCCTCCTCCGGGTGGCCCAGGCCTATGTCGACTACTGGCTGGCCTTTCCCGACCGCTACCGCATCGTCTTCCTGATCGAGGACCGGCGGGAGGCCGACCAGGACCCCTGGTTCATCGGCGAGACCGACGTCATCGCCTCCTACATGCGCTTCGCCCCGCTCATCGCCGCGGCCAAGGGCGATCCCGACGGCGACCACACCCGCGAGGCCGAGGCGCTGATCTGCGCGCTCACCGGCGTCGTCCACATGCTGGTGACCGTCAGCGAATACCCCTGGGCCGACAGCCGGAGCTACGTCGAGGTGATGATGCGGGCGTTCGGCTGAGGCGCCGGGCGGTTCCGCCCCGGCGCCAGCGGGACGCGCCGGCGGGGGCCGGCGGCGCGGGCTGGGCCGGGACGGGCTCGCCCGGTACGCGGGCGAAGGTGGCCGCGGCGGCGAAGGCGCGCCGCCGCGTGGAAGCGGGCCTGGTCAGATCGTGGCGCGCAGGGTGAACTGGAAGCTGCGGGGCGGCTGGAAGAAGTACTGGTCGTGGCTGTCCAGCGGGTTCGGCGTCGGCCCGTCGTTGATGCTGATGTCGGTGACGTCGCGCTGGTCGAACAGGTTGTAGAGCCCCAGCTGGGCCTTCACCCGGCCGAAGTCGTAGCCGACGACGAGGTTGGTGGTGCTGTACGAGCCGATCTTGTAGTCGGCCGGCTCGCCGTCGTCGGCCCACTGCGGCCCGACGAACTTGTTGAGCAGCGACACGCTCCAGCGGTCGGCCTTGTAGATCGCGCCCACGCCGGCGGTCCACTTGGGCGCGTTGGCGATGGTCAGGCCGGCGTCGTCCTTGGCCGAGTTGATCGAGCCGTTCACGTACAGGCTGAGGCCGTCGACGACGAGGAAGCTCGCCTGCCCCTCGATCCCCTTGTACTTCGTCGTGCCCGGCAGGTTCGTGTAGTAGGGGTCGGACTTCGGACCGACCTTGGCGAACTTGTCGGTGAACTCGATGTAGTAGACGTCGCCGTCGAGGGTGAAGCGGCTGGCGTTATAGACGCTGCCCAGCTGGTAGTTGGTCGACTGCTGCGGCTTCAGCCCCGCGTTCAGGCCCGAGTTGGGCACGTAGAACACCTTCAGCGGCGGGATCAGGAAGCCCTTGGCGTACTGGCCGTAGACCGACCAGTTGTCGGCCAGCCGGTAGTTCACGGTCAGGAACGGCAGGGTCTTGGTGAAGGTGATGCTCGAGAACTCGCCGGCCAGGCGGGTCTTCGAGCCGACCGGCGCGCTGACCTTGCGGGTGAAGTCCAGGTACTTGATCCCCGGCGTCACGGTCAGCGCCTCGGTGGGGCGCCACTCGAAGTCGGCGAAGAGCTGGTACTGGAACCACTTCGAGTGTTCCAGGAACTGGATGTCGGCCGGCGGGACCGGCCCCGTCGCCGGCGGCTTCTCGATCGGGTTCGGCAGGTTCAGCGTCCGGTCGAGGTCGAAGCGATGCCGGTCGGTGAAGGCGGTCTCGTACATGCCCCCCACCCGCAGCTGGCCGAATTCGAAGTCCTTCGACCCGCGGATGATGTCGCCCCAGACGCGGTAGTGGTTCAGCTTGTCGTAGCCGATGACGTCCTTGTTGCCGGCCGGGCCGGCCTTGGTCCCCACGGCCGACTTCGGGAAGGTCCCCGCCGCCAGTTCGGCCTGGTTCTGGGTGACGTCGGCCGCCGACAGGGTCTGGTTGTCGTAGTAGTAGGTGTAGGCGGTGTTCTCGAGGCCGAAGCCCTCGCCGAGATCGCCCTTCACCCGGATGTACTCGAAGTCGGTCCGCTTCCGGACGGTGTTGTACCCCTGGTAGAGCGGTGTGCTCGGGTCGTTGTTCATCGAGAAGTCTTTGCCGTACGCCGCCACCTGCGCCAGCGTGGCCCCGTTGTTGTCCGGCTCGTGGATCTTGCCCGAGTTGTGGGTGGCCAGCAGGGTTAGGGTCCAGTCCTCGCCGAGCGGCGTCTCGATCTTCAGGAACTGGTTGTACTCGCGCACCTTCGCGTAGCTGAGCGCGCCGTCGCTGAACAGCTCCTGGAAGTTGGCCGTGACCTTGGTCCCGTGCAGCGCGTCGAGCGGGCCGCTCTGCAGCGTTGTCACGAAGTTGAAGGTGTTCCAGCTGCCGGCCGTGACCTTCTGCTGGGCGTAGGGCGTGTCGCTCAGGGTGCGCGAGTAGAGCTCGATCGCGCCCCCGAAGTTGGCCTGGCCCAGGTCGCCGGCCTGCCCCGGGCCGCGGTCCACCTGCACCGCGCCCAGCGTCGAGGCCGGGAAGTAGGCGGTCGAGTGGTGCGTGGGATCGTTGGTGTCGCCGAACGGGATGCCGTCGTAGCGGACGTTGTACTCCCCGTCGCCGAAGCCGCGGATCACCGCGTCCTTCTCGCTCAGGCCCGGACCGTTGTTGTTCACGGCCGAGACGCTGGGCGTGTTCACCAGCGTGCCGGTGAAGTCCGAGGTGTCGGCGATGGAGTCCTCGATGAAGGCGCGGGTCACGATGGCGGTCGGCTGGAAGGCCGAAATCGGCGCGGTCGCCGGCGCCAGCTTGGCCGCGTCGGTCTTGGGCGCGGTCACGACCACCTGCTCCAGCTCAGGCGAGTCCGGCCCGATCGGCCGGGGGCCGGCGGAGGCCGCGGCCTCGGCGGCGAAGGCGGCCGGGGCCATGGCGAGCGCGAGCGCGAAGCCCGATCCCGCGGCCAGGAGGGCAAGTCGCGTGGCGTGCGATGGTGTCGGCATGGTGTCCCCGTCTTGATCGTTGGCGGGACACGCCGCGCAGCCGCCCCCAGCAGCAAGCGAAAGAAATGCTGCGGAAATGCGAAGCTTTTGCGTCAGTCTATAAGTATTTGTTCGTATTCGGATTTTTGCGCTAAATCGGCTGCGTCTGAAAACTGTCGCAAACGTTGAGATATCTCAATGTTCAGACGCCTTGAGAGCCTCCGGAGCCCTTGCGACAATTGTGGTTCGTAGCGCCATGAAGGGTTGGCAGATGCGCGCTTTCGCCGGCTCTTCGGCCGCCTCGGCGTCCCTGTCCCTTCTGGTGGTCGAGGACGACGCGGCCGACGCCGAATACGTCCGCGAGGCCCTCACCGACGCCGGCCACGAGGTCGCCGTCGCCGCCGACGGGCCGGCGGCCCTCGTGTTGGGGCGCAGCCGGTCGTTCGACGTGCTGATCATCGACCGCATGCTGCCCGGCATGGACGGCCTGACCCTGCTCGGAGCCCTGCGCGCCAGCGGCGTCGATGCGCCGGCCCTGTTCGTCACCGCGCTGGGCGCGGTGGGCGATCGGGTCGCCGGCCTGGAGGCCGGCGGCGACGACTACCTGGTCAAGCCCTTCGCCTTCGCCGAGCTCAAGGCGCGGGTCCACGCGCTCAACCGGCGACGCGCCAACGCCCGCCCCGCCACCCTGCTGCAGAGCGGCGACCTGACGCTGGACCGGATCGAACGCCAGGCGCGCGTCGCCGGCGCGGCCGTCGACCTCCTGCCGCTCGAATACCGGCTGCTGGAGTTCCTGCTCCTCAACCTCGGCCAGCCGGTGACCCGCAAGATGCTGCTGGAGGAGGTCTGGGGCTTCCGCTTCGACCCGCGCACCAACATCGTCGAGACCCACATCAGCCGGCTGCGCGCCAAGCTCGACCGCCCCGGCGCCGCGCCGCTGATCCAGACCGTGCGAGGCGCCGGCTATGTCATCGGCGGCTGAACGGCCCGCGGCGTGGCGCGCCGCCGCCGGCCTCTGGCGGCGCACCGGCGTACGCCAGATGCTGCTGCAGACCCTGGTGGTCGCCGCCGCCTTCGTGATCGCCGGCGTCCTGGCCCAGGCCTCGATCGCCCGGCTGAGCGAGGCGGGCATCCGCCGCCAGGTGCTCGGCGAGGCCGGCTCCATGGTCGAGGAATGGCGCCAGCACGGCGCGGCGCACCTCCCGCACACCATCCGCAAGCGCTCGCGGCTGTGGCGCGGGTTCGAATACGGCCTCGCCCGCCCGGATGGGCGGCTCGTCGAAGGCGACCCGGACATCGTCGTCGCCGCCGCGGGCTGGCGCGAGGCGACGGCCGGCGGCCGGACGATCCTCGCCTACACCCAGCGCCTGCCGGACGGTTCGTGGCTGTCGGTCGGCCAGGACGAGTCCGTGCAGCGCCGCCAGGCCTCCGCCGTCGCCAGCGCCCTCTGGGCCTGCGGCGGCGCGGGCGTGCTGATCGCGCTCGGCGTCTCAGCCCTGCTCTACCGGCGCACCTGGCTGCGGGTGGATCGCCTGGCCCAGACCGCGGCGCTGGTCTCGGCGGGCGACCTCAAGGTCCGCGCCCCGCAACGCCGCGCCGCCAAGGCCGACGACATCGACGACCTCGCCCGCGACTTCAACGGCATGCTCGACCGCATCGAGCGGCTGATCGCCCAGGTCCGGCAGGTGACGAGCGATGTCGCCCACGACCTGCGCACCCCGCTGACCCGCGTGCGCCATCGGCTGGAACGGCTGGAGACCGCCGCCGCCGACCACCCCGCCCTGGCCGAGTCGGTCCGCCAGATCGACGCCGACATCGCCGAGACCCTGCGCACCTTCGACGCCCTGCTCCATCTGGCCGACATCGAGAGCGCCTCGACGCCGCCGGGCATGGCCGACCTGGCCGACGTCGCCGCGCGGGTGACCGACGCCTACCGCCCCGACATCGAGGAGAGCGGACGCTCCGTCGAGGCGCGCTTCACCTCGGCCAAGGTGTTCGGCGACGCCGACCTCCTGGCCCAGCTGGTGGCCAACCTGCTGGAGAACGCCATGCGGCACACGCCGACCGGCACCCGGATCCGCGTCGTCGTGGAGGCCGACGCCGGGACGGCCCGCCTCTCGGTCGTCGACGACGGCCCCGGCGTGCCCGAGCACCTTCGCGCCGCCGCCCTTGCCCCGCTCGTCCGCCTGGAGCCCAGCCGCAACACGCCCGGCAGCGGCCTGGGGCTGTCGATCGTGGCCGCCGTCGCCACCCGCCACCGCGCGCAACTGACCCTCGGCGACGCCGCGCCCGGCCTGGCCGTCACCGCCACCTTCCCCGCCGCCGCCTAGAGCCGCAGGCCGCGCGCGGCATAAAATCGGGGCCCGTCGACCATTCGGTGGACGACGCCTCGCTCCGCCTCATGCAGCAATGGTCGAGCATGGCTCCGAAACGAAGATTCGCCCGAAACGCCGCCGCCGCGGCTCTGTCTCTGGCGCTGGCGGGCGCGGTGGGCGTCCAGGGGCCAGGCGGCCGCGCGGCGGCGGCTCCGTCCCCGGCCGCGCCCACGGTTCCCGACGATTCTCCCGCCGCCCGCGACGCCGCCATCGCTCGCCTGCGGGCCGCGCCGGCGCGGCCGGTCTGCGCCGATCCCTCGGCCATGAGCCGGGTCTACGGCACGAGCTGCAACAGCCGGGAATTCCCCGCGCCCCCCATCCTCGCCGCGCCGCGGGTGGCCTGGGAGGCCAAGCCCGGCTGGTGGTCGGTCTGGTCGCCCTTCCTCGTCGGCCGCCTGGTGCTCACCGGAAGCTGCAACAACGACACCAACGCGGGACTGTCGGCGCTCGACATGGCCACCGGCAAGATCGTCTGGCGCATCGCCAGCATCTGCGACGTCGGCGGCCGGCGCGGCTCGATGGGCTCGGTGGCGTTCCACGAGCTGCCGTCGGGCGAAGTGCTGATGATCTATCCGCGCCAGAGCGGCCAGCCGACCGACTTCTATGTCATCGACCCTAAGGCCGGCCGTATCGTGCGCTCGCTGACGCCCGCGGCCAACGTCGCCCTGCGCAGCCAAGGCGCCTTCACCGGCGTGAGCCAGTCAAACCGCGACGGCGTCAGCTACATCACCGGCCTGAGCCCGGCCCTCGACAAGGTGCTGTGGCGCAACGGCGGCTTCCGCCTGGCCATGGCGAAGGACGATCCGCGCTACCTGCCCACCTTCAGTCCCCCGGCGGCCGACGGCGGCGTCCTGTTCCAGACCGCGCGCAGCAAAGACCAGGCCGATCCGCCGACGCGGCAGTTGCACGCCATCGACCTTCACACCGGCCAGACCCTGTGGCGGCACACGGACCAGCCGGTGGCCGAGCGCGGCAACGGCTCGGCCTGGCGCTCCGACGACGGCACGCCGATGGTGGCGGGCGGGAAGGTCATCGTCCCCGTGCAGGGGCTGCTGGGCCCGGCCGCCTACGGCCGCAAGCCCGACGGCGACGCCCTGCGGGCGCTCGATCCGCGCAGCGGCGCGGTGCTGTGGACCAGCCGGCCGGTCGCCGGCGCCACCATCGCCGACTATGTGGCGGCCGGCGACGTCCTGGTGGCCGAGGTCGACCGCGGCGGGATGCGCGAGCTGTGGGGCTTTCGCCTCGCCGACGGCGGGCTGGCGTGGCGCCGCCCGGCGGGCAAGGAGGTCCGCGTGCTGGCCTCGTCCGGCGGCGTCGCCTACCTCTCCGAGCGCGTCCCCGGGGCCGGCGGCTACGACTTCCGCGTCCAGGGCCTCGACGGCCAGACCGGCGTGCTGCTGTGGACCACGGTGCTGCCGGGCCACGACAACCCGTTCGACAGCCAATGGGGCGTGGTCCCTGATCTCCGCGCCGGGGGCGTCCAGGGGCCGGCCTGGCGTATCGGCCGCGACGGCGCGATCTACGGGATCCTGCTCAACGGCGCCTACAAGCTGCAATGAAGGGACGGCGTCTCATGCCCCGCACGCGGACGATGCGCCATGGATGGCGCGCCGGCGCCCTGGTCGCCGCCCTGGCGCTGGCCGGCGCGGCCCGGGCGCAGGCTCCGGCGGCCCCGACGCTGCCGATGGCGGCGGCCGCCTCCTGGGGCACGGTGGTCGTCGATCCCGACGGCTCTGTCACCGCCTGGCCCGACCAGGCCGACGGCCAGCCCGTCCGGATGGCCCTGCCGCGAAAGGCCGTGGGCGCCGCGGTCCACCAGTCCACGGCCTTCTTCCTGCTGGAGGACGGGACGGTGATGGGCGTGGGGCGCAACAGCTACCAGTCGCTGGGCCGGCCGGGCGGCGACGCGGCCACGCCCGTGCCGATCCCCGGCCTGCGCGACATCGTCCAGATCACGGCGACCTACGACCACGCGCTGGCCCTGCGCCGCGACGGGGCGGTGTTCGCCTGGGGCGAGGAGGTCGACGGCCTGCGCGGCGACGCCGCCTCCAGCCACGCCCCGGTCACCCGCGTGCCCGGCCTGCCGCCCATCGTGCAGATCGCCACGGCGGCGCGGCACAGCCTCGCGCTCGGCCAGGACGGGCGGGTCTACGCCTGGGGCGCCAACAGCCAGGGCGAACTGGGCCGCGGCGTGGCCGGCGAGTCGGCGCCGCCCGCGCCCACGCCGGGGCTGGAAAAGGTCGTCGCCATCGCCGCGGGCTTCAAGAATTCCCTGGCCGTGACCCAGGACGGCGCCGTCTGGGCCTGGGGCTCGAACCAGAGCGCCATGCTGGGCGACGGCGGCCGGGGCGGCAGCGCCTCCGAAGGCTACGCCGTCTCTCCGGCCCGGGTCCCGGGCGTCGCGGGCGCGCGCCAGGTCGCGGCCGGCGAGGGCTTCGCGCTCGCGCGGCTCGCCGACGGGTCCGTGCGCGCCTGGGGCTTCGACGGCTATGGCGAGATCGGCGTCGGGACGGCGGGCGGCTACCACACCTCGCCCACGCGCATTCCGTCGCTGGCCAAGGTGGTGGGCGTGAACGCCGGCGGCTACCGGGTCTTCGCCACCACCGCCGACGGGCGGCTATGGCACTGGGGCACGCCGATCCCGGTCGCGCCGGGCCGCCGGCCCAACGTCAAGACGCCGGCGGTGCTCGACCACTGACCGGCGCGGGCCGGGCCTCACACCACCGCTTCGAACTCGTCGACCAGCCGTTCCATCTGCTTCATGCCCGCCGCCCAGAACGCCTTCTGGCGCGGATCGAGGCCGAAGGGCGCCAGGGCCTCGACGTAGGTCTTGGTGCCGCCGGCGGCCAGGAGCTGCTCGTACAGCGGCGCGAAGGCGGCCGGGTCCTCGCGGCGCTTCTCCATCAGGCCGCGCACCAGCAGGTCCCCGAAAGCGTAGGCGTAGACGTAGAACGGCGCGTGGGCGAAGTGGCTGATGTAGCCCCAGTAGTGCTCATAGCCCTTGTTGAGCCGCACCGCCGGACCCAGGCTCTCCTCCTGGATCTGCAGCCACAGGCTGGAGATTTCCTCGGGCGACAGCTCGCCCTGCGCCCGCGCGGCGTGGAACTTGGTCTCGAAGCGGTGGAAGGCGATCTGGCGGATCACCGTGTTGATCCCATCCTCGATCTTGCCCGCCAGCAGGCCGCGCCGCTCGGCCTTCGACGCGCCCGCCAGCAGCTTCTCGAACACCAGCCCCTCGCCGAAGATCGAGGCGGTCTCGGCGAGCGTCAGCGGCGTGTCGGCCAGCAGCGTGCCCAGCGGCTGGCACAGGGTCTGGTGGACGGCGTGGCCCAGTTCGTGGGCCAGGGTCAGCACGTCACGCCGCTCGCCCATGTAGTTCATGAAGACGTACGGGTGGCGGTTGGCGGTCACCGGGTGCGAATAGGCGCCCGACTGCTTGCCCGCTCGCGGTCGCGCGTCGATCCACGGCTGGACGAAGAAGGTCTGGGCGGTGTCGGCGAAGCGGGGCGCCAGCGCCTGGAAGCTCTCCAGCACCATCTCGCGCGCCTGGCCCCAGCTGTAGGTGCGCGGCGCGGCCTGATCGAGCGGGGCGTTGCGGTCCCAGTGGTCGAGCACCGTCTTGCCCATCGCCTTGGCCTTCAGGCGATAGTAGCGGTGGGCCACCGGCGCATAGGCCTCCACCACCGCGGCCTCCAGGGCCTCGACGGCCTCGGCGTCCACCTCGTTGGCCAGGTGGCGCGAGGCGGCCGGCGACGGATACTTCCGCCAGCGGTCCTCCACCTGCTTCTCGAAGGCCAGGGTGTTGAGGCTGAGCGCCAGGATCGGCCCCCGCGCCTCCAGCGCCTTGGCGAGCGCCTGGGCCGCGGCGCGGCGGCGCTTGGGATCGGCGTCGCTCATCCGGTTGAGCAGCTCGGGCAGGGTGAGCGTCTCGCCCTCCACCCGCGCCGAGAGCCGCGCCAGGGTCTCGTCGAACAGGCGCACCCAGTTGGCCACCGCCGGCGCCTTGTCCACCAGCAGCCGCTCCAGGTCGGCCGACAGTTCGTGCGGCCGGCTGGCCCGCACGCGCCGCAGCCAGGGCCGCCAGCGCTGGGCGGCCTTGTGCGCCTTCAGCGCCGCCTCCAGCTCCCCGTCGTCGAGCTGGTTGATCTCCAGGGTGAAGAACAGGCTGAGCGCGCCGATCTGGCTGGCCCGGGCTCGCAGGTCGGCCTCGAACTTCGACCAGGCCGGGTCGTCCCGCGCCGTCGAGGCGGCCAGCCCGGCATAGGCGCCCACGCCCCACAGGGCGTTGGTGGCCTCCTCGTAGAGCTGGATGCCCCGGTCGAGGATGCCGCCCAGCTCGGCCGGGCGGTCGCGCGTGGCGATCAGGCGGCCCTCCAGCTTGGCCAGTTCGCCGTTCAGCTTCTCGGCTTCGGCCAGGTCGGCCTCGATGCAGGGATCCTCGCGGTCGGCGTAGAGGTCGGCGAGGCTCCAGACGGGCAGGGCGTCGGTCTTCAGGGGCGCGTTCATGGGTCGAGCATTTACCCCTCCGCGCCGCCGCGCGCACCGCTAAAGCGTCGCCAGCAGGATCGACGTCTCGGTGGAGGCGATGCCCTCGATGCGGCGGATGTCGTCGAGCGCGCCGCTGAACGCGGCCAGGGTCTCCACGTCCAGGTCGGCCACCAGGTCCCAGCGCCCGTTGGTGGTGTGGACGCGGGCCACCTGCGGGAAGCCCTTCAGCGCCCGGACCACCGCGGCCGAGCGCTCGCCCTCGATGGCGATGGTCATCACCGCGCGGACCCGGTTGGCCTCCATCTCGGGCGCGGTGGCGATGGTGAAGCCGCGGATGTCGCCCCGGACCAGCAACCGCTCGATCCGGTTCTGCACCGTCCCGCGCGAGACCTTCAGCGCCTGGGCCAGCGCCGCCGCCGGCCGCCGCGAATCGGCCCGTAGCAGGGCGACGAGACGCCGGTCGAGGTCGTCGAGCATATCGCGATCCCTATTGCTCAGATCGGCAATTCATAACGCGAATTGCGGCATGCTGCTCGCTTTTCGTTAGCGCCATCCGGGGCGACCCTCGGGATCATGTCGCAAAACGAGGTCCACGTGCCCGATCGCCCGACCTTCCTCATGACCGACCCGGCGGCCTTCGACGTCAGCTACCGGATCAATCCCTGGATGCGCCCGGACGCTTGGAGCGACGGCCACGCCCAGGCCGCGCGCGCCGGCTCGGCCGCCCTGAAGGCCGCTCTCGAGGCCGCGGGCGGCCACGTCGAGACCATCGAGGCCGTCCACGGCTTGCCCGACCTGGTCTTCCCCGCCAACGCCGCGGTGGTGCTGGACGGCGTGGCCCTGATGGCCCGCTTCCGCCACCCCGAACGCCAGGGCGAGGAGCCGGTGTTCCGCGCCGTCTTCCAGCGCCTCAAGGCGCGCGGCGTGATCCGCGAGATCGTCGACCTGCCCGAAAGCCTGTTCCACGAGGGCGCCGGCGACGCCATCTGGGACGCCGAACGACGCCTGTTCTGGTGCGGCCACGGCCCGCGTTCCAGCCGCGCGGCGATCCCCGTCCTGCGCCGGACCTTCGGCCAGGAAACCGTGGCCCTGGAACTGGCCACCGAGCAGTTCTACCACCTCGACACCTGCTTCTGCCCGCTGGCGGGCGGCAAGGTGCTCTACTACCCGCCGGCCTTCACGCCCGACGCGCTCGCCACCATCCACGCCCGCATCCCGGAGAGCCAGCGCATCGAGGCCAGCGAGGCCGAGGCCGCCGCCTTCTGCGTCAACGCTGTGAACCTCGATTCCCGGATCATCATGGCCAAGGCGCCCGAGAGCCTGCGCAACACGCTGCGCGCCCGCGGCTACGAACTGACCGAGGTGGACCTTTCGCCCTTCATCCTTTCGGGCGGCGCCGCCTTCTGCATGACGCTGCGCCTCGATCGCACCAGCCAGCCCGCCCACGCCCGCTTCGCCGCCGAATAGGAGGCCGCCATGAACGACGTCAGCCTGAACCGCGCCCTCACCCAGCGCTACATCGACACCGAGGCCCGCCTGGGGGCGAAGAACTACAAGCCCCTCGACGTGGTGCTCACCCGCGGCGAGGGAGTCCACGTCTGGGACGTCGACGGCAATCGCTACCTCGACTGCCTGTCGGCCTATTCGGCGGTGAACCAGGGCCACTGCCACCCGAAGATCCTGGCCGCCATGGTCGAGCAGGCCGGACGGCTGACGCTGACCTCACGGGCCTTTCGCAACGACCAGCTCGCGCCGTTCTACGAGGAGGTCTGCGCCCTCACCAACAGCCACAAGGTGCTGCCGATGAACTCGGGCGCCGAGGCGGTCGAGACGGCCCTGAAGGTCGCCCGCAAGTGGGGCTACGAGATCAAGGGCGTGCCCGACGGCCAGGCCGAGATCGTCGTGGCCGCCGACAATTTCCACGGCCGCACCGTGGCTATCGTCGGCTTCTCCACCGACCCCGACTCCCGTGGCGGCTTCGGCCCCTTCGCGCCGGGCTTCCGGACCGTTCCGTTCGGCGACGCCGCCGCCCTTGAGGCCGCCATCGGCCCCAACACCGTCGCCTTCCTGGTCGAGCCGATCCAGGGCGAGGCCGGGGTCATCTTCCCGCCGGCCGGCTATCTGAGGCGCGTGCGAGAGCTCTGCACCCGCCACAACGTCATCCTGATCCTCGACGAGATCCAGACGGGCCTCGGCCGCACGGGCCGGCTGCTGGCGGAAGAGCACGACGGCATCGAGGCCGACCTGACCCTGATCGGCAAGGCGCTGTCCGGCGGCTTCTATCCGGTCTCCGCGGTGCTCTCGAACTCGGAGGTGATGGGCGTGCTGCACCCCGGCGAGCACGGCTCGACCTTCGGCGGCAACCCGCTGGCCTGCGCCGTCGCCCGCGCGGCGCTGAAGGTGCTGGTCGAAGAAGGCATGGTCGAGAACGCCGCCCGTGTCGGCGCCCGCCTGCAGGCCGGCCTGGCCCAGGTGGCCACGTCGCGCGTGAAGGAGGTCCGCGGCCGCGGCCTGATGATCGCGGTGGAACTGCACGCCGACGCCGGCGGCGCGCGGCGGGTCTGCGAGGCGCTGCAGGGCCGCGGGCTCCTGGCCAAGGAGACCCACGCGCACACCATCCGCATCGCCCCGCCGCTGATCCTGACCGACGACCAGGCCGACTGGATCGTCGATCAGTTCGCGGCGGCCTTGCCCTAGTTCATCCCGATCGGCGTGCCGGTCGAGGTCTGGCCCGCGGCGGCCTTCTTCGCCTCGGTGATGACGTAGGCGCGGATGTCCTCGGCGTCCTGCGGCGACAGGAAGCGCGAGAAGCTGGCCATGCCGCGCGAGGCGCTGGCGCCGTCGATCACCACGCCCTTCCAGTTGTCGGCCGTCTGCAGCATCGGCGAGCGCTTCAGGTCGGGCAGCCAGGCGCCCGAGGCGTTCGGCCCGTGGCAGACTTGGCAGTTCTGGTGGAACAGCGCGAAGCCGTGCTGGGCGTCGCCGGTCGAGCTGAGCCCGGCCACCTCGAACGGCGGCGGCGCGGGCGCGTCGAACGCCGGAGCCGTCGCCTTGCCGCCCAGCTTGAACACCAGGAGCCGGCCGGGCAGGCGCGGACGCGTCGGCATCGAGGCCGGCGCCGAGATCTGGCCGCCGCCGCCGACGCCCACCATCACCGCCACGTACTGCTGGCCGTCGAGCTCGTAGGTCATGGGCGCGGCGATCACGCCGTTGCCGGTCTTGTAGCTCCACAGCTTCTTGCCCGAGGTGGCGTCGTAGGCGCCCAGGTCGCCCTCGGCCGTGCCCTGGAAGACGAGGCCGCCGGCCGTGGCCAGCACGCCCGCATTCCAGAAATAGGGATGGTCGACCTTCCACACCGGCTTCTGCTGGATCGGATCCCAGGCCACGAGCTGGCCCTTCACCAGGGCCTGCACCGCCTTCAGGGTCGCCTCGTCGGTCGGGAGCGCGTTGGCCAGGAAGTCGACGCCCACGTTCCAGGCGCCCTCCTTGTAACCGCGGCCCTTGTCATCCGTGTAGGCGAAGGGGGTCACGTTGGTCGGGATGTAGACCAGGCCGGTCTTCGGATCGAAGGCCATCGGCTGCCAGTTGTGCGCGCCCAGCGGGCCGGGCACCTGCATGACCGCCGCCTTCTCATAGCGCGCCCCGGGGGTTTCGATCGGCCGGCCCGTCTTCATGTCGACGCCGGTCGCCCAGGTGATGGAGTCCACGTACGGCTTGGCCGAGATCAGCGCGCCGGTGGCCCGGTCGAGCACGTAGAAGAAGCCGTTCTTCGGCGCCTGCATCAGGACCTTGCGGTCCTGCCCGTCGATCTTCAGGTCGGCGAGGATGATCTGCTGGGTGGCGGTGTAGTCCCAGCTCTCGCCCGGCGTGGTCTGATAGTGCCAGACGTATTCCCCGGTCTCGGGCTTGAGCGCCAGGATCGAGCTCAGGAACAGGTTGTCGCCCTTGCCGCCCGAACGCTTCACGTGGTTCCAGGGCGTGCCGTTGCCGACGCCGATGTAGACGATGTCGAGGTCGGGGTCGTAGGCGATGGCGTCCCAGGGCGTGCCGCCGCCGCCGGTCTGCTTCCACTCGCCGTCCGACCAGGTGGCCGCGGCCTTCTCGGCCATGACCTTGTCCGAGGCCGCGCCGTCGGGCTTGCCCTCGGGATTGGGCGTCATGAAGAAGCGCCAGGCCTGCTTGCCGGTGGCCGCGTCGTAGGCGGTGATGTAGCCGCGCACGCCGTACTCGGCGCCGCCGTTGCCGATCAGCACCTTGTCCTTGATGACCCGCGGCGCGCCGGTGATCGTGTAGGGCTTCTTGGGATCGGTGGTCTGCGCCGTCCAGACCGGCTGGCCGGTCTTGGCGTCGAGCGCCACGAGGCGGCCGTCCAGCACGCCCACATAGACTTTGCCCTTCCAGACCGCGACGCCGCGGTTGACCACGTCACAGCAGGCATCGAAGCCCTTCGAGCCCTCGACCTTCGGGTCGTAGGCCCAGAGCTGCTTGCCGGTGACCGCATCGAAGGCGAACACCTTCGACCAGGCGGTCGTGGTGTAGATCACCCCGTCGACCTCGATCGGCGTCGCCTCCTGGCCACGGTCGGTGTCGAACTGGGCGTACCAGGCCAGGCCCAGCTCGCCGACGTTGCCGGCGTTGACCTTGTCGAGCGGGCTGAAGCGCTGCTCGGAGTAGCCCTTGCCGTACGACAGCCACTCGGCGTTGGAGTCGGCCGCGGCGATGCGGGCGCCGTCGACGTTCCCGGGCTCGGCCTTCTTCTGGCAGGCGGCCACGGTGATCGCCAACGCCAGCGCCAAACCCAGCCGGATGATCTTCATTGCCGTCCTCCCAGCCGCCGAGTTCGTTCGCGTGATCGGCGATCAGGCGGCACTATGCCCGGCAGGCGCCGGCCTGCAACCCTGCCGCAACGTCAGATGAGGGCGCCCACCGTTCCGGCGCGCGCGGGGGCCATGCCGGGGCGCAGGCGCGAATAGGTCTGGGCCAGTCGCGCGACGGCGTCCGACAGCACCTCCGGGTCGTGGGTGAAGGGCAGGCGCAGGAAGCGCTCGAAGGCGCCGTCGACCCCGAACCTGGGCCCCGCGGCGAGGCGCACGCCGAACCGGTCGGAGGTGGCCGCGAGCGCCGTCGACACCGCGGCGGGCAGCTCGGCCCACAGCACCAGGCCGCCTTCGGGAATCTCGAAGCGCCAGTCCGGGAACGCCTGGCCGACGGCGGCCGCCAGATGGTCGCGCCGCGCCCGCAACAGCTCGCGCCGGCGGGCGATGGCGGCCGCGTCGTCGGCGAGCAGGTGGGCCGCGGCGAGCTGCTCCAGGAGCGGCGTTCCGAGATCGAGCGAGGCCCGCCGCGCGGCCAGCGCCTGGATCGTCTGGACGTCGGCGCGGATCCAGCCCAGCCGCATGCCGCCCCAGAACGTCTTGCCCATCGAGCCCAGGCGCACCAGCCCTTCCTCCGGCTCGTCGAAGCCGTACGGGCGGCTCTCGCCCTCCAGGCCAAGGTCGATCAGAGTCTCGTCGAAGATCAGCGTGGTGCGCGCCCGCGCCGCCGCCGCGACGATCGCCGCGCGGGTGTCCGGCGTCATCCAGCGTCCGGTGGGGTTGTGGAAGTCGGCGATGAAGTAGGCCAGGCGCGGGCCGCTCTGGCGCAGCGTCGCGGCGACGCCCTCCACGTCCCAGCCCTCCCCCGGCAGGCCCACCGGCGCGGGCCGGCACGAGGCGCGCTGGATGGCGTCGATGGCGTGCGGATAGGTGGGGTGGTCGATCACCACCCGGTCGCCGGGTCCGGTCATCAGCCGCAGCATCAGCGCGAACGCATGCTGGGCGCCGTTGGTGACCATAATCTGGTCGGCGCGCGTGGGCAGGCCGCGCCGCGCGTAGCGCTGGGCGATCACCTCGCGCAGCACCGGCAGGCCCAGCGCCGCGTAGCCGTGGTGGGGCAGGTGCGCGGGCAGCGCCTGCAGCGCCGCCGCGTAGGCCTGGTGGACGCCCTCCCCGGCCGGCGGGGCCGCCGAGGCCATGTCGATCAGCCCTTCGGCCTCCGAGCCGGCGATCAGGCTGGCCTGGCCGCGCTCGCCGGGGCCCGCGGGCAGGCGCGTGCGCGCGCCCGCCCCCTGGCGCCGTTCCAGGAAGCCCTCGTCGCGGAGGCAGGCCAGGGCGGCGGTGACGGTCGTGCGGCTGACTTCCAGCGCCGAGGCCAGCTCGCGCTCGCCAGGCAGCACCACGTCCAGCGGCAGGCGGCCGTCCAGGATGAGCAGCCGCAGGCTGTCGGCCATGCGGCGATAGGCGGGTCCGCCGCCCTCGCCGCGCCAGGCGCCGAGGAGACGGGTCAGCGATGCGGGACCGATCCGACGGAGGTTCATGGTTCGAACCTGCCAGAACTGGACTGGTTTTCCATAGCCAGTTTTTGGCCGCTGGCATGCTCGCCGCGACGACGCCGATCCGGGCCCACGGCGGGCCGCCGCCGGAGGGCGACGCGGTTAACTCCTGACTCAGGAACGGGAAACTCGGCCTTTACCCCTCCCCTGTACCAAAGGGAGACAACAACAAGGCCTCGTCCAGAAAGGGCGAGCGTCCAATCTGGTGGGTGTTTTCATATGGCCAAAACGGTCCTGGTCGTCGACGACGACCCGACGCAACGCCGTCTGATCCAGGCGGTTCTTGAGCGGGATGGTTTCGCGGTCGCCCACGCCCAGAGTGGCGACGAGGCGATGCAGCACCTGACCTCGGGGGCCACGGTCGACGTGGTGCTGCTCGATCTCGTCATGCCGGGCATGTCGGGCCAGGACACCCTGGTCGAGATGCGCGCGCGGGGCCTGCCCCAACCGGTGATCGTGCTGACCGCCACGGGCGGGATCGACACCGTCGTCCAGGCCATGCAGGCCGGCGCCTACGACTTCTTCGTCAAGCCCGCCAGCCCCGAACGCATCACCGTCTCCATCCGCAACGCGCTTTCCATGGGCGCGCTGAAGGGCGAGGTGGACCGGCTGAAGAAGCACGCCTCCGGGCGCACCACCTTCGACGACCTGATCGGGACCTCGCCGGCCATGCTGATGGTCAAGCGGCTCGGCGAGCGGGCGGCCAAGTCGTCGATTCCCATCCTGATCACCGGCGAGAGCGGGGTCGGCAAGGAAGTGATCGCGCGCGCGGTCCACGGCTCGTCCGACCGCGCCGGCAAGCCCTTCGTGGCGGTGAACTGCGGCGCCATTCCCGAGAACCTCGTGGAGAGCATCCTGTTCGGCCACGAGAAGGGCAGCTTCACCGGCGCCACCGACAAGCACCTGGGCAAGTTCCAGGAAGCCAACGGCGGCACCCTGTTCCTCGACGAGGTCGGCGAACTGCCGCTCGACATGCAGGTGAAACTGCTGCGCGCGCTGCAGGAGAGCGAGATCGACCCGATCGGCTCCAAGCGCTCGATCAAGGTGGACGTGCGCATCGTCTCGGCCACCAACCGCGATCTTTCCCAGGCCGTGGCCGAGGGCCGGTTCCGCGAGGACCTGTTCTACCGCCTGAACGTCTTCCCGGTGGAAGCGCCCAGCCTGCGCGACCGCAAGGACGACATCCCGGCCCTGGTCGAGCACTTCATCCGCCGGTTCAACGTGGAGGAAGGCAAGTCGGTCGTGGGCGCCGCGCCCGAGACGGTGGCCTGCCTGGCGGCGTTCGACTGGCCCGGCAACGTCCGCCAGCTGGAGAACGCGGTCTATCGCGCCATCGTGCTGGCCGACGCGCCCTACCTCCAGCCCTACGACTTCCCGGCGATCTCCGGGATCGCGGCGCCGCCGCCGGAACTGCCGGCCGAGGCCCAGGCCGTGGTGGCGCCCCAGGCGCAGGCGGCCTCCGCTCCGGCCGCCGACTCGCCGGTCCGCATCCTCGACGCGCGGGGTCACCTGCGCACGCTGGAGGAGATCGAGCGCGACCTGATCCAGCTCGCCATCGAGGTCTACGCCGGCCACATGAGCGAGGTGGCCCGCCGCCTCGGCATCGGCCGCTCCACGCTCTACCGCAAGGTCCGCGAGCAGGGCCTCGACGGCCTGGTCAAGGGCGTAGGCGAAGCCGACGGCGACGCCGAGGAAGCCGCCTAGGGCCGCTAGGCCCTGAGGCGATCGGCCTCGCGCTCGGTCTGCGCCGTCTCCAGCCGACCCAGGCATTCGGCCAGCGCCGACAGCTGGATCGGCTTGGCCAGCACAGCGTCCATCCCGGCTTCGAGATAGCCGTCGACCTCGTGCGAGAGGACGCTCGCCGTGACCGCGACGATCGGCGTGCGCAGGCGGCCGGAGACCTCCTCCCGCGCCCGGATCGCGCGCGCCGCCGCCAGGCCGTCCATGTGCGGCATGTGGACGTCCATCAGGATCGCGTCCCAGGTCTCGGACGCGAACGACTCCAGCGCCTCCACGCCGTCGCAGGCCACGCCGTGCGACATGCCCAGGCCGCCGAGCAGGGCGCCGAGGACCAGCCGGTTGGTCGGATTGTCGTCCACCACCAGCACGCGGCCCGTTGCGACCACCTCCGGCTCGGCGCCCGCATCGGGATCGGCCGCGCCTTCGGCCGCCGGCAGCGGCAGGCGCAGCGTGAAGGTCGAACCACGCCCCGGCTCCGACCGGCACCAGATGTCGCCACCCATCAGCTGGGCCAGATCGCGGGAGATCGCCAGGCCCAGGCCGGTCCCGCCGATCCGGCGCGTGATGGTGTCGTCCACCTGCACGAACCGCTCGAAGATCGAGGCCTGCGCCTCGGGCGACATGCCGACGCCGGTGTCCTCCACCGCGCCGGTGAGGTGCTCGCCTTCCAGCCTGAGGACCACGCGGATCTCACCCTGCTCGGTGAACTTCAGCGCGTTCGAGATCAGGTTGGATACAATCTGGCGCAGGCGCCCGGCGTCGCCCCAGCGCCACGCCGCGCCCTCGCCCTCCAGGTCGAGCTGGAAGCCCAGGCCCTTCTCCGCCGCCAGCGGTTCGTAGAGCCTCCGGAGGCTGTCGGCGAGCACGTCGAGCCGGAAGGCGTTGGGCCTTATCTCGGCGCGCCCGCTCTCGATCTGGGCCATGTCGAGCACGTCGTTCAGCACGCCCAGCAGCGCCTGCGCCGACTCCTGGATCACGTGGAGCCGGTCGCGCTGGTCGATCTCGAGGCGCCCCGCATCCATCGCCTGGACCATGCCGAGCACGCCATTGAGCGGCGTGCGGATCTCGTGGCTCATCGTCGCCAGGAACGCCGACTTGGCGCGGCTGGCGGCCTGGGCGTCGCGGGCCAGGGCCTCCGAAGCGACCCGCGCCTCGAGCTCCCGGATGACCGCCCCGCGCATCAGGGTGGCCATGCCTAGGGCCGCGAAGCCCGAAGCAAGGCCGATGTAGCCGAAATTGTTGATGAAGCCCGGGTCGTAGCGCGCGCCCAGGAAGACGAGGCAGGCCAGACTGGCGCCCACGCTGAGGTACGCCAGTCGATCGGTCGAAGCGGTGGTGCCGCAGACCAGCGCCAGCAGCGAGAAATAGATCAGCTTCTGCTCTTCGAAATGGAAGGCGTGGTAGGCGACGATGTTGATCAGGAAGAGAAGATAGACCAGGCCCGAGATCGCCTCGACGCCTCCGGCCGACATCTTCCCCCGGCCAAGCCGGAGCCAGAAGCCGGCCGCCGCCGCCGCCGTCACGACGGCCAGGCTGTCGAGCACCACCAGGGCCGCGCCGGTTTCGAAGAACGGATGGGAGACCGCGACGATGGCGTAGTACGCCGCCGCGGCGATCATGAAGCCGCGAACCACCGGCGTATAGGCGTCCGCGATCTGCTGCCGCGAGATCGATGTCGGCCGCCTGCGCCGCCGAAAAGGTCCGCCGTGGGCCCCCGCCTCCGACACGTCCGCTCTCCCCGATCCGCCCAACCCGGCTAAAGCCGGGCGCGAATGAACATGATCTCCGAACAACGGAGTCCGACCAATGTGACCTGTTGTCCCAAGTTGCGCTTTTGGCGCGGATGGGCGCTATCGGCCCAAGGCGCGCGTTCCCAGTTGGGCCAGCCGCGCGGGCGCCTGGGCGCGCTGCGCCGCGAGGAGGTCGGAGACTTCGGCGAGGGCCTGGGCGGCTTCGCCCCGGGTCTGCGGGTCGGCGTCGGGGTTGTCCGCCGCGGCCTGCAGCCATTCCTGCGCGGTTTCGAAGTCGCGCGGCACGATGTAGCCCGCCGCATAGGCGCGGCCGAGCTCGAGCTGCGCGCCGGGCTGGCGTCGGCTCGCGTCGGCGCGCAGGCGCGCGAGCTTCTCGCGGATGTCGGCGGCGCCGCGCGCGCTCACCGCCGGCATGGAAAGCGTGAGCGGGCGCATTCGGCTCACCTCGGGGGCCGGCCGCGCGAACGCGGCCACCTGCACGCCGGCCGAGCCGAAGCCGTAGGGCTCGAGGTGCAGGTGCGGCCCCTGGGTCCCGTGCGCGCCCTTGGGCTGGTACCGCGCGAACGGCGCCCCCGCGCGGCGCAGGCGATCGGCGGCGTCGTAGGGACTCATCCCGTCGACCACGAGGTCGAAGGCGCCCGGCGCGTCGGCGCTGCCCAGCGAATGTCGCGACGTCCCGCCGGGGCGCACGGTCATCGCCCCCTGGGCGCGCAGCTGGTCCTCGCGCTGCGGGGTGCGGTAGCCGCCGGTCATTCGCCAGACGCCCTGGCCGAACGCGGCGTCCATGATCTGGGCGAACCGGGCCTGGGTCATCTCCTGGGCCGACGCCGGGGCCGCCAGCAGGCACAGCGCCGCGGCGGCGGCCAGCGGACGTGCGACATCAGGGATGGATCGTGATCCGAACACGACCGGAATAGACGCCGGCCGAGGCCAAGACATCGTGAAGTCGAATGGTGAATCGCGACGGCCCCGCGCGCTAGCCGTCGGCCTTCCTGCGCTTGAACGGCCGGCGCTGCAGGCCCTTCTTCTCGCCCTTCGCTTTGGCGGCGATCTCCTTGAGCTTCACGTGCTGCATCGCCGACAGGGCCTGGCCGGGCGCGCCCTTCTCGGGGTCGCCGAACGCGCGGCCGTAGGTCTTCACCCGGTCGGACACGCTGCCCAGGAACTCGCCCTCCCACTCGGAGAGCTCGACGCCCGACTTGTCGGCCATGCGCCGGGCGCGGCGCAGCGCGTTGAGGGCGGCGCGCTTGGCCGCCGCCTTCGGGTCTGGCGCCTTGCGCTTCAAATCTCTCCGATGGCGGAGAGGTAGAGGTCGAGGATGGCCTCTTCCTCCTGGCGCTTGGCCCGGTCCTGCTTGCGCAGGCGCACCACCTTGCGAAGGATCTTCACGTCGAAACCGTTGCCCTTGGCCTCGGCGAAGACCTCCTTGATCTGCTCGGCGATCTCGGACTTTTCCTGCTCGAGGCGCTCGACGCGTTCGATGATGCTCTTGAGCTGGCCCTGGGCGGTCGCGTTCAGGACGTCGGAGTGGGCGGTAGCGTCGTCGGCCATGGCCTAGCCTTTAAACTGGAAGGGGTGGGTCGGAAAGGCGCGGACCCTATCGATCGACTCGCGCCCTGTCATCCGCCCCCGGACCTGCGCTACAGCCATATGGTCGGGACCGATGCACGCGGAGGACGCGATGGCCAAGACGCCCAAGGCGAAACCCACCGAGGCGGACGCGCATGCGGCCGTGCGCACCCTCATCGAATGGGCCGGCGACGACCCCGACCGCGAGGGTCTGCGCGACACGCCGCGGCGGGTGGCCAAGGCCTACCGCGAGCTGTTCGCCGGCTACGAGACCGATCCGCGCGAGTACCTGGCCCGCACCTTCGAGGAGGTCGGCGGCTACGACGAGCTGGTGCTGCTCAAGGACATCCGCGTCGTCAGCTTCTGCGAGCACCACATGCTGCCGTTCCTGGGCCGCGCGCATGTGGGCTATCTGCCGACCGACCGGGTGGTCGGCATCTCCAAGCTGGCGCGCGTGGTCCACGGCTTCGCGCGGCGCCTGCAGATCCAGGAGAAGCTCACCGCCGAGATCGCCGAGGCGATCCAGGATGTGCTGCGGCCCAAGGGCGTGGGCGTGGTGATCGTCTCCGAGCACAGCTGCATGACCATGCGCGGCGTCAACACGCCCGGCTCGCGCCTCACCACCAGCCACCTGCTCGGCGAAATCCGCGACGATCCGCGCACCCGCCAGGAGTTCTTCGACCTCGTGCGCAGCGCCGACTGAGCCAAGAAAAAGCCCCCCGCCGCGAGGCGAGGGGCCTGAAGTTCGTTGCTGCTCAGCTGGAGAAGGGTCTAGGCGACCGCGCCCGCCACGCGCCGGCGGCGCATCTCGGCGCCCAGCAGGCCGAAGCCCAGGATCATCGCGATCCAGGTGGCCGGCTCGGGCACGGCGGCCTGGGCGGCGAAATTGTCCACTTCGAACGAGTTCGAGCTCGAGCTCAGGACGATGCGGTTCACGTTGTAGCCGCCGAAGTCGAAGTTGATCCGCTGGCCCCAACCCCAGCTCTGGCCGGTGTAGCCGGCCGTGATCTGGCCGCCGGTCAGGGTGAAGTCGTAGTTGTCGCCGATGAAGCGGATCGAATTGTAGGTGTCGGGCGAGCCCATGTAGAGGCTGAAGCTCTTCAGCAGCTTCACCGAGGTCAGCTCGGCCGACTTGCCGCCCGGCACGGTCAGGTAGTGCGTGGGGTCGTTCGGCAGGGTGCCGCTGTAGCCGCCGACGCCTTCGTTGACGCCCACGGTGGCGCCGTTGAGCGTCAGGGTGAAGCCGGGCGCGACCACGGCGGTGGGGTCGCCGGCGTCGTTGAAGTCGGCGACCAGGATCTGGTCGATCGGCAGGGTGTCGGGGTCGCCGAGGTTCGAAAGCGACACGACCGGCGCATCGGCGGCGGCGGGCGCGGCGACGGCGGCGAAGCCCGCGAGGGCGGCGGTCGCGACCAGGGCGCGGAGAGTGGTGCGGGGGCGCATCGTCTGGGTCATCCTGTGGCGCCGAACCCCGAGGGAGGTCCGTGCGGAATTGGCACAAGGGAAGGTCCTTGCATGCCACCCCCTGCACGGGGTGGGCCAACCCGGGCGCTACAGCAGTCCGTGGCCCCTCAGGGCGGGGGCGAGCGCGGCGGGATCGGTGAAGTGATGGGTGTGGAAGCCCATCTTCCCGGCCGTCTCGATGTTGCGGGCGCTGTCGTCGACGAACAGCAGCTCGGCCGGTGCGTGGCCGAAACGGGCGCAGGCCAGTTCGAAGATCGCCGGATCCGGCTTCATCACCCCTTCGCGCCCCGAGGCGACGAAGTCCGCCAGCCGGCCGAACGCCGGGCTCATCACCAGGGTGGAATCGACGGTCTCGTGGCTGATGTTGGAGAGGCCGAACTGCGGCACGCCGCGCGCGTGCAACGCCTCGATGGCCGTCTCGGTCTCTTCGATGGGCCCGGAGAACATCTCGTCCCAGCGCTCGTGCCAGGCGCGGATCTCGGCTTCGTGATGGGGGTGCTTGTCGATCAGCGCCGCGCAGTTGTCGGCGAAGGTGACGCCGCAGTCGGTGGGCGCGTGCCAGGCCATGGTGCAAACGTCCGCGAGGAAGCGGTCGCAGTCGGCCGGATCAGGGAAGATCTTGGAATAGAGCGTGCGCGGGTTCCAGCGCACGATGACATTGCCGAAGTCCCAGACGACCGCCTTCGGTCCCGCCTGGGTCATCAGCGACCGCTCAGCCTTGCTTGGCCTTGAAGCGCGGGTCGGTCTTGTTGATCACATAGACTCGGCCCTTGCGGCGCACGAGCTTGCAGTCGCGGTGACGCGTCTTGAGCGACTTGAGCGAGCTTCTGACCTTCATAGGACCGTATCTTCAATCGGGCCGTGGACCGGCCGGTTGGCGAACAAGAGCGGGCGCATATACGGGGATGGTCCGGCCAAGTCAACCGGACCGGCCCCGACGCCATAAGGCCGACATAGTTGGGCGCGACCGCGACGCACCCTAGAGTCAGTCCGATGCGCCGCCATCTCGTCGTCCTGCCCGTCCTCCCCCTCGTTCTGGCCGGCTGCGTCAGCCCCGCCGGGCCCGCGCCCATGACCGGTCCGCCGGCCGCGGTGGCCCCGCACGCCGCCGCCGCCGCCCAGCCGGCCGCCGACGCCGCGCCGCCGCCCAGCATCACCCCGCCCACCGCCTCGGGGATCACCAGCTTCGACGCCTGGGCCTCGGACTTCCAGGGCCGCGCCCTGGCCGCCGGGATCGATCAGGCGGTGATCCGGCGCGAGATGGCCGATCTCACGCCCGACCCGCGCGTCACCGCCCTGGACGAGCGCCAGCCCGAATTCTCCCGGCCGATCAGCGACTATCTGCGCGGCGTGGTCACCGCCGACCGCGTGGCCATCGGCCAGCGCCGCCTGGCCGACACGCCCGAACTGCTGACCATCGAGAAGCGCTTCGGCGTGCCCAAGGAGATCCTGCTGGGCGTCTGGGCGCTGGAGAGCGGCTTCGGGGCCATCCAGGGCGACTACGACACGGTGCGGTCGCTGGCGACGCTCGCCGCCGAGGGCCGTCGCCGCAGCTGGGCCGAGGGCGAGCTGATCGCCGCGCTCAGGATCATCCAGTCGGGCGAGGAGCCGCGTTCGCGCCTCCGGGGCTCGTGGGCCGGCGCCATGGGCCAGACGCAGTTCATCCCCTCGACCTACCTCTCCACCGCCGTCGACCAGGACGGCGACGGCCACCGCGACATCTGGGGGTCCAAGGCCGACTCCCTGGCCTCAGCGGCCAACCTTCTAGCCAAGGCGGGCTGGGTCCCCGGCCAGACCTGGGCGCGCGAGGTGACCGTCCCCGCCGGCTTCGACTACGGCCTCACCGAAGGCCCGCGCGAGACGCCGGACTGGTGGGCGGCCAAGGGCGTCGTGCGCGCCGACGGCAAGCCCTGGCCGGCCGCCGACAAGGCCGCCGCCGCCCAGCTCGTCGCGCCGGCCGGAGCGAGCGGGCCGCTCTTCCTGCTGTTCCCCAACCACTTCGCGATCCGCCGGTACAACAACAGCCTGGCCTACGCGCTGGGGGTGGGCTTCCTCGCCGACCGCTTCGCCGGCGCGTCCGGGCCGGTGAAGGCCTGGCCGCAGGAACAGCCGCTCAGCCTGCTCGACCGGCGCACCGCCCAGCGCGCCCTGGCGGCCCTGGGCTTCGATCCGGGCGGCGACGACGGGGTGGTGGGCATTCGCACCCGTGGGGCCCTGCGCGACTGGCAGAAGGCCCGCGGCCTCACCGCCGACGGCTACCTGTCGTCCGACATGGTGCGCCGGCTCAAGGCCGAGGCCGGCCAGAACTAGAGCCCGTCAGGGTGAAGCGGATGCCGGTTCGCCCGCCCGGACGGGCTCCACTCGCCTGAAGACAGAGGCTTCTCGTCCGGAGCAAGTGGTCCCGCTTGATCCATGAAGGCTCTAGGCGGTGCCTCCCTCGTCGCTCTTCTCGATGGTGGCCATGGTCGCCTGCTCGCGCGAGGCCGGCTTCGGGTCGGCGTTCTTCAGCGCCGCATTGCGGAAGGCGTAGAGCAGCAGGCCCGCCATCAGCGTGGCGTTGATGAGGAAGGGCAGCGGCCCGAAGCGCTCGTAGAGCAGGACGAACAGCGGCGCGAGGACCACGTTCACGCCGTTGACCGCCGCGATGGCCCCGGCCGCGCGCGCCTGTTCGTTCATGTCCACCGCGATCGACGCGCCGGCCGTGAAGCCGGGCCGCGCGAAGCCGAAGCCCAGGCTGGAAAGCGCGTAGCCGGCGACGACGATATAGAATCCGTTGTGGCCGCCCGGCGCGGCCGCGACGATCAGATTGCCCGCCGCCGCCACGCCCACGCCCCAGCGCAGGAGCTGGCGCGGCGTCATCTCGAACATCCGGATGAGGCCCCATTGGGCCAGCAGGCCCGCCACGGCGCCAAACATCATGGCCGTGGCGATGAACGGCTGGGCGTGGATCGGCGTCTCGCCGGTCTTGTCGATGATCAGGAAGCTCAGCGTCTGCTGCTGCGCGGTCTGGCAGGTGGCGACGATGAAGCCGTAGACGAGGAACGGCACGATCCTGGGGTCTCGCCACATCGGCCTCGCCTTCGACGCGGCGATCTCCACCGGCCATCGCTGGCGCTTGGCCTGGGCGTCGATCTTTCGGTCCGGCAGGAAGCGCCAGACCACCACCAGCACGCCCAGCGCGATCAGGGCGAAGGCGAACAGCGGGCCGGCGAGGCCGATCACGGGAAAGACAAAGAGCGGCGCCAGGAAGGGCCCGATCACCGTTCCGAGCCCGAAGGCCCCCGCCAGGCTGGCCATGGCCTGGGTGCGCTTCTCCATCGGCGTGCGCTCGGCGATGTAGGCCTGGGTCGCCGGGTTGCTCGCCGCCCCGAACAGGCCGAACAGCGCCCGCGCCAGGAGCAGGAACCCGAAGATGACCAGGGGCGGCGCCATGTGCCGCAGCCCCGCGCTGACGACGAGGCCGCACAGCGTCATCGAGACCAGGAAGCCGGTCAGCCCCACCATCATCAGCGGCTTGCGCCCGCGCCGGTCCGACGCCCGCGCCCAGAACGGCGAGGAGAACGCCCAGAGCAGCGCCGAGAGCGAGAAGATCCCCGAGACCAGGAAATCCGGGATGCCGATCGAGCGGCCGATCGGCGCCAGGATCGAGATCAGGCCCGTATTGCCCATCGCCGTGGCCATGGAGACCGCGAAGATGATCGTGAACGAGCTCTTGGGCAGGCTCGGTACGGGCGCTGGATTGGCCATGACGACGGCTTTAACCCGACGCGGGCCCGCGGCAAATCGAGCCCGTCACCGCTCACGCCACATTAAGCATTAACCGGCATGCTGGCGGGACGCCCCGGGGGAGTCCATGTTCCAGATTATCGGTCTCGTGCTGCTGTTCGGCCTCGTGTTCGGCAGCTACATCATGTCCGGCGGGAACATGGGGGTGATCCTCCACGCTGCGCCCCACGAACTGATGGCCATCGGCGGCGCCGGCGTCGCCAGCTTCCTCGTCGCCAACTCGATGCCGGTCATCAAGGGCTGCGGCGGCGGCATGGGCAAGGTGTTCTCGGGCCCGAAGTGGAAGGCCGCCGATTACCGCGACCTGCTGGCCCTGCTGTTCCTGCTCACCAAGACCATGAAGTCCAAGGGCGTCATCGCGCTGGAGAGCCACATCGAGAACCCGGGCGAGAGCTCGATCTTCACCCGCTTCCCGAAGGTGATGAAGGACCACTTCGCCATCGACTTCATCTGCGACACGCTGCGGATGATGACCATGAACCTCGAAGACCCGCACCAGGTCGAGGACGCCATGGAGAAGCAGCTCGAGAAGCACCACCACGAGGCGCTGGCGCCCAGCCACGCCATCCAGAACCTGGCCGACGCCCTGCCGGCCCTCGGCATCGTCGCCGCCGTGCTGGGCGTCATCAAGACCATGGGCGCCATCACCGAACCGCCCGAAGTCCTCGGCGAGATGATCGGCGGCGCTCTGGTCGGCACCTTCCTCGGCGTGTTCCTCGCCTACGGCATGGTCGGCCCCTTCGCCACGCGGATGAAGGAAGTGGTCGAGGAGGAAAGCGCGTTCTATCGCATCATCCAGGCGGTGCTGGTGGCCCACCTGCACGGCAACGCCGCCCAGATCTCGGTGGAAATCGGCCGCGGCAACGTGCCGTCGGACGCCCAGCCCAGCTTCCTGGAGCTGGAAGAGGCGCTTTCGAGCATCCCGACCGAGGCCTGATCGCGCCCCCTTCGGGACGGGCGAAAAATGTGATCACGAACTCGTGATAATTCGCTTGCGGAGCGACCTCCGGCGAGCGTATTGCTGCGCCCGCGTCGGGGGAGACGCCTGCCCGATGGCGGGCGGAACGAACCCCTGCGCTGACACAGTCATGAGGACTAACCAGATGACCAAGCAAGTGCTCCGCGGCGTTCTCGTCGCCGGCGCCGCCGTCGCCCTCCTGGGCGTCGCTGCCTGCCAGAAGAAGGAAGAAGCCCCGGCCGCCGAAGCTCCGGCTGCTGAAGCTCCTGCCGCCGACGCCGCCGCCGCCGCCGCGAGCGCCGACGCCGCCGCCGCCCCGGCCGACGCCGCGGCTCCGGCTGCTGACGCCGCCGCCCCGGCCGCCGACGCCGCGGCTCCGGCCGCTGCTCCGGCCGAGCCCGAGAAGAAGTAAGCGCCTCACGCGCTTTCGCGTTACGGAAGGGCCGCCCGCCAGGGCGGCCCTTTTTCGTTACGCAGACCATGTCCGCCGACCCGCCGCCAACAAGCCCGCTCACCTGGACCGACGACGGCCAGCCACGTTCGGCCCGGTTCGGCGACGTCTACTTCTCCGCCGAGGACGGCCTGGCCGAGACCCGGGCGGTGTTCCTGGAGGGTTGCGGCCTGCCGCGGGCCTGGGCCGGGCGCCGCCGATTCGTGGTGGGCGAACTGGGCTTCGGGACCGGCCTGAACGTCGCCGCGCTCCTCGACCTGTGGCGGCGCACGCGCCCCCCGGGCGGCCGCCTGCACGTCTTCTCCGTCGAGGCCTTCCCGATCGCCGCCGATGAGGCGGCCCGCGCGCTGGGCCGCTGGCCCGAGCTCGCCGAGGTCGCCGGCCTCATGACCTCGCGCTGGCCGCCGCGCGTCCGCGGCCGCCGCCGCGTCGAATTCCCCGAACTGGACGCCGTCCTCGACCTGGCGATGCTCGACGTCGCCGAGGCCCTGGAAGGCTGGTCGGGCCGCGCCGACGCCTGGTTCCTCGACGGCTTCTCCCCGGCCCTGAACCCCGGGATGTGGACGCCGCAGGTGCTGGGCCTGGTGGCGGCGCGTTCGGCGCCCGGGGCGCGAGCGGCGACCTTCACCGTGGCCGGCGACGTGCGGCGCGGGCTGGCCGCCGCGGGCTTTACGGTCGAGAAGCGGCCCGGCTTCGGCCGCAAGCGCGAGCGCCTGGAGGCGTGGCTGCCGGGCGAGGCCGCCGGGTCGCCGGTCCGCCGGGTCGCCGTCGTGGGGGCCGGGATCGCCGGCGCCGCGGCGGCCCGCGCCGTGCGGGCCCTGGGCGGCGAGCCGATCGTCGTCGAGGCCGAGGCCGCCGGGGCCGGGGGTTCGGGCAATCCGGCCGCCCTCGTGACCCCGCGCCTGGACGCCGGGCTGGGGGAGGCCGCCGCCCTGTTCGCCCAGGCCTTCGAGCGCGCGACGGACCTCTACGCCGCGATCCCCGGCGCCGTCGTCTCGCGCGAGGTCCTCCAACTGGTCCAGGGGCCACGCGACGCCGAACGTTTCGGCCGCATCGCGGACTCCGACCTGTTCGCGCCGGCGACACTCGAGATGCTCTCGCCCGCCGAAGCCTCCGGCCGCCTGGGCGAACCGGCGCCCGCCGCGCTGCGCCAGTCGGCGGCGTTGGTGATCCAGCCCGCGCCCGTGCTCGCGGCCTGGACGGGCGAACCCCGCCGGGCGCGTGTCGCCGCTGTGGCCGCCGACGGTAACGCCGACGCGGGGAGCTGGCGCCTGCTGGACGCGGCCGGGGCGGAAATCGTCGGGGCCGACGCGGTGATCGTGGCCGCCGCCCTGGGTTCGGCGGGCCTGGGTTCGGCCGTCCTGGCGACGGACGCGCCGCTACGGCCCGTGCGCGGCCAGGCGAGTTGGGCCGTGGGCGCGGGTCCGGTCCCGGCCGCAGCCTGGGGCGGCTATGTCCTGCCGCTGCGCGACGGCGTCCTCTTCGGCGCCACCCACGACCGGGATGACGAGGCCTGCGACCTGCGCGGGACCGACCACCAGCGCAATCTGGAGCTGCTCGCCCACGCCCTGCCCCGGCTCGCCGCGCGACTCGCCGACGCGCCGCTGGGCGGCCGCGCCGCCGTCCGCGCCGTCACGCCCGACCGGCTGCCATTGGCGGGGCCGGCCGGCGCGCCGGGCCTCTTCCTGCTGGCCGGCTTCGGTTCGCGCGGCTTCTCGCTCGCGCCGTTGCTGGCCGAGCACGTCGCGGCCCTGGCCATGGACGCCCCCTCGCCCCTCAGCCGGGCCGCCGCCGATCTGGTCGATCCGGCCCGCTTTGCTCGCCGGGCGGCGCGCCGCCTCGGTTCCTAAACGCGAGGACCTTTCCTATATTCCGGAGCAAGGGGGACGATCGCGCTCGAAGGAGCCTCGTCATGCATTGGAAGATCGCCCTGGGCCTCGCCGCCGCGACCCTGATGAGCCTGGGACCCGCCGCCTCGGCCAAGACCTCCGAGGAGGCCGCCGCCAAGCCGGCCAAGCAGTGTTTCTGGACCCGCCAGGTGAACAGCTTCGCGTCCAGCGACAACCACATCGTCAACCTGCGCGTGGGCGTGAACGACTACTACCAGCTCGAGATGCTGGGCCGCTGCCAGGACGTCGACTGGAACCACAAGATCGCGCTGGTCTCGCGCGGCAGCGACTACATCTGCACCGGCCTCGACGCCGAGATCCTCTCGCCGACGCCGATCGGGCCCGATCGGTGCCCGGTGAAGAGCATCCGCAAGCTCACGCCGGATGAGGTCAAGGCCCTGCCCAAGGGCGCCCGCCCCTGAGGCCGGCGCGGCAAGCCTGGACCTGAGGACAAAGAGAGGGGCGCCGGGTCTGAACCGGCGCCCCCGAGACGTCCGAGTCGGGAGGACTCAGAAGCTCTTCTTCACGCCGAACTTGAACACGCGCCCCAGCGGATTCCCGTTGGAGACGTCGTAGTTGTAGAAGCTCTGCGCGAACGACGGGTCCTTATCCAGCACGTTGAGCACGCTGGCGGTGACCCGCGTATCCCACGGCAGGTCCACCTGCAGGATCAGGTCGTGCTGCCAGTAGGCTTTCGTCTTGCCGACCGACTCGTACTTGTTGGTGTCGTAGTTGAACCGGCAGTCGGCGGTCTGGACGTAGTTCGGGAACGCGCCGGTGCAGACGGCGCCGTTGTAGCGGGTGCCCTCGTGGTAGAGCGCCTGCCAGCGCAGGTTCCAGTTGTCGCGCCGGAAGTTGATGAACCCGTTCGCCCGCAGCTTCGGGTACGAATAGAAGTCCCCGCCGCCCAGGTCGTGGAGCCCGGCGCGATCGACGGCGTCCTCCAGGATCACCGACGAATCCTCGCCGAGGGTCGCGACGCCCCGCTTCACCTTGATCAGCTTGGTCGCCTCGATGCCCACGCTGACGCGGGTGTCGTAGAACTCCATCCCGAAGAAGTCGTCGAAATCGTACTGGGCGCGGAAGTCGATGCCGGAGGTCTTGGTCCGCGGGCCGTTGACGATCTTGCGGGTGAGCTGGAGCACGTTGGCCTGGCCGCACCCGGCCGAGGTGAACACGAACCGCGCGACGAGGGCGGCGTTGTTGCAGCCCAGCCCCGCCCCGGTCTTGGCGAGCGCCGCATAGATGGCGCTGCTGCTTTCCAGCCCCAGCTCCTTCTTGAAGTCGAAGCTGTAGTAGTCGACCGAGACGAACAGGCCGCCCCGTTCGACGACGGCGCCGACGTTGAACGTCCTGGCGGTCTCCGGCTTCAGGTCGGGGTTGTTGGCCGTCACGACGGCGCGGTAGCTGCCGCCGATGTTGCTCACGCCCTTGGAGGTGCCCGGCGAGGTCTGGGCCTCGTTCGGCGCCCGGAAGGTCGAGCCGGCGGAGCCGCGGAACGCCAGCCAGTCGAGGGCCTGCCACTTCGCCGCGATCTTCGGATTGGTGGTGGTGCCGATGCGGCCGCCGAAGTCCTCGTGACGGAGCGCCAGGTTGAACTCGAGGGTGTCGAGCACCGGCAGGCGCAATTCGGCGAAGGCCGCGCCCACCCGGTTGTCGGCGTCGAAGTCCTCCTGGGCGCCGAAGAACACGAACGGTCCCACGGGGTTGGAGCAGAGCGGCAGGCCGTCGTCGATCGAGTCGACGCAGGGCGTGGCGTTCACGTCGCCGAGGCCCGACCAGTCCTGCTGGGTGCGGGTGTAGCGGTACTGCGCGCCGGCCGCCCACTGGACCGCGCCGCCCGGCAGCTCGAACGGCAGATCGCCGTTCAGGACGAAGTCGGCCACGAACAGGGTGTTGGTGTTCACGTTGGTGTAGGTGCCGTACATCCACTCGACCAGCGCCGGGTCGTTGGCGGCGGAGGCCACGTAGTAGGGGTTGGTCGCCCCATTGGCCTTGCTCACCTGGATGGCGTTGGTGAACGGGTTGAACCAGCCGCAGCCGCCCACTCCGGGGGTGCCGGTGGCGGGGTTGCAGCCCGGGCCGCCCAGGCCGCGCAGGGCGTTCTGCAGGCGGTTCACCAGCAGGTCGTTGGTGGTCACCGTCCCCTGGTTTTCCATGTAGGTGATGGCGACGTCCCAGCCGATGTCCTCGAACACCTTGCCCTTCAGCTCGCCCGACACGCGGAAGGCCTGGCGCTGGATGTCCTGATAGTCAGCGCCGTCCGGATTGGTGGGATGGCCGGCCACGCCGATGGCGCGCCACGCGGTCTGGCTGGCGGTCACGCCGTTGACCATCGAGGCGCACTGGGTGGCGGTCAGCGGCGCGGCGCAGACGGTGCGCAGGGCCACCAGGCCGGGGTTGTTGGCCGGGATGAAGAACGGGACCTGGCCGTTGAATCCGGGCGTCGCCGTCGAGCCCGAAGTGCCGCCGGCGCTGATCGGCGTCGGGAACTGGGTGGTCAGGTTGGCCGGTGAGATCCGCTGGTTGGGGATGTCGTTGCGGTGCCAGGCCACCTCGGCGTGGAACGAGATGTCATCCGACAGGTCGCCGTTCACTTCCGCGTAGAGCTGGTACTGGTTCTCGACGTTCACGAGGTCGTTGAACGGCGAGAACTGATAGCGGCACTGGGTGCCGCCGGCGCCGGTCGTCGGCACGAAGGCCGCCGTCAGCAGCTGGCCGCCCAGCTCGTTGCAGCCGTTGTCGTAGAAGGCGGGGGTCCCGCCGTTCGGCTGCCGGTACTGGCCGGGGTTCGCCGAGCCGGACCAGCCGCCGTAGAACACCGATTCGAACGGCGTGAGCGCCCAGTCGCGGTCGCGGATGTCGAGCCGCGAGCGGTGGCGGTAGCCGGCCGTCACCAGGATGTTGCCGTTGTCGAGCCGTTTGCCCCAGGCCACGTCGGCGTCGTAGTCGCCCTTCGAGCCGTCGATGGCGGCGTAGTTGGCGTTGACCTCGAGGCCGTCGAGGTCCTTGCGGGTGATGAAGTTCACCACGCCGGCGACCGCGTCCGAGCCGTAGGTGGCCGCCGCGCCGTCCTTGAGGATCTCGACCCTGCCGATCGCGGCCGTGGGGATGAAGTTCAGGTCCTGGCCGCCGCCCTGGAAGGCCGCCGCGGTCGTGTCGGCCAGCCGCCGGCCGTTCATCAGGACGAGGGTGCGCGAGGCGCCGAAGCCGCGCAGGTTGATCGAGGCGGTGCCCGCCCCGCCGTTGTAGCGGTTGCTTTCGCCGAGCGCCGATTGCGAGGCGGTGATCGACTTCACCAGCTGGACCACGCTGGGCGAGCCCTGTTTCTGCAGGTCCTGGGCGCCGATCACGTCCACCGGCAGGGCCGCGTCCTTGGGCGTACCGGCGATGAACGAGCCGGTGACCACGACCTCGGTGAGCTCGGACGGGTCCGAGCCGCCGGACTGGGCCGCCGCCTGGCCGGTCAGCCCGAAGGTCAAGGCGACGGCCAATGCGGAGCCGCCGCAGAAATATCTGCGCTTGATCATGGTGTTTCCTCCCCCATCGACCCCCGCCTCGCGTCTAGCGCGCGAGATCTTCAGGGTCCTGGAGAGGCGATGATCGCCCGACTTTCCATTTGATGCCAGAGGGTTTGGCGAAAAAACGTACCAGACTTCCGAAATGTGGCTTTCCGAAGAATGCGTATGCGACGCCCTCTATGGGCGCACCTCGCCGCGGTGCGACGGGAAGCTCCGTCGACCTCCGGCCAAACCGCCGTCGTCGATAAAGGAGAGCGCCGCCGGATGACCGGCGGCGCCTCGCCATGTGGCGATGAACTCAGAACTTCTTGCGGACGCCCACCTTGAAGGTCCGGCCGTAGGGGTTGCCGATGAATGGGTCGTAGCCGGCCTCGAGACGGGCCGCCGACGGATCGCGGTCGAAGATATTGAAGACCGTGGCCGTGACCGTCGTGTCCCAGGGCAGTTGGAGCCGGTAGGTCAGGTCGAGGGTGTAGAAGGACTTCACCTTCAGCCCCAGGCTCGTCAGCTGGCAGTTGGTGGCCACGCCCGCCTGGGCGTTGGCGACGTTGCAGTTCGACGACGCGCCGGTCTGGACCGTCGTGGGACCACGGTTGTCCGTCGCCCCGCCGATGTAGGTCAGGTCGAGCCGGAGGTTGTGGTCGCCACGGGCGTACTCGGCGTAGGCCGCGCCGCGCAGCTTCGAGACCGTGCCCGGGAAGCGGTCGTAGTTGGTGTAGCCGAGCGCGCTGTAGGCGGCCGACACGAACACCCCGTTGAGCTTGAAGTCGCCGATGTCGTACTTCACGAGCCGGCTGAACGATCCGCCGACGGTGAGGTCGCCGCCCGCAACGTCCCGCATCTTGTAGTCGATGGAGCCGTCGATGCCGGAGACCTTGATCCGCGGCCCGTTCACCGTGTCGGACCGCACCCGCTGGATGTCGTTGCCGACCGTCACGCCCTGAACGCAGCTGTCGTTGTTGTTGAAGGTGATCAGGCCGCGCAGCGCGCTGCCGCAGTTGACGAACTGGGTGCCGTTGCCGACGCCGCCCACCGCGGTGGCCACGATCTGGGCCGGAACCGTGGTGATCTGGTCCTTGATGTTGAAGTGCCAGTAGTCGGCGATGACCCGCAGGCCGCCCGTCTGGAAGATCGCGCCCACATTGTAGGTGAACGCCTTCTCCGGGCCGACGGCCGGGTTGCCGGTGAAGTCGACCGACTTGAAGTTGTTGCCGGCCGCCTGGATGCCGCTGAGGCCCGTGACCGCGTTCGACGACCGGTTGCCCGGCGTCGGGCCGCGGAACGTGGTGCCCACCGAGCCCCGCAGCGCGAACGCATCGACGATCTGCCACTTCAGGGCCAGCTTGGGATTGGTGGTCGAGCCGGTCAGGCCGCCGTAGTCCTCGTAGCGGATCGCCGCCTGCGCGTTCAGGCTGTCGGTGATCGGCAGGTTGGTCTCGGCGAACAGCGCGTACACCGAGTCATCCAGCTGCTGCGGCGTGCCCTGGCCCAGGAAGATATAGGGGCCGGTCGGGAACGCGCAGGTGGTGACGCCCGGGGTCGGGCAGGGCGTGACGCGGGCGTCCTGGAACGGGCTGCGCAGCGTCGATTCGAAGTCGGTCGCGCGGTACTGGCCGCCGGCCGCCCATCCGATCGCGCCGCCCGGAAGCTCGATGCCCAGCTCGCCGTTGAACACGAGGTCGACGACGAACAGATCCTGCCGCTGCTGGGTCTGGGAATTTCGCTCGAACAGCCAGTTCACCAGGTCAGGACTGTTGGCGTTGCCGGGCACGAACCCGGGGTTCGAAAGCCCCAGGGCCGGGTTGCCCGAGTAGCCGTTCGAGAACGGGTTGAACCAGAGGCATCCGTTCGCGCCCGGGGTGGACCCCGTGCAGTTCGGACCGCCCAGGCCGTTCAGGGCCAGTTGCAGCCTGTTGATGAACACGTCCGGCGTCGACTGGCGGTTCTGGGTGCGCGAGTAGGTCACGCCCAGGTCGTAGCCGATGCCGCCGAACGGCAGGTTGCCCGTCAGCCCCGCCGACACGCGGTAGAGGTTGTAGTTGCGGTAGCCGATCTGGCCGCCGTCGTCGAAGATCGGGTTGCCGCCCGCGCCGAGGGGGCGGAACAGCGTCAGCGAAATGCGGCTCGTGGCGGCGATCTGCGCCGCCGACAGCCCCGCCTGCTGCAGCGCGGCGAGCGCGCCCGGGTTGGCGATCGGCGTCGAGAACACGCCGACGCTGCCCGGCCCGTTCGGGCCTTGGATCGGCGGGAAGGCCGGCGAGAACCGCATGTGCGGCAGGTCGGTCTTGGCCCAATAGGCCTCGGCGTGGAAATGGGTGTCGTCGTTCAGGTCGACATTGGCCTGGGCGAAGATGTGGTAGCGGTTCTCATCCTCGATCAGGTTGTCGAACGGGATGTAGCTGAAGTAGCAGGCCGCCGTGTTGCCGGTGAAGCCCGCGTAGCCGCCCACGGCGGCGCAGTTCGCGTCTCGGGTGACGCCGGCGGTCGGCGAGCCGGCCGCGCTCAGGGGCAGGAACGCCGGCGGCTGACCCAGCACCGACCAGCCCGACGGGTTGGTCAGATAGGGCGTGAACGACCAGTCCCGATCCGTCGTCTTCAGCTCTGACCGGTGCTGGTAGCCGGCCGAGACCAGGATGTTCGCGTTGTCGAAGTTCACGCCGTAGACGGCGTTGGCGTTGTAGTCGCCCTTGGAGCCGTCGACCAAGCGGTAGTCGCCGCTCACCTCGAGGCCCTCGAAGTTGGTCCGGGTGATGAAGTTCACCACGCCGGCGATGGCGTCGGAGCCGTAGGTGGCGGCCGCGCCGTCCTTCAGGACCTCGACCCGGCCGATCGCCGAGACCGGCAGCAGATTGGTGTCGACGCCGCCGCTGCCGGCGCCCGCCGAGGACACCACGCGCCGGCCGTTCACCAGCACCAGGGTGCGGAGGCTGCCGAGGCCGCGAAGGTTGATCGTGCCCGCGCCGACCTGGCCTTGGGCGGCCGTCGAGAACTGGTTGGAATCCCCCAGCACCGGGCCGCTGACGGGCAGGCTCTTGATGAGTTCGATCGTGTTCGGCGATCCCCGGCGCTGAAGCTCGTCGCTCCCGATCACCTCGACCGGAAGCGCCGCATCTTCGGGCGTTCCGCGGATGAATGAGCCGGTGACGATCACCTCCTGGACCGTATCCTGGGCATATGCGGAACCCGCGAGCCCGGCCGCGGCCAGCGCGCCCAATAGGGATGAACTGCAGAAGAATCTGCCTTTGGACATGAATTTTCCTCCCCTCGGCAGCCTCTGGAACTGGGCCGGCCTGAGTGCCCCCATGGGAAGACGATTGTTTCCGCTCCGCTACTCGAATTTCGGCGTTCTGCAAAAGTCCGCGGGAGGAGCGGCACAATTGCAACACCTTGGCCGGCAAGGGATTCCTCGCCGGCCCAAGGCGGAGCCTGGGAACCGGAGGCGTCCGCGGCGGGGCGTGCGGAGCCACGGCAAAGCCCGTATGGCGCGAATCCTGTTGCGTCGTCAGGATCGGCGCCGTCAGTTTGGGACCCGGTTCAGGCGGAGGCGCCGACCGGGCTCGATTGGGGGCGTCCGGCGTAGCGCGGGGCCCATTGTTCGGGGGTGGACGATGGACTGGCAGGTTCGAAACGAGGACGGACGCCTGATCGGCGAGCCGGCGGGACGGGTTGACGAAACAACCTGGGAGGCCTTCTCCGGCCATCTCATCGCCGCCGTGCGGGAGGCCGCGGCCATCGGATCGTCGCTGACCGTCGACTTGTCCCGGCTCGACTACATGTCCTCGCGCGGCCTGCGGGCCCTGACCATCGCCAAGCGCGAGGCGGGCGACCAGGTCGCCATCACGCTGGCCTCGCCCAACGAGCGCATGCGCGAAATCCTCGCGATCAGCCGGTATGACAAGCTGTTCGAGATCGTGGACGAGGTGGGGTCGGGCGGCTGACCGCCGGCTGGAGGGGGCTGGATGCTGGTACGCTTCTGGGGCACGCGCGGCTCGTTGCCGGTGGCGCTACGGGCCGATGCGGCGCTGGGCAAGATTTCGCGCGCGCTCGTGGCGGCCAGCGGACGCACGTTCGCCGACGAGGCCGAGGCCGCGCGCTTCGCCCAGGACAATCTCGACTTCGCCACCTGGGGCACCTACGGGGGCGCGACCTCGTGCGTGGAGATCGAGGGCGGAGACGATGCGTTCCTGATCTGCGACATGGGCTCGGGCCTGCGCGAGTTCGGCATCGACGCCTTCCGCCGCTGCGCCGCGGGCCACCCGCGCATCTATCACTTCTTCATGTCCCACCTGCACTGGGACCACATCATGGGCTTCCCGTTCTTCGGGCCGGCCTTCGATCCGGGCGCGACCATCGTGATCCACGCCGGCCATCCCGACGCCGAGCAGGCGCTGCGCCGCCAGCAGGAGGAAATCTCGTTTCCGGTGCCGTTCGACTGGCTGCGCGCGAAGTTCGAGTTCATCACCCACGCGGAGGGCGAGCCCTTCGAGGTGGCGGGCGTCTCGGTGACGCTGGCGCGGCAGCACCACTCCCACGACTCGTACGGCTTCCGCTTCGAGCGCGAAGGTCGCGCCGTGGTCTATTCGACCGACTCCGAGCACCGGGTCGACAACATGGAATCCGAAGCCGCGTTCGAGGGCTTCTTCCGGGACGCCGACCTGGTGGTCTGCGACACCATGTATTCGCTGGGCGACACGGTCAGCCTCAAGCAGGACTGGGGCCATTCGTCCAACGTGGTTGCGGTCGACCTCTGCCAGGCCGCCGGAGCGCGGCGGCTGGCCCTGTTCCACCACGAACCCACCTACACCGACGCCGACATCCAGCGCATGCACGCCGAGACCGTGCGCTACGAGGAGCTTGTCCGGGGCGACCGGCCGCCGCTCGAGGTCATTTGCGCTTATGACGGACTGGAAGTTTCAGTCTGACGATCTCGTTGAGCTCGACACCTGGGCGCGCGTGCGCGTCCGGGCGAGCGGGCTCGTCGCGGCGATCCTGGTGGTGGTGGGCCTGATCTTCGCCCAGGACGCCCTGCGTCAGCCCCTGTTCGACCTCTACCAGCGTATCGGCCCCGCGCCGCAGCCCAGCCCGCAGATCGCCGTGGTGGTGGTCGACGCCCCCAGCGTGGCGGCCGTCGGCGGCTGGCCCTGGCCGCGCTACACCCTGGCGCGGCTGACCGAGAAGATCACCGAGCAGGGCCCGCGCGCCATCGGCTTCGACTTCATCTTCCCGGAGGCCGACCGGGAGACGCCGGACGCCTTCGCCGCGCAGTATCCCGAGCTCTCGGCGGCCACGATCGCCGAGATCCGCGCCCTGCCCGCGACCGACGCCACCTTCGGCGCCGCCGTCGGACGCAGTCCGGTGGTGATGGCCCGGGCGGGCTTCGACAGCGAGTCGTTCGATCAGCCCGACGCGGACGCGGCCGCGCCGCTGCCGCCCGAGGCCCAGTTCACGGGACCGCAGCCCGACGCCATTCCGCGCTACCGCGGCGTGGTGACCAACTATGCCCTGCTCGACGGGCGCGCGCTGGGCCACGGCCTGGTCAACGGCCCGCCGGACTCCGACGGGCTCATCCGCCGGGTGCCCCTGCTCGGCCGCATCGGCGGCGTGCTCAATCCGAGCTTCGCGCTCGAACTGGTCCGGGTGGCCGAGGACGTCGACACCATCGAGCTGCAGGGTTCGCCCGGCGCGCTCCGGGCGGTGAAGGTGGACGGCCACCGGGTGTCCGTCGACGCCGGCGGGCGCGTCGAGCTGCGGTTCGCCGGCCGCTCCACCCCCAACGGGCGCCACATCGCGGCCTACCCCACCTACTCGGCCGCCGACATCCTGCGCCAGGGGTTCGACCCCACCGCCTTCAAGGACAAGATCGTCCTCATCGGCCTGACCGCCGCCGGCACCTCGGACGTCGTCGCGACCCCGGCCGAGACCGAGGCCTATGGCGTCTTCGTCCAGGCCCAGGCGGTGGACGCCATCCTGCGCGACGGGGGTCTGCGCCGTCCCCTTTGGGCGCCGTTGACCGAATGGGGCCTCGGGCTGCTGTTCGTGCTGATCTCGGTGGCCGGCGTCCCGCGCGCACACATGGGCCTGGTGATCGTGGGCGCAGTGGTCGAGATCGTGGGCGCCTTCGTCGCCAGCTACGTGGCCTTCCAGCACTCGATCCTGCTGGATCCGATCCCGATGCTGGCGCCGGGCGCCGCCAATTCGGCGCTCACCGTGGCGCTGCTCTTCGTCGAGGGCCGCCGGGTCCAGGCGCAGCTGCGCTCGGCGCTGGACGACGAGCGGCTGGGCGCGGCGCGCATGTCGGGCGAACTGGCCGCCGCCAGCGAGATCCAGACCGGCATGCTGCTGCCCCGCGCCGAGCTGGCCCGCGTCTCGCCCGCCGTCGAGGTGGATGCGGTGCTGCAGCCGGCCCGCACGGTCGGCGGCGACCTCTACGACGCCTTCATGATCGACGCCGAGCGTCTGTGCTTCCTCGTGGGGGACGTCACCGGCAAGGGCGTGCCGGCGTCGTTGTTCATGGCGCTGTCCAAGGCCCTGTCGCGCAGCCAGCTCACCCGCCGGCGCACCGACCTCGACACCGCCGTGGAGGGCATCAACGCCGAGCTCTCGCGCAACAACAGCCAGGCGATGGCCGTGTCGCTGCTGGTGGGCGTCCTGCGCCTCGACGACGGCCGGCTCGACCTCTGCAGCGCCGGCCACGAACACCCGCTGGTGGTCGGGCTGGACGGCCAGGTGCGGGAGCTGAAGCTCGACGGCGGGCCGCCCCTCTGCGTGGACGAGACCTTCCCCTATCCGATCGAGACCCACTACCTGCGCGAGGGCGAGATCCTGGTGGCTTTCACCGACGGGCTGACCGAGGCGCAGGATCCCTCCGGCGCGCTCTTCGCACGCGAGCAGGTGCTGGCCGCCGTCACCGAGGGGGCGAAGGCCGAACGCCTTACCGAGATGATCGACCAGATCGTGGCCCGTGTCCGGGCGTTCGAGGCCGGCGGCGAGCCCAGCGACGACCTCACGGTCCTGGCGCTGCGCCGGCGCCCGAAAGGGGCTAGCGCAGGATGACCTCGACCCGGCGATTGGCCGGCTCGTCGACGTTGTCGGCGGTCGGCACCCTTGGCTCCCGCTCGCCGCGGCCCGTCACCCGGGCGTTCTCGAGCGGCAGGCCCTGCCGCACCAGCGCGGCGCGGATCTCCACCGCGCGCTCCCGCGACAGCGCGTCGTTGCTCTCCGAACTGCCCACGGTGTCGGTATGACCGACGATCTGCACCTCGGAGCTGGCCGTCACCGCCTGCCGCAGGGCTTCGAGGATCGGCCTGGATTCCTCGGTCAGATCGGTCGTGCCCTGGGTGAAGTAGAGCACATAGACCCTCGGCGGGTACGGCATCACCGACAGCAGGTCGGCATAGGCGTTGGCCGGCGCGGGGCTGGGCTTGAAGGCGCGTCCGCCCACCACCGCCTGGGTGTTGGGCGCGGTCAGGTCGCCGACCTCTTCATTCGTCGCCGGGTCGAAGGCGGCCACCGCGCCGGCGGTGGAGACGCCCTCGTCCGGCAGCAGAGTGACCCGCGCCGTCGAGGCGCATCCGGCCAGCAGCACCGTCAGGGCGGCGAGCGCCAGCGGTCTCATTTCACCTCCACCACGAACCGCGTGCCCCGCGCCGCGAGCAGCGAGGTGGGGGTGCGCACCTTCATGGCGTCCTTGTTCTCCTTGGCGATCTGGCCCGAGACGACCGCCAGCGAGCCGCGGTCGACCGTCGTCAGCGACTTGCCCTTGTGGGTCGTGTCGTCGAACTCGAACTGCGAGAGCGCGACGCGGCTGTTCGGCCCGATGGCGAAGCGCGAATTGTCGATGAAGGTCAGGCCGATGCGGCCGTCGCGGCCGGTCGTGAGCACGTCGCTGACCAGCAGCTGGACCCCCGGGGCGGCCGGCGTCGCGGACTCGCCGCGCATCACGGTCGCCGTGCCGCTCACCGACTTGATCCGTCCGATCTCCGCCATCGACGCAGCCGGCGCCGAGAACGCCGCAACCGCCAGCAAGCCCGCAACCCAAGTCCGTCGCATCGTCACCTCCAGCCACAGGGTAAAGACATAGCCCAGCTCGGCGCCGAGTTCGAATCCTCTTCTGTGGCCGTGGCGCGCCTGCGCTGCGAGGCGGCCGCGGTGGCGCTCGCGCTCGCGTGGGCCCGCGGATTCGCCGAGCGCGCCGCCATCGGCCCGGACGCGGCCGACCGGCTGGCGATCATCGTCGAGGAGTGGGTGATCAACGTGGTGGAGCACGGCGGCGCGCCGCCCGCCAGCCGCATCGTCCTGCGCCTGGAACGCCTGGAGGGGATGGTCCGCCTGGCCGCGAGCGACGCGGGGTCGCCCTTCGATCCCCGCGAGGCGGTCTTCGAGGGGCCCGACCTGGAACGCGGCGGCGGCGCTGGACTGGAACTGATCCGCGCCTGGAGCCGCATCGCCGCCTATGCGCGTCGGCGCGGGCGCAACCGGCTCGTGCTGGAGATGTCGATCGGCGGGACCGACCTCGACTAGGGCGCGCTCAACTGCCGGATTCGGAGACCTTCGATCCCATTCGACGGCTCCATTCGAGCGGTGAGGATTCTATTCCGAAGACCCGACGCGGGGCAGGCCGAAGGCGCGCAGTCCGGCTGGAAGGCGCATCGCCATCCGGGTGGCCTCGCGCAGGGTGTCGAAGGCCGTGGCGCTGGCGGGATCGGTCACCCATTCGGCGGCGCCGGCGGGCGTCAGGCGCAGGTAGCTGTCGTCCGGGCGCGCGACCAGCGCGAGCGGCGGCATCGGAAGGGTCGCGGCGGCGGTGGCGGTGGCAGGCATCTGGTGCTCCCTGTGGTGCGCCCAACCTCGCGCGATCGGCCGCCGCCGGCCATTTCGGATCGCTCCCTAAGTAGCTTTACGCAGTCCCGCGCGGGCGCGCCGGATCGGACCCCGCGCCAATCCCCGGCTTGACAGCAGGCGGCTCGCGCTCGACGCAGGGAGCTGCCCTGCCGTCATGAGGTCCGTCTTGAACGAGGGCGCGCGCCCAGATCCGCCCGGCCCGAGGTCCGCGAACGCGACGGATCCCTCCGGCTATGTGCTCGACACGCCTTACGAGGACCGCGTCCATCGCGAGCTCGGCCCCGCCTGGATCGCCTACGCCGCGGCCCTCGGCGGCGGCGCCGCGCCAGACCTCGCCCGTCCCTTCCGCTATCTCGAACTCGGCTGCGGCCCTGGGGCCTCGCTGATCGCCAACGCCGCCGCCAGCCCGCACGCCGAGTTCCATGGCTGCGACCTCAGCGCCGCCCATGTGGAGGCCGCCCGCGGCGAGGCGCGCGCGCGGGGCCTGGACAACCTTCGCCTCCACGAGGCCTCGTTCGCCGACCTGCTCGACGCCGACATCGGCGGCTTCGACCTCGTGGTCGCGCACGGCGTCTACAGCTGGGTCGACGCCCGGGCGCGGGCCAACGTGCGCCGCCTGCTGGCCACGCGGCTCAACCCCGGCGGCCTGGCCTATGTCAGCTACAACTGCCAGCCCGGATGGGCGGCCGAGGCGCCGCTGCGGCGGCTGCTGGTCGAGCTCGCCGGCGCGGGGTCCGGCTCGGGCGGGGAGCGAGCCGGCCAGGGCGCGGCCGTCGTCGACGCGCTTGCAGGCGCGGGCCTGCGCTACTTCCGCGACACGCCGGCCGCCGGAGCCGCCGCGGCCTGGGCGGCCCGCCAGCCGCCCGCCTATCTCGCCCACGAGTTCCTGAACCGCGCCTGGGAGGTCTTCTATTCGATCGACGTCCAGGCCGAGATGGCGCGCATCGGCCTGCGCTACGAGGCCAGCGCCACGCTCGTGGACAACTACGACCCGCTGCTCGTGAATGCGGGCCAGGCCGCCGCCGTGGCGGCCCTGCCGACGGAGGCCGCGCGGCGGCTCGCGATGGATTTCGCCGTCAACCGCCGGTTCCGCCGCGACGTGTTCTCCCGCGACGCCGCGCGCCTCGCGCCGAGCGAGGCGGCCGAACGCCTCGCGGCCGTGACCGTCGCCGCCGCGCCGGGGCGGGCGCTCGAGGCGAACCTCGCCGCGCCGATCGGCGAGGTCCGCTTCCAGGATGCGTTCGTCCGGAGGCTGGAGGCGCTGCTCGGCGGCGGCCCCGCGGCCCTGGGCGCCCTGCTCGACGGCCTCGCCGCCTCGGGCGACCGCGCCGCCGTCGCGCGCAACCTCGCCTACTACGTGGCGCTGGGCGGCCTCAGCCCCTGCCCGCCGCCGGCGGAGGGCTGACAACGCCTTGATCTTGCTCTGAAAAGAATGGTGGACGCGGCTGGGATTGAACCAGCGACCCCCTCGATGTCAACGAGGTGCTCTCCCGCTGAGCTACGCGTCCGGACCGTTCGGGAAGGCGGGGATATACAGATCGGCCCCGGCCTTAGCAACCGTCCTTAGGCGAACGTTCAGGCGGCGATCATCCGCTCCACCTCGGAGACGATCTCGCGCAGGTGGATGGGCTTCGACAGCACCTTGGCGCCGGCGGGCGCCTTCTCCCCCGCGGCCAGCGCCACGGCGGCGAAGCCGGTGATGAACATGATCCGCAGGCCCGGGTGCCGGGCGGCGGCCTGCCGCGCCACCTCGATCCCGTCCAGGCCGGGCATGACGATGTCGGTGAGCAGCAGGTCCCACGGCTCGTCGAGGTGGGTCACGGCTTCGTCGCCGTCGGCGCAGGACGTCACCTCATGGCCGGCGCGTTCGAGCGCACGGGCCAGGAAGCCGCGCAGGGAGTCGTCGTCTTCAGCGAGCAGGATGCGTGACATGGGTCGAAGCTTCGGTTGAACCCCCAACTTACCTAGCGAAGGGTAAAGGCGCGATGAAGAGCGGCAAAGTGAGGCGGATCGCCTCGCCGCCGCCCCGCCTCGGAGCCTGCCCCTTTGACGGGCGGGGCGGCCCGGCGTTCTATGGCCGCGATGAACGCGCTGGACCCCTTGCCCAAGCCCGATTCGGCGCCCTTCGAGGCCTTCCGGGTGCGCCGCGCCGGCGAGGGCCCGCCGCCCACGCCCCTGGTCTTCGCCTCGCCGCATTCGGGCCGGGTCTATCCCGAGGACATGATGTCGGCCGCCGCGCTGGACGCGCTCAGCATCCGCCGTTCTGAGGACGCGCTCGTCGACGACCTGATCGCCGAGGCGCCGGCGCACGGCGCGGCCTTCATCGCCGCCGGCTACGCACGCGCCTACATCGACCTGAACCGCGAGCCCTTCGAGCTCGACCCGACGATGTTCGCCGACGAGCTTCCGGAGTTCGCCCGCTCGCGCACCGCCCGGGTAGCCGCCGGCCTGGGCGCCATCGCCCGGGTGGTCTCAGAAGGCCAGGAGATCTACCGCCGCAAGCTCACCTTCGCCGAGGCCCGCACGCGCATCGAGGGCGCGCACCGCCCCTATCACGAGGCGCTGCGCGCCTTGATCGCCGAGGCCCAGGCCGCCCACGGCTTCGCGATCCTGGTGGACTGGCACTCCATGCCCGCCGCCGCCGCCAAGGCCGGCGCGCGCGACCGGCCGGCCGACATCGTGCTGGGCGACCGCTTCGGCGCCGCCTGCGCCGGCGTGCTCACCGCGCGCGTCGAACGCGAGTTCGAGGCGCTGGGCTATCGGGTCGCGCGCAACACGCCCTACGCCGGCGGCTACACCACCGAGCACTACGGCCAACCGTCGCGCCGGGCGCACGCCCTGCAGATCGAGATCAACCGCGCCCTCTACCTCGACGAGGCCACGCTCTCGCCCACGCGCGGCTTCGCGGCCCTGAAGGCCCACATCGAGCGCCTCACCGCGGCCCTGGCCGCCGCCGACTGGAGCGCGCTGAAGGCGGCCTAGGCGGCGCCGACGAGGCGGCAGGCCTCGGCATTAACATCTCGGCGAGACTGGCTTGCTAGACGAGTCCCGGATCGATCGCCCATGACCCAGACCCCTGCGCATTCCGCGTTCCGTCGCACCATGGCCCTCATGGTGGGCGGCGACCAGTTGGGGGTCGTGCTGGAAGCCATCGTCCGGTCGGTCGAAGCCGAGGCTCCGGAGACCCTGTGCAGCATCCTGCTGCTCGACGAGTCCGGGACCCGCCTCAAGCTCGGCGCCGCGCCCAGCCTTCCCGAGTACTACAACGCCGCCATCGACGGGCTGCTGATCGGAGCCAAGGTCGGCTCCTGCGGGACGGCGATGTATCTCAACCGGCGGGTCGTCGTCGAAGACATCCAGGCCGATCCTTTGTGGGCCGATTTCCGGGACCTCGCGGCCACCGCGGGGCTGCGCGCCTGTTGGTCGCAGCCGATCCAGGCGGCCGACGGGTCGGTGCTCGGCGCCTTCGCCATCTATCACCGGCGGGTCAGCGCGCCCGGCGAGGACGATTTCGCCTTCATCGAGGCCGCGGCCGAGCTGGCGGCCATCGCCATCGTGCGCCAGCGCGACCAGGAGCGGCTGGCCGAGAGCGAGGCCCGCGCCCGGCAGGCGGCCGAGACCGAGCGCGCGGCCGCGCGGCAGCTGACCACCTTCTTCGAGGTCTCGCTCGACCTGCTCTGCATCCGCGACATGGACCTGCGGTTCGTGAAGGTGAACCGCGCCTGGGAAAAGGTGCTGGGATACAGCGTCGAGGAACTGGAGGGCGCGTCGCTGCTGCCCCTGATCCATCCCGACGACGTCGCGGCCTCCCGGGGCCACATGGATCGGCTGCAGCGCGACGACCAGGTCATGGGCTTCGTGAACCGCTACCGGTGTCGGGACGGCGGCTACCGCCATCTGGAATGGCGGGCGCGGCGCGTCGGCGATCTGGTGTTCGGGCTTGCGCGCGACGTGACCGACCGCCTGGCCTTCGAAGCCGAGCTGAACGCAGCCAAGCAGGCCGCCGAGGCCGCCAACCAAGCCAAGAGCGACTTCCTGGCCAACATGAGCCACGAGATCCGCACGCCGCTCAACGGGGTGATCGGCGTGGCGGACGCGCTGAGCAAGACCGGGCTGACGGCCGACCAGCGCGAGATGGTGGGCCTGATCACCAGTTCAGGCGCGACGCTGGAGCGGCTGGTCTCCGACATCCTCGACGTCTCGAAGATCGAAGCGGGGCGGCTCGAGATGGAGGAGCAGGAGTTCGACCTCGGCCACGAGCTCGGCGGGCTGATCGAGCTGCACCAGGTGCGCGCGCACGAGAAGAACCTGTCCTTCCGCTGCAGCTTCGGTCCGCAGGCGCGCGGCGTGTTCCGCGGCGACAGCACGCGCCTCAAGCAGGTGCTCGGCAACCTGCTGTCGAACGCCGTGAAGTTCACCGCCGCCGGCGAGGTCTGGATTTCGGTCGACGCCCAGGAGCCCGACCTGACGGGCGAGCCCAGCCGGCTGGTCTTCGAGATCGGCGACACCGGCGTCGGCTTCGACGAAGCGGCGGCCAGGACCCTGTTCCAGCGGTTCAGCCAGGCCGACACCACCATCACCCGACGGTTCGGCGGCACCGGGCTGGGCCTGTCGATCTGCAAGGCGCTGGTCGAGATGATGGGCGGCGAGATCGCCGCGGCGTCCGCCCCGGGCGAGGGCAGCCGTTTCCGCGTGGTCCTGCCGCTTGCGCGCGCCAGGCCGCTCGCCGACTACGACGCCGCGCCGCCCCCGACGGACGCCGGCGCCGAGGGCGCCCTCGGCGAGGGTTGGAGCGCGCTGCGCGTGCTGCTGGCCGAGGACCATCCGACCAATCAGAAGGTGGTCCAGCTCATTCTTGCGCCGCTCGGCGCCGAGGTCGTCATCGCCGAGAACGGCGCCGAGGCCGTGCGGCTGATGCACGCGGAGGCGTTCGACATCGTGCTGATGGACATGCAGATGCCGGTGATGGACGGCCTGGCCGCCACCCGTCTCATCCGGCGGCTCGAAGCGGAACGTCCGAACCGCCCCCGCACGCCGATCGTCATGCTGAGCGCCAACGCGATGGCGCAGCACCGCCTCGACGCCGCCGCCGCCGGCGCGGACCTGCACATTCCCAAGCCGGTGACGGCCGCCAGCCTCATCGCGGGCCTGGCCGAGGCGCTCGAAGCCGGCGCCGCGCAAAGCGATCCGAGCCTGCCCCGCGCGGCAGGCTGACGCCGGGCCGAAAGCCAGCGGCGGCGCGCCCGTCGGCGCGGTCCGCGCGTCAAGAAGGGCCCTCAGTCTCGCGGCCCGCTCAGGGATGCCCAGGGGAACACTTCGCGGCCGTGGAGCGCCTGGCGCGGGGCGATCCAGGCGTCATCCGCGCCGCGCGGCGAACGCGGCCTCGACACACGGCGTCACCAACCAGCCGATCGCCTCGCCAACGGCGTCAAGTTCCTTGGCTGTGCTGGACGAGACGTGAAGGAACTGCGCCTCGCAGATGAAGTGCACCATCGGGATGGTGGGATCGATCCGCCCGGCCACGCCGTGGATGTTGAATTCCTCGTTGAAGTCGCTGGCTTCGCGCAAGCCGCGGACGATATGCGTCGCCCCGATCCGGCGAGCGTGGGCGACCAGGCTCTGGCCGGTGTACTCGCCTACCTCCAACGCGCCGTCGAACAGCGCCCCGCCGGGCGTGGCGGCGGCCTCGGGCCAGCGCTCCGCGACCGATCCCGCGATCAGGCGAAGGCTCTCCTCGACGCCGAAGGTGCGGGTCTTGCGCACGTTGGTCCCGATGGCGACGTGCACCTCGTCAAAGGTCAGAAGCGCCTTGCCGATGATATCCAGGTGGCCACGGGTGATCGGGTCGAACGAGCCGGCGTAGAGCGCCCTCGTCCTTGCCGCCTTGCGCATGCGAAGCCCTTTCGATCGAGGCCCGAGCAGGTGTCGACCACGTCAACGAGAGATGCAAGCCACCCGTCGGGCCAAAAAAAAGCCGCGCCATCGGGCGCGGCAGGTCATTAGGGAGGAAACGCCCAGGAAGGGCGGGGACGTCAGCGACGCCCGTGAAGTCAAGCTAATGTGCGGCGCACAATATTGCAAGAGATTCGCAGGGACATTTCGGCGCACCCTGTGGCCCACCCCTGTTTTTCAAGGAATTTCAGCATATCGCGTTACGTGAGGCTGTCCTTGCGTCATGTGCGCCGCACAACAGGCTGGCGGTCTTCGCCGCCTTCCCCTACAAGCGCGCGCCCCTTCCTCTGACCGTGCCCGCCTCATGTCCCTGCGAAACATCGCCATCATCGCCCACGTCGACCACGGCAAGACCACGCTCGTGGACCAGCTCCTCGCCCAGTCGGGCGTCTTCCGCGCCAACGAGGCGACGGTGGAGCGCGCCATGGATTCCAACGATCAGGAACGCGAGCGCGGCATCACCATCCTGGCCAAGTGCACCTCAGTGCTGTGGCATGGAAAGGCGGGTGAGACGCGGATCAACATCATCGACACGCCCGGCCACGCCGACTTCGGCGGCGAGGTTGAGCGGATCCTGGGCATGGTGGACGGCTGCGTCCTGCTGGTGGACGCCGAGGAAGGCGTCATGCCCCAGACCAAGTTCGTGCTGGGCAAGGCGCTGAAGATGGGCCTGCGCCCGATCCTCTGCCTCAACAAGGTCGACCGGCCGCACGCCGACCCGGACCGGGTGCACAACGACGCCTTCGACCTGTTCGCCGCCATGGGCGCCACCGACGAGCAGCTCGATTTCCCGCACATCTACGCCAGCGGCAAGAACGGCTGGGCGACGATGGACCTCAACCAGCCCAACGACGACCTGGCCCCGCTGTTCGACCTGATCGTCGACCACGTGCCGCCGCCCAAGGCCGAGGCGCGCAAGGACGAACCCTTCCAGATCCTCTCGGTCCTGATCGAGAACGACCCCTTCCTCGGCCGCCTGCTGACCGGCCGCATCGAGGCGGGCAAGGCCGTCGCCGGCCTGCCGATCAAGGCGCTCAGCCGCGACGGCAAGGAGATCGAGCGCGGCCGCATCACCAAGGTGCTGGCCTTCCGCGGGCTGAAGCGCCAGCCGATCGACGAGGGCGCCGAGGCCGGCGACATCGTCGCCATCGCCGGCATGTCCAAGGCCACGGTCGCCGACACGCTTTGCGCGATGGAGGTCAACGAAGCCCTGCCGGCCCAGCCGATCGACCCGCCCACCATCTCCATGACCGTCAGCGTCAACGACAGCCCGCTGGCCGGCCGCGAGGGCGACAAGGTGCAGAGCCGCGTCATCGCCGCGCGCCTGCAGAAGGAAGCCGAGTCCAACGTCGCGATCCGGGTGACCGAGACGGCCGAGAAGGACGCCTACGAAGTCGCCGGCCGCGGCGAGCTGCAGCTGGGCGTGCTGATCGAGAGCATGCGCCGCGAGGGCTTCGAGGTCTCCATCAGCCGCCCGCGCGTGGTCTTCCAGCAGGACCCGGAAACCGGCGAGCGGCTGGAGCCCATCGAAGACGTCATGATCGACGTGGACGACGAGTTCACCGGCATCGTCATCGAGAAGCTCAGCGCCCGGAAGGCCGAGCTGAAGGACATGGGCCCCTCGGGCGCCGGCAAGACGCGGATCAGCCTGAGCTCGCCGTCGCGCTCGCTGATCGGCTACCAGGGCGAGTTCCTGACCGACACCCGCGGCTCGGGCGTGCTGAACCGCGTGTTCAGCCACTACGAGCCCTACAAGGGCGCCATCGACGCCGGCCGCAAGGGCGTGCTGGTCTCCAACTCCGACGGCGACACCGCCGCCTACGCCCTGTGGAACCTGGAGGAGCGCGGCACGATGTTCGTGGGCGCCGGCGAGAAGACCTACCAGGGCATGATCATCGGCGAGAACGCCCGCTCGGACGACCTCGACGTCAATCCGATGAAGGCCAAGCAGCTCACCAACGTGCGCGCCTCGGGCAAGGACGAGGCCGTGCGCCTCACCCCGCCGCGCCGCCTCACCCTCGAACAGGCCATCGCCTACATCGAGGAGGACGAGCTGGTGGAGGTGACGCCGAAGTCCATCCGCCTGCGCAAGAAGGTGCTGAACCCCAGCTTCCGCAAGAAGCGGGTCAAGGAGGAGTAGGCGCCTCCAGCGCCACGATCGCGTGGTCCGGGCCCTTGCGGACCACCACGTCGGCGAACGCCGCGGTCGGCGCGATGTATTCGCGCAGGTTGACCAGGTTGAGGTGGGTCCAGGCGGACTCGAACAGGGCGTCGCGCTGGTCGGGCTCCATGCTGGCGAAGAAGCTCGTGGGATCGGCGGCGATGATCCCGTGCAGCCTGGCGAGATACCACGCCTTCGCGTCGGCCGGGTCGGCGTCGAGGTAGACCGACAGCCCGAACCGCTCGCGCGCCTGTGGGGTCTGCAGCACATTGATCCCCTCGACGATCACCACGCCGGCGCCGTCCACCGCCCGCGCCTCCCCGGGGACGATGTCGTAGGTCACATGCGAATAGACCGGGATCTCGGCGCGCCGCCCGGACGCGAGGTCCGCGAGGAAGGCGTGGAAGGCGGCGGTGTCGTAGGTCTCGGGGAAGCCCTTCTTCTTGCCCAGGCCCGCGGGCTCGAGCACCGCGTTAGGCTTCAGGAAGCCGTCCGTGGCCACGATCTCGACCGGCGCGCCGCCGGCCGCCAGCGTGTCGGCGACCCGGCGCGCCAGGGTGCTCTTGCCCGCGGCCACCCCGCCCGTCACACCCACGAGGAAGGCGCCCGGCTCGGCCCGGCGCGCCGCGCGCTCGGCGATCAGCGCCGCCAGCCCGTCGATGTAGTCGCGATCGGCCATGGGTCCTCCCGAAGGTGCGTGGGGTTCCATGCGGGCGCGGCCGCGGTCAAGGGCCCGCCTTGGCCACACCGGCGCCTTACCGATGTCGTCTCGGCGCGCTATTTTGAGGCATGACCCTGCCCGCCAAGCCCTATCCGCCGCGCCACTATCCGACGCCCGCCGCCAAGTGCGCCGACCTGGTGGTCCACGTCATGGGCCTGACCCTGGCCCTGGTGGGCGGGATCGTGCTGCTGACCCTGGCGGTCCTGAAGGGTTCGATCAGCCAGGTGGTGGGCGTGTCGATCTATGGGGCCGGCGTCATCGCCATGCTGGCGTTCTCCACCGCCTACAATTTCGCCAAGCCGCAATACCGCCCGATGCTGCGCCGGCTGGATCACGCGGGCATCTTCCTGATGATCGCCGGCTCCTACACCCCGTTCACCCTACACCTCGCCGGCCCGTGGGGCTGGGGGATGACCGCGGCGGTCTGGAGCATCGCGGCGCTGGGCGCGCTGGGAAAGCTGGTCCTGACCGGCATCGACCGCAAGTTCTGGGTGGGCGTCTATCTCGCCCTGGGCTGGCTGGTGGTGATCGCGCTGAAGCCGATGATAGAGAGCCTGGCCTGGTACGCCCTGGCCCTGCTGGTCACGGGCGGGGTGCTCTACTCCACCGGCGTGATCTTCTACGTGAACAAGCGGCTGAAGTTCTCCCGCGCCATCTGGCATGGCCACGTGGTGGCCGCCGCCGCCGCCCATTGGGTGGCCGTGCTGCTGGGCGTTGTGCTGGCGACCCAGCACTGATCCAGCCCGGCTATTCGGCCGCCATCGGCGTCCACGCCGCGGGGATCATCGCGTCGGGCGCCGGGCGCGGCTCCAGCATCAATCCGTTGATCGCCAGGGTCTCGGCCACCATGCAGGCCGCCGCGCCCAGCGAGGCCGGCGGCGGCGCGCCGAGCAGCCCGCCCAGCCGTTCGTCCAGCGTCCGGTAGTCGCCCGCCTGGGCCGCGCCGAAGGCGTCGAGGATCACCGCCTCGTCCTCGGTCAGCCGCGGATCGGCCGGGATCGCCAGCGCCACCCGCCGCCGCCCCCGCAGGGCGAGCTGCTGCACGAAGGCCTCCAGCATCCGGTAGGCCGTCTCGCCCGCGCAGCCGCAGGCCGCCTCGAAGTGGGCGCGCAGGCCGTGGCACGGCTCGGTCAGCGCCAGCAGGCGCACCGTGCGGATCAGCAGGCGCTCGCCGTGGAAGAGGCTGTCGCTGGGGCTGAGGACATGCATGGCCGACTCCGATCAGGTCGGCCCACGCTATTGCTGTTGCGAGTCATTCGCAACTAAGAACGCCCCTCAGTAGCGCCTTTCCATGAACACGTCGGCGCGCGCATAGGGCGTGTCGGTGGGCGCGAGGTCCTTGAAGCCCATGGCGCGGTAGAGGCCCAGCGCCGGGCCGAGCGACGAGTTGGTCTCCAGATAGAGCCGCGGCGCACCCAACTCGGCGCCCACGTCGATGCAGCGCTGCATCAGCATCCGCCCCAGCCCCGAGCCGCGCAGGTCTTCGCTGACGGTCATCTTGGCCACCTCGTAGCCGCCGTCGGCCATCCGGATCAGGGCCGCGCAGCCCACCGCCGCGCCATCCGTAATCGCCATGAACACGCGCCCGCCTTGGTCGATGATCTTGCCCTGCGGGTCGCTCAGCACCTCGCGGTCCTTGGCCTCGATGGCGAAGTGCTTCGAGATCCACGCTTCGTTGAGCGTGCGGAAGGCCTCGGCGTGCCGGGGCTCGAACTCGACGATCTCGATGGTCATGGGGAAAGTCTGACGCCAAAGTCGCCCCGATGACCAATGCCATTTTCTCCGGACTGGCCACGACGATCTTCGAGGAGATGTCGGGCCTGGCGCGCGCCACGGGCGCCATCAATCTCGGCCAAGGATTCCCGGACGATCCGGGGCCCGAGGCGATCCGCGCCAAGGCCGCCGACGCCGTGCTCAACGGCTACAACCAGTATCCGCCGATGGCGGGCTTGCCCGAGCTGCGCCAGGCCGTCGCCGCCCACTACGCTCGCGCCCAGGGCCTCGACCTCGACTGGCAGACCGAGGTCACCATCACCTCCGGCGCCACCGAGGCCCTGGCCGCCAGCTTCCTCGGCCTCATCGAGGAGGGCGACGAGGTCGTCGTCTTCCAGCCGTTCTACGACGCCTACCTGCCGCTCATTCGCCGGGCGGGCGGGATCCCCAAGCTGGTCAACCTCAAGCCGCCGCACTGGCGCTTCGACCGCGCCATGCTGGAGGCCGCCTTCACCGAACGCACGCGCCTGGTGGTGCTGAACGATCCCATGAACCCCACCGGCGTGGTCCTGCCCGACGAAGACCTCGCCCTGCTGGCCGAGTTCTGCGTGGCCCACGACGCCGTCGCCGTCTGCGACGAGGTCTGGGAGCAGGTGGTGTTCGGAAACGCCCGCCACCGCCCGCTGATCGCATTTCCGGGCATGCGCGAGCGCACGGTGAAGATCGGCTCGGCGGGCAAGATGTTCGGGCTCACCGGCTGGAAGGTGGGCTACCTCTGCGCCGCCCCGGCGCTGACCCATGCGCTGGCCCGCACGCACCAGTTCCTCACCTTCACCACCCCGCCCAACCTCCAGGCCGCCGTCGCCTGGGGCCTGGAGAACGCCGGCGACTGGTTCGCCGACATGCCGCGCGCGCTGGCGGCCTCGCGCGACCGCCTGACCGAGGGCCTGCGACGCGAAGGCTTCGCCGTCCTGCCCAGCCAGGGCACCTATTTCCTCTGCGTGGACCTGCCGGGCTCAGGGATCGCCGAGGGCGACCGCGACTTCTGCCTGCGCGCGGTGAAGGCGGCGGGCGTCGCCGCCATCCCCGTCTCGGCCTTCTACGAGGCGGCGCCGGTCACCACCATCGCGCGGCTGTGCTTCTCCAAGGCCGACGCCACCCTGGACGAGGGCGTCCGGCGCCTGGCCAGGGCGCGGGAGCTGTCGCTCGCAAGACCTGACTTTCCCTCCCCTTGATGGGGAGGGCGACTCGCCACCGGCGAGCGGGGTGGGGAGGCCACAGGCCCCACCCGTCCGCCGCTTCGCGCCGGCCACCCTCCCCATGAAGGGGAGGGAAGGGGCTAGCCGGCCCGCCACCTCGCCGGCGTGACGCCGAAGGCGCGCTTGAACGCCGCGATGAAGGCCGAGGGGCTGGAATAGCCCGCCTCGAGGGCGGCCGTCGTCACCGACGCGCCGGCCGACAACGACACCACCGCCTGCTGCATCCGCGCCCGGCCGCGCCACGCGTCGAGCGACAGGCCGGTTTGGGCCAGGAACAGCCGCTGGAGCGTGCGCAGGCTGGCCCCCGCGCCGCGCGCCAGATCGGAAAACGCCGCCTCGGATCCCGGCTCGGCCAGCAGCCGGTCGGCCAGGGCCCGCGCCCGCGGATCGACCGGCAACGGCAGCTCCAGCGGCGCGGTCTCCGCCGCGGCCAGCAGATCGAGGAGCAAGCCTTCCAGGCGGGCGTGAGCGGGATTTTCGATGTCCAGCATGCCGATCCTGACGATGTGGAGGATCAGCTCGCGCAGCAGCGGCGTCACTTCGATGGCGCGGCATGCGTCCAGCCGCGGGTCGTCGCCGACCGGCGCGAGATAGAGCGTGCGCATCGCCACCCGGCCGCGCATCTGGATCTCGTGCGGCGTGCCGCCCGGCGCCCAGATCGCCCGGGTCGGCGGCACCAGCCAGGCCGCGGCGGGCGTGGCGACCCGCATGGCGCCGGACGAGGCGTAGACGAGCTGCGCCCAGGGGTGCGTGTGGCGGTCCAGCACGTGGCCGTCGGGATAGGTCACCGCCAGGCCGCGGACGGGGAAACCATCCGGATCGCGGGCATTCTGGCGCGTAAGCGACATAATTCGTCAGACTAGCGCAAGCACGACGTCCGGCGAAGCGCGAAGCTCGGTGTCGAGGAGGCCCGCCGCATGCCCGCGACCCTGCGCCATTTCGCCATCAACGCCGACGACGTCCCCCGCGCCCGCGCCTTCTACGAGCAGGTGTTCGGCTGGACCTTCACGCCCTGGGGCCCGCCGGGCTTCTACCAGACGCGATCCAGCGGAGCGGGACATCTGGGCGCCCTTCAGGACCGCCGCAGCGTCGGCGGACGGGCCATGCCGGGCGTCGAACTGACCTTCGGCGTCGACGACCTCGACAGCGCCGTCGCCGCCATCGAGGCCCACGGCGGCAAGGTGCTGATGCAGCCCTTCCACATCGAGGGCGTCGGCCGCCTGATCTTCTTCCAGGACAGCGAAGGCAACGTCGCCGGCGCCATGCAGTACGACGAAGGGACCTGGGAATGAGCGTCCTGACCGACACCGCCCTGCAAGCGCGCATCGACGGCCTGCAGGCCGCCAGCATCGCCCAGGAAGCCGAGACCAACCGCTACTTCTCCGAGCGTGCGAAGAAGGGCGACCTCAGCTGGGACGGCCTGGACGCGGCCGCCAACCGCTTCATGGCCGACAAGCTGGTGGCGCTGGAGCCGATCAAGGCCGAGTTCTGCCACATGCTCTGCCGGGCGCTGCGCGCGACCCGCGTCGTCGAGATCGGCACCTCGTACGGCGTCTCGACGCTCTATCTGGCCGACGCCGTGCGGGCGAATGGCGGCGGCGTGGTGATCGGCACGGAGTACGAGCCGGCCAAGGCGGCCGCCGCGCGGGCCAGCTTCGAGGCCGCCGGCGTCGCCCACCTGATCGACCTGCGCGAAGGCGACCTGCGCGAGACGCTGAAGGACCTCGAAGGCCCCATCGACTTCGTGCTGATGGACATCTGGACCGAGATGGCGCGACCGGCCCTGGAGCTGGTCCATCCCCACCTGCGCCCCGGCGCTGTGATCGTCGCCGACAACACCACCGGCTTCCGCCACGCCTACCGCCATTTCTTCGAATTCGTCGCGGAGCCGAAGAACGGCCTCACGACCATGACCCTGCCCTTCGACGGCGGACTGGAGATGGTGGTGAAGGGCTAGGCGGCCCCGATCCTCCCCCCTCGGGGGAGGTGGCGCGAAGCGCCGGAGGGGGTCCGCTCAGGAGGCGCAGCTTCGGGCGCGCCCAGCGGCGGGCGTCTGAGCGGAAGCCCCCTCAGTCCCTCCGGGACAGCTCCCCCCGGAGGGGGAGCATCTACGGTCGGATCAGCAGGTCGAACCGCCATCCACGACGATCGTCTGGCCCGTGGTCCAGGCGCCGGCGCGCGAGGCGAGGTAGACCGCCGCCCCGGCCAGGTCGTCCGGCTCGCCCAGGCGGCGCAGCGGCGTGCCCGAGCTGGCGCGCTCCTCGCCCGCGGGATTGTCCCACAGCGCCTTGGCGAAGTCGGTCTTCACCAGGCCCGGCGCGATGCAGTTCACCCGGATGTTGAAGGGGCCCAGCTCCTTGGCGAGGTTGCGGGCGAGCTGCATGTCGGCCGCCTTGGAGATGCAGTAGGCGCCGATCACCTCCGAGCCGCGCAGGCCGCCGATGGAGGACACGACGATGATCGCCCCGTCCATCCGTTCCTTCATCTCGGGCGCGACCATCTTCACCAGCCAGTTGTTGGCGACGATGTTGTTGTCGAGGATCTTGCGGAAGGCGTCGTCCGGGATGTCGAGCTGGCTGCCGTAGAACGGGTTCGAGGCGGCGTTGCAGACCAGGATGTCGATCTGGCCCCAGGTCTTGCGGGTCTCGTCCACCAGGCGCTGCAGGTCTTCCTGGCTGGAGATGTTGGCCGGGATCGCGATGGCGTGGCCCGGGTTCTGTTCGTTGATCGCCGCGGCGACCTCCTCGCAGGGGCCGGCCTTGCGCGAGCTGATCACCACCTTGGCGCCCTGCTGGGCCATGCGCTCGGCGATGGCGCGGCCGATCCCGCGCGAGCTGCCGGTGATGACGGCCACCTTGCCGGTCAAGTCGAACAGGCCCTTGGCGCTGACCTTGGGGGCTTCCAGAACGGCCATCTGCGGCGTCTCCCGAACATTTGTTTGAAGTTGGCGCCATTTGCGACGCGGGGCGCCGCGAGGTCAAGCGGCGACGGTGGACGGCCTCGGAGGATGCCGTATCTTCGAATGCTCAGGCGGCCGGCGAACGAGCCGCCGAGGAGTCGGGGAAGAGACGCATGAAGGTGTTGGCGGCGTTCGGGGGGCTGGCGCTCGCGCTCGGCCTGGGTCTGACGGCCTGGGCGCAGGCCGACCGCACGCGCGAACTGCTGCCGCCGCCCGGTCAGGCGGTCTACCGCACCTACTGCGCGGCCTGCCACGACCATCCGGAGGAGACGCGGGCGCCGACCAAGGCGACGCTGTCGGCGATGAGCTACCAGGTGCTCTCGTTCGCGCTCACCAGGGGCAAGATGCAGGCCCAGGCCGCCGCGCTGACCGACGAGACGCGCGAACAGCTGATCACCTACCTCACAGGCAAGACGTCCGAGACGACCGACGCCTGGAGCGCGGCGATGATGTGCAAGGCCGCCAGCCGGCCGCTCGACCTCAAGGGCGCGCCGACCATCGCCACCTTCGGCTTCGATGCGCGCAACACCCGCACGCTCACCGCGAAGCAGGCCGGCCTGACGCGGGCGAAGCTCGCCAAGCTGGAGCTGGCCTGGGCCATCGCCTTTCCGGACGTGACCATGATCCGCGCCCAGGGCGCGGTGGTGGGCGACCACCTCTTCCTGCCGGTGGCCGAGGCCTCGGCCCTCTATGCCTTCAACCTGAAGGACCCGGCCCATCCCTGCATCGACTGGGTCTACCGGGCGGCCGAGCCGCTCCGGACCAGCGCCGCCTACGGCGTCATCGCCGACGGCCGCCCCGTGCTCGCGTTCTCGGGCCAGGATTCCACGCTCCATGTGGTCGACGCGCGGACGGGCAAGGCGCTGTGGACCAAGAACGTCGCGGGCTACTCCTATTCGCTCACCACCGGCACGCCGCGGGTGCTGAAGGACCGGATCATCGTGCCGGTCAGCCAGTTCGAGATCATGGTGGCGGCCGACAACAAGCTGACCTGCTGCACCAACCATGGCTTCGTCCTGTCGCTCGACCCGGCGACCGGCGCCCAGCAATGGCGCTACGACACCATGCCCGAGGCCCAGCCGGTGCGCGATCGCGGCGACGGCAAGATGCTGTGGGGGCCGTCCGGCGCGCCGATCTGGAATTCGCCGGTGGTGGACGAGACGCGCGGCCTGATCTTCTTCGGCACCGGCGAGAGCAATTCGCCGCCCGCGCACCCCAACACCGACGCCCTGATCGCCATCCGGCTTTCCGACGGCAAGCAGGTGTGGAGCCACCAGGCGACGCCGGACGACATCTTCAACGTCGGCTGCGGCCCCGATCCCGGCCCCGGCAAGCTCAACTGCGTGAAGCGGTCCGAGACCGTCTACCGCGACGTCGACTTCGGCGCCTCGCTGATCCTGGGCCGCCTCAAGAGCGGCAGGGACGTGCTGTTCGCCGGCCAGAAGTCGGGTTCGGTCTGGGCGCTCGATCCGGATACCGGCAAGGTGCTCTGGCGGCGCGACATCGGCACGGGCGAGCCCAACGGCGGCATCCACTGGGGCATCGCCTTCACGGACGACACGGTGATCGTGCCGGTGGCCCAGATCGGCCGGCAGCTCCCCGGCGGCGAGCCCATCGACCCGAAGCTCCAGCCCGGCCTCTACGGCGTCGACGCCGCCACCGGCGAGATCCGCTGGCATTATTCCGCGACCCCGGACTGCGCCAACGGACGCGACAAGAAGGCCCCGCGCTGCACCCGGATGTTCGGCTTCTCCGGCGCCCCCACCGTGATCGACGGCGCCGTCGTGCAGGGCAGCCTGGACGGGATCCTGCGGGTGATCGACGCCAGGACCGGCGCGCAGCTCTGGCGCTACGACACCCTGCGCGACTTCGACGCCCTGAACGGCGCGCCCGGCCACGGCGGCTCGATCGACGCGGCCTCGATCGTCGGCGTCAACGGCCTCGTCCTGGCCGGGTCGGGCTATGGCATGTTCGGCCAGGCGCCGGGCAATGTGCTGCTGGCCTTCCGGCCCAAGCCCTGACAGTCTCGCCGCCTTCGGGTTTGGGGGTGAGCGCCATGCGTGGTGTCGGGCGGGTCGTGCTGGCCCTGGTCGCGGTCGTCGCCGTGCTGGCGGCGGTGGTCATCGTGCGGACCCTGACCTTCAAGGCCCCCGCGGCGGCCGACCTCAGCGGGATCAAGGTCGCCGCGCCGGTGACGGTGGACGTCGCCCGCGCCGCCCAGCACCTGAGCCAGGCGGTCCAGATCCCCACCGTGCGCCACCAGAACCGCGCGGACGACGACGACGCCCAGTGGACGCGGCTGCACGAGTTCCTCCAGGCGACCTATCCCGCCGCCCACGCGGCCATGACCTACGACGAACTGACCAGCCGCAGCCTGGTCTACACCTGGCCCGGCTCCGATCCCTCCCTCGCCCCGATCGTCCTGATGGCGCACCAGGACGTGGTGCCGGTGACGCCCGGCACCGAGGGCGACTGGAAGCACCCGCCCTTCTCCGGCGCGATCGCCGAGGACGCGGTCTGGGGCCGCGGCTCCATCGACGACAAGGGATCGCTCATCGGCATCTTCGAGGCCATCGAGACGCTCGCCGACGCCGGCTTCAAGCCGAAGCGCACCGTGATCGTGGTGTCGGGCGGCGACGAGGAGGTGATCGGCCAGGGCGCCCGCGCGGCGGCCGACCACCTCAAGGCCAAGGGCGTGAAGGCCGAGTTCGTGGTCGACGAGGGGCTGGCGGTGCTGGCGGACAATCCCGTCACGGGCGGGCGCCTCGCGGTCATCGGCACGGCCGAGAAGGGCTATGGGACGCTGAAGGTGGTGGCCAAGGCCGCCGGCGGCCACTCCTCGGCCCCGCCGGCCGACGGGGGCGGGGTGGTGACGCTCGCCAAGGCGATTCAGGCGATCGCCGAAAAGCCGTTCCCCATGGCGTTCCGCGGCCCCGGCGCGGCGATGATCGAGACGGTGGCGCCCCAGGCCCCCCTCCCCGTGCGCATGGCGGTGGCCAACAAGTGGCTGATGGGCGGGGTGCTGGTGGGCCAGGCCGCCAAGTCGCCGGCCGGCGCGGCCCTGCTGCACACCACCATCGCGCCCACCATGCTGCAGGGCAGCCCGAAGGAGAACGTCCTGCCGCAGGACGCCACGGCCTGGATCAACTACCGCATCGCCCCCGGCGACACCTCCGAGACGGTGATGGCCCGCGCCAAGGCCGCGGTCGGCGACCTGCCGGTCGAACTGGCCTGGGACCGGCCGCCCAACGAGCCGTCGCCGGTCTCCTCCACCTCGTCCTGGGGCTGGAAGGTCCTGGCCGCCACCGCCGGCGCGGTCGCCGACGCCCCGGTGGCGCCGAGCCTGGTCACCGCCGGCACCGACAGCCGCTTCCTCGCCCCTGTGGCCAAGGACGTCTACCGCTTCCAGCCCGTGGAATTCGCGATGAAGGACATCGAGATGGTCCACGGGACCAACGAGCACATGACGCTGAAAAACCTCGAGAACATGGTGCAGTTCTACGCCCGGCTGATCGAAACCGCGACGCAATAGGCCCCGTCATCCTCGCCCCTGTGGCGAGGATCCCTCTATCGGCCGGCGTCGACTCCGCGCTGGCCCGGGGGCTTTCGGCGGCCCGCGTGCGGCCGATGGAGGGATCCCAGGCACAAGGCCTGGGATGACGGTGACCCCCCGAGGGCGCGTCCCTGTGACACTGCGAACGCCCGGTCCCCTCGGTGATCGTCACTTGCCGGAACGCTCCCGGACCAATAACTCCTGAAGGAGCAGACTGACTTTGAAGGCGCCCAACATGCTGAAGTGGACTTCCTACCTCGACGACGAAGACGAGGACGACAAGGGCCGCCAGCCCGACATGCCGCTGACCTCCGGGCCGGTGCAGAACGCGCTCTTCAAGTCACGCACCGTGCTGATCTTCGGCGAGATCGACATGCGCCTGGCCGAGCGGGTCACCGCCCAGATCACCGCCTTGGCCTCCGAGAGCAGCGAGCCGATCCGCGTGATCATCAACTCGCCCGGCGGCCACGTGGAGAGCGGCGACACCATCCACGACATGATCCGCTTCTGCGGCGCGACCGTGAAGGTGATCGGCACCGGCTGGGTGGCCAGCTCGGGCGCGCACATCTTCCTGGGCGCCAAGAAGGAAAACCGGCTCTGCCTGCCGAACACCCGCTTCCTGCTGCACCAGCCGGCCGGCGGCGTGCGCGGCCAGGCCTCGGACATCGAGATCGAGGCCGAGGAGATCATCAAGATGCAGGAACGCGTCAATCGGCTGATCGCCAAGGAAACCGGCCAGACCTACGAGAAGGTCGTCAAGGACACCCAGCGGAACTTCTGGATGAGCGCCGAGCAGGCGGTCGAGTACGGCCTGGTGGGCAAGATCATCACCGACGCGTCCGAGGTCTGAGGGCAAGGATCCTCCCCTTCGGGGGAGGTGGCCCGGAGGGCCGGAGGGGGTTCCAGCCGAGGCGGAGGGACCGGAGCAGTCCAGCCCCCTCACCCGCTTCGCGGGAGCTCCCCCAGAGGGGGAGCATCTGAATGTCCGAAACGGCCGAACCCTGGTGGAAGGGCGCGCTCCTCTACCACGTCTACGTCCGCTCCTTCTTCGATAGCGACGGCGACGGCCATGGCGACCTCCCGGGGGTCGCCGCCAAGCTGGACTACATCAGGAGCCTCGGCGTCGACGGCGTCTGGCTGTCGCCGATCCACCCCTCGCCCAATCGCGACTGGGGCTACGACATCGCCGACTTCGAGGGCGTCCAGGCCGACTACGGGACGCCCGAGGACTTCCAGGCCCTGCTCGAGGCCGCCCACGCCCGCGGGCTGAAGGTGGTGCTGGACGAGGTGCTGAGCCACACCTCCGACGAACACGCCTGGTTCGTGGAAAGCCTCACCGGCGGCAAGGACGGCCCCAAGGCCGACTGGTACGTCTGGGCCGACCCGCAGCCCGACGGGACCGCGCCCAACAACTGGCTGTCGGTGTTCGGCGGGCCCGCCTGGGCCTACCAGCCGGCGCGGCGGCAGCACTACCACCACAAGTTCCTCAGGCAGCAGCCCAAGCTGAACTGGCGCAGCGACGCCGCGCGCGAGGCGGCGCTGTCGGTGTTGGATTTCTGGCTGGCGAAGGGGGTCGACGGCTTCCGCCTCGACGTGGCCGGCACCTATCTGCACGACGCCGGCCTCACGCCCAATCCGCCGGTGCCGATGGACGAGCGGCGCGGCCTGCACTGGAGCCACGCCGGCAACCTGCAACGGCACCTCCACGATTCCAACCTGCCCGAGAACGTCGAGGTGCTCGGCGTCATCCGCCGGCGGGTCGACGCCTTCCCCGGCCGCTTCGTCTTCGGCGAATTCTCCGAGGAGGAGGAGCGCTGCGGCGCCTACCTCTCCCCCGCCGAAGGCCTGCATTCGGGCTACACCTTCGTCATGCTGCTGGCGCGCAAGCTCCAGGCGGGCTTCGTGACCGGCCACTACGAGACCCTGGCGCGGTTCCCCGACCACTGGCCGACCATCAGCTTCTCCAACCACGACGTGCCGCGCACGGTCAGCCGCTTCGGCGGCAAGGACGCCTCGCCCGAACTGGCCAGGATGCTGTTCGCCCTGCTCGTGTCGCTGAAGGGCACGACCCTGATCTACCAGGGCGAGGAGCTGGGCCTGCCGCAGGCCAGCCTGACCCGCGACCAGCTGCGCGATCCGGTGGGCGACCTCTACTGGCCCTACGATGGCGGCCGCGACGGCTGCCGCACGCCGATGCCCTGGACCGAGGGGCCGCAGATGGGCTTCACCACGGGCGATCCCTGGCTGCCGCTGGCCGCCGAGCACGCTGGCCTGTCGGTCGCCGCCCAGGACGCCGACCCGGACTCCGCCCTGGCGTTCTCCCGGGCGATGATCGCGCTGCGCCAGGCGACGCCCGCGCTCCGGCTGGGCGACATCGGTTTCCTCGAGGCGCGGGAGCCGGTGGTCGCCTTCACCCGCCGCCACGGCGGCGAGACGATCCTGTGCGTCTTCAACTTCGGGACCGAGCCGCAGGTCTTCGCCGATCCGGCGCTGGCGACGGCCGAACTCCTGCCCTTGCGGACAGGCGAGGCCGACCTGCGCGGCGGCTCGCTCGGGCTGTCGCCCCACGCCGCGGCCTTCCTGCGCCTCGGCTAGTTCCGGCCGGCTTCCAGCGTCTGCACCACCTCGTTGCCGGTGTCCGGATCCTTGGTCACCCAGGTCTCGCCGACCGCGCGGGCTTCCGGCGGATAGCAGTAGTGGCGCGGATTGCGGAGGACGGGCTCGGTCTGCCAGCTGCAGATCTGGCCGCCGTCGTACCGCCAGACCCCGCGGGTCCAGTCCGAGCCGTGCGGCTCGCGCCAGGTCCCGTCGGCGTCGACGTAGCGCCGGGCGAAGTAGTATGCGTCGGGGACCCAGATCGTCACCGTGTTGCCGTAGAAGGCGGCCATGGGATCGTCGGGTGTGGCCGCCGGCGCGAGGAGCGCGAGGGCGGCCGCGAGCGTTGCAGGTGTCATGGGGCGGGCGTACCGCGCCCCGGAATTCAGGGGCATTGAATTCGCCGAATGACAGACTTCGACGCCATCGATGTCCGCCATGGCTGAGGGCGGCGCCCGCGCCGAGGCCCGCTTCGGCCACGGATTCCTGACCGACATCTGGTACCTGGCGGGCCTGTCCGCCGATCTCCGGCCCGGCCGGCCGCGGCGCGTGGACGTGCTGGGCGAGCCCATCATGCTGGGGCGCGCGCCCGACGGGAGCCTGTTCGCCCTGCGCGACGTCTGCCCGCATCGCGCCGCGCCGCTCTCGGCCGGGCGCTTCCGGACCGACGCCTCGGGCGTGGCCACGATCGAGTGCCCCTATCACGGCTGGCGGTTCGGCGCGGACGGCGCCTGCGCGGCGATCCCCTCGCTGACCGCGGACCAGGCCATGGACGTCGGCCGGATCCAGGTGCGCCGCTATCCGGCCGCCGAGAGCCAGGGGCTGGTGTTCGTCTGGATGGGCGCGACACCGGCCAGCGCGCCCGACCATCCGCCGCCCGTCTTCCCCGGCGTGGTGGGCGGACGGCCCAAGCTGGTCGACCGCATGGTCTTCGACGCCCACATCGACCAGGCCGTGGTCGGGCTGATGGATCCGGCCCACGGGCCCTATGTGCATCGCCAATGGTGGTGGCGCACGGCGGGCAGCGAGCACGACAAGCAGAAGCGCTTCGAACCGGCCGAGGCCGGCTTCGCCATGGTGCGCCACACGCCGTCGAGGAACAGCCGCGCCTACGCGCTGCTCGGCGGACGGCCGCAGACCGAGATCACCTTCCGCCTCCCCGGGCTCCGCTGGGAGCACGTCACCGTCGGCGCGCGCCAGCTCCTGTCGCTCACCTGCCTGACCCCCATCGACGAGGGCCGCACCCAGGTCACCCAGATCGTCTGGTCCGACCATCCGGTGTTCGCCCTGCTCGGGCCCCTGGTCGCCGCCTGGGCGCGGACGTTCCTGCGCCAGGACGCGCGGATGGTCGAGCTGCAGAACCAGGGCCTCAGGCACGACCCCGCGCTGATGTGGATCGACGACGCCGACCGCCAGGCCAAGTGGTACCAGGCGCTGAAGCGGGAATGGGCCGCCAGCCGGCGCGAGGGCCGGCCCTTCGTCAATCCGGTGGAGCCCGCGACGCTGCGCTGGCGGAGCTAGCGGCGGACGTTCACGCCGCCGCCGCGCGCTGGCCGACGACGCCGAGGCCCAGGTCGTCGACCCGGATGGGCGCCAGGCCCCGCTGCGCGGCCCAGTCGATCCGGGCCGCGAAGGCCGTGGCGATGGGCGCCGCGTCGAGCTTGCGCAGGTCGAGCTTCTTCAGCGCCGCGCGTGGGATCTTGAGGTAGAGCACCGGGTCCATGTCGGCTTCGGAGAGCCCGCTGGGACGGAGCCCCCGCGCGAGCAGCTCGACCGTGTCGGCCGGCGCGACCTCCAGAACCTCCACCGCCGCCCGCAGCGCCGCCGAGCAGGCGTTGGCGAGCTGCAGTTCGCTCCGTTCGACGGGCGAGAGCTTCGCGAACGACGGCCCGACCGCGCTGGTCACGACGGCCTCGTCCGGCAGGGCGTCGAACTCCATCAGGTCGATCCGCACCACCAGCCGCGCGCCCACCACGTCCAGCGCCATGCCCTCCAGCACGTCCCTCAGCTCGGACGAGCCGTCTCGGCCCTTGACGGCGGCGGCGATCGCCCCGGGCTTCATGGCGCGCACGTCGGGCGCCAGCCTCAGGAGCCGGTTGTGCTCCTCCGCATAGGCCTTCGCCTCGGCGTAGAGCGCCGCGTCGGCCTTGCCGGCCGCCAGCACCTTGGCCGTCAGCGCCCGTCGAACCTCCTGCTCGCGGCCGAGAAGGCTGTCCATCAGCGACGGGCGGTATTGGGTGAGTTTTCTGCGGGCGGCCTGCGAGACCGCGTCGCGGGCCACGCTCGGCGCGACCGGGCCGGTCTCGACGATCTCGTCCCAGTCGATGGGCTCGAAGGCCACTTGGTGGACCTTGGTGAGGCTTGCGATCAGGGCGTCGTACTTGTCGACATCAGCCTTCGTGGGCCGGCGGCGGCGGCCCTGGCGATCCTTGCGATCATCCTCGCGGACCGACCGGTCGGTGATACGGTCGACACGGCTCTTGGGCGCGATGATCAGGGCGGGCGCGGCGCCGGTCACGGGTCCTTTCCTTCCTGGATGCGCGGCCTCTCGCGGCGCCCCAAAATGGGTAATGCGCCACAGGTAACTGAAACCTTTACAGTGGGAACGCCGTTCGATTTTCCGAGGGAGAATCCCGCTGATTTCGCCTAACACGTTCTCACAATTTGGGAATTGGTGGGACAAGGCCCCTTGGGCGCACGCTTTCGGCCGGCATGCCCGCCGGGGATGCGCGCTCGCGTCGGCCGGTGTTTTGGCGGCCTGTGTTGCGCCCGCGCCACACGAGATTCCGACACCGCCACCGTCGCGCGCGGCCGAATCCGCCGCCCCGCCGGCCTGCCCCGCGGCGGCGTGGTCGTCGGCGGCGGCGGCCAACGCCGCGAGCCTCGGCGCGCTCGCCTGGGCGCCTTTCGGACGGCCGGAGAAGGGCTGGGCGGCCTATGTCCCGCTGATCTCCCGCGAGGCCTCCACGACGTGCCCGCCCGGCAGCGAAGGCTTCGCCGCCGCCTTCGCCGCCTGGCAGTCGGCCCACGGCCTGGCGGCCGACGGCGTGGGGGGCGAGGCCGCCTTCCTGGTGATGAAGGGCGAGCTGCAGGCGCGCCGCCCCTTCGTCCGCCGCCCGCCCGGGACCTGCCCGGAGACGCCCGACGTGATCGCCCAGGCCCGGCCCGGCGAAGGCCTCGACGGCAAGACGGTCTGGCTGCAGCCGGCGGCGCTGGCCGCCTACCGCCGCATGGTCGCCGCCGCCCGCGCCGAGGTCCCCGAGATCGCCGCCGACCCGGCCGCCCTGACCATCTTCTCCGGCTACCGAAGCCCGTCGCTGGACGCGGCCCGCTGCCGGGCCGAGGGCGATTGCGACGGCGTCGCCCGCGCCGTCTGCTCGTCGCATCGCACCGGCCTGACGGTCGACCTCTACGTCGGCCACGCCGAGGGCTACGACGCCGACTCCACCGCCGCGCCCAGCCGGCTGTTCCTGAGCCGGACCGCCGCCTACCGCTGGCTGGTGGCCAACGCCGCCCGCTTCGGATTCGTCAACTACGCCTTCGAGCCCTGGCACTGGGAGTGGACGGGCGCGCCGCGCTGATCTTACGGTCGCGCTCATGGCCACCACGACCCTGAACGGCGTCTCCATCGCCTACGACGACATCGCCCCGCCGGGGCCGGCGCAGGGCGTGATCCTGCTGCTGCACGGCTTCGCGTCCAACCGCAACGAGGGCTGGCGGCGCACCGGCTGGTACGGCGCCTTCGAGCGGCGGGGCTTCCGCGTCATCGCCCTCGACCAGCGCGGCCACGGCGAGAGCGTGCGCTCGCACGATCCGGCCGACTATGGCCGCCCCACCCTGGCCGCCGACGCCCTGGCGCTGCTCGACCACCTGGGCGTCGGCCGCTGCGAGGTGTTCGGCTATTCCATGGGCACGCGGACGGCCCTGCAGATGGCCGTCGACGCGCCGGACCGGATCGGCCACCTCATCCTGGGCGGCGTCGGCGGCAAGCTGTTCGATCCGCCGCGGCCCGGGGCCTCCGACGCCATGGCCAAGGCGATGGCCGCCGACGATCCCGCGACCATCGACAACGAGATGCTGAAGAGCTTCCGCCAGTTCGCCGACGAGCAGGGCGAGGACCGCCAGGCCCTGGCCGCCTTCACCGCCGCCGAGAGCCCCCCGCTGGACCGCGCGGCGATGGGCCGCCTGCCGATGCCGGTGCTGGTCGTGGCGGGCGCGCGCGACGACCTCGCCGGCGATCCCGAGCCGCTGGCCCAGGTCTTCCCCTATGGCAAGGCGGTCAGCCTGCCCGGCTGCGACCACTTCTCGGCCATCCCGCACGCCTCGCTGAAGGCCACCGTCTTCGACTTCCTCGACGGCCTGCTCGACGACGACTTCCCGCCCTTCGAGTGAGAGGCCCGAATTCGTGCGGACCCGTCCCCTCTCCCCCCGCGAAGCGAGAGGGGAGAGGTTTGGGAGAGGGGTGGCGCTCCGCTTGCCGTGGTCAGGGCGTTGCAGCCAGGATTCACGCGGAAGATCGGCCAGGATGACGTCTGTGAGTTCGGGCTGAATCCATAGCAGAGGCGTACCTGCCTGCGCCGCCCCTCTCCCTACCCTCTCCCCTCTCTCGCTGTGCTCGGGGGGAGAGGCCGGGTGGTTCCGCTCCCGACCCCTTGCGGACGTTGAAGCTGTGCCACAACCTGTGTGCATGAAGACGTTCAAACCGCGAAGCAGTGCGTGGGTAATCTTGGTGGTTCTCTGCGCGCCCGTCGCAGCCATCGGCATCGTGGGCGTCATCCTAAGTCCCGCGGACTGGCCGTACGGCTTGGCGCTGGTCGGGCTAGCGGCGAGCGTTGTCGGCTACAACTTCACAGCGCGCCTCGTCATCGAAGAAGAACTCGTGACTTTCAGACGCTACGGTCGGATCGTCTGGCGCGCTCCGCGACAAGGGGCTCGGATCGAAGAAGGTCGTGCTGGGGACGTGCCCTTTCTCCCGGCGCTCATCGTCCGCTTGAACGGCGCCAAGGTTGGATATGTGGCGAAGGGGTGGTTCGACGACGCCGCTCTCGCTGAACTTCGACGGGCCTTTGCTGCCTGAGGTCGTCTTCCCACCCCTTGCGGACCTTCGCGTTCGTTGCTGTTGAGTGCGAGCCACCAGCCTAGGCATCAACCGTCACCTCCCGGACAGCCTTCGGCCGTCCGGCAGGCGTCAACGGGAACCTACCCCCGCGCGAAGCTGTAGGCGCCGCCCTTCTCCAGCGCCGCCTTGTAGGCCGGGCGGGCCTGGAAGCGTTCCACCCAGGCCTTCATGCCCGGATACTGGTCGAGCCGGCCGAAAGCGCCGGTGACCTCGCCCACGAAGCTCAGGTTGATGTCGGCGCCGGTGAGGCCGTCGCCCACCAGCCAGTCGCGGCCCGTCAGCGCGCGGTCCACATAGCCCAGGTGGTTGGCCAGCTCGCTCTCGATGCGCGGATGCAGCGGCGCGCCGCCCTCGCCCAGGCGGCCCACGTACATGAACAGCATCAGCGGCAGCATCGCCGAGCCCTCGGCGTAGTGGAGCCACTGGTTGTAGGTCTCGTAGGCGTCGCTGTCGATCGCCGGCGCCAGCCGACCGCCGCCGTGCCGGCGGATCACATAGTCGATGATCGCGCCCGACTCGTGGACCGTGCGCCCCTCGTCGGTGATCACCGGGCTCTTGCCCAGCGGGTGGATGGCGGTCAGCTCGGGCGGCGCCAGCCGCGTGGTCGCGTCGCGATCGTACTTCTTCAGCTCGTAGGGTACGCCCAGCTCCTCCAGCAGCCAGAGGATCCGCTGCGAGCGGCTGTCGTTGAGGTGATGGACGACGAGCATGATGGCCTTCCCGGGTCAGAATTGGGTACAGCAGAGCCCCCTCGCCTGACGTAACGCAAGCTTGGCATGGACGCCGCATGAGCCTGATCCTCCCAGATCTCACGAACCTGCTGGACACGGCGGCCGACGAAGCCGCGGCCCTCGTCGCGTCGATCGCCAGCACCGTCGGCCGCCAGGTCGCCCGCGACGGACGGCTGGACCGCGCCGCCCTCGACGCCGAGCAGCACGCCGCCCATGGCCTGGCCTGGGCCGCCGCCTACGCCGAAACCCTGCGCCAGACCGCCGCCTGGGCCCGCGCGCTGGAGGCCGAGGGCCGGCTCACCGAGGCCGAGGCCCTGCCCGCCCAGCTCCTGGCGTACGAATATCTTTGCCAGCTCGCCGGCGGCCTGCCGATGAACCAGGGCGAGATGTTCCGCCCCTCCGACGTCTTCGCCCCCGCCGAACGGCTGAGCCACGTCACCGGCCGGCTGCGGCCGGGCGCGAGCCAGGCCGTGAAGACGCGGATCGTCGAGCTGCTGGAGGCCTCGCGCGGACGGCCCTCGCTGGAGGCCGGCGGCCTCGACGAGACCCTGGAGGCGGTGCGCGACCAGTTCTGCGACTTCGCCGCCGAGAAGATCGCCCCCCACGCCCACGGCTGGCACCTGCGCGACGAGCTGATCCCGCTGTCGCTGCTGGAGGAGCTGGGCCAGCTCGGCGTCTTCGGCCTGACCGCGCCCGAGGCATGGGGCGGCTCGGGCCTCGGCAAGGTGGCCATGTGCGTGGTCTCCGAGGCCCTGTCGCGCGGCTGGATCGGGACCGGCTCGCTGGGCACCCGCTCCGAGATCGCCGCCGAGCTGATCCTGGCCAACGGGACCGACGACCAGAAGGCCCGCTTCCTCCCGGGCATCGCCTCGGGCGCCATCATCCCGACGGCGGTGTTCACCGAGCCCGAGGCCGGCTCGGACCTGGGCTCCCTGAAGACCCGCGCCGTTCGCGACGGCGACGTCTGGCGCGTCTACGGCGCCAAGACCTGGATCACCCACGCCGCCCGCGCCGACCTGATGACCCTGCTGGTCCGCACCGATCCGGACTCCAAGGACCACCGCGGCCTCTCCATGTTCCTGGCGCGGAAGCCGCGCGGGACCGAGGGCGCGCCCTTCCCCGCCGAAGGCATGAGCGGCGGCGAGATCGGGGTGATCGGCTATCGCGGCATGAAGGAATACGAGCTGGCCTTCGACGGTTTCGAGGTCCCGCACGCCAACCTCCTGGGCGGCCAACCGGGCCAGGGCTTCGTCCAGCTCATGGCCACCTTCGAGAGCGCCCGCATCCAGACCGCCGCCCGCGCCATCGGCGTGGCCCAGAACGCGCTCGACCTGGCGCTGGACTATGCGCTGGCGCGCCGCCAGTTCGGCGAGCCGCTGGCCCGCTTCCCGCGGGTGGCCAACAAGCTGGCGATGATGGCGGCCGAACTGGTGGGCGCCCGCCGCCTCGCCTGGTTCGCCGCCCGCGCCAAGGACGAGGGCCGCCGCTGCGACCTGGAGGCCGGCATGGCCAAGCTCACCGCCGCGCGCATCGCCTGGGCGGCGGCCGACAACGCCGTGCAGATCCACGGCGGGACGGGGTTTGCGATGGAGACGCCGGTCAGCCGCGTGCTGGCCGACGCGCGCATCCTCAACATCTTCGAGGGCGCCGGCGAGATCCAGGCCCAGGTCATCGCGCGGCGCCTGCTGGAAGGCGCCAACTGACGCCGCGTCCTGCGGCGAAGCCGCGGTCCATCGAACCACGGATTGCACGGATCACACGGATGGGCGCCGGCGGCGCCGTCTAGGCCCGGGACGCGAAGCCCTTGGCGATCAGGCCGATCTGGCGGTCCATGGCCGCGATCATCGTCTTGGCGTCGGCGTTGCGGGTCACCACGAGGCGATAGGTCCAGGCGTAGGCGGCCATCAGCAGGTCGATGACCTCCTGCAGGTCGACGTCGGCGCAGACCTCGCCGTCGGCGACGCCCTGCTCGACGACCTCGCGGATGATCGCCTGGAGCCGGGGCGTGCGGCCGTAGGGCCGGGCGTCGGGCGACAGGGTGAAGTCATAGGCGGCGGCGATGTGCGACAGGAACAGCCGCACCTGCCGGGCCTCGAACTCGAAGTGGATGGCGAAGAGCGTCCGCAGCCGGTCGGCCGTGGAGCCCCGGACGTGCGGCATGACCCGGTCGATCTCCGCGTAGAGGGAATCGAGCCGGGCCGTCATCACCTCGGAGAGGATCTCCCCCTTCGAGGCGAAGGTCGTGAAGACGCTGCCGACCGAGACGCCCGCATGGCGGGCGATCTCGCGGATCGTCGCGGCCTGGTAGCCGCGGGTGTCGAACAGCTCGCGTGCGGCGTCGAGCACGCGCTGGCGCGTCGCCGCCTTCTGCGACTGCCGGGGCGGGAGGGCGCCCGCCTGCTGTTCGACATTCACGTCCATGGATCAGCCGCGGCGGGCGCCAGCCAGCAGGATGCGGATCTGGTCGCGGGCCCGCGTCTGCAGCGCGTCCAGGCTCCAGCCCTCGAAGATCGCCTGCGGGAAGTTCGACAGATAGGTGTCGAACAGCATCTGGCTGCGGAGCTTGACGTCGGCTTCCTGGGACAGTTCGCCCCGCTCCACGGCCGCCGAAAGCTGCTCGGCGAACAGGTCGTTGAGCGCCGTGGCCGCCGACAGGTTGCGCAGCGGCGGGCCACCGTCCTTGTCCCACGAGACGCTGAAGGCCGCGCGGGCCAGCTGCAGGCGCGTCTTGTAGAAGGTGTAGCCGGCCACGAAGATCTTCAGCAGCGACTCCTCGATGTTGCGGCCGCGGGTCGCCGCGTCGCACATCGCGGCGTGCAGGGCCTTCATGTCGTCGACCATGATCTCGCGGAACAGGTCCGACTTGTCGGTGAAGTTGGCGAAGACGGCGCCGGTCGACATGCCCGCCGCGGCGGCGATGTCGCGAATGGTCGCGCCTTCATAGCCCTGTTCGCTGAACAGGCGGCGAGCGGCGGCCAGCACCTTCTGACGGGTTTGTTGCTTGGCGAGCGCGCGGCGCGTGGGCGGACGCGCGGGGGTTTCGGCGGCGACCTGGATAGGGGAGATGTGTTTCATTCTTCTCTTGGCTTCCGTCGGCGGGGGGACGCCGGCGTGTCCTGGCTTGGGGAGGAACCGGTGCGATCCTGGCGGTCGCCCCGGCGATGAACGCGTTCAATAGACTCAGGGTTGCTGGACGGTAAAACGTCCTCGCGGGCGCGTCTCCGCGACCTGTCGGCCACTCGGGCGCACTGCGAAATCGCTTATTCCACAAGGGCTCCCGCGTCACGCCGTTTTCTCGACGTTCTGCCGGACCACGGGTCGTTGAACATGATCAAGGCGGCAAAAGTCAAGTTTAAATTGAACCTCGGGTTTGCGATGGCCTAGCCCTCTCGTGCGGCCTAAGTTCGGCGGCATGGACATCTTCGACTACGTGATCATCGGCGCGCTCGCCGTCGTCACCTCGGTGCTGGCGCTGGGCATCTTCGCCCTCTTCCGCGGCGGGGATTTCGGGCGTTCCTACTCGAACAAGCTCATGCGCCTGCGGGTGCTGACCCAGGCGGTCACCATCGCGATCCTGGTGGTCGCCGTCTGGTGGCGGCACGCGCACTGAGGGCGTCCGGATGGTCACGCTGAACCGCATCTACACCCGCACCGGCGACGCCGGGACGACCCGTCTGGCCTCCGGCGCCAGCGTCAGCAAGTCGCACCTGCGGGTCGAGGCCTACGGCGCCGTGGACGAGGCCAACGCCTGCCTGGGCCTGGCCCGGCTGCACACGGTCGGCGATTCGGAACTCGATCCCATGCTGGCCCGCATCCAGAACGAGCTGTTCGACCTGGGGGCCGACCTCGCGACGCCCGCCAGGTCCGACGAGGCCGAAGGCGTCGTGCTGCGCATCCTCGACAGCCAGGTGGCGCGGCTGGAGGACGAGATCGACCTGCTGAACGGCCGGCTTCCCGACCTCAAGTCGTTCGTCCTGCCGGGCGGGACCCCGGCGGCGGCGGCCTTGCACCTGGCCCGCACCGTGGCGCGCCGCGCCGAGCGCGAGGCCGTGCGCCTGGTCGAGGCGGGCGAGGCCGTGGGCGGCCCGGCCATGCGCTACCTCAACCGGCTGTCCGACTTCCTGTTCGTCGCCGCCCGCTGGGCCAACGGCCGCGGCGAGGCGGAGGTGTTCTGGGAATCCGGGGCGACCCGGTGAATTCCTCTCCCCCCGTTGAGCGTAGCGAACGGAGAGGGAGAGGGCAGGGAGAGGGGCGGCTCCGAGCTCCCATCGCCCCAAAGCAACTCTACTCGCTAGGATGCCCGCCGAACTCGGAGCAACGCGGACGGGTTTGCGCCAGTCCCTCTCCCTACCCTCTCCCTCTCCGCTACGCGGGGGGAGAGGAGATCATTTCGTCTCGGGCTTCGGGCCGCGCCCGATGGCGGCCTTGGCCTCGGCCAGCGCCTTTTCGTCGGTGATCACCCGGCCGGTGATGTCCGAGACCAGCACGGGCTGGGCGCAGACGCGGTGATCCGGATCCCACCACTTGTGGGCCTGTTCGCACTTGCGCTGCGGCATGATCCAGCCGACCTGCCAGACGACCGCGCCCACGACCAGGACGAGGAAAACGCCGACGAAGATCAGCTTCAGGCGCTCGATATTCGGGTTCATGGGATGATTTTACCCGGGCCTGCCGGGGTCTGGCTAGCGCCCTCCGCTGCGGCGGAATCCGCGCCGGCGCGCTTGCAATGCGCGGCCAAACCGCTATTGCCACCCGGCATTTCCATTTCCGCAAACATTTGAGGCGCTAGCGACCCATGAAGGTGTTGGTCCCGGTGAAGCGGGTGATCGACTATAACGTCAAGGCCCGGGTGAAGCCCGACCAGACGGGTGTCGACCTCGCCAACGTGAAGATGTCGATGAACCCGTTCTGCGAGATCGCCGTGGAAGAGGCGGTCCGTCTGAAGGAGAAGGGCGCGGCGACCGAGGTCGTCGCCGTCTCCATCGGCCCGACGCAGGCCCAGGAAACGCTGCGCACCGCGCTCGCCATGGGCGCCGACCGCGCGATCCTCGTCCAGACCGACCAGGACCTCGAGCCGCTGGCCGTGGCCAAGGTGCTGAAGGCGGTGATCGCCGAGGAGAGCCCCGAGCTGGTGCTGATGGGCAAGCAGGCCATCGACGGCGACAACAACGCCACCGGCCAGATGCTGGCCGCCCTGCTCGACTGGCCCCAGGCGACCTTCGCCTCGGCGGTCGAGATCGCCGGCTCCAAGGCCAAGGTGACCCGCGAGGTCGACGGCGGCCTGCAGACCATCGAGGTCGACCTGCCGGCGGTGGTGACCGCCGACCTGCGCCTCAACGAGCCGCGCTACGCCTCGCTGCCCAACATCATGAAGGCCAAGAAGAAGCCGCTCGACGTGAAGGAGCTGGGCTCGCTCGGCGTCGACACCGCGCCGCGCCTGAAGGTGGTCAAGGTCACCGAGCCGGCGAAGCGCCAGGCGGGCATCAAGGTCGAAACGGCCGCCGACCTCGTCTCCAACCTCAAGACCGCGGGGGTCCTCTAAATGGCCGTTCTCGTCATCGCGGACCACGACAACGCGACCCTCAAGGACAACACCCACAAGGTGGTGACCGCCGCCCAGGCGATCGGCGGCGACGTCGACGTGCTGGTGGCCGGGACCAATGTGGGCCCGGTGGCCGCCGAGGCGGCCAAGATCGCCGGCGTGCGCAAGGTGCTGACGGCCGAGAGCCCCGAGCTGGGCCAGGGCCTGGCCGAGGCGGTCGCCGACCTCGTGGTGGGCCTGGCCTCGGGCTACGACTACATCCTCACCCCGGCCACCTCGCAGGGTAAGAACTTCAGCCCGCGCATCGCCGCCAAGCTGGACGTCGCCCAGATCTCCGACGTCACCGAGGTCGTCTCGGGCGACACCTTCACCCACCCGATCTACGCCGGCAACGCGATGGAGACGGTGCAGTCGGCCGACGCCAAGAAGGTGCTGACCGTGCGCCCGACGGCCTTCAAGGCGGCCGGCGAAGGCGGTTCGGCGAAGATCGAGTCGGTCTCGGTCCCGGCCGCGCCGGCCAAGACCCACTTCGTCGACCAGAAGATCGTCAAGTCGGCCCGCCCCGAACTGGGCGCCGCCAAGATCGTGGTCTCGGGCGGTCGCGCCATGGGCTCGGCCGAGGAGTTCCAGAAGGTCATCGAGCCGCTCGCCGACAAGCTGGGCGCCGCCGTGGGCGCCAGCCGCGCCGCGGTGGACGCCGGCTACGCGCCGAACGACTACCAGGTCGGCCAGACCGGCAAGGTCGTCGCCCCCGAGCTCTACGTCGCCATCGGCATCTCGGGCGCCATCCAGCACCTGGCCGGCATGAAGGACTCCAAGGTGATCGTGGCGATCAACAAGGATCCCGACGCGCCGATCTTCCAGGTCGCCGACTACGGCCTGGTCGCCGACTACAAGGCCGCCGTCCCCGAGCTGATGGACGCGCTGACCGCCGCCGGCAAATAGGCCCAGGCGGTTCCCGGACTTTCGGAGGGGCGGCCCGCGAGGGCCGCCCTTTTCCTTTACGGCGTCACCTTTTCGGGCGCGGCCGCCCGCCGACGGGATCGTCCCCCGTGGTTGTCCGGATCGCCCCCTATCGACGTTCGTCGACCGACGTCAATTTCCCGCCTCCCTGAACAGAGAGGCAAGTCCATGAAGAAGTACGTCATCGAGCGGGAGCTTCCCGGCGTAGGGGCGATGTCGCCCGGCGAGCTCAAGGGCGCGGCCGCCACGTCGAATGCGGCCCTTGCGCAACTGTCGCCGAAGGTCCAGTGGCAGCAGTCGTTCGTCACGGCGGACAAGACGTTCTGCATCTACCTGGCCGAAAGCGAGGCCGCCGTGCGCGAGCACGCGGAGCTCAGCGGCTTCCCCGCCAACAAGATCACGGAGGTCTCCGGAATCATCGACCCCAGCACGGGCGGCTAGGCCCGTCCCCTTCGGTCTCGAACCAGCCGACTAGGGCTACGCGGCTGGCTTCGGTGATGGCGGAAAACGCCGTCCTCCCCATCTGCGCGCATCGGCGCGGGCGGAGACGGCGTCGAGCGCGGCGCGGCGAGTCGGGGTCGCTGCGCCGTTGAATCACGATTGAACCCAGAAGCCTCGAGCGCGGCCGCACGCCGGCCACGTCTCGGGGCTCGCCGACCGGCGCGCCACGCGCCCGGCCGGCCAACGGAGTTGTGTCCATGCTGGACGTGACAGTAGTCCTTCTCGACGACGGCCTTTCCACCCCCGCGGTCATGCCGGTCGAGATCTTTCATTCGGCCGGCCGGCTCTGGAACGAACTGAACGGCTCGCCCCTCGAACCCCGCTTCAAGGTTCGGACCGTGTCGGTCACCGGGGCCGCGGTCCGCAGCCCCTCCGGCCTTAACGTCAGCCCCGACGGCGCCATCGCCGACGTCGCGCGCACCGACATCGTCGTCGTGCCGACCTCGGGGCTCATCCTCGATCCGAAGTTCGTCGAGAACGCGGCCCTGCTGCCCTGGCTCCGCCGACAGTACGACGCGGGCGCCTACATGGCCGGCGTCTGCATGGGATCGGCCTACCTCGCCGAGGCGGGCCTGCTCGACGGGCGCGTGGCCACCACCCACTGGGCCGTGGCCGAGGAGATGGTCGAGCGCTATCCCACGGTCTGCTGGCGGCCCGACCTGTTCGTGACCGAGGACGCGCGCCTGCTCTGCAGCGGCGGGGTCAACGGGGCGGTCGACCTCAGCCTCTATCTCATCGAGAAGCTCTGCGGCCACGAGGTGGCGGTGCAGTGCGCCAAGGCGCTGCTGCTGCCCATGCCCCGCATCTACCAGTCGGGCTACGCCATGCTGCCGGTGACGCGGCCGCACAGCGACGAGCGCATCCTGGCGGTGGAGGGCTATCTGCAGGCCAACTTCCGCGACGACCTGCCGACCCCCTCGCTCGCGCAGCGGGCCGGCCTCGCCGAGCGCACCTTCGTGCGGCGCTTCAAGGCCGCCACCGGCCGCCAGCCGGCCAGCTACCTGCAGGCGCTGCGGATCCAGGCCGCGAAGTCGATGCTGGAACGCGACTCCAAGGCCGTCCAGACGATCAGCTCCGAGGTCGGCTACGACGACGTCGCCTTCTTCCGGCGGCTGTTCAAGCGGGCCACGGGCATGACGCCGGCCGAATACCGCGCCCTGTTCGCGCCGCTCAACGTGCGCAGCCCGCTGCGCCTGCAGACCGCGTGAGGCCCGGATGTCCGAGACCTTGCGCCACCGCCGCCGGCGGCTGCCGCCCTTCTTCGCCCTTCGGGCGCTGGAGGCCGCCAGCCGCCATCGCAGCTACAGCCGCGCCGCCGACGAGCTGGCCGTCACCCACGGCGCCGTGAGCCACCAGATCCGCCGCCTCGAAGCCGAGCTCGGGGCCAAGCTGTTCCAGCGTCGCGGCAACAGCATGGAGCCGACGCTGGAGGCTCTGCGGCTCGCCGCCGACGTGAACCGGGCCCTGGAGACGCTCCACGACGGCGTCGCCCGCTTCGGCGCCGCGCCCGAGCGCGAGGCCCTGGTGCTGAGCGTCGAGCCGGTGCTCGCCCGCCGCTGGCTGGCCATGCGCCTGCCGCGCCTGCTGGCCCATCCCGCGGGCGCGCTCCTGGAGATCCGCGTCGAGGAGCGCTGCGCCGACCTTGGAACCGACGGCGTGGACGCCGCGATCCGCTTCGGCGCCGGCGAATGGTCGGGGCTGGAGGCCCGGCCGCTGTTTCCCGTGTCGTGGTTCCCGGTCTGCAGTCCGGCCTTCGCCGCAATCCACCGGCTTCGGCGGCCGCGGGACCTGCTGGGCGTTCCGCTCCTGCACCGCACCGACCATCCCTGGGACGCCTGGCTGCGCGGCGCGGGCGTGGCCGACGCGCCGCCGCCCGGCCCCGTGTTCGACGACACCCTGATGATGCTGGAGGCCGCGGCCCAGGGCCTGGGCGTGGCCCTCGCGCCGACCGGCATGACCCACCCGGAACTCTCGACCGGGCGGCTGGTGCGCGCGCTCGACGTCACCTCCGCCTCCGATCGGAGCTATTTCCTGGTGTGGCGGCCGCAGAGCCGCAAGCTGCGGCGGATCGAGGCCCTCGCCGCATGGCTGGCCGCCGAGGTCGGCGTCGCCGAGGCCGCCGCCGCGGCCTGAAACCCGGGGCGCGCGAACAGGAGCGGCCTGCCGGGCAGGGTCGCTCCTTCTCCGCGTCCGGCGGCGTGGGGCCCCGCCGGCCGGGAGCCGGCGACCGGCGGAGGCCGGCCGCAGGTGGGATGGGATCAGTCGTTGGCCGCCCGCCTCACCGTGGGCGGCGCGATCGTCAGGGTGACGGCCGCGCCGATCAGCCGCACCGGCGGTTCGGGGGTCTTCAGCCGGCGAAGGGCGCGGGTCACGGTCACGTCATCGGCCAGCGATCCCGACGAACGCACCACATGCGCGTCATAGATTCGGCCGTCGGCGTCGACGTGGCCCTTCACCACCAGGCCGTGTTTCAGGTCCGGCGCATGGGCGGCGGCGCGCCGGGCCGCCGCCGCGTGGGCGCCGCTCAGATAGGCGCCGACGTCGCGATCGACGGCGGCCGCCTGGACGGCGTTGGCCGCCACGAACGAGGTCGCAGCGAACAAGGCCAGTATTCGGGCGTTCATTTTTAGTCCTCTGTTTTCACACACACATTCGGCCAGGCCGACACCCGATGACCTAGGCCTGCGCGCGAGCGCGCGCCAACGACCGCTGTTCTCCGGCATTGTGAGGTGGATTGGCGCGCCGCCGCCGCGCGCCGCGGCCGGGCGAAACGCCCGCCGGCCCGGACCCCCGAAGGCGCGACATCCGAAGGTTGCGGCCCCGCCGCGCCGGCATGGCTTAGCGCCGGGTCGCCCGCCCCGCGTCCGGCCCAGCGGCCGGGAGGCGCGGCCCGACGATCTGCTGCGACGCAGCAAACCTCTTGCCGCAGCGCGCCATACGCATGTTAGAAAGCTGCCACATATATCGGCGGAATCCGTCGATGGGCATTAAGGCGTGGTCTGAATGATTGACATCAAGACGGTCGGCGTCGTTGGCGCCGGTCAGATGGGCTCGGGCATCGCCCAGGTCTGTGCGCTCGGCGGCTATGACGTGATGCTGCACGACGTGAGCCAGGAGCGGATCGAGCAGGGCATCGCCCACATCGAGCGCTACATGACCCGCCAGGTCGCCCGCGACCTGATCAAGCCCGCCGCCATGGAAGCGGCGATGACGCGGATCAAGCCGGCCACGGAGCTCCAGTCGATCGGCGGATCCGACCTCGTGATCGAGGCGGCCACCGAGAACGAGGACACCAAGAAGACCATCTTCAAGGCGCTTTCGCCCCACCTCGCCGCCAAGACGATCCTCGCCTCCAACACTTCGTCGATCTCAATCACCCGCCTGGCGTCGGTCACCGACCGGCCCGGCCGGTTCATCGGCCTGCACTTCATGAACCCCGTGCCGGCCATGAAGCTGGTGGAGATCATCCGGGGCATCGCCACCGAGGCCGAGACCTACGAGGTCGCCGTCCAGTTCGCCCAGTCGCTGGGCAAGACCACCTCCAACGCCGAGGACTTCCCCGCCTTCATCGTCAACCGCGTGCTGGTGCCGATGATCAACGAGGCGATCTACACCCTCTACGAGGGCGTCGGCACGGTGGAGGCCATCGACACGGCGCTGAAGCTGGGCGCCAACCATCCGATGGGCCCGCTGGAGCTGGGCGACTTCATCGGCCTCGACACGGTGCTGTCGATCATGAACGTGCTGCACGAGGGGCTGGCCGACTCCAAGTACCGACCCTGCCCGCTGCTGGTGAAGTACGTCGAGGCGGGCTGGCTGGGCCGCAAGTCGGGCCGCGGCTTCTACGACTACCGCGGCGAGAAGCCCGTCCCCACGCGATAGTTTCCCGCGCCTGTCGGGCTCTGGCATCCTCGCGCGTCCTTGGGACGAACGAGGAGGCCCGCCGATGCTCTACGCGCTGCTCTGCTACAACGACGAGGCCACCGTCTGGGCCTGGGACAAGACGCAGGACGCCGAGGTGATGGCGCGCCTGGGCGTGGTGCGCGACCGGCTGGAGAAGGCCGGCAAGATGGGGCCCTCGCTGCGCCTGCTGCCCACCACCGCCGCGACCACCTTCCGCAAGAGCGACCCGCCGCTGGTCGTCGACGGCCCCTACGCCGAGACCAAGGAACAGCTGCTGGGCTTCTACATCCTCGACGTGGCCGATCTGGAGGAAGCGCTGCAGGTCGCCCATGACCTGGGCGAGGCCAATCCCGGCGGCGCCTACGAGATCCGACCGCTCGCGGTCTACAACGCCGGCGCCCCTGTCGATCCGGCCGCCGCGAGCGCCGCGCGGTGAGCGACCTGGCCTGGATCGACGCGGCGATCACCGCCGCCCGGCCCCAGGCCGTCGGCGCGCTGCTGCGCTATTTCCGCGACCTCGACACCGCCGAGGAGGCCTTTCAGGACGCGTGCCTTCGCGCGCTGAAGAACTGGCCGAAGAACGGACCGCCGCGCGATGCAGCCGCCTGGCTGATCATGGTGGGCCGCAACGCCGCGCTGGACGGGGTGCGCAAGCGCTCGCGCGACGCCGAACTGCCCTCCGAGGACGTGCTGTCCGACCTGGACGACGCCGAGGAGCGCGCGGCCTCGCGCATCGACGAAAGCGACTATCGGGACGACGTCCTGCGCCTGCTGTTCATCTGCTGCCACCCGGACCTGCCGGCCACGCAGCAGATCGCGCTGGCGCTGCGCATCGTCTCGGGCCTTTCGGTGGTCCAGATCGCCCGCGCCTTCCTGGTGAGCGAGGCGGCGATGGAACAGCGGATCACCCGCGCCAAGCGGCTCGTGGGCCAGGGCGACGCCGCGTTCGAGACCCCCGGCCCCGTGGAGCGGGCCGAGCGTGTCGCGGCCGTCGCGGCCATGCTCTATCTGGTCTTCAACGAGGGCTATTCCGCGGGCGACAATCCCGAGCGCGCCCAGCTCTGCGGCGAGGCGATCCGGCTCACGCGCCTGCTGCTGCGCATGTTCCAGACCGAGCCCGAGATCATGGGCCTGCTGGCGCTGATGCTGCTGCAGTCGTCGCGCACCGCCGCGCGCTTCGACGCCGACGGCCAGGTGATCCTGCTCGACGATCAGGACCGCGGCCTGTGGGACCGCAAGCCGATCGCCGAGGGGCTGGCGCTGATCGACAAGGCCATGCGCCACCGCCGGCCCGGTCCCTATCAGGTGCAGGCGGCGATCGCGGCGCTGCATTCCCGCGCCCCCTCGCCGGCCGACACGGACTGGACCCAGATCGACGCCCTCTACGCCACGCTGGAGCGGCTGACGCCCTCGCCCGTGGTGACGCTGAACCGCGCCGTGGCGGTCTCCAAGGTGGCCGGCCCCGAAGCCGCGCTCGACATGATCGCGCCGCTGTCCGACCGCCTGGCGAACTACTTCTACTTCCACGGCCTGGCCGGAGCGCTCAATCTGGAGCTCGGTCGCCACGAGGCCGCGCGCACGGCGTTCGACCGGGCCATCGCGCTCGCCAACACGCCGGCGGAGGCCGCCCACATCCGCCAGCACCTGGACCGTCTGTCCCGGGATCACGCGCCGAGGTCCGGCGCGGCCTGAACGCCGCCTGCGATCGGCCGAGCGACCGACCCCGTCCCGTCATCCCAGGCCTCGTGCCTGGGATCCCTCTCGCGGCCGCACGGCGCGGGATGTCCCCCAACATTCGTGGGGCGGAACGAGGGATCCTCGCCACGGGGGCGAGGATGACGGCTCGGGCTCGGGCGCCGGCGGTCGAAATAGTTCTGGCGACGGATGTCGGGCCAGGCTGCCGTCGCGCGTCCTTGGAGCACAACCGCTCAGCCAAGGAGCCCCCGATGTCCGAAACGCTCGAAACCCGTCCCGTGCCCCAGGTGGAGACCAAGGGCGGGGTGATCGCCTACCTCGCCGTCGACGGGGCCGTGAAGGCCGCCGAACTCTACCGGAAGGCCTTCGCCGCCGAGATCGCCGCCCAGCATCCGGTCGACGACAAGGGCCGGACCATGCACATCCACCTCTATGTGAACGGCTCGTCGATGATGCTCGGCGACTTCTACGAGGAGCACGGCCACGCCAAGGTCGCGCCGGCCGCCATCACCCTCCAGCTCATCGTCGACGACGCCCAGGCGTGGTTCGACCGCGCCGTCGCCGCCGGCTGCGAAGGGATCATGCCGCCGCAGAAGATGTTCTGGGGCGACATCTGGGGCCAGGTCCGCGACCCCTTCGGCTTCGTCTGGGCCTTCAACCAGGCCGCCTGAGCCCCGCGGCCTGAGGCGCGCCCGCGGCCGGTCCCTCCTCCCCGCCGGCCGCGGGCGCCCGCTCCCTCGAAGGAACCTCGACATGACTGCGCTCACCGTCACGCCCGGCGCCTCGCCGCAAAGCCGCGCCCTGACCATCGCCGGCTGGACGCTCTCCGGCCTGTTCGCGGCCTTCATGGCCTTCGACATCGCCATCAAGCTGATCCGCCTTCCGATCGTGGAGGGGACCGGCCGCCAGCTCGGCCTGCCGCCGGACAGCGGCTTCGGGATCGGGCTCGGCGAGCTGATCATCGTGGCGCTCTACCTGTTCCCGCGCACCTCGCTCCTGGGCGCCGTGCTGGTCGCGGCCCTGATGGGCGGCACGGCGGCCGTCCACCTCGTCGCCGGCTCGCCGGTCTTCAGCCACATCCTGTTCGGTCCCTATCTGGCGCTCATCGCCTGGGGCGGCCTGTGGCTGCGTGACGCAAGGCTGCGCCGGCTCGCCCCCATCGCGCGTTAACCAAACCCGAACCCGGGGCATGGTTAATGAATTCGACGGCCCGGGAGTCCCCAGCGGATACTCCGGGTGATTCGGATCGGGGTCCCATGCGCCGGCTCACCCTCGCGTTGCTCTGCGCGACCTATCTCTGTCTCTCGCTGATCGTGGCGGTCAGCCTGTGGCGCTACGGCTTCGGCTGGGGCGTGGCGGGCTCGGCGCTCATGGGGTGCCTCGGCCTGTGCCTGGCTTCCCACGGCATGATCATGCGCTTCCTGGAGATGCGTGAGATCCGCGGCGAGGTCGACGCCGTGCGCGAGGCGCACCGTATCCTGCTGGGCCAGGTCGAGCGGATAGACGGCCGGCTCGTGGAAGTGGCCCAGGCGGTCGAGATCGACCTGTCCCGTTCCGCCGAACTCGAAGACGAGGTCCACATGCTGGAGGACCTGGTCCAGAAGATGGGCCAGCGCTTCGACGAGGCCCCCGCGCCCTATCTCGCCGCCGCCGGCGGCTACGCCGCCCCGCGCCCGGCGGGCCTGCGCGAGATCGTCCGCGACGCCCTGTCCCAGAACCGCGTCGACCTCTACCTGCAGCCGGTCGTCGCCCTGCCGCAGCGCAAGACCGTCTTCTACGAGGGCTATTCCCGCCTGCGCGACGCCACGGGCGCCGTCATCATGCCGGCCGAATACCTCTCGGTGGCCGAGCCCGGCGGCCTGGTCACCGCCATCGACAACCTGCTGCTGTTCCGCTGCGTCCAGATCGTCCGCCGGCTGGCGCGCCAGGACCGCCGCGTCGGCATCTTCTGCAACATCTCCCTGGCCAGCCTGGGCGACGACGACTTCTTCCCGCAGTTTGTCGACCTGCTGCGCGCCAACCGCGACCTCGCCCCGGCGCTGGTGTTCGAGATCGGCCAGGCGGCCTTCGACAACCGCAACAACGTCCAAGCCCGCAACATGGCGCGCCTGGCCGAGCTGGGCTTTCGGTTCAGCCTCGACAAGGTGACCAACCTCGACCTCGACCTGCAGGAGCTCGCCCGCTGCGAGGTGCGGTTCGTGAAGCTGGGCGCCCAGGCGCTGCTGGACGAGCTGACCGAGGTGAACGAGCGGCTGGTGCTGCGCTCGCTGCCCGACCTCGCCGCCGAGGACTTCGCCCTGCTCGCCCGCCGCTACGGCATCGAGCTGGTGGCCGAGAAGGTCGAGACCGAGCGCCAGGTGGTCGACATCCTCGACCTCGACATACGCCTGGGCGAAGGCCACCTGTTCGGCGAGCCCCGCGCCATCAAGGAAGCCGTGCTCAGCGAGGCCGGCGCGCCGCCGCCGCCTTCGAACGTCGAACGCCTGCGCGTGCGGGCGGCGTAAACCCCCACCCGTCATCCCGGACGAAGGGCGCGAAGCGCCCGAAGATCCGGGACCCAGCATCCCCGCCCTCGACACCGCAACGGGCGCGTCGTCGGCGCCGTGCGGCTGGATCCCGGTTCGGCGGCCCCTAAGGGGCCTTGACCGGGATGACGGCCCTTCCGTCCGGAATGATGGGGCCTCGCGTGCTTCGCCGGGCCGGAGGAACGTGCTAACCGCCGCCGGCCATGACCTCCCCCACCCCGATCTCCGGGCTCTCCGAGCTCGCCGGCCGCTACGACGTCCTGCTCTGCGACGTGTGGGGCGTGATCCACAACGGCCGCGAAAGCTTCCCCGCCGCCACCGCCGCCCTGTCCCGGTTCCGCGCCGAAGTCGGCCCGGTGATCCTGATCTCCAACGCGCCGCGCCCGCACCCGCCGATCGTCGAGCAGCTCGACGGCCTGGCCGTGCCGCGCGCCGCCTGGACCCGGCTGGTCACCTCGGGCGACGCCACCCGCGCCCTGCTGGCCGAGCGGGCGCCCGGGCCGGTGTGGGCCATCGGCCCCGAGCGCGACGCCGTCCTCTACGAAGGGCTGGGGCTCGACTTCGGCGGGGCCGAGGACGCCGCCTTCATCTCGGTGACCGGTCCCTACGACGATGAGGTCGACGAGCCCGCCGACTACCGCGACCGCTTCCGCCTGTGCGCCGACCGTGGCCTCGACCTGATCTGCGCCAATCCCGACATCGTCGTGCAGCGCGGCGACCGGCTGATCTACTGCGGCGGCGCCCTGGCCCAGCTCTACGAGAGCCTGGGCGGCCGCGCCGTGATGGCCGGCAAGCCCTACGAGCCCATCTACGACATGGCGCTCCGGGAGGCCGAGGCCGCGCTCGGCCGGCCCGTGGACCGCGGCCGGGTGCTCTGCATCGGCGACGGCCTGCCCACCGATATCCGCGGCGCCAACGCCCGTGGGCTTGACGTCCTCTTCGTCGCCAACGGCATCCATGGCGCCGAAACCGTGGGCGAGACCGGCCTCGACCTGCGCATCGTGGGCGACTTGATGCGCCAGGAAGGGCTAGCGGCGAACTGGGTCATTGCGGATATGGTCTGGTAGCCGGCTCCGGGGGGAGCGGGAAAAAGCAAAAAAGGGGGCGCAAGCGCGTGCAGGGGCTTTATTTCGATGAATTGACGGTGGGCCAGTCGGCCGAGATCAGCCACGTGGTCGGCGCCGCCGACATCGAGGCGTTCGCCGAGGTTTCGGGCGACAATAATCCGGTGCACCTGGACGACGCCTACGCCAAGACCACGACCTTCGGCGAGCGGATCGCCCACGGCATGCTGTCGGGCGCCTATATCTCGGCCGTCCTCGGCACGAAATTGCCCGGACCAGGCGCGATTTACCTGTCGCAGTCGCTCAGGTTCAGGCGGCCCGTGAAGATCGGCGACCTGGTCACCGCGCGGGCGACGGTGAAGGCCCTGGACGCGGCGCGCGGCCATGTCACGTTGGAGACGGTATGCGAGGTGGGCGGAAAGACGGTGGTGGACGGCGAGGCGCTGGTGATCGCGCCCCGGCGCGGGGCGTGAGGGTCCGCGCCGTATGAAGCGCATCCGGGTGATCCGCGGCTGGAAGGATTTGCCGCCCGGCGACCGCGGCGCGGCCCTGGCCATGGGCAATTTCGACGGCGTCCATCTCGGCCACCAGAAGGTGATCGAGCTGGCGGCCCGGGCGGCCGAGGACCTTTCCGCGCCGCTGGGGGTGATCACCTTCGATCCGCACCCGCGCGTCTACTTCCGCCCCGACGAGCCGGCCTTCCGCCTGATGAAGACCGACCAGCAGGCCCGGGCGCTCGAGAAGCTGAACGTCGACATGCTCTACGTCCTGCCGCTCACCGCCGAGCTGGCGGGGATGACCGACCGCGAGTTCGCCACCCGCGTGCTGCACGAGGGCCTCGGCGCCCGCCACGTGGCCGTGGGCTTCGACAACTCCTTCGGCAAGGGCCGCACCGGCACGCCGCGGACCATGAAGGCCTACGGCCAGGAGATGGGCTTCGGGGTCTCGGTGGCCGAGCCGGTCGGCGACGGCGGCGTGGCGAAGTTCTCCTCCACCGCGGTGCGCGACGCCCTGCGCGAGGGCCGCCCGGAGGTCGCCGCCGAGGTTCTGGGCCGGCCCTTCGCCATCGAGGGCCCGGTGCAGCGTGGCCGCCAGCTGGGCCGCAAGCTGGGCTTCCCGACCGCCAACGTCGACCTCGCCGACTACGTCACGCCCCGCTTCGGGGTCTACGCCACCCGCACGCGGCTCTCCGACGGGCGCGAACTGGCCGGCGTGGCCAACATCGGCGTCAATCCGACGGTTACGGGGGTCACCAAGCCCCTGCTCGAGGTCTGGCTGTTCGACTTCGACGAGGACATCTACGACCGCGTCATCGAGACCGACCTGATCGCCTTCCTGCGGCCGGAGGAGAAGTTCTCCAGCCTGGAGGTGATGACGCAGCAGGTGATGGCCGACGCGGCCAGGGCGCGGGAAATCCTGGGGGCGTAGCCGCTAGCGGGCGGCGGTGATGTCCTTGATCAGCGCTTGCACGGACGCCTTGCCGCCGACGCTCCAAACCACCTTGAGGTAGGCCAGGGTGCGCGCGGCCGAGGCGTCGTACTTCCAGTCGCAGCCGACGAAGCTGCAGTCGACGAACACGGGCGGCTCGCCGCCCGCGTAGACGAGCCGGCAGTCCCGGAACTCGCAGCCCGAGAAGCTTTCGCCGTCCATGGCGACGGTCTCGTGGTTGTAGATCTCGCCGCTGGGCATGCTCAGCTTTCTTCGTTGGCCGCGGGCGTCTCGGGATCAGCGGCGGCGGGTGCGCGCTGCGCCCGCTTCGCTTCCGCCTTTTCGGCTTTCTTCAACGCCTTCAGTCGGTCGCGTTCACGACGCTCGAAATCGAAATTCGGCTTCCTCGCCATCGAGGCCTCCTCAGGAGCTTGGGTTCAGGCGCGCGCCTTGCGGGCGGCGTAGCGCGCGTCGCGCTTCGCCTTCTGCTCGGCCTTGCTGAGCGCCTTGCGCTCCTTGCGTTCGCCGCGCCTGGCGTCGAGTTCGGCGGTCGCGGCGGCCTGGACGGCGAGCGCGGCGGCTTCGGCGGCGTCCGCCGCGGCCTGCAGCTTGGCGGCCTTCGCGTCGATGCGCGCCTGGCGCACCTGCGCCAGCTCGGCCTTCTTCGCTTCCGCGCGGGGCGTGAATTCACCGGCGTTGACGGTCGGCTTGGGCCGGAAACCGGCCAGCAGGGCCTTCTTCGCTTCGGCGGCTGTCTTCAGTCGCTCGGCGAAGTCGGTTCGTTGGAATTCTTTCACGGGCGCCTCGGAGAGGGCGCGGCCTGGGCCGCAGGGAACGTCGCTGCGCAGATCGCCGCCAGATGGCCACGGATGCTGCGGGGCGCGAGCAGCGCGTCGACGGCGCGACAGCCGTCGGCCTTCAGGCGTCGCTTGAGCTCCTCGAAGTCGGCGACTTCTCCGGAACGGGCGACCTCGAAGGCGTGTTCGATTGTGGATACGGTCATGACGTTGCGGGGACGCGGACGGGCGCCCGCCTCCCCGCCAGTCCTCAGCCGGCTTGCAGCTGTCCGGCCGACATCTTGCCGCTGCGCTGGTCGCGCTCCAGCTCGAAGCTGACCTTCTGGCCTTCGTTGAGCGAGCCGAGGCCCGCACGCTCGACGGCCGAGATGTGGACGAAGACGTCGTTGCCGCCGTCGTCAGGTTGGATGAAGCCGAAGCCCTTGGTGGGATTGAACCATTTCACGGTACCAGAAGCCATTTTTGTCGCCTTTCAAGCACAATATTTCGCGCACCCCGGCGGGGCGTCGCATCGATTTATCGGATTGGATCTAGGTAAGTCCGGGCTCGATCCGAAGAACAAGCGTGGAGAGCAACCGAACCATTTCGAATTTCGATTTGCGCATCCTATCCGAAAAACTTCCCGCGCTCCAGAAAATTCGCAATTTCCACCTCTGGACGGCGTCGGCGACGACGCGATCCGCGCGGCCCATCAAAGCGCTTCTCGCCGGCCGGGGCGGCGCGCGACCGCTTCGCGCCGGGGCTGCGCCGCCTGCGGGGATGACGCCCGGCGCCCACTCTGTTAGAGCCACCGCGATGACGACGGTTCGGACGAGCCTGCGAATTATACGCCCGGCGTGACGCCGCCGGACGGCCGCGCGCGCCGGGTTTCCCGCACCTCTCCCCCGAACTTCTGGACACCGAGTGATGGCCGACGACGCCGACAAGCCCGTTCGCGACTACCGCGAGACCGTATTCCTCCCCGAGACGCCCTTCCCCATGCGCGCGGGCCTGCCGCAGAAGGAGCCGCTGACCCTGGCCCGGTGGGACGAGACCGGCCTCTACCACGCCATGCGCGCCGAGCGGCAGCGGGCGGGCGCGCCGCTGTTCGTGCTGCATGACGGGCCGCCCTACGCCAACGGCGCCATCCATGTGGGCCACTGCCTGCAGAAGACGCTGAAGGACTTCGTCGTCCGTTCGAAGTTCCTGCTCGGCTACGACGTCGACTACGTGCCCGGCTGGGACTGCCACGGCCTGCCGATCGAGTGGAAGATCGAGGAGGAGCTGCGCGCCAAGGGCCGCCGCAAGGACGAGGTCTCCAAGGCCGAGTTCCGCAAGCTCTGCCGCGACTACGCCGCCCACTGGATGGGCGTCCAGAAGGACGGCTTCAAGCGCCTGGGCGTGATCGGCGACTGGGAGAACCGCTACGCCACCATGGACTTCACGAGCGAGGCGGCCATCGTCGCCGAGTTCCACAAGTTCGTGGCCTCCGACCAGCTCTACCGCGGCTCCAAGCCGGTGATGTGGAGCCCGGTGGAACGCACCGCGCTCGCCGACGCCGAGGTCGAGTACCACGACCATGTCAGCCCCACGATCTGGGTGAAGTTCCCCGTCGTCGAAGGCAGCGACGCCGCCCGTGGCGCCAGCGTGGTGATCTGGACCACCACGCCCTGGACCATCCCCGCCAACCGGGCGATCAGCTACAACGAGGCCATCGCCTACTCGGTCTATGTGGTCGAGGCGATGGAGGAGGGCCTGGAGTTCGAGCCCTGGGCCAAGGCCGGCGACAAGCTGATCGTCGCCGACAAGCTGGCCGCCGACGTGATGTCCGCCGCCAAGGTCGCCAAGTTCCGCCGCGTCGAGCCGGTCGACTGCCAGGGCATGGAGTGCGAACACCCCTTCGCCAACCTCGACCCGCACTACCAGTTCGGCGTGCCGCTGCTCAGCGGCGACCACGTGACCGACGACGCCGGCACGGGCTTCGTCCACACCGCCCCGGGCCACGGCGCCGACGACTATCTGGTCTGGCTGGCCCACGGCCATCGCGAGATCCCCGAAACGGTCGATCCCGACGGCGCCTACTATCCGCACGTGGCCCTGTTCGCGGGCCTGAAGGTGCTGGAGACCGAGGGCAAGAAGGCCGGCAGGTTCGGCCCCGCCAACCCCGCCGTCATCGACAAGCTGATCGAGGCCGGCCGGCTCCTGGCGCGCGGGCGGCTGGAGCACAGCTACCCGCACTCCTGGCGCTCCAAGGCCCCGGTGATCTTCCGCAACACGCCGCAGTGGTTCATCCGCATCGACGAGCCGGTGGAGACCCCGCAGCTCGGCGGCCGCACCCTGCGCGAGGCGGCGCTGGAGGCCATCGAGGCCACGACGTTCTATCCGGCCGGGGGCAAGAACCGCATCCGCGCCATGGTCGAGAGCCGCCCCGACTGGCTGATCAGCCGCCAGCGCGCCTGGGGTTCGCCGCTGGCCATGTTCGTCGACAAGGAGACCGGCCACCCGCTGCACGACCCCGAGGTCGACCGCCGGATCGTCGAGGCGATCAGGGCCGAGGGCGCCGACGCCTGGTTCACCCGGCCTTCGACCGACTTCCTGGGCGCCCACGATCCCGACCGCTACGAGAAGGTCGAGGACATCCTCGACGTCTGGTTCGACTCGGGCTCGACCCACGCCTTCACCCTGGAGAACCGCGCCCACACCAAGTGGCCGGCCGATCTCTACCTGGAAGGCTCCGACCAGCACCGCGGCTGGTTCCAGAGTTCGCTGCTGGAAAGCTCGGGCACCCGCGGGCGCGCGCCCTACGACGCCATCCTCACCCACGGCTTCACCATGGACGAGGCCGGCGAGAAGATGAGCAAGTCCAAGGGCAACGTCGTCGACCCCGAGGTGGTGATCCGCGAGAGCGGGGCCGAGATCATCCGCCTGTGGGCGGCGATGATCGACTACGCCGACGACAGCCGCATCGGCAAGACGATCCTCCAGACCACCTCCGACGCCTATCGCAAGCTGCGCAACACCGTCCGCTACATGCTGGGCGCCCTTTCCGACTACGGCCCCGACGAGGCCGTCGAGCTGGATCAGATGCCGCCGCTGGAGCGCTTCATCCTGCACCGCCTCTGGGAACTGGATGGCCAGGTGCGCGCCGCCTACGAGGGCTATCTGTTCCAGGACGTGATCCGCCCGATCCTCGACTTCTGCCAGGACGAGCTGTCGGCGCTGTTCTTCGACATCCGCCGCGACAGCCTCTACTGCGACCGGCCCGACGCGGTCCGCCGCCGCGCCGCGCGCACGGTGATGGACGCCGCCTTCGAGCGCCTGACCGCCTGGCTCGCCCCCCTCATCCCCTTCACCATGGAAGAGGCCTGGACCACGCGCTATCCCGACGCGCCTTCCAACTGCCTGCGCACCATCCCGCAGACGCCGGCCGAATGGCGCAACGATGCCGAAGCCGCCCGCTGGGCGAAGGTCCAGAAGGTGACCTCCGTGGTCACCGGCGCGCTGGAGGTCGAGCGGCGCGAGAAGCGGCTGGGCGCCGCGCTTGAGGCCGCCCCGCGCGTCCACGTGGCCGATCCCGACCTGCTGGCCGCCTTCGGCGAGCTGGACGCCGCCGAGGTGTTCCGCACCAGCCAGGCGACCCTGGTGGCCGGCGAGGGCCCGGCCGGCGCCTTCCGCCTGCCCGAGGTCGCCGCCGTGGCCGTCGAGCCCCTGCGCGCCGAGGGCCGCAAGTGCGCCCGCTCCTGGCGCATCCTGCCCGAGGTGGGGACCGACCCGCGCTATCCCGACCTGTCGCTGCGCGACGCCGACGCGGTCGCCGCCTGGGACGCCGCCCGCGCATGAGCGGAGCCGTGGAGAACGCGCCCCCGTCCCCCCGCGTGACCCGCTGGGGCTGGCGGGCCTACGCCGTCGGCCTGGCGGTCATCGCCCTCGACCAGCTCAGCAAGTGGTGGATCCTCTCGGTCGTGCGCCTGCCCGAGCAGGCGACCATCGAGGTGCTGTGGCCGCTGCAGTTCACCCGCATCTGGAACCAGGGCGTCAGTTTCGGCCTGCTCCAGGCCCAGCAGGACCTCGTGCGCTGGGGCCTCGTGGGCTTCTCGCTGGCCGTGGCGGCCCTGCTCGGCGCCTGGGCGCGCAACCAGACGCGCTGGCTGCCGGCCCTCGGTCTGGGCCTCGTCATGGGCGGCGCGGTGGGCAACGCCATCGACCGGGCCCGCTTCGGCGCCGTGGTCGATTTCATCGACGTCCAGCGGATCGGCTTTTTCCCGTGGATTTTCAACGTCGCCGATTCGGGCATCACCATCGGGGTGGCCCTGCTGCTGCTCGACAGCTTCCGCAGCGGCCGCGGCGATTGACGGCGTTGGCCTCAGCGCCCGATTGCGCTATGCCGTTGCCTCCGAGGCTGGGGGCCTCAAGGAGTCTCTATCGTCCATGAGCGTCAACCGAGTGATCGTGGCGACCGCCCTGGTCGCGGCCGCGGGTCTCGCCGGCTGCCAGTCGACCCAGAAGGCGCTCGGCATGTCGAAGGTCACCCCCGACGAGTTCCGCATCGTCACCAAGGCCCCGCTGGTGGTGCCGCCTGACTATGCGCTGCGCCCGCCGGCCCCCGGCGAGCCGCGCCCGCAGGAACTCCAGCCCGAAAGCGCCGCGCGCATCGCCCTCCTGGGCCAGCGCGAGGCCGAGCAGCGGTCGCAGGGTGAGAAGCTGCTGGCCGCCAAGGCCGGCGCCGACAAGGCCGACCCGCTGGTCCGCTACGTCGTCGACGACGAGTTCGGCGACATCGCCCACAAGGAAAAGAGCTTCGCCGACCGGGTGATGTTCTGGAAGAAGGGCGAGACGGCCGCCGCTCCGCAATCCGGGCTCGACGGCTCCACGGCCCCGATCGACGCCGCCGAGGAGAAGGAGCGGATCGCCAAGCTCACGGGCGACCAGCCGGTGACGATCCACCGCGAAGGCGGGACCAAAATCAAGCTCCCCGGGCTCTAAGCCCTTTCCCTCCCCTTCATGGGGAGGGCGACTCGCGCAGCGAGCGGGGTGGGGCGGCCGCCGCCCCCACCCGTCCCGGGCTGACGCCCGGTCCACCCTCCCCATGAAGGGGAGGGAAATCTCGCGCCCTATTCCGCCTCGTCCGGCGTCTTCACATCGAAACCCTGGGCGCGCAGGCGCTCCAGCACGCCGTTCTGCGCCAGCAGGGGCCTGAGCGGCACCAGCGCGATGGCGTGGCCGGGCGTCTTCAGCGCCTGGGCGATGGCGGCGGCCTCGTCGGCCTTGGTCTTCTCGTCGTAGGTGCGGCCCCCCGAGATCGCCGCCAGGCAGCGTTCGTAGGTCCGCTCGTTGGCCAGCGCGCCTTCCACGTCGCCGTCGGCCCACGCCCGCGCCGCGGCGCGCGTGACCTCGGGGCCCGCCTCGGCCTGGGCCAGCACCTCGTCGAAGCAGACGCGGCCCGAGGCCGCCGGCGTGCGGATGATCCCGCTGAGCTGGCGGCCCAGGTCGTAGCTCTTGGTCACCACCTTCACGCCCTTCTGCTGGGCCAGGTAGCGGACCAGCTTGGCCGGATCCATGTTGGTCAGCTCCGAGGCGTCTCGGTAGTCGATGGCCAGCTGCACCCCCGCCGCCAGCGGGTTCTTGGTGCCGTAGTGACCGGCATCGTGGCCCAGCTTCTCGCGAACGGCCACGAAGCGCGCCCGGGTCGCCGGGTCCAGCCGGTCCTCGAACGGGCCGCCCGACTTCAGGCGCATCAGGTTCCACATCGAGCCGATCGAGCCGCCCAGCTTCACCTTCACGTTGACGAAGGGCAGGATCACCTCGTTGGCGCCCTCCAGGCGCCGCTCGAACACCCGGCGGTTCCACTGCATCCGCTTGGGCGCCAGCGAGGGCACCCCCAGCACGTAGACCGTCGTGTCGGCGTCCGACACCTGCCACCACGCCGGTCCGGGCAGGCGGCCGCGCACCACCAGCTCCTGCACGAGCGTCGCGTCGGGGTCGTCGATGGCCGGCGTCCCCGGCTGCGGCTGGGCGCCCGCCGGCGCCGCGGCCAGGGCGAGAACGGCGATGAGGCAAGGAATACGGGTCTTCACGCGAGCAATCCTGGGAAACGGGCCGCCTGGAATCGTATTAGTTAGGAAGGTCCATGCCGATCCGCCGCCTTCCCGCCGAACTGATCAACCGCATCGCCGCCGGCGAGGTGGTGGAACGGCCCGCGAGCGCCGTCAAGGAGCTGGTGGAGAACGCGCTGGACGCCGGGGCGGCCGAGATCCAGGTCCAGGCCGACGGCGGGGGCCTGTCCCGCATCCTGGTGGCCGACGACGGCCAGGGCCTGACGGCCGAGGAGCTGCCGCTGGCGGTGGAGCGCCACGCCACCTCCAAGCTCACCCCCGACGACGCCGGCGACTACGACCTCCTGCGCATCGCCACCCTGGGCTTCCGCGGCGAGGCCCTGCCCTCGATCGGCTCGGTGGCGCGCCTGTCGATCACCAGCCGCGCCAAGGGCCTGGCCGACGCCCATGCGATCTTCGTGGAGGGCGGCGCGGTGGGCCAGGTGGCGCCGGCCGGCTTCCCCGGCCCCCACGGCGCCCGCGTCGAGGTGCGCGACCTCTTCTACGCCACCCCTGCGCGCCTGAAGTTCATGAAATCAGAGCGGGCGGAGTCCACCGCCATCGCCGAGGAGCTGAAGCGCCAGGCCATGGCGCACGAGGCCGTGGGCTTCGCCCTCGACATCGACGGCCGCCGGACCTTGCGCCTCCCGGCCGAGCCCGCCGGCGACGACGGGCGCCTCGCCCGGCTCTCCGCCATCATGGGCCGCGAATTCTCCGACAACGCGCTGCTGATCGACCAGGAGCGGGAGGGCGTGCGCCTCACCGGCTATGCCGGCCTGCCGACCTTCAACCGGGGCAACGCGGCGCATCAGTACCTGTTCGTCAACGGCCGGCCGGTGCGCGACCGGCTGCTGCAGGGCGCGCTGCGCGGCGCCTACGCCGACTTCCTCGCGCGCGATCGCCATCCCGTCGCCGCCCTCTACCTCGAACTCGACCCCACCCTGGTCGACGTGAACGTCCATCCGGCCAAGGCCGAGGTGCGCTTCCGCGATCCCGGCCTCGTGCGCGGCCTGATCGTCAGCGGGCTGCGCCACGCCCTGGCCGGGGCCGGACACCGGGCCTCGACCACCGTCGCCAGCGCCGCCTTGGGCGGCTTCCGCCCCTCCAGCCTGCCGCCGCAGCGGCCCTCGGGCGGCGGCTTCTCGGCTTGGTCCCAAGGGGGCTGGGACCGGCGCGACATGGGCGCGGCGATCGCCCAGGCCATACCCGGTCTGACCGAGGTCTCGGCCCGCGCCGAGCCGGCGCCGGACGCCGCCTACTCCGGCATGGCCGAAGGCGAGGCCCCGGCGCCGGCCTTCGATCCCGTCGACTATCCGCTGGGCGCCGCCCGCGCCCAGGTCCACGAGACCTACATTGTCGCCCAGACCCGCGACGGCGTCGTCATCGTCGACCAGCACGCCGCCCACGAACGCCTGGTCTATGAGCGGATGAAGACCGAGCTCGACGACGGGGGCGTGGCCCGCCAGGCGCTGCTGCTGCCCGAGGTGGTCGAGCTCGACCCCGCCGAGGCCGAGCGCGTCGCCGCCCGCGCCGACGAGCTGGCCGCCCTGGGCCTGGTGATCGAGCCCTTCGGCCCCGGCGCGGTGCTGGTGCGCGAGGTCCCCGCTCTCCTGGGCCAGACCGACGCCGCCGGCCTGATCCGCGACATCGCCGACGACCTCGCCGAGAACGGCCAGGCCTTGGCGCTGAAGGAGCGGCTGGAGGACGTCTGCTCCACCATGGCCTGCCACGGCTCGGTCCGCGCCGGCCGCCGCCTCACCGCGCCCGAGATGAACGCCCTGCTGCGCCAGATGGAGGCCACCCCCCATTCCGGCCAGTGCAACCACGGCCGCCCCACCTACGTCGAACTCAAGCTGGCCGACATCGAGCGCCTGTTCGGCCGGCGCTAGAGCCCGGTCGCGCAGCACATTTCAGCGCCGCAGCATCCGACATGAGATTGCGCAATGCGTTCGCCGGAATCCCGCGCGAAAGCTCCGCCGCAATCAACGCCGAGGACCTTTCGTGAGCGTCGCGTCCAAGCCCCGCAGAATCCCCTGGCCCAGGCTCCTGCGGCAGATCCACCTGTGGCTGGGCGTGTTCTTCGCCCCGGCCATCCTGTTCTTCGCCGTCACCGGCGGCCTGCAGGAGCTGAAGCTGCACGAGGCCCACGGCGACTACACGCCTGCCCCGATCGTCGAGAAGCTGGGCCAGGTCCACATCCACCAGAAGTTCGCCGTGCGGCCCCAGCGCCAGGGCGCCGCGCCGGCCAGGGGCGGCGCGCCCGCCCAGGCCGCCGCGCCGCGCGCGACGCCGCCCGCGCCGGAGACTTCGGTCGTGGCCAGCCGCTGGTTCTTCACCGCCACCGCCGTCGGCCTGGTCGCCACCACCCTGCTCGGCCTGTGGATCGGCGTGGTGCAGGCCCGGCAGAAGACGCTCGCCCTGATCCTGCTGGGCGCGGGCTCGCTCCTGCCGGTCGCGCTGCTGGCGCTCTGACGACGGGGTCTAGCCGAGCGCCTCGGCCGCATAGGCTCGCATGGCCGCCTGCAGATATTCGGTCATGCCGGCGGCCTGGGCCTCATAGCGGGCCCGGAAGTCGGGGTGCTCGCCGTACAGGACCGCGAGGTTCTCATAGGCCACCCGGCTCACCGGATGCGGCCACGACCGGGCGATCCAGTCGCAGTGGCGGCTGGTCAGGGCCTGGACCGTCTCGCCGTCCGCCGGCAGGCCCGAGGTCAGGGCGCGGACGAAACCGGTCTCGATCTCGGCGATCTCGGCCTGCGACCGGTCGAAATCGGCCTGGGTCCAGCCCTTCTGCGCGGTCTTCACCGCATCGATCGAGTCCTGGATCTTGGGCCCGTATCGCTCCACCAGCCAGGCTTCCTGCTTGGCCTGCTTTTCCGGGTCGAAGCCCCGGTACATCGCCTTGTCGTCCATCGTCGTCGCTCCTTGCAAAGCGGCGAGGGTGTCGTCGATCGTCCTGAGCAGCCGCCCATAGCGCCGCCGCTCGGCCTCAAGCCGCGCGCGGTGCGCCTTCAGCGCCGCCATCCGGTCGAAGTCCGGCGCGTCCAGCACCTGGCGGATCTCGTCCAGCGGGAAGCCCAGCTCCCGATGGAAGAGGATCTGCTGCAGGCGCAGGAGCTCGTCCTTGCCGTAATAGCGGTAGCCGTTCGCGCCGACGGCCGCGGGCTTCAAAAGCCCGATGTCGTCGTAGTGGTGCAGCGTGCGGACCGAGACGCCCGACAGCTTCGCCACCTGCTTGACCGTATAGCCGCTCAAGAAAATCGTTCCCTTGCCGATGGCCCAGGCACTTGAGGTCTCACGTCCCGTGAGGGTCAAGCGTTGCCGAAACGGCGAAGCTCGGCCATCCTCCGGCGCAGTCCGCTTCAGGTGGAGTCCATGTCTGAGAATGTGTCCGAGGCCCGGGCCTAGCCGCCGACCGGTTCCTCGTTTGTGATCGGCGACGACAGCCTCGCCCGATCGGATCCCTCCGATCGGGACTACGAGGCTCGTCTCGTTCAATTCGGCGCATTTCCCGCGCCGAACCGGCAGCCACTTCGGCTGGAAATGCGGCAGGCCCGTTCCGTCCGCGCCCCGTGCGGGCGCGCCCAGTGACGCCTGATCCCGGACATTTCCTTGAACATCTCCAAGCCGCAGCAACGCACGCTGCATGCGCTCGCCCAGGGCGGCGCGATCCTGATCGAACGCGACGAACGCGGAACCCTCGTCGCCGCCGAATGCGTCACCCGCGAGGGCTGGCGCCTCTCCGACTGCGACCTCGCGGTCTTCAAGTCGCTGAAGCAGAAGCGGCTGATCGCCAGCCGCGGCGGCGGCCCCTATCGCATCACCCGCGAGGGCCTGCTCTGCCTGCGCGCCCAGGGCGACAACCGCACCTCAGCCCGCGGCTGGTAGAGCCCGCAGGAAATGGACGCGCGCGGCGCCGTAGTCGCGCGCGTCCAGCCGCTCGTAGCCCTCGGCCTCGAAATCCGGCTCGCCCGCGCCGCGTTCGAACACGACGATGGCGCCGTCGGCCAGCCAGCCGCCCTTGGCGAGGCGCTCCAGCGCCTGCTCGCCCAGGCCCTTGGCGTAGGGCGGATCGAGGAAGGCGAGGTCGAAGGCCGGCCCGTCGGCGCCGGGCCTGACGCCCAGGTCGCTGGCGCTGCGCCGGTGCACCCGCGTGCGGCCGAACAGGCCCATGGCGTCCACGTTCTCGCGGATCGCCCCGCGCGCCGCCTCGTCGGTCTCCACGAACAGGCAGAAGGCCGCCCCCCGCGACAGGGCCTCGAAGCCCAGGGCGCCCGAGCCGGCGAACAAGTCGATCACGCGGCGGTCGCGCACGCCCTCGCTCCAGGGCGCGTGCTCCAGGATGTTGAAGATCGCCTGGCGGGCCCGGTCCGAGGTGGGGCGCGTGGCCTCGCCCTTGGGCGCGATCAGCGCCTTCCCGCGGAAGTCTCCCGATACGATGCGCAACGCTGGGTCATCCTTGTGAAGTCGGCCCTTCCGATCCAGGCTTTCGGACAACAAAGCAAGAGGAGGAGACCATGGGCCTGGTGAGCGTCGAGCGCCGCGGTGGGACAGCGGTGATGACCTATGCGAACCCGCCGTTCGGGACCATGACCGCCGCGGGCGCGCAGGAGATGCTGGAGGCGTTCCGCCCGCTGGCCGCCGATCCGGCCGTGCGTTCGGTCGTCGTCACCGGCGGCCTGAAGGACATCTTCATCCGCCACTACGACGTCGGCGAACTCTCCACGGCCAGCGACGCGACAAGGGACGCGCCGCCTCCGCCCCCGCCCGAGCCCGGCGCCCGGCCCCGCCAGGGGTTCCTGGCCCTCACCGACGAGATCTTCGAGGCGCCCAAGCCCGTGGTGGCCGCCATCAACGGCCTGTGCATGGGCGGCGGGTTCGAGCTGTCGCTGGCCTGCGACCTGCGCATCGCCAGCCCGGGCGTCGAGGCGATCGGCCTGCCCGAGACCCGGGTCGGCATCTTCCCCGGCGGCGGCGGCACCCAGCGGCTGCCGCGCGTGGTGGGCGAGGCCAAGGCCCTGGAGATCATCCTGCGCGGCCTCACCTTCACGGGCGAGCAGGCCCACGCCATCGGCCTGGTGCACGAGCTGGCCGCCGACCCGCTGGCCCGCGCCCTGGAGATCGCCGCCGAGTGGGAGACCCGCGGGGCCGAGGGGATCGCCTACGCCAAGCGCCTCACCCGCGCGGCCCTCGACCGCCCGGTCGCGGAGGGCCTGGCCGACGAGCGCCGCTCGTTCGCCGAGGTGATGCGGACGGCTTCGGCCCGCGAGGCCCTGCGGGCGGCCCGCCAGCCCGCGGAGATCCAGAAGGCTTAGCCGCGCCGGGCTTGCCCTTGGGCTTCGGCTTGGGTTTGGGCGGCGGGTGCGGCCGGGCCTTGACCTTCGGCTTGGCCCAGCCGGCCTTGTAGGCCTTCTTCGCCGGCCGTTCGGCGGGCGCCTGCGGGGCCTGCGTGGCCGCCGCCTCGGCCGCCTGCTGGGCGCGGCGGCGCTGCTTGGCCGGGGCCCGGTATTGCGGCCGCTCGCCGGTGGGCAGGTTCTCGGGCGCGATGTGCTCGGCGAGCTGCTCGCGGATCACCCGCGGCCCCACCTCCTCGATCTCGCCCACGCCCAGGGTCCCAAGGGCGAACGGCCCGTAGGCCAGGCGGATCAGGCGGTTCACCTTCAGGCCCAGCGCCTCCAGCACCCGGCGCACCTCGCGGTTCTTGCCCTCGTGCAGGGTGACGGTGATCCACAGGTTCGCGCCCTGCGGCCCCTCCTTGGCCTTGTCCAGCTTGGCCTCGATGGGACCATAGCGGACGCCCTCGACGGTGATCCCGTCCTTCAGCCGGTCCAGCCGTTCCTGATTGGTGCGCCCGTGCGCCCGGGCGCGGTAGCGGCGCACGATCGCGCTCGACGGCATCTCCAGCGCGCGCGCCAGCTCGCCGTCGTTGGTCAGCAGCAGCAGGCCCTCGGAATTGAGGTCGAGCCGCCCCACCGAGATCAGCCGCGGCAGCCCCTCCGGCAGGGCGCCGAACACCGTGGGCCGCCCCGCCGGGTCCTTGTGGGTCGTCACCAGCCCCACCGGCTTGTGGTAGCGGAACACCCGCGCGGGCTCGGGCTCGCTCACCACCTCGCCGTCCACGGTGAGGATGTCGCCGGGCTCCACCTTCACCGCCGGCGTCGTCAGCACCCGGCCGTTGATCGCCACCCGGCCCTCGCCGATCAGCCGCTCCACGTCGCGGCGCGAGCCCACGCCCGAGCGCGCCAGCAGCTTGGCGACGCGTTCGCCGCTTTCGGCGCCGTCCTCGCTCTCGGCTTGACCCGGCTCGCGCGGCTCTGTTCGTAGGGGATCGTGGACCATGACGAAAAGACCATGCGCATCGCGCTCGAAGCGGCGCAAGCCGCCGCCGCGGCCGGCGAGACGCCGGTGGGCGCGGTCGTCGTGGATTCCGCCTCGGGCGAGGTGATCGCCATGGGCGCCAACCAGCCGATCGGCGCCCACGACCCCACCGCCCACGCCGAGATCGTCGCCCTGCGCGAGGCGGCGCGGAAGCTCGGCAACTACCGCCTGACCGGCCTCACCCTGTTCGTCACCCTGGAGCCCTGCGCCATGTGCGCCGGCGCCATCAGCCACGCCCGCATCGGCCGCCTGGTGTTCGGCGCCGAGGACGCCAAGGGCGGCGCCGTGGTCCACGGCCCCCGCTTCTTCGACCAGCCGACGTGCCACTGGCGCCCCGAGGTCGAGGCCGGCGTGCTGGCCGAGGAGAGCTCGGCCATGCTCAAGGCCTTCTTCCGGGCGCGGCGGGGGACCAAGGCGCCGGGCTGAGCGCGCATCGCCCCTTGCCATCCGCCCTCCCCGGGTCCGAAGATGCTTCCAAAGAACGGTATGGGAGGAAGGTCATGGCCGGATTGCTGGACGGGAAGGTCGCCATCATCACGGGCGCGGGCGGCGGGCTGGGCGAGGCCTACGCCAAGCTGTTCGCCAAGGAAGGCGCCGCGGTGGTCGTCAACGACCTGGGCGGCGCGCGCGACGGCTCCGGATCGGGGACCAGCGCCGCCGCCGAGAAGGTGGTCGCCGACATCAAGGCCGCGGGCGGCCGCGCCGTGGCCAACGGCGACGATGTCTCCACCATCGCCGGCGGCGAGAACATCCTGAAGACCGCCCTCGACGCCTTCGGCAAGGTCGACGTTCTGGTCTGCAACGCCGGCATCCTGCGCGACAAGACCTTCGCCAACACCTCCGAGGAGGACTGGGACAAGGTGATCAAGGTGCACCTCAAGGGCACCTACTGCTGCGCCCTGCCGGTCTGGAAGTGGATGAAGGACAACGGCGGCGGCTCGATGGTGCTCACCTCGTCCACCTCGGGCCTCTACGGCAATTTCGGCCAGACCAACTACGGCGCGGCGAAGGCCGGCATCTACGGCATGGTCCGGGTGATGTCGATCGAGGGGCGGAAGTACAACATCCGCGTCATGGGCCTGGCGCCCGGCGCCTACACCCGCATGACCTCCGACCTGCCCGGCCGCAAGGACCGCGAGCCCGATCCGCTGAGTCTGCCCGAGAACGTCGCCCCCGGCGTGCTCTTCATGGTCAGCGACCTGGCCGCCGAACACTCGGGCAAGATCCTCGGCGTCTCCTCGCGCGGCGTGCGCGAGATCAAGATGGTCGAGACCGAGGGCTTCGCCCCCGGCCGGCCCTACACGGCCCAGGAGGTCGCCGAGAACGCCGCGCAGGTGTTCTTCGACGTCCCCGAGAACGTCCACCGGTTGAAGGCGCCGGCGGCGGCCTGACGCCCCCTCCGGCGGCTGCGCCGCCACCTCCCCCGCTTCGCAGGGGACGAGCGCTCCTCCCCCGCCTGCGGGGGAGGGGGACCGCGGAACGGGGTGGAGGGGGAGGGCCGCCTAAGCGAAAGCCCCCAGCCGCGCGTCGAGCCGATCGCGCACGGCGGGCCATTCGTCGGCCAGGATCGAGAACACCACCGTGTCGCGGACGCGGCCGGTCCAGGTCATCCGGTCCTGGCGCATGATCCCCTCCTGGATCGCGCCCAGCTTCAGCACCGCCGCGCGCGAGCGGCCGTTCAGCGCGTCCACGTGATAGACCACCCGCCGCGCGCCGGCCTCGAAGGCGTAGCCCATCATCAGCCGCTTGGCGCCAGGATTGACCGGCCCGCCCCGGACGTCCGGCCGGTAGTACGTCCCCCCGACCGCCACCGCCGCGTTGGCCGGCTCGATGGCGTAGAAGGTGGTGATCCCCACCACCTCGCCGCCCGCGATCACGGCGTAGGGCTGGGTCGTCCCGGCGGCCTGATCCCCCATCAGCCGGGCCCAGGTGGGCTCGAAGTGCTCGTTCGCCCACGAGAAGGGATAGAGCTCGGTCCAGACCGCCTGGTCGGCGTTGCAGGCCGCGCGCAGCCCCTCACGATGCGCCTCGGCCATCGGCTCGAGCCGCACGAACGCGTTTTCCAGCACCTTGGGTTCGAGCTTCATGTGACCTCCGCGACGACGCCCCGGCCTTAGACGCACCGGCGCGGCGACGGAACATCCACTCGGCGCAACGCCGGCAGACCACTCGCGGAAATCGAAAAAACTTGGCCGTGACCCCTTGCATCGGCGCGGCGCGAACATACTTCAGCGCTTGCCCGTTCCTGGGCGTTTCCTCCCTAAGAACTTCCCCCGCCGGGTCCTCTGGACCCGGCCTTTTTTTTGGGGGAATCTCGGGGCCTCTGGACCCGGCTTTTTTGAGGATTTCCGGGTCCATTGGACCCGCCTCAGCCGGCGATGAACAGCCGCGCGGCCTGGGCCAGGTAGATCACGCCCAGCACGCTCAGGATCAGGCGCAGGTAGCGCTTGAAGTTCACGTCCGACAGCCGGTTCAGGATCACCCCGCCGGCCGCCGTGCCCAGCATCGACAGCGGGATGGCCAGCGCGAACACCCAGGCCGGCGGCAGGCCCTTGCCCTTCACCGCCAGCAGCGGCGCGCCATAGACCATGATCTTCATCAGGTGGCTCAGCACCTGGGTCGCCGCCTTGGTGGCCACGATCTGGTGCCGGGTGAGCGCGGTCTTCACGAAGAAGATGTCCAGCACCGGCCCGGCCACGCCGGCCGTCAGGTTCACGCCGGTCACCCCGGCGCCGCAGACGATCGCCTGCAGGGGCCGCTGGGCGTCCAGCTTCAGCAGCCCGTCGGGGATCCAGACCAGGAACGGGATGATCCCCATGAACAGGTAGAGCGAGGCCCGGGTCGGCTCGACGGTGATGAAGCCCGCCACGGCCGCCGCCGCCACGGCGCCCAGCGCGTAGAGGCCGACGATGCGGACGTTCACGTGGCGGCGGTGGATGACCGCCCGCCAGCCGTTAGCGACGAGCTGCAGGATCCCGTGGGCGACGAACACCGCCGAGACGGGCAGGACGAGCGCCAGCGCGCCCTTCAGCATCAGCCCGCCGGCCATTCCGAACACGCCGGAAATGGCCGCGGTGATGAAGGCGGCGCCCACGATGAAGGCGCCGGTCAAGAAGCTCATGGTCGTTCTCCGGAGTTGCGACCGCCGCCGGAAGGCGGGCACAGGCCGCCTCCGGTCGCCGGTCAGCTGCGCGTCGCGCGCGGGACGGAGCCGGCGCCGCAGGCCCGTTCGGGCGAGCGCCGGAGGAAGGAAGGCGTGACGGCGAGGTCGCGAGGATCGTCCTCGCGCCGCGGTCGCCCCAGGGGCCTTCGGAAATGATGCGTTCGGTGGTCATGGCCGATCGGCGTTCGCTTACACCCAAGCGGCGCCATTGACCATCGGCCCCCACAACCCCGTCATCCCGGACGCAGGGCGCGAAGCGCCCGAAGATCCGGGATCCAGCAGCTCAGGTGTGATCTCAGCGCTTCGCCTTGCAGCTCCAGGCGCCCGCCCCGTCCTGATGGGCCACGCCGGGATAGGGGCAGAGCAGCTGGGTCGGCCCCTTGTCGCCGGCCAGGGTCTTGGCCGTCACCTCGGCGGGCGCCTTGTCGGCCCGCACCCAGTCGTCCAGCACCGACAGCCAGTCCACCGTCCCCGGTCCCGGCCCGCCGGCGCAGTGCAGCATGCCGGGGATCAGGTACAGCCGGTAGAAGCCCGAGGTGTCGCCCATCGTGCGCCGCACGTCCTCGTAGTAGACGACGCTGGAGCGGGCCGGGATCGCCGGGTCGTTCCACCCGTGGTACTGGATCAGCTTGCCGCCGCGCTTCCTGAACGCCGACAGGTCGGGGCTGTCGGAGTCGATGATCGGCCCCATCTTGGCCTTGGCGCGGGCGAACTCGGCCCCCAGGTCCATCTTCAGGAAATCGAACGCCGGGTCGCCGAAGGCGAAGTACTTCATGGCGTTGGACGAGAACTGGTAGCCCGCCGCGCGGCTGTTGTCCGCCTGGCTGGGGCCGGTGATCCAGGCCGGCCAGCTACCCGGCTCGGCCTCGGCGCCCGGCGTCACGCCCGGCAGGGGGATGCGGCCGGTCCGCGGGTCGCGCCGGCCCTGGTAGATGGCGCGCGCGGCGGCCACCTGGGCGGGGCTCAGGCAGGTCGCGGGATCGTCGCCCTTGCGGCATTGGGTGACCGCCGGGTCGAACCGGCAGGCGGCCGGATCGCGGATGAAGTCGCCGCCGCCGCACTGCTTGCGCGCCGCGGTCTGCAGGGCCTTGAGCTGGCCCAGGCCCAGCCAGCCGCCGGGCTTGGCCAGCGCCTGCTGCTGGGCCGTTCCGTTGCCGAACAGCAGGCTCATGTAGTTGGCCGGCGCACCGGCCACGATGCCGTCGAAGTCGGCGGGGAAGCGCTGGGCCTCCATCAGCGCCTCGCGCCCGCCGTCGGAGCAGCCGTAGAAGTACGACTTCGCCGGACCGTCCGCCTTCTGGGCGGCGATCAGCGCCTTGCCGACCTCGGTGGTCTCCTTCAGCGCCCGCCAGCCATAGTCGACCAGCTTCTCGGGGTGGCCGAACGCCCAGGCCGCCGAGGTGCCCACCGGGCTCTGGTGGCCGTTGTCGGTGGCCGCCGTGGCGTAGCCCTCGGTGGCGAAGCGCTTGAGGTAGCCCGAGGGGATCGAGCCGGCGAAGCCGCCGTTGCCCATCTGCACGAAGCGGCCGTTCCAGGCCTGGCCGATCGGGATCCAGACCTCGATGCGGATGTCGGAATCGGCGGTCGGCCGGCTGGTGACCGAGAGCTTGCAGGCCTCGGCCGCGCCGATCTTCTCGACGCTGGCCGCCGTCACCTCGGCGTGGTCCAGCTTGGCCGCCTTCAGGTCGGCGCACGCCGTCTCGGCCCTGGCCAGTCCCGGCGCCCCCAGCGCCAGCGCAAGCCCCGCCGCGATCATCAGCCGCTTCATGGCCATCCCTCCCACACCCTTGTTTCGCGGGAGTTCACCACAGCCGGGCCGCCAAGCAAACCGCGCCGCGCGCGGCCCCCGGAAACGTGGTCCCAAAAACGAAAAAGCCCCCGCTTGCGCGGAGGCTCTCCCGTATCCCCTCTGCGGCCGTCCGCTAGTTGCGGAACACCGCCGACATCGAGCTGTCGTGCGGGCCTTCGCGGAACTGCTGCAGCTCGTTGCGGCCCACCACCATGTGGTGCACCTCGTCCGGGCCGTCGGCCAGGCGGAGCGTGCGGGTGTTGGCGTACATCCGGGCCAGCGGGGTGTGCTGCGACACGCCGAGCGCGCCGTGCATCTGGATCGCCTGGTCGATGATCTTGCAGACCCGCTCGGGCACCATCGCCTTGACCATGTGGATCCAGACGCGGGCTTCGCGGTTGCCCAGCACGTCCATCGCCTTGGCGGCCTTCAGCACCATCAGGCGCATGGCCTCGATCTCGATGCGGGCGCGGCTGACGATCTCGATGTTGCCGCCCAGCTGGATGATCGGCTTGCCGAACGCCACCCGGCTCATGCCGCGGGTCACCATCAGGTCCAGCGCCTTCTCGGCCGAGCCGATCGCGCGCATGCAGTGGTGGATGCGGCCCGGGCCCAGGCGCAGCTGGCTGATCTCGAAGCCGCGGCCTTCGCCCAGCAGCATGTTCGAGGCCGGCACGCGGGCGTTGCGGAAGCGGATGTGCATGTGGCCGTGCGGCGCGTCGGGGTCGCCGAACACCTGCTGGCCCTGCACGATCTCCACGCCCTCGCAGGGCAGCGGCACCAGGATCTGCGACTGCTGCAGGTGCGGCGGGGCGTTCTCCTCGCCGGTCTTGACCATGCAGATCATCACCTTGCAGCGCGGGCTGCCGGCGCCGGAGATGTAGTGCTTCTCTCCGTTGATGATGTACTCGTCGCCCACGCGCACCGCGCGGGTGTCGATGTTCTTGGCGTCCGAACTGGCGGTGTTCAGCTCGGTCATGCAGTAGGCCGAGCGGATCTTGCCTTCCAGCAGGGGCTCCAGCCACTGCTTCTTCTGCTCGGGCGTGCCCACGCGCTCCAGCACTTCCATGTTGCCGGTGTCGGGCGCGGCGCAGTTCATCATCTCGGAGGCCAGGCGCACCTTGCCCAGCTCGACGGCGATGTAGGCGTAGTCGAGGTTCGAGAGGCCTTCGCCCGTCTCGGCGTTCGGCAGGAAGAAGTTCCACAGGCCGCGCGACTTGGCCGTCTCCTTGGCCTTTTCCAGCAGCTCGAGCTGGCCGGGCGCGTACTGCCAGATGTCGGGGCGGTCCTTGCCCAGCCGCTCCCATTCTTCCGAGACCGGCTCCGCCACTTCCTTGATGAAGGCCTTCACCGCCTCGTAGAGCGGGAGCGCCTTGTCCGACATGCGCAGGTCGTTGAGCTCGTCCTGCGGGGAAAGGCCAAAGCCGGTGTCGGGGCGTTCGGCGACGTTGTTCATGAACTCACTCCTCCCAGAGCGCTGGAGCCGGTTTTCGTCTGCGGCCGACCATGGGCGCAGACGACAGGAAAATCAAACAAGCGTTCGTGGGACGGGCTTATAGCAATTCAAACACTTGTTTGAAAGTGGGGAGAGCAAGAACTTTACGTGTCATCCCGGCTTCCGCCCCGCGCGGAAGACCGGGATCCACGAACCTCCGACGGCGGGGCGCCGGCCCGGCGAGAGCCTCAGGCCGCCGCGCGGCCCTTGCGCAGCGCCAGCCAGTAGAGGTCGGCGACCACCACCACCGCGACCGCCTGGGCCACGATCACGCCCAGTCCGAGGCCGGTCGGCTCGACCCACTTCAGCGCCAGCAGCATGACGCTCTCCGCCGCCCAGGCGAGGTTGAGCGCGATCAGGCCCCAGACCGCCTTGCCCGGCAGGGCCGGACGCGTGGCCAGCCAAGCCAGCAGGCCGCCGTAGCCGATCAGGAAGATCCCGACGGGGCGCATCAGGGCGGCGGAAAGCCCCAGGGGGTCGGCCAGCATCTCGGCGTCGAGCGCGAGCGCGGCCCCGCCCAGCAGGCAGACGGCGGCGTCGGCGGCGAGCACGGCCTTGAGGAAGGCGGAACGGACGGCGGTCATGGGAAGCTCCAGGGCTGTTGACGCCCCGAAGCCTCGGCCGATGGCGGCCGCCCGTCGATTACGTCGGAGGTAGCCCTACTTCAGCGGCGCGTTGGCGGCCGTCGGGCAGACCGCGGCCAGCAAGGCCTCGTTGTCGGCGCCGTCGGCCTTCTTGGGCGAGTCGAGCCGCCAGGTGGCCTTGATGTCGAGCGGGACGTCCGGCTTGTACGACCCCAGCATGATCAGGTTCTTCTTGGCGCAGTCGAGGGCCACGACATTGCCCACGCCGTCGGCGGCGCCCGGCTCGCCGGGCCCCAGGTTCGCCGCCGGCTTGGAGATCGCCTGCATGACGACCAGGCGGCCCGTCTGGCGGTCCTTGTAGGTGTAGTCGGCGTTGAACGACCATGCGAGGCCGTTGTCCCCGTCGACATATTTGGTCCAGGTCGCGGCCGCGGCCGGACTGGCCAGGGCCAGCGCGACAACAGGGGCGGCGAGCGCGAGTGCGCGGCGCATGGGCGTCTCTCTCCAAACGATCGTTTGCGTGTCCAGAAGCGGACCCTAGCGGCGGTTTTTGGGCGCCTCCAGACATTTCAGGCGATACCCATCCCAACGTCTACCTCCCCCGCACCGTCACCCTCGCCCTTGTGGCGAGGGTCCCTCGCGCAGCCGACGGTGAGCGGCGGAAGCGACTTCGGCCTTCCTTCGGGCCTCCGTGGGACGGATAGAGGGATCCTCGGCACAAGGCCGAGGATGACGAGGCGGCGGCTTGGTTGCGCGCAGTGCGGAAATCGCCGTCTACATCATGACCGACCGGATGCGGGGGACGCTCTATGTCGGCGTGACCAGCCAGCTTCTCCAGCGCGTCGGGCAGCACCGGGACGGCGCTCGCCCCGGCTTCACCAAGCGATACGGCCTGAAGCGCCTCGTCTGGTACGAGCAATGGGACCGTATGCTCGACGCCATTCAGCGGGAGAAATCGCTGAAGCGCTGGCCGCGGCAGTGGAAGATCAATCTGATCGAGCGGAAAGAACCCGCACTGGGAGGACCTGTGGCCGCTCCTTAGCCCCGGCGGACCATCGTCCTGACCTACCCCCCCGCCCCGCAGATCATGTCGACCGCCGCGGCCCCTACGGCCTTCAGCTCGGCCTCGTCGGCGCCCGTGCGGGCGCGCACCGCCAGGGTGTGGAAGGTGGCGCTGGCCATGGCCGCGGCGCCGGCCGGCGCCACGCCGGGGGCGAGCTGGCCCGGGTCGGCCTCGAACCGGGCGTGGAACAGCCCGTCGGTCTCGGCGATATAGCCGGCCAGCACCTCGCGCGCCTCGGGGTCGTCCACCGCCTGGGTCACCGCCGTGCCGACCAGGAAGCAGCCCCGCTGGCCGATCTCCCCGCGCCGGTAGACGTCGACCGCGAAGTCGAAGATCGCCCTCAGCGTCGCGCGCAGCGGACCCGGCGCCTTCAGCGCCTGGGCCAGCGCGCCCGCCGCCTCCCGCCCCGAACGCTTCAGGGCGGCGATGTAGAGCGCGTGCTTGTCGCCGAACGCGGCGTAGAGGCTGGGCCGGTTGAGGCCGGTGGCCGCGGCGATGTCGTCCAGGCTCGTGGCCGCATAGCCCAGGTTCCAGAACACCGCCCGCGCCCGGTCCAGCGCCTCGTCGGGATCGAAGCTCCGGGGCCGCCCCCTCGGCCGCCCCGCGCCCGCCTCTTTTTGTACCATATCGCAAACAATCCTTGACGCCCGCATTTACATGCGAAACGGTATAAATATAAACCCCCAGGAAGGACCTGCCCCCATGGACGTCTATTTCTCCCCCCTCGCCTGCTCGCTGGCCAGCCGCATCGTGATCTACGAGGCCGGCGGCGAGGCCGACTTCCACCGTGTCGACACCCGCGCGGGCCGGACGGCCTCGGGCGAGGACTACAGCAAGATCAATCCCAAGGGCCTCGTCCCGGCCCTGAAGACCGACGACGGCGTGGTGCTGACCGAGAACGCCGCGATCCTGCAATACCTCGCCGACCGGTTCCCGGACGCCCGCCTCGCCCCCTCGGGCTTCGCCCGCTACGAGCTCCAGCAGTGGCTGAGCTTCATCGGCGCCGAGCTGCACAAGGCGGTCTTCGCGATCCTGCTCAGCCGTACGGCGCCCCCCGAGGCCAAGGCCATGGCCAAGGAGACGGCCGGGCCGCGCCTCGCCTATCTCAACGACCACCTCGCCGGCCGCGAATGGCTGCTCGACGAGTTCAGCGTCGCCGACGCCTACCTGGCCGCGGTGCTGAACTGGAACCGCGCCGTCCAGCTCGACTTCTCGCCCTACCCCGCGATCCTCGCCTATCAGGAACGGCTGGCGGCCCGGCCGGCCGTGGGCAAGGCCCTGACCGACGAGTTCGCCCTCTACCAGCCGGCGTAGGATACTCGTCATCCCGGACGCAGGGCGCGCAGCGTCCGGAGATCCGGGACCCAGCACCTCAAGCCTTGAAGCTTCGCGACGAGATGCTCCGGCGCCGGCGCGGCTGGGTCCCGGCTCTCCACGCTCTAACGAACGAGCGCTCCGGCCGGGATGACGATCAAAGGGCCGGCGCTTGCCAGCGGACCATCGCGCCGTCTGTGTGTTCCGTGTTTTCTGTGGTTCCCTGATTCGAAACGCCGTCGCCGGGAGAGCCCGCCCTGTCCGCCCCCACCAGGATCGCCATCGCCGGCGCGCTCGGCCGGATGGGCCAGGCCGTGGCCCGGATCGTCGAGGCCAGCCCCGACGCCGTGATCGCCGCCCGTTTCGACCGTCCGGGCGCGGAAGGCCCGGACCTCGTGACGGTCGACGCGGCGCTCGCCGCCGCCGACGTGGTGGTCGACTTCACCACCCCCGCCGCCTCCGTCGACCTCGCCCGCACCTGCGCCGCCCGGGGCGGGCCGGCCCTGGTGATCGGCGCCACCGGAGCCACCGACGAACAGCGCGCCGCCATCGCCGAAGCCGCCAAGTCGATCCCCATCGTCTACGCCCGCAACTACTCGCTGGGCGTGAACCTGCTGATGAGCCTGGTGCGCCAGGCCGCCCGCGCCCTGCCGGCCGAGGCCTACGACATCGAGGTCTTCGAGGCCCACCACCGCCACAAGGTCGACGCGCCCTCCGGCACCGCCTTCATGCTGGGCGAGGCGGCCGCCCAGGGCCGCGGCGTCGACCTCGCCAAGGTCCAGCGCCGCGCCCGCGACGGCATCACCGGCGAGCGGCCCGTCGGCGAGATCGGCTTCTCGGTCCTGCGCGGCGGCGGCATCGTCGGCGAGCACAGCGTCACCTTCGCCGCCGAGGAGGAGATCATCACCCTCAGCCACTCCGGCCGCGACCGGGGCCTGTTCGCCCGCGGCGCGGTGGCCGCCGCCCGCTGGGTCGCCGGGCGACCGGCCGGGCTCTACGACATGGCCGACGTCCTGGGCTTCGCGGACGATTGAGATGATCGACCTGCTCGACCGCGACGCCACCGCCCAGCTCGCCGCGCTGGCGAGCAAGCAGATTTCGGCGGTGGAGTTGCTGAAGGCCGCGCTCGCCCGCCACGCCGAGACCCACGAGGCGCTCAACGCCGTGATCGCCGCCGACCCCGAGCGCGCCCTGGAGCGGGCCCGCGCCATCGACGACGCGCGCAGCCGCAACGAGGTCCTCGGCCCCCTCGCCGGCCTTCCCATGACGGTGAAGGACACCTTCGACGTGGTCGGCCTGCCCGCCTCCTCGGGCCTCGCCGACCTGCGCCGCCGCCAGGCCGAGGACGCCGCCGCCATCGCCCACGCCCGTCAGTCCGGTGCGGTGATCTGGGGCAAGACCAATGTGCCCGTCATGGCCGCCGACTGGCAGAGCGTGAACGCCGCCTATGGCCGCACCAACAATCCCTGGGACCTGGCGCGGACCCCCGGCGGTTCGTCGGGCGGCGCGGCTGCCGCTCTCGCCGCGCGGGTCACGCCGCTGGAGATCGGCTCCGACATCGGCGGCTCGCTCCGGGTTCCCGCCAGCTTCTGCGGCGTCTTCTCCCACAAGCCCACCTGGGGCGCGGTCTCCCAACGCGGCCACGTGCCGCCGCACCCCGGCTCGCACGCCGAACGCGACCTGAACGTCATCGGCCCCATGGCCCGTTCGCCGCGCGACCTGCGCATGCTGCTGGCGATCCTGCAGAACGGCCCGCTCGCCCCCCGCGCGCCGCCGGCCGACCTCAAGGAGACGCGCATCGGCCTGTGGCTCGACGACGCCAACTGCCCGCTCGATCCCGAGGTCCGCGCGACGATCGAGGCCTTCGCCGGGCAGCTCTCCCAGGCCGGCGCGACCGTCGAGCCGATCAAGAGCCCCGTCGACATGCGCGCCCTGCTGTTCGCCTACCAGACCCTCCTGGGCGCGGTGCTGGGCGAGGACCTGCCGCCGAAGATGGTGCGCGGCCTGGAGTGGGCGCGCCTCTTCGCCAAGGGCGCGCTGCGGCGCGGCGCCGGCCCGCTGTCCAGCGCCGCCATGGCCATGGCCTACACCGCCCGCCACCGCGAATGGATGGCCGCCGACGCCGTGCGGGCTCGCCTTCGCCACGAGATCGGCGAGACGTTCGAGACCTGGGACGCGATCCTCGCGCCCATCGCCCCCGTACCGGCCTTCCCGCACGACGCGCGGCCGTTCGCGCGCCGCAGCCTCACGCTCTCGGGCGGCGAGACCATCCCCTACGCCTCGATGCTCACCTGGATCAGCCTGGCCACCGCCCTGCACCTGCCCGCCACCGCCGTGCCGGCCGGGCGCACGCCCGCGGGCCTGCCGGTCGGCGTCCAGCTCATCGGGCCCATCGGCGGTGATTCCCGCACCCTCGCCATCGCCCAGGCCATCGACGAGGACGTCCGCGGCTTCGAGCCGCCGCCGCTCTGAGTTGCCCCGGCGGCGCGGCGGCGGCATAGTCGTCGCCTCGCAACCACCCGAGCCGGGGAGCGTCAGATGCAGACCTTCATGTCCAACCCGAAAGGAGCCCCCATCCACATCATGGACATGATCACGCATGCATCCGCATCTCCGGAGGCCGCGCCCCGACGCTAGCGACCTCACCCTCCGCCGCGCGCGGAAGTTCCTCTCCTACTACCGGCCGCACCTGCCGCTGCTCGCGGCCGACCTCGCCTGCGCCGCGCTCGTCGCCGCCACCGCCCTGGCGCTGCCGCTCTGCGCCAACTACGCCGTCAAGCGCCTCGCCGCCGACGCCGATCCCGCCCAGGCCCTGAGCCGCATCGCCCTGGTGGGCGGGCTCATGCTGGCCCTGCTCGCCGTCCAGGCCCTGGCGACCCTGTTCGTCGACTACCAGGGCCACGTGATGGGCGCGAAGATGGAGAGCGTGCTGCGGCGCGAGCTCTTCGAGCACTGCCAGAAGCTGTCGTTCAGCTTCCACGACCGCCAGCGCACCGGCCAGCTCATGAGCCGGATCACCAACGACCTGTTCGCCATGGGCGAGCTGTTCCACCACGGCCCCGAGGACATGGCCATCGGCCTCCTGAAGGTCGTGGGCGCCAGCCTGATCCTGTGGCGGCTCGACCCGCCGCTGGCCGCCCTGGTCCTGGGGCTGATCCCGTTCGCCACGGCCTATGCGCTGCACTTCAACGGCCGGATGATGCGCGCCCTGCGCCAGGCCAAGCGCCAGATCGGGGCGATCAACGAGCGGGTCGAGGACGCGCTGGCCGGCGTGCGGGTGGTGAAGTCCTTCGCCAACGAGGCGCTGGAGACCCGCCGCTTCGAGGCCGAGAACGCCCGCTTCCTCGACATCCGCCGCTCGGGCTACCGCAGCGAGGCCTTCTTCTCCGTGGGCATGACGGGCTTCTCCCAGCTCGTCACCGTGACGGTCATCGTCGCCGGCGCCGCCCGCGTGGTCCAGGCCGGGCTGGACGTGGCCGACATGCTGACCTTCCTGCTCTGCGTGGCGATCCTGCTCGACCCCGTCCAGCGCCTCGCGAACTTCTCGCGCCTCTGGCAGGAGGGGATGACCGGCTTCTCCCGGTTCATGGAGATCCTCGAGATCGCCCCCGACATCGCCGACCGGCCGGGCGCGGTCGCGCTCCGTCGGCCCCGCGGCGAGATCGTCCTCCGCGACGTCACGTTCCGCTACGCGCCGGACGCCCCGGCCGTGCTGAAGGGCGTGTCGCTGACCATACGGCCCGGCGAGTTCGTGGCCCTGGTCGGGGCCTCGGGGGTGGGCAAGTCGACCCTGTGCTCGCTCATCCCGCGCTTCTACGAGGCGACCTCCGGCGCGGTGCTGATCGACGGGACCGACGTGCGCGACGTCACGCTGTCCTCGCTCCGGCGCAGCGTGGGCGTGGTGCAGCAGGACGTCTACCTCTTCGCCGGTTCGGTGGCCGAGAACCTCCGCTACGGCCGCCCGGACGCCACCGACGCCGAGGTGGCCGCCGCCGCCCGCGCCGCCAACGCCCACGACTTCATCATGGCCCTGCCCCAGGGCTACGACACCGACATCGGCCAGCGCGGCGTGCGACTGTCGGGGGGCCAGAAGCAGCGCCTGACCATCGCCCGCGCCTTCCTCAAGGACCCCGCGATCCTGATCTTCGACGAGGCCACCAGCGCCCTCGACAACGAGAGCGAACGGGCGGTCCAGCAGGCGCTGTCCGGCCTGGCCCGGGGCCGCACCAGCCTGGTGATCGCCCACCGCCTGTCGACGGTGCGCCACGCCGACCGCATCCTGGTGCTGACGGGGGAGGGCGTCGCCGAGCAGGGGACCCACGACGCCCTGATCGGGGCCGGCGGCGCCTATGCGCGGCTCTACGAGGCCCAGGCCAGCCTCTAGCTTGGGACCGCGTGCGGCGAGCCGCGACCGCCTCACTCGCCTTCGGGGCGAACGGTGTTTCCAAGGCTTGGCCGTTGGTCGTAGATGAGGCCATCGGGGGCATGCGTCACGCCGATGGCCGCGCCGGAAGAGGGCGGTTTCTGTGACGATGTAAGTTCGGATCGGGGAATTTCGGAATATGGCACGTTGGTTTGGAGCGGCCGCGCTTGCGGCGGGTGTGGTTCTGGCGGCGGCGTCGCCGGCTGCGGCGCTCGAAGAGCTGCACATCAGCCACACGAGCATGAACACGGCCTACACGGCGACGATCCACTTCGGTGGCGGCGGCCATGAGACGGCCTATTCGAACGGCATCGTGTTCACCGGCACGAACCTGACGACCAACGAGTCGTTCGACGACCTGTTCGGCTTCTGCATCGACGTGTTCCACAACATCACGCTGGGCAACCAGAACCTGAACTACTGGTCGACCTACAACGATCCGAACTACGTCGACATTCCGGTCGACGACTTCGGCGCGCCCACGCCGCTCACCACCGACCAGAAGAAGCGCGTCACCAGCCTCGTCGACTACGGCTTCGAGCTGCACCGCGACTTCGCCGGCAACGCCGACGCCGAGCTGCAGCTGGCCGCCGTCCAGGCCGCGATCTGGAACACCATCCTGCAGTCGACCGGCGGCTACGTGACCGTCAACAACGGCTCGCACTCGGCGGGCGGCCAGACCTACTCGCAGTATTTCAACGCCTTCGCCTTCACCAACACCTACGACGGCGACCGGATCTACGAGATCTTCGACACCCAGAACCGTCCGGCCCACCAGGCGTTCGCCATCGGCTGGCCGATCGAGGGCGGGGTTCCCGAGCCCGGCACCTGGGCGCTGATGCTGGCCGGCTTCTTCGGCATGGGCGCCGCGCTCCGCCGCAGCCGCCGCGACGGCGCGACCGCCGCGGTCTGATCCCGGCGACATACGGATCGCGAAGGGCGTCCCTCCGGGGACGCCCTTTTCGTTTGCGCGGGTCGTTTGCGCGGGGGTCAGGCGCGGGCCTTCGCCGCCTCTTCCTCCACCTGGCCCAGCCGGTCCTTGCCGAAGAACATCTCGTCGCCCACGAAGAAGGTGGGAATGCCGAACACCCCGCGCTCCACCGCCGCCGTGGTGTTGGCGGCCAGCTCGGCCTTCACCTCCGGGTCTTGCGTCGCGGCCACCAGGCCCTGGCCGTCCAGCCCCGCGGCGTCCAGCGTGCGGACCACCACCTCGGGGTCGTCCATCTTCAGGCCCTGCTCCCACATGGCCGACAGCACCGCCTCCAGGTAGCGCTCGCCCACGCCCATCCGGCGGGCCGCGATCAGCCCGCGCATGATCAGCAGCGTGTTGACCGGGAAGTGCGGGTTGGGCCGGTAGGCGGTCAGCCCATGCTTCTCCACATAGCGCCGGGTCTCCAGCCCCTCGTAGGCCAGCTTGCCCCTCACCTCGCCGAACGCCTCCACCGGCGAGCGGTTGTTGGTGGCCTTGAAGATCCCGCCCAGCAGGCAGGGGATCAGGTTCACCTCGGCGCCCGTCCGCGCCGCGATGGCCGGCAGCACCTTCCACGCCAGGTATCCGTTCGGGCTGCCGAAATCGAAGATGAAGTCGATCGTCACGGGCTTCGTCATCGGCCCCTCCTCACCAGGTTTCCGACCAGGGGCGCAGGTCGAGTTCGTGGGTCCAGGCCGAGCGCGGCTGGCGCGCCAGGGCCACATAGCTGGCCGCGATGTCGCCGGGCCGCAGGATGCGGTCTTCCGCCAGCAGCGCGTCCACGTCGTCGCGGTTTCCGCGGATGAACACCCCGTCCACCGCCCCGTCGATCACCGTGTGCGCCACGTGGATCCCCAGCGGCCCCAGCTCGCGCGCCATGCTCTGGGCCACCGCGCGCAGGCCATGCTTGGCCGCGGCGAAGGCGGCGAAGCCGTCGCGCCCCCGCACGCTGGCCGTCGCCCCGGTGAAGATGATCGTCCCCCGCCCGCGCGGCGCCATCGCCTTGGCCGCCTCGCGCCCGGCCAGGAAGCCCGCGAAACAGGCCATCTCCCACACCTTGGTGAACACCCGCGCCGTGGTCTCGCGGATGCCGAAGCGCACGTTCGCGCCGATGTTGAAGACCATCACCTCCAGTGGGCCCACGTCGCGCTCGATGGTCTCGAACAGGGCGACCACCTCGTCCTCGGCGCGGGCGTCGACGCCATAGGCGTGCGCCGTCCCGCTGGCCGCGCGGATCTCGGCGGCCAGCGCCTCCAGCGCGTCCAGATGCCGCGCGCGGCGCGTCATGCAGACCGCATAGCCCTCGGCCGCGAAGGCCCGGGCGATCGCCGAGCCCAGCCCGTCGCCCACGCCCGCCACCAGGCAGACGCCCTTTCCTCCGCTCATCTTCCACTCCGTTCGGATTTTGAACGATGGTAAGTCTTGAATCCGAACCCAGTCAATGGGACCTTCCCGACGAGCCTGGAGTCACCCTCGATGAAATGGAGCGAACTGGCGGAGCAGCGCTGCTCGGTGGCCCGCGCGACGGCGGTCATCGGCGACCGCTGGACCCTGATGATCCTGCGCGACCTGTTCCTGGGCGTGCGCCGCTTCGAGGATTTCGAGCGCCGCTTAGGGATCTCGCGCAGCCTCATCGCCGACCGCCTCAAGCTGCTGGTCGACGAGGGCGTCCTGCGCCGCGAGGCCTACCAGGACCGCCCGCTCCGCCACGAATACCGCCTGACCGCCAAGGGCCTGGAGCTGCACCCGGTGATCCTGGCCATCGTCCACTGGGGCGACGTCCACTACGCCGGCGAGGAGGGCCCGCCCCTGCTCCACCGCCACAAGGCCTGCGGCTGCGACTTCGCCCCCGTCACCACCTGCTCCGAATGCGGCGAGCCGGTCACCGCCCGCGACGTCGAGGTGCGCACGGGACCGGGGGCCTGAAGGGGCCGCGATCGGCGCACGACCCGAACATCGCCTAGGATAGCCCTGCCGCGGCATGGACGCCCTCGCCGGGATCCTGGCGCCGGCGCTGCGCGCGCAGGCTCGCCCCCGCCGCGCCGAAGCCCAGGATCATCAGCGCCCAGGCCGCCGGCTCGGGAACCGCGCCGCCGTTTCCGGCGTCGTTCGCCAGGCTGACCGAGACGGCGAACGACCCGTCGTTGTCGGCGTAGTAGCCGGTCGTGCTGGAGAAGCTGAACGCGTCGATGACGCCGATGTAGAGCCGCGTCGCGTTGGTCGGCGCCGTGAAGGTGAGCTGGGCCCCCAGGGGGTCGTCCTCCCCGGCGTGGCCGTCGCCGATATAGAACACCTGGTGCAACAGCGGCGACAGCGACGACGGGTTGGCCACGTCGAAGCTGAGGGCCGCCGGGGCGACGCCGCCGAAGGGATCGGCGTCGGTGGTGAACACCCCCACCAGCGGGATGTTGGCGTTGCCGCTCAGGCTTGACAGGCCGTTGGCGCCGCCGACGTTCATGCCGCTATTGCCGCCGTCGGGGGGGATGTTGAGGTTCACGCCGCCGCAGCAGTCGACCAGGCCGGTGGCGTCGAACGTGAAGACGTTCCCCGACGCGGCCGCGAACTCGAACAGGATGGCGTCGGTCGCCGCCCCGCCGCCGCCCGGCGCGCCGTTGTGGCCGAAGATCTGATAGATCGAGGTGGTTCCGAACACCGTCGCCGCGGCGGTGTCTCCGGCCGCGATCGTATCGGCCCGGGCGCCGTCCGCCGCCGCCAGCATCGCCGCCGCCGCGGCCGCCAGGAACATCGTCTTCCGCATCATCTGCACCCCTGCATCGAGCGCACCCGCGGCGCCCGCTACGGATAGGCGCCATCCGGCCGCCCCAGGGGTCACGACCTCGGCCGCCCCAGGCCACTTTCACCCGAGGCGCGAATCCGCCCGGCCCGGAGTCGCGCCACAGGCGACCACCGCGCGGGCCAGCGCCGCCGCCTGGCCCGCGTCGGCGACCTCGCCCCGCCGACGACCCGCTCCGAACTGGGCGATCCGACCACGGCGCGCGACGCCCCGAAAGCGCTCCAAAACAACGCCCCACCCTCCCTCTCTGTCATCCCGGTTTCGGCGCAGCCGAAGACCGGGACCCTTGGGCGCGGGAGGTTGACGGCGGAGCGGGAGGCAGGAATGCGCGAGGAGGGGGCGTTGGCGTCGGAGCGGGAACCGGACGTTCAATCGGCCTACGCGACTGCCGATCGCTTTCGGCGAACGACCACTCTGAACTTGGCCTCTGCGGGGACCGTCTGCACGAACCGCAGGCGACTGAAGCTGGGCAAAACACCGCAAGGCGCTGATGGCAAGGTCCTGTGAGGCTCCCGTCCAGCCGCGCCTATGGATGGACTAAATGTTGCATTTTCGAAGAAAAACTCGTCCACAAAAAATGACGGTGCGACAAATAGTTAGCATTTCATCGGACTATTATCAGAACAAATTTATGGAAGCTATTCCACTAATGATGTAGAGTTCGGACTCATGCGGGAGAAGCGTTGTGAGTGCTGAGAGTTCGAAAATGAGGGATGATTTCCTGACGTTGGCGCGGTTGGCGCTGACGGACAAATCGCAGGACATCCCGCTGTTCTTGAACAAGGTCGCGAGAAAATGTCGCGACGGCGATCCAGAGCTGTCTGGCGAGTTGGGCAGCTTGGTGAAGGCCGCTACGAGCCGAAGCTCCGCGCTGCGCAGAGAGGCTGGCGTGCCGGTTCCCGTCGACTCCGATTCACGCCTCCACCTATTGCGGATTGAGTCGCCGAACCCCGACGCTCCGACGCCTGTCTTTGCGCCGGAGATCGGCCATCAAATATTGAGCCTTGTGCGGGAGCGCCGCGAGATAGAACGGCTAACCTCTTCAGGCTTGGAGCCCACTAAGTCGGCGCTGTTTGTCGGCCCCCCGGGCGTGGGCAAGACGATGTCTGCCCGGTGGATCGCCAGCCAACTTGGTTTGCCGCTGTTGGTGCTCGACCTTTCAGCGGTGATGAGCAGCTTCCTTGGCCGGACGGGAAACAACGTTAGGGCCGTGCTCGACTACGCGAAGCGACAATCCTGCGTGCTGTTGCTCGATGAGTTCGACTCGATTGCAAAGCGTCGAGACGATGCGACAGAGGTTGGTGAACTGAAGCGGCTCGTCACGGTGCTGCTACAGGAGATCGATGACTGGCCGCCATCCGGCATGCTGATCGCCGCAACCAATCATTCGGAACTGCTGGATCCCGCTGTGTGGCGGCGCTTCGACCTAGTGGTGCGCTTCCCCAGCCCAGCGCGCGAAGACGTCGCCAGAGCCATTCGCCGGCTCCTAGGCGATGACGAAGGGGTCGGTGCCGAATGGATCGACGTCCTTTCCATTGTGCTCGGGGATGCGAGCTACAGCGACATCGCGAAGCGCATCGTCCACCTCCGTCGTGCGGCGGTCCTCGATGAGCTGCGGCTCGATGACGAGATCCAGAAATTCGTGCGCCAGCGGGTCGCGGAGCTGCCACGCAGCGAAAAGCTCGAGCTTGCGGAGCGCTTGTCGGCGGTGAGTTCGATCTCGCAACGGGCCGCCTCTGAGATCACAGGCGTAAGCAGAGACACGATTAGAAAGCGGAGTGCGAAGTCCGCGGGAGGCCCGCATGGCTGAACAGCGCAACTTTCTCCTCGGCAAGGGTGAGCGTCTGACCGAACCGGTTTTGCCATCTGGGCGGAAGCTGGAGCGCATTCCTCCCTACACCTATGAGGAAGCACGGGTTCGGCTCCGGCCCATGATCGAATCCGCACTCAGCGAATTGACGCGTCTGCCTGAGAACGCACGACCTCTTGGGCAGGTCGTCGGCAACGTTACGCTGAACCCCGAATATATCGCGAAGAGCTACTATCCCGAGCACGTGCTGAAGACCTATGGCTTGAAAGCCGTGGGCAGCAAGCCGACGGTCGTGACGCCGGACCAGCGGAGCCCCGACAGAACAGGCCGCGCCCGCCCGCCGGTCGAGAAGCCGACAACCCAACTCTTTGTCGCCGGGAATATCGGATCGTTCAGAAGGCTCCTCGCCGACATTGAGGCGTCTTCTGTCGCCGACGCGGTGCAGCAGGACCTTCCGGCGCTGGAGCAATTCAACGCACCCGATCCGGCGTCAAAGATCAAAGGATCGTTGCCGCAAGCGCCAGAAGTCGCGCTTGAGGTTGTGCTTCACGCCACAGAGTTTCGGAGCGACACCTACATTATCACCGCGTTTCAGGATTTTCTGAACGCGCGCGGTCTGGAAGCTGATCTCCAACACCGCTTTCATGCTGGCGGCTTGTGTTTCCTGCGGATGGTTGCTCCTTCCGCCGTCGTTCCCGAGATCGCACTGTTTTCGTTCCTGCGCGCGGTCCGTGAGATGCCGCGCCTACGCGACCTTGTGCCGCTTCGCGGTGCACCAGGTTTTGGAGCCGCCACATTGCCGACGGCGGCGGCAATTGATCCCAACGTGCGCGTCGCGATCTTTGACGGCGGCCTGCCCGAAAACTCGCCGCTGACTCCCTGGGTGACGTGCTTTGATCCGCCTGGCATTGGCCCGCCGGTGCCTGATGCTCTTGACCACGGCTACGCGGTCACGGGTGCTGCGCTCTTCGGCTCACTCAGCTCTGGGACGGCACCGCGCCCTTTTGCAAATGTCCATCACATCAGAGTGTGGGACGAGAACTCGGGGAGCGATCCCCTAGAACTGTTCGACGTGTTGGAGAGGATCAAAAACACACTCGATAGCTCGCCGAAGTACGATTTCATCAACCTGAGCCTCGGCCCCTGCCTGCCTATCGAGGATGATGATGTGCATGCTTGGACGGCCGTGTTGGACGAGTACCTCGCCGACGGGGCATGTGTCGCGACCATCGCGGTGGGTAATGATGGCGAGCGGGATGCCGACGCCGGCCTGAACCGTATCCAAGTGCCGGCAGACACTGTGAACGGCTTGTCGATCGGCGCATCCGACGGCCAAGGCCCGACATGGAAGCGCGCACCCTATAGCTCCGTCGGGCCAGGCCGCAGCCCCGGCCTCGTGAAGCCTGATCTTGTCGCCTTTGGCGGTTGCGCGGCTGCTCCTTACATTGTGCTGGGCGGTGCGGGTCAGTCAAATCGCGTCGCGCAGTGTGGGACCAGCTTTGCGGCTCCTCACACGCTTCGAATCGGAACGGGTGTTAAGGCCAACTTCGGCGGCGCGCTCGACGCCCTAGCTGTGCGGACGCTGCTGATCCATACCGCCGAGGCGAGCGAAGAGCCTCAGCACGAGATCGGGTGGGGACGCGTGTCCGAGAACATCGACGACATCATCGTCTGTCCCGACGGCTCGTTCCGGGTTGTCTACCAGGGCGAACTCACCGCGTCGAAATACCTCCGCGCCGAAATCCCTCTGCCGGACGAAGCGCTGCGCGGCATGGTGAGCATCAAGGCTACATGTTGCTTCGCGACAGAGATCGATTCCGCTCATCCAGGCAGCTACACCCGGAGCGGGCTTGAAATCTTCTTCAGACCGCACGCTTCAATCGTCGAAGAGAATGCGACCCACGCGAAGACATCGACCTTCTTATCGCAATCAAGACTCTATCAGACCGAAGATCTTCTGCGCACGGACGCGCACAAGTGGGAGACAAGCCTCCATGGGGCGGTGCGAAAGCGAGCGTCGAGTCTGGAGCGGCCGGTGTTCGACATCCATTACCTGTCCCGCGACGAAGGGCACGTCGATCACCAAACGGCCAAGATCAAATACGCGCTTGTCATCACAGTGGAGGCTCCAAGGCACAAGGACCTCTACGACATGATTGTCCGGAAATATCGGAATGTGCTTGAGCCGATGGTTCCGATCCAAGTCCCGATCCAAGTCTAGTTCCCGGCTTAGGGGCCACAGCCGGGCGGCTTGAAAGGCCGATCCCTCTTGGTGGCGAACTCAGGGGCGGGAACCACGGCCACCCGTCGGCAAGGCTCGCCGCTGGCGAACCGACATTCCGGACGTCCCCTAAGAGTCAGTAGCCGCTCCCCACCCCGTCACCATCCGCCGCAACCGCCCCAGCGCCCGCCGCGCGAGCCCGCGCCGCGCCGCCAACCCATCCGCCCCCGCCGCCCGCGCGTCCGACATCGGCGGCGCCGAGACATCCAGGAACGCCCTCGGCGTCGCCACGCCGTTGATGCCGTTCTCCACCGGCTCGCCCGTGCGCACGTCGGGCAGGCCGCGGCGGAAGCCGATCTGGCCGGCGAAGGGGTTGGAGAGCAGCGGGGTCCAGTAGGCGCAGTCCGCGAAGAAATAGTGCGTCACCTGGCTCAGCCGGCTCCGGGTGCGGTCGGTGTGCGGCGCCCCGCCGTGGTGCAGGCCGGCGGCCCAGATCAGCGCCTGGCCCTTCCTGGGATGGAACTCGACGGGCGCCACGCCACAGCGTTCGCGCAGCTCGCCCCACACCTGGTCGAACATCTCCACCCGCTCGCCGATGCGGTCGGCGAAGGGCGCCGGGCGGCCGATGTGCTCGTTGTAGAAGACCGGCCAGCGGTGGCTGCCCGGATAGTAGATCAGGGGGCCGGCGCCGGGCCCCACGTCCTCCAGCGCCACCCACACCCCGCACATGAAGTTCTCGGGCGCCGAGGCGAAGTGGATCAGGTCGATGTGGGCCGCCTGCTGCGAGCCGATCGGGAAATTCAGCGTCTGGAACGGGAAGGCCGCGCGGCCGTAGATCCGCGACAGCAGGGCGGCGACCTCGGCGTTGGCGGCGATGCGGCGGACGCTGGCGTTGTCGCGCCAGGCGTCGGAGGCGCGCTCCAGGGCCTCGATCTTCCCGGCGCGCCAGTCGTCCCAGGGCCGGTCGGCGAACAGCGAGGCCGCGATATCGGCGGCCAGGGCGTCCAGCTCGGGCTCGGGGAAGTCGATCACCGCGAAGCCGTCGCGGTTGAGCGCCTCGGCCACCCGGCGTGTCTCGGCGTCCCATTGCCCGTCGGCGGCGATCTCGTCGAAGAACGGGCTGTCGATCAGGGGCACGCCCGGCAGCCGCTCGCGGGCGGGACGCATCAGGCCGCGCCCGTGGAGCCGAAGCCGCCGGCGCCGCGCGCCGTCTCGTCCAGGCTGTCCACCTCCGCCCATGTGGCCTGCACCACCGGGGCGACGACGAGCTGGGCGATGCGGTCGCCGCGGCGGATGTGGAAGTCCTCGGCGCCCAGGTTGACCAGGATCACCTTCACCTCGCCGCGGTAGTCGGCGTCGATGGTGCCCGGCGTGTTGAGGCAGGTGATCCCGCTCTTCAGCGCCAGGCCCGAGCGCGGCCGCACCTGGGCCTCGAACCCGGCCGGCAGGGCGAAGGCGTAGCCGGTGGGCACGGCCAGCCGGTCGCCGGGGCGCAGGGTCACGGTCTCACCCTCGGCCACCGCGGCGCGCAGGTCCATGCCCGCGGCCTGGGCGGTCTCATAGGCCGGCAACGGCAGGCCCTCGGCGTGGGGCAGGCGCAGGATCGGGACGGTGGGCGAACTCAATTGGAATCCTCTCAAATCAAGCGTCATGGTCGGGCTCGTCCCCGCCACCCGGAAACGCCGAGGCGGCGGGCCGTGATACGGCCTCGACCCGCCCCGTCTCCGAACGTCAGCGCGTCTGGGTCGCCGGGACAAGCCCGGCGATGACGATCGATGGGTTCAGAGCGCCTCGGCGATGCGCTGGGCGAGGCGTCGGGCGACCTCGCCCTTGGCCATGCGCTCCCATCGCTCGATTCCCCCCGCCGAGACGATGGCCACGGCGTTGTCGTCGCCGCCCATCGTCCCTTCGACGCTCACGTCGTTGGCCACGATCCAGTCGCAACCCTTGCGCGCCAGCTTGTCGCCGGCGTGCTTTTCCACCGCGTCGGTCTCGGCGGCGAAGCCCACCACCAGCTTGGGCCGCGCCTTGGCCTTGGAGAGCGTGGCCAGGATGTCGGGGTTCTCCACCAGGCTGATCGCCGGGGGCCCGCCCGCGCCCTTCTTGATCTTCGAGCCGTTCAGGGTCTCGGGCCGCCAGTCGGCGACGGCGGCGACGCAGACGGCGATGTCGGCGGGCAGCGCCGCCTCGCAGGCGGCCAGCATCTCGCGCGCGGTCTCCACGTCGACCCGGCGCACGCCGGCCGGCGCGGCCAGGGCCGTGGGGCCGCTGACCAGGGTGACCTCGGCGCCCAGGGCGGCCAGGGCGCTGGCGATCGCATAGCCCTGCTTGCCCGACGAGCGGTTGGTGAGCAGGCGCACCGGGTCGATCGGCTCGGCGGTGGGCCCGGCGGTGACGATGGCGCGCCTGCCGGCCAGCGGACGCGCGGCGGCGCCGGACAGCGCCGTCAGCACGGCGTCGAGGATCGCCGGCGGCTCGGCCATGCGGCCGGGGCCGAACTCGCCGCAGGCCATGGCGCCCTCGTCGGGACCCACGAACGTCACCCCGTCGGCCTTCAGCGCAGCCAGGTTGCGCTGGGTGGCCGGGTGCTCCCACATCCGCACGTTCATGGCCGGGGCCATCAGCACGGGCTTGTCGGTGGCCAGCAGGATGGTGGAGGCCAGGTCGCCGGCCAGGCCGTTCGCGGCCTTGGCCATCAGGTCGGCCGTGGCCGGGGCGACCACCACGAGGTCGGCCGAGCGCGACAGCTCGATATGGCCCATCTCGGCCTCGTCGGTGAGGCTGAACAGCTCGGTGTAGACCTTGTCCTCGGCCAGGGCCGAGAGGCTGAGCGGGGTGACGAACTGGGCGCCGGCCGCCGTCAGGATCGGGCGCACGCCGACCCCGGCCTTGCGCAGCAGCCGCGTCAGCTCCAGCGCCTTGTAGGCCGCGATCCCGCCGCCGACGATCAGGAGAACCCGCTTGTCGCTCAAGCCGCGCGCCTCGCCTTGGTGTGATGGGGTCTGGATGTAGGGCAAAGCCGGGGACTCGACAAACGGCGAGGCTTGTGTTCTTTCTTTGTTCCAGACGTGCGGATCTGGAGGCCACAACCATGGCGGCGACGCGGATTTCCCTGCTGATCGCGACGGCGGCGGCGCTGGCGCTGAGCGCCTGCGACAACGGCCCCTCGGCGGTCGCGGCCAAGCCCGAGGCGGCCGCCCCGGCCGCGGAACGGACGACTTCGAGCCCACCTTCCGAAACGGCCGCGTCCTCGGTCCCCCGCGTCGACCACCGGAACGACCCGGTGACCCTGGTCTCCGGCAAGCCCATGTGGTCGGCCAGCCGCCGCTATTCGGCTGAGGAGAACGCCCAGCGCGCGTTCGACCGCAACGGCGAGGCCTTCGGCGCGGCCAGCGTCGACGAGTTCGTGACCAAGGCCCACGCCTTCGTCGAGCACCCGCCCAGGGGCGCGCTCACCCTCACCCGCGCCAACGGCGACAGGCTGATCTACGACCCCAAGGCCAATGTCTTCGCCGTGGTCAGCAAGGCCGGCGCGCCGCGCACCATGTTCAAGCCCGACGACGGCATGGCCTACTGGGACCAGCAGAAGGCGCGCGAAGCCAAGCGCCAGACCGCCCGCCGGACCCGCGGGGCCGACGACGACGCCTGAGGCGCCGGCCGAACGAGCGTTTGATCTCGCCTCCCGACGGGTCTAGCATACCCGACCTACGAAAAAGGACGCTGGGAGGCGTGGCGGTCATGGCTTGGGATTTCGAGACCGATCCGGAGTTCCAGAAGAAGCTGGACTGGATCGAGGACTTCATGCGCGACGAGGTCGAGCCGATCTCCCACCTGGGCATGGCGGCCTGGTCGTCGGTGGGCCGCGAGAAGTTCATCAAGCCGTTGCAGCAGAAGGTGAAGGATCAGGGACTGTGGGCCTGCCACCTGGGCCCCGAGCTGGGAGGCCAGGGCTTCGGCCAGCTCAAGCTGGCGCTGATGAACGAGAAGCTGGGCCGCAACAACCTGGCCCCCAGCGTCTTCGGCTGCCAGGCGCCCGACAGCGGCAACGCCGAGATCATCGCCCACTACGGCACCGACAAGCAGAAGGAAGCCTACCTCTGGCCGCTGCTGAACGGTGAGATCCGCTCGGCCTTCTCCATGAGCGAACCCACCGGCGGCTCCGACCCGCTTACCTTCCAGACCCGCGCGGTGCTGGACGGCGACGAGTGGGTGATCAATGGCGAGAAGTGGTTCTCCACCAACGCCCGCTACGCCAAGGTTCTGGTGCTCTATGCGATCACCGATCCCGACGCCAAGGACCCCTACCGGCGCACCTCGATCTTCCTGGTGCCCACCGACACGCCCGGCGTGGAGATCGTGCGCAACGTCGCGGTCGGCGCGGGCGGCGAGATCGGCGGCGGCAACGAGGGCTACGTCCGCTACAACAACGTGCGCCTGCCCTACGACGCCCTGCTGGGCGAGCGCGGCCAGGCCTTCGTGATCGCCCAGGTGCGGCTGGGCGGCGGACGCGTCCACCACGCCATGCGCACCGTCGGCGCCTGCCGCCACGCCCTGGACCTGATGTGCCGCCGCGCGGTCTCACGCACCACGCGCGACGGCCGGCTGTCGGACCTGCAGATGGTGCAGGAGCAGATCGCCGATTCCTGGATCGCGGTGGAGAGCTTCCGCCTGCTGGTCCTGCGCACCGCCTGGCTGATCGACAAGCACAGGGACTACCAGAAGGTCCGCAAGGACATCGCCGCCATCAAGGTGGCCATGCCCAAGGTCTACCATGACGTGGCGACCAAGGCCGCGCACCTGCACGGCGCGCTGGGCGTCTCCAACGAGATGCCCTTCATGCACATGGTCAACTCCAGCCTCGTCATGGGCATCGCCGACGGGCCGACCGAGGTGCACAAGGTCACCCTCGCCAAGCAGGTGCTCAAGGACTACCAGCCCGACAACGACCTCTTCCCGAACTACCACATTCCGAAGCTGCGGGAGGAAGCCCAGAAGCGGTTCGCCAAGGAGTTGGGCGAGATCCGCGACCACTACGCCGGCCGCCGCCAGAAGGCCGACGCCTGAGGCGAGGCGCCGAACTCTCGGCCCTAGGTCGTCATCCCGGCCGAAGCGCTCGCAAGGGCGCGTAGAGCCGGGATCCAGCCGCACGGCGGCGACGCCGCTCATGGGCGCGTGGCGAGGATTGAGCTGCTGGGTCCCGGATCTTCGGGCGCGCTGCGCCCTGCGTCCGGGATGACGAGTCAGCCGATCACGTCCTCGATGCGGATCGGCAGGCGGCGCACCCGCTTGCCGACCGCGTGGAACACGGCGTTGGCGATCGCGGCCTGGACGCCGGCGGTTCCCAGCATGCCGACGCCCTTCACCCCGCCCGGCAGGTGCGGGTCGTCCTCGTCCAGCATCAGCACGTCGAACTCCGGCATGTCGGCGTGCACGGGGATCAGGTAGTCGGCGAAGGTGTCGCCCACGATCCGGCCCGAGGCGCGATCGGTGGCCACCTGCTCGTGCAGCGCCATGCCGATCCCCCCGATCAGGCCGCCGACGTACTGGCTGCGCGCCAGCAGCGGATTGAGGATGCGGCCCGCGGCGAAGGCCCCGCAGACCCGCCGCACGCGAATCTCGCCCAGGTCGGGATCGACCCCCACTTCCACGAAGATGGCGCCATAGGCGTTGGCGCTGAAGGCCATGTTCTCCGGCGCCGCCGAGGCGCCCTCGGTCTCCAGGCCATCGGGCGCCAGGCGGGCCAGTATCTCGGCCAGGCCTTCAGCGGCGTTGCGCGAGCGGCTGCGCACCAACCCGCCCTCGAAGACGAGGTCGTCGGGCGCTGCATCGGCCAGCGGCGAGGCGCCGTCGGCCGCGACGCGTTCGGCCACCATGGCGCGCAGGCGCGCCATCGCCGTCTCGACCGCCGGCGTGAAGCTGGCGGTCACCATCGAGCCGCCCGTGAAGGGGCCTTCCGGCAGGTCGGTGTCGCCCAGTTCGACGCGGACGTTGTCCATCGGAAGGCCGAGGCCCTCGGCCGCGAGCTGGCCTATGGCGGTGTAGGCGCCCTGGCCGAAGTCCTGGGTGCCGCACTGGACCAGCAGGCCCGCGTCCGGCTCGACCCGCACCCGCACGCGGCAGGGCTGGTGGTGCACGGGATAGACGGACGTCGCCATGCCCCAGCCGATCCGCCAGCGGCCGTCGCGGGCCTTGCCCGCCGCCGGCCGGCCCGACCAGCCGAAACGCTCGGCGGCGGCGTAGCAATCCAGCAGGCTGTTGCTGCTCCAGGGCCGGTCGGTCTCCGGATCCTTGCTGGCGTAGTTGCGCACCCGCAGTTCGACCGGATCGATCCCGAGACGGCCGGCCGCCTCGTCCAGCGCCGACTCCAGGGCGAACAGGCCAGGCGCCACGCCGGGCGCGCGCATGGGGATCGGCAGCGGCTCGTTGGTCCGCACGATGCGATGCGTGGTCGCCACATTGGGGCAAGCGTAGAGCCAGCGCGAAACCCGCGCCGTGCCGTCGGCATAGTCGCCATGCGTCGCCGTCTGGCCCAGCACGGCGTGGTCGATCCCGGTCAACCGTCCCTCGGCGTCGAAGCCGATGGCCAGGTCCTGAACGGTCTCCTGCCGGCGTCCGACGAGGTTGAAGAGTTGGGCGCGGGTGAGCTCCAGGCGGACAGGGCGTCCCGTGCGCCGCGACGCCAGGATCGCCCACATCATCCAGGGCCACCAAAGCTGCCCCTTGCAGCCGAACCCGCCGCCCATGAAGCGCGAGACGACGCGCACCTGGTCGGCCGGGATCTGGAACGCGTGGGCCACGAGGCGCTGGGTGGCGAAGATCGCCTGGGTGCCGGTGTGGACCACGACGCGGTCGCCATCCCAGGCGCAGACCACCGAGTGGGGCTCCATGGGGTGGTGGTTGTTGACCGCCGTCTCATAGCGGTTGCGCAGGACCAAGCTGGCTTCGGCCAGGGCGGCGCCGGGATCGCCGCGAAGGGTCGTGGCCGGATAGCGCCCGACGATATCGGGCGCGAAGGCGGTCTCCAGGGCCTGATCCATGGCGGTGACCGCCGGCTCGGCGGCGAGGTCGAGGCGTACTGCCCGCGCGCAGGCCTCGGCCTCGTGCAGCGTCCCGGCGACCGCCAGGGCCACCGGCTGGCCGGCGAAATGGATGCGCGGCTCGCGGGCCAGGGCGGTCGATCCGGAGGGCTTGAAGACCTCGGCCTCGGCGTAGGAGACGAGGTCGGCGAAGCCGGGCAGGCCGCGCGCCGGCCCGCCGTCCACGCCCAGCACCCGGCCGTTGGCGATGGGCGCCTCGACCAGGGCGGCGTGGAGCATGCCGGTCATCGGCGTCTCGGCCTCGTAGACCGCCCGTCCGGTGACCTTGAGCGCCGCCTCGAGGCGGACCGGACTTTCCACCCGCGTCATGCCGCGCCTCCGACGGTTTCGAGCGCGCGCTTCACCACGCGCCTGAGCAGATCGACCTTGAAGCCGTTGTGGGCCAGCGGCTCCGCGCCATCGACGGCAAGGGCCGCGGCCTCGTCGAACGCCTTGTCCGACGGCGCGGCGCCCACCAGCGCGGCCTCGGCGGCTTCGAGCCGCCAGGGGCGCGCCGCCACACCGCCCGCGACGAGCCGCGCCCGGGCGATCCGGCCGCCCTCGACGCGCAGGACCGCGGCGAGCGAGACCACCGCGAATTCGAAGGACGCACGATCGCGCACCTTGAGATAGGTCGACCGCGCGCCGCCGCAGGGCGGAACCTCGACCGCCGCGATCAGTTCGCCGGGCGCCAGTTCGGTGTCGATATGGGGTGCGTCGCCGGGCAGGCGATGCAGCTCGGCCACGGAGATGCGCCGGGTCTCGTCAGGGCCCATCACCTCGACCTCGGCGTCCAGGGCGGCGAGCGCCACGGCGAGGTCGGAGGGGTGGGTGGCGCAGCAGGCCTCACTGGCGCCGAAGATCGCGTGGCCGCGGTTCTCACCCGCCCGCGCGCCGCAGCCGGAGCCGGGCGCGCGCTTATTGCAGGGCAGGGCGTCGTTGCGGAAATAGGCGCAGCGGGTCCGCTGGAGCAGTACGCCGCCGATCGTGCCCATGTTGCGCACCTGGCCGGAGGCGCTGGCGTTGATCGCCTCGGCCACAAGCGGCCAGCCTCGGGTCACCGCCGCGTGCGCCGCGGTGTCGCTCAGGCGCGCCAGCCCGCCCAGGCGCAGCCGGCCGTCACGCTCCACGCCGATCCCATCAAGCGGCAGGCGCGAGATGTCGACGACGAGCGCCGGCGCAGCGGCCCGCGCCTTCCACAGCGGCATCAGGTCGGTTCCGCCGGCGATATAGGCCGCCCCCGGCTTCGCGCCGGCGGTCAGCGCCTCGGCCACATCACCGGCGCGCAGATAGTCGAACGCCACGCCGCTCACAGGCCCGCCACCTCGGCGACGGCCGCCACGATGTTGGGATGCGCACCGCAGCGGCAGAGGTTGCCGCTCAGGCCCTCGCGGATCGCCTCGACGCTGTCGACGCCCTCGCCGATCAGCGCCAGGCCGGAGAGGATCTGGCCGGGCGTGCAGTAGCCGCACTGCACGGCGTCATGGCGCACGAACGCCGCCTGCAGCGGATGCAGCGCCTCAGGCGTCCCGATCCCTTCGATGGTGGTGATCGCCCGACCTTCGTACGAGGCGGCCAGGGCCAGGCAGGCCTTGATACGCCGCCCGTCGGCCAGGACCGTGCAGGCGCCGCAGGCGCCCATGTCGCACCCCTTCTTCACGCCCGTGAGGCGCAGGGTGTCGCGCAGGACGTCGAGCAAGGTGGCGGTGGGCGGCGCGTCGATGCGGCGCGCCTCTCCGTTGACGGTGAGCGAAAGCGCAGGGCGCCCGGCGTCGGCCATGGGCGGCTCCTTCTCTGGAGTGTCGGAATGACCCCAGTCTAGCCGCGCCCCGCAATTTGACAAGCGGTAAGTTATATTTGCTGATTGGTCAGTTAATCGCGCGCCATCCGCCTCACGAAATCGTCGAGGAACGCCGACCAGGCCGCCTGGAATTCGGGATCGGAGGGCGACTTGCCCACGATCATCCGGGTCACCTGCGGAAACGCCAGCGGGTAGATCGCCAGGGCGTGGAGGGCCAGTTGCAGCAGGTCGGTGGGCAGGTCGGCCGGCAGCTCGCCCTTCGCCTGCTGTTCCGCGAGCCGCGCGGCCTGGCGCGCGATGGACTCGCGGCGCGGCTCCTCCGCGGTGATCTGGCCGTCCGCGTCGCGTTCAGCCGCTTCCCAAGTCATGAACCGCACCCAGACCGGGTCGGCGGCGGCCGAACCGAACCGCTGGCGGAAGAGCCGCCCTGGACCATCGCCTTCCGGCGGCGGCGCGCGATGGTGGCGGAACTTGTGGTCGAGGATCTCCTCGAACAGCGCCTCCTTGCTCGGAAAGTAGTGGTAGAGCAGTTGCTTCGAGAGGCCGGCCCTGCGGGCGATGGCCTCGATGCGCGCGCCGGCGAAGCCGTGCGCCGCGAACTCGTCGCGGGCCGCCTGCATGATCTTGGCGCGCGTGCGCGCCGCGTCGCGGATCTCGCCCATGGCCGCGTTGGTACCAGCGGGCGGGCTTCCGGGCCAGAACGGGCCGGCGCCGGCGCCTGGAGGGCATGGAATTGCTTTCCCCTAGGCGCCCCGGGCGATTATCTGGAATGAACGCCCCTTGGGGCCGCCGCAGTGTCCGCTTGCCGTACGAGACCTTCGATCCATGTCCGACGCCGTGAACGTCCCTGAGTCCAAGCCCTGGCCCGTCATGTCGCTCGCCGAGGCGCACGCGCGGCTCACCGCCCCTGGCGCGCCGTTCGAGATCGAGGAGAAGGTGATCCGGGGCGTCCGCACGCGGACCTGGAAGAACGCCCCGCCCACCCTGCGCGACGTGTTCCTCAACGGGCTGCGGTTCCGCGAGCGCGAGTTCCTGGTCTACGAGGACGACCGCGCCACCTTCGACAGCTTCGCCCGCGCCACGCTCACCCTGGCCCACCGGCTGCTCGCCGACGGCGTGAAGAAGGGCGACCGCGTGGCGGTGATCATGCGCAACTTGCCCGAATGGCCGGTGGCGTTCTGGGCCGGCCAGCGGGTGGGCGCGATCGTCACGCCGCTGAACGCGTGGTGGACGGGCGCGGAGCTGGAGTACGGCCTGGCCGATTCCGGAACCAAGGTCGCCTTCGTCGACGACGAGCGACTCGAACGCCTGGGCCCGCACCTGAAGGCCCTGCCCGACCTTCAGCGCATCTACGTGGCCCGGCTGCACGAGGCGGGCGGCGACGGGCGCTGCCACCGGCTCGAGGACGTGATCGGCAAGGTCAACGACTGGGGCAAGCTGCCCGAGCTGGCGCTGCCCGACGTGCCGCTGGATCCCGAGGACGACGCCACCATCCTCTACACCTCGGGCACCACCGGAAAGCCCAAGGGCGCGCTGGGCACCCACCGCAACATGACCTCCAACATCGGGGCCAGCGGCATCTCGGCGGCGCGCAACTTCCTGCGGGCGGGTGATCCCCTGCCCGAGCTCGACCCCACCAAGGCGCCGCAGCGGGTGGGCCTGCTGGTGGTGCCGATGTTCCACGCCACCGGGCTATCGGCGACGCTGTCGCCCTCGCTGAACTCGGGCGGCAAGCTGGTGCTGATGCGGCGGTGGGACGCCGAGCCGGCCATGCGCCTGATCGAGCGCGAGAAGGTCAGCTCGACCGGCGGGGTGCCGACCATCGCCTGGCAGCTCATCGAGCACCCGGCACGCGCGAAATACGACCTCTCCTCGCTGATGTCGGTAGCCTATGGCGGCGCCCCGTCGGCGCCCGAGCTGGTCCGCAAGATCGCCGAGGTGTTCCCGGGATCCGCCCCAGGCAACGGATGGGGGATGACCGAGACCACCGCCACCTTCACCAGCCACCTCGGCCCCGACTATCTCAACCGGCCCGACAGCGCCGGGCCCGCCGCGCCGGTGGGCGAGATGCAGATCCGCGACCCCGCCAACGCCAAGACCGTGCTGCGGCCGGGCGAGGTGGGCGAACTCTGGGTGAAGGGCCCGCAGGTGGTGAAGGGCTACTGGAACAAGCCGGAGGCCACCGCGGAGACCTTCGTCGACGGGTGGCTGCGCACCGGCGACCTGGCGCGCATCGACGAGGAGGGCTTCCTCTTCATCATCGACCGCGCCAAGGACATGCTGATCCGCGGCGGCGAGAACATCTACTGCGTCGAGGTCGAGAACGTTCTCTACGACCACCCCGACGTCATGGACGCCGCCCTGGTGGGCGTGCCGCACAAGACGCTGGGCGAGGAGCCGGCAGCCGTCGTCCACTTGCGCCCCGGCGGGACGGCCACCGAGGCCGAGCTGCGCCAGTGGGTGCGCGACCGGCTGGCGGCCTTCAAGGTCCCGGTCAAGATCGCCTTCTGGCCCGAGACGCTGCCGCGCAACGCCAACGGAAAGATCCTGAAGGTCGAGCTGAAGAAGGCCTTCGCCATGGAAGGGGAAACCACGTGAGCCGCCGCCCCATCATCGTCGGCCTGGGCGGCACCGTCCGCGAGGGCTCCTCCACCGAAAAGGCCCTGGCGTGCGCCCTGCGCCACGCCGAGACGCTGGGCGCTGAGACCCGCCTGCTGGGCGGCGCGTTCCTGGGCGAGCTGCCGATCTTCGATCCCCGGCCCGGCGGCCCGACCGAGGCCCAGCACGCGCTGGCCGAGGCGATCCGCGGCGCCGATGGCGTGATCGTGGCGAGCCCGGGCTATCACGGCTCGATCTCGGGCGTGATCAAGAACGCGCTCGACACCCTGGAGCTGACGCGAACCGACCCCCAGCCCTATCTCACGGCCAAGCCGGTGGGCACGATCATCACCGCCGACGGCTGGCAGGCGGCGGGGACCACCCTGATGGCCCTGCGAGCCATCATCCACGCCCTGCGCGGCTGGCCCACCCCGTTCGGGGCGGCGCTGAACTCCGGCGGCGGGCTGTTCGACGAGGCCGGCGCGTGCCGCGACGAGAAGGACGCCTGGCAGCTGGCGACCGTGGCCGAGCAGGTCGTCGACTTCGCAAAAATGAAGGCCGCCTGACGAGGGCGCGCGGCCGAACCGTCGCGGTCCGCGTATATCCTCGGCGCGGCCGCGTGACGCGGGCGCGCCGATTGCGTCGATTCATCTGTTCTCTTAAGACTCTGAGTGGGACGCGGAAGTCAGGGTGTGACGATGGCTGACGATCCCATTTCAGAGCCTCTTTCCGATCCGAGAACGGCCAGCGCGACCGACCTGTCGGTGGGCGACGGGACCAGCTTGTCGTACCTGAACGCCGAGGAACGCGCCGGCGTCACCATCGAGGGCAAGACCAGCTTCACCATCGATCGGGCCGGCCTGCAGATGACCGGCTTCGATCCCAACACGATGAAGCCCTACCCCGGCTGGGGCGGCGTGGCGGGCCAGGCCTTCACCATCACCTACGCCTTCCGCTCGACCGCGCCGGCGCAGATGCCCAGCGACACCGACGGCTTCCAGCGGTTCAACGCCCAGCAGATCTACCAGACCGAGCAGGCGCTGCAGGCCTGGTCCGACGTGGCCAACATCAAGTTCGTGCGGGTGGGCGAGGGCTCGTCGGGCGAGGCGGTCTATTCCGACAACGCCTCGATCCTGTTCGGCGACTACTCGTCGGGCGAATCCGGCTCGGCGGCGTTCTCCTATTTCCCGGGTAGCACCGCCGCCAGCAGCTCGGCGGGCGACGTCTGGATCAACATCACCGCCGGCACGAACTCGATCCCCAGCATGGGCAACTACGGCGCCCAGGTGCTGATCCACGAGATCGGCCACGCCATCGGGCTCGACCACCCGGGCGACTACAACGCCGGCGAGGGCGGTGCGATCACCTACGCCAACAACGCGGAATATTATGAGGATTCCCGCCAGTACACGGTGATGAGCTACTTCTCGGAGTCGAACACCGGGGCCAGCTACAACGGCCGCTACGCCTCCGCGCCCCAACTCGACGACATCCGCGCCGCCCAGATCGAGTACGGCGCCAACATGAGCACGCGCACGGACGACACGACCTACGGGTTCAACTCGACAGCCGACCGCGCCTGGTTCGCCGCCACGTCCAGTTCGAGCCGGCTGGTCTTCGCGGTGTGGGACGCCGGCGGCCGGGACACCTTCGACTTCTCGGGCTATTCGCAGAGCCAGAAGATCGACCTGGGCGAGGGCCATTTTTCAGACGTCGGCGGCATGGTGGGCAATGTGGCGATCGCCCAGGGCGCCCAGATCGAGAACGCGATCGGCGGCTTCGGCGCGGACTCGATCGTCGGCAACAGCCTGAACAACTCGCTGAGCGGCGGGGCCGGGAACGACACCATCGCGGGCGAGGCGGGCGCCGACACCATCGAGGGCGGCTCCGGCACGAGCTACCTGCGCGGCGGCGACGGCAACGACTCGATCGTTGGCGGGACGGGCTTCGACGACATCAACGGCAACCAGGGCAACGACACCTGTGTCTCCGGCGGCGGAGACGACTGGGTGGTCGGCGGCAAGGACAACGACAGCCTCGTGGGCAGCGCGGGCCAGAACCTCGTCTACGGCAACCTCGGCAACGACACCTGCGACGGCGGCGACGGGAACGACATCGTCCGCGGCGGCCAGAACGACGACATCGTCAACGGCGGGGCCGGGGACGACTATGTTTCGGGCGACAAGGGCGACGACACCATCACCGGCGGGGCGGGCGCGGACCTCTTCCACACCTTCGGAGCCGCCGGGATCGACCGGGTGCTCGACTTCCACATCTCGGAGGGCGACCGCGTCCTGGTGGACCCCGGCACCCAGTACACGGTGTCCCAGGTGGGGGCCGATACGGTGGTCTCCATGACCGGCGGCGGCCAGATGATCCTGGTGGGCGTCCAGATGAGCACCCTCACCGGCGACTGGATCTTCGGAAGCTGACGGCCGGCCGGCGAAGAAGATCGTTTCCAGCCGGCCCCAAGAGGCCTATAGAACGTGCTCCACCGCCCGGCCGAAAGGCCGGGCGCCTTCGTTTCAAGAACTTGCCGAAGACCACGCCATGACCCAGATTCTGATGCCCAAGGCGACCGCCGTCTGGCTGGTGGACAACACCTCGCTGACGTTCGACCAGATCGCCGACTTCTGCGAACTGCATCCCCTGGAAGTGAAGGGCATCGCCGACGGCGAGGTGGCGCGCGACATCCGCGGCGCCGACCCCATCGCCAACGGGCAGCTCAACCGCGAGGAACTGGACGCGGCCGAGAAGAATCCGAACTACCGGATGAAGGCCCAGAAGAGCCGGCACGCCGAGCTGCTGAAGCCGGTCAAGAAGGGTCCGCGCTATACGCCCGTCTCGCGCCGCCAGGACCGGCCGGACGCCATCGCCTGGTTCCTGCGCAACCACCCAGAAGTGCCGGACAGCCAGGTCGCCCGCCTCCTCGGCACCACCAAGGCCACCATCGACCAGGTGCGCAACCGCGCGCACTGGAACTCGGCCAACATCAAGCCGGTCGACCCGGTGACCCTGGGCCTCGCCACCCAGCTCGAGCTGGACGCGGTGGTGAAGAAGGCGGCCGAGAAGCGCGCCAAGGAAGCCGCCCGCCGCGGCGAGGTGGAGCCGGAAGGCGCCACCCTGCGTCCGGCGGCAGAGACCGGCGTGGTCGAGGACGACCCGGAGCCGGAACCCGTCTACGACGCCGAAGACATCGACGACGCCGACGAGGAATAGGCCTCAGCAGCGCACAAGCGGGACTGCCGGGGGAAGCAAGGCCGCGTCCCCCGCCCTTCACACCGCGCGTCGGACGCCCGCGGGCGGGCGTCGCCGGTCAGTGCATCTGGCCCCTGAGGGTTTCGATCTCTTCCTTCAGCCTGAGCTTCTGTCGCTTGAGTTCCTTGAGCCTGAGGTCGTCGGCGTAGGGCCTGCGCATCTCGTCCTGGATCGCCTGTTCCAGGGACTGGTGACGGGATCCGAGTTCGCGGATCCGGGCATCTAGCGCCATGGCGGAGTGCCTCCTCGCTGTGGGACGACGTTCGAGTAAACGCCCGCTTCCCGCCGCTGTCAGATCACATATGTTTGCAGGCGGTCCCGCGCTGGCGGGGTCGAAGCGGCGGGCGTCGGGGGCTTTTCGGCATGGGCAGGATGGAGACGCCACGGCTGATCGTCGGCATCTCGGGCGCGTCCGGCGTGGCGTACGGCGTCCGCGCTCTCGCGGCCTGCCGCGAACTCGGGGTCGAGAGTCACCTCGTGGTCAGCCGGGCCTCGGCCCAGACGCTGGCGGAGGAAGCGGGCCTGACCATCGCCGACGTCCAGGCCCGCGCCGACGTCAGCTACCGGGCGGGCGAGGTGGGCGCGGCCATCGCCTCGGGATCCTTCCCCACGCTGGGCATGATCGTGGCGCCCTGCTCGGTGCGCACGATGAGCGAGATCGCCACCGGCGTGACCTCGTCGCTGCTGACGCGGGCCGCGGACGTGACGCTGAAGGAGCGGCGCCCCCTGGTGCTGATGGTGCGCGAGACGCCGCTGCACCTCGGCCACCTGCGCACCATGGTCCGGCTGGCCGAAATGGGCGCTGTCATCGCCCCGCCGCTGCCGGCCTTCTATGCTCGGCCCAAGACCCTGGAGGAGATGGTGGATCAATCGGTGGGGCGCGCCCTCGATCTCTTCGGCCTGTCATGGACACCGGTGAAACGCTGGGGCCGCGACATCGGGCCGCTGGCCGCCGCAGCGGACGAGGATTGAGCATGTCGATCTGGGACTGGGCGCTGGAAGCCTATGCGCGGCCGGGCGTGCCGGAGGCCTGCCTCGCCCTGCAGGACGAGCACGGCCAGAACACCTCGCTGCTGTTGTGGGCGGTCTACGCCGAGGTGAAGGATCCCGAGGCCCTGGCGCGGGCGGCGGAGGCGACCCGGGCGTGGGACGCCACCGCGCTCGTCCCGCTGCGCGAAGTGCGGCGGCGACTCAAGCCGCCACTGCCGCCGTTCGCCGACGCGCCGCGCCTGGCCCTGCGCGAGGAGGTGAAGGGACTGGAGCTCGCCGCCGAGCGCCTGCTGCTGGAGACCCTGGCCGACCTGACCGAGGGCCGCGGCGGCGCGCACGCCCTGGACGCGCTGGAAGCCGCCTCGGCGGCGTGGGGCCGTCCGGCGCCGCCCAACGCCCTGGCCGAGCTGGCGGCGGCGCTGAGCTAGGGTCGGGACGGGCGATGATCGACTATTCCAACTTCAGCGACGAGGCCCTTGAGGCGCGCCTGGCGGAGCTACGCCAGGATCACGCCGACCTCGACGCGGCGATCCAGGCCCTGGCGCTCGCGCCCCTGCCCGATCTCGTCGTCATCGGCCGGCTCAAGCGCAAGAAGCTGTCGCTGAAGGACGAGATGGCCCGGATCGCGGATTTCCTGAACCCCGACATCATCGCCTGAAGATAGAACCTTCTCGTCCGGATCAGGTGATCCCACCTGATCCGGGAAGGCTCTAGCCGGCCTTGCGCATCCGCTTGGCCGCGAACATGGCCGCGTCGGCCTGGGCGACCAGGGCCTCGGTCTCGACGTCCGGCGCGATCTCGGTGACGCCCCAGGACAGACGCACCGGCGCGGTCCACTCGCCGAAGCGGATGGGCTCGCGTTCGACCACCTCGGCCAGCGCCGCGGCCTTGGCCTGCGCCGTCGACGCATCGGCCTGCACCAGCACCAGGGCGAACTCGTCGCCGCCCAGCCGCCCCAGGATGTCGCTCTCGCGCACATTGCCGGCCAGGCGCTCGGCGACCGCCTGCAACGCCGCGTCGCCGGCGGCGTGGCCATAGCGGTCGTTGATCGCCTTGAAGCCGTCGAGGTCGAAGTAGACGAGGCTGGCCGGCGCGCCGTAGCGCTGGGCGAACGTCCGCACGCGGCCCAGCTCGCGCAGGAACGCCCGGCGGTTGAGGAGCGGCGTCAGGCCGTCGCGATCGGCCAGGCCCTCGGCTTCGGCGAGCCGCGCCTTCAGCCGACCCACCTCGCCGCGCAGGTCCTCGATCTCGCTGACGAGCGCCAGGATCGCGGCTTGCACCGCCGGCGTCATCTCGGCCTCGGTCACGCCCAGGAAGGCGGCGTTGTCCACGCGCGCGGCGGCGGTTGACGATGTCGCCGCGCCCGCCTTCACGAGCGCGCGGCGGCGGATCGCTGAGAACGGCTCGCTGCGCGCGCCCGTGATCTTCATGGCCCATCCCCGAAATGGTTAACGGCGATTGGACTGCACCGTGGTTAAGGGAATCTAACCACTGTCATTGTGCCGGCAAGGGCGGCGCCTATACTCCGCGCCCTTTCGGGGGCCAGTGGAAAGTCGAGACCGCATGAGCGCGCCAGTCGCCATCATCATGGGCAGCCGGTCGGACTGGCCGGTGCTGAAACGCGCCGCGGAGATGCTGGACGGCCTGGGCGTCGCCTACGAGGCCAAGGTGGTCTCGGCCCACCGCACGCCCGAGCGGATGTACGCCTTCGCAAAGGGCGCCAAGACCGCCGGCGTGAAGGTGATCATCGCCGGGGCCGGCGGGGCGGCGCACCTGCCGGGCATGACCGCCTCGCTCACCGATTTGCCGGTGCTGGGCGTGCCGATCGAATCCAAGGCGCTGAAGGGCATGGACAGCCTGCTCTCCATCGTCCAGATGCCCGCGGGCGTGCCGGTGGGGACGCTGGCGATCGGCGAGGCCGGCGCCAAGAACGCCGGGCTGATGGCGGCCAAGATCCTGGCCCTGTCGGATCCGGCCCTCGCCGAGCGCGTGGCCGCCTTCGCCGCCGACCAGACCGCCGGCGTGGCCGAAGCGGTCGAAGACGCCTGAACAGGCTGGACTGAGCAGAGACACCGTCATGGCCGCGTTCCCGCTTCCACCTGGCTCCACCCTCGGCGTCCTGGGGGGCGGCCAACTCGGCCGCATGCTGGCGCTCGCCGCCGCACGACTGGGTTTCGACGTCGCGGTCCTGGAGCGCGACGCCGACTCGCCGGCCGGGCGGGTCGCCGCCCACACCATCGTGGGTCCCTACGACGACCCGAAGGCGCTGGAGGCGTTGGCCGCGGTCGCGAGCGTCGTCACCTACGAGTTCGAGAACGTGCCCGCCAAGTCGGTGCTCACGCTCCAGGCGCTGGGCGTGGAGGCCGCGCCGGGCCCCGAGGCCCTGTCGGTCGCCCAGGATCGCGTCGCCGAGAAGCAGTTCCTGAACGCCACCGGCGCGCCCACGGTGGCCTTCGCCTCGGCCGACAGCGCCGACGAGGCCATGAGCCAGGCGGCCGCCATGGGCGCCCCGCTGCTGATCAAGACCCGGCGCGACGGCTACGACGGCAAGGGCCAGCGCTGGATCGAGCACGCCGCCGACGCGGCGGCCGCCTTCGAGGCCCTGGGCGGCGTCCCGGTGATCCTGGAGGCCCAGGCGAACTTCGTGCGCGAGCTGTCGATCATCGCCGCACGCGGCCGCGACGGGGCCACCGCGATCTATCCCCTCTCCGAGAACCACCACGAAGGCGGAATCCTGCGCCGCACGCTGGCGCCGGCCGAGGTCTCGACCAGGACCGCGGAGGAGGCCGAACGGATCGCGGTGCGGGTGCTGGAGGGGCTGAACTACGTCGGCGTGATCGGCATCGAGCTGTTCGAGCTCAAGGACGGACGCCTGCTGGTCAACGAGATCGCCCCGCGCGTCCACAACACCGGCCACTGGACCCAGGACGGCTGCGAGGTGGACCAGTTCGAGCAGCACGTCCGGGCGGTGGCGGGCTGGCCGCTGGGCCCGACCGCGCCTCATGCGCGCGTCGAGATGCTGAACCTGCTCGGCGACGAAGCGAACCAATGGGCGAAGCTGGCGCACGAGCCCGAGACCCGTCTGCACCTCTACGGCAAGCGCGAAGCCAAGCCGGGCCGCAAGATGGGCCACGTCAACAAGGTCCATCCGCTTTGACCGACAGCATCGGCTGGTACGAGGACAACGCCGAGGGCTTCTTCGAGCGGTCGGTGGACGCTGCGATACTCACCGAACAACGCGCTTTCGCCGACCTGCTTCCGCCCGGCGGCCGGGTGCTGGACGCCGGCTGCGGGTCGGGCCGCGACGCCCGGCTGTTCCGCGAATGGGGCTTTCAGGTCACCGCGACCGAGGCGGCGCCGAAGCTGGCCGCCCTGGCGCGCGCCCACGCCGGCGTCGAGGTCGAGGTCACGACCTTCGACCGGATGGACTGGACCGAGGCGTTCGACGGAATCTGGACCTGCGCCTCGCTGCTGCACGTGCCGCGCGCGGAGCTGCCGGCGGTTCTGACGCGGCTTCGGCGGGCGCTGAAGCCCGGCGGCGCCTGGTTCATCTCCTTCAAGTACGGCGTCCGGGACCGTGAGGTCGGCGGCCGCCATTTCACCGACATGGACGAGGCCGGCGCCCGGCGCCTGCTGGCCGAGGTCGGCGGCCTCGACCTCTTGTCCATGTGGACCTCGGGCGACGTGCGGCCCGGGCGCGGCAAGGAGCGCTGGCTCGGCCTCTTCTGCCGGCGGGTCGATCAAGTCGACATGTAAGGTTGACCTTACATGCTCCATATGTCAGGTTCTCCTTACATCAAGGAGGCGAAGACATGTGGGGCGGCGATGCGAACCAGCGCTATCGGATCCGGACAGTTTCGGCGCTGGGCGGCTATGTGGCGATCAACGGAGCCGCGATCTCCGGCGCCTTCGACGACCTGAGCGGTCCGGGAAAATGGGCGTTCGCACTGGCCGTCGCGGCGCCTGTCGCGGCGCACATCTGGGCCACCCTCGCGCTGATGGCCCAGAGCGACGAGTTCGTCCGCGCCCTGCTCGCCAAGCGCTTCATCATGGCGTCCGGGCTCACCATGGCGCTCTTCACCGCCTGGGGATTCATGGAGAGCTACGCCGGCGCCTGGCATGCGCCCGGCTGGCTGATGTACGCCGTGTTCTGGGCGGTCTACGGGCTCGTCACCCCGTTCGTGCGGACATCGCGATGAAGAACCGGCTGCGCGAGCTGCGCACGGCGCGCGGCTGGACCCAGGCCGATCTCGGCGAGCGGCTCGGCGTCTCGCGCCAGGCGGTGATCGCCCTGGAAAGCGACAAGCACGATCCGTCGTTGGACCTCGCCTACCGCATCGCGGCCCTGTTCGACGAGCCGGTGGAGACGATCTTCGCCAACCCCTACGCCTGAGGCGGCGCGGCGCCGTAACGCAGGCGGGCCATCGCCCCGGCCAGATGCTCGGCCCAGCGGCTGGGGCGGATGCTGGTGGTCGCCTTCCACTTCTCGAAGGCCATGACATCCTCGATCCGGCGATCGACGAACTCGAGGGCGGCCTTGCGGCCCTGGGCCATGCGCAGCGTCATGGCCGCCGAGAGGATGCCGCCCAGGATCGCGCGTTTGGAATAGTGGTTCTCGTCGGTGGCGGTGTCGCCGGCCCAGCGCCAGAGGTGGTCGGCGCTCTCCCAGGCCAGCCGGCCGGCCAGCGGCAGGTTCTGCGGCAGGGCGAGGTGGCCCATCCAGCGGCGGGTCGCCGGCTCGTCGACGGCGGCCGCATCGAGGCGCGCCTCCACCGCGCGGCGGATGCGCTCGCGGATCTTCAGGTTGTCGGGGTAGACGCCCGCCAGCTCGGCCAGGGCGCGCGCGTCGTGGCGGCGCGAGAACAGGGCGGCGAGGTCGGCCGGCCCATGCGGGACGAGCAGCTCGGTCTCGCCGGCCGACAGGCCGACCGCCTTGCCGGCGAGCTTCGTCGTCCGCCAGGTCCAGCCGTGGATCGGCGCCAGTTTCAGCGTCTCGTCGAGCAGTTGCTGCTCGGCGGCCTCGGCCCAGTCCTGCGCAGGCGTGGTCATGGCCGCCCTTCTACCGCACCCCGCGCAGACGCGAAATCGGAGGCGGGAATTTCGCGACCCTCCTGCGCGCGTTAACGAACCGTCCTATATGGCTAGCCGCCATGCCGCCTCGTCTGAAGCCCACGCGCCTGGAGTACGTCGTCGACGGCGTGCGCCTGCGCGCCCAGCTCTCCGCCGCCGCGCTGGAGAACCTGGGCGACGAAGCCGCCCAGCGAAAGGCGGCGCTCGACGTCCTCAAGGCGGCCCTGTTCCGCGGCCGCATGATCGCCAAGGAGCGGCTGGAGAACGGCGCCGGCGGGATCGAGACCGCGCGCCTGTTGTCTGGAGTCACCGACGAGGTGGTCTCGGCGCTCTACGACTTCACCACCGTCCACATCTTCCGCGCGCGCAACCCGACGGAGGGCGAGCGCCTGGCGCTGATGGCGGTGGGCGGCTACGGGCGCGGGACCCTGGCGCCCTACTCCGACATCGATCTGCTCTTCGTGCGGCCCTACAAGCAGACCGCCCACGCCGAGAGCGTGATCGAGTACATGCTGTATGCGCTGTGGGACCTGGGCTTCAAGGTGGGCCACGCCTCGCGGACCATCGAGGAGTGCATCAAGCTCTCCCGCGAGGACTTCACCATCCGGACCTCGATCCTGGAGGCGCGGCGCCTGACCGGCGACGAACAGCTGGCCGAGGAGCTGATCCGCCGTTTCCGGGCCGAGGTGGTCAAGGGAACGGGCGCGGAGTTCGTCGCCGCCAAGCTGAAGGAGCGCGACGAGCGCCACAGCCGCGCCGGCGCCAGCCGCTATCTCGTCGAGCCCAACGTCAAGGAGGGCAAGGGCGGCCTGCGCGACCTGAACACCCTCTTCTGGATCGCCCAGTACCTGCACCCGGGCGAGAACATCGAACGGGTGATGCAGCTGGAGATGTTCGATCGCCGCGAGGTGCGTGCGTTCATCACCGCCTTCGATTTCCTCTGGGCCGTCCGCAGCCACATGCACTTCGCCACCGGGCGACCGGAGGAGCGGCTCTCGTTCGACCTGCAGCCCGAGATCGCGCGACGGATGGGCTATGGCGACCGCGGCGACGCGCCGGCCGTCGAACGGTTCATGCGGCGCTATTTCCTGATCGCCAAGGACGTGGGCGCGCTGACCCGCGTGTTCGCCGCCAAGCTCGAGGCCGAGCAGGTCAAGATGGAGCCGAAAGGGATCTCGCGCTTCATCCCGGGCCGGCGGCATCGGCGCAAGCCGCTGGACGAACCCGGATTCCACGAGGTGGGCGGTCGGCTGGACGTGGACGCCGACATCTTCGAGGCCGATCCCACGAACCTGCTGCGGCTGTTCCAGATCGCCGACAAGCGCAATCTCGACCTGCACCCCGACGCCTTCACGGCCGCCTCGCGGGCCGTCGGCCTGATCACCTCGGCCGTCCGCCGCGACCGCCACGCGGCCAAGGTGTTCCTCGACATCCTGGCGCGGGGCCGCGACCCGCGGCGCACCCTGACGCTGATGACCGAGGCGGGCGTGCTGGGCCGCTACCTGCCCGAATACGGGCGCATCGTCGCCCAGATGCAGTTCAACATGTACCACTCGTACACGGTGGACGAGCACACCCTGCGGGCCGTGGGCGTGATCGCCGATATCGCCGCGGGCCGACTGGGCGACGATCACCCGCTGGCCACCCAGGTCATGCCGCGGATCGCCGACCGCGAGGCGCTGTTCCTCGCCATGCTGCTGCACGACACCGGCAAGGGCGGGGCCGGCGGCCAGGAGGTGGCCGGCGCCCGCGCCGCGCGGCAGGTCTGCGAGCGGCTGGGCCTGGAGAGGTCCAAGATCGAGCTCGTCGCCTGGCTGGTCGAGCACCACCTGATGATGAGCGACTTCGCCCAGAAGCGCGACGTGGCCGACCCCCGCACGGTGGCCGACTTCGCGCGCGTCGTGCAGACGCCCGAGCGGCTGCGCCTGCTGCTGGTGCTGACCGTGGCGGACATCCGGGCCGTCGGTCCGGGCGTCTGGAACGGCTGGAAAGGCCAGCTCCTGCGCGAGCTCTACAACGCCACCGAGGCCGTCTTCCGTGGCGGACGCGGATCGGACGCCGCGGCGGCCCTGCGGCGCTACCAGGAGAACGCCGCCTATGACGCGCGCGTGCGGCTGGCCCATGCCGATCCGGCCGCCGAGGCCTGGGGCGACTCGATGGAGGACGCCTATTTCACCGCGTTCGGCGACGCTGAGGTCGTCACCCACGCGCGGCTGGCCGCCCTGGCGGCGGGGAGCGCCCGCGCAGCGGCCGAGGCCCGCGTCCGCCCCGATCTGAACGTCTCGGAGATCGTGGTGGCCGCCGCCGACCGCCCGCGCCTGTTCGTCGACCTGGCCGAGGCGATCACCGCGGCCGGCGCCAACGTGATGGGCGCGCGGGTCTTCACCTCGCGCTCAGGCCAGGCGCTGGACGTCTTCTACGTGCAGGACGCGATCGGCCAGCCCTTCGGCGGGACCGCGCCCCACCTGCTGCCACGGCTGGCCGAGGCGATCGCCGCCGCCGCCCGCGGCGAGCCGCATGCGCGAGAAGCGCGCAAGAGCGACCCCGGCCGCGCCGCCGCCTTCGCCATCACGCCCACGGTGATGCTGGACAACGACGCCTCGGAGGACGCGACGGTGGTGGAGGCCTCGGGCCGAGACCGCCCGGGCCTGCTGGCCGGTCTCGCGCGCACGCTCTCGGACGCCGGGCTGCAGATCACCTCGGCCCACATCGACGGCTACGGCGAGCGCGCGGTCGACGCCTTCTACGTGGTCGACGGCGACGGCGGGAAGCTGACCGACGCCCGCAAGGGCAATGCGCTGAAGGCCGCCCTCCTTTCGGCGCTCAACGACAGCGAGGCCGAGACCGCGAAGGCCCGCCGCACGAGCCTGCCGCGGGCGCGGGCGAGCGTCGCACGCTGACGATTGGACTTGCGTTTGCGGCGGATGAGGCGTCCAAGGACCGCCGTTTCGCGCCCGATGCGCGACCAGGATCTTCCATGAGCTTCCCAACGACCCATCCGGCGCTGGCCAAGGCGCTCGGCGCCAAGGGCTATCGCGAACCCACGCCCGTTCAGGCCGCTGTACTGGCCGCCGAACCCGACCGCGACCTGTTGGTCTCAGCCCAGACCGGCTCGGGCAAGACCGTCGCGTTCGGCCTGGCCGCCGCGGCGCCCCTGCTCGGTGACGCGGAGCGCTTCGACGCCGCCCAGGCGCCGCTGCTCCTGGCCATCGCGCCGACGCGCGAGCTGGCAATTCAGGTCAGTCGGGAGCTGACCTGGCTGTACGCGGCGGCGGGCGCGAGGATCGTCACCTGCGTGGGGGGCATGGACGCCCGCCAGGAGCAGAGGGCGCTCGCCCTCGGCGCCCACATCGTCGTCGGCACGCCCGGACGGCTTCGCGACCACCTGGAGCGCGGCAACCTCGACCTCGCCGGCCTGCGCGTGGCGGTGCTGGACGAGGCGGATGAGATGCTCGACATGGGCTTCCGCGAGGATCTGGAGGAGATCCTCGATTCCACGCCGGCCGAACGGCGCACGTTCCTGTTCTCGGCCACCATCGCCAAGGACATCGCCGCCCTGGCGCGGCGCTATCAGCGCGACGCGGTGCGTATCGACACGATCCGCCGCGATGAAGCCCATGGCGACATCGAGTACCGGGCCGTTCGCGTGGCTCCGAACGAGATCGAGAACGCCGTCGTGAACCTGCTGCGGTATTTCGAGAGCCCCGGGGCGCTGATCTTCTGCGCCACGCGGGAGCGGGTGCGCCACCTGTACGGGAGCCTGCGCGAACGCGGCTTCGCCGTTGTGCAGCTCTCCGGGGAACTGTCGCAGAAGGAACGGTCCGACGCGCTCCAATCGCTGCGTGACGGCCACGCACGGGCCTGCATCGCCACCGATGTGGCCGCCCGGGGTCTCGACCTTCCCGAGCTCGGACTTGTTATCCACGCCGACCTTCCGGCGAACACCGCCGGCTTGCTCCACCGCAGCGGCCGAACCGGCCGAGCCGGCCGCAAGGGCGTTTCGGTCGTGCTCGTGCCCTACACCAAGCGCCGACCGGCCGAGCGCCTGTTCGCCGCCGCGAACCTTGACGTCGAGTGGTCCGGGCCGCCCCTGGCGGACGAAATCAGGGCCCGGGACCAGGTGCGGCTCCTGGAGGATCCGCTGCTCAACGAGGCGCCCTCGGCCGAGGAACTGGAGTTGGCCGAGCGACTGCTGGCCGACCGCTCGCCACAGGCCGTGGCCGCGGCCTTGATCCGCCTGCACCGAGCGCGGCTGCCGGCGCCCGAGGACGTTTTCGACGACGGCGGTGGTCGCGGGCCGGGCCCACGGCCCCAGCGGCCCGACGGCGGGGCGCGACCGGATCGCGCGCCGGCGATGGACTACGGCCCCGACGCAGCATGGTTCCGCCTGCCCGTCGGCCGATCCAAGAACGCCGACCCGAAATGGCTCGTGCCCCTGATCTGCCGCCTGGGACACGTCACCAAGAAGGACATCGGCCTGATCCGGATCTTCGACCACGAGACGAAGTTCGAGATCGCGCCCGCCGTCGAGGCGCGCTTCCGCGATGCGGTCAGGGCCGCTGCGGACGCAGGCGAGATCAGGATCAATCCGGCCAGCGCTCCACCCAATCAGGCGTCGCGGGCCGGGAAGGGCGGCGGACCGCCGCGGAGACCTCCGTCGAAGAAGGGACCTCCGCCGAAGAAGGGAAAGCGGACGGCGAACTAGGCCGTCGGGCGCGGGGCGAATTCTGGAGCCTTCCCGTCCGGGCGGGTGAACCGGTATCCGCTTCACCCCGACGGGCCCTAGCCGCCGCCGCGGCTCTTCATCACCTTTTCCAGGTCGACGGGCGCCTGGCCGCTCGACAGGCGCGCCTGGAACTGCTCGGTCGAGTTCTCGCGCGGGAACGGCGTGTCGGGGACCGGGACGCCCAGGAAGGCGCAGAGCGGCGCCCAACCCTCCTTGACGTCGAACACCAGCAACCTGTCCTTCGGCACGGCGGCGACCACCGCCTCGGTGTGGCGGCGGAAGAAGCCGGTCATGAAGGCGCGGTCGTGCATGTCGCCGCCGTACCAAGCGTTGATCTGCTCGAAGAACGACTTCATCGGTTCGACGGGCGGGGTGGGACGGGCCGGGTTGAAGATCGTCGCCTGGGTGGAGTCGAACCACTTGTCGGGATCGCGCACCGTGTGCAGCACCTTGGCGTCGGGATAGACGTCCATCAGTTCGCGCCAGTAGCGGCAGCCGGGATGGTCGACCATGGCCTGGTAGCCGTCGAAGATGGCGTCCCAGTCAGGCTTGCCGCTTCCCGCGTCCACCCACAATGGGATGGTCTCGGGATGCATCAGCACCTCGGCCATGTGGTGGCAGGGCGCGAAGCCGAGCTGTTCCAGCGCCAGCTTGGTCGACAAGGTGCCGGTGCGGCCAAGGCCGGACCCGATGACTTTCAATCCCACGGCAGGTTTCCTTCCCCTCTTCGCCGACAGCCTAGCGTTCGCCACGCCGCCTGCATCAAGATTCCACAGGCCGGGGCCGCCGCGCGGGCGTAGGTTGACGCGCTCCCCGACACAGCCGACCAACGCCTTCGTGACCGAGACCGCACGCGCCGCCAAGACTCCCGCGAAGCAGGGCGGCCTGATCCGCTCGTCCGCGATCTTTTCGTCCCTGACGCTGGTGAGCCGGTTCATGGGGCTGGCCCGCGACCTGGTCATCACCGCGCGCCTGGGCGCCAGCCAGACCATCGCCGCCGACGCCTACTACACGGCGCTGGCCTTCCCGAACCTGTTCCGGCGGATCTTCGCCGAGGGCGCCTTCGCCGCGGCGTTCGTGCCGATGTACTCGCGCAAGCTGGCCGGGGACGGCGAAGGCGAGGCCGACCGGTTCGCCGCCGACGCCGCCGTGACGGTGGCCGCCGCCACCATCGCGGTCATGCTTCTCGCCCAGCTCGCGATGCCGTGGCTGATGTACGTGATCAACCCGGGCTACGTGGACCAGCCGGAGAAGTTCCGGCTCTCCTGGATGCTGACCCAGGTGACCATGCCCTATCTGCCCTGCATGGCGCTGGCGGCGCTGTTCTCGGGCATACTCAACGCCCACGGGCGGTTCATCGTCTCGGCGGCCTATCCCACCATCCTCAACATCGTGATGCTGGCCATGGTGCTGCCGCAGCACGACCCCGTGCGCGCGGCGTGGTGGGCGTCGGCCGGCGTGGTGATCGCCGGCGTCGGGCAGGCCGGGATCTGCTGGTGGGGGGCGCGACGTTCGGGCGCGCGGCTGCGCCTCATGCGACCGCGGCTGACGCCCGACATGAAGCGGTTGATCAAGCTGGCCGTGCCGGCGGCGATCGCCAACAGCGCGACCCAGATCAACATCTTCATCTCCGGCATCCTGGCCTCACAGATCGCCGGGATGCGGGTGTGGATGACCGTGGCCGACCGGCTGTACCAGCTGCCGATGAGCCTGGTGGGCGTGGCCATCGGGGTGGCGCTGCTGCCCCGGCTGTCGCAGTCGCTGCAGAGGAACGACCACGACGACGCCCAGGCGGCCATGGACCAGGGCCTGGTGTTCGCCCTGGCGCTCAGCCTCCCGGCGGCCGCGGCGCTGATGGCCCTGCCCGTGTGGCTGATCGACGGCTTCTTCACCCGCGGCGAGTTCACCCGGTCGGACGCGGCGGCCACCGGCGCGCTGCTGTTCCACTACGGCTGGGGCGTGCCCGCCTTCGTGCTGCTGCGGATCCTCCAGCCCGCCTTCTTCGCGCGGCAGGACACCCGCACGCCCATGCGCTTCTCGCTGATCTCGGTGGCGGTGAACATCGCCCTGGGCGTGAGCCTCTTCATGCTGATCGGCTTCACGGGCGTGGCGATCGCCACCTCGGTCGCCGCCTGGGTCACCGTGCTGCAGATGTGGTTCGCGCTGACCCGCCGCGGCGTATGGCGGCCCTCGGCGCGGGCGGTGGGCAAGATCGTGCGCGTGATCGCCGCCAGCGTGGCCCTGGGCGCCGTGCTCGCGGTGGCCGGCCTGATGCGGCCCCACATCGAGGCCGTGGCGAGCGGGCTGATCCCGGGCGGCCACGGCATCAAGGAGATCACCATCCTGCTGGTCTCGGCGGCGGGCATGGCGCTCTATCCGCTGCTGCTGTTCGCATTCGGCGGGGTGACCCCCGCCGAGGCCCGCGCGGCGCTGCGGCGGCGCAAGGGCGACCCCGCGCCGGCCTCTGGCGACTTGTCGTGAGGCCCGCGCGGCGCTATTGCCGCGCTCATGGCTTACGGACCCCGCACCTGGCGATGGCGCTGACCCCCTGACCCGACCGCAACCGGGCCACGAACCCGCCTGTCCGATCCCTACAGAAGCCTGATCCCATGACCGACCAAGCTCCGGCCCAATACTCCGGCCCCCAACGCGTGCTCTCCGGCGTGCAGCCCACCGGCGACCTGCACCTGGGCAACTACCTCGGCGCGCTCGTGAAGTTCGCGCGCCTGCAGCACGAGATCCCCACCCTGATCTTCGTGGCCGACTACCACGCCATCACCGAATGGCAGGAGCCGGCGAAGCTGAAGAGCCAGGTGCGCGAGATCACCGCCGCCTACCTGGCCACCGGCCTCGACCCGAAGGTGGCCACCATCTTCGCCCAGTCGGCGGTGCCCGAGCACGCCGAGCTGACCTGGATCTTCAGCTGCGTCGCCCGCCTCGGCTGGCTCGACCGCATGACCCAGTTCAAGGACAAGGCCGGCAAGCACAAGGAGCGCTCCAGCGTGGGCCTCTACACCTACCCGGTGCTGCAGGCCGCCGACATCCTGATCTACAAGGCCACCCACGTGCCGGTGGGCGAGGACCAGCGCCAGCACCTGGAG
>NZ_WGNY01000050.1 GCF_016124325.1 Phenylobacterium sp.
GCGCATAAGCGCGCCCTTCCGGCGCCAACCTCGGTCAGCGCCCTCCACCGCTACGACCCCGATACCCATATCGGACGAGAGCGGCGAGGCCCCCCGTCCACGCAATCGTGCACGGGGGTCGACTGCGTTTGGGCCCTCTTGTTTTCGCCTCGGCGAAAACAAGAACCCCGGAAAAAGATCGCAATTCGCATCCGCGAATTGCTTAGGAGTTCGATTTGTTCGACGCGCTTACGGAACGGCTGACAGGGGTCTTCGACCGGCTTTCGGGCCGCGGCGTGCTGTCCGAGAAGGACGTCGCCGAGGTGATGCGCGAGATCCGCGTCGCCCTGCTCGAGGCCGACGTCGCCCTGCCGGTGGTGCGCGAGTTCATCGCCAAGGCCACCGAGGCCGCCACGGGCGAGGCGGTGATCCGTTCGGTGCGCCCCGCCGACCAGGTGGTGAAGATCACCTACGACGGCCTGGTCGAGATGCTGGGCGGCGAGGGCGAGCCCGAGGGCCTCAACCTCTCGCTGAACCCGCCGACCGTCGTGATGATGGCGGGCCTGCAGGGCTCGGGTAAGACCACCACCGCCGGCAAGCTGGCCCTGAAGCTGGTCAAGGATCGCAAGAAGGTCCTACTGGCCTCGCTCGACACCCGCCGCCCGGCCGCCATGGAACAGCTCGGCATGCTGGCCGAGCAGGCCGGCGCCAATTTCCTGCCGATCGTGGCCGGCCAGTCGGCCCCCGACATCGCCCGACGCGCCATGCAGGCGGCGAAGCTGCAAGGCTTCGACATCCTCATCCTCGACACCGCCGGCCGCACGACGATCGACGAGGCGATGATGAGCGAGGCGGCCGAGATCGCGAAGATCTCGAACCCCTCCGAGACCCTGCTGGTCGCCGACAGCCTGACCGGCCAGGACGCGGTGCGCACCGCCAAGGCCTTCCACGAGCGCCTGCCGCTCACGGGCCTGGTGCTGACCCGGGCCGACGGCGACGGCCGCGGCGGCGCGGCGCTGTCGATGCGCGCGGTCACCGGCCTGCCGATCAAGTTCCTCGGCGTGTCGGAGAAGATCGACGGCCTCGACGCCTTCGACGCCCGCCGCGTGGCCGGCCGCATCCTGGGCCAGGGCGACGTGGTGGCCCTGGTCGAGAAGGCCGCCCAGGACCTCGACATGGCCAAGGCCGAGGCCATGGCCAAGAAGCTGGCCAAGGGCCAGTTCGACCTGGAGATGATGGCCGACCAGCTCGCCCAGATGAAGCGGATGGGCGGCATGGAAGGGCTGATGGGCCTGATGCCCGGGGTCCAGAAGATCAAGCGCCAGATCGCCGACAGCGGGATCACCGACAAGAGCTTCGACCGCCAGGTGGCGATCATCTCGTCGATGACCAAGCAGGAGCGCAAGAAGCCCGACATCCTGCAGGCCTCGCGCAAGCGCCGCATCGCCGCCGGCGCCGGCGTCGACGTGGCCGAGGTGAACCGGCTCCTGAAGCAGCACCGCCAGATGGCCGACGCCTTCAAGGCGCTGTCCAAGAACGGCGGCAAGGGCTTCGGCCAGATGGCCAAGATGCTGGGCGGTCCCGACATGGACCTGGGCAAGATCGCCAAGATGGCCGGCGGCCAGCAGCCGACGCCCCAGCAGATCGAAGAGATGCAGGCCCAGCTCAAGAACATGCCCGGCGGGATGCCCAAGCTTCCCGGCCTGGGCGGCGGCGGCCTGCCGCCCGGTTTCAACCCCTTCAAGAAATAGTTTGAAAGACCAAGGACTTAATTGAAATGCTGAAGATCCGTCTCGCCCGTGGCGGCGCCAAGAAGCGCCCCTACTACTCGATCGTCGTCGCCGACAGCCACTCGCCCCGCGACGGCCGCTTCATCGAGAAGGTGGGCAGCTACAACCCGCTGCTGAAGAAGGACGACCCGAACCGCGTGGTCCTGAAGCAGGAACGCATCCAGGAATGGATCAAGAAGGGCGCCCAGCCCACCGACCGCGTGGCCCGCGAACTCGGCAAGCTCGGCATCGTGAAGTGGGAAGCCAGCAACAACCCGAAGAAGGCCGAGCCCGGCCAGAAGGCCAAGGAACGCGCCGAGGAGCGCGCCCAGCGCGAGGCCGACCGCGCCGCCGCCGCGGCGGAAGCCGCCGCCAATCCGCCGGCCGAGGAGCCCGCGGTCGAGGAAGCTCCGGCCGCGGAAGCCGAAGCCGCTCCGGTCGAGGCCGCCGCCGAAGAAGCGCCCGCCGCTGAAGAAGCCCCGGCCGCCGAGGAAGCTCCCGCCGCCGAAGGCGAAGAGAAGGCCTGATCTGTCGCCGTCATCCCCGGCCTTGTGCCGGGGATCCCTCTCTCGGCCGCACTGAGCGAGATTCATGACCCCGCGCCCGAGCAGTGGATCGAGGGACCCTCGGGACAAGCCCGAGGGTGACGGATTGATCCTCGTGGGCCGCGTCGCGGGCGCCTTCGGGGTCCGCGGCGAGGTCCGCATCACCACCTACACCGCCGACGCCCTCGCGCTCCTCGACTACCGGGACCTGAAGGGCGAGGACGGCCGCCCGGCCCTGACGCTGGTCTCGGGCCGCGCCGCCAAGGGCGGGATCGTGGTCCGCGCCGCCGAGGTCGAGACGCGCGAACAGGCCGAGGTCCTGCGCGGCCTGCGCCTCTACATCCCGCGCGACGTCCTGCCCGAGCCCGACGAAGACGAGTTCTACATCACCGACCTGATCGGCCTCGCGGTCGTCTCGCCGCAGGGCGAGGCGCTCGGCCGCGTCAAGAACGTCCAGGACTTCGGCGCCGGCGACCTGCTGGAGATCGCGCCCGAGGACGGCGGCGCCAGCTGGTACCTGCCCTTCACCCGCGAGGCCGTGCCCGAGGTGCGGATCGCCGAGGGCGAGGTGGTGGCGATCCCGCCCGAGGAAGTGGAGTAGCGTTTCCCTCCCCTTCATGGGGAGGGCGACTCGCCGACGGCGAGCGGGGTGGGGCGGCCTTCCCATGAAGGGGAGGGAAATCCTACGATTTCCGGGGCTTGCGCATCCGCATCAGGCCTTCCTGGGCGCAGCTGGCCACCAGCGCTCCGTCCGAGGCGCGGTAGATGTAGCCCAGGTTGAAGCCGCGGCCGCCCGAGCTCGACGGGCTCTCCTGGTGATACAGGTGCCATTCGTTGAAGTCGGTCGGCCGGTGGAACCACATGGCGTGGTCCAGGCTGGCGGTCTGCATGCCCGGCGTCTGCCAGTTCACCCCGTGCGGCCGGATGCTGGTGCCCAGCAGGCTCATGTCCGAGGCGTAGGCCAGGATCACCTGGTGCATGTGCGGGTCGGGGCCGATCGGGTCCTTGGCGCGGAACCAGACCTGCTGGTGCGGCTCACGCTTCTCGGGATTGGGGCCGTCGATGCGGCCGCCGACCGTGCGCATCTCGATGGGCTGCGGGCGGTCCAGCCAGGCGCGCATGTGGGCCGGCGCGTCGGCCAGCAGCCGGCGCTGGACGGCGATGTCGTCCTCCACCGCCTCGGGCGGCGGCGCGGCCGGCATCTCCGACTGGTGTTCGAAGCCCTCCTCCTCCACCTGGAACGAGGCGGCGAGGTTGAAGATCTGCTGGCCGTGCTGCACGGCGATCACGCGGCGGGTGGTGAAGCTGCCGCCGTCGCGCGAGCGGTCCACCTCGAACACGATCGGGATGTTCGGGTCGCCCGGGCGGATGAAATAGCAGTGCAGCGAATGGCAGACCCGGTCCTCGACGGTCTCGTAGGCCGCCAGCAGCGACTGGGCGATCACCTGGCCGCCGTAGATGCGCTCGCGCGACTCCTCCTCGGGGGTGAAGCCCCGGAAGAGGTTCACCTCCAGCCGTTCGAGATCCAGCGTCTTGCAGAGCGTCTGGGTGTCCATCGCCGCCTCATGCTGCACCAGAGCCTCGCCGATCAGATTGCCCCAATCTGATCGGAGAACGAGGCTCGATTTTCGGAGTGAGAGCGCAATTTCGTCGCCGAACCGGCTTCCACTTCGGCGAATTGCGCTCCTGCGAAGGCGGCGGCATACGCTCACCGGAGGCGCTGAGCAACCTCCTCTCCCCCGGCGCGGAGCGCCGAGAGGAAGTCCGCTATTTCGGCCGCATCCGCATCAGCCCTTCCTGGGCCACCGAGGCCACCAGCGTCCCGTCCTCGGCGTAGATCGAGCCGCGGATCAGGCCCCGGCCGTCCGAGGCCGAGGGGCTGTCGTGGACGTAGAGGTGCCACTGGTTGAAGTCGGTGGGCTGATGGAACCACATGGCGTGGTCCAGGCTGGCCGACTGGAAGCCCGGCGTCTGCCAGTGCACGCCGTGCGGCCGCATGGCGGTCGACAGCAGGTTCATGTCCGAAGCGTAGGCCAGGATCACCTGGTGCATGTGGGCGTCGTCGCCGATCGGGGTGGAGCAGCGGAACCAGTTCTGCGCGACGGGGTCCTTCGGCCCGCTCATCCAGTAGGTGCGCGCGTCCTGCGAGCGCATCTCGATGGGCATGGGGCGCTTGAGCCAGCGCTTGGCCTCCTCCGGCGCGTCCTTCATCAGCTCGGCCAGCACCTCGCGCTGGTCGGGCAGGTCGCGCCAGTGCGGGCCGGGCGGCATCGGCGCCTGGTGGCGGAAGCCTTCCTCGGCGTCCTTGAACGAGGCGGCGAGGTTGAAGATCTGCTTGCCGCGCTGAATCGCCACCACGCGCCGCGTCGTGAAGCTGCCGCCGTCGCGCGAGCGGTCCACCTCGAAGACGATCGGCGTGGTCGGGTCGCCCGGGCGGATGAAATAGCAGTGCAGCGAGTGGCAGACGCGGGTCTCGACGGTCTCGTAGGCCGCCAGCAGCGACTGGGCGATCACCTGGCCGCCGAAGATCCGGCCCGGCTGGGTGTCGGGCGAGGTCCCGCGGAACAGGTTCTCCTCGATCCGCTCCAGCTGCAGGGTTTCGACCAGGGTTTCGTCCTGGGCCTCGGTTTCGGGAACGGGCGGGGTTTCGGTCATGGGCGCGCCGCTTACGCGCCCCCCGCTCCACGGGCAAGTCCGACGAACAGGCGAGCCTATGCCTTGCAAGCTGCTCCGCGTCCGTCATCTTCGCGTCATGGGAGAGGCCGACGACACGCGACCGTTGTGGCGCACGCCGCTGGGCGCGGCGCTGGCCGCCTGGATGGCCGTGTCCGCCGGCGCGCTCGTGGCGGGCTGGCGCATCGCCGAGACCGCGCCCGCCGGCGTCCTGCCGGGCCTGGCGGTGGGCCTGGGCCTGATCGCGCCTGTCGGCCTCCTGATCTGGTCGCTCTGGGCCATGCTGCGCGACCCGGTGACCGGCTGGATGGCGCCGGCGGCGCTCCTGTTCTTTCTGGGCGCCATGGTGCCGGCGTGGCGGCCGCTGGCGGACGCCGGCATGCGGATGAACTTCGAGGCCCACGTGGAGACCTACGACGCCATCGTCGCCGACGCGAAGGCCGGCCTGATGCGTCCCGACGCCCATGGCTGGGTGCGCGGAAGCCGCGACGGCGTCCGCTTCCGCTATCGCGCCGACCGGCCCGGCGAGGTTGAGTTCTCCTGGGTCCGCGACGGGCTGCTCGACGCCGGGGTGCGCTACAACGAGATCCCCTGCACGCCCACGCCGCAGCTCAAATGCCTCGACCGCGGCGAGCGCATCGAGGGCCGCTATTTCCACTACGCGCAGATCCCGTGAGGCTTGACGCCGCAGCTTCCGTCAGCGCCAAGACCGCCCATGGCTTTCGACTGCACCGTCCTGACCATGTTTCCCGAGGCTTTTCCGGGACCTCTGGGCGTTTCCCTGATCGGGACCGCCTGGCGGGAATCCGGCCTCTGGTCGTTGGAAACGGTGGACATTCGGGGCTTTTCCACAGATAAGCGCGGCTTCCTCGACGACACCCCCGCGGGTGGCGGTCCGGGGCAAGTGATGCGGGCGGACGTGATCGCCTCTGCGCTCGACAGCGTGGAGCGGGGCGACCGGCCGCTTTTGTACATGAGCGCCAGGGGCCGCCCCTTCACCCAGGCGCTCGCGAAAGAGTTGGCGGCCGGGCCCGGACTGATCGTCCTGGCGGGGCGCTTCGAGGGGGTGGATCAGCGGGTGCTCGACGCCCGGGGGTTCATCGAGGTCTCGGTCGGAGACGCGGTTCTCGCCGGCGGCGAGGCGGCGGCGATGGTCGTGATCGAGGCGTGCGTACGGCTCGTGCCCGGTGTGTTGGGCCAGGCCGAGAGTTTGAGTGAGGAAAGCTTCGAGGACGGGCTTCTCGAACACCCGCAGTACACCAGGCCGCGGACGTTCGAAGGGCTCGACATCCCCGAAGTGCTGCTGAGCGGGCACCACGCGGCGATCGCCAGGTGGCGCCGGGCTGAGCGGGAGAAGACCACGCGGGAGCGGCGTCCGGACCTCTGGGCGAAGTTCACCGCCAATCAACAGGCAAAGGGCCCCCCTGAGTTCAAAAAGGGCAAGCCCAGTAAGGATGAAGACCGATGAACGTGATCGAACAGCTCCGTAAGGAAGAACAAGAGCGCCTGCTGGCCGTTCGCAAGGTGCCGGAGTTCCGTCCCGGCGACACCGTGCGCGTCAACGTGCGGATCAAGGAAGGCGAGCGCGAGCGCGTCCAGGCCTACGAGGGCGTCTGCATCGCCCGCCAGGGCCAGGGCGTGGACGAGAGCTTCACCGTCCGCAAGATTTCCTTCGGCGAGGGCGTGGAACGCGTGTTCCCGATCCTGTCGCCGATGATCGAAAGCATCGAGGTCAAGCGCCGCGGCGTCGTGCGCCGGGCCAAGCTCTACTACCTGCGCGACCGTCGCGGTAAGAGCGCCCGCATCGCCGAGCGCCAGATGCAGTCGGCCCGCGACGAGACCCCCGCGAAGAGCGAATAGGCGCAAGCCCTCTCCGCATCGCGGACATCACGAAGCGGCGGCCGGAGCGATCCGGCCGCCGTTTTCGTTGGGTGCTAGAGCCCTTCGGCGTGCTGCGGCAGGCCGTCGTCGATCGTGATCCACGCGCGCTTGGCGCTGGTCCAGATATGGCAGTCGGGGCGCAGGGCGTCGGGCGCGTCCAGGGTGGCCAGCGACACGCCGATCCGCGCCGGCGGGTCCTTGGGCAGGGCGAACATCGGCGCGCCGCACCGCGCGCACGACAGCCGGTCGATCCGTGGCGAGGTGGGCCAGGCGGTGGTCTCGCCGGTCCGCTCGAAGTCGCCGGCGAGGAAGACGGCGCGGGCGAAGAACGGCCCGGCCGTGGCCTTCTGGCAGAGCCGGCAATGGCAGATGCGGACGTTGGCCGGCTCCCCCGTCGCGCGCCAGCGCACCTGACCGCAGAGGCAGCCGCCCTCGTACGCCATCACTCGGCTTCGGCGGCGTAGGCGCCGAGCTCCTTGGCGAGGTGGTCGAACATCAGCCGCATGCGCGGGCTGCCGCGCAGGCTCTCGTGCATGCAGATCCACATGTCGAGCTTGAAGCTGAACTCGTCGTGCATGATCGGCGTCAGGCCCGCGCGCCGGCCGATCTGGCGCTGGCAGGCCCCGATGCCGAAGCCGGCCTTCAGGGCCGCGAGCTGGGCGGCGTCGCTGTCGGTCCGCAGCGCGAAGATGTCCCGCGTGACGGGCCGGCCCACCGACAGGTCCTCGACCAGCTCGGGGAATTCGCGGTCGAACCCGATCAGGGTGTGGTCCGCCAGCTCGTCGAAGTCCTTGGGCGCGGCGTTGCGCTCCAGGTATTCCGGCGTCGCGTAGAACCCGCAGGTCAGCTCGCCCACCTTCTTGGCCACCAGGCTGTTCTGGGTGGGCCGGGCCATGCGCACGGCCACGTCGGCGTCGCGCCGGGTCAGGTCCTGCAGCTTGTTGGACAGCACCAGCTCCACGTCGACGCCGGGGTTCTCGCGGCGGAACCGGGTCAGGATCGGCGGCAGAACCTCCACCCCGATCACGTCGCTGGCGGCCACGCGCACCACGCCGCCCGCGCCGCTGGCCACGCCCTGGGCGTCGCGCGAGGCCGTGGCCGCCGCCGCGGCCATGTCGGCCAGATGGGGGCGGAAGGCCAGCGCCAGGTCGGTGGGCTGCAGGCCGCGCGGGCTACGCAGGAACAGGGGCGCGCCGAGCTGCCGCTCCAGCTGGTCGATGTGGCGGCCCAGGGTGGGCTGGGTCAGCCGCCGCAGGCGCGAAGCGGCCGAGAAGCTGCCGGCTTCGAGCACGGCGTGCAGGCTTTGGAGGAGGTCCCAGTCGAGCGTGCCAGTCATTCGCCCCTGCATAACTGTTCTGCGTTGGTCGACAATTCCGTTTTGCCGAACGCCGCGCAAACTGTTTTCCGAAATGGAGACGCACATGGACAAGCGCAACCCGGGCATGGCCCTCGTGATCGGCGCCACGGGCGGCGTCGGCGGCGCCCTCGCCGACCGGCTGCAGGCGGACGGATGGCGGGTTCGCGCCCTGAACCGCGATCCCGAGCGGGCGCGCGCGGTGCGGCCTGGCCTGGAATGGGTGCGCGGCGACGCCATGGTCGAGGCCGACGTGGTCGCCGCGGCCGACGGCGCGCGGATCATCGTCCACGGGGCCAATCCGCCCGGCTATCGCAACTGGGCCGGCCTGCAGCTTCCGATGCTGGCCAGCACCATCGCCGCGGCGAAGGCCACGGGCGCGCGCATCCTCTTCCCCGGCACGGTCTACAACTACGGCCCCGACGCCTTCCCCTCGATCGGCGAGGCCGCCGAGCAGCACCCGATCAGCCGCAAGGGCGCCATCCGGGTGCGCATGGAGCAGATGCTGCGCGAGGCCGGCGTGCCGGTGCTCATCGTGCGCTGCGGCGACTTCTTCGGGCCGAAGACCGGCAACAACTGGTTCTCGCAGGGCCTCACCCGGCCGGGCCGGCCGGTGACGTCGGTGATGTATCCCGGCGCGCCCGAGATCGCCCATTGCTGGGCCTATCTGCCCGATGTGGCCGAGACCTTCCTGCGGCTGCTGGCGACCGACCTCGGTCCGTTCGAGACCTTCCACATGCAGGGCCAGGAGGTCACCGGCCACGACCTGGTCGCCGCTGTGTCCGAGGCCGTGGGCCGTCGCGTGCCGCTGCGCCGGCTGCCCTGGTTCGCGCTCCAGGCCGCCGCGCCCTTCAACGAGACGTTCCGCGAGATGCTCGAGATGCGCTACCTTTGGAACCGTCCCATCCTCCTCGACAACGCCCGCCTCGCCACCCGCCTCGGCGCCGAGCCCCGCACGCCGCTGGTCGAGGCGGTGCGGGCCACCCTGATCGGCCAGGGCTCCCTGCAACCGGCTCAGGCGATCGCCGCCTGATCGATTTTCCTTAGTATACTAACTATTTTGCATCGCAGCACTAGACGCGCGCGGGCTTGCCGCCCTACATGCGGCTCATGTCCGGCAAGACCCTCTACGACAAGATCTGGGACGCCCATGTCGTCGCCGAACAGGACGGCGAGGCGATCCTCTACATCGACCTGCACCTCATCCACGAGGTGACCACGCCGCAGGCCTTCGCCGGGCTTCGCGCCAATCGCCGCGCCGTGCGCCGGCCCGACCGCACCTTGGCGGTGGCCGACCACAACGTGCCCACCGAGGGCCAGGAGCTGGGCGTCGACGCCGTGGCCGACGACGAGGCGCGCCTGCAGCTCCAGACGCTGGGCAAGAACGTCGAGGAGTACGGGATCGAGTATTTCCCGATGGGCGACATCAGGAACGGCATCGTCCACGTGGTGGGCCCCGAGCAGGGCCGCACCCAGCCGGGCATGACCATCGTCTGCGGCGACAGCCACACCTCCACCCACGGCGCCTTCGGGGCGCTGGCGCACGGCATCGGCACGTCCGAGGTGGAGCACGTGCTGGCCACCCAGACCCTGCGCCAGACGAAGGCCAGGAACTTCCGCGTCCGTATCGAGGGCGAGCCGGCCCCCGGCGTGGGCGCCAAGGACTACGCCCTGGCCGTCATCGGCGAGATCGGCACCGCGGGCGGCACCGGCTACGTCATCGAATACGCCGGCTCGGCGGTGCGCGCGCTCTCCATGGAAGGCCGCATGACGCTGTGCAACCTCACCATCGAGGGCGGCGCGCGGGCGGGGCTGGTGGCGCCGGACGAAACCACCTTCGAATACCTCAAGGGCCGCCCCGCCACGCCCAAGGGCGGCGCCTGGGAGATGGCGGTCGGCTACTGGAAGACCTTCTTCTCCGACGAGGACGCCGTCTTCGACCGCGAGATCGTGCTGGACGCCGCGAAGATCGCGCCCAGCGTCACCTGGGGCACCAGCCCCGAGGACGTGGTGGCCGTGACCGGGACCGTGCCCGCGCCCGACAGCTTCGCCACCCCGGACAAGCGCGCCTCGGCCGTCCGCGCGCTGGACTATATGGGCCTGGAGGCCGGCCAGCCGATCACCGAGGCGAAGATCGACGTGGTCTTCATCGGCTCGTGCACCAACAGCCGCATCGAGGACCTGCGCTCGGCCGCGAAGATCGCGGAGGGCCGCCAGGTGGCCGAGGGCGTCCGCGCCATGGTGGTGCCGGGCTCCGGCCTGGTCCGCGCCCAGGCCGAGGAAGAGGGCCTGGACCAGGTGTTCAAGGCCGCGGGCTTCGAATGGCGCGAGCCGGGCTGCTCCATGTGCCTGGGCATGAATCCCGATCGGCTGTCGCCGGGCCAGCGCTGCGCCTCGACGTCCAACCGCAACTTCGAGGGCCGCCAGGGCCGCGGCGGCCGCACCCACCTGATGAGCCCCGCCATGGCCGCCGCCGCCGCCATCGCCGGCCACATCGCCGACGTGAGGGATTTCCTGTGATCACCGGCCTCGACCACGTCGCGCTCGCGGTTCGCGATCTCGACGCGGCGGCCAAGGGCTATGAGGCCATGCTGGGCCTCGCCCCGAACTGGATCGGCGCCGAGGGCGGGATCCGCCAGGCCTGGTTCCAACTGCCCAACATGGCGCTCGACGTCATCAGCCCGGACGGGGAGGGCGCCTTCGCCGACGCCCTGCGCGCCCAGCTCGATGCCCGGGGCGAAGGGATCTGGGGCCTGGCGTTCAAGGTGGGCAAGGCCGAGGCCGACCTCGAGCCCTTCGCCAAGCTGATGAACCGCCGGGGCCTGCGCGCCGGCGAGCCCGCCACCGCCCGCACCACGAACGCCGAGGGGCGCAAGCGCTACTGGCGGACTTCCAGCCTCGACCCCGCCGACACCGCCGGCCTGCAGATCCTGCTGACCGCGGCGCCGCGCGAGGGCGCGGCCTGGCCGCTATCGGAGCCCACCGGGCCGGCGCCGGTCGCCAGCCTCGACCATGTGGTCGTCCAGACCCCGAACGTGGATCGCGCGCTCGGGATCTACGGCGCCAAGCTCGGCCTCGACCTGCGCCTCGACCGCGCCAACGAGAAGTGGGGCGCGCGCCAGCTCTTCTTCCGCTGCGGCGACGCGGTGGTGGAGATGGGCGCCCGGATCGGCGGCGAGCCCTCGGCCGAGCCCGACCGCTTCGGCGGCCTGGCCTGGCGGGTCCCCGAGCCGCACGCCGCCCAGGCGCGCATGGCCGCCGCCGGCTTCGACGTCTCCGAGGTCCGCGCCGGCCGCAAGCCGGGCACCCATGTCTTCACCGTCCGCGACGCGCCGGGCGGCGTGCCCACCCTGATGATCCAGCCGTCCCCCGCATTGGAATCCGCCTGATGCAAGCCTTCACCCGCCTCGACGCCCAGGCCGCGCCCCTGCCGCTGGCCAACATCGACACCGACCAGATCATCCCCAAGCAGTTCCTCAAGACGGTGGAGCGCGCGGGGCTGGCGAAGGGCCTGTTCTACGAATACCGCTTCGACGAGCAGGGCCGCGAGAAGCCCGAGTTCGTGCTCAACCAGCCGGCCTACAAGAACGCCGGCGTGCTGGTGGCGGGCGACAACTTCGGCTGCGGCTCCTCGCGCGAGCACGCGCCCTGGGCGCTGATGGACTTCGGCATCAAGGCCGTCATCTCCACCAGCTTCGCCGACATCTTCTACAACAACTGCTTCCAGAACGGCCTGTTGCCGGTGGTGCTCAAGGCCGAGCAGGTCCAGCAGCTGATGGACGAGGCCCGCGGCGGCAACCACGTGGTCTCGATCGACCTGGAGGCCCAGTCCGTCACCTCGCCCAGCGGCCAGGTCTTCACCTTCGAGATCGACCCCAAGCGCAAGGCCAAGATGCTGAAGGGCCTCGACGCCATCGGCGAGACGCTGGAGGCCGCCTCGGCCATCGACACCTACGAGAGCAAGGTCGCCCTGGCCCGGCCCTGGCTGGAGGGCGCATGAGCGTCCTGGTCGCCGGCACGGTGCGCGTGCCGCCCGAGAACCTCGACCGCTTCAGGCCGCATATGGAGACGATGCTGTCCGCCAGCCGCGCCGAGGACGGCTGCCTCAGCTATTCCTACGCCGTCGACGTGGCCGACCCCGGCCTCGTGCGCGTCTTCGAGGCCTGGCGCGACGAGGCGGCCCTGCAGGCCCACTTTCAGACGCCGCATATGGCCGCGTGGCGCGCGGCCTGGCCGCAGTTCGGGGTTTCGGACCGGAACCTCAGCCTGTACGAGGTCGCGGCCGAACGGCCCCTCTAGCTTCCGAGGTTTCCTATGACCGACCTGCTGCTCCTGCCCGGCGACGGGATCGGGCCGGAAGTGACCGCCCAGGTGCGCCGCGTGGCCGAGGCCCTGACGCCCGGCCTGAGCCTCGACGAGCGCCCCTTCGGCGGGTCGAGCTACGACCGGTTCGGCGAGCCCCTGACCGATGAGACCCTGGCCGCCGCCAAGGCCGCCCGCGCCGTGCTGATGGGCGCGGTGGGCGGCCCCAAGTGGGCGAGCGTCCCGCGCGACAAGCGCCCCGAGGCGGGGCTGCTCAACCTGCGCGCCGGCATGGAGGTGTTCGCTAACCTGCGCCCGGCCCTCTGCTTCGGCCCGCTGGCCGACGCCTCCAGCCTGAAGCGCGAGATCGTCGAGGGCCTCGACCTGATGATCGTCCGCGAGCTGACCGGCGGCATCTATTTCGGCAGCCCGCGCTTCATCGAGGACCTGCCGGGCGGCGGCAAGCGCGCCGTCGACACCCAGGTCTACACCACCGCCGAGATCGAGCGCGTCGCGCGCGTGGCCTTCGAGCTGGCCCGCGGCCGCCGCAACAAGGTGGCCAGCGCCGAGAAGTCCAACGTCATGGACTCCGGCCTGCTCTGGCGCGAGGTGGTCACCGATCTGCACAAGCGCGACTACGCCGACGTGGAGCTGACCCACATCCTGGCCGACAACGCCGCCATGCAGATCGTCAAGGCGCCCAAGCAGTTCGACGTCCTGCTCACCGACAACCTGTTTGGCGACATCCTGTCGGACGCCGCGGCCCAACTCACCGGTTCGCTCGGCATGCTGCCCTCGGCGGCCCTGGGCGTGGCCGGCAAGCCCGGCCTCTACGAGCCCATCCACGGCTCGGCGCCGGACATCGCGGGCCAGGGCGTGGCCAATCCGCTGGCCGCGATCCTGTCGTTCGAGATGGCGCTGCGCTGGTCGCTGGACCGCGCCGCCGAGGCCGACCGCCTCTACGCCGCGGTCGAGGCCGCGCTGGAGAAGGGCGCCCGCACCCGCGACCTGGGCGGCTCGCTCAGCACCGTCCAGATGGGCGACGCGGTCCTGGCCGAGCTCTGAGACAGCGATGCTCCCCCTCAGGGGGAGCTGTCGCGAAGCGACTGAGGGGGTTTCCGCCCCGGTTGAGGACCCCCTCCGGCCCTTCGGGCCACCTCCCCCGACGGGGGAGGATCACAAGGTCAGCCGCCAGGTCTCGCTGACCTCCTCCTTGCCGAATTCGTCGTGGGTCCAGGTCTCCTCGATCCGGAAGCCCACGTCGGCGTAGATCTTCCGCGCGGCGGTCAGCACCGCGTGCGTCCACAGCACGATCTCGCGATAGCCGGCGGCGCGGGCGAAGGCCACGCACTCGTCCACCAGCCGCCGCCCAAGCCCCAGGCCGCGCGCGGCGGGCTCCAGCAGCAGCAGGCGCAGGCGCGCGACCTCGTCGGTCTCCTTCACCAGGAACACGCAGCCCAGCCGTTCGCCGCCGCGCTCGGCCACCCAGCACCGCTCGCGCGCCGGGTCGAAGCCCTTCAGGAAATCGGCGCAGATCCGCGCGGTCACCTCCTCGATGCCCGCGCCCCAGCCGTATTCGCGGCCGTAGAGCACGGCGTGGCGCTCGGTGATCCAGCCCATGTCGCCCGGCTGGTGCGGCCGCAGGGTCACCGGCGCGGCGCCCGCCGACGTTCCGCCGCCGAGCACGCGCCGCGCTTCGTCCAGCGCGCGGGCCAGCCGCGCCTGCTCGGCCTCCGGCAGGTGGCCGGTCAGCCCCTCCACCACGGCGGCGCTGCGCGCATCGACGTCGCGGAAGAACGCGTCGCCGGCCGGCGTCAGGCTGAGCCGCACGCTGCGCCCGTCCGCCGTCGAGCGCCGGCGCGCCAGCAGCCCGTCCCGCGCTAGCCGCGCCAGGATGCGGCTCAGGTAGCCGGGATCGAGGCCCAGCCCGCCCGCCAGCTCGCCCGGCGTGGTCTCCCCGGCCAGCGCGATCTCGTAGAGCACCCGGGTCTCGGCCAGGGTGTAGGGCCCGCCCAGATAGGCCCGGTCGAGCACCCCGATGGCCCGCGTGTAGAAGCGGTTGAAGCTGCGGACGGCGGCGATGGTGTCGGGCTGGGCCATGCCGCGAGTGGAGGCGTATTAGTTGACGGAGTCAAGTAAATCGAACTCAACCAAAACGCGCATCGAGGGGTAGGTTCCCGTTAAGGGGCTTGGGCGCAAACTGGCGCGGTTCCCGGGGTGCGGTCCGGGCGCGGACGGGAGAACGTCGGATGGCCGACGCCGCAGACGAGACGATGGCCCTGCTGGCCGGAGCGGAGGCCTGCCTGGACGGGATGGGCGAGGCCTTCGACGCCCAGGCGCTCACCGACCTGCGTAACATCGTGGCCCAGTATCCCAACCTCGCGGGCGATTCCGTGGGGGAGGTGACGGCCAGCCTGTCCACCCTGCTCAGCCGCCTGATCCGGGCCGGCCGCCTCGACCGCGAGGCGATCGGCGTCCATGTCCGCGCCTGGCGGCTGCTGGCGACCCAGACGCTCGACACCGAGACCGCCGGCCCCATGCTCACGGGCCTGCGCGCGGTCAGCGAGCTCTACGCCGCCAACCGCGCCGCCTAGGGGTGGCGCTCGTCTATCGGTTGTAGCGATCCCCTGCCGGCGACGCCTGCGCCGTCGCGCTGGCCGCGGCGATCAGGCTCTGCCATGTTCGCCGCGAAACGAGGAAGGGGATGCGCCGATGGCTCACTGGCTGGTGAAGTCCGAGCCCGCGAAATACGCCTTCGCCGACCTCCAGCGCGACGGCCGCACCATGTGGGACGGCGTGCGCAACAACGCCGCGGCGCTGCACCTCAAGGCCATGAAGGTCGGCGACGCGGTGCTCTACTACCACTCCCAGGAAGGCCTCGCCGTGGTCGGGGTCGCGGAAGTGGCCAGGGAGGCCTACCCCGATCCCACCGACGCCGCCGGCCGGTTCGTGGCCGTCGACCTGATCCCCGTTTGCGCGCTGGATCGCCCGGTCACCCTGGCCGAGATGAAGGCCAATCCGGCGCTCGCCGGGCTGGAGATGATCCGCCAGAGCCGGCTGTCGGTGTCGCCGGTCCGCCCCGAGGAGTGGGCCGAGATCCTGCGGATGGCGGGCGGGTGACGCCTGGGCTGAAGACCCGATCGACAGCTCGAAGACATCAAGGTGGTCATGGCCCGGCTTGTCCGGGCCACCCATGAACGCCGAGCGTGCGGCTCGGGACGCTGCGCCGCCGCCGCCCACACCTGCCGCTGTCCGTGTTCATGGGTCGCCCGGACAAGCCGGGCGATGACGAGTATCGGTTGATTGCGTCGCCGAGCTAAAGCGCCGCCGCGGGCCGGTAGCGCAGCGCGGTCGCGAGCGGCCGGGGCCCCGTCGGTTCGGTGGCGTCCTCGCGCGGCGCCGACGTCGCGATCAGCCGGCCGGCCACGTCGCAGATCGGCTCCAGCACGTCGAGCCGCCACACCCAGGCGTTGGTCAGCACCTCCACGCCGTAGAGCGTCCCCCAGATCTGGCCGGCGAGGGCGGCGGTGGTGTCGCTGTCGCCGTCGTGGTTGGCCGCCAGCCGCAGGGCGTCCTCGAAGCTGTCGGCCTTCAGCGCGGCGTAGAGACCGATCGCCAGGGCCTCGTCGCCCTGCCAGCCCTGGCCCAGGGTGGCGATGGCCTCGTGCGCCGGGGCGTCGCTTGCCGCCAAGGCCCGCGCGGCGCGCACCTTCGGCAGCACCGCTTCGCCGCCGGCGGTGGTCTCCAGCCGCCGCTCCATCCGCCTCAGCGCCGCCGTCAGGGGCGTGTCGGCGAGGAGGTCGCGCAACAGGCTGGCGAAGGCCGCCGCGCTCAGCCGGCCGGCGGGATGGCCGTGGGTCAGGGCGGCTGCGGCGTGGGCCAGGTGGAAGGCGGCGTCGGCGTCGAGCGCCGGCATGAGGCCGATGGGGGCCACGCGCATCACCGCGCCGCTGCCCTTGGAGTCGTTGATCGGCTGGCTCGGCGTGCCGCGCGCGCCGGCCTTCAGGGCCGCGAGGCAGGTGCTGCCCGGCGCGCGCACGGCCCACAGTTCGCGGTATTGCCGGATATCGCGCGCGCCCAGGGCCCACTCGTCCCGCTGGGTGCGGAACCAGGCCAGATAGGCGTGGCGGATCCGGGCCAGCGGCCGGTCGGGCGTCGCCGCTGACCCGGCCGCCACCGCCGCCAGCAGGCCGTCGGCGGTGAACAGGGTCATCTGGGTGTCGTCGCTCGCCTGCAGCCGCCCGTCCCGCAGGCGCGGCTCGGTCATGCCGGCCTCGCCGAACGTCTCGCGGATCTGCGTCCAGGACCGGAACTCCAGCGGATAGCCGAACGCGTCGCCCAGCGCCCCGCCCAGCAGGCCGCCGAGGATCCGGCCGGCGCGGTCGTGCTCGGCGCCGCCGATCGGCGCGGCGGCGCGCGGCGGACCCGCGGGACGCATCGAGGCCAGCCTCGGGGCCTTGGTCTTCGCCGCGGCGTCGCGCGCCGGAACGCCCAGTTCGCTCAGCAGCCGTGCGGCCACCCAGCGGGCCCGCAGGCCCTCGCCGTCGCAGTGGATCAGCACCCGCCCGCCCCGCCGCAGCAGGTCGCGCAGCCGCTGGCCCACATAGGTCCACAGGTGCTCGAAGCGGGCGTCCGGCGCGCCGCCGGGGCGCAGGACCAGATGGTGCCACTGGCGCGTCAGTTGCGGCAGCAGCTCGGGCAGCTCGGCGCAGCCCACCAGGCGCATCTCCTGCGGGGACAGGAGCGTCACGATCGCGTCCGGGCGGAAGGCCGACACCGCGTCGAGGTCCTCGGCCAGGGTGGACGAGCCGCCGCCGGGGCACGCCGAGAGGCCGATCGTCGCCCGTCCATGCGCGATCACCTCGATGCGGAACGATGGCGACGCGCAGGCGAGACTCATCGGGGGACCTCCGGTTGACAAGATGCGGATCTCACTTAGTGTTAATTCGACACTTACCAGAGGCGACTTAGTGTCGTCAACACACGAAGATGCCCTTCACATACGAATATCCGCACCCCGCCGTGGCGACCGACATCGCCGTCTTCACCCTCAGGCTCGGCGCGCTGAACGTGCTGCTCATCGAACGGGGGGGCGAACCCTACCTGGGCGCCTGGGCGCTGCCGGGCGGCTTCCTCCAGCCCGACGAAGAGCTCGACCAGTGCGCCCGGCGCGAGCTGGAAGAGGAGACCGGCGTCGACGCCGAGCTCCTGGTGCAGTTCGGCAATTTCAGCGCGCCCGACCGCGACCCGCGCGAGCGGGTGATCTCGGTGGCCTACCTGGCCCTGCTGCCGTCCGATGAACTGCGGTTGGAGGCCAGCACCGACGCGGCCCAGGCGCGCTGGTTCCCGGTCGCGGCCCTGCCCAGGCTGGCCTTCGACCACGACAAGATCCTGGCCCGGGCGCTGGAGGTCCTGGCGGGCCGCGCGCGCCAGATCTCGCCGCTCTTCGCGCTGCTCCCGCCGCGCTTCACCCTCAGCCAGCTCCAGGGCGCCTACGAGGCCGTCACCGGCGAGGAGGCCGAAAAGCGCAACTTCCGCAAGATGGTGGCGACCCTGGGCTGCGTCCGCGAGACGGAAGACTTCGCCCACGGCGCCCACCGCCCCGCGCGGCTCTACGAGGCCGCCTGAACCTCGTTTTCAAACCACGGATTTCACCGATTTCACGGATGTCGGCGGCGCCTGCTCCACGACGTCATCCCGGTTTCCGCGCCGCGCAGCGGCGATTTGTCGAACCACGGATTTCACCGATTTCACGGATGCGGGCGCCGCACATCCCACGATGTCATCCCGGTTTCCGCCAAAGGCGGAAGACCGGGACCCCCAAGCGCCTGACTCCGTAGGCAACCCGGAGCGGCGACGCCTTCGTGTCATCACCTGCCGCCACGCCCAGGGGTCCCGGTCTTCGGCCTCCGGCCGAAACCGGGATGACACTACGGGGGCAGGGACAGCGCAGGCCCCAATCCGTGTCATCCGTGCCATCCGTGGTTCCCCCCTTTCGTGTCGTTCGTGTTTTTCGGGGTTCCCACCCCCGCTACGTCCGAACCTGACGCACCGGCGTGTTCCCCTCGCGATCATGTCCGAGGCCGCCACAGACCGCGCCGAGGCCATCCTCGCCGAACTGGCCGAGATGGACCTCGAACTGGCCCGCAAGGCCCATGGCGCCGCC
>NZ_WGNY01000038.1 GCF_016124325.1 Phenylobacterium sp.
GCCCAAAACCGTCATCCCGGACGTAGGGCGCGTTGCGCCCGAAGATCCGGGATCCAGCAGCCTCGCGCTCGACGCGGAGCAGCTTCACGGTCTGAGCGGCTGGGTCCCGGGTCTCCGCTGCGCTCCGCCCGGGATGACGAATTGAGGGGGCGAGTCCGCTAAGGGTCGATTGCGGGCCACGGCTCCCAGCCGCAGACCAGGCCTTCGCCGCGTCGACATCCGAGCGGCTGGGTCCCGGATCTTCGGGCGCTGCGCGCCCTGCGTCCGGGATGACGGCGGACGGTCAGTGCGCCGCGCGCTTCTCGAACAGCAGCTTCAGCACGCCCTTGTTCTCGGCGTGGCCCAGGTGGGCCTTGGCCGGGTCGGCGAAGAGGCCGAGCCAGCTCGTCTCGTTGCGGTCGTAGACATTGACCACCTTGGCCCCGGGGAGCTGGGGCACCTCGAAGGTCAGGGCGTCGCTGGGATCGTTGAAGGCGATGACCTGGCGCACCATCGGGTTCGGCCGCATCGCCCCGGTCTTTGGCGGCGGACCGGGCGGGGGGCGCAGGCCCAGCGGCGAGGCGGCCCATTCGCGCAGGGCCGAGATCGGCGAGAGCGAGGGCATCGGAACCGGCCCGCCCTCCGTGGCCGGCGGCATGCCCTGGAGCCGGGTCAACTCCAGCAGGCGGAACTGGTTGGCGAAGAAGTAGATGTCGTAGGTGCTCTCCATCACCCGGCGCACGGAGGGGGCGCGGCCGCTGTTGAAGGCGTCGAGCACGGCGAAGCTGCCCAGGCTCTCGGAGATGACGGCGAAGGTCTGGTCGTCGGCCTTGGCGCCTTCGAACCGCTCGGCATAGGCGAAGGCGCCGTCCATGGCGTCGTGGACGAACGCCTGCATCGGCCCGACCGAGGTGACGGCGTCGGCGATGCCCCAGTTGACGAGCTGGGCCTTGAGCGCGCGGTTGATGCGGGCGCCGCCGGCATAGGGATGCTTGGCGGCCAGGGCGGCCTCGACCGTGGCGGCGTCGAGCCAGGCGTGGCCGTCGGCGTCCTTGGCCGCGCACAGGCGCAGGTGGGCCGCGTCGGCGCCCGACAGCTCCACCTCGGGCATCAGCAGGTAGCGGCACTTGAGCGGGAACAGCAGCGGGTACCAGTTGAGCTCGTCGACGACGACCGCGCCGCCGTGGTCGCGGCGGAAGACGAAGCGGTCGACGAAGGGGCGGCTGGCCTTCCAGTCGGCGTCGTTCCGCCAGACCGGCTCGCCGAGATAGCGGGCCGGCGGTCGGGGGCCGAAGGCGATGTAGTGGCGCTCGCTGGCCTTGGCGTCGTAGCGGCAGCCGTCGCCGACATAGGCGCAGAGCCGCTGGCGGAACGGCAGGGAGGTGCCCGGCACCTGGGCCGCCATGCCGTGGATGTAGACGATGTGGACGGGCGAGGCGCCGGCGCCGGCCACGAGGTCGCCCAGCGAGCGCGTGCCTTCGAGGCTCTGGCCGGGGTGGGGGTGGACGCCGCCGGGGCCGCAGCCCGCCACGGTCGCGGCGAGGACGAAGGCGGCCAGGATCCTTCCAAGGCCGCGACGGGCGCTGCGCATCGATACCCCCACAGGTTGCAGGGGATAGGGCTAGACTGCGCCGCGTTCAGGTGTCCAACGCGGGCCGATCACGACCAGGCGAGCAGCAGGATCAGGGCGCCGGCGATAAGCAGGCTGCCCGCCAGCAGGGCCTGGGCCCAGAGGGCGGGGCGGGGTGCGGTCTTGGTGCGGGCTCTCGACATGGCGGCCTCACGAAACAGGGCGCAAGTGACGGGTTGATGACGCCATTGTTTCGGAAGGTGGCTGAACTCGTCCTGAACTCGCCGTTAAGACTCGGACAACCTCACGGCCAAGGCTGCTTCAGGCCGGGGCCAGCCAGTGGATCAGGGCCAGGGCGAGCACGGCGAGGAACACCAGTGAACCGGTCACGACCGCGCTGACCCGCGGGCCGGCGCGGACCAGGGCGCGGACGTCGACGCAGAGGCCCAGCGCCGCCATCGAGACGACGGTCAGGACGGTCGCCGCCGCCGAGGCCGGCGCCACGAGGCCCGGCGGGGTCCAGCCCATCGAGCGCGCGCCGGCCAGCAGCAGGAAGCCCACGATGAACCAGGGCGCGAGATGGTGGAGGGGCGGGCGGGCCGAGCCGGCCTTGCCGTCGGCCTCGCCGGCCAGGGCCTTGGCGGCGCCGAAGCCGATCAGGGACAGGATCAGGATCACCGGGCCCAGCATCAGCACCCGGGCCAGTTTCACCAGCGCGCCGATCTGCAGGCTGAGCGGGCCGATGGGCGCGGTGGCGGCCAGGACCTGCGGCACGGCGTAGACGGTGAGCCCCGCGAACACCCCGGCGGCGTGGCCGGAGAGGTGCAGCGTGTGGGCCAGCAACGGCACGCCGAGGACCACGCCCACGCCGAGGACGGCGGTGAAGGCGATGGCGGCGGTGACGTCGTCGCTCTCGGCGCCGATCACGGGGGCGACCGCGGCGATCGCGGAGTTGCCGCAGATCGCGTTCCCGCAGGCGATCAGCATGGCCATCTTCGGCGGCAGGCGCAGGGCGCGGCCCAGGCCGTAGCTGACCAGGATCGCCACCGCGACGAGGCCCGCCACGCCCGCGAGCAGGGGCGCGCCGGCCTCGCGGATCATCTGGGCGTTGATGGTGAGGCCCAGCAGCACCACGGCGATCTCGAGGACGGTCTTGGCGCTGAAGGCGACGCCGGGGGTCCAGGCCGCGCCCGGCGTCCAGACGGTGCGCACCACGGCGCCGGCCAGGATCGCCAGGACCAGGGCCTCGAGCCAGGCGCGGCCGAACCAGCGGACCTCGACGCCCTGCAGGGCCCAGGCGACCAGGGCGACGGCGGCGCACAGGGCCAGGCCCGGGGCGATCCGGACGGCGAAGCGGAACGGCGCGGCCATGACCTGCTGGGACATGGCGGAAGCTTGGGCTCGCGCGTTCGGCCAATCCAATTTATTGTTCTCGACATAACAACAAGTAAAATCGATCAATGACGCTGGAGCAGTTGCGGATATTCGTCGCGGTGGCCGAGCGGCTGCACATGACGCGGGCGGCCGAGGCGCTGCATCTCACCCAATCGGCGGTCAGCGCGGCGGTGGCGGCGCTGGAAGCGCGGCACGGCGTGCGGCTGTTCGACCGCATCGGCCGCGGCCTGGCGTTGACCGAGGCGGGGCGCGTGTTCCTGCCCGAGGCGACGGCGGTGCTGCTGCGCGCCCAGGTGGCCGAGCAGGCGCTGAGCGACTTGAGCGTCCTGAAGCGCGGGACCCTGACCCTGGCGGCGAGCCAGACCATCTCGACCTACTGGCTGCCCGGACGGGTCGCGCGCTTCGCCGAGGCCTATCCGGGCGTGGCGCTGAAGTTCCAGGCCGGCAACACGGCGGAGGTGGCGGCCGCGGTCGCCGAGGGCCGGGCCGAACTGGGCTTCGTCGAGGGCGAGGTGGACAACTGGGCGCTGCTGCGGCGGCCGGTGGGCGGCGACCGGGTGGCGCTGTACGTGGCGCCCGACCATCCGCTGGCCGGACGGACCGGGCTGGCGCCGGGCGACCTGGCGGACGCGCGGTTCGTGTTGCGCGAGACCGGCTCGGGCACGCGGGCGTGGTTCGAGCGGGCGATGGGCGAGCACGGCCTGGCGATCGAGGCCCTGAGGGTGTTCCTGGAGCTGCCGTCGAACGAGGCGGTGCTGTCGGCGGCGGCCGAGGGCGGGCTGGTGGCGGCGGTCTCGGACCTGGCGGCCGCGCCGCTGGTGGCCGTGGGCCGGCTGGCGCGGCTGGACCTGGACCTGGGCGCGCGCCGCTTCGAGGTGCTCACGCACAAGGAACGGCGGACGAGCGCGGCGGCCCGCGCCTTCCTCGACCTGGCGGCGCCGGTTTCGCCCGTTCGCCCCGGCCCGCGAAGCAGTTAAACTCAGCGGAACAAAGCCAGCGACCGGACGCTCGTCCCACACATGAAATCCCTGCCCAACATCCTCACCGCCTCGCGACTGGTGATGGCGCTCTTCATGTTCGTCGCCCTGGCGGCGGCGTCGGGGGCGGTGCCCTATTTCTCCGACCGGCTGGAGCCCGAACTGCAGTTCGCCCTGCAGCGATGGGCGTTCATCGCCTTCGTGGTGGCGGCGGTGACCGACTTCTTCGACGGCTGGCTGGCGCGCAAGCTGAACGCCACCAGCGTCTGGGGCGCCATCCTCGACCCGATCGGCGACAAGGTGCTGGTGTGCGGCGCGGTGCTGGGCCTGCTGGCCTTGGGGCCGCAGCCCTATGTGGTGCTGCCGGCCGGGCTGATCCTGTTCCGCGAGTTCACGGTGAGCGCGCTGCGCGAGGTGGGCGCCGGGCAGGGGGTGAAACTGCCCGTGACCCTGCTGGCCAAGTGGAAGACGACGCTGCAGCTCACCGCGCTGGGCATGGAGCTGATGGTCGCCACCTGGGGCGCCTTCAGCCTGCCCGAGGAAACGCGCCTGCGCCCCGGCTTCGAGTTCGCCGCCCACAGCCTGTTCTGGCTGGCCGCGGTGGTGACCCTGATCACCGGCGCCCAGTACTGGGAACAGACGCGCAAGGCGCTGCAGGGGTAGGAAGGCTCCTCCCCCCCCCTGAGGGGGAGGTGGCCCGGAGGGCCGGAGGGGGCTTCCGCTCAGAAGGATGGGCGGCCCGTTCTGAGCGGACCCCCTCAGTCGCTACGCGACAGCTCCCCCGGAGGGGAGCATCTTCGCACTCAGCACTCCGCGAGGTTCACGGCGAGGCCGCCGAGGGAGGTCTCCTTGTAGATGGCGCTCATGTCCTCGCCGGTGCGCTTCATGGTGGCGATGACCTTGTCGAGGGAGACGGAGTGCTGTCCGTCGCCCAGCATGGCCAGGCGGGCGGCGTCGATGGCCTTCACCGCGCCCATGGCGTTGCGCTCGATGCAGGGGATCTGGACGAGGCCGCCGATGGGGTCGCAGGTGAGGCCGAGGTTGTGCTCCATGGCGATCTCGGCGGCGTTCTCGATCTGGGCGTTGTTGGCGCCCAGGGCCGCGGCGAGGCCGGCGGCGGCCATGGAGCAGGCGACGCCCACCTCGCCCTGGCAGCCCACCTCGGCGCCGGAGATGGAGGCGTTGGTCTTGTAGAGGGCGCCAATGGCCCCGGCGGTGAGCAGGAAGGTGCGCCGGCCGGCGGGGGAGCCCTGGTGAAAGCGGTCGTAGTAGCGCAGCACAGCGGGCAGCAGGCCGGCGGCGCCGTTGGTGGGGGCGGTGACGACGCGGCCGCCGGCGGCGTTCTCCTCGTTGACGGCCAGCGCCCAGAGGTTGACCCAGTCCAGCGCCCCCAGGGGGTCGGCGATCTGGCGCTCGGCGTTTTCCTTGAGGTTGGTCCAGATGGCGTGGGCGCGGCGGGTCACCTTGAGGTGGCCGGGCAGCAGGCCCTCGGCGCGCAGGCCGCGGTCGATGCAGGCGTACATGGCGCCGGCGATCTCATCGAGGCCCGCGTCGATCTCGGCGTCGGCGCGCAGGGCCTGCTCGTTGGCGCGCATCAGTTCGGCGATGGAGAGGCCGGCGGTTTCGGCCGCGGCCAGCAGCGCCTCGCCCGAGGCGAAGGGGTAGGGGACCGGCAAGGCGCGCTCGGGCGGCGTGTTGGCGGAGATCTCGTCCTCGTCGCGGACGAAGCCGCCGCCGATGGAGAAGTAGACGCGCCGGGCCAACTCGGACCCGTCGGCGTCGAAGGCGGCGAAGCTGAGCGCGTTGGGATGTTCGGGACGCCGCTCGCGGCCTTGCCAGAGCAGGTCGCCGGCCTCGTCGAAGGCGATCTCGCGGCGGCCGGCCAGCGCCAGGCGGCCGGTGGCGCGCGCGGCCTCCACCGCCGCATCGGCGGCGTCGGGGTCGAGGGTCGCGGGCTGGAAGCCCATCAGGCCCAGCAGCACGGCCCGATCGGTGGCGTGGCCCCGCCCCGTCAGCGCCAGCGAGGCGTAGAGCGTGACTTCGACGCGGGCCGTCCGCTCGAGATCCGGCCCCAGCCGTTCCAGGAACCGCCCCGCCGCCGTCATCGGCCCCATGGTGTGCGAACTGGAGGGGCCGACCCCCAGCTTGAAGAGGTCGAAGACGCTGACGTTCATGGGGGCGATCTACCCTGGATCGGCCACGGCGCGAAAGCCGGCGCCTCATGGCGTCCAGCGGGAGATCCTTCCTTTCCCGCGGAACGCGGGAGAGGGGGACCATCGGCCGAGCATAGCGAAGAGCCGATGGTGGAGAGGGCAGGCTGCAGCGTGCGAACCCGTCAACCTCCAATCCGCGCCCGGGCCGCCAGGATCACCGCATCGGCGACCCGACTCAGATCGCGGTAGACCTCCGCAGCGCCGATCCGCAGCACGTCCACGCCCCGCGACCTCAGCCATGCGTCGCGCGCGGCGTCCTTCGCCTGCGCCGCTTCGTCCCAATGGGTCGAGCCGTCGACCTCGACGGCGAGCCTCGCCGCCGGACAGTAGAAGTCGAGGATGAAGTTCCCAAAGGCGATCTGGCGGCGAAAGATCGGCCGATTGGTTCCGCGGCCCTTCAGCCTCGACCAGAGCATGATTTCCGGCTCGGTCATGGCCTTGCGAAGCGCCCGGGCGCGGGTGGCGATGCGGGTCGCTGTTCGAGGCGCCATGCGGCCGCTTGCCCTCTCCACCCCCCGCTCTTCAGCCGGCTGGCGCCGGCTTCGGCGGGCGGTCCCCCTCTCCCGCGTTCCGCGGGAAAGGAAGGTTGCGCGTCGAACAAATGGAGAACTAATCGACGCCGAGCGTCAAGGGCAAGCCCGCTTCAGCTCATCGGATTGGCGGGCGGCGGCGGCTCGGGCAGGGGGATGAACTCGTCGTGGTCGGCGTCGGGGAGCTTCATGCGCCCCGCCCGCCAGTCGGCCTTGGCCTGTTCGATGCGGTCCTTCGACGAGGAGACGAAGTTCCACTCGATGAAGCGCGGACCCAGGGGCTCGCCGCCCAGCAGCATGACGATGGCGTCGGTCAGCGCGGTGAACAGCACCGGCTTGCCCGGCTCGAAGACCAGCATCTGGCCGGCGTCGAAACGGCGGCCGTTCACCTCGACCGAACCCTCGGCCACATAGGCGGCGCGCTCGGGGTATTCGGCGTCGAGCTGGGCCTGACCGCCGGCGCCGAGCCGCCAGTGGACGTAGAACAGCGGCGAGCGGGTCTTCACCTTGGCCTCGACGCCGAACGCCTTGCCGGCGATAAGCCGGGCCCAGAGCTTGCCGTCGGGGCTCTCGTAGGTGGGCAGGTCGTCCGGCCCATGGTTGGCGAAGGCGGGATCGGTCTCCTCGTCCTCGGTCGGCAGGGCGACCCAGGCCTGGATGCCGTGCAGCTTGCCGCCCGTCTGGCGCAGCGTGTCGAAGCGTTCGGAGTGGGTGATGCCCGAGCCGGCGGTCATCCAGTTGACCTCGCCCGGATGGATCGCCTGGATCGCGCCCACGCTGTCGCGGTGGGTGATCTCGCCGTTGAAGAGATAGGTGACGGTGGAGAGCCCGATGTGCGGGTGCGGGCGCACGTCGACCTCGCGGCCGAAGCCGGCGGCGAACTCCACCGGGCCCATGTGGTCGAAGAAGACGAACGGCCCCACCATCCGTCGCTTGGCGAAGGGCAGCACCCGGCCCACTTCGAACCCGCCGAGGTCCTTGCGCCGCTGGTCGATGACGAGCTCGATCATGGTGTCCTTCCTTTCCCGCGGAACGCGGGAGAGGGGGACCATACGCCGAGCGAAGCGAAGAGCGGATGGGGGAGAGGGAAGGCGGCGCGCACGACGCCGGCTGCCTGCCCTTTCCACCCCGCGCTCTCCAGCCGGCCGCGCCGGCTTCGGCGCGCGGTCCCCCTTTCCCGCAAGCGGGAAAGGAAGGTTAGCGCGAATGGCGCGGAATGGGAGCTACCCCTGCGCGCTCACATAAGGGCTGATCAGGCCCAGGGGCGCGGCGGTGGTGTTCTTCACCGAGCGGATGACGATGCGGCTCTCGATGTTCGACACCAGGCCCAGGCCCAGGATCTTGTCGCGCAGGAAGTCGTCGAAGGCGTGCATGTCGCGGGTGACGATGCGCAGCTCGTAGTCCGCCGCCCCGGTGACGGTGGCGCACTGGACCACCTCGGGCAGCTTCACGATCGCCTGCTCGAAGGTTTCCAGGTTGTCCTTGGTGGGCAGGCTGAGCTTCACCGTGCAGTAGACCTCGAATCCGAGGCCCAGTTTCTCGCGGTCGAGGATGGTCACGCGGCGCTGGATGACGCCGGCGTCCTCCAGCCGCTTGATGCGCCGCCAGCACGGCGAGGACGACAAACCGACGCGTTCTGCGATCTCGGCGACGGACAGTCCGGCGTCGTGTTGGATCAAATCCAGGATTTTGGCATCGACCGCGTCGAGGGCCTCAGACAACTTTTCCTCCTACAACCCGCATGAGAGCATATTGTTCTTGCCCCGGAACCGATGTCCGGGGGCATGCTTTTGGCAAGCAATTGCGGCGCTCTTATATGATCTTGCGAGGTCTCTGGGGAGGCCCGAAAGGATAAAAATTGCGATGCGCCACCAGGAAGTGACGCTCGACGACAAATTTCTGCTCACGGACGGTCGAGTCTTCATCACCGGCGTGCAGGCCCTGCTGCGGCTCCTGATGGACCAGCACCGGCTGGACAAGGCGGCCGGGCTGAGCACGGCGGGGTTCGTCTCCGGCTACCGCGGCTCGCCCCTGGGCGGGCTCGACCAGCAGGCCGCGCGCGCGGGCAAATTCCTGAAGGCCGAGGAGATCGTCTTCAAGGAAGGCCTGAACGAGGACCTGGCGGCCACGGCCGTCTGGGGCAGCCAGCAGGCCAACCTGTTCCCGGGCGCGCGCTACGACGGCGTGTTCGGCATGTGGTACGGCAAGGCCCCGGGCGTGGACCGCACGGGCGACGCCTTCAAGCACGCCAACTTCGCCGGCGTCTGGCCGAAGGGCGGGGTGCTGGCCGTGGCCGGCGACGACCACAACTGCAAATCCTCGACCCTGCCGTCGCAGTCCGAATTCGCCTTCCAGGACTTCGAGATGCCGGTGTTGTCGCCGGCCGACGTGCAGGAGGTGCTGGACTACGGCCTGCTGGGCTATGCGCTCAGCCGCTTCTCGGGCCTGTGGGTGGGCATGATCGCGCTGGCCGACACCATGGATTCGGGCGCGACCATCGACGTCTCGCTGTCGCGCCACCAGTTCGCGACGCCCGAGAATTTCCGCATCCCCTCCGGCGGGCTGGGCATCCGCCTGAAGGACCAGCCGCTCGACAAGGAGCGCCGGCTGCGCACCGAGAAGCTGCCGGCGGCGCTGGCCTTCGCGCGCGCCAACCGGATCGACCGGGTGATGCTGGGGGCCGCGCGGCCCCGGCTGGGCATCGTCTGCCAGGGCCAGGCCTACAAGGACGTGATCGAGGCGTTCGCCGCCATGGGGATCAGCCCTGCCGAGGCCGCGAGCCTGGGCGTGGCCATCTATAAGGTCGGCATGCCGTGGCCCTTGGAGTCGACGGGCCTGCGCGCCTTCGCCGCCGGCCTCGAGACCCTGATGGTGATCGAGCACAAGCGGCCCCTGATCGAGACCCAGGCGCGCGCCGCGCTCTACGACCTGCCCGCCCACGCGCGGCCGCAGATCATCGGCAAGACCGACGAGAAGGGCGCGCCGCTGCTGTCGGAGCTGACGTCGCTGTCGGTGGCCGAGGTGGCGCTGGCCATCGCCGACCGCCTGCCGCCCGGCCCCCACATGGACCGGGTCTACGACTATCTGAACCGCGTCTCGGCCGCCTCGATGGCCGCGGTGACCCTTTCGTCCGACCAGCAGCGCAAGCCATTCTTCTGCTCGGGCTGCCCGCACAACACCTCCACGCGCCTGCCCGAGGGGAGCCGGGCGCTGGCCGGCATCGGCTGCCACTACATGGCCAGCTTCAACGACCCCAACACCGACCTCACCAGCCACATGGGCGGCGAGGGGCTGACCTGGGTAGGGGCGGCGCCCTTCACCGACGAGCCGCACGTGTTCGTCAACCTGGGCGACGGCACCTACAACCACTCGGGCTCGCTGGCGGTGCGAGCCTCGGTCGCGGCCAATTCGAACATCACCTACAAGCTGCTCTTCAACGACGCGGTGGCCATGACCGGCGGCCAGCGGGCGGAAAGCGGCTTCGACGTGCCGCAGATCACCCGCCAGCTCGCCTCGGAAGGCGTGAAGAAGATCGTGGTCGTGGCCGCCGAGCCCGAACGCTACGAGGGCGTCACCGGCCTGGCGCCGGGCGTGGAGGTGAAGCCGCGCATCGAGCTGATGAAGGTCCAGCGCGAGCTGCGCCAGGTCCCCGGGACCACGGTGCTGATCTACGACCAGGTCTGCGCCACCGAGAAGCGCCGCCGCCGCAAGCGCGGCAAGATGGCGGCGGCCCCCATGCGGGTGATGATCAACCCGCTGGTCTGCGAGGGCTGCGGCGACTGCTCGGCCAAGTCGCATTGCGTTTCCGTGGAGCCGCTGAACACCGAGTTCGGCCGCAAGCGGAAGATCAACCAGTCGACCTGCAACCAGGACTATTCGTGCCTGGACGGCTTCTGCCCCAGCTTCATCACCCTGGAAGGCGCCGAGAACGCGCACCGCGAGGCGATGCCGGCGCTGACGGCGGAGGCGACGCCGCTGCCGACGTTCCAGGACCTGAAGGGCGTGCAGAACATCGTCTTCACCGGCGTGGGCGGCACGGGCGTGACGACCGTCGCCTCGATCCTGGCCATGGCCGCCCACGTGGACGGCCGCTCGGCCTCGGTGGTGGACATGACCGGTCTGGCCCAGAAGGGCGGGGCGGTGTTCAGCCACGTACGGATCGGCGAGACCGAGACGACGACGGTAGGCGGGCGCGTGCCGGCCGCCAGCGCCAATGTGCTGATCGCCTGCGACCTGCTCTCGGCGGCCGGACCCGACGCGCTGGCGCTCTACGCCAAGGACCGGACCATCGCGGTGGGCAACGCCGACTTCGCGCCGACGGCCGACTTCGTGACCGACCGCGACGTGCGCTTCGACGCCGACGAGCAGGGCCGGCGGATCACCGCGGCGGTGAAGACCTACGACGCCGCCCCGGCCACGCACCTGGCCGAGGCCAACCTGGCCGACGCCATCTACGCCAACATGATCATGCTGGGCTTCGCCTGGCAGAAGGGCGTGATCCCGGTGTCGAGCCGCGCGCTCTACCGCGCCATCCGGCTGAACGGCGTGGAGGCCGAGGCGAACCTCCAGGCCTTCGAGCTGGGCCGCAAGGCCGCCCACGACCCCGCCGCGCGCGGGCCGCGGGAAGACGACGTCCCGACGCCGCAGACCATGCCGCTGGACGAACTGATCAACGGCCGGGCCGCGGAGCTGCGCGCCTATCAGAACGACGCCTATGCCGACCGCTATCTGCAAAAGGTGGGCAAGGTGCGCGCGGCGGAGCAGGCGCTGGGGTCCTCGACCGACCTCACCCGCGCCGTGGCGGTCAGCCTCTACAAGCTGATGGCCTACAAGGACGAGTACGAGGTGGCGCGGCTCTATACCGACGGCCGCTTCGCCGACTACCGGGCCGAGACCTTCAAGGGCGGCAAGGCCAAGGTGTGGCTGAGCCCGCCGCTGCTGGCGCCCAAGGGGCCGGATGGCAAGCCGAAGAAGATCGCCTTCGCGCCGTGGATGCTGGATCTGGTCTTCCCGACCCTGGCGAAGCTGAAGGGCCTGCGCGGCGGCGCGCTCGACATCTTCGGCCATTCGGCCGAGCGCCGGATGGAGCGCGAGCTGATCGCCGACTTCGAGGGTCAGGTCGACCGGCTAGCGGCGGGGCTGACCAAGGCCAACCACCACCTCTCGGTGAAGATCGCCGAGGTCCCGCAACAGATCCGCGGCTTCGGCCACGTGAAGGAGGCCTCGGTGGGTCCGGCGAAGTTCGAGGCCAAGCGGCTCTGGAAGGACTGGGAGGCCGAGCGGGAGCCGGAGCTGGCCGAGGCCTGAGCGCCTACCGCCCGAGAAGCGCCGCCGTGAAGGCGGCGTAGTCGGAAAAGCCGGTGGCGGGCGTGACGATCTCGGCCCACTTGGCGTCGAGCGCCTCGACGATCGGGGCGGGCAGTTCGGCGCGGCCCGAACCCGAGCCGCCCTTGCGCACCTTGGCCGAGTCGCTGCCCGGCGGCAGGCCCGAGCGCTCCTCCGACGCCCGGCGCATCATCGCGTCGTCGAAGCGGTCCTTGTGCGCCAGCATGAAGTCGAAGGAGGAGCGCTCGAGGGTCAGCGCCAGCAGGTCGTCGTCGAGCGCAATGCCGCTGAAGGCCGCGACGGCGCGGATGGTCCCTTCGGGGTCGGCGTTCATGTGCTCATACGACAGCAGGAGCACGTCGGGATTGTCGCGCTGGGACCACCAGCCGACGAGGTGGCTCCAGTAGTCCATGCCCTCGGGGCCGCCCTTCAGGCGCATCTCGGCGAAGTCCTCGATCGAGATCGCGCCGGGTTCGAAGAACCAGCCTTCCATGAACCGGTAGAGCGAGACGAAGGCGTCGCGCGGATCGCGGAAGGCGACGATGTAGCGCGCGCCCCTGGGCGCCGCGCCCCACGGGAGATGGCTCTTGAAGCCGCGCGGCTCCCCGCGCTGGGGCGCCTCAAGGTCGAGGCCGAGGACGCCGGCCGTCTCGATCCAGGGCACGACGCGGGAGATGTCGTCGAAATCCATGTCGCCGCGCGTGCGCAGGGTATGGAAGATCTGCTGCAGCCAGGTGGTGCCGCACTTGCCGTAGGGCGAGATGATCACGTCGGTCGGCCGCGGCCGGTACGACGCGACGCCGGCGGCGACCTCCCCGGGGCCGAACATGGCGTCCATCGCCTTTCCCATCTCGGCGAGCGTGCGCGGCCGGCGCGGCGTCAGGTCGTTCATGGCTGGCGTTCCCCCTGGGCGCGGAGGCTGGACCGGCAAACCGTGTTCGGCAAGCACGCGGCTGGCTCTCTCACGCCGGCCCGTCCTAGGTTGGCGGCCAACGAGAGGGAGGACGGACATGAGCGGATGGGACGGACGGGGCCTGGTGTCGACGGGGTGGCTGGCGGACAATCTGGATGATCCGGCCCTGCGCGTCTTCGACGTGACGGTCCACCTGCGGCCCGCGAGCCCCGGGCCCTATACGATCGAGAGCGGCCGGGCCGACTACGAGGCCGGCCACATCCCCGGCGCCGCGTTCCTCGATCTCGCGCGCGACCTGTCGGACCCGGACTCGAAGCTGAACTTCACCCACCTGCCGGCGGCGCGGCTGGCGCAGGCGCTGGGCACGGCGGGCGTGGGGCAGGGCTCGCGGGTCGTGGCCTACAGCACCAGCACGCCGATGTGGGCCACGCGGTTCTGGTGGATGCTGCGCGCGGCGGGCTTCGATGAGGCGGCGGTGCTGGACGGCGGCTTCGCGCGCTGGACCGCCGAGGGCCGGCCCACCGAGGCGGGAACCCGCAGCTATCCCGCGGCGAGCCTCGCGCTGACCGACCGGCCGGTGGCCTGGGCCGACAAGGCCGCGGTGCTGGCCGCGATCGGCGATGGCGGGGTCTGCACGATCAACGCCCTGGCGCCGAGCGTGCATTCCGGCGAGTCGTCGACGAACTACGGGCGCAAGGGCCACATCAAGGGCAGCGCCAACGTGCCCTACGCGGCGCTGACCGACGGGACGGGCCGCTACCGCAGCGACGACGACCTGCGCGCGCTGTTCGAGGCGGTTGGCGCGTTCGGGAAGCCGCGGGCGATCTGCTACTGCGGCGGCGGCATCTCGGCGACCATGGACGCCCTGGCGCTCACCCGCCTGGGACACCCCTCGGTGGCGGTCTACGACGGCTCGATGAGCGAATGGGTGCGCGACCCCGAACTGCCGATGGAGACGGGGGCTTAGATCGCGAGCGCGGGCTCGGCTTCCTGGGGCTCGGCCCGCCCATCGCACTGCGCGACCTCGGACTGGCGCGCCTCCGCCCGATGCGGCGGCCGCGCCCAAGGGGAGTCGGAGCGCGGGCGGGCCTGCGGCTCGGGCGGCAGGAAACAGCGGCGATCGATGGCGGCGATGGACGACATGGCGGACCCTTTCGGCGCGGGCGTATGCCGCGCGCCGCCGCGCCGGCATAGTTAAGCTTGCGTAAGGTCTTGCCCCCCCTTCCGCCACGTGAATCTTGTCCGCGCCGCCCCCGGCGGTAGTTTGGCGGTGAACTTCAGGAGCCCCGCCATGGCCGACTTCGGCGCCGACATCGATCTGGAGGCCTTCCGCAAGGAGGCGCGCGAATGGCTGGAGGCCAATTTCCCCGCCTCGCTGAAGGGCAAGTCGGCGCTGGCCAGCGCCGAGGTGCGCTCGAACGAGCCCGACCTGGTGAAGTGGCGCAAGGCCATGGGCGACAAGGGCTGGGGCACGCCGACGTGGCCCACCGAATACGGCGGCGGCGGCCTGACCCCGCAGCAGGCCCGGGTGCTGGGCCAGGAGATGACCAAGGTCGGCGCCTTCAACCCGCTGATGTTCGGGATGGGCGTGACCATGATCGGCCCGACGATCATGGACTACGGCACCGAGGAGCAGAAGAAGAAGCACCTGCCGCCGATCGTGAAGGGCGAGGTGCAGTGGTGCGTGGGCTATTCCGAGCC
>NZ_WGNY01000039.1 GCF_016124325.1 Phenylobacterium sp.
GGGAGAGGCGAGCACGTGGCGCCGTCATGCCGCCTTCTCCAGCACGGCGACATAGAAGCCGTCGGTGGCGGAGGTCCGGGGCGTCAGGCGCAGGTCGCCGGCGGGCGTGAGGAATCCGGCGAGCGCCGGTTCGGCCGTGGCCGGCCGCCTGACGAAGCCGGGTTGGCGCGCCAGGAACGCCTCGATCCGGTCCTCGTCCTCCTCGGGCAGCACCGAGCAGGTGACGTAGACGATCCGTCCGCCCGGCTTCACGAAGCCCGCACCGTCGTCCAGCACCTGGTCCTGATCGGCCTGGCGGCGCGCCAGCGCGTCGGGCGTCAGCCGCCACTTGGTGTCGGGATGGCGCCGCCACGAGCCCGTGCCCGTGCAGGGCGCGTCGATGAACACCACGTCCATGCGGCCTTCGAGGCCCTTCAGCGGATCGGGATTGAGCGGCGTGCGGACCTGCAGGTTGCGCACCCCGGCCCGGTCGGCGCGGCGAACTGTGTCGGTCAGGCGCCGCGCATCGGAATCGTAGGCGTAGATCTGGCCGGTGTTGGCCATGGCCGCGGCCAGGGCCAGGGTCTTGCCGCCGCCGCCGGCGCAGAGGTCCAGCACCTGGGCGCCCTTGATGTCGCCCGCCGAGGCGGCCGCCGCCTGGCTGCCCAGGTCCTGCACCTCGAACCAGCCCTTGGAGAACTGCGGGATCGCCTCGACCGCGCCCGAGCGGGTCGAGGGATCGGGGGCGGCGACGCGCAGGGCCAGCGGCGACAGCGGCGGCTGCTCGGGCTGGAAGGTCGCCAGCGCCTTGGCCGCCCGCCCGGGATCGGTCTTCAGGGTGTTGACCCGCAGGTCGACGGGCGCCCGTTCGGCCAGGGCCGCGCCCTCCTCGGCCCGCGCCTCGCCGAACACCCGGGCGAGCGAGGCGTCGAGCCAGTCGGGATAGTCGCCGCGCACGGCCTCCGGCGCATCGGCGAGGTCGCGCGGGGCCGCCAGGGCCAAGCGTTCGGCGTCGGTCAGCGGACCGGGGCCGTGCGGTTCGTCGCCGGCGGCCTCGGCCAGCCGGTCGATCGGCCAGCCCCAGAGGAAGGCGAGCGCGCCCAGCGCGGCGGCGCGGGGCGTCTCGTCGCCCATCCGCCAGGCCAGCGAGCGACGGCGGCGCAGGGCGTCGTGGACCAGCCCGGCCACCCAGGCCCGGTCCTTGGCGCCCGCATAGCGCGCGCCCTCGCCCCAGCTTTTCAGCGCCAGCCGCACGGGCCGGTGGCGGGCCTCCACTTCGCCCAGCACCTCGATCGCCGCCGCCAGGCGTCCGCCGTCGCGCATCGCCCTGCCCTCGGGTCCGTCCCGCCTAGACGCCGCTCGGGTAGTTCGGCGCCTCGCGGGTGATCATGACGTCGTGGACGTGGCTCTCGCGCAGGCCCGCGCCGGTGATGCGGATGAACCGCGCCCGTTCGCGGAACAGCTCCAGCGTCGGCGCGCCCACATAGCCCATGGCCGCGCGCAGCCCGCCCACCATCTGGTGCAGGATCGGCGCGATCGGTCCCTTGTAGGGCACCTGACCCTCGATGCCCTCGGGCACCAGCTTGAGCGAGTCCGTCACCTCTTTCTGGAAGTAACGGTCGGCCGAGCCGCGGGCCATGGCGCCCATCGAGCCCATGCCGCGATAGGCCTTGTACGAGCGGCCTTGGTAGAGGAACACCTCGCCCGGCGCCTCGTCGACACCCGCGAACACCGACCCCATCATCGCCACCGAGGCGCCCATGGCGAGCGCCTTGGCGAGGTCGCCCGAGTACTTGATCCCGCCGTCGGCCACGATCGGCACATCCGAACCGGCGGCGGCCCGCACGGCGTCGGCGATGGCGGTGAGCTGGGGCACGCCCACGCCCGCCACCACCCGGGTGGTGCAGATGGAGCCGGGCCCGATGCCCACCTTCACCGCGTCGGCGCCGGCGTCGATCAGGGCGCGCGCGCCGTCGTAGGTGGCCACGTTGCCGGCGACGATCTGGACGCGGTTGGTCTCGCGCTTCACCCGGGCCACGGCCTTGGCCACGTCGGCGTTGTGGCCGTGGGCGGTGTCGATCACCACCACGTCGACGCCGGCGTCCACCAGCGCCATCGACCGCTCGTAGCCTGCGTCGCCCACCGTGGAGGCGGCGGCCACCAGAAGGCGGCCCTGGGCGTCCTTGGCGGCGTTGGGGTGGGCCTGGGACTTCTCCATGTCCTTGACGGTGATCAGGCCGACGGCGCGGTTGTCGTCGTCGACGACGATCAGCCGTTCGATCTTGTGGCGGCGCAACAGTTCGCGCGCCTCGGGCTGGCCGACGCCCTCCTTGACGGTGACGAGGCCTTCCTTGGTCATCACCGCCTTGGCCGGGATGTCGTCGCGGCTCTCGAAACGCATGTCGCGGTTGGTGAGGATGCCGCAGAGCGTGCCCGCCTGGTCCACCACCGGGAAGCCGCTGATCTTGCGCTGCGCCTTGATCTGGCGGACCTCGCCCAGCGTGGTGTCGGGGCCGATGGTCAGCGGGTTGATGACCATGCCGCTTTCATAACGCTTCACCTCGCGCACCTGGTCGGCCTGCTCCTCCACCGTGAAGTTGCGGTGCAGGACGCCGATGCCGCCCGACTGGGCCATGGCGATGGCCAGTCGGCTCTCGGTGACCGTATCCATCGCCGCCGAGACGAGCGGGATGTTGAGGCTGATTTCGCGCGTGAACCGGGTGGAGACATCCACCTGGGTCGGCATCACATCGGACGGACCCGGTTCGAGCAAAACATCGTCGAAGGTGAGCCCTTCGCGAATCTCCATGAGACTCTCCGTTTTGCGGGACGCGTATAGGGGGTCGGTGGCGTAGGCGGCAAGGGGCCTGACGGGCGCGTTCATGCGATTACCTGCTCCTGTGGGGATGGGCGGCGGACGGAAAGGCCGAACGTCATGGCGAACATGACGAGGCAGAGACCGGAGGATGTCAGCAGGGCGACGCCGGCCGAGCGCTCCAGCGCGGCGGCGTAGACGGCGGGCCCGAAGATCTGGGCGAACAGCGCGGGCCGGCCCAGGATCGCCGAGCGGTAGGCGTAATCGCGCGGGCCATAGAGGCTGAGCGGCAGCACGCCCTTGGCCACGGCGAGCATGCCGTTGCCGGCGCCCTGCCCCAGCGCCAGCGCCACGGCGGCCGGCGCGCCGAATAGCGCCAGGATCGCCGCGCCCAGCGGATGCATCAGCGTCGCCACCCGCGTGGTGGCTAGCGGCGGCAGGCCACGATGCACGGTGAACTCCAGGAATCGGACCGTGACGGCGGCGATGCCGACGAAGCCGGCGGCGGCGGCGGCCGCGCGCATGGGCAGGCCGAAGGCGGCGAGCAGGCGCGGCAGATGCGCGCTCATGCAGGTGGAGACGAACCAGGCGCAGGCGAACAGCACCGCCAGCTGGACCATCGCGCGGTCCCAGGCCACGTCGGGCTTCGACGCCGAGGCGTGCGGCCCATGGCCGGGCGTGCGCGGACAGACCCAGGCGCTGAACGGCAGCATCGCCATCTGCACGCCGGCCCAGGCGAAGCAGGCGCCGCGCCAGCCCCAGTGGTCGGCCATCCAGCCCGTCAGCGGCCAGCCGAGCGTCGAGCCCAGGCCGCCGATCAGGGCCACGCCGGTGATCGGCCGTCGCGCCGCCTCGCCATACAACGCCACCAGGATCGCGAAGGGCGTCGGCGACAGCCCGAGAGCCATGCCGAAGCCCAGGGCCGCCATCCCGATCGCAAGTCCGACCGCGTCCTGGGCGAAGCCGATGACGATCAGCGCCGCGGCGAAGGCCAGGTGGGAGGCCACGAGGACGGCCTTGCCGCCCCGGCGGTCGATCCGGCGCGCGACGGCGGGCGCGATGAAGGCCGGCACGGCCAGCTGCGCCGAAACGAGGACGAAAACGAAGCCGACGGAGACCGAAAGGTCGCGGGCGATGGCGTCGCCCAGCACACCCATCAGGTAGAAGCTGGAGGCGAAGGCCACCACCTGCCCCACGCCGAACCCGGCGGCGACGACGCCTGACGGGCGGATCGGCTTGGGCTGGGCTTCCATGACCAGCCTATGCCGCGATTGTCGCTGGGAGAAAATCGACTTATTCGAGCTTCTATGTTCGAAAAACTGACATCGACGCCGCTACCATCGCTGAACGCGCTCCGGGCGTTCGAGGCGGTGGCGCGGACCGGTCGCGTGACCCTGGCGGCCGAGGAGCTGAGCGTCACCCACTCGGCGGTCAGCCGGCAGGTGAAGGCTCTGGAGGCGGCGCTGGGCGTGCGCCTCTTCTCCGGACCGAAGAACCGCATGGAGCTGACCGACGCCGGTCGTCAGCTGCTGCCGCCGCTGACTGAAGCCTTCGACCAGATCGCTTCGGCCGTGCGCCATGTGCGCGAGGGCGGCGAGGACCTGCACGTGGCGGTGAACGCGAGCGTCTCGGTGAAGTGGCTGATCCCGCGGCTGGGCCGCTTCCAGGCGGCGCACCCTGATATCCGCCTGCACCTGTCGGAACTGGCGTCACACGCCACCTCGCATCGCGGGGCCGAGGCCGTGGTGCGGATCGTACCCCTCAGCCGCACGGCCGATCCCCACTGCACGCCCTTCATCCGCAACGCCCTGGGCGCAGTGATGTCGCCGACGCTGGCCGCGCGGGTCGGCCCGGATCCGCTGCGGGCGCCGCGCCTGGCGGCGGCCACCCACCCCGAGGCCTGGCCGATCTTCGCCGAGCATGCCGGCATCGAGCTGCCGCCCGCGGTCGAACGCCCCTTCGCCCACGTCCACTTCGCCCTCGACGCGGCCTTGGCGGGCCTGGGCGCGGCGGTGGTGTCGTGGCCGCTGTGCGCCGAGGCCGTGCTGGAGGGGCGACTGATCGCGCCGCTGGGCTTCCGCCGTTCGGAGACCGCCTTCGCCATGCTGGCCGCGCCCGGCGTCGAGAGCCGCGCGCTGGACCGCTTCCGCGACTGGCTCGTCGCCGAGGGCGCCCGGATGCCCGAGCCGCCGGACGCCTGATCTACCAGGCCATCACGGCCGTCAGGCTGAGGGCGTGGGCCTGCGCTTCGCGGGCGCCTTCGTAGCGGTAGTCCAGCCGGACCCGGCCGCGCGCGCCCACCTTGGCTTCGAACCCGGTGGCGAGTTCCAGTGCGGTGCGCCCCGGAGAACTCGACGCCACCTCGAAGGCGGCGCCCTGCAGCGCGGCGTCGAGGCGCGTGCGCGACCCGTCCAGTTCCTGCAGCACGAAGGCCGACGCATACGGCTTCAAGCTGGCCTGGCCGAGGCTGACCGGACGCTCCAATCGCAACCCGAGCCGCGCCTGCGCCGCATCGCGCTTCAGGCGGTCGAAGCTTAGCGCCACGGTCGCATCGCCCGACTCGGTGACCCGGTCGCGATCCACACGGTCCTTCGACAGGCCGGCGATCACCGTGACGGCCGCCGGCGCGAGGGCGAAGGTGCGCCCCGCTTCGACGTCCGCTGCATAGGAAGCTCCCTCGGGCTTGGCGTAGGCCGAGGCTGCGCCCAGCCGGCGCGTGGTCTTGTAGGTGTCCTTGCCGCCCTGGATCACGCCGCTGACATACCAGGGGCCCTCGCGCCAGCCGGCATAGGCCATCGCCTGGTAGCTGAACGCGCGGCCGCCGCCCGACGGCCCGGCCTTGATCTCGGCCTCGCCGTAGCTGAGCGCGCCACCCACGCGGACGTTCGCCACGCGCCGATCGGCCCCGATCATCACGCCGATGCGGTCGTCGCGGTAGCGGCCGGCCACGTCGTCGGCGCCCACCTCGCGCGTGCCGCCCGAAAGCGAGCCCCACACCTGCTGATCGACAGTGGTCTGACCCGCCCGGGCGAGAACCAGCCGCCGCTCGCCGCGGTTGCCACGCAGCACCGCCTCGGCCGTGTCGGCGTGCGCCTCGCCGGCGGCCAGCTGCAGGACCCCGCCGATCTGGGCTTCGTTCAGCCCGATGAGGCCGTCGGAAAATCCGGTCGACCCGGCGTCGCGCAGCGCGTCCACCGCTCCGCCCACGGCGACGGCGTTGGCGACGCCGCCGGCAGCGGCCGCATAGCTCTCGGGCGTCACCGCCAGGATGATCGCGTCGGGGCGATAGATCACCTCGAAGCGACTGTTGGCCGCCATCCCGGCGGTGGGCTGCACGAGGCGCTCGAAGCGCCCGGCGACGCCGCCCTCGGCCGTGACCACCTGGAAGGTTTCCCCGATGTGCGGGACATAGGTGTTGGTCGCATCGCCCGTGATGCCGCGCGTGATCGGCGAGATCGCCCCCGCGGCGTTGAACACGCCGTTCGCGCCGGTCAGCACCAGGGTGTCGAAGTGGCCCGCGCCGATGCCGGCCGTCGGCCCGTCGATGTCGATCGACAGCACGCCGCTGCTCGCCAGGGTCACGCCGCCGTCGATCACCAGACGGCCCGGCGAGTTGCCCGGCGCCAGCACGCCGGCGACCATCACGTCGCCGTGGATCAGGCCCGAGCCCGCGCCGGTCCCGGCGCTGTCGATGGTGACGTTGCCCGTGAAGACGCTGTTGAATTTCAGCGTACCTTCCTCGACGCACGCCCCGATGGCGTTGGCGCCCGGCGCGAGCAGGTTGAGCGACCCGGATCCCGCCTTGATCAGGCAGTTGTCGCCGCTGATCGTCCCGTTCACGACGACGTTGTTCGCCCCCGTGTCGATGACCGCATCGGCGCCGGCGAAATCGACGGACTGGTCGATCGCCAGGTCGTTGGCCGTCGTCAGCCGCGTACCGCCGCCGAGGACGATCCGACCGTCGGAGGCGCCCAGCGATCCTGTCGACGTCGCCACCACGGTCCCGGCGTCGATCTGGAGGGTCCTCAGCGTGCTCGAACCTTCGAGCGTAAGCGTGCCCGAGCCCGCCTTGACGATGCCGCCGTCACCGGTCAGCGCCCCGTTGAGGCGCAGGCTGTCGCCCGCGACGTCCACGGTCGCCAGGCCCGAGCCCACATTGATGCGGTTCCCCAAGACCATGCCGGCGTCGACGATCAGACCCGTGCCGTCCGCGAAGTCGAGCGTTCCGCCGCCCGACCCGAGCGACTGTACGGAGGCGATCCGCAACCCGCCGCCGCTGATCCGCACATCGCCTGTGTACGAGTTCTCGCCCGACAGGGTGAGGACGCCGGCGCCCGCTTTCTCGAGACCGCCAGCGCCGTCAATGGCGCCGCTGATGACCAGGTCGTGGTCGCGGGTGTCAAAGGTGGCGGTCCCTCCGGAGAGCGTGACGGCCCGCAGGATCGAGGTGTCGGACGTGGCGCGGATGACCCCGCCATCGTCGACGATCAGGCCTGCGCCGCTGGCGCCGAGGGCGCTGTCGGCGCCGATCGCCAGCACGCCCTGGTTCACCGTCACCCCCAGGAAGCTGTTGGCGCCCGAGAGCTCGAGCACGCCCTCCCCGGTCTTGACGAGGCGGCCGGCGCCCGAGACGACGCCCGAGAGCACCAGGTTGTGCCCGCCCGTGTCGATCGACCCGCCCTTCGCGGTGATGGTGAAGTCGAGGTTCACCGAGGCGTCTTCCGTGGATTTCAAGGCGCCGCCGTCGAAGACCGGGTTGAGCGAGCCGCCCATCAGGTCGGCTGTCGAGAACTGGCCGCCCTCCTCGATGTTGCGCGGGGGCTCGGGGTCGGCTCCGCCGCCGCCGCCGCCACCCCCGCTTGCGACGATCGCCGCGGCGATGTCGGTGCCGAAGATGTACGCGTAGCTGAGGGTGATCGACTCGCCGTTCAGCAGATCGCCGATCGTGAAGGCCATGCCGATCGTATAGTCGCCGTTTCCGAGGAACGTGCCGGCCAGATAGCCTGCGGGCGCGGCTGTGAATCCGGGCGCGCCGGTGAGGTGCGTCGTCGCGTCGGTGGAATAGAGGCCGATCACGTACTTCGAGACGGTCGCCTCGGCATAGATGAGGTCGTCGCCCGAGATCGAGCCCGAGCCCTGGAAGTTATTGGTGGCGCTGGTGTCGCCCGGCGCCGCTACCGCATCCGGATCGGTGAAGCGGACGAAGTTCAGGCCGGTGATGTCGGTCAGCGCGGTGATCGTCGTGACGATCTGGAGCTGCTGGCCGTCAGTGTTGAACCTGTAGTCGTGGGTCACGCCGAGGGTCGCACCGTAGGTCCCGGTCCACACGGCGCGCTGGTCGAATGTCTCGCCGCCGAAGGCGACGCCGCTGTAGTCGCTCAGTGCGCCCGTCACCTGGGCGCTGCCGAGACTGGCGTTGTTGTTGGTGGCGGTGAAGGCGCCGCCCGACGTCGTGCCCTGCAGCACGAAGCCTTCCATGGGCGAGCCCGGCGTCAGGTAGTCGTAGCTGGGATTGAACGTGCCCGAGCCCGCACCGTCATAGAGGATGCCGGGCTGGGTGGTGCCGCCCGTGCCCAGCGTGCCCTGCTGGTTCAGGCCGAGCTTCAGGTAGTCGCCCTGCAGCACCAGGCTCTGCGCCCGGGCCTCGGGCGCCAGGGCCATGGCGATGGCGGTGGTGGCGAACGCCCCGACGATCCAGCGCCGGACTGGCGCCTCCGGATTCGGGGTGGGACGGATGGCGGCGGCGCCGACGCGAAACATGAGGAAGGGCTCCCGGAACAGGTAGCCCTGCCGCTATTCGGCGGCGCTCAAAGGAACATTAAGTCGAACGGCGACACCCCGTTTTGAGCATGCGGCAAACACGCACAGCGTCAGCGGCCGCGGAACCCTGTCGCCACGAGGAAGACCTCGGAACTGTCCTGCCGGCTGGCCTTGGGCTTCAGGTTGCGCACGTCCTTGAAGTGCCGCTTGAGCCCGGCGATGAGCTGGTCGCTGCCGCGGCCCTGGAAGGCCTTGGCGACGAAGGCGCCGCCGGGCTTCAGCACGTCCAGGGCGAAGTCGATCGCCGCCTCGATCAGGCCCACGATGCGCAGGTGGTCGGTTTCGCGGTGACCGATGGTGTTGGGGGCCATGTCCGACAGCACCACGTCGGGCGCTCCGCCCAGCAGCTCGATCAGGCGCGGCGCGCAGGCCGGGTCGGTGAAGTCCATCTGGAGGATGTGGGCGGGCGGCAACGGCTCGACGGCCAGCAGGTCGACGCCCACGATGTCGGTCACGCCGCGCTCGATGGCCACCTGGGTCCAGCCACCCGGCGCGAGGCCCAGGTCGACGACGCGGACGCCCGGCCGGAACAGGTGAAGGCGATCGTCTATCTCACTGATCTTGAAGGCCGCGCGGCTGCGATAGCCCATCGTGCGCGCCTTGGCCGCGAAGGGATCGTTGACCTGCCGCTCCAGCCAGGCCTGCTGGCTGGGCGTGCGCTGCTTGGCGGTCTTGAGGCGCGCCGGCTTGCCGCGGCCGCCCTCCTGGCCGCCGGTCGGCGGGCGCACCATGCGTTTGCGGGGTGGTTCGGTCATGAGGCGTGGGCCCGGGCGCGGCGGCGCTTGCGGCGCCTGCGGCCCGAGCGCTCGTTCATCAGGGAGAGGAGGATGCCTTCGCGCAGGCCGCGGTCGGCCACCCGAACCCGCTGGCAGGGCCACAGTTCCTGCACCGCCTGGAGGATCGCGGCCCCGGCCAGGACCAGGTCGGCGCGGTCGGGGCCGATGCACGGCTGCGCGGCGCGCTCGGCGGCCGTGAGGCCGAGCAGGCGTTCGGCGGCGGCCTCGCATTCGGCGCGGGTCATCCAGATGCCGTCGACGCGGTTACGGTCGTAGCGCGGCAGGCGCAGGTGCAGGCCCGCGAGGCTGGTGATCGCCCCCGAGGTGCCCACGAGATGGGCCTCGTTGGCCTCGAACAGCGGCTTCATGGGGTCGGCGCGACGGAAGGCGGCGATCTCGTCCTTCACGTGGTCGACCATCCGCCGGAACCAGGCGTCGGTGACCGCTTCGCCCTCGGGGAACCGTTCGGCCAGGGTGACCACGCCGATCGGCACCGACAGCCACGCCCGCACGGGCGGCGGCGTGTCCGGTGCCCCGGCCTTGAGGTCGACCCACGACAACTCGGTGGAGCCGCCGCCGACGTCGACGACCAGCGCCGCCTGGTGGCGATAGTCCAGCAGGTTGAGGCAGCCGGTGACCGACAGCTTGGCCTCTTCCTGCGGGGTGATGACCTGCAGCCGCACGCCGGTCTCGTTGGCGACCCGGTTGACGAAGGCCTGGCCGTTGTCGGCGATGCGGCAGGCCTGGGTGGCGATGGCGCGGAACTTCACCACCCGGCGGCGGCGCACCTTCTCGGCGCTGACCTTCAGCGCGGCCAGGGCGCGGTCCATGGCGGCGTCGGAGAGCCGGCCCGTCTGCGACAGGCCCTCGCCCAGGCGCACGATCCGCGAATAGGCCTCGACGACGCGGAAGCCCGAGGCCGTGGGCGTGGCGATCAGAAGCCGGCAGTTGTTGGTGCCGAGGTCCAGCGCCGCGAAACATCGCGGATCGCCCGTCCCCCGTTCCCGGCCGCGATTCGCAGGCGCGGGCGCGCGCAGCGCCTCACTCATGGACCGTCTTCCGTCCTGACGCAGGCGCGATTCCCGACGATCGCGCCTCATTTCGCGGCGAACTTAGCAAGCTGGACAGGTTGCAGGAAGGCGACGGTTGAATGACGGCTGTACAACGCTACGTTCACCTTCCAGTCAGGAGGTTCGCTGTAGTGTACGGGGTTATGGATACGCGACTCGCCAAATTCGCGATCGGTCAGGTTGTGCGCCACCGGATTTACCCGTTCCGAGGGGTCATCTTCGACGTCGACCCGGTGTTCTCGAACACTGAGGAATACTGGCTCTCCATCCCGGAACACATCCGGCCGCACAAGAACCAGCCGTTCTACCACCTGCTCGCCGAGAACGACGACAGCGCCTACGTGGCCTATGTCTCCGAGCAGAACCTGGAGCCGGACGAGACCGGCCAGCCGGTGGGCCACCCCCAGGCGTCGCTGATCTTCGACACCTTCAACGAGGGCCAGTACCGCCTGCGCCCCGGCATCGGGCACTAGAGCGCCGCGCCGAGCGCGCACGATTTCACCGCGAAATGCGGAAAATTGGGCCAAGATCGAACGGAACTTCCGCTCGTCCGGGTCCATTCTCCCCGCATGAGCGCTGATCACGCCAACACGTCCCTTCCGCCTGGCGCCCGGCCCGACTGGACCATCGACCAGGGCTGGGACCGCTACACCGCCGCCGAGCACGAGGTCTGGATCACCCTCTACGAACGCCAGGCCGCCCTGCTGCCGGGCCGCGCCTGCGACGCGTTCCTCAAAGGCCTCGACGCACTCGACCTGCACCGCACCGGCATCCCGGACTTCGCGCGCATCAACGAGGAGCTTCGCCGGCTCACCGGCTGGACGGTGGTGGCCGTGCCCGGCCTGGTCCCGGACGAGGTTTTCTTCGAGCATCTGGCCAACCGCCGCTTCCCGGCCGGACAGTTCGTCCGCAAGCCGGACGAGCTCGACTACCTGCAGGAACCCGACATCTTCCACGACGTGTTCGGCCACGTGCCGATGCTGACCGACCCGGTCTTCGCCGACTATATGCAGGCCTATGGCGAGGGCGGGCTGCGGGCGCTGGGCCGCGGACAGCTGCACAACCTGGCCCGACTCTACTGGTACACGGTGGAGTTCGGCCTGTTGGAGACGCCCCAGGGCCTGCGGATCTACGGCGCGGGCATTGTCTCCAGCCGTTCGGAATCGATCTTCGCCCTCGACGACCCCTCCCCCAACCGCCTGGGTTTCGACCTGGAGCGGGTGATGCGCACGCCCTACCGGATCGACGACTTCCAGCAGGTCTATTTCGTCGTCCCGTCGCTGCAGGCCCTTCTGGACGCCACCCTGGCCGACTTCGACGCGCTCTATCGGCGCCTGCAGGCGGCAAGCGACATCCCCATCGACGCCGTGCTCGCTGAAGACAAGGTGTTCACGCGCGGCGACCAGACCTACGTCCTGCGAGGGGGGCGGAGCGCCGCCTAGTAGTCCTTGCGCCAGCGCACGGCGATCTTGTTGCCGGCCTGGCCTGCGAAGCGCGAGATGATCGACAGGCGCCGGCGCACCCGCCATTCGACCTGGGCCGAAGGCCCTTCCCGCCCGCCGCCGGTGAGTTCCAGATAGAGATCGTCGCTCAGGTATTTGCCGCCAGAGACGGTGACGCCCGACTGCTCGTCGCCGCCGAAGGCCAGCCGGTCGAGGCCGGCGAAGCTGCGCAGGTTGCCGAGGATGTCCAGGCCGCCGCCGCCGGCCAGGGACGACAGCGCCGACGCCAGCTGCGCCGCCTCCACGCCCGAGAGCTGCGAGGCCGAGCGCTCGAACAGCACCTTCGAGAGGATCTCGTCGTTCGGCAGGCTCGGCGACGACGCCAGGGTGATCTCGGGGCGCTCGGCGGTGCCGCGGATCTGGATCGTCACGGTCAGCGTGGGGTCCTCCCGCGTGGCGTCGAGGTGGATGCGGATGTCGCCCGGGTGGGTCGAGAGCCGGACGTAGCCGCTGTCGTCGAACTCGAAGCGCTTGCCCGCGAAGTCGTAGTCGCCCCGGATCACCCGGGCCGTGCCGGTCAGGTCGGGGTTGGCCGTGGTCCCGCCGACGTGGGCGTCCAGCGAGAACTCCACGTCGAGGCCGCGCCCGCGCAGGAAGACGCGCCGCGGCGCGTGCAGCTTGACGTCGAGCGCCCAGCCCTCGCCGGTCTTGTCCTTGGGCGGCAGGGCGGCGGGCAGGCTGGCCGGACGGTTCACCTCGACCACGTCCATCGCCACCACGCCCGACGGCGTCGGCGGATCGGCGGCCACGTCGGCGCGCTCGATCGTCAGTTCGCCGGCCAGCTTCACCTGCCCCTTGGCGTCGCGGTTGATCGTGGCCTGGCCCGAGGCCGTGGCCGTCGCGGTCTCGTTGTCGATGAGGCGGAAGCTCTTGAGGTCCAGCCGGAAGCTCGACAGGCCGTTGCGCTGCAGGCTGATCGTGCCGGCGCCCGAAAGCTGCCCGCCTGCGCCGTCCTGGCCCTGCACCTGCGAGACGGTGACGGCGTCCTCCGAGAAATTGGCCTTCAGCGTCAGGTCGCGCAGCGACAGGCCCGTCGCGCCGTCTTCGAAGCGGCCGCGCTCCACCGAGAATTGCCCGGAGGCGCGCGGATCGGCCAGCGTCCCCGCCAGCGTTCCCTGGGTTTGCACGAGGCCGGCCAGCGAACGTTCGCCGCCGACCAGGAGCTCGAACAGCGGCTGGATTTCGCCCTCCGCGAAGAAGCGGCCGCTCATGGGCCGCTGGCGAGCGATGGCGATGCGGAACGGCGCGGCCGACGCCTCCGTAGGCAGCACGAGGTTGGCGTTGGCCTTGAGGCCCCGGTCGTTGGTGGTCTGGACATCGAGCGTGAGCGCGTTGTCCGAGAGCCGCGCCTTGAGCTCGCCATCGACCCCCTGCGAGGCGGGCGAGCCGCCGGCGCGCGCGTCGGCCACCTGCAGGCTCATGGCGCCATCCAGCCGTTCGCCCTGGCCGTGAAGGTCGAGGACGCCGTCGAAGCTGCCGGCGAAGTCGCGGTTGAGGATGTTCAGGCCCAGCTTCTCGGCGCGGGCCTTCACATCGGCGGAGCCGCCCTGGAACACGCCGTCGAGCGCGATCCGGCCGCCGTCCTGGCTGACGAGGCGCAGGCGCGCGCTCCGGGACGCGCCGCCGAACCGGAAGCGGGCCGGCTCCGTGGTCTTCATGCTGCGGCGTCCGACCTTGCCGGCGCCGTCCAGGGTGAGGGCATAGCCGTCCTCGGCCTGTGCGAAGGTCCCACGCCCGTCGACGCTCCAGGCGCCTTCCGGCGACGCGCCCTGCGCCGAAACCGCATAGGGCAGCTCCGACATGGGCCCCTCGGCCGCGACGGTGGCCGAGGCGACGGAAACCGTCGCGCCGGGCAGCCGCACGTTCTGGGCGCGCAGGTCGATGTCGCCGCGCGCGCCGCCGGGAGCTTCGACGATCTTCGCGGTCCCTTCCACGTGGCCGGCGTCGAGCCACGCGCCCGGATCGACCGACAGCCGCAGGTCGGCCGCCGACGGCGATCGGCGGCGCAGCGCAACGGAGCCCTGGGCCTTCAGCCCGCCGGCGTCCACCGACAGGCCCGTCAGGTCCACGCCGCCGCGCGGGAAACGGAAGTCCGAGCGGCCCGTCGCGGGGCCGTAGGCGCTGGCCGCGGTCAGCGCGACCGTCCCGCTGGAGCCGTCGGCCTGCTGCTGGAAGGTCAGCACCAGATGTCCGTTGCGCAGCGGCAGGCGCGGGACGTCGATCTCGTCGAAGTCGGCCACGAGGTCCACCCGCGGCGCGGTCAACGTCCCGCCGATGTCTCCCGTCCCCTTGGCCTTGCCGGAGATTTCGACCGGACCCGCGCGCAGCGGGCCCGAGGCCTGCCAGTCCGTCTTGAACGCCAGGGTTCGGTCGCGCTGGAGAACCCCCGAAGCGTTCGCGCTCAGGGCCGCGCCTTCCAATGTCGCCTTGTCGACAGAAAGGCGTCCATCCTGCCAGCCGCCGGCGACGCGCAGGCGCGCCTGCGGTCCCAGCAGGCGATCCAGCTCCGCAAGACCCAGGGCGAGCCGCTCGCCTCGCGCGTCCAGGTCCACCGCCCAGGCGGCGCCCTTGCGCGGCTGGCGCGCCTGGAAGTCCGCGACGGCCGCGCCGGCCGCGCCAGGGCGCGCCGCGCCGAGATTGGAGATCCGCGCCTCTCCCTTCACACGCGAGGCGCCCAGCAGACCGCGTTCGCCGCTCAGCGCGACGTTCAGGCCCGACCCCTTCAGCTCGACGTTGCGCACGACGAGTTGGCCATCGGCGCGGCGCTGGGCGTCGAGCACCGCCGAGGGCGCCCCGCCGAGCAAGGCCGCAACGATACCCGCCCCCTGCCCGCCGGCGCCGGAAAGCCGGGCCTGGAGGTCGAACCCGTCCTTGCCCCGCGCGAGCGCGATAGGTCCGGCGATACGGCTGAGGCGGTAGTCGCCGAGCTTGATATCCTGCGCCACGCCGTCGCCCTTGAAGGCCCAGGCGCCCGAATTTCCGGTCAGCGCGCCCTGGACGCGCGCCGCCCCGAGGCCCTCGACGCCGGCCAGCCGGCCCAGCGAGGCGGCCTGCGCCTCGATCCGCAGGCCTTCCTTCGAGAGCTTGCGCTTGCCCAGGTCGCCCACCCCCTGGGCGCGTATCGAAAGGGCGTCCGACCGGGCGCTAAGGTCGAGCTGATACGCCCCCTCGCCCACCTTGTTTCCGGTCAGCCGGAGGCTGACCTCCTGGCCGAACCGATCGGCGTAGGGCGCGGTGAGCGACGAGGCCGTCAGCACGACGCGCGCCGAAGCCTGGCCGCCGGTCCGGCTCCACGCCCCCTCCGCTTCCAGGGGCGTCAGCGCGCCGGACGTCGCGCGGGCGGTGAAGCGTCCCTCGGCGTTGCGACCGTCCGCGCGGACGAACAGCTTGAAGGGCTGCTTGGCCGGCAGGCCCAGCGACCCCGCGATGGCGCCGCCCTTGGCCTCGACGGCGTCGGCCGAGATGCGCAGTGGCCGGCGGCCGCCCATCGCGAAGTCGAGGTCCACCCGGTCGCCCCGGTTGAGCTCGCTCTCGGCGTGGACCTGCGCGCTGCGCCGGCCGCGCCGGCCGAGATTGAGCTCCAGGCCCACGTCGTAGACGCCACGCTCGACGCTGAATTCAGGCTCCAGGATCAGCCGCGCCTGCCCGCGCGCGATGTGGATCGAGAGCGGCAGCCCGTGGTCCTCGCCGCCGGGCCCCAGCACCGGGCGCCGCAGCACCCGGATCGACCGCGCCTCCGCCAGATCGGCCACGAAGCGGCGGCGGATCAGATAGGGATAGTTCCACGCCAGGTGGACCTCGTGCGCCTCGAGCCAGACGCCCTTGTCGTCGCGGATCGTCAGCTTGCGGACCCGGAAGTCGCGCCAGAGATCCCCCGACAGCCCCTCCACGCCGAGATGGCCGAAGCGACCCAGCTTGAGCCCGTTGGCCTCGGCCTCGATCATCTGTCGCACCTGCGGGATAAGCACCGCATAGCGGACGCCGGCCGCCAGCCCGACCAGCAGCAGAACGACGGCCGCCGCCACATTGGCCGCGATCCACAGGATCCGCCGACGGCGGACTGTCCCCTTCGGCGGGTCGGTCGTTTCGTCCGTCCCGGTCAAAAGCTCTGCCCGATGCTGAGGTAGATCTGGATCGGAGATTCACCCCGGCGGCGCACGACCGGCGTGGCGATGTCGATGCGGATCGGGGCGAAGCCGAGATTGTAGCGCACGCCGATCCCCGCCCCGGCCGCCAGGTCGCCCAGGTCGATCACATTGCTGGAGCCGACCGCGCCCGCGTCGACGAACAGCGCCAGCCCCCAGGTCCGGGTGAGGTCGCGGCGCACCTCAAGCGAGCCCTCCATCAGCGATACGCCGCCGCGCGGGGTTCCATCGGCCAATCGCGGACCGACGCCCTGGTATGGGAAGCCGCGCACCGAGCCGCCGCCGCCGGCGTAGAAGCGCTGCGAGGCCGGGATCTGAGCCACCGTCCCGTTGATGATCCGGCCCAGGCGCAGGCGCCCGGCGACCACCGTCGCGGCCTGCTTGTCGAGGGGCTGGTAGTAGGTGCCCTGCGCCACCGCCCGCAGGTACGGCAGGTTGGTGTCGCCCACGATCAGCGTGGGTTCCAGGCGCGCGCTCAACCGCCAGCCCGTCGTGGGGTTCAAGGGATCGTTGGAGCGGTCCAGCAGGACGTCGCCAAGGGTCGCGAACGTCACGAGATTGCGCCCCCGCGTCATGAGGGTCCCAGCGCTCAGTTCGTCGGTCCGGGTCAGGTCGGTCGAGGCGCCCACCGTGACGTACGACGTCTTGCCCCATCGGCGCGTGACGTCGGCGCTGACGCCCACCCCTCTCTCGTTGTAGGCGTCGGTCTTGACCCGATAGACGTCCGCGGTGGTCTTGAGCGTCTGCTGGGCGCGCCGCCAGTGCGGCAGGGACAGGTCGACCCCGACCCGGCTGTCGCGATCCGAGAGCTGGCCGTAGAGCGCCAGCGTATCGGCCCGATGGAGGCGGTTGTAGTGCGTCCAGCGGACGTTCACCCCGGCGCCGTCGCTGGTGGAATAGCTGGCGCCGGCCTCGATCGCCCGCGGCTTGCGTTCCGAAAGGCTGACGACCACCGGCCTGTGCCCCTCGGCCGTGGTCTTGTCCTTGGGCGCGAGGGCCACCGTCACGGAATCGTAGACGCCCGTGTCCAGCAGGCGGCGCTCCAGTTCGGCCACCTTGTCTGGGTCGTAGCGATCGCCGTCGCCCCAGGGCGCGAGCTTGCGCAGCCAGGCCGGGCTCGTACGCCCCCCCTCGGTGACGTCCAGTCCGTCGAGCCGGACCAGCGCGCCGGCGGCGATCCGGTAGGTCGGGCGGACGCTGTCGTCGGCGTGGTCGACCACCACCTCGCGGGGCTCGGCCTCGACGTCGGCGTAGCCCCGCTTCTGGACGGCGGCGACGACCCGCCCCTCGGCGGCGATGACGTCGGCGGCGCGGCCGGGCTGGTCGGCCTTCAGCCCCAGGGCTTTGCCCGCCGCGGTCTGGACGTCGGCTTCGGGCGGTTCGCCCTGCCAGGCGATCTTCGGGTCTGCGATGTAGAAGCGCGGGCCGGGAATGATCTGGACGATCGCCTGCGGCGGATCGGCTTCGCTCACCTCGGGGGAGACCTGATAGGCGTAGTATCCCTCCGAGCGCAGCACGGCGATCGCGTCCTCGGCCGCCGCCCGCGCGCGCCGCCGCGCCTCGAAGCGGTTCTCGATCGGCCGGTCGCTGTCGCCGATCACGCGCTGGATCGCATCGCGGAGATCGCCGTCCATCTCGCCCTGGACGGCCGCGCGGGGGTCGCCCGCCCGCGCCGCGCCGGGCGCGACAAGGGCCGCCGAGGCGGCGACAGCACAAAGCAGTCGACCCAAGCTCGATTCCTCGCTCGCCCCTCAGTCGGGGGTGTAACCCGCGCCGCCGCCCAATGTCACGGGCCGCTCCCCCACACCGGCGCCCAATTGCTGGGCAGCTACCCGTCGTGGGGCGCCCTGACGCCGAATTTCGAGGTTCGGCTTCCGGACGGGCCGTAAGCGTCCTACAGCTTCAGGCTTCGATCACAGGTGGAAGGGCGTGGATTCGATCGTGAGCGCCAGACGGGACGAGCCCAATGCGGCGGTGACGGCGGCGCCCGAGCGGCCCTACGATGAGATGCTCGCCCCGGGCGGCAAGGTGCACAAGCACTACGCAGCGCTGGACGCGCGCCTCGCGACGCTCACCCCCGACGAACTTGCCGAACGCCAGCGGACGCAGGAGCGCTTCTTCCTGCTGCAGGGCATCACCTTCACCGTCTACGGCGCGGAAAGTTCGACCGAGCGGATCATCCCCACCGACATCCTGCCGCGGATCATTCCCGGAGCCGAATGGGCGCGCATCGAGGCCGGCCTGACCCAGCGCCTGCAGGCGCTCAACATGTTCCTGGCCGACATCTACTCCGAACAGCAGATCCTGATGGACGGGGTCGTCCCCCGCGAGCTGGTGCTGCGCGCGCCCTCCTACCGGCGCGAGATGCAGAACCTCTACGTGCCGCACAAGGCCTACGCCAACGTCTGCGGCTCGGACCTGATCCGCCAGCCCGACGGCGGGTTCGCCGTGCTGGAGGACAATCTGCGCGTCCCCTCCGGCGTGTCCTACATGCTGGCCAACCGCGAGGCCTCCAAGCGGGTGTTCCCGGGCACCTTCCGCGCCTCGGGCGTGCGCTCGATCGACCGCTATCCCGACCTGCTGCTGACGACGCTGAAGAGCATGGCGGCCGACTGGCGGCCCAATCCGCAGGTCGCCGTCCTCACCCCCGGCGTCTACAACTCGGCCTACTACGAGCACGCCTACCTGGCGCGGCTGATGGGCGTGCCGCTGGTCGAGGGCCGCGACCTCGTCGTCCACGACAACATGGTCTACATGCGCACCACCACCGGCCTTCGGCGGATCGACGTGATCTACCGGCGCGTGGACGACGACTTCATCGACCCCCTCACCTTCCGCCGCGATTCCGCGCTGGGGGCCGCCGGGCTCTTCAACGCCTATCGCGCCGGCAATGTGATGATCTGCAACGCGCCGGGCACCGGCGTCGCCGACGACAAGGCGGTCTACGCCTATGTGCCCGAGATCATCCGCTACTACCTGGGCGAGGATCCGATCCTGCCCAACATCGAGACCTACCTCTGCCGCGAGCCGGCCCAGCTCAGCCACGTGATGGCCAACCTGGACAAGCTGGTGGTCAAGGCGGTGGGCGCCTCGGGCGGCTACGGCATGCTGGTGGGACCCCATTCCACCAAGGCCCAGCAGGCGGCCTTCGCCGATGCCCTCGCGGCCAATCCCGACAACTACATCGCCCAGCCGACGATCCAGCTTTCGACCGCGCCCTGCCTTATCGACCACGCGGTGGAGCCGCGGCACGTGGACCTGCGCCCGTTCGTGCTGTCGGGCGAGAAGATCGTCGTGACGCCCGGCGCGCTCACCCGCGTGGCCTTGCGCAAGGGCTCCCTGGTGGTGAACTCCAGCCAGGGCGGCGGGTCGAAGGACACCTGGGTGCTGTCGGAATCCAAGGGTGACCGGAAATGATGCTCGCCAAGATGCTTGAAGAAGGAGCGCGAGCATGATGCTCGCGCGCGTGGCCGACAGCCTCTACTGGATCGGGCGTTACGTGGAGCGGGCTGAGCACATGTGCCGCCTCTCCGACGTGATGCTCAACGCCACGCTCGACCGCACGGAGGCCGCAACCCAGGTGGCCCGGGTCGCGCTGGCCGCCGTCGGCGATCCCGACCCCTCCAAGGCCCAGGATCCCTACAACGCCGCCCGTGCGCTCGCCCTCGACCGCGATGACCACGGCTCGATCTTCTCGTCGATCGCCCGCGCCCGCGAGAACGCCCGCCAGGTGCGCGACCAGATCACCACCGAGACCTGGGAGCGGCTGAACCTCATCTATCTGCGGATGAGCGACCCGAACGTGTCGCGCGCCTTCGAGGACGGCTCGCAGCTGTTCCTGCACGACATCATCGCCGACCTGCACCTGTTCAAGGGCGCGGGCGAGGCCACCATGAGCCACGGCGAGGGCTGGAGCTTCCTCCTGCTCGGCGTCTATCTCGAGCGGGCCCAACTCATCGGCTCGCTGCTGGAGGTGGCGTTCGGCGAAGGGCGCCGGCGCAAGCCCATCGGCGACCACTTCGCCCTGACCGCCGTGCTGCGGATGGGCTGCGCGCTCGAACCCTACCTGCGGACCTACACGGCCGAGATGCATCCTCGCTACGCCCTGCAGTTCCTCATGCTGGACGACGACTTCCCGCGCTCGATGCGCTTCTGCACCCAGCAGATCGAGACTCACCTGCGGGCCATCGTCCGCCACGCCGGCGTCGCCGGCCGGGTGGGCCCCGACCGGCTGGCGGGCCGCTTGCGGGCGCGTCTCCAGTACGCCGACATCGAGGAACTGGAGAGCCAGGGCGCGAGCGCCTTCCTGAAAACCGTGCTGTCGGAATGCGCCGACATCCACCGCAGCCTCTACGACGCCTTCGTCGCCTACCCGCTCGAAGAGCGCCTTCCGGCCTAGAGAGGACCGATCCGCCCGTGCTGCTCGAGATCCGCCACGTCACCCAGTACCAATATGCGGTCCCCGTGCGCGAAAGCGTCATGGAGGTGTGGATGCAGCCACAGAAGGGCGTGCGGCAGCGGCTCGTCAGCTTCGACCTCGAGATCGACCCCGCCGCGCAGCTGTTCTCCTACGCCGACAGCTTCGGCAACGCCGTCTACCACTTCGACGTGCCCCAGCCGCACGACCGGCTGATCATCACCGCCCGCGCCGCCGTCGAGAGCCAGCCGCCGCCGCCCCTGCTCGACCGCCTGGACATGGGGGAATGGGACCGCCTGCGCTCGGAGTTCCTGCGGGGCGAGAACTTCGACTTCCTCAATCCGCACGGCTTCGCACGCGATTCGGAGGCCCTCCACCACTACACCGCCGAGCACGAGATCGACGCCCTGCGCAGCCGCGATCCGCTCACTGCGCTGAAGACGCTGAACACCAAGATCTACGAGTCCTTCGGCTACGAAGCCGGGGTCACCCGCGCCGACAGCCCCATCGACGACGTGCTGAAGGCCCGCAAGGGCGTCTGCCAGGACTTCGCCCACGTGATGATCGCCATCTGCCGCTCTTGGGGCATCCCCGCGCGCTATGTCTCGGGCTATCTCTTCACCGACAAGAAGCACGGCGACCGGTCCGACCCGGACGCCACCCATGCCTGGGTCGAGGTGTTCCTGCCCAGCCTGCGCTGGATCGGCTTCGACCCCACCAACAACACCGAGGCCACCGAACGGCACATCGCCTGCGCGGTCGGCCGCGACTATTCCGACGTGCCGCCGTCGCGCGGCGTCTACAAGGGCGAGGCCGAGAGCCAGCTCGCGGTCGGCGTTTCGGTGCGCAAGGCGCGCGCGGCGCTCAGCGAACCCGAATTCCTGCGCGTGTCAGGACCCTCGGCGCGGATCAGCCCGGGCGCGCGGCGCGTCCAATCCGCCGGCGCCGTCTACGAGCAGCAGCGCCTGCACCAGATGCAGCAGCAGCAACAGTAGCGAGGGCGCTGCAGCGGGAGAGCGCTCTTGCGATGGCGCTCTGACCCATCGTCCGGAATGGGGCCGAAAGCCGGCGCGCCGACGGGCCGTCGTAGCCCGCTGCAGCGGCTCGGGTATATCGTGCTATGATCTAACAGCAAGAGAAGTCGGTTGTAGGATTTGATTCCTACCACCATGGCGACCGGGCGAGGGGGGCGCGGCCGTTGGAAGACTTGATCCGGCGACGCATCGCGGCTCAGCCGAAAGGCCTGTTCGCCCAGTCGATGATCGCCCTGCTCTGCGTGGCGGGCGGCACGCTTGCCCGATTGGTCATCGCGATCTGGGTGCCCCAGGGCATCCCCTACATCACGCACTTCCCGGCGCTCTTCATCGCCGCGGTGCTCGGCGGCCTGCCCGCGGGGATCATCTGCCTCCTCGCCGCCACGGCGTCGGGCATGCTGTTCTTCATCGAGCCGATGGCCCTGCCCCCGCCCACCAGCGCCTGGACCAGCATGGCCGCGTTCCTCGCCTCGGGCGGCGCCATCGTCTGGCTCTGTGACCTCCTGGCCAAGTCGCTGCGCGACCTCGACACGGCCAACGGGCAGGAACGCCTGCTGGTGATGGAGCTGCAGCACCGGGTGAAGAACACACTCGCCATCGTACAAGCGATCTCCGCCCAGACTCTGCGCACCGCGCCCGACCTGGCCGCCTTCCGCGCGGCCTTCACCGACCGGCTGATCGCGCTGAGCCGCGCCCACAACCTGCTGAGCGAGTCGGGCTGGGCAGAGGTCACCCTCGACGCCCTGGCCGAACGGGTGCTTGAGCCGTTCGTCGCGTCCGGCGGCGGCCGCGTCCAGGCCGGCGGCGACGACCTGCGGCTTCCCTCGGAACTGGTCGTGGACATCGCACTGTGCCTGCACGAACTGGGCTCCAACGCCACCAAGCACGGCGCGCTCTCGACGCCGTCGGGCAAGGTCACCGTCAACTGGCGGCGGGTTCCGAACGGCCGCGCCGAACTCGTCTGGTTCGAGACCGGCGGGCCGACGGTGGAGCCGCCCACTCAGACCGGCTTCGGCTCCCGCATCCTCGAACGCGGCCTGACGCGCGGCGCGCATCCGGACGTGACGACCGAATATCGACCCCAGGGCCTCTACTGGCGCGCGGAGTTCGACGCGCCCTAGGATCGTGGTTCAATCAACCGCCCCACCGTCATCGCCCGGCTTGTCCGGGCGATCCATGAACACGGACACCGGGCGATTTGGCGGCGGCAGCGCATCATCCTGGCCTGCGCGCACGGTGTCCAGGGGTGGCCCGGGCAAGCCGGGCCATGACAATCCGTAATATTTTCAATCTATTGATCGGATCTTCAAGCCTAGGCGAACGCCGCTGCGATGGTCCGCACCGCCTCCTCGGCCTCGGCCCGGTCGGGCGCCTCGTTGGTGTCGTTGTAGCCGTAGGAGTCGTCGGCGCCGTACTTCTGCACGATCATCCCGTCGCGGCGCGAGACCGTGCCGACGCCATGGTACGAGACCCCGTAGGTCACCTCGGGCTGCGGGATCAGCCAGGCGAGCTGGCCGCGCACCGGGACGATCGACTCATCCTTCCACAGCGCCCGCGCGCCGTATCCCGGGCAGTTGATGATCACCTTCTGCGGCAGGTCGGCCAGTTCGGCCGGTGAGTGGAATTCGCGGGTCTCCCGCTTGCCGCCGGCCATCAGGAAATCGGCCATCAGCATGTGGCCGTACTCCATGATGTTGAACATCGGGATGGTGGCCTTGCGCGCGTAGCGCGGCTTGAAGGGCAGCGCGCCCGGCTCGATGCTCACCGACCGTGGGGTCAGGTCGCGGATGCGGTCGTTGAGCCGCACGAAGCCCAGCGGATCGGCCTCCGGCCCGTGCGGCGGCTCGTCGGAGAGCGCATAGCGGTCGGTCCACTCGACCGGCGCGTCGGCGAAACCCAGGTAGCGCTGGTGGATGCGGAACGAATTGCGCGCCATCTGCTCCCAGAAGGCCGGGAAGCCGGGGCCTGTCCCGCTCTCCAGCGCGATGCGCGAGTCCGGCGACCAGACCCCGGTCGCGCGCGACGAACGCACGTCGGGCATCCATTCCTTCGCGTAGACGGTCACCTTGGCGCCGGCGCGTTGGGCCAAGGTGGCCGCCGTGAGACCCAGGGCCCCGCCGCCAACCACCGCGATGTCGCGTTCGCCCCGCTCCAGCGCCGTCTTCACCGCGATCAGCCCCGAGCCCCACGAAAGCGACCAGCCGCTGCCGCCATGGCCGTAGTTGTGGACCACCAGCTTGTCGCCAACCATCTCGGTGTCCAGCCGGGGCCCGGCGGCCCGGAACGGCCGCAGGCAGACGGTGATGTCGATGATGCGGTCGATCTCGGCCTGGATCGGCGCCAGCGGGGGCGGCCGCAGGAAGCCCGGCCGCGACGGCGCGGCCTCGACCGTGGCGCAGCCGCCCACCAGCCCCATGCCGCCCAGGGCGGCCGTTCGTTGAAGGAATGCCCGGCGGTCGGCCCGCCCTACGCTCGACATCGACATGCGCTCTCCCAGCTTGCGCGCCGATGCTTTCCCGGCGGGCGCGGGCCGCGCAAGCGGCAAGGCCCGGGCGCCGCGCCTAAAGCTTGGGGCGGTCGGCCAGTTCGGCGCCGGTGATCTGGTAGTGCACAAGTTCGGCGATATTGGTGGCGTGGTCGCCGATGCGCTCGAGGTTCTTGGCGATGAACAGCAGGTGCGTCGAGTCGTTGACCGAGCCCGGATCGCTCGCCATCTGCCCCACGATCTCGCGCAGCACGCTGTCGTGCTGTTCGTCGATCTCGGTGTCGTTCAGCCACACCTTGTAGGCCGCCTGGGCGTCGTCGCTCCGATAGGCGTCCACCACCGCCGCGAGTCGCTCCACGGCCAGCTGGCCCAACTCGGCGATGGGGCCGCTCTGGCTCTCGGCGGCCGGATGGTCCATGCGGCCCACACGCTTGCCGATGTTCTTGGCGAGGTCGCCGCAGCGTTCGAGCTGCATGGCGATCTTCATGGCCGCGATCGGCCGGCGCAGGTCGTCCGCCACCGGCGAATGCAGTGCGATGAAGCGGACCGCGCGCTTCTCGATCTCGGCGTCCTGCAGGTCGAGCGCGTCGTCGCCGCGCACCACCTTGGCCGCAGCGGCGAGGTCGTGGCGAAGGAATACGTCCAGCGAGGCCTTCACCTGCGCCACCGCCAGATCGCCCATCGCCGCCAGGTCGTGGGCCAGCGCGTCGAGGTCCTCGTCGACCGCCTTGAGGGTATGGGGCATGCGGACTCCTAGCCGAACCGGCCGGTGATGTAGTCACGCGCCCGGCTGGTGACCGGGCTGGTGAAGAGCTGCTCGGTCTCGCCGAACTCGATCAGCCGGCCCAGGTACATGAACCCGGTATGATCCGACAGGCGCGCGGCCTGGCCCATGTTGTGGGTCACGATCACGATCGTGTAGTCGCGCTTGAGCTCGGAGATCGTCTCCTCCAGCCGCGCCGTCGAAATCGGGTCCAGCGCCGAGGCCGGCTCGTCGAGCAGCAGCACCTCGGGCCGCACGGCGATGCCACGGGCCACGCACAGGCGCTGCTGCTGACCGCCCGAGAGGCTCAGGCCGGATTCCCGCAGCTTGTCCTTCACCTCGTCCCAGAGCGCGGCGCGGCGGAGCGATTCCTCGACGCGGTTCGTGAGGTCGGCGCGCGAAAGCTTCTCGTAGAGGCGGACCCCGTAGGCCACGTTGTCGAAGATCGACATCGGGAACGGCGTCGGCTTCTGGAACACCATGCCCACGCGCGCGCGCAAGGCCGCCACGTCGACCCGCGGCCCCAGGACGTCCTCGCCGTCCAGCAGCACCTGGCCCTTGGCGCGCTGGCCCGGATAGAGGCTGTAGATGCGGTTGAGCGTGCGCAACAGGGTGGACTTGCCGCAGCCCGACGGGCCGATCAGGGCGGTCACGGCGTTGGCGGCGAACGAGACGTTGACCCCGAACAGCGCCTGTTTCGACCCGTAGAAGAAGTCGAGATCCCGGATGGCGAGCTTCACCACCTCGGGCGGGAGGTCGAGGACCGCCGTCTCGGGCTGGGTTTCAAGCTGGGCGTTCATGAGGGGCGGGACTCCCGGGCGAACAGTCGGGCCACGATCGTGACCGTCAGCACCGTGGCGGCGATGAGGAGAGCGCCGGCCCAGGCCAACCTGCGCCAGTCATCGTAAGCGCTCAGGGCGAAGTTGAATATCACCACCGGCAGGTTGGCCGTTGGCCGGGTCAGGTCGAGGTTGAGGAACTGGTTATTCAGCGCCGTGAACAGCAGCGGCGCGGTCTCGCCGCTGATGCGCGCGAAGGCCAGCAGCGCGCCGGTCAGCATGCCCGCGCGAGCCGCCTTCCAGACCACGTGGAGGATGGTGCGCCACACCGGAGCGCCCAGCGCCACCGAGGCCTCTCGCAGAGCCGCCGGCTGGAGGCGCAGGACGTCCTCAGTGGTGCGGGTGATCACCGGGGCCGCGATCAGCGCCAGCGCCGCCGCCCCGGCGAAGCCGGAGAAGCCCTTCAGCGGCGCGACCAGGATCTCGTAGACGAACAGGCCCACCAGGATCGACGGCGCCGAAAGCAGCACGTCGTTCAGGAAGCGCACCACCTTGCCGTAGCGGCTGTCCCGCGCGTACTCGGCCAGCCAGGTTCCGGCCAGCACGCCCACGACGACGGCGCCCAGCATGGCGACGGCGCACATCATCACCGAGCCCAGGATCGCGTTGAGCAGGCCGCCCGTCGAGCCGGGCGCCGGCGTCGACTTGGTGAAGACGTCGAGGTTCAGGCCGCCCAGGCCCTGCCGGAGCAGCGACCACAGGATGGCGGCCAGGGCCAGGATGGCGAGCCCGGTGGCCAGCCAGCAGAAACCCAGGAAGCCGTACTCCGCCAGGCGGCGCGACAGCCGCGGTGCGCCGGGAGCGATCATGCGTGCGCCTGCCTTCCGATCAGCAGCCGGGCGAGCGCCAGGACCACGAAGGTGATGACGAAGAGCACGAGGCCCAGGGCGATGAGCGAGGCGGTGTGCAGCTCGCCCGTCGCCTCGGCGAATTCGTTGGCGATGGTCGAGGCGATCGTCGAGCCCGAGGCGAACAGCGAGCTCGGGAACCCGTGGGCGTTTCCGATGATGAAGGTGACCGCCATGGTCTCGCCCAGCGCGCGGCCCAGGCCCAGCATGATCGCGCCGATCGCGCCGGTCCGCACATAAGGCAGGCTGACCTTTCGGATCACCTCGAAGGTGGTCGACCCCAGGCCATAGGCGCTCTCGCGCACCTGCGGCGGAATGGTGAGCAGCAGTTCGCGCAGCGTCGCGGCGATGAAGGGCAGGATCATGATCGCCAGGATCACCGAGGCCGAGAAGATCCCGGCCCCGTTGGGCACGCCGGCGGTGACCTTCTCCCAGAGGCTGCCCGGCGCCGCCGCGGTCATCAGCGGGATCTGGACGTGCTTGGCGAACCAGGGGGCGAAGACGAACAGGCCCCACATGCCGTAGACGATCGACGGGATGCCGGCGAGCAGCTCCACCGCCGTGCCGATCGGCCGCCGCAGCGGCGTCGGGCAAAGCTCCACGAGGAAGATCGCCACGCCCAGCGCCAGCGGCAGCGCCAGGGCCAGCGCGAGCGCCGAGGTCACCAGCGTGCCGACCATGGCGCCGGCGGAGCCGTAGACCTCGGTGACCGGATTCCATTCGGCGCTGACGAAGAACCGGACGCCGAAGGTGGACAGCGCGGGCCACCCGCCGATGACGAGTGAGACCACGAGCCCGCCCAGGGCGGCCAGCAGGAACGTCGCCGCGCCGAAGCACAGGGCCTCGAAGGCCCTGTCCAAGGCGGCGCCCCGGGCCGACCTGGGCGGCGCCGGCGCCGGAGCGTCGGCGGCCAGGGTCATTGAGCGGCCGGCGTGTAGACCGGCTTGCCGTCGGGGCCGACGATCGCCGACCAGCTCGCCCGCACGCGGTCCTTCAGCGAGGCCGGGAGCGGCACGTAGTCCAGTTCGATCGCCGCGGGGTCGCCGGTGGCGTAGGCGTGGTCGAAGAAGCCCAGCACCGTCTTGGCCGTGGCCGCGTCGGCCTGCTGCTTGTGCATCAGGATGAAGGTGGCGCCGGTGATCGGCCAGGCGTTGTCGCCCGGCTGGTTGAGCAGCAGCAGGTAGAAGCCCGGAGCCTTGTCCCAGTCGGCGCCGGCGGCGGCGGCGGCGAAGGTCTCGGCCGTCGGGGCCACAAAGGCGCCGGAGGCGTTCTTCAGCGACACGGCCGACATGGCGTTCTGCTTGGCGTAGGCGTACTCGACATAGCCGATGGAGCCCGGGGTCTGCTTCACGTAGCCCGCCACGCCGTCGTTGCCCTTGCCGCCCTGCCCGGTCGGCCAGGCGACGGAGTCGCTGGCGCCGACGCTCGACCACTGCGGCGCGGCGGCGGCCAGATAGCTGGTGAACAGGGAGCTGGTGCCCGAGCCGTCCGAACGGTGGACCACGGTGATCGGCAGGTTCGGCAGCTTCACGTCGGGGTTCAGCGCCTTGATCGCCGGGTCGGACCACTTGGTGACCTTGCCCAGGAAGATGTCGGCCAGCAGCGTCCCGGTCATCTTGATCTGACCCGTGGCCACGCCTTCCAGATTGACCACCGGAACCACGCCGCCCATGACGGTCGGAAACTGCACCAGACCCGCCTCGTCCAGTTCCTCGGGCTTCAGCGGCTTGTCGCTGGCGCCGAAGGCCACGGTCTTGGCCTTGATCTGCTTGATGCCCCCACCCGAGCCGATGGCCTGGTAGTTGAGCGCCACGCCGGTCTCGGCCTTCTGGGCCTCGGCCCACTTGGCGTAGAGCGGAGCGGGGAAGGTCGCGCCTGCGCCCGAGATCTGGGCGGCCGGGGCGGACTTCGCCCCCTCGCCCGCCGTGTCGGACTTGCTGCAGGCGGCGAGCGCGAGGCAGGCGACGACGCCCACCATGAGCCTACGGATCATTGCGATCTCCTTGTTGGTGATCTTGCGTCTAGGAGTGTCGTGCGACAGTTCGGCGACGGTTGCGTGAAGGTTCGATGACAGCCTTCATGGAACGCCTGCCGACCGTCACCAGCGGAACTGACCGAACAGCCCGACTTCGTCGTACGTCCCGCCGGCGACGCCGCCGATCGCGCCGTTCGAGGTCGAGATCAGGCCGTTGTCGACCTTGTCGCGTTTGTAGACAAGCGCGAGGTCCACGATCTTCGCCGGCTCGTAGTTCAGGCCGAGGTTGAAGTAGCTGTCCTTGCGCCCCGGAACGGTGTCGCGGGCCGTGCGCACCCGGTCGTAGCGCCCGAAGGCGGCGACCTGCGGCGTGATGTTGAACGATCCGAACAGCGAATAGCCATCGGACTTGTCGCCCGCCACGGTCGTCACGTTGTTCCAGTTGCGGGCGGCGAAGTACTCCGCGCCGACCCGGAAGCGGTCGGTCCGGTAGGCGGCGATGGCGTCGAGCCGTTCGGCGCGGTGGTAGGTGACGACGCCCTGCTTGTCCTTGCCCAGCTTGCCGGTGTAGCCGCCGACGCCGAACGTGAAGTGGTCGACGGTGGTGCTCAGCCGCCCTTCGAAGTCGACGCTCTTCGAGCGCGTCGGGCTCTTGTAGCCGGCGCCGTTGATGGCCGAGACGGCGTAGTCGACCATCCCCAGCTTGCCGAAGGCGTGCACGCCCCAGTCGGCGGAGGTCCCGAACTTGTCGCGATCGGCCACGGTGTTCTCGACGAATCGGTAGCCGTAGACGTCCTCGGCGAACGGCACCCACGGCAGGTCGGCCGAGCCCAGCCGGACCGTGAGCGCATCGGCCACCTTGGCCTGGAGATAGGCCTTCTTGATGTAGACCTGCGTCAGCCCCTCGGCGTCGTTGTACTGCACGTCGGTGGTGACGTTCGCCGAGAAGGTGTCGTCGAACCTGTGGTCGACGCCCACGTAGAAGCGCTTGATGTCGAAGCCCGTCCCGCTGGGGGCGACGTTGGCGCCGTCGCGCTCGACGTCGACGTGGCTCAGGTCGAAGTACATCCGCCCGCTGACCTTGGTGGCGCTGGTCCAGTCGGGCTTCGGCGCCTGTTCGGCCACGGCGGTCTTCACCTGGGCCGGGATGGTCTCGATCTGCGCCGCCGCCTTCGCCTGGGCCACCTTGGCCGCGGCGTCCGCTTCGGCGGCCTGGCGCTCCAGGGCCTGCTGCCGCTGTTCCTGGGCCGCGAGCCGCTCGGTGAGCGCCTGCACCTGGGCCTTCAGGGTCTCGATCTCGGCGGCCTGGCGCTCGGCTTCGGCGGCGGACTCGCGCGGCGCCGGGGACGCCGCCTCGGCGCAATGCCCACTCGCCAGCACGACGCTCGCCGCGGCGCCGGCGAGCAGCGACAGTCTCAGTTTCATGTCGAATCCTCCGCGCGTCGCGCTCAGCGGCGCGAACGGTGGCGGTCTTAAGAATCTTCGGTGACAGTCCCGCGCATGTTTGATGACAGTTACATGTCAGTCCGCCCCCGGTCCGGTCTGGACCGGCGCGAGCCGCGCTTTCCCGCATGACGCGGAAGCGTCACGGGCCCGACATCTGCGTCCAGTAGAAACGACGGCAGTAACCCCTCGCGTATCTCTCCACGTCGGCCGACCCGATGGCCGTTTCAGCCGCGACCGCCCCCACGGTCGCGGCTGCTTTTTTGGAAGATCGCGGTGGCGTCCGGGGCCGTTGGCCGAGGACATGAGCGCGCCGGCGCCGCGCTAGGAGCTGTCCTCCCCCTCCCCGGCCGGCAGGTCGCGGATGCGGCGCTTGATCCCGAAGGGGCTGGGCTCGGCCAGCCGCGGACGCTCGGCGAGCCGGCGCACGCGGCCCTCGGCCAGTTCGGCGAGGATGGCCTCGGCGCGGTCGGTGGCGGCCTCGGACATGATCGCGAGGGGAACACGCCGGTGCGTCAGGTTCGAACGTCGCGGGGGGATGGAACCCCGAAAAACACGAAAGGCCACGAAAGGGGGGGAACCACGGATTGCACGGATGACACGGATTGGGGCCTGCGCTGCCCCTCCCCCAGCGATGTCATCCCGGTTTCGGCCCCCGGGTCCGGCCGGACGGCCGGCCCGAGGACAGGCTCCGCTCGAAGACCGGGACCCCAAAGCGTGGCGTCGGACGAGGATGCGGGGCGTCGCCGCCATGGCGACCTACGGAGTCAGACGCTCTGAGGTCCCGGTCTTCCGCGCAGCGCGCGGAAACCGGGATGACATGGTGGAGCGGGCGGCGCCCGCATCCGTGAAATCGGTGAAATCCGTGGTCTGAACGATCGCCGCTACGCAGCGCGGAAACCGGGACGCCATCGTGGAGCAGGCGGCGCCGGCATCCGTGAAATCGGTGAAATCCGTGGTTCGGCGGATCGCCGCCGCAGGGCCCGCGGCCGGCCTACCGGACGGTGTCGGCGACGCGCTGGCGGCGGTTGAGGCTGCGGATGCAGGCGCGCAGCAGGGCGGCGCGCTCGGGCGCGATGCCGTGACAGGCCAGCTCGCGGCGGGCGCCTTCCAGCGCCTCGCCGTGGTGACGGACCCCGAGGCTCCACACTTCGGCGCGGACTTCGGCGGGGCTGGGCGAACGGCGCCGCGCGGCCCAGGCGGCGAAGGACATGGCGCTCATCGGCCGCTCCTCCCGCCGCCGGTGCTGCGGCTGTCGTTGAGCGGCGGCGCGGCGCCGCGCGGCGTCGAGGGCCCGCTGGAGCGCGGGTCGGTGAGGTCGCGGCGCAGCGGCTGGGGATTGGCGGGAACGTAGGCTGTCATACGGGGGGACCCTTTCGGGGTTCAGAGGACGGTCGCCGAAACGCCGTCCATGAGGCGGTTGAGATGGTCGGCCAGGGCCTCGGCCTCGGTCGCCGAGACGCCGGGGCGCAGGTGGACCGCCACCAGGGCGGCCGTGGGGCACGACGGGCCCACGCCCTGGGGCTCGAACACGAGGTGGGGCGGACGCCCGGCCGGCGTCTGGACCGTGCAATGGTGGTGCGGGCCGGCGCGCGGCGGAACCGCGTGAAGCGTGGCGCCTCCGCGACCGGCGGCGGCGCGGGATTGGGACATGTTGTAGCCGTGACGCGCCGCGCCGGGAGCCGATCGACCGCTTGATTTCGCGGCACGCTTCCGACGGCGCGTGTCCAACATAGGGCGCCGGGGCCCCAAAAGCCAGGACGGCGGCCCCGGGGACCAGACCCCGAGGGGCGCGAAGGGCGCGAAAGGACCCGTGGGAGCCCTCCATGTCGTCCCGCCTTGGCCGCATGGCGGCGCCGGCAGCCGACCTAGAGCGCGTTAGGCGAGAGTGTGAGCGGTTTCGCCGCTCGAACGCGCTCCATACTTTTGAATCTCGAGCACGATTCAGCGGTCAGGTGATTCCACCTGACCCCATCGTGCCCTAGGCGGCGAGGGCCGGCTTTCCGGCGGGCAGCGACGCCGGCAGCGCCTTTCGGACCTCGAGCCAGGAGACGATCTCGAGCGCCCCGTCGAACCGCTCGACCACGGCGGTGCAGCTCTCGACCCAGTCGCCGTCGTTGACGTAGGCCACGCCGCCGATGTCGCGCATCTCGGCCTTGTGGATATGGCCGCAGATCACGCCCTGGACGCCGCGCCGGCGCGCTTCCTCGGCCATGGCGGCCTCGAACTTGTCGATGAAGGCGACGGCGTCCTTCACCTTGTGCTTCAGGAACGCCGACAGGCTCCAGTAGCCCAGGCCCAGCATCCGCCGCGCGTGGTTGAACTGGGTGTTGAGGGCCAGCAGCGCGCGGTAGCTCCAGTCGCCCAGGAACGCCAGCCACTTGGCGTGCTGCACCACGCCGTCGAACTCGTCGCCATGGGTCACGAGATAGCGCTTGCCGTCGGCGGCCTCATGGATCGCGTCGCGCGCCACCACCACCCCGCCGAAGTGGACGCCGCAGAAATCGCGGATGCGGTCGTCGTGGTTGCCGGGGATGTAGACGACGCGGACCCCCTTGCGCGCCATGCGCAGGATCTTCTGGACCACGTCGTTGTGCGCCTGGGGCCAGAACCAGCCGCTCTTCATCTTCCAGCCGTCGACGATATCGCCCACGAGGTAGAGCGTCTCGCAGTCCAGCTCGCGGATGAACTCCAGGAGCAGGTCGGCCTGGCAGCCGCGCGTGCCCAGGTGGATGTCCGAGATGAACGCCGCCCGGCAGCGGATCGCGGGCGCAGTCTCCAGCATCGCAGCCCCCAACGGCATGGTCGTAAGTCCGGCTAGAGCGAGTCCGTGACAGGCGCGTGACGCCGCGCCTCAGCCGTCCAGGTCGAGGGCGTAGCCCGCCGAGCGGACGGTCCGGATCAGGTCGGGCGCGCCGGGCTGGCGCAGCGCCTTGCGCAGGCGCCCGACGTGGACGTCGACGGTGCGCACCTCGACGTAGGTGTTGGCGCCCCACACCGCGTCCAGCAGCCGCTCGCGGCTGAACACGCGGCCGGGCCGCTGCATGAGGAAGTCGAGCAGGCGGTACTCGGTGGGCCCGAGGTGGACATCCTTGCCGCCGCGGGTCACGCGGTGACGGCCGCGGTCCAGCACGAGGTCGGCGTATTCGAGGCGCTCTTCCACCAGCTCGGGCCGCGTGCGGCGCAGCAGCGCACGGATGCGGGCCACCAGTTCGCTCATCGAGAACGGCTTGACCACGTAGTCGTCGGCGCCGGTGTCGAGGCCGCGGATCTTGTCGCCTTCCTCGCCGCGGGCGGTGAGCATCAGGATCGGGGTGCGGCGCGTCTCGACGCCCGCGCGGAGCTGGCGGCAGACCTCCACGCCCGACACCTTGGGCAGCATCCAGTCGAGGATCACCAGGTCGGGCGCCTCCTCGGCCACCTTCAGCAGCGCCTCCTCGCCGTCGGCGGCGCGCTCGACCCGGAAGCCTTCCTTGACGAGGTTGTAGTCGAGGAGGGTCGCCAAGGCGTCCTCATCCTCGACCACGAGAACGTACGGGGTCACGGCTGGTTGGTCTCCGTTTCGACGTCCGGAAGGCTCAGCTTGGGCCGCTCGCCCGTGAGTTCCTGCCCGGTCATCTGGAAGTGCAGGATCTCGGCGATGTTGGTGGCGTGGTCGCCAATGCGCTCGAGGTTCTTGGCGATGAACAGCAGGTGCGCCCCGGCGGCCACGGCGTTGGGGCTGTTGGACATCAGCGAGAGCAGCTCGCGGAACAGGCTCTCGTAGTGCTCGTCGACCTCGCCGTCGCGCCGCCAGACGTCGAGCGCCGGCTCGACGTCGCCGGCCGCGTAGGCGTCCAGCACCTCGCGCAGCCGCGACGACACCAGACGGCCCATGCGCTCGATCGCGCCGGTGAGCGGCAGCAGCGGCTCGCTCGCCGACAGCACCAGGCTGCGCTTGGCGATGTTGCGCGCCAGGTCGCCGCAGCGTTCGAGGTTCATGGCCAGCTTCAGCGTCGAGATCGACCGACGCAGGTCGGCCTCGCCCGGATGATGCTCGCTGATCAGGGCGATGGCCCGCCGCTCAACCTCGCTCTGCAAGGTGTCGAGCCGCAGGTCGCGGACGATGAGGGCCTGGGCCAACGGCACGTCGCGACGAACGACGGCGTCCACGGCGTCCATGACCTGGGCTTCGGCCAGCCCACCCATCCGAATGACTTCGGCGACGAGCTGCCTCAGCTCCGCCTGCATGGAACGTGTCACTTATGCCCTCTCGATGCGCGCGGAAACTAATGCGGAGAGGTGACACATTTGCGACAGTCAGGCGGGTGGCGGCAACGCGGGCAGATAGACGCTGAACGTGCTGCCCTCCCCCTCGGCGCTCTCCACCACGAACCCGCCCCGGTGGCGGTTGACGACGTGCTTGACGATCGCCAGCCCCAGGCCGGTGCCGCCGCTGCGCTGGCCCTCGACCCGGTAGAATCGTTCGGACAGCCGCGGCAGGTGCTGGCGGGCGATGCCGGGCCCCTCGTCCGTCACCCGCAGCACCACATAGGCGCTGGCCTCGGCGCTGTCGGGCGACAGCAGCGAAAGCCCGACGCCCGGCCGGCTTGGCGCCCGCGCGGCCTCCAGCGACGGCGCCGGCTGCAGCAGGATCCGCACGACGCCGCCCCGCGGCGTGTACTTCACCGCGTTGTCCACCAGGTTCTGGATCACCTGCACCAGCTGGTCGCGATCTCCGACCACCGAGGTCGCGCCGGGTTCGACATTGGTCGCGATCGAGACGCCGCGCTCCTCCGTCAACGGGCGCATGGCGTCGGAGACGTCCTGGACGGTGCGCGCCAGGTCCACCTTTCCGGACGGCGCGATGTGCTCGTTCAGCTCGATGCGGCTGAGCGAGAGCAGGTCGTCGACCAGCCGGGCCATGCGCGTGGCCTGCTGGGCCATGATGCCCAGGAACTTGTCGCGGGCGCCGGGGTCGTCCTTGGCGTGGGTGCGCAGGGTCTCGACGAAGCCGGCGAGCGAAGCCAGCGGCGTCCGCAGCTCGTGGCTGGCGTTGGCGAGGAAGTCGGCGCGCATGCGCTCGGTGCGCCGCGCGTCGGTCTCGTCGCGCAGCACGACGACGAGCTGGCGCGCGCCGTCGCCGTCCAGCCCGAGCGGCCGGGCGAACGCGCGCCAGAAGCGCGGCTGCACCCCGATGGTCTCGAAGGCCACCTCGGCCGGCGCCGAGGTCGCCAGCGCCCCCTCGATCGCCTCCAGCACCTCGGGGCGGCGCAGCGCCGCGCCCAGCGGCGCGCCGGCCAGTTCGATGCGGAACACCTCGCGGGCGGCCTGGTTGCCGTAGGCGATCTCGGGCGTCTCGCCCTCCCCGCCCCGCACCAGGATCACCGGTTCGGGCAGGAGTTCGAGGATCAGTTGCGCCGCGGGCCCGGCGCCGTGCTTGGCGAGGACCTCCGACATCGGCCTATCCCACCGGCACGCCGAGCTGGCGGGCGGCCTCGCGCAGCGCCTGCTGGTCGCCGGGCGAACCGGCGAAGGCGCGGTTGGCGTCGCGGTAGGCGGCCGCGGCCTGGTCGGCCTGGCCCAGCACCATCCGCGCGCGAATCAGCCGCTCCCAGCCGTCGCGGTCGCGGGGGTTCTGCTTCAGGCGTTCGGCGAGGCCGTTGACCATGCCCTCGATCATCGCCTGGCGGTCGCCGGGGTTCATCTGCTGGGCGGCGGCCACCTGGTCGGCGTTGGGTCCGCGCGGGGCCTGGGATGGCGACGCCTGGGCCACAGCCGCCGGCGGCAGCCTGCCCGTCAGGTCGACATTGCGCTCCCGGGCCACGCGCTCGACGAACTCGCGCACCTGGCCCGCCCACTCCGCGTCGGGCGGCGCGGACTTGATCAGCGCGATCCAGTCGTTCATCGCCGCGTCGTGCTCGCCGCGCTGGTCCTTGGCCACCGCCAGGTAGTAGCTGGCCCGCGGATCGGCGGGATCGGCCGCCACCGCGCGCTTGAAGATGTCCTCGGCCTTGGGCGTCACCTGGCCGTCGGCGGCCAGCACGGTGGCCTCGCCCTGCGCCGAGAGGTAGTCGGCGTTCTTCGGATCGAGCGCGGCGGCCTTGCCATAGGCCTCGGCGGCGTCGGCGTTGCGGCCGGTCTGCAGGTACGACCAGCCCAGCATCCGCCAGCCTTCGGCGTTGTTGGGCTGCTGCCGCATCTGGGCTTCGAGCTGGGCGATCATCGCCGACACGTCGGCCTGCGGATGGCCCCCGGCGGCCGCCGATTCCGCCGCGGACGCCGCCGCCGGGGTGGTCGGGCTGGCCTTCACGTCGGGACGGCCGATCTTCAGGTAGAGCCCCGTGCCGGCCAGGGCCACGATGGCCGCCACGCCCAGCGCGGTATAGACCAGGGTCCGGTCGCTCAGCGGGCGCGAGGCCGCCTCGGGCCGCCGGCCCTCGGCCAGGACCCGGCGCTTCAGGTCGCTCTTCAGGGCCTCGGCCTCGGGCTCCTCCAGCACGCCGGTGGCGGCCTGGGCCTCGATCTCGCCGAGCTGGTCCTTGAGCACGCCCAGGGTCTCGTTCTGCGCCCGTCCCGCCGCGGCGGCGTCGCGCCGGCGCACGAGCGGAATGGCGAGCCCCACGGCGGCCAGCGTCGTCATGAGGGTCAGGATCATCCAGAGCATTCAGCTCGCCTCGTCGGTCTTCATGAGCTCGGCGAATTCGGCCTCTTCGGCGGCGCTCAGCGCCGACGCCCGGCGCGGCGAGCGACCCCGGACATAGACGAACGCGGCGGCTCCGCCCACCAGCAACAGCGCCAGCGGCCCGAACCACAGGAACATGGTGTCGGCGCGCAGCGGCGGGCGCAGCTCCACGAAGCTGCCGTAGCGCGCCACCAGATACGCCACCGCCTCGTCGTCGGTGTCGCCCGCCGCGATCCGCTCGCGCAGGATCACCCGCAGGTCGTGGGCCAGGGCGGCGTCGGAATCGTCGATGGTCTGGTTCTGGCAGACCACGCAGCGCAGCTCGCGGCTGAGCTTGGCGGCGCGCGCCTCCAGCTTGGGGTCGGCGAGCTGCTCGTCGGGGTTCACGGCGCGCGCGGGTCCGGCCAGGACCATCAGCGCCAGGGCGATGCCGGCGATCCGCCTCATGATTCGGCCTGCAGCTTCTTCATGAGCGGTCCGATCTTGCGGTCCCAATCCTCGGGCGTGATCGCCCCCACGTGCCGATAGCGGACAACGCCGCGCTTATCGACGACGAACGTCTCGGGCACCGCCGAAACCCCCATGTCGATCCCCGTGCGCCCGCTGCGGTCGTCGCCCACATGGATGTAGGGATCGCCGCGCATCTCCAGCCACTGGTAGCCGGGGCCGGTCTCGTTCTCCTTCCAGTCGACGCCATGGATCGGCACGCCCTCGGCGCGCAGGCGCATCAGCATCGGATGCTCCACGCGGCAGGCCACGCACCACGAGGCGTAGAAGTTGACCAGGGCCGGCTCGCCCTTCAGGTCGGCCGTCGCGAAGCCGGGGCCGTCCGGCCGCACGGGCGGCAGGTCGAACTGCGGCACCGGCTTGCCGATCATCATCGAGGGCAACAGCGTCGGATCGCGGTGCAGCCCCGCGAAGAAGACGCCGATCAGCACGACGAAGCCCACGATCGGGGCCAGGAACAGGATACGCTTCATTATTCAGCGGCCACCGGCTGGACCTTGATCGCGGGCTTCACCGCCGCGCCGAGGCGCAGGCGGCGATCGCTGAGCGAGACGAAGCCGCCCAGCGCCATGGTGAAGCCGCCCAGCCAGATCCAGATGATCAGCGGGTGGTTCCACATGCGCACCACGAGGCCGGAGGGCGATTCCTCGCCGACCGAGACGTAGAGGTTGCCCAGCGGCCCGACGCGGATGCCCGCCTCGGTCGTCTGCGACTGGGCCGTCGGGTAGAAGCGCCGCTCGCTCTCCAGGATGTAGGGCGCGCCCTGCCCCTCGACCCGGAAGCGCGCCTGGCGCGCCTGGTAGTTGGGCCCCTGGACGTTATCCAGCGCCTCCAGCGTCAGCGTGCGCCCGGCGAAGGCGACCGTGTCGCCCGGATGCATGCTCAGCACCTTGTCGCTTTCCCAGGCGGTGACGCCGGTGATTCCCAGGGTCAGCAGCCCGAGGCCCGCGTGCGCGAGCGTGAGGCCCACGATGGCCCGCGGCGTCGTGCGGATCGCCCGGCCCAGATAGGCGCGCTGCGCCCACCAGCGGCGCCCGAGGATCGCCGCGGAGCCGGCCAGCAGCCAGGCCGCGACCGCCAGGCCGCCCGCCGTGACCGCGCCCTTCACGCCGCCGAGCGCCAGCGCCGCCAGCAGCGCCACGCCCGCGATCGCCGCCGGAATCCGCAGCCGCATCAGCACGGCGCGAAGGTTGTCGCGCTTCCAGTTCAGCATCGGCCCGAACACCACCAGCGCCAGCAGCGGGATCGCGATCGGAGCGAAGACGCGGGCGTAGTACGGCGGGCCGACCGATATCTTGTCGCCGTTGGCCATCTCGATGAACACCGGGCTGAACGTCCCGGCGAAGACCGTGGCGCAGAGCACCGCCAGCAGCACGTTGTTGAGCACGATGCCGCCCTCTCGCGAGATTCCCTGGAACAGGGCGCCCGCATGCAGCGCCGGCGCGCGCCAGGCGTAGAGCGCCAGCGACAGGCCGGTCGTGGCCCCGATGATTCCCAGGATGTAGACGCCGCGGCGCGGGTCCACGGCGAAGGCGTGGACGCTGGTCAGGATGCCCGAGCGCACGAGGAAGGTGCCCACCAGGCTGAGCGAGAAGGTGAGGATGGCCAGCAGGATCGTCCAGCTCACCAATGCCCCGCGGCGCTCCAGCACCAGCGCCGAGTGCAGCAGGGCGGTGCCCAGCAGCCACGGCATCAGCGAGGCGTTCTCGACCGGGTCCCAGAACCACCAGCCGCCCCAGCCGAGTTCGTAATAGGCCCAGGCGCTGCCCAGGGTGATTCCACAGGTCAGCGGGATCCAGGCGGCCAGGACCCAGGGGCGCACCCAGCGCGCCCAGGCCGCGTCCACCCGGCCCTCGATCAGCGCCGCGACCGCGAAACAGAAGGCGATCGAGAAGCCGACGTAGCCCAGGTAGAGCAGCGGCGGGTGGAACACGAGGCCCGGATCCTGCAGCAGCGGGTTCAGCTCCATGCCGTCCGGCGGCGCCGGGTCGAGGCGCAGGAACGGGTTCGAGGTGAAGATCAGGAAGCCCAGGAACGCCGTGGCGATGACGCCCTGCACCCCCAGCACCCGGGCCCTCAGCGTCTCGCGCAGCGTGCCGTTGAAGAACGCCACGCCCCCGCCGTAGATCGCCAGGATCAGCACCCACAGCAGCATGGAGCCCTCGTGGCTGCCCCAGGTGGCGGCGAAGCGGTAGGGCAACGGCTGGGTGGTGTGGCTGTGCTGGGCGACCAGCGCCACCGAGAAATCACAGGTCACATAGGCATAAGCCAGGCAACCGAACGCCAGGATCACGAACGCCGCCTGCAGCAGCGTGGCCCGTCGACCCAGCGCCATCAGGGCGGCATCGCCCCTGTGCGCGCCCAACAGCGGCGCGACCGACTGGACGAGCGCCAGCAGCAGCGCGAGGATCAACGCGAATTGGCCGACTTCCGCCGACATGGACTTTTTGCTCCCTTCGACCCGCGGCGCGTGGTAGCGCGTTCAGCGAAGATCGGGAATGCTACAGTGCCAGACAGGAGCGTGAAGACTTAGTCGGTGCGGCCAATGGCCGGGGGTACTGGGGGCGTTGGGGTATGGCGGAAACCTACAAGATCGCGATCGTCGGATCGGGTCCTGCCGGGATGAGCGCGGCGGCGCACGCGGCGAAGAAGGGCGTCTCGCACGTCCTTCTGGAGAAGACCGACCACCTGTCCGACACCATCTTCCGCTACCAGAAGGGCAAGCACGTGATGGCGACGCCCAACGTGCTGGTCCTGCGCGCCGACTGCGAGTTCGACGCCGGCAAGCGCGAGAAAATCCTCGAGCAGTGGGACGCTGACGTCAAAGCCGCGGGCGTGAACGTCCGCTTCAAGGCCGAGGTCAAGGCGATCACCGGCGAGCAAGGCGCCTTCACCCTGGACCTGGGCAAGGGCGGCACGATCCAGGCCGAGAACGTGATCCTGGCCATCGGCACCCAGGGCAACCCCAACCTGATGCGCTGCGAGGGCGCCAGCCTGCCGCACGTGCAGTACCAGCTCGACGATCCGGGCGAGTACACCGACGAGCACATCTTCGTCATCGGGTCCGGCGACGCGGGAATCGAGAACGCCCTGGGCCTCGCCGCCGACGCGGGCCAAGGCAACACGGTCACCATCCTGAACCGCTCGGCCGACTTCGCCCGCGCCAAGAAGGCGAACGTCGACAACCTCATGGCCGCCCGCGACGCCGGACGCATGACGGTGATGACCGAGACCACCCCCAGCCTCGTCGAAGAGGGCTGGGTCACCGTCGATACGCCCCAGGGCTCGTCCCGCTATCGCTGCGACCGGATCATCGCGCGGATGGGCGCCTCGCCGCCGCGCAAGTTCGTGGAGAGCTGCGGCGTCACCTTCGCCAGCGAGCAGCCGTCGGCCTTCCCGACCCTGTCGCCGACGTTCGAGACCACCAAACCGGGCATCTATGTGATCGGGGCGCTCGCCGGCTATCCCCTGATCAAGCACTGCATGAACCAGGGCTTCGACGTCGTTGAATTCATTCTGGGCGTCACCGACCTGGAACCGGCCGACGAACCGCTCCTGAAGGAGAAGCTCAAGGGCCTGCCGGGCAATCGCAGCGTGTCGGAATGGCTGGAGTTCCTCCGCAGCAACGTGGAGATCCTGAACGGCCTGTCGCCGCTGCAGATGCGGGAGTTCCTCCTCGACTCCGAGGTGCGCGCTTACCGGGCCGGCGAACCCTGCTTCATCCGCAACGAACAGGGTTCGTCGCTGTTCGGCATCGCCTCCGGCTCGGTGAAGGTGGAGGTCGACCCCGCCAATCCGAACATCACCGTGCCGATCGGCCAGGGCTCGATCTTCGGCGAGGTGGGCCTGATCTCCGGCCGCCGCCGTGGCGCGACCATCCGCGCGGCCGAGCCCACCATCTGCATCGAAATCCCGCGCATGGCGGCCCTGAAGCTGATGGCCCAGGTGCCCGAGGCCCGCGACACCGTGAACCGCATCACCACCGAGCGGCAGGTGCTGCAGATCTTCAAGTCGGGCCTGACGCCGGAAGACATCCGCGACGTGCTGGCGGGCTCGGAGGTGATGGACGTCAAGCCCGGCCAGCCGATCATCAGCGAAGGCGACCTGTCGGACGACCTCTACATCATCCGCTCGGGCTCAATGATCGTGGAGAAGGACATCGGCGGGAAGCCGGTGTTCATGAACTACGTGCCCGCCGGCTCGTACTCGGGCGAGATGGCGATGATCGAGCGGTCCCCTCGGGTCGCCACCGTCAAGGCCGCCATCCGCTCGCAGGTGGTCAAGCTGCCGGCCGAGCCGTTCCGCGCCCTGCTCGCCCGCAAGCCCGAGCTGGCCGCGCGGATGCAGGCCGAGATGAAGGCGCGGCGCGAGATCAACGCCTTCATCGAGGAGCAGAAGGAGCAGTTCGGCGGCGCCGTCGACATGTACTCCTCGGTCGCCAACTTCCTCATCAAGCAGGGCATCGGCGAAGCCACCGACGTGCTGCTCATCGACGAGAGCCTGTGCGTCGGCTGCGACAACTGCGAGCGCGCCTGCGCCGACAGCCACGATGGCCTCTCGCGGCTGAACCGCGAAGCCGGAACCACCTTCGCCAACATCCACGTGCCGACGTCGTGCCGCCACTGCGAGCATCCGCACTGCATGAGCGACTGCCCGCCCAACGCCATCCGGCGCGGGCCCGACGGCGAGGTGTTCATCTCCGACACCTGCATCGGATGCGGCAACTGCCAGCGGGCGTGCCCGTACGGCGTGATCCAGATGGACAAGCCGCCGCCCAAGAAGCCCGGCCTGCTGTCATGGATGCTGTTCGGCGTCGGCCCGGGTCCCGGCCAGCCCGACTATGAATGGCGCAAGAAGGCCGCCAAGGCCGGCGGGGCCGAGAGCCCGAAGCTCGCCATCAAATGCGACATGTGCTCCGGCAAGTCCGGCGGGCCGGCCTGCGTGCGGGCCTGCCCCACCGGCGCCGCGATCCGCGTCTCGCCCGACGCCTTCCTGTCGGTGGCCCGCGTCGACAAGGTGGTGGCCCGGCCGTGACCCAGATCGGAGCGCACACCGAACGGGTCCGGCAGCGGACCCACGAAGGCTTTCTTCGCCACCACGGGTTCCGCTACGCCCAGATCGCCACCGGGCTGTGCGTCGCGGCCGTGGGCGTCTACTTCGTGACGGCGGCGCGGCTGCACGAGCCGCCCAGCGGCGGAAGCTGGCTGGGCTACACCCTGGGAACCATCAGCGCCGGCCTGATCGTCTGGCTGGCCTTCCTGGGCGTGCGCAAGCGCGTGATCACCGAGGGCCACTATTCGCTCAAGGCCTGGGTTTCGGCCCACGTCTACCTGGGCCTGTCGCTGGTGGTGCTGGCGACGCTGCACACCGGCTTCCAGTTCGGCTGGAACATCCACACCCTGGCCTACGCCCTGATGATGCTGGTGATCGCCTCGGGCGCGCTCGGCATCTGGGCCTACGCCACCCTCCCCCAGCGGCTGCACGCCAACCGCGGCGAGATCACGCGGCGCCAGATGCTGGACGCGCTGGAGCGGCTGGACGCCCAGCTCCGCGACGTGGCCCAGCCCCTCGACCGCGCGGGCGCGGCGGTGGTCCGCCTCTCGGTCGAGGACACCGAGCTGGGCGGCGGCTTCCTGCGCCGGCTGACCAACAACCACGGCGACGACGCCAACCAGCGGGCGCTCAAGGCGCTGCGCAACCTGCCGCCGCCGGCCGGAGAACGGCAGGCCGAGGCCCTGGCGAAGATCGAGGAGCTGCTGCGCCAGAAGGCCGACGTCCTCTCGCTGGCGCGCCGGCAGATGCAGATCACAGCCATGCTCGAGGGCTGGCTGTTCATCCACATCCCCGCGACCTTCGCCCTGCTGGCGGCGCTGACCGCGCACATCGTCAGCGTCTTCGCATACTGGTGATATGGCCCAGGACTTCCATCTCAAGCTGATCACCCAGCGCGCCAGCGGCGGCGATCCGATCGTGCGCGAACGCACGGTCCCCGGGCCCGAGGCCACGATCGGCCGGGCCGCCGACAGCGACATCGTCCTCGCCGACCTGGCCATCGACCTGAAGCACGCGAAGATGCGCTTCAGCGGGCCCGGACGGGTCAGCCTGGAGTCGGTGAGCGGCCTGCCCTTCACGGTCGGCGGCCGCGTCGTCCAGCGGGCCGACCTGAACGCCGCGAGCCATCCGGTGGCCTATTTCGGCAGCTACGCGCTCGCCTTCGAGCCGGCCGAGGACGAGGGCGTCACCGTCACGGTCACCCGCGACGACCAGGAACACCACGCCTCCCCCAGCGTCTTCTCGCTGCAGGCCAGGTTCCTGGGCCGCCGCAACATGGCCTGGGCGCTCGGGGCCGGAATTTTCCTGGTCTGCCTGCTGGTCCCGCTCGTCTTCGCCGGCGTGCTGTCGCACCTGCAGATCCATCCCGACCAGCAATGGTCGAGCGGGCCGCTCTCCAAGGCCCACGCCTTCCTGGAGACCGACTGCAAGGCCTGCCACGTCAACACCTTCGTCGCCGTGCGCGACAACGCCTGCCTGTCGTGCCACCAGGCCGGCCCGGACAAGGGCGCCGAGGCCAAGGTGCTCGCCAAGGCGAAGGACGAAGGCAGTCCGTTCGAGCCGATCCTGGTCTCCGAACACGCCGAGCACGCCAAGCTGGAGAAGGCCGCGCCGCTGCCGCCGGGGCTCGCCTCCAAGGCCAGCGTGATCATCCAGCGCGCCTTCAACCACCCGACCGACCGCTGCGCGAGCTGCCACATCGAGCACACCAAGGCCAAGGCGCCGGCCGACGCCGACCCGCACGCGCCGGTCACCGACAAGCCCGACCTGACCGTCACCCAGACCTGCGAGAGCTGCCACACGGGCATGAAGTCGCGCCTGCCCAAGACCGAGCTGATCGACACGCCGGACTGGGGCCATCACCCGGCCTTCCGTCCGCTGGTGATGACGGCGGCGGGGCCGACGCCGACGTTCACGCGGATCGCGCTGACCTCGGCGCCGCAGGAGCGCAACGGCCTCACCTTCCCGCACAAGCTGCACCTCGAACCGCGCGGCGGCGTGGCGCGGCAGGCCATCGACCTGGGCAAGGCCAATGGCTACGGCGCGGCCCTGGAATGCCAGGACTGCCACCGCGCCCAGCCGGGCGGCAAAGGCTTCGAGCCCATCGAGATGGAGCGCGACTGCGGCGCCTGCCACAGCCTCGCCTACGCCCGCGGTCCGGACGGCAAGCTGAAGTACCTGCCGCACGGCGAACTGCAGAAGGTGGTCGACACCCTGGCCGGGCGCACGCTGCAGGGCTCGCCGCCCAGCGGCCGCCAGCGCCCCGGCGAGATCCGGCCCCAGGCGTTCTCGGCCAGCGGCGCCAGCGCCTATCGCGCCACCTTCTCCAAGGGCGGCGCCTGCTTCGACTGCCACACCATCACCTGGGCGGGCGACACCGTGCGCATGGCGCCGGTGAAGCTGACGGCACGCTACCTGCCGCGCGGCGACTTCGACCACTCGATCCCCGAGCACGGGGCGATCGGCAAGACCGGCAAGGCGGGCTCGTTCAAGTGCGCCGACTGCCACGCCGCGGCCAAGTCGGAGAAGGCCTCCGACATGCTGGTGCCCGACCTGCCCAAGTGCGCCGCCTGCCACGGCAAGACGACCGAGCAGATCGCCGCGGCCGGCAAGTCGGACTGCGCCGAGTGCCACAGCTTCCACGCCCCCGGCGAGGCCACGCCCCCGCCCGGCCATCCGCCGCTGGAAACCCTGCGCTGGACCAAGGACGTGGCGAGCCTCGGCGAAGGCGGCTGACCGTCATGGCCGGGCCTGTCCCGGCCACCCAGACACGCGAACCTTCGCCCAAAGAACCAGACGCGCGAGCCTTCGCCCAAAGAAGAAGCGGCCGCCCCGCTTGCGCGATGACGGCCGCTTTCGGTGTCTCGGGTTGGCCGGGACAGGTCCGGCCATCGCGATTAATCGCCGATCACACCACCCCGTAGGCCAGCATCGCGTCGGCCACCTTCTTGAAGCCCGCGATGTTCGCGCCGCGGACGTAGTCGGTGACCTTCGAGCCCGGACGGCCGCCGTATTCGACGCAACGGTCGTGGATGCCCTGCATGATGTCGACCAGGAGGCGCTGGAGCTCCTCCTCCTTCCAGGAGATGCGGGCCGAGTTCTGGCTCATCTCCAGGCCCGAGACCGCCACGCCGCCGGCGTTGGCCGCCTTGCCGGGCGCGTAGAGGATGCCCGCGGCCTTGAACTTGTGCACGCCGTCCAGGTTGGTCGGCATGTTGGCGCCTTCCGACACCGCGATGCAGCCGTTGGCCAGCAGCTTGTCGGCGTCGGGGCCCAGCAGCTCGTTCTGGGTGGCGCACGGCAGGGCCAGGTCGCAGGGCACGCCCCACGGGGTCTGGCCGGCGTGGAACTCGGCGCCCTTGAACTCCTTGGCGTAGTCGCTGATCCGGCCGCGGCGCTTGGTCTTGTGGGCCTTCACCCAGTTGACCTTTTCCTCGCTGATTCCCTCGGGGTCGTAGACGAAGCCCTCGGAGTCGGAGAGCGTCAGCACCTTGCCGCCCAGCTGGTTGATCTTCTCGGCGGCGTGGGTGGCCACGTTGCCCGAGCCCGAGATCACCACCTTCTTGCCCTCGATGCTGTTCTTCTGCGTCTCGAGCATGTTCTTCATGAAGTAGACGGCGCCGTAGCCCGTCGCCTCGGTGCGAATCAGGCTGCCGCCGTACTCCAGGCCCTTGCCGGTCAGGACCCCGGTGAACTCGTTGGTGATGCGCTTGTACTGGCCGAACATGTAGCCGATCTCGCGCGCGCCCACGCCGATGTCGCCGGCCGGCACGTCCACGTCGGCGCCGACGTGGCGATAGAGCTCGGTCATCAGGCTCTGGCAGAAGCGCATGACCTCGTTGTCGGACTTGCCCTTCGGGTTGAAGTTCGCGCCGCCCTTGCCGCCGCCCATGGGCAGGCCGGTCAGGGCGTTCTTGAAGGTCTGTTCGAAGGCCAGGAACTTCAGCACGCTCTCGGTCACGCTCGGGTGGAAGCGGATGCCGCCCTTGTAGGGCCCGATGGCGTTGTTGTTCTGCACCCGCCAGCCGCGCTGGACGCGGATGTTGCCGTTGTCGTCTTCCCAGCACACCCGGAAGCTGATCACCCGGTCGGGCTCGGCGATCCGGCGGAGGATCTGGTACTTGTGGTATTCTTCCTTGTCCTGGATGAAGTCGAAGATGTCCTCGGCGACTTCCTGGACCGCCTGGACGAACTCCGGCTGACCCGGATTGCGACGCTTCACCCCTTCGATGAAGGTCGGGAGATCTACGTGATCGCTAACTGCCATTTCTTCCCCCTGTGACCGCCGCGCCCTCTGCGCCGGCCCTCAAGCAACCCTAGCTACGAATTGGCCGGCGACATAGGCGCATCAGCCAACGAATTTTGCGGGCTCCGACGCGCCCCCTTCACAAGACCGGCTATTTTGCCGACAACTCGGAAAGCTGGATGGGGGAAGTGAAATGGCCAAGGCGTCTGATCTGTTCGTGCAGTGCCTGGAAGAGGAAGGCGTCGAGTACGTCTTCGGGGTTCCAGGCGAGGAGAATCTCGACTTCCTCGACAGCCTGAGCCGCTCGAAGAAGATCAAGCTGATCCTCACGCGCCACGAACAGGGCGCGGGATTCATGGCCGCCACCTTCGGCCGCCACACCGGCAAGGCCGGGGTCTGCGTCGCCACCCTGGGCCCGGGCGCCACCAATTTCGTGACCGCCGCCGCCTACGCCACCCTGGGCGGCATGCCGATGATGATGGTCACCGGCCAGAAGCCCATCAAGAAGTCCAAGCAGGGCCGCTTCCAGATCCTCGACGTCGTCGACATGATGAAGCCGCTCACCAAATACACCCACCAGCTCGCCTCGGCCGACAACATCCCCTCGCGCATCCGCGAGGCGTTCCGCCTCTCCCAGGAGGAGAAGCCCGGCGCCGTGCACCTGGAGTTCCCGGAGGACGTGGCCGACGAGGAGACCGACTCCACGCCGATCCCGAAGAGCAACGCGCGCCGTCCCGTGGCCGACGAGAAGTCGATCCGCGCGGCGACCAAGCGCATCGAGCAGGCCAAGTCGCCGATCCTGGTCATCGGCGCCGGCGCCAACCGCACCATGACCAGCCGGATGCTCACCCAGTTCATCGAGAAGACCGGCATCCCGTTCGTCTCGACCCAGCTCGGCAAGGGCGTGGTCGACGAGACGAGCGCGAAGTTCATGGGCTGCGCGGCCCTCTCCGCCGGCGACTTCGTGCACCGGGCGATCGGCGCCGCCGACCTGATCATCAACGTCGGCCACGACGTGATCGAGAAGCCGCCGTTCTTCATGCAGCGCGGCGGCGCGGAGGTGATCCACATCAACTTCCGCTCGGCCGAAGTCGACCCCGTCTACTTCCCGCAGTACGAGGTGATCGGCGACATCGGCAACGCCATCTGGCAGATCAAGGAAGACATCCTGCCCCAGGCGGGCTGGGACTTCGCTGCGATGTACAAGGCCCGCGCCGCCGAGGTGGAGCACACGGCCAAGTCCGACGGCGACACCCGCTTCCCGATCTATCCGCAGCACCTGGTCAAGCAGGTCCGCGACGCCATGCCGACCGATGGCGTCATCTGCCTGGACAACGGCGTCTACAAGATCTGGTTCGCGCGCAACTATCCGGCGCGCATGCCCAACACCGTGCTGCTCGACAACGCGCTCGCCACCATGGGCGCCGGCCTGCCCTCGGCGATGGCCTCGGCCATGGTCTACCCGGAGCGCAAGGTCCTGGCGATCTGCGGCGACGGCGGCTTCATGATGAACAGCCAGGAGCTGGAGACGGCCGTCCGCCTGAAGCTGAACGTCACCGTCCTGATCCTCAACGACGGCAGCTACGGCATGATCCGCTGGAAGCAGGCCAACATGGGCTTCAAGGACTGGGGCCTGACCTACGGCAACCCGGACTTCGTCGAATACGCCAAGAGCTACGGCGCCAACGGCGTGCGGATCGACAGCGCCGCGTCGCTGCCGACGGTGCTGCGCAGCTGCCTCGACACCCCCGGGGTGCACCTCATCGATTGCCCGGTGGACTATTCCGACAACGACCTGATCCTGAACCGTCAGATCAAGGAACTGAGCGCGGCGATCTGAGCCTCGAAGCCCTGAAAGGATACGGGACATGACCGCCCTCAAGGACTCCTACCCGCTCTACCTCGCCAACGAGGCCCGGACCCCGAACCTCGACCTGGAGGTGACGGACAAGTACACGGGCAAGGTGGCGACGCGGGTGGCCCTGGCCGACGCCAAGACCATCGACGCCGGCATCGCCGCCACCGTCGAGGCGGCCGAGCCAATGGCCCGCATGCCGGCCTATGCCCGCCAGGAGGTGCTGGCGCACTGCGTCAAGCGCTTCCAGGAGCGGTTCGACGAACTGGCCAACGCGCTGTGCGTCGAGGCCGGCAAGCCGATCCGCGACGCCCGCGGCGAGGTCACGCGCCTGATCGACACCTTCCGCATCGCCGCCGAGGAATCGGTGCGGATGACCGGCGAGGTCCAGCCGCTCGACATCAGCCCCCGCGCCAAGGGCTACCAGGGCATGTGGAAGCGGGTGCCGATCGGCCCCTGCTCGTTCGTCAGCCCGTTCAACTTCCCGCTGAACCTGGCGGCCCACAAGATCGCCCCGGCGCTGGCCGTCGGCTGCCCGTTCGTGATGAAGCCCGCCTCGCGCACGCCGCTGGGCGCCATCATCATCGGCGAGGTCCTGGCCGAGACCGACCTGCCGAAGGGCGCCTTCTCGATCCTGCCCGCGCACCGCGACGGCGCCGACCTCTTCACCACCGACGAGCGGCTCAAGCTGCTGTCGTTCACCGGCTCGCCCGGCGTGGGCTGGGACCTCAAGGCCAAGGCCGGCAAGAAGAAGGTGGTGCTGGAGCTGGGCGGCAACGCCGCGGTCGTCGTGGACGCCGACACCGACCTGGACGACGCCGTCGAGCGGATCATCTTCGGCGCGTTCTACCAGTCGGGCCAGTCGTGCATCGGCGTGCAGCGCATCATCATCCACGCCGACATCTACGACGAACTGAAGGACCGCCTGGTCGCCAAGACCAGGACCCTCATCGCCGGCGACCCGCACGAGGAATCCACCTTCGTCGGCCCGATGATCGACGAGAAGGAGGCCCGCCGCCTGGACAGCTGGATCCAGCAGGCGGTCGAAGGCGGCGCCACGCTGCTCTGCGGGGGCAAGCGCGAGGGCGCCATGCTGGAAGCCACGCTTCTGGAAGGCGTTGACCGCAAGGCCGCGCTCTACGCCGAGGAGGCGTTCGGGCCGGTGGCGATCCTGTCGAAGTTCACCGATTTCAACGCAGCTCTCGACGAAGTGAACGACTCGAAGTTCGGTCTGCAGACGGGCGTCTTCACGCGCGACCTTTATCGGATGCTGGAGGCGTGGGATCGGCTGGACGTCGGCGGTGTCGTCATCGGCGACGTGCCCAGCTACCGCGTCGACAATATGCCGTATGGTGGCGTGAAGGACTCAGGGCTCGGGCGTGAAGGTGTGCGCTTCGCGATGGAGGACATGACCGAAATCCGGAATCTGGTCATCCGTCGCCGCTGAGCTTGCGTATCTCTACGGGACAGTGCGCGCTGCTTGGGGAGGCGGCTTGGTGTTGACGATCGCTCAGATCACCGACCTCCACGTCACGACCGACAAGGACCCGCTGAATCAGCGGCGTAATGAGGCGCGCCTGCGTCAGGTGATGACGGCGATCCACGAGTTGCGCCCGCGCCCGGCGGCCATCATCGCCAGCGGCGACCTCGTCGACCGGGGCGAGCACGACGAGTACCTCGAGCTCAAGCGGCTGATGGCCGACAGCGAGATCCCCATCTACTACGCGCTCGGCAACCACGACGGCCGCGAGGCCTTCCTCAGCGTGTTCGACGGGCCCGGCGCCCAGACCGACCCGAACGGCTATGTCCAGTACGCGGTCGACTTCGGCCGCATGCGCATGGTGGTCTGCGACACCCTGGGCGGCCCGAATCACGGCGAGTACGACGAGGCGCGCGCCGCCTGGCTGGAGGCCACGCTCGACGCCGCGCCCGACCGGCCGACCGCCGTCATCCTGCATCACCCGCCGATCCTCAGCGGCATCCGATGGATGGACCCCGAACCCGATTCGCCCTGGATCCGACGCCTGGCCGAGGCGCTGCGGGGCCGCGACCAGTTGAAGGTGCTGATGTGCGGCCACATCCACCGCGCCTTCAACGGCCTCTTCGCCGGCCACATGGTCTCGGCCGCGCCGGCGACGTCCATCCAGCTCACGCTGGACCTGACCGAGGTCGACATGCACGTGCCCGACGGCCGCGAGATCCTGGTGGAGGAGCCGCCCGGCTTCGTGCTCCTGATGTCCGAACGCGACGAACTGACCACCCACGTGTGCCTGGCCGGCGACTACGCGCCCGCCGTCACCTACAATTTCCCCTTCCGAACGCTCGCCTGACCGATGGCCGCCAAGGGATCGCGCCGAGGCCTGATGGGCGGCCTGCTCGCCGCGGTGGAGCGGCTGCGCGCCATCGGCGGCAAGCAGCTCGCCGACGTGGTGATCACGCTGGTCGTGGCGGTCGCCGCCGCCGCCGCCGCGCTCTACCTGAACACCACCGTCCCGGTGCGCCTGATCGAACGCCAGACCGAGGACTTCCGCGTCGCGCGCGGCGCGCCGCCGGCGCGCGGCGATCTGGTGGTCGTCAAGATCGACGACGACGCCATCAACGCCATGCGCGAGTCCTCGCCCTGCCACTGCCTGGCGCCGATCAACAAGGCCTGGCTGGGCGACCTGCTGGCGGCGCTCGACGCCAAGGGACCCAAGGCCATCGTCGTCGACTACCTGCTCGACATCTGGTCGTCCGACGAGGAGTTCAACGACTTCCAGGCGCGGATCGCCAGCACGACCCACCCGATCATCGTCGGCGTGGACCCCAACCTGAAGGCGGGCGTCGACTTCCCGGTCGCCCCCAAGCTGCTCTACGCCGACGCGCGCGCGCTGATGCACAACGACGTCGACGACATCATCCGCAAGTACGATCCCAAGCCCAGCCAGTACTGGTCGCTGTCGGGCCGCGCGGCGCTCGCGCTCGGCGACAAGAGCCCGCCGGACAAGCCCTTCACCATCCGCTACCGCGAACCCGATCCGAAGCTCACCGCCGAGAACCTCGGCGCCATCACGCCGTCCTACTCCGCCGCCTTCGCGCCCTTCCTTCCGGCCGAGTTCTTCAAGGACAAGGTGATCTTCATCGGCAGCGTCACGCGGTCGGCGCACGCCGATTCCGACACGCTGAAGGAAGACATGCACATGACGCCCCTGCGGTTCCTGCCGGGCCATGTGCAGGGCACGCCGGGCGTGGAGGTGCACGTTCACGCCCTGGCCCAGATGCTGGAGCACGATCGGATCAAGGCGCCGGGCACGATCTGGAGCGCGGCGATCGTGCTGCTGGCCGCGCTGATCGGCGCGCTGATCGGCCGCTCCACCCAGGCGCTGTGGATCTCCCTGGGCACGGTGCTCGCGCTGATCGTGCTGTTCGGCGTGGGCGCGTTCTACGCCTACCAGCAGCTGGCCCTCATGCTGCCGATGATGGCCCCGGTGATCGGCTTCGCGTTCGGCTTCTTCGTCCTCAGCCGGCTGTCGGCGGCCGAGCTGCAGACCCAGCGCGCCTTCTATTCCTCGACCCTGGAACGCTACCTGGCGCCCCAGGTGATCGACCGCATGGTCGAGGGCGGCGAGGCCGTGACCATCGGCGCCGAGGAGCGCGAGATCACGGTGATGATCTCCGACCTGGAGAACTTCTCCAACCTCGTGGCCAGCCTCGACCTCGAGACCTTCGAGGGCGTCATCAACGAGTACTTCGACGGCGTCATCGACATCCTGTGGAAGCACGAGGCGATGATCGACAAGATGACCGGCGACGGCATCATCGCGATCTTCGGCGCGCCCGTGCCGTCCACCGACCACGCCGACCGCGCCATCGCCTGCGCCCGCGAGATCGACGTCTACGCCAAGGAGATCCGCCGGCGGATGATCGAGCGCGGCATTCGCTTCGGCTACACGCGCATGGGCATCTCGTCCGGCGTGGGCCTGGTCGGCAACTTCGGCGGCGAGCGCCGGTTCAACTACACCGCCTATGGCGAAGTCGTCGTGATCGCCGCGCGCCTGGAGGCCGCCAACAAGACCTTCGGCACCCGCATCCTGTTCTCCGGCGACACCCTGCGGCTGGCCCGCCAGGAGGTGCCCATCGAACCGGTCGGCGAGATCGACCTCAAGGGCGTGCCGGTCCCCATCCCCGCCTACACTTCCCCCACCGACGACGGCCCTCGCGAGTAGCGCGCCCTACCTCCCCCGCCGCAGGCGGCGGGAGCTGGGAACCTTGACATTCCACGCCAGATGTTCTATATTTGTTCTCCTTGGAACAGTCCCCCGACATCACCGCCGACCTCGACGGCCTGAGCCGCCTGTCCGAGCGCCTGCTCGGGTTGGCCATGCGCTATGCCGACCGCATCGAGGCCCTGGCCGAGGATGAGGACGAGCGCGCCGTGGCTCTCGCCCGGCCCCTGGAGGGCCTGGCCCGCTCCTACCGCCAGACGCTGGCCATGAAGGCCCGCCTGCGCCGCGAGGTCGGCGACCTGGAACGCGCCGAACGCACCCGCGAGATCCTCGCCAACCGCCCCGCCCCCGACTTCGGCGTGCTCAGCCGCATGGCCGAGGTCGAGGAAGCCGTCAGCGCGCTCATCTGGTCCGAGCACGAACGCCCCGAGGCCGAACGGCTCGAAGACGAACTGGTCGACGCCCTGCACGAGGCCTTCGAC
>NZ_WGNY01000042.1 GCF_016124325.1 Phenylobacterium sp.
CGCCACCACCGCGAGCCGGTCGGTGACGAACAGCCGGCCCTCGCCGAAGACGTCGGTGGCGTCGGCGTTCTGGTAGGTGTGCGAGGTCCGGGCTCCGCGCGCGCCCTTGATGTTCAGGTAGAAGTTGGAGTCCAGGTCGCCAGTGCGCAGCCAGGCGCCGAAATAGGCGTCGGCGCGGCGGCCGCCGATCTCGCCCTGCCAGTCGAACCGGCCGAAGACGCCGTAGTTGCGGCTCTCCTGGTCGATCACCTGGAAGATCGGGTGGTCGAGGTCCTTCCAGACCGCATAGACCGCGCCCTCAAAGACGGTGTTCTCGTTGAGCCGCCAGGTGGTGCGCAGCGAGGAACGGACGCCCCGCTGGTTGCGGGCCTGGTCGTTGGCGTAGTTGCCGGCCGCCGGCTGGCGCGGGTCGGCGTCGAACTGGGCCCGGGTGAGCGACCCGGGGATCTCCTGGTTGATGTTGGAGCCGTTGACGATGAAGCGCACCTCGCGGTCCTCGCCGAAGCTGCGGCCGATGTTCAGGGCCCCGAACTGGATGTTCTGCTGGCTCTGCGGCCGGTAGCCCTGGGCGCGCTGGTTGGTGCCGGCGACGTAGACGTCCCAGTCGCCGAACTGGCGGGCCATGGCCAGGTGCTCGCGGTGCAGACCGAAGCTGCCGCCTTCGATCCGGGCCTGGTCGTCGTAGCCGGCGTCCTTGCCGGTGGGGGTGACCAGGTTGAGCGCCCCGCCCAGCAGGGCCCCGCCGAAGCGCAGCGCGTTGCCGCCGCGATAGACCTCGGTGAAGCGGGTGTTGAGCGGATCGACCGCCTGGCTGTCGCCATAGCCGTCGGCCTCGTTCAGCGGCACGCCGTCCTGGGCGATCAGGAGGCCGCGGTTGTGGTTGGCGTTACCGATGCCCGAGCCGCGGATCGAGATGCGCACGTCGCCGCCCCACTTGCGCTGGGCGTAGACGCCGGGCGCGTCGCGCAGGACATCGTCGAGGGCGAGCGCGGCGCGGCTGGCGTAGGACTCCTGCGAGATCACCGAGACGGCCCCGGGCGTCTCCGACAGCGCCTTGCGGGCGCCGGCGACGACCGGCGGGTCTTCGGGGTCGCGGGCGCCGGTGACAATCACCGAATCGACCGTCACAGCCTCGTCCGCCCGGGCGGCCGCGGGAATGACGACGAACGCGATCAGACCCATCGCGCCGGCTGCGCCGGCGCGCTGGATGGTGGTCTTCATGAACTGACCTCTAATGATGCCCCTGGGCCGCCTCGCGCGGACCTGCGCGAGGCGGCGTCTCGTGCGTCGCCGGGGGATAGTGGCGGGCTATCGCACGAGAATGTTGTCGCCGCGGCCCATGGCAGGATCGGCGTCGTCCGAGAACATAATGACGGCCATCGCTCCGGTATGCGCATGCGGCATGGCGTGGTCGACGATCACGTTGGCGCCCGGAACGGGCGACACGAGATCGAACGTCGCACCATCTCCCGGACCGACAACGAGGCTCTGCAGGCCGGACCTGCGGTTCGCCGGATTCCCGCTGAGATAGACGGAGTCCCAGATGCCGCCGATGGGATGAAAGGACGAGAACTCGTTCGGTCCGGCGTTGACGAAATAGACCCGAACGCGCTCGCCGGGCTTCGCCACCAGCATCTTCGTCGCTTCGGGGTCGTGGACTGGATCATATTTGAAGGCGGTGTGGTTGAAGACGACGTTGCTCCACTCGCTCTTCATGATGGAATGCAGATCGTCGGGGTTGGGGTAGATCTCCGATTGGACAAGAACGTATTCCCGGTCCGCCTTCGGCAGAGCGTTGGGATCTTTCGGATCGACCAGGATCACCCCGAACATCCCGCGAGCGATGTGCTGGTACATCGGGTCGGCGCCGCAGTGGTAGTAGAAGGCGCCGGGGTACTTGGCGATGAAGGTGAAGGTCCGGGTCTCTCCGGGCTTCACGGGCTCGAAGTCCTTCACCACGTCGATCCGCGCGGCGTGCAGATCGATGGAATGCGAGTTCTTGTTCTTCGCGTCGTTGGTCAGCTCGATCGTCACCCGGTCGCCTTCGGTCACCCGAAGCAGCGGGCCCGGCGCCTGCCCGCCGAAGGTCCAAGAGGCTTGCATGGTGCCCTTGTTGTCGATCGGAAGGTCCAGTTCCTGAGCCGTCAGCTTCAGCGTTACATCCTTGGCCGCGGCGGGATGTGCGAAGATCAGCGCGAGCGCGGATGCCGCCCCCAGTGCAACGCGCATTGTTGTCGAAGCCCCCAATGTTGTTCTCCTATTCGGACTTGCTGCACTTGCAGACGTGGATGAGGTAATCGACCATCTGGTCGATCTGCCGGTCACTGAAGACCGAGGACCAAGGCGGCATCAGCGCCGACTTGTTGACGGATGCGCCGCCATTTCGGATCGCGCCGGCCATCTCCTCGCGCGGGATCGAAGACATGCCGGCCGTGTCCGTATGATCCTTCGGTTGAACAGAAAGCCCGACCGTGTTCACGCCCTTGCCGTTGCGGTTCACGCCGTGACACTGGGCGCAGTAGGTGTCGTAGAGCCGGGCCGACTCCTTGAATCGGGGGTCGTCCTCGGCGCCTGCGGCGGAAACGAGCAGCAGCGCCGCGAGCGCAGCGAGGCCGGCGCGCGCGAAGATTTTGGTCCTTGTCATTGTCCGCCTCTCAGGGAAGTGACGTAGGCGGTGAGGCGCTGCAGATCCTGATCGGACAGCCCCAGGCGCGGCATCCATACGAAGCGGTCGAAGACCTGCGGATCCTTGATGTAGGCCTGGACGTAGTCGGGTTGCAGCCGATCGCCGGCGTCATAGAGTTGCGGACCGGATAGGCCGCCCTGTCCGGGCTTGTCCTGGTGGCAGGCCGCACAGCCGCGCAGCTTGCCGAACGCCATCTTGCCCATGGTCAGGTTCGCGCCTTCGGGCTTGAAAGCGCCCGGCGTCACTTCTCCGCTCCCCTTGAGCCCCATCAGGGCATCGGCGAGCGACTCGGCCGCCTTGGGCTGGAGCTTGGGATGGGCCGGCAGGGCGGCCGTCTCGAGGGTGTCGCGTGGCTCGCCCGGCTTGGCGTGCGTGAACCAGAGCACGCCGCCGGGCCGAATGGTCGTGGGCGTTTGCAGCCATTTCACGAGCCACTCCCGGCGGAACTTCGCGCCGGCGTACCAGAGGTCCGGCCCCTTCCGCGTCCAGAGCCGCTCGACCGACGGGTCCGCCGGCTTTTCGAGAGCGTGGCAGGCGCCGCATTGCGCTTTGAGGTCGGCGGCCCCGTCCGCCCGGGCGGAGGCTGCGCTTGCAGTTGCAAGGACAGCGACGGTGAGGAATGTCGTAGTGTTCATGAAATTCACCGTCAGGCGATCGCCTCTCCTTTGAACCGGGGGTTCGGATAGACGCCGAGCGGCTTGCGAAGGGTCTCTTCGTAGTAGAAGTCCGGCAGGAACTCCTTGTGCGCCCAGTGGTAGTAGGGCTGGTCGTGCGGCACCCCCTCGTACTCGATCACGGTCATCACCCCGCCATGCGGCGTGTGGCCGTTCATGGTGTGGGCGTCCACATGGTCGTGGATCATCCAGCGGCCGGGATTGTCGCAGCGCAGGATGATGTCGTAGCGCTCGCCCGGCCCGACCAGGACAGTGTCCGCGTCGATCGGGGCCGGCAGCGGATGGCCGTCCTTGAACGCGATCTGGAACACATGGCCGTGGATGTGGATCGAGTGGAATCCGCCGCCAGCGCCGAACATGCGCAGGCGGATCACGTCCCCTTCCTTGACGCGGATCGGTTGCGTCTCGGGGAAGGACCGGCCGTTGATGGTGAAGTAGTCGAAGACGTCGCCGGGAATTCCGCCCTGCCCGGGCTTCTCCGCCCACGCCGACGCCCATTCCGAGAACATCAGGACATAGTCGCCGGTGACCTCCTTCTCGATCGGCCTCGGCGTCTTAGGGTCGACGATGAACGGCCCCCACATGCCGCGCGTGGCGACGTGCTCGTTCACGTTGACGTGGCAGTGGTACCACATGGTGCCGGCGGGCTCGGCGACGAAACTGTAGGTGAAGCTGTCGCCGGGCTGGATCCCCGGCTGGGTCATGTCCGGCACGCCGTCCATCGGCCACGTCCCGCGCTGCAGAAGGCCGTGCCAGTGGATGGTGTGGGGCAAGGTGGTCAGGTTGTTCACCACCACCTTCACCCGGTCGCCTTCGCGGACGTGGAACAGGGGCCCGGGAACCTGACCCCCGAACGCGAAGGTGTGGAACTTCTGCGTCCCCACCAGCGTGATGCGGGTGTCCTCGATGTTCATCTCGAAGTGGTGCGCCTGGCTCGTAGCCGCGGTCGGACGCGCCGGCGTCCCCTTGGCGATGGCCGGCGCCGCCGCAGCCGCCCCCAGGCCGGTGAAGAGCGCCGACCGCCGCGACAGGTCCTGCATTTCGAATGCCCCCAATTGATGTATTTCAAATACGTCTTTATGGCGTCGCTTGGCACAAAGCAATATCAAAAATACATCTTTATGGCGCGGCGAATGGGCCGGCGACGGAGTCCGGCGACATCGCTCGATCAGGCGGTGGGTGTCTTGCGGCGCGCCGTGCGGGCCCGCGGCGCCGAAACGCCGGAGGCGCTCACGGCGACACGCCTGCGCGTTGTCGCCGGGGACGGGGGCGCGGCGTTGAGGAGCCCCCTGAGGAGGTCTCCGTTTTCGGTCAGGTCGGCCAAGGTATAGCCGTCGAGGACGGCGAAGAAGGCCCCGGAGGCCTGTTGGAGCGCCCGCTTGAGCCGGCAGGCCGGCGCGATCGCGCAGGCCCCGTTGGCGGGGTCGAAGCAGGGCATCAGGGCGACGTCCGGCTCGGTCCGGCGCACGACGTCTCCCAGGACGATCTTGGAGGGCGGGCGCGCAAGGCGAAGCCCTCCCCGCTGGCCGCGAACGGTCTCGATGTAGCCGGCGACGCCCAGCTCATAGACCACCTTCATGATGTGGTTGCGCGACACGCCGTAGGTCTGGGCGATCTCGCTGATCGTGGGCAGCCGATCGGCATGGAGCGCGGCGTACATCAGCACGCGGAGCGCATAGTCGGTATATACGGTCAGACGCATGGAACTTCCGGGACGCAAAGCCGGGCTAAGATGTACCCAGTCTGCATCTTACCACGCCGGCGCGCCGTGCGCACGCGACGCAATCTGCGCGAGCGCGCTCCGGCTCATCCGCGACGGCGCCCGTCCTCGATATGCGGCAGCGTCGCGTATTGGTGGAAGGGCGGCGGCGACGGCAGGGTCCACTCCAGGGTGGTGGCGCCCTCCCCCCACGGGTTGGCCTCGCCCCGCCGGCGGCGCACGAACGCCTCGACCAGCAGCAGGACGAAGACGCCCATGCTCAACGCCATGACGGCGTATCCGATGGACGACACCTTATTCCAGGTGGCGAACCCCTCCGGATAGTCGACGATCCGCCGCGGCATGCCCTGCAGGCCGAGGAAATGCTGCGGGAAAAAGATCATGTTCGTGCCGATGAAGAAGATCCAGAAATGGATTCGGCCGAGCATCTCGTTGTATTTCAGGCCGCTGATCTTCTCGAACCAGTAGTAGAACCCGGCGAAGATGCTGAACACCGCGCCCAGCGACAGCACATAGTGGAAGTGCGCCACCACGTAGTAGGTGTCGTGGAACGTGAGGTCCAGCGCGGCGCTGGCGAGCGCGACACCGGTCACCCCGCCGATCACGAAGACGAAGATGAAGCCGATGGCCCAGAGCATGGGCGTCTTGAACTCGATGGAGCCGCCCCACATCGTGGCGATCCACGAGAACACCTTGATGCCGGTGGGCACGGCGATGACCATCGACGCGGCGGAGAAGTAGGCGGAGAGCTCCAGGCTCATGCCGACGGTGAACATGTGGTGGGCCCAGACCACCGAGCCCAGGACGGCGATCGCCAGCATGGCGCCCACCATCCCCATGTAGCCGAACACCGGCTTCTTCGAAAACGTCGCCACCACGTGGCTGACGATGCCGAAGCCCGGCAGGATCATGATGTAGACCTCCGGGTGACCAAAGAACCAGAACAGGTGCTGGTACATCACCGGGTCGCCGCCGCCCGCCGCGTCGAAGAAGTGGGTGTGGAAGTTGCGGTCGGTCAACATCATGGTGATGGCGCCTGCCAGCACCGGCAGCGTCAGCAACAGCATGAAGGCGGTGATCAGCACCGACCATGCGAACAATGGCATTCGCGTCAGGGTCATGCCGGGCGCGCGCATGTTGAAGATGGTGGTGATGAAATTGATCGCCCCGAGGATCGAGCTGGCGCCCGCCAGGTGGATCGACAGGATCACCAAGTCGACTGATGGCCCGGCGTGTCCGCTGGTCGACAGCGGCGGGTAGAGCGTCCATCCAGTTCCCGCGCCGTGCCCGGGCCCGCCATCGACGAACATCGAGGTGACCATGAGTGCGAAGGCGCCCACGAGCAGCCAGAAGGAGATGTTGTTGAGGCGCGGGAACGCGACGTCCGGCGCGCCGATCATCAGCGGGGTGAAGTAGTTCCCGAAGGCCCCCATCTGCGCAGGCATGATCGTAAAGAAGATCATGATCAGGGCATGGGCGGTCACCACAACATTGAAGCCATGCTTGCCCTCGAATAGGCCAAGCTGCGCCAGCCACGAGCCTTCGCCGAAGACCTGAAGTCCCGGCTCGTAAAGCTCCCAGCGCATCAGTCCAGACAACGCGCCGCCCAGGAAGCCGGCGAAGACCGCGAAGATCAGATAGAGCGTCCCGATGTCCTTGTGATTGGTCGAGAAGAGCCACCTCACGAGAAACGGCGGGCGATGGGCGTCTCTCCCGCCGGCGACCGGCGCAGCGTCCATGGTGATCTCCTTTCAGCTGCGGCAACCTAGCGAGCCGGGCAACCAAACATATATGAAAAATACTTCTATTTGTCGGCGCCACTTTTGCGCGATGGGCCGGCTGAAGCCCCTGGCGTTAAAAGCAGTATTGTATATATTTCTTATGAAGTCTCAGGAGGACGCGATGGCAGTCTTGGATCGGGACCGCGTAGGTCCGGGGGTCGCCGCAGGCGTGACCGAGGCCATGATCCACGACGTGGTTCATGGTTTCTACGACAAGGTTCGGCGTGATCCGGCGCTCGGTCCCATCTTCAGTCGCGAGATCCCGCAGGCCGCATGGCCGGCCCACCTCGCCAAGATGTGCGACTTCTGGTCCTCGGTGTTGCTGATGACCGGCCGATTCAAGGGCGCTCCAATGGCGACGCATGCCCGGCTGCCGGAGCTGCGCCCCACCCATTTTGCACGCTGGCTGCACCTGTTCCGGCACACCGCAGACCGGCTGTGTCCGCCGGAAGCTGCGGCTCTGTTCGTCTCAAGATCGGAAATGATCGCCGAAAGCCTCCAGCTCGGGATCGCAGCGCGGAGCGGCGCCCTTTCGATTGGGCCGCCGAGCGACGACGAGAGCCGGCGACCAACAAGGTCCGCCGGCTCGTGAGAATGCCCCGCGGCTTCACGCCCTACCGTCGGACCGATGTTTTCACCGAGGCCACGGTCCCGGCTGCACTGCGTCGCGACCACGCGACGCGGGAGGGGACCTGGGCGCGGATTCACGTTCTTGAGGGTCGCCTTGCCTACCGCATCACGGATCCTCGTCGGCCGACCGAAGAAACCGTGCTCACGCCGCAGCGACCGGCCGGCGTCATCGAGCCGACGATCCTTCACGCGGTCGAGCCCCTGGGCCCCGTCCGGTTCTTCGTCGAATTTCATCGGCAGGAGGGCGCCTGAATGCTGTGGCGACGGCGCGACATCGCCGGCGAACTCTGCGCCAAGCTGGTTCTGATGTGGAGCGGGCTCTCGATCGGCGTGGCCTTGCTGGCGACTCCGGCGAAATTTCGCGCCGCATCGCTCTCGCTCCCCGTTGCGCTCGAAATCGGCCGTGAGACCTTTCGCATTTACAACGCGGTCGAGGTCCTGTTGGGCTTGATTGTGGTGGTGCTGGCGGCGAACTCCACCTCGCGGCGTCGTTGGGGAGGCTGGCTCACTGTGCCCCTCGCGATCGTGGCGGTTCAGGTGGTTTGGCTGTCGCCGCTTCTCGCGGCGCGCACGGACCTGGTGCAAGCCGGTGCAGATCCCGGTCCATCGCCGGCCCATGCCCTCTACATCGCGGGTGAAACGCTTAAGATCGGGCTGCTGGCGATCGCCGGCTTTCGGTTCGACCCGAACCGCATTGGCCCGGAAAGTCTCGCCATGCCGCAGAGCTCCTGGGTCCCCCTCGGGATTACGGGGCGCGGCCTTCTGAACAAGCGGAGCCGGTATTCCGGGATTTCACGTTCGACGCGCCATCGTCCACGCCTGCCGTAGCCGTCACCATTCGACGTCTCTGCTCTTCGCCATCCGTGGCGGACCCGACAGGGTCGGCACGACCGACCCGTCCCAGACGGAAGGTCGCCGTTGCGCCAGTCGCGGACGTTAGCCTCCAGGCGGCAATCAGACCTTCCACGCCAGTTGCGGTGATTGTTTCCGACCCGCTCGAACGGGTTGAGTTGTGCGTCCGCCCGACGCCCTATGCGCGCCGATCGAATGCATCCGCGCGATCCAGGCGGAGACGGCGCAGAGCGTCATAGCGCCTGCAGGTTCACTTTGGTGGGGGTACAGCGGGCGGAGCATGGCCGTGCAGGCGTAGGCGGAGACTTCCTCCTCCCGTCTGCGGCGGGGTCTGCGGGCAGTCTTTTGGCTTAGCCTTGTCGTCTTTGCCCTGGCTCTTGTCGTCGTGACAGGATTTGTCCTTGTCTGGCTTTTCGGACGGCGCTGCCGGCCGGGACGGCCCGCTAACACCAGTCAACAGCAATTGGCCAGAGCCCGGGGCCGCAATACCCCCAATCGCCAGACCAAGGAGGCAGGCAGTAACGATCGAACGCATGTCTTTCCTCAAGGTCGACAATGGCGACGCTGGGCCCGCGATTCGGCCGCGGAGTCACGAGAACATAATGCCAACTCTCAGACTAGACTAGATGCGGCAACCATAGGCGGCCCGGTGGCCGGACTCCCGCATCAGCATTGGCTGCAGCGTGACTCGAATCACATCAGCCAGCGCACGCGGGATCCGGCGGTCGCCGAGGCGGAGCTGCGCTGAGCGCGCATCGCCCGCCGGACACTCGCCGCCACGTCTGTTGTCGGCCGCCGCAAGCCACCGCCCCGGGCGACCTGCACGGCGCCGCGCCGCGACGGCTGGACCTGTACGCCGAAATCTGCCCGGCGATGGGGTGGATCCCGGTCGGGTGCTGTGGCCCGCCGCCGACATGAGCGGCGACTATCCCAACGTGCTGCTGATGTTGAGCGCGGAGGTGCAGCTGCGCCCGCGCCTGCTAGTGGCCGACGCGCCGGGCGCCTCGCTCGACGTCCAAGTGCGCCGCTCAGCGAGCCGGCCGCCCCCGGGCCGGGCGTTAGCTGTTCGGCGCGGCGGAGGCGCGCAGGGCCGGCGACAGCTCCAGTCCGAGGGATTCGGTCGGCACCGCCGCGGTGGGATCGGCGGCGGCCGCGTTCCTCAGGCGCGTGCCGATATAGGCGCCATCGGCGTCGAGCAGGCCGGCCGTCAGGCCCTGCAGCTCCGTCGCAGCCTGACGCACCTCGTCGTGAGCGCCGATCGCTTCGGCCAGCGAGGCGTTGAGCGCCGCGGCCTGGCCGAAGCGGCGGTCGGCCAAGGCCTCGATCTTGGCGTCGTTGACCAGCTTTACCGCCGCGCCGATCGCCTGTTGCTGCAGCCAGCCGATCATCTCATGCTTGTGGTTACGCGCCAACACACGTGCGGCGGATCCCGCCCGCGGGGCCCCGGCGGCGGGCTCAGGCTGCTGCGGGCTGCGGTGGGTCGGCCACGAGCGTCCCCGGCGGCGGAGCCTTGAGCAGCGGGGCGTAGTCGGCGGCGGGGTCGAGCCATGCCCTGGCCCCCACGCGGTCGAGGACCACCGGCTGGCGGTTGTGGAAGGCGTGCATGTCGTCGCCCGGCGCCGTCTCCATCATCACCATGGTGTAGCTCTCGGTCGTCTCGCCCTCCCAGGCGTGGCGCGCCCATAGGCCGGCCAGGAACAAGGGCGCGCCGTCGGTCCGCGCGATGAGGTGTCTGGTCTTCTTGCCCTGCGGCCCGGTCCATTCGCAGATCGCCGTGGCCGGCACGAGGCAGCGGCGCGATTTCACGCTGTCGCGGAAGCTGGCCTTGGTCGCCATCTCCTCCGAGCGGGCGTTGTTGGTCGGGAACTTCCAGGCCTTGGCCGGACCCTTGTGGAAGAACGGCACCACACCCCAGCGGCCCACCGCCGGCTCATAGCCCGCGGAGAGATCAGCCCCGTCGATGGGGCGGATGAACAGGCCCTGGTACTTGGGATAGACGGTCGTGGCCCACGGCTGGTTGGCCAGCGTGTCGGGGCCGGCCGAAAGCGTCAGGCGCTGGCCCAGGAACCGCTCGAACGCTTCGACCCAGTCGTTGAGCGCGCCGTCCAGGGTGTAGAGGTTGCACATCGTGCGCAGGGTTGGCCCGCCGCCGTCGATCGTCCAGCAGCCCCCAGTTGCAGGCGCGCTCGCGCGCCGTCACGGTGCCGGTCTTCGCGCAGGGAGTCGCCATGAGGTTCGCCATCGCTGTCGTGCTCGCCCTTGTCGCATGCGGCTGGGCCCACGCCGAGACCTGCTTCAAGGCGGGCGAGGAAGCCTCCGGCATCGGCAAGGTCTGCACCTATCGCTGCAACGCCGGCGTCGAGACCGTGAATGTCGGGGCCGCGTCGGCCTGTCCGATCACCGCCGAGCGCGGCGCGACCGGCCCGGGACGCGGCTCGCGCCTGGACGAGACCCGCATGGGCGGCAGCCCGGGCCCGGCGGCCTGTTTCAAGCAGTGCGAGCGCGTGTCGGGGATGAGCAAGGCGTGCATCTACACCTGCTCGGGCACGCGGCGCGTCACCACGGTCGGGGCCGCCCAGCTCTGCCCGCTCACGCCGGAATAGGCCCCGCCGGCGGCATGCAGTTCGGTCACAGCTGCGCCGTCGCCGCCCCGGCGCGGCCGCAGCGGCTGCAGACCAGGCGGCGGCGGACATCGGCGGGTGTCGCGTCCGGCCCCAGCCTTGCGAACGCCGTCCCGCGCGACCACGCGGCCGTGTGGCCACATCCGCCGCAATGGATCCGCAGCCGCGCGCCGGGCTCCATGGTCCGCGCCAGGGTCTGGAACATCATCACGGGCGCCGCATGTCGGCTTCCGTCTTGGGCCAGACGAGGATGGCGAAGCGGCCGCAGACCCCGATCGGGCGGCCGCTGAAGCGCCCCGCCTCGTCGACGGGCATCACGCCGATCCGGAAGTCGTCGCAAAGGTCGCTCAGCGCCGCCGGCTGGGCATCGGAGCGCCAGGCCGCCATCTGGTCCAGCAGCCGCCGGGAGCCGTCGGCCGCGACGCCGAGCGCGCGCAGCGTCGCGGCGGCGTCGCCGCAGGAGCGGGCCTGCCAACCCGTCCATGGCGGGGCGCTGGCCTCGAGGCGCGCGCAACGAAGCTGGTAGGGCGTGGGGCCGTGCATTATCGAACAAAAGCAGAACATGAACGCTTGCGCGAGTCCGGCGACGCGTCCCACCCGCCGAGCCGCCGCGGCGCGACGAAGGAAGGGCGAGCGGTGCGTCCCACAGACTTGGAGGCTTCGATGACCCGATCCTTCAACGCCCGAACCGGGCTGGCCGCGATCGCCCGCGCCCTGGGCGGCGAGACCTACGACGCGGGGCGGCGGGCGCTGGTCCCCGCCCCCGGCCACGGTCCGGCCGACCGTTCGGTGTCGCTGCGCCTCGTGGGCGACCGGCTGCTGGCGCACAGCTTCGGCGCCGCCGACTGGCGCGAGGTGTTTGACGACCTGCGCGCCCGCGGCTGGATCGACGCCGACCATCGGCTCTGCGGGGCCGGCGGCGCGACGCCCGCCGGCGCCGGCGATCCCGCCCCGCCCGATCCGACCCGGGCCGAGCGCGTGCGCGCCGCGCGCGCGCTGTGGGCGTCGGGGACCGCGGTGGGCGCGGACAGCCCCGCGGGGCGGCATTGCGTGGCGCGCGGCGTCGACCTGGCGCTGGACACGTTGGGCGCGCTGCGGGCCGGCGCCGCCGTGCCCCTGGGGGTCTATCGCGATCGCGGCCCGCGCCTGCCGGCCCTGCTGGCTGGGGTGAGCGGGCCGGACGGCGCCCTCACCGCCGTGGAGGTCACCTACCTCGATGCCCGCGGCGCGCGCAGCCGCCTGGCGCGCCCGTCCCGCAAGTTGGTGGGGACGCTGCCGGCCGGCTCGGCGGTGCGTCTGGCGCAGCCGGCCGCGGCGATGCTGGTCGCCGAGGGGGTGTTCACCACCTTGAGCGCGATGATGCGGTTCGGGCTGCCGGGCTGGGCGCTGCTGTCGACGAGCAACCTGCGGCGCTGGCGCGCGCCGAGCGGCGTGCGTCGGGTGCTGATCGCCGGCGACCGCGGCGCCGACGGCGAACGCTCGGCCGGCGTCCTGAGCGCCGCCCTGGTGGCTCAGGGGGTGGACGCCGAGGTGACCCTGCCGCCGCCCGGCGCCGGCGACTGGAACGACCTGCTTTGCGCTGAAAAGGCGGAGGAAGGGACCTGAAGGGCGTCCGGATCGGCGGGAAGGGTCCCGTCCGGCCGGGCGGGAGACGCTTCGATGTCCGCAAATCCTTCCACCCCTGAACCCGCCGCGCCGCGCCTGCCCAAGCTGTTCGCGCTAGGCGATCTCGACGTCGCGCCCGAGAACCTGCGCGCCGGCGAGCCGCCCGACGCGGCCATCCCCGAGCTGGCCGCCACCCTGCGCGCGGCGGGCCTGCTGCAGCCGCTGACCGTGCGGCCCGGCAAGCGGCGCGAGAAGCCGGCCATGGTGCTGGACGGCCGCCGCCGCCTGCTGGCGCTCAGGACCCTGCGCGACGCCGGCGAGATCGGCGACGACTTCCCGGTCGCGGCGTTCGAGGAGACCACCGCCGAGCGCCAGGCCGCCGCGGTCGTGCTCACCAACACCGGGGTGCCGGTGCACGTGGCCGACGTCGTCGTGGCGATCGGCCGGATGCTGAAGGCGAAGCTGACGCCTCCCATGGTCGCCGCCGCCCTGGGTTACGCCGAGATCGAGGTGCGTCGGCTGGCCGCCCTGGCGGGCCTGCACCCCAAGGCGCTGGAAGCGCTGAAGGCCGGCCGCCTCAACCTGCGCCAGGCCCGGCTGCTGGCGCGCCTGCCGCACCGCCAGGAGCAGGGCGAGATCGCCGAGGCCGCCCTGAACGGCTTCGGCTTCCCGGAGTGGCGCATCACCGACCGCCTCGACGCCGGGCAGGTGACCGTGCGCGACCGGCGCTTCCGCCTGGTGGGCGCGGCGCGCTACGCCGCCGCCGGCGGCCGGGTCGAGTCCGACCTGTTCGGGGAGCGGCCCGACGTGGTGCTGGACCCGGCGATCCTGCAGGACGCCTGGACCGCCCGCGCCGCGACCCTGGCCGAAGGGCTCGGCGGAGCCGGCGTCACGGTCCAGGTGGAGGTCGCCCCGTCCGAGGTCGAGGACCCGGACCTGACGCCGTTTGGGGAGGCCTATGGCCTGGGGCTGGACGCCGAGGCCCTGGCGGCCTGGGACGCCGCCCAGGAGGCGCAGGCCGAAGCCGCCGAGGCGCTCGAGGATCTCGACTGGGCGTCGGAGGCGGCCGACCCGGCGCTCGGCGCCTGGCTGGCGGCCAAGCTCGCCGCCGAGCGCGCGGGCGAACCGCCGCGCGAGCTGAGCCTCGTGCAGGTGTTCGCCGACGGCCGGACGGGTCTCGACCTTCGCGCCTTCGGGCCGGCGTCGGCCGAGCTCGATCCGCAAGCGGAGACGACGGACGACGACACGTCCGACGCGGACGGGACCGTGGCGTGGCCGCGGCGGTCCGAGCCGGCGGCGCCCGCACCGGTGGCCGTGGCGCCGCGGCCGCAGCTGGAGGGCGTGGGCCACGCCCTGCACGAGACGCGCACGGACGTCGCCACGCGCGCCCTGATCCGGGCGCTGGCCGACGACCCGGGCGCGGCGCTCACCGCCCTGGCGGCGCGGCTGTTCGCGGTGCTGGTGCTGGCCCGCGACCGGGCGCGCGGCGGCGGGGCGCTGACCTTGACCGCGGAGGCCTACGGGCGGCCGCGCTCGCCGCCGATCCCGGCGCTGGACGGCGACGTGCGCCGCCGCCTGGCCGAGCGGCGCGCGACCTGGGAGGGATCGGGCCTGTCGCCGATCGCCTGGGCCGCCGGCCTGGCGCACGGCGAGAAGATGGCGCTGCTCGCCGAGCTCGTGGCCCTCAGCCTGGACCTGCGCGAGGAGCGCACCAGCGCGGTGCGGGCCGCCGCACGGGCCGAAGCGGTGGAGATCGCCGCCCTCTGCCAGGCCGACGTGACCCTGCACTGGACCCCCGACGCGGCGTTCCTGGGCGCCCATCCCAAGGCCCAGCTGCTCGAGATGCTGGAGGCCATGGGCGCCGGAACGGCCCAGGCGGGCGCCTGCCGCAAGACCGAACTCGTGGCGCTGGTCGCCGAAGCGGCCGCCGAACGGGGCTGGGCGCCGCCGGAGCTCTCCTGGGCGGCGGAGGCGCCGGACGACGCGTCCGGCGACGACGCCTCGACGTCCGGTGAGCCGACGGAAGACGACCCAGACGCGCGCTCCGCCTGAACCCCTGCGCCGGCCGCGCATGCCCGTCGCGAACGTCCCGGATCCGCGCGCCGAAGGCGCCGGCGCGGCCGGGCGTGGGCCTGTCTGGAGCGCGCTGCGCCGTCCTTCGGGGCGGCGGCTCCCACCGCGGTGCGCGGCCGGCTGGCGGCGCCGTTCCGGTCGCTCCGGGACGGCGCCGTCGTCCTGCGACGGACAGGCCGGCCGAGGACGAAGGCGGAGGAAGGCCGGGGACGGGCGAGCCCGGCGGACCGGAGGGAGACGCCTTCCGCGCCGGGCGGGAGATCCGCCATGACCCTGCCCCCGTCCCTGCCCGCCGCAGATATCCGCGCCGCCAACCGCTTGGCCGCGGCCCGCGCCTTGGTCCCGCATCTCGCCCGGGGCAGGCCCCTGGACCGCCGTATGGTCTCGGCGATCCTGACCACCGCCTTCGGCGCGACCGACGCCGAGGGCGGCTGGGACTGGCGCGACGCCTATGACGCCGTCGAGGCGGCGCTGGTGCTGCAGGTGCGGCGGCTGGGGACAGCGCGGCTCGCGGAGGCCCCGGCCGACGGGGTCGCAGACCTGGCGGCGCTGTCAGGGCTGGGGCTCACCCACACCCGCCGCTCCGAAGAGCAGCTGGCCCTCGACCAGTTCTCGACCCCGGCCCCGCTGGCGGGCCTGCTGGCGCTTGCGGCGAAGGTCGGGCCTGGCGACCGGGTGCTGGAGCCCTCGGCCGGGGTGGGCATGGTCGCCGTGGTCGCCGAGGCCTGCGGGGCCTCGCTGTCGCTCAACGAGCTGAGCGGCGCACGCGCCGGCCTGCTGGACGGTCTCTTCCCCGACGCGTCGCGGACGCGGCTCGACGCCGCTCATCTGGGCGATCTTCTGGCCGGGGCCGGCGGCTTCGACGCCTGCCTCATGAACCCGCCGTTCGCGGGTCTGGGCTCGCACCTGACGGCGGCCCTGGCGTGCCTCGCCGACGGCGGGCGGCTCGCCGCCATCGTGCCGGCCTCGGCCCTGGCCGACCGCGCGCTCTGGCGGCGACTGTCAGGCGAAGGGCGGATCGCGGGCGCCCTCGCCCTGCCCGCGGGGGCCTTCGCCAAGCACGGCACGGGCGTGGCGACCGGCCTGCTGGTGGTCGACCGCGGGGCGGCGGGCGAGCCGGCCGCGGTGGAGGCCGCAGCGGACCTCGCGGCGGCGGCGGCCTGGGCGGCCGCGGTTGCGGACCGGCCGGGCGCGCGGACGCGGGCGCCGCTGCGCGCACCGCCCGCGCCGAGTTTGCGGGCGCGGTCGGCGGGTCCCGCGGCGGGCCTGCGGGGCGTCGCGGGGGCCGCGCCGCTGGACTACGCCGTGCGCGACTGGTCGGGCGAGGGCCGCGACGTCGGCCTCTACCAGGCCTGGCGGCTGGGGCGCATCGCCTTCGCCGACGAACGGCCGCACCCGACGCCGCTGGTCGAGTCCGCCGCCATGGCGTCGGTGGCCTCGCCGGCCCCCGCCTACCGGCCGAGGCTGCCGCCGGCCCTGCGATCGGAAGGCCGGCTGTCCGACGCCCAGGCCGAGACCGTGGTCTATGCCGGGGAGGCCCACGCCGCCCTGCTGCCCAGCCGGTGGACCCTGGGCGAGGCGCCGCACGAGCTGCGGCTCGCCGACGAGGACGCCGAAGGCGGCTTTCGGCTGCGGCGCGGCATGTTCCTGGGCGACGGCACCGGCGCCGGCAAGGGCCGCCAGGTCGCCGCGATCATCGCCGACAACATGGCCCAGGGCCGCGGGCGCGCGCTCTGGCTGTCGCGCAACGAGGCCCTGCTGGAGGACGCCCGGCGCGACTGGGCCGCGCTCGGCGGCGCGGTCCACGAGATCCTCCCGCAGAGCCGCTGGAAGCAGGGCGAGGCGATCGCGCTCGAGCGGGGGATCCTGTTCTCCACCTACGCCACCCTGCGCCAGCCGGCGCGCGGCGCGCGGCCCTCGCGCCTCGACCAGGTCTCCGCCTGGCTGGGTCCGGACTTCGACGGGGCGATCGTCTTCGACGAGGCCCACGCCATGGGCGGGGCCGCCGGCGGCGCGGGCGGCCGGGGCCCGAGGAAGCCCTCGCAGCAGGGCTTGGCGGGGCTTGCCCTGCAGAACCGCCTGCCGCTCGCGCGCGTGGTCTATGTCTCGGCGACCGGCGCCACCGAGCCCGCCAATCTCGCCTATGCGGCCCGGCTCGGCCTCTGGGGCGGGCCCGACGCGCCGTTCGCGACGCGGTCCGACTTCCTGGACGCGGCCGAGACCGGCGGCGTGGCCTTCATGGAGCTGGTGGCGCGCGAGCTGAAGGCGCTGGGCCTCTATGTGGCCCGCAGCCTGTCGTTCGAGGGGGTGGAATATGCGCCGCTGGCCCATGCGCTCACGCCCGAGGACGTGGCGCTGTGGGACGCCTGGGCCGACGCCTTCCAGGTGATCCACGCCAACCTCGGCGCCGCCCTACGCGCCGTGGGTGTCGTCGGCGATGACGGCAAGGTGGCGAGCGGCGCGGCGCTCAGCGCCCTGCGCTCGGCCTTCGAGAGCGCCAAGCTGCGCTTCTTCGGCCACCTGCTGGCGGGGCTGAAGGCGCCCAGCCTGGTCGCCGCCATCCGCCGCGACCTGGCCGCCGGCCGCTCGGCCGTGGTGCAGATCGTCTCGACCAACGAGGCGGTCACCAACCGCCGGCTGGCCGAGATCCCGCCGGAGGAATGGTCCAACCTTCAGGTGGACCTGACGCCAAAGGACTACGTCCTCGACTATCTGAAGGGCGCCTTCCCGACGGCCCTGATGGAGGCCGTCGAGGGCGAGGACGGCGAGGCCGTCCTGGTCCCGGTGATGCGCGACGGGACGCCCGTGCACAGCCAGGCGGCGCTGCGGCTGCGCGACGAGACGATCGCCGCGCTCGCCGCCCTGCCCGCCGCGCCGGGCGTGCTGGACGCCCTGCTGGAGGCCTTCGGGACCGGCGCGGTGGCGGAGATCACCGGACGGTCGCGGCGGGTGGTGCGGATCGAGGGCCGCCGCGTGGTGGAGCGGCGCTCGGCCTCCGCGGCCAAGGCCGAGACCGACGCCTTCATGGATGGCCGCAAGCGGGTGCTGGTGTTCTCCGACGCCGGCGGGACGGGGCGCAGCTATCACGCCGCCCTGAACGCGGCGAACCGCCAGCGGCGCGTCCACTACCTTGTGGAGCCGGGCTGGCGGGCGGACGCCGCCATCCAGGGCCTGGGGCGCACCCATCGCACGCACCAGGCGTCTGCGCCGCTGTTCCGGCCGGTGACCACCGACATCCACGGCGAGAAGCGGTTCCTGTCGACCATCGCGCGGCGGCTGGACTCGCTGGGCGCGCTGACCCGCGGCGAGCGGCGCACCGCCGGCGCCGGGCTGTTCCGCGCCGAGGAAAATCTGGAGAGCCCCTGGGCGCGCCGCGCGCTGCTGGTGTTCTACGGCGCCCTGGCGCGCGGCGAGCTGGCGGCCATGTGCCTGGCCGCGTTCGAGCACAAGACCGGACTGTCGCTGCTCGACGCCGAAGGCCTGCTGAAGGCCGTCGACGACCTGCCGCCGATCAACACCTTCCTCAACCGCCTGCTGGCCTTGCGGATCGCCGACCAGAACGCCCTGTTCGCCGAGTTCGAGAAGATCCTGGCCGGGGTGCTGGAGCACGCGGCCGCCGCCGGCCAGCTCGACCACGGTGTCGAGGATATCGTCGCCGAGGACCTGAACGTGCTGGGCGAGGAGGTCGTGCGGACGGACGCCGCCACGGGGGCCGAGACCCGGCTGGTGGCCTTCGCCCTGCGGACCCGGCGCGAGCTGATGGCGGTTGACGAGGCCCTGGCGCGGGCCGAGGCGCTCGGCGAGGCCGCGGTGCTGGCGATCAACGGCCGCTCCGGCCGCGCGGCCCTGGTGGAGCTGGGCCTGACCACCACCGACGCGGACGACCGCCTGCTGCCGGCCGTGCGGTTGCGGCGGCCCGAGGGGCGTTCGCTGGAGACGGCGGCCGCCTTTGCGGAGTCGGCCTGGGCGCCGGCCGCGCCGGACGCCTGGCGCGCGGCTTGGGCCGCCGAGGTCGCGGCGGCCGACCCGTGGCGCACGCGCGAACTGACCCTCGCCACCGGGTTGCTGTTGCCGGTCTGGGCGCGTCTGCCGGCCAAGGGCGCGCAGGTGCGCAGGGTCAAGGCGCCGGACGGCCGCCGATGGCTGGGGCGCGTGCTCGACCCGGCCCAGGTCGCCGCCCTCAAGGCCGCGCTCGGGGTCAGCAGCCTCGCCGAGGCCTGGGCCGACGGACAGGTGGTGTTGCGCGAGAGCCTCGAGCGGGGCGTGCAGCTCGGGCTGGCGGGCGGACTGTGGCTGCGGCGCGCGCGGGTGATGGACCGCTGGCGGCTGGAGGTCGTGAACGGCGCCGGCGAGCGCGCGGCGCTGGTCGCGCTCGGATGCTTCACCGAGATCATCGCCTATACGCTGCGGGTGTTCGCACCGACCGACCGGCCCGAGGTGGTCGAGGCGATCCTGCGCCGCCACGCGGTCCTGCAGGCCCTAGAGCCGGGGGGTTAGTCGGAGCCCAGGGTCTCCGCGCCGGACGCCTCGCCGGCCAAAAGGTCGGCGTGCTCGGCGTCGCGGACCGCCCGCGCGACATTCAGGCGGACGTAGAGGCCGGCGGCGGGATGGCCCTTGAGCGCCCGGGCCGCCGCGGCCGCCGCCTGCGAGAGGCTGGGCAGGGCGGCGCAGAGCACGACCTGCCGGCGTCCGGTCCGGCCGGCGGCCACGACCAGGTTGCCGGCCGTGGCGGGGAGGCTCTCCGGGGCGAGGCGGCGGAAGCGGTAGGCGGCCCCGGAGGCGCCGGCGAGGTCGATGAAGTCGGGCATTGGTCCTGCCATAGCCTTTGGCCTTCGGTGACGCCAAGCCGCATCGGATCGGGCGTGCCCCGGCCGGACGGCCGGGTCGGGCTCTACGCGCCGCGCGCGGCTTCCGGAGCCCCGTCCCGGGTCTCCGCCCTGGCGGGTGACGATCCCTCACGCGGGAGCCGAAGGAAGGACGGGGTCGGGCGAGCCGATCGGGCTCGCTGTCTTGGAGTCTTCCGATGTCCACGGCTTCCGACTGGACCGACGCACGCGTCGAGCTGCTCTCCGACCTCTGGCGCGAGGGTCTCAGCGCCAGCCAGATCGCGCGGCGCCTGGGCGGCGTCACCCGCAATGCCGTCATCGGCAAGGTCCACCGCCTCGGCCTCTCGGGCCGAGCCAGGGCCAGCACGCCCGGAACGCGGCGGCCGAAGGTCCGGCGCGAACGCCGCCTGCGGATCATCAAGCCCGTGCCGGCCGCGGCTTTCGACCGTCCGGCCATCGAGCCGCCGGCGTCCGGCGGGGCGACGGTGCTCAGCGTGCGCCGCGGCCAGTGCCGCTGGCCGATCGGCGAGCCCCGCCACGACGACTTCCGGCTGTGCGGCCGGGCCGCGACGCGGGGCGCCTACTGCGCGGCCCACGGCGCCCTGGCCTATCGTCCCGTCGCGCCCGACCATCTGCTGCGCCTGGCCGGCCTGAGCTGAGGCGCACCTCGCGCGGCGCCCGGCGCGAGCGCGCGCCGGATGGCGCGTCCGCCTCTGCGGGCGGACGCAACGCCCCCACACAACGCCCTCCCATCCTGTCACGTCACCCGGGCCGTCAACGGCCTGGCGGCCGTTGCCCTCCGCTTCGCGAGAGGCGCTCCGCTCCGGTGACCGCCCGGGGCCCGACGTGGCCAGGAGGGGGGTCGTTGCGCGTGGGGCGCATCGGCGATCCCACCCCTTGCGGAGACCTTCCGATGACCTTCTCCCTTCATGACTTCGTCGCGTCCGACACCGCCTTCGACGTGCAGACCAGCGCGCTGGAGGACCCGCGGCCGCATCCCACGGAGGCGGCGCTCGTCCAGCTCGGCCAGGCGCTGATGACCGAGCTCGTCGACCTGGTGAGCGACACCGCGCTCGAGGAGGTTCGCACGATCCTCTGCGAGTGCCTGATCGGCGGCTTCCACTCGGCGGCGGGACGCATCGAGCGCGACGCGGACCGGGCGCGCGACCGGATGCGCCTGCTGGAACGCGATTTCGACGGCTCGGAAATGGCCGACACCGAACTGCAGGCGGCGACCCTCGCCGCCCGCTCGGCGGACGTAGCCCAGGCGGCCTGCGAACTGATCCGCGACGCCGCCGCCGAAGCCTACGCGACCGCCACCGGCGAGGTCTGGACGCCCTGGCGCGGCAGCCGCCGCGGGTCGCACCTGACCGCCGCCCAGCTGGAGGCCAAGCAGGCCCTGCGCGCGATCGCCGAGCGGCGCACACGGGCCGCCGATCCGGCCGGCCCCGTGGTGGCTTTCCGCGGCGCCCCGTTCGCGGACACTCCGGCGGACGGCGGACGGATCTTCGACGCCCTCAACTGGGCGCGCGCCCAATGGCCGGACATGGTGCTGGCCACCACCGGGGCCCGCGGCGCCGAGCGGCTGGCGATCCGCTGGGCGCAGCAGAAGGGCGTCACCCTGGTGCTCGCCCGCGCCGACTTCGATCGCCACGGCAAGGCCGCGCCGTTCCGCGCCAATGACGAGCTCATCGCCCTGGAGCCGGTGTGCTGCCTGACCCTGGCGCAGACGCTCGACCCCCGGAAGGCGGACGGCTCGCACCCGTTCGGGCCGGCGCAGAACCTGGCGCAGGAGGCCCACGCCCACGGCGTCCGGCACGTGGCGATCCGTCCCCACGCCGCAGCCGCATGACGGACCCGGCCTGGACCCGCTCGGCTTCGGCCGGGCGGGTTTTCCGCGTCTGGCCCAGCGAGGGGATTCGCATGAGGTTTCGCAGGCGCATTCGAGGCCGGATGTTTTGATGGATCTTGATGAATGTTGATTTGCGTTGATGAGACCGCGATTTTTGCGGCGGATGGCAAGATAAAAGAGATGAGCTTGGGCTTCAGTTTCTGTACGCTTTCAGAGACATGTCCTTGTCGCACCTGCGCTCGATGACGTGTCGTGACTTGGCGCCGGTCTATGCGGCGCACTTGCACACAGAGCCTGTCAGATGCTTGTCCGCGATGCCGTACAATCTCGTCTTCCGTCGGTCCCCCACGACGCAGGTCGCGCCGGGCTGCCGAACAAGCTGAAGCCGGACTCATCTCACGCTCGGCTCTCCGTACTGCGGCGGCTATCGGCGTCTCGGCTGTTTGCGATCGGCGAACGCGCTGGCGTTCTCAGAGCCGCGCAAGCGCGTTCAGGGCGCCCCTTCAGGCTGGACGTTCGCCAGCGGGTGATCGTCAAGGCCCTCGTTTCGCGGCACACCGGCAAGGGCGCGACCCGCGGATTGGCGCTTGGGCGGCACCTTCTCTATCTGGCCCGCCCCGGCGCGGGCCTGGATGGTGATCGGCCCCCCTTTTTCGACAACTCGCGCGACCAGGTCGACGCCCACGCGATTCCGGCGGACTGGTCGGAGGATCGGCACCATTTCCGCTTCATCATCTCGCCCGAGCATGGCGACCGCATCGCCGACCTTCGCGGCTACGTGCGTGAGGTGATGCGGCGGGTCTCCCGGGACCTCGGACAGCCGGACCTGGAG
>NZ_WGNY01000032.1 GCF_016124325.1 Phenylobacterium sp.
CTTCACAAAGCGGGCGGGGTTTGCTACCTGCGCCGCCTCACCACGAGCGGTCGTGGCGGAATTGGTAGACGCGCAGCGTTGAGGTCGCTGTGGGGCAACCCGTGGAAGTTCGAGTCTTCTCGACCGCACCAGTGAATCAGGGTCTTCGCCCCGGACCGTCGTCGTCCTGGGCCGAGCCAGTCTCAGCAGGACGAACGGTCCAGACTCAAGCCAGAGTCGCGTCCAACCGCCGAGTGCATTGGAAGCGAGCAGAGCCGTCCGCACATAGCCCCGAGGGGTAGAGAGGGGAGGTCCGCATGAGTCGTGAAACGGACGACCTCGCCGCCGTGGCCGAGCCCCCCGAGGACGAAGACCTGGAAGACCTCGCCCTGGGCGAGGACTATGCGCTCAATCCCGAATTCGTCTCCGACGTCGCCGACGCGCTGGACCGCGGCGACGCCGATCGCCTGCGCGAGCTGATCGCGGCGCTGCACCCGGCCGACGTGGCCGACCTCATGGGCTTCCTCTCGGCCGACGCGCGCGAGGAGCTGATTCCCCACCTCGACCCCGAGACCCTGGGCTGGATCCTGTCCGAACTGGATACCGAGATCCGCGAGGAGGTGCTGGAGCACGTCCCCTCGGCCACCCTGGCCAAGGCGATCGGCGAGATGGAGTCCGACGACGCCGCCGACGTGGTCGACGACCTGGAGGCCGACAAGCGCGCGCAGGTGCTTGCGGCCATGCCCGAGACCGAGCGGGCGGCCATCGAGACCACCCTGGCCTATCAGGACGAGACCGCCGGCCGCCTGATGCAGCGCGAGGTGGTGGCCGCCCCGCAGTTCTGGACCGTCGGCCAAGCCATCGACCACTTCCGCAAGGACGGCGAGGAGCTGCCCGAGCTGTTCTTCGACATCTATGTCGTCGACCCGGCCTACAAGCCCGTGGGCGCCGTTCCGGTCAGTCACCTGCTGCGCAGCGGCCGCCAGATCCTGCTGGCCCAGATCATGGAGCCGGTGACCGAGATCACCGTCGACCTCGACCAGGAAGAGGTCGCCTACATCTTCGACAAGTACCGCCTGATCTCCGCCCCGGTGGTCGATACCGCGGGGCGGCTCGTGGGGCAGATCACCGTCGACGACATCGTCGGCGTCATCCAGGAGGAGGGCGAGGAGGACATCCTGGCCCTGGCCGGGGTGAGCGACGCCGGCCGCGACGCCGGCGTCTGGGACATCGTCCGCTCGCGGCTGCCCTGGCTGGTGCTCAATCTCGCCACCGAGGCGGTGGCGGTCCAGGCGATCAACGCGTTCCAGGGCGAGATCGCCAAGCTGGTGACGCTGGCGATCCTCATGCCGATCGTGGCCTCCGTCGGCGGCACGGCCGGGACCCAGGCGCTGGCCGTCGCCGTGCGCGCCCTGGCGTCGCGCGAACTCACCGCCGCTAACTCGGTGAGGATCGTGGGCCGCGAGATGATCGTCGGCCTGATGAACGGCTCGGTCGTCGGCCTGGTGATGTCGGTGGCCACCTACGTGCTCTTCCACGACCTCAGGCTCTCGCTCACCATCGCCCTGGCGCTGTTGGTCAACCTGTTCGTCGCGGCGGCCGCGGGCATCCTCGCGCCGCTCACGCTTGAACGCCTGGGGCGCGATCCCGCCGTATCCTCGTCCGTGTTCGTAACTTTCGTCACGGACCTCATGGGTTTCCTGTCTTTCTTGGGACTTGCGAGCCTCATCCTGTTGTAACTGGCGTCAGGCTTGCGCCGGCCTCTCGCGGCGTGCGCCGCGTGTGCCGATTTGGGACGAACGGGGAGCCATGCTCTCGCGCCATCGCGTTTCCCGGGCGGCCATCGAACTGATCAAACGGTTCGAGGGCTATCGCCGAGATGCCGCCCAGCTGCCCGACGGCCGCTGGACGATCGGCTATGGGCATACGCTGACCGCGCGCGAGGGGGCCGAAGTCTCCGAATCCGACGCCGAAGCCCTGCTGCTCTACGACCTGATCAGCATCGCCCATGGGGTGAACGAGTGCGTCTTCGCGCCGACCACCCAGAACCAGTTCGACGCCCTGTGCAGCTTCGCCTTCAACGTCGGGCTCGACAATTTCCGCCGCAGCCAGGTGATCAAGCGCCTGAACGCCGGCTCGCCGGTGCAGGCCGCCTGCGCCATGGAGCTGTGGCGCAAAGCCGACTTCGAGGGCGAGCGCATCGTCGTCGACGCCCTGGTGCGCCGCCGCGCCGCCGAGAAAGCGCTGTTCCTGACGCCCGAGAACGAGGCGTGGGTCCCGGCGCCGTCCCCGGTGCTGCGCCCGGCCATCGATCTGGACGCGCTCGACCTCGTTCCGCTGCGCCGGCCGGTCCAGGTGGAGACCACCCTGGAGGGGACCCGGGTCGTGGTCCGCCGCGAGGACCTCGCCGACGTCGACGAGTTGGCTTTCGAGACGGCCCCCGAGCCCGCGCCCGAGGAGCCGGCCGCCGCCGTCGCCGCGGCGGCCGAGACGGTGGCCTCGCGGCTGGAGACCCTGTTCCCCGACCCCGGCGAGGAGCCCGAACCTGAGATCGAGGTCCCGGCCGAGGTCCCGCCGCCGTTCGGCGACAACGAGCCGCCGGCCGCCGAGGCGCCCGAGCCTGAGGCCGGGGCGTCTGAACAGCCGGCCGAACCCGTCCTGGCGGAGCCCGAACCCGAGCCCGAACTGGCGGCCTTCACGCCCGCCGACCTCGATGCGGGGCCCGAGGAGACGCTGGAAATCCCGGCGGCGCCCGACGATGACATCGATCCGGCCTTCCGCTCCGACATGGAGCCCTTCGAACTGATCCCGTCGCGCAGGCGTCCGCCGACCGCACGGCCGCAGGCCTCGGTGGTCTGGGACCTGCTGCTGGCGCTGTCGGGCGTGGCGTTCTTCGGCTTCGGCCTGTTCTGGGGCCTGAACGCCGCGCCCCCGATCTCGGGCGGGTTCGCGATCCCCATGATCGTCGCCTGGACGGCCGGCCTCGCCGGGGTCGGTTTCACGACGGTTTCGGTCTACCACCTGCTCCAGCGGGTGGGCCGGGAGAGCGAGCGCGATTAACTCGCGACCTCCACCGGCGCATGCTAACCGTCCGCGCCATGATCCCGAACCACGGTCCCAACCTCGAATTCGGCCTCGGTGAGGCCGCCGACATGATCCGCGACACGACGGCCCGCTTCGCCGCCGATCAGATCGCCCCGCTGGCCGCCGAGATCGACGCCACCAACACCTTCCCCCGTGAACTCTGGCCTCAGATGGGCGACCTCGGCCTGCACGGGATCACGGTGGAGGAGGAGTTCGGCGGTCTTGGCCAGGGCTACCTCGAACACGTCGTGGCCATGGAGGAGGTCAGCCGCGCCTCCGCCTCGATCGGGCTCAGCTACGGCGCCCACTCCAACCTCTGCGTCAACCAGCTCCGCCGCTGGGGATCGGAAGAGCAGAAGCGCCGCTACCTGCCCAAGCTGATCTCGGGCGAGCACGTGGGCTCCCTCGCCATGAGCGAGGCCGGCAGCGGCTCGGACGTGGTTTCCATGCGTCTGCGCGCCGAGAAGAAGGGCGACCGCTACGTCCTCAACGGAACGAAGTTCTGGATCACCAACGCGCCCCACGCCGACACCCTGGTGGTCTACGCCAAGACCTCGCCCGACCTGAACCAGCGCGGCATCACCGCCTTCATCATCGAGAAGGGCTTCAAGGGCTTCAGCGTCTCCCAGAAGCTCGACAAGATGGGCATGCGCGGCTCCGACACCGGCGAGCTGGTGTTCGAGGACTGCGAGGTGCCCGAGGAGAACGTCATGGGCCCCGTCGACGGCGGCGCGGCGGTGCTGATGAGCGGGCTGGACTACGAGCGCACCGTCCTGGCGGCCGGACCGCTGGGGATCATGCAGGCTTGCCTCGACGTGGTGTTGCCCTACGTCCGCGAGCGCAAGCAGTTCGGCAGGCCGATCGGCACGTTCCAGCTGATGCAGGGCAAGATCGCCGACATGTACGTCGCGCTGAACTCCGCGAGGGCCTATGTTTACGCCGTCGCCAAGGCCTGCGACTCGGGCCTGACGACGCGGTTCGATGCGGCCGGGGCGATCCTGATGGCGTCTGAGAATGCGGTGAAGGTCTCGCTGGAGGCGATCCAGGCCCTCGGCGGCGCCGGCTACACCAAGGAATATCCGGTGGAGCGCCTGCTGCGCGACGCCAAGCTCTACGACATCGGCGCCGGCACCAACGAGATCCGCCGCTTCCTCATTGGCCGGGAGCTGGTGGGCGGATGAAGCGACTGGCGGCGGCGATCGTGCTTTCCCTGGCCGCCGCGGCCTGCGCCAGCGCGCCGCCCCGGCTTGCGGCCTGCCCGGCGGGCCAGTCCGAGGTGCGCGTCGCCCAGCTCTTCCTCGGCGCCTCGTCGAGCGGCCGCATCAGCGAGCGCGCCTTGCGTCGCTTCGTCGACCAGGAGATCACCCCGCGCTTCCCGGACGGCGTCTCGATCGTCGACGGCGGCCCCCAATGGACGGGCAAGGACGACGTCCTGATCCGCGAGTCGGCCAAGGTGGTGCTGATCGCATTGCCGTCCGCGGGCGACGCCCGCGCCGAGGTGGAGGCCGTGCGAGCCGCCTACCGTTCGCGCTTCCGGCTCGACAGCTTCCTGGTGATGCCGCCCCCGAGCTGCATGGCGGTCTAAAGCCCGTCAGGGTGAAGTGGGAACCGGTTCACCCGCCCGGACGGGCTCTACACTCTTGAAGATCGAGCCTTCTTGTCCGGATCAAGTGATGCCACTTGATACGGGAAGGCTCTAGAGGCCCGCGGCGGCCCGTAGGAACTCGGCCGTGGCGGCGTCGGCGGGGAAGAAGGTCTCCAGCGTCAGCTCCGACAGGGTGATGTCCACCGGCGTCCCGAACACCGTCGTGGTGGTGAACAGCGACAGCATCCGGTCGCCCACCATCATCTGCAACGGGATCACCACGTCGCCGAAGTCCTCCAGGCGCCGGTCCGAGGCCGGCGGGGTGGGGTAGCCGCGGATTTCCTCGATCAGCGCGATCAGGCCGGGGTCGGCGGTCAGCTCGGCCTGGCGGCGCAGGCGCTCGACGATGTGCGCCTGCCACTCGGCCAGGTTCGCGATCCGCGGCCCCAGGCCCTTCGGGTGCAGCGACAGCCTCACGACGTTGATCGGCGGCTCGAGCAGCGATGGGTCGGCGCCGGCCATCAGGGCCGGCACGACGGCGTTGGCGGCGACCAGGTTCCAGCGCAGGTCGACCGCCAGGGCGGGGTAGGGTTCATGCGCCTTCAGGATCACGTCCACGGCGCGCCGCGCCGCGGCCAGCTGCGGGTCGTCCAGCGGCCGTTCGGGGAACACGGGGGCGAACCCCGCCGCCACCAGGATGACGTTGCGCTCGCGCAGCGGGATTTCCAGCTGGTCGGCCAGGTGCAGCACCATCTCGCGGCTGGGCTGGGCCCGCCCGGTCTCCACGAAGCTGAGGTGGCGCGTGGAGATCTCCGCCTCCAGCGCCAGGTCCATCTGGCTCATCCGCCGGCGCATCCGCCAGTCGCGGAGGTGCTCGCCCACGGGCTTGTGGTTCGGTCTCATGCCCCGACCTTAGCGGGTCGGGGAGGGGCGTCCATGACGTGCGAGGTAATGGGATCGTGGCGCGTTCCGCCGCCAGCCTGCGACAAACGGTCCTTGCGCGATCGCGTCAAAGCGGCCCGGCCGACGCCGAAGCTTAAGGTATCGCTTCGAAGGTGACGGTTGCGACAACTCGCCGGGGACCGATTTGAATCCGACGAACGAACCGACGACGCCTGCGGACGGCGGGCCCGACGCGCCGTCCATGTACCGCACGACTCTGGTCGGCTTGCAGCAGCCCTGGCCGCTCGCCTTGGCCTTCAGCGGCCTCACCGCCCTGGCTACGGCCGCGCTCGGCCTGCCGTTGTTCGCGCTCGTCTGGGGAACCGCGTCGTTCGCGCTCGATCTGACCCTGCAGGCGTTCTATCGCCGCTGGCTGCCCACGGCGGAGAACGCCCCTCAGGAGCCGGGCCTCACCCGGCTGGCCGTGCTGGCCGCCCTGCGCGCGGCCATGTGGATCGTGGCCCCGGTGAGCGTCGTCCTGACGACGCGCGATCCGGCCGCCTACGCCTTCCTCGCGCTCTCGGTCGGCACCCTGGCCGCGACCGCCGGCGCGGTGGGGTGGGTGTCGCGCAAGGTCTGGATCGCCGCCGCCGCGCCGGCCGCGATGGGCGCCGTGGTCGCCGCGGGCCCCAGCCTGCTCGGGCTGGGCGGGCTGGGCCTGGCCTTCAGCTTCCTCGTCTTCATGCTGGCCTGCCTGCTGATCATTCTCGCCACCGAGCGTCTCATCGCCGGGGCCGCCAACGACCGGACCCAGACCAACGCCGCCATGCGCGAGCTGCGCAGCGCGCTCGCCAAGTCGGAAGCCGCCGAGCAGCAGCTCTTCCGCGCCCGCGACGAGGCCGAGGCCGCCAACCGCGCCAAGTCGCAGTTCCTGGCCAATATGAGCCACGAGATCCGCACGCCCATGAACGGCATCATGGGCATGAACGAGCTGCTGCTGCGCACACGCCTCGACGCGCGCCAGCGCCAGTATGTCGAGACGATCCGCTCGTCGGCCGAAGCGCTCCTGCTGGTGATCAACGACATCCTCGACATGTCGAAGCTGGAAGCGGGCAAGGTGGAGCTGGAGCACATCGACTTCGACCTGCCCGGCCTCTGGGGCGAGGTGATCGACCTGCTGTCGCCGCTGGCGGCCGAGAAGGACCTCGAACTCCAGTGCCGGATCGAGGCGCCGGCGAAACGCGCCTTCGTGGGTGATCCCAAGCGGATTCGTCAGATCCTGCTCAACCTCGTCTCGAACGCCGTGAAGTTTACGCCGCAGGGAAGCGTGGCGCTCCATGTCGACGCCGCGCCGGGCGACGAGGGCCGGGTGAACATCCGGGCGGAGGTCATCGACACCGGCATCGGCGTCACCGACGAGCAGAAGGGCCGGCTGTTCCAGAACTTCCAGCAGGCCGACAACTCGACCACCCGCCGGTTCGGCGGCACCGGCCTGGGCCTGGCCATCTCCCGGCAGCTCGTGGAGCTCATGGGCGGCCGCATCGGCATATCGGACCGCGAGGGCGGCGGCTCGGTCTTCTGGTTCGAAATCCCGCTCGCGCCGGGCGTCGAGCCGGCCGCGTCCGTCACGGCCCCGGCCGACGGCGGAGAGGCGGGGGCGATGGTGGCCGACGCCCGCGTGCTGCTCGCCGAGGACAACGACACCAATGCGCTGCTGGCCATGGAAATCCTGCGCCAGCTCGGCCTGCCGGCCCATAGGGTCGCCGATGGCCACGAAGCGACCAAGGCCGTCGCCGAGGGCGATTTCGACCTCGTCCTGATGGACGTGCACATGCCGGTGATGGACGGACTGGAGGCCACGCGGCGCATCCGCGCGCTGCCGGGCCGCGCGGGCCGGATTCCGATCGTGGCCATGACCGCCAACGCCATGTCCGGCGACGAAGAGGCCTGCCGCCAGGCCGGCATGGACGACTTCATGTCCAAGCCCTTCAAGCCGGTCGAATTCGTCCAGGTCCTGGCGCGCAACCTGCCCGACGCCACCGACGCGCAGCCCTCCCTGACCAGCCAGGCCTGAGCGCGCCGGTCGGTTCGCGCAGGTCATCGCCCCGACTTGCGGTTCGATCTCATGCCCGGCCCGTGCCGGCCGGCGGCGATGCCAAGGCGCGGGACGCTGTGGAATATCCATACGCGCGGTCAGGTTGCCAGCAGCAGGACCACACGCCATTCTCACGCTCGGGGGAGTGGGGAATGAAGCAGGATTTCGTGCGGGCGGCGCTGGGGATCGCCGTCGCCGCGGCGGGCTTCGCGGGCTCGGCGTCGGGCGCCGAACGCGAGAGCGATTGGGCGAGGATCCCCTCCGACACCGAATGGCGCGCCGCATGGCCGAAGGCGGCGAAGGATGCGGGCGTGGGCGGGCGGGTCGTCATGCGCTGCCACGTCGAGGACGCTGGCGATCTGAGCGGCTGCGCGGTCGTTTCGGAGTCTCCGTCGGGGATGGGGTTTGGTCAGGCCATGCTGGGCCTCGCGCCGGCAATGAAGCGCAAGCCGCCGGGCGCCGAGGCCGCGCGCGAGATCATGGTCCCGGGCGACTGGTACGAGTTCGACAAGCGGCCGGATTGGCTCCGGCGTCCCAGTCCGAACGACCTGCTCACGGTCTATCCCAAGGAGGCGTTCCACCGCGGCACGAGCGGTCGGGCGGTGATCAACTGCATCGTCACGGTTCAGGGCGCGCTTCGCGACTGCGTGGCGATCTCCGAGACGCCGGCGGGGGCCCATTTCGGTGATTCCGCCATCGCGCTGACCCCTCAGTTCACCATGAAGCCGGCGACCCGCAAGGGCGTCCCGGTTCTCAGCGTGGTCAGCATTCCGGTCAATTTCGCCATGCCCGGCGGCATGGGCGGTTCGGCGCCGAGCAAGACGGTCGTGCCGCCCGACCTGCCGTGGGTGGAGGCGCCCACCTTCGCCGACGTCGCCGCGGCCTACCCGGAGAAGGCGCGCAAGGATCGCCGCGGCGGCCACGCGACCTTGTCATGCGCCATGCGCGAGGACGGCCGCCTGAACGGCTGCTCGGTGATCGCGTCGGAGCCGCGCGGCTACGGCTTCGACAAGGCGGCCAAGAGCCTTTCGAAGCTCTTCCGCTTCGAGGTCAGCACGCCGAAGGACCGCAAGGCCACCCATTCCATCGTGCTGCAGATGCCGATCACCTTCGATCCGAAGATGATCGACGGCGAGGAGCCGGTCGTGGGAAAGCCGCACTGGAGCCGCATGCCCAACGCCGAACAGATGCGGGCGGTGCTTCCCAATGCGGACGGGACGATGGCCGGGCGCGCCGTGATCCGCTGCGTCGTGCAGCCGCGCGGGGTCGTCGGCGAATGCAAGGTGCTCTCGGAGGAGCCCGAGGGCGCGGGTCTCGGGCAAGCGGCCTTGGCGCTGGCGCCGACGTTCGGGCTCACGACATGGACGGCGGAGGGATTGCCGGTCGTGGGCGGCTTCGTCAGCATTCCGCTGCGGTTCCAGCCGGCGCCGCCACCCGCCGGCGGCCATTGAGCGGGATCAACGACGGCCGGGCCCGGAACGGCCAGCGTGCCGGCCAGGGAGACGAACATGGTCGAACCCCAACGCCGATCGATGATCCCCGGGATTGTCCTGGCCCTCTTGGGCGCGGTCATCATCCTCGTGGTCTTGTCCGCCAACGCGGGCGGCGCGCCGATCCTGGAGCGGCTGGCGTTCGCCCTGGGCCTGGCCTGGGCGCCGCTGGCGGCTGGCATCGGGCTGTCGCTGCTGCTGATCGGGCTGTGGCTCGTCTGGCGGGCGCGTCAGCCGCGCGCCTGAACCCGCGAAGGGGACATCCCGGACAAGCGAAAGGCCGCCCCGTCGCCGGAGCGGCCTTTCCATAGTCGGACCGCTTCGCGGTTCGCGACCCTGCCTTAAGGCTAGGCGCAGACCCCGTTCACGGAGGTCCAGGTCACGGTCACCGCTTGGCGGTTAGAGCTATGAGACACTGGATCACCTCCTTTCAATGGTTGGACACGCTCGGAATATGGGGTGCGTTCGCCCCGTCTGAAAAGGGCTCATTCCGCCGCAGCCTGCGCGGCGGCCATGAAGGGCGTCATCACGGCGCCGTCGGATGCGCGTTCGCGCAGGCTCAGCCGCCGCCGAAGCTCCGGGATCGGGCGATGCAGTTTGTCCAGCGCGGCGATGGTGGCCTCGTAGCCGGCCTCGACGGCCTGGTCGTAGGCACGCCAGTCGCGGATCTCGATGCCCGACACGTCCGGCTGGATCAGCACGTCGGTGGCCTCGCGCGCGGCGGCCAGGTCGCGGCCCGTGGAGACGGTGGCGGTCCGCATCAGCAGCGACACTATGGGCGGGCCGTTGCGCCACTGGCCCGAGCGGATCCACCGCCAGATCGAGGACGGCCGCGCCACGTCGTCGGCGGTGATGCTGCGCGCGGTGGTGACGTCGACGCCGACGATGGGGCCCAGCTGGGCCGCGCGCATGATGTCGGCGGGGAAGTTCTTCATCACCGCGCCGTCGACCAGCACGTTGGGTCCGTCGGTGGCGGGCGGCAGCAGCCCCGGCAGCGAGATCGAGGCCCGCAACGCCTTGCGCAGCAGCCCGCGCCGGTGGAGCTGGTAGGCGCCGGTGGTCAGGTTGGACGACAGGCAGAAGAACGGCAGCCAAAGGTCCGGGATGTACGTCTCGCCGAAATGCTCGGCGAGCCGGGCGCTCACCTTCAGTCCATGCGTCATGGCCAGCAGCGGCAGGGCCATGTCGTCCAGCGGGCTGGTGTCGACGAAGGCCTCGTGCAGCCGGCGGTCCATCTCCTGGGCGTTCCAGCCCATGGCGAGGCCCGCGCCCACGATGGCGCCCATGGACGAGCCGCCCACGAAATCGATCGGCACGCCGCGCTCGCGCAGCGCCCGGATCGCGCCCACGTGGGCGTAGGCCCGCGCGCCGCCGCCCGAAAGCACCAGCCCCACCGACTGGCCGGTCAGCACCCGGGCCATCCGCTTGCTGTCGTCGGGCACGCCGCGGCGCATGTGGAAGACGCGGCCCGCCCCAGTGGCGTCCAGCCAGGCCTCGGCGCCGTTCGGCCGGTCCAGGCCGGGGGGCTGAAGCAGTAGCAGGTCGACCAGGCCCTGCTCGTGCAGGGTGTTCGCGCCGATATGGCGACTGGCGCCGCGGGGCGGGCCGTCGCCCTTGCCCACCTGGAACAGGCGATCCACCTGCCGCGGCACGAACGGCGCCCAGGCCGTCTCGTCGCGCTCGGCCACATAGAGCACGAAGTCGTGGACCCGCTCGACCTCCGAGAACCACTCGGTCGGCGCCGCGGCCGCCTCGGCGCCCACCACGGTGACGGCATAGCCCAGGGCGGCGATCTCGCGTTCGATCGCCTCCACCACGGGCCGCAGCGGCCCGGGCCGGCCGGCCGGCACGAAGCCGTAGACCGAGGGCTCGCCCATGGGGCCGCGCCGCGCCACCTGCCGGCTCCGCAGGATCATCAGCCGGGCCAGCTCGGTCATCACCGCCGCGTCGGCGTCGCAGGCCTCGAAGAACGCCTCCTTGGGCACCGCGAAGATCTCGGAATCGCGCAGGGCGTAGACGTTGGCCGTGTGCGGGATTCCCGCGATCAGCGCCATCTCGCCCGCCGGCTCGCCGGGCCGGATCACGCCCAGGAAGTGCGGCTCCTGGCCCTCCTCCTGGCGGAAGGCGCCCAGCCGCCCGGTGCGCACGACGAACAGCTGATCCGAGGCGTCGCCCTGGCCGAACAGCTTCTGGCCGCCGGGCAGCGAGAACCAGATGGCCTGATCCCGCGCGCGCGGCTGCAGGAACAGCCGCGTCAGGGCCGAATCGATGGGGATGTCCGGCAGGAAGGCCACGGGCGCGGAGCCTAGCGCTCGCGGACGCTGAGGGCTATGCCTGCGCCGTTTCGCCTGGAGCCGTCCGTATGACCAATGAGATCGCCGACCCGCTGGTGGAGTTTCCCGACGTCAGTGCGACGTCGGACCTCGTGCACATCTCCGCCACCCAGGCCGGCGCGGTCACCGTGACCATGAACCGGCCGCATCGCAAGAACGCCTTCGACGCCGACCTCGTCTCGGCGCTGGAGGAGGCCTTCCGCACCCTGCAGGGCGCCGAGGGCGTGCGGGTGGTGTTCGTCCGTGGCGCGGGCGGGGCGTTCTCGGCCGGCGCCGACCTCGACTGGATGCGCGCCGCCGCCGACCATACCGAGGCCGACAACCGCGCCGACGCCTACGAACTCGCCAAGATGCTGAAGGCCCTCTACGACCTGCCGGCCCTGACCGTGGCGCTCGTCGAGAGCGCGGCTTTCGGCGGCGGCGCGGGGCTGGCGGCGGCCTGCGACATGGCCATCGCCACGGCCGATGCCCGGTTCGCCTTCTCCGAGGTCAGGCTGGGCCTCGTGGCAGCGACGATCAGCCCCTACGTGATCCAGGCCATTGGCCCCCGAAACGCGCGCGGCCTGTTCGCCACCGGCCGGCAGTTCGAGGCCGCCTACGCCGAGAAGATCGGGCTCGTCACCGAGGTGGTGGCCGACGTCGAGGCCCTGCGGAACGCGGCCCACCGCATCGCCCGCGAGGTCATGGCCTGCGGTCCCGTCGCGGTGGAGGATTCCAAGCGCCTCGTCGACGACGTGGCCGGCCGCGTGATCGACCACGCCCTCATGGAGATGACCGCCCATCGCATCGCCGCCGCCCGGGTGCGCGACGAGGGGCAGGAGGGCGTGCGCGCCTTCCTCGAACGGCGCAAGCCGCGCTGGGCCGAGTGAGGCTTTCCAAGGCCCCTGGCGCGCCGTAAGCCAGGGTCATGGCCCTGCACATGATCAAGCTGGTGGTGGGCGCCGCCACCATCGAGGACCTGCTGGACTGGCAGTCGCGCCACATGGGGCCGGACGACCCCTGGATCCTGCGCACCCGCATGACGCCCAAGCGCGCCGACGAGCTGATCGACGGCGGATCGATCTACCGCGTCTTCAAGGGGGTGATCCTGTGCCGCCAGCGCATCCTGGCGGTCGACACGGTGGGCGAGGGCGCCGCCGCGCGCTGCCAGATCACTCTCGACAAGCAGGTGGTCCGCGTGGCGCCCACGCCGCGGCGCGCTTTCCAGGGCTGGCGGTACCTCGAACCCAGGGACGCGCCCCCCGACCTCGACGTCGAGGCGTTCGGCGACGTGCCGGAGGATCTCGCCCGGCAACTCCGCGAGGCCGGCGCCTGGTGAGGCGCGGCTGCGGCGATCGGGCCCAGGTCCATCCACAGGCGCGCGTCCTCGACCGCGTTGACGGCGCGGCAGGCGGCGCGCTCACCTACGCGCTGTGAGTCGGCCCCGGGGCCGGCGTCGGGGGAGCTCTCGAGGGTCATGAGCCAGGCCAGCGTCATCGTGGTCGGCAACGAGAAGGGCGGGGCGGGCAAGTCCACCATCGCCATCCATGTCACCACGGCCCTCCTGCACGCGGGGGCGAAGGTCGCTGTGCTCGACCTCGACCTGCGCCAGCAGACGTTGGGCCACTTCTTCGCCAACCGGGCCGCCTGGCTCGCCGCCAATTCGGCCGAGGCGCCGATGCCGATCGAGCATCCGATCAGCGCGGCGGGCGACGCCCTGGCCAAGGCCTCGCCCGAGGATCAGGTCGCCCGGTTCGACGAGGCCTTCGCCCAGGCGGCCGAGGCGGCCGAGTTCGTGATCGTCGACACCCCCGGCAGCGACACCGCCATCAGCCGCGCCGCCCACCGCCGCGCCGACCTGATCGTAACCCCGATGAACGACAGCTTCGTCGACTTCGACATGCTGGGCGTGGTCGATCCGGTCTCGCTGGAGCTCAAGCGCCACAGCCTCTACGCCGAGACCGTGTGGGACAGCCGCAAGCAGCGCGCCACCGCCGAGCGCAAGCAGATCGACTGGGTGGTGCTGCGCAATCGCCTGGCGCCGGCGGAGGCCCGCAACCGCCGCCGCCTGGACACCCGCGTGCAGGCGCTCTCCCGCAAGGTCGGCTTCCGCGTGGGCCCCGGCCTGCGCGACCGGGTGATCTACCGCGAGCTGTTCCCGTTCGGCCTGACGGTGGCCGACCTTTCGCCCACGATCCGGCCGGTGCCCATGGGGCTGCAGCACGTGGCCGCCCGCCAGGAGCTTCGCGCCCTGATGACCGCCCTGGGCTTCAACGGACTGGACGGAGCCGAGCGGATCGCGGCGGAATAGCCGCATGATCTATATCGCCCTGGGCGGCGCGGCCCTGGCGCTCTACCTCTGGATCACCGGCGGCAAGCCGGTGCTGAAGCACCGCGAATGGCGGCTGCTGTCGGGCGGGCTCGCGCTGGCCGCCTTCACGGCCGCCACCTTCGTGGGCGTCCGCGGTTCCTGGGGCTCGGCCGTCGTGCTGCTGGTGATCGGCCTCTGGCTGGCCGCCTCGGTGCGCAAGCCGGCCGGCGCGCGGCCGCCGCCGCGGACCAGCAGCCGCATGAGCCTCGACGAGGCCCGCCGCATCCTGGGCGTGGAGCCGGAAGCGACCCGCGAGGAGGTCCAGGCCGCCTACACGCGGCTGATGCGCGCGGTGCATCCCGACAAGGGCGGAACCGCCGGGCTGGCGGCCCAGCTCAACGCGGCGCGGGACCGGTTGCTGCGGGACTAGCCCGGCCCGATCACCAGGCAGGGCTGGCGATCCGACTTCAGTTCGCGGCAGGCCGCCTTGGCGGCGCCTTCCGTCAGGCCGTTGAAGCGGGCGCGGTACTTGCCGCCGTCCTTCTCGGCGATCGCGCGGGCGTCGTCGAAATGGCTGGCGTAGCGCTTGCCCGAGAGCGAGAGCTGCTTGCGCGCGTCGGTGCGGCTGGCGAACGAGCCCACCTGGACCGTCCACTTGCCGGCGGTCTTGGCGCGCGGGTTGTCGTTGAACTTGGCGACCGACTTGCCCTCGACGATCTGGATCTTCGAGGCGCGTGTGGGCGGCGGGGCCGAGGTCAGCCGGATCGCCAGGCTGTCGTCGGAATCGCCCTGCTGCATCGACGGCTCGGTGGCCTGCGCCAGGGCCGGCGGTTCGAAGAAGTTCTGCGCCACCTGGATGTTCTCGCCCATGTCGCGGCGGCGGATCACGTCGAAGCCGGTGAGCAGCAGGCTCTCGGCCACGCGGTCGCGGATCACCCGGGTCGGGCCGCCCAGCACCACCACGATGAGGCGGCGGCCGTCGTTGATCCCGGAAATGGCGATGTTGTAGCCCGAGGCGTTGGTGAAGCCGGTCTTCAGCCCGTCCACGCCCGGCACGTCGCTGAGCAGGTGGTTGTGGTTGTAGATCGTCCGGCCCCGGAAATTGAACGAGACCAGCCCGAAGTAGCCGTAATACTGCGGATAATCGCGCATCACCGCCCGCGACAGGATCGCGATGTCCCGCGCCGTCGAAAGGTTGCGGCTGTCGGGCAGGCCGTTCGCATTGGCGAAATGGGTGTTCTGCATGCCCAGCTCCTGGGCGCGCAGGGTCATCAGGGTGGTGAAGCGGCTCTCGGTGCCGCCGATCTTCTCGGCCAGAGCCACGGCCGCGTCGTTGGCCGATAGCGTCGTCAGCGCCTGGATCGCCTGGAGCACGGTGATCGAATCGCCGGCCCGCACCCCCAGCTTGGTCGGGGCCTGTGCCGAGGCGTGCGGCGAGAACACCACCTGGTCGTCGAGGCTCAGCCGTCCGGCCGAGAGCGCCTCGAACGTGAGGTACAGCGTCATCACCTTGGTGATCGAGGCGGGATACCGCGGCGCGTCCGCGCGTTTCGCGTAGAGCACCTCGCCGGTTTTCGCATCCACCACGATCGAAGCGTACTTCGATGAGTTTTGCGGGATCAGGGAGAGGTAGGGCACCTCAGCCATCGCTGGGGCGGCCGCCAGGCCGAACGCCATGGCCGCGGCCAGACCGAGCGAGAGCAACAGGCGGCGGGCGTGCTGGATCATGCTTCGTCCGTCGATTCAACGTGTTGAGTCGGACACGGCTCCGACGATGAGAGTCGGTACCATGCGCCCCTTACCCTTGCGGGAGAGTAAACAAGGTTTGAACGCGTGCAAATGCCACGGCGCCTAACGGACGGGCGCAAAAGTGTCATTGTGCAGTGCACAAAAAGTCGTTGACTGCTGCACTGCAACATGAGAGAACGACGTTGCGAAAGGGGCTCTTCCGCCCCCGAAGAACCCATCGCTGTCCATAACCGCCGCCGTCTCAGGAGACCCCCGCCATGGCCGCTGCCGAAGCCGCGAAGTCCACCGTCGAGCAGTTCACCACCGCCAGCAACGTCGCCTTCAAGGAAGGCGTCGAGAAGACCCTGGCCGCGCTGAACGAAATGAATTCCCATTCGAAGCAGAACCTCGAGGCGATCGTCGCCTCGGCGACCGCCTCGGCCAAGGGCGCGGAAGCGCTCGGCGCCCAGGCGATGGCCTTCTCGAAGGCCGTCTTCGACACCCAGGTGAGCGCCGCCAAGTCGCTCGCCGGCGCCAAGAGCGTGCAGGAAGTGGTCGAGCTTCAGACCGCCTTCGCCAAGAGCGCCCTGGAAACCTACATGTCCGAATTCGGCAAGATGTCCGAGACCGTCTCCTCGTCGGTCAAGGAATCGATGAAGCCGCTCAACGAGCGCGTGACCGCGGTCGTCGAGAAGTTCCAGGCCGTCCGCTAAAGCTTCCACCAGTACGGAAGCCGAGGGCCCGGACCGCCCAGTCCGGGCCCTTTTTAACGCGCCGGCGTGACGCTCCACGCCTCCCCCCTAGGAGCGGATTTCCGCGCGGTGCGAGTTGGGGCCGGTCCTGAGGGACCGGCCCTTTTGCTTTGCCCCGGCGGGCGCTAGACGTTGCGCCATGTCGAACGTCGAAACGCGCCTCTCCGCCGCGGGCATCAGCCTGCCCACGCCCAACGCCCCGGTGGCCAACTATGTGCCGTTCGTCCGGGCGGGCGATCTCGTCCACATCTCCGGCCAGGTTTCGGTCGACGCCTCGGGCGGCGTCCGCGGCGTGGTGGGCGAGGATGTGGACTTCGAAGCCGCCGTGCGCGCCGCGCGAATCTGCGGGATCAACCTGCTGGCCCAGATGAAGGCGGCCTGCGACGGCGACCTCGACCGCGTGGTCCGCGTGGTCAAGCTGGGCGGCTTCGTCCAGGCCGGACCCGAATTCTTCGACATCCCCAAGGTGGTCAACGGCTGCTCCGACGTGATGGTCGAGGCGTTCGGCGACGCGGGCCGCCACGCCCGTTCGGCCGTGGGCGTCTATCGCCTGCCGCTGAACTTCGCCGTGGAGGTCGACGCCGTGGTGCAGATCAAGTGACGAACGGCTTCGGCCAGGCCTGGGACCTCCTGTTCCACCCGCCGGTCGCGCATCGCGGGCTGTGGAGCCCCGACGGGGCGCCGGAGAACTCGCTGGGCGCGTTCCAGGCCGCCTGCGCGGCGGGCTACGGCATCGAGCTCGACGTCCAGCTCTCCGCCGACGGCGAGGCCGTGGTCTTCCATGACGGCAAGCTGGCGCGCATGACGGGCGCTCCGGGCCGGGTGGGCGACCTCTCCGCCGACGAGCTGGCCGGGCTGCGCCTGGCGGGCTCGGACGAGAAGATCCCGACGCTCCTGGAGACCCTGGCGCTGATCGGCCATCGGGCCATGGTCCACATTGAGCTCAAGACGCCCTACGGCGAGGTGGGCCCGCTGGAGCAGCGCGTCCACGAGGTGATCGCCGACCACAACGGCCCGCTCTGCATCATCGGCTTCAATCCCTATTCCCACGCCTGGTTCGCCGACCGCTATCCCGGCGTCCTGCGCGGGCTGGACAGCTATTCCTACGACAAGGCCCCGCACCTGGGGGAGGAGCAGCGCCGCGCCTTCGCGGCCCTCGAACACGTCGCCATCGCGCGGCCCCACTTCCTGGCCCTGGGCCTCGACATGCTGCCCAGCGACAAGGCGGCGGCCTATCGCGAGCAGGGCATGCCCGTCGTCGCCTGGACGGTGCGCGAGCCGGCGCAGTGGGAGGCGATCAAGGACGGCTGCGACAACCTCATCTTCGAGGGTTTTTCGGCGTGAGCTTGAAGCCGGCGGTCAAGGTCTGCCGGCGCATCGCCGAGATCGGCCGTGAGGCCTGGGACGCCTGCGCCGGCAATCCCGCCTACGCCGGCAATCCGTTCATCCGGTTCGACTTCCTGGATGCGTTGGAGGCGACCAACTGCGCGATCGAGCGCACCGGCTGGGGCCCGCAGCACCTGGCCGTGGAGGACGACGAGGGCCGCATCGCCGCGGTCATGCCGCTCTATCTGAAGTCCCACAGCCAGGGGGAATACATCTTCGATCACGCCTGGGCCGACGCCTACGAGCGGGCCGGGGGGCGCTACTATCCCAAGCTCCTGTCGGCCGCGCCGTTCACCCCGGCCACCGGCGCGCGGCTTCTGGCGCGGCCCGACGTGCGGGCGGGCGAGGCGAGGGCGCTCTTGCTGGGCGGGGCGCTCAGCCTCTGCGAGCGCTACGGCGCCTCGGGCGTGAACCTCAACTTCGTCATCGAGGACGAATGGGCCTGGCTGGGCGAGCAGGGCATGGGCCGGCGCGAGGGCCAGCAGTACCACTGGCTCAACCGCGGCTACGCCAGCTTCGACGACTTCCTGGGCGCCCTGTCGTCGGGCCGCCGCAAGACCATCCGCCGCGAGCGCCGCGACGCCCAGGCCGAAGTCGAGATCGTGGCCCTGACCGGCGCCGACCTCACCGAAGAGCACTGGGACGCCTTCTTCCGCTTCTACATGGACACCGGCTCGCGCAAGTGGGGCCGGCCCTATCTGACGCGCGCCTTCTTCTCCGAACTGGGCGAGCGGATGGCCGACCGGGTGCTGCTGGTCATGGCCCGGCGTGACGGCCGCTGGATCGCCGGCGCGCTCAACCTGATCGGCCACGACTGCCTCTACGGCCGCCACTGGGGCTGCGTCGAGGACGTGCCGTTCCTGCACTTCGAGCTCTGCTACTACCAGGCCATCGAATGGGCCATCGACCACGGTCTGCCGCGCGTGGAGGCCGGCGCCCAGGGCCAGCACAAGATCGCCCGCGGCTACCTGCCCAAGCCGGTCTATTCGGCCCACTGGATCGCCGACCCGGCGCTACGCGCGCCGGTTGAGCGCTTCCTCGAACAGGAGCGCGCCGCGGTGGACCAGGAGATGGAGTGGCTGGAGGAGGCCTACAGCCCGTTCAAGGCCGGGGAGTGACGCGGGAGGGCGAGGCGGTCTAGGCCGCCACCGTCCGCCGGCGCAGCAAGGCGCCCGCGCCGCCGAAGCCCAGGATCATCAAGGCCCAGGTCGCGGGCTCCGGCACAGCTCCGACGTTGTTGTCGTACAGCGCCACGGCGATGCTGGATCGCCGTCTGTAGCCGTCGAACCAAATCGCGCCGCCGTCATTGCTCTGGGCGCCGCCGCTGCCGGAGACGCCCGCCGTAAGATAGGTTTCGTGGAAAGGCGAGACGAGCTGAAGTGCGAAGTAGTAGTCGCCGGCTCCGAGCGAAACGGACGGCAGATCGAAGAGATTCAACGAAACATTGTAGCCGCTACTGGTGCCGATGCTCGGCGACGAGAGAATGTCGCTGGAGCCTTCCGTCACGAGCGTTCCCGGCAGGCCGCCGCCGCCGTCGGCGAGGTAGAACTTCCAGTTCACCGAGGTCCCGTATTGCTCCAAATCCAGCTCGGCGAACGCGGCGGACTCGATCGTGACCGCGTCGGCGAGCGTGAAAAGTTGCGCTGCGTAGACGTCGCCATCGCCAATATCGGCGGCGCAGGTCGTGCTGAAAGCGCAATTGCCGCTGTCCGGGGTCCCGGGGATGTTGTCGTAGATCACGGCGGCATGCGCCGCGAACGGCAGGGCCAAGGCGACTGCCGCTGCGGCGGCTTGAAGGCGATTGATCATGATGTGGGTTCCCCGATAAGCGGCCGCGCCCGCCGGCGCAGCATGGCGCCCGCGCCGCCGAAGCCCATGATCATCAACGCCCAGGTCGCGGGCTCCGGAACGCCGCCAGTGGATCCGTAGAGCGCCACCGCGATGCTGGGCAGCTCTCCGTACGGCGTCGTCCAGGTCGCGCCGCCGTCCCTGGTTTCGGCTGCGCCGCTGTGGATCAGGTCGGGGTTGTTCGCGCCGAGCGCGAGGAAGGTGTCGAAGACCGGCGAGACCAGTTGAATGGCGAAGTAGTAGTCGCCGGCCGCGAGCGAAACGGAGGGCAGGTCGAACAGGTTCAGCGATATGTTGTAGTCGGGATCAGTGTCGATGGTCGGCGAGGCGAGAATGTCGCTGGAGCCTTCCGTCACGAGGGTTCCGGGCAGGCCGCCGGCGCCGTCCGCGAGGTAGAATTTCCAGTTCACCGAGGTCCCGTACACCTCGTAATCCATCTCGGCGAACGCGGCGGACGTGATCGTGACCGCATCAGCGAGCGTGAAGAGCTGCGCCGCGTAGTCGTCGCCGCTGTGGGTGTCGGCCGCGCAGGTGGTGCTGAAGGTGCAGTAGCCGAAGTAGGGTCCGCTTGTCGGGATGTTGTCGTAGATCACCTCGGCATGCGCCGCGAAGGGCAGGGCCAAGGCGAGGGCTGCCGCGCCCGCTCGAAGGCGATCGATCATGATGTGGGTTCCCCGATAAGCGGCCGCGACCGACGGCGCAGCATGGCGCCCGCGCCGCCGAAACCCATGATCATCAACGCCCAGGTCGCGGGCTCCGGAACGGCCCCGCCGATCGTGCCGTAGAGCGCGACCCCGACGCTGGAAAGCTCCTCGTAAGGCGCCGACCAGCTCGCGCCGCCGTCATTGGTTTCGGCCGCGCCGCTGTTTCTCAAGCCCTCTGTGAGAAAGATGTCTTCGACCGGTGAGACCAGTTGAAGGGCGAAGTAGTAGTCGCCGGCGTCGAGCGAAATCGATGGCAGGTCGAACAGGTTGAGCGATATGTTGTATTGGTGATCAACGTCGATGTTTGTCGACGCGAGAATGGCGCTCGAACCTTCCGTCACCAGGGTCCCGGGCAGGCCGCCTGCGCCGTCGGCGAGGTAGAACTTCCAGTTCACCGAGGTCCCGTAGACCTCAAGATCCATCTCCACGAACCCGGCGGACTTGATCGTGGCTGCGTCGGCGAGTGTGAAGAGTTGCGCCGCATAGTTGTCGCCTACAAAGCGGTGGTTGGCCGCGCAGGTGGTGTTGAAGAAGCAATAGCCGCCGTAGCGCGGGCCCGTCGGGAGGTTGTCGTAGATCACGCCGGCATGCGCCGCCAACGGCAGGGCCAAGGCGACGGCCGCCGCGGCGGCTCGAAGGCGATTGATCACGATGACGTCTCCCCGATACGCGACCCCGGCCAACGCCACCCCGACGGCCATCCGCGTATGGTTAAGCTCGGGCGCCGCCGATTATATCGCAATAGGACTCAACTGTCGGGGGAATCCACGCCTCAGCTGCGTTCGCAGGCCTGCTTGAGCAGATCCTTGACCCGGTCGTCGACGTCGGCCGGCGCGCTGAGCGGCAGGACGGCCTTCAGCCGCTCGCTCCAGCCCTCGTTCTTTGGCACCCCGAGCCGGGGATCGGCCGCCGGCTCGACCGCCAGGCCCAGCCGCGCGCCGCCGCCCTTCACCGGCCGCACGGACGCGAACTGGAATTCCTTCGAGAAGGCGGTGAAGCCCTTCCGCTGGGCGCTCACCAGCCCCGGGAAGCCGGCCACCGCCGCCTCCACCGCCTCCAGGATCGCCCGCGAACCCGGATCGGCCCACAGCTTGGCGCGCAGGTCGTCCGGCTCGGCCCAGTGCGCGGTCTCGGGGAACGCCTTGCCCAGGATGATGCTGGCCCGGTTGGTCCCGATGCCGTGGTGTTCCCTGAACCACGCCTTGCGCTTGGCGGGCTTGGTCTCGGGGCAGGTCCGCGCGATGGCGACCCATTCGTCCAGGGTCTTGCCGGTCTCGCGCTCCATGCTCTCGGTGATCGAGGCGAACCATTTTTCCTGGCGCGACGTCATGCTGGACGGTTTGGCGGCTTGCGACATTCCACCCTCGGGACGGATTTGCTAGGCGTGGCGCCGGTGTTTCAGGAGCGCGGCATGAGCTTGGACGGGACCTACGACGACGGCAACATCTTCGCCAAGATCCTGCGCGGCGAGATGCCCGCCGCCCGCGTCTTCGAGGACGAGCACGTCTACGCCTTCATGGACGTCTTCCCCCAGGGCCGCGGCCACACCCTGGTGATCCCCAAGCACTCGACCGCCCGCAACTTCCTCGACGAGGAGCCCGAGCGCGTGGCGGTGCTGTTCCAGGGCGTCCAGCGCGTGGCCAAGGCCGTGCGCGCGGCGTTCAATCCCGACGGCCTGACGATCATGCAGTTCAACGGCGCCCCGGCCGGCCAGACCGTCTATCACCTGCACGTCCACATCATTCCGCGCTGGGAGGGCGTGCCGCTGGGCCGCCACGCCGGCGGCGCCATGGCCGACATGGATGAACTCAAGGACCTCGCCGAACAGATCGCGGCGAAGATCAGCTGACCGAGGCCTGCCGGGGATTGGGCGTCAGATGATCCGGGCGCGCTGGGCTCGGGCCACCGCGTCCGTACGATTGACCGCCCCCAGCCAGGTGGTGAGCCGCGCGACGTGGTTCTTCACCGTCGCCGGCGAGATCTTCAGGCGAAGGGCGATCTCCTTGTTGGTCAGGCCTTCGGCGAGCAGGCGCAGCACCTCCTGCTGACGGCGCGGCAGCCGGGCGACCACCATCGCTTGCAGGCCGGGAACGCGCGCGGCGATGGCTTCGATCAGGAGCTCGGATTCCGCGTTCTTGGAAAAGAGGCCCGCCACGCCGAGCGCGCGGACAGCTTCGAGCAGGGCGGTGTCGGTGATCCCGGTCACGACCAACAGCACGGCCTCCGGCGCGCGCGTCCTGAGGCCCTGCACGCCGGCGACGACCTCGGCGCCCGGCATGCCGAGATCGACGAGGCAGAAGTCGGGCTGCGCGGCTTCGGCGAGCGCCCAGGCGGCCGGGTAGTCGCTGGCCTCGGCGAGGATGAGATCGGGCCAGCGGTCGCGCATGGCGCCGGCCAGGGCCTCGCGCATTAGGGGATGATCGTCGCAGATCAGGCCGCGCATAGAGCCTCGGCGGGTGGCGCGGGAGCCAGGCGGATATGGAACGCCGCGCCGCGCGTCAGGCCGTTGCGCACCCCGCAGGAGCCGCCCATCAACGCCGAGAGCTGAACGGCGGACGACAGGCCCAGGCCGAAGCCGCCCGCCGCGCCGACGCGGACACCCTGTTCGAAGGGGCTGAAGATCCTCGTCTCGTCCTCGGGCGACAGGCCCCGCCCGTCGTCGATCACCCAGATCTCTGCGCCGTCGCGGCGGGCGCGGGCGCCCATCAGCACGCGGCGACCGCCCGAGTGGCGAATGGCGTTGGCCATCAGGTTCTCGACGGCGCGCGCCAGCAGCAGCGGGTCGGCGTGGAGCGCCACGCCGCGGCCCGCTACCGAGATTCGCAGACCCGCGGCCGCGGCGGCGGGACCCTGGGTGAGGAGCACCCGGTCGAACAGCTCGCCGGCGGTGAAGTCGCTCATGTCGGCCTGCACAGCCCCCGACTCGAGCTTCAGGTGGTCGAGCATCGAGCCCACCAGGGTGCGCGCGACGGTGAGCGAGCGGCGTACGCCGCCCAACGCCGGGGCCTGAACGGCGGCCCGGCCACCGGGCTTCACGCGATCCAGGAACAGGGCGGCCGCCTGCAGCGGCTGTTGGAGATCGTGGGAGGCCGCGCGGATGAAATGGGTCTTGGCGTCGCGCTCGCGCTCCAGCTCGCCCAGCGCGACGGCCAGTTCGCGCCGGGCTTCCTCGGCGGTCGCCCGCGCGGCGGTGGCCTCGACGACCGCCTGGCGGACGAAGCGGCGGATCGCGATCAGGGTCGCGCCGAACAGGGGCAGGAAGATCGCCAGCGCGATGACGTGCGGCGGCCGCGCGACCAGCAGCCAGAGGGTCAGAGATCCCAACACCATCACGACGGCGGGGCGCAGGACCTGGGTCGCCTCGGTGGCGGCCGCGAACTGGATGATCAGGAACCAGGCGAAGAGCACGAGCAGCAGGGCGCGGAGCTCCGGCCCCGCAACCGGCAGGAACACCCAGACGCTGCCGGCGGTGACGAGGTTGCAGAAGATCATCCCCGCCTTCGCCGCCGGAATCCAGCGCGTGAGGATCTGGGCGTCCGTGGGCGGCCGGGTGAGGAAGGCGATCCAGGCGACGAACCATCCGGCGATGAAGGTCGAGATCGAACCCAGCCAGATTGCGAAGGCGATCGGATCGGCCAGCCCGGCGAACTGGAAGGCCAGGAATGCCGTTGCGGCCGAAAGCCCGATCCAGGCGGCGATGCTGCCCTTCAGCTCCGTCCGCGTCTCGTTGACGAGAATCTGCTCCCGATACGCCACGCCCGGCACTGCTTCCCCCCCCAAAGCCGAGCGACGATCCGGGTTGGGACTTTGCCTGTCAAGTGAAGCGCTTGGCTCGAAATCTCGCCTTGGGCGCGAACCCCGGTAGGCCATCTGGTCGAATGGCTCCGCCCGGCCGCGCGACCTAGCGTTCCGGCGATCCAGGCCGCGCCCCCGAGGGGCCGGCATGACGATGGGGGTTGTTATGAAACTATTTGCAGGTCTCGTGGGCGCCCTGACGCTCGCGTCAACCGCCCAGGCCGCCACCTTCGACGCCTTCGCCAGCTTCGATGGAACCCAGGGCGCCGGGCACTTCTCCTATTTGCGGATGCCGGCGGGTCCGGGCGATCCGGCGGTGCTCCTTACCGCGCCTTCGGGGAATTGCGTCGTCACCTCCGACTACTGCCTGCAGGATGGCGGCGCGCTGCCCGGCGTGTACAAGGCGCTGACAGCCCATGCCGAGGGCACCTACTTCGTGCCGGATGACCAGCTGCTGGTGCACCCCGGCGCTTCGAACCCGATCGGCATCTTCTTCACTGCGCCGCAGGACGGGGTCTACGACTACACGGTCGTGTTCAACGTGCTGGACTCGTCCCCTTCAGGCGTGGCGCTGGTGGGAGTCACCAACGCCGGCGGCGTCGTGGGCGCCACGCCCCTCGGGGGGCTCAACGCCAATTTGCTGACGCTGACCCGCACCGGGTCCGTCTCGCTCACCCAGGGCCAGTTCTTCGGCCTGATCGTCAATGCGGCGGGGAGCTATTCCAACGACTCGACCGGCGTGAACTTCACCCTCACGACCGGCGGCGTGCCGGAGCCGGCCGCCTGGGCCCTGATGGTTCTCGGGTTCGGGGGCGCAGGGGCCATTCTGCGCAGGATGCGGCCGGATCAGGGACGCCCCAGCCTCGCCGTCTGATCGCGGGCGCGTGGGGGAGGGACATGCGGCCTCCCCCACAAAGCAAAAGGCCCGGGAGCGATCCCGGGCCTTCGCAGCGTCGTTGGAGCGTGACGTTCAGTCCACCGCCTCCGGCTCGTCGGCCGGGGTCTCGATGACCGGGGCGCCGCGTTCGCGTTCGCCGCCCTCGATCTCGAAGGCCAGCTTGCCGTCCTGCAGCACCACCTTGACGTGGCCGCCCTTGGTGAGCCGTCCGAACAGGATCTCGTCGGCCAGGGGCTTCTTGATGTTCTCCTGGATGACCCGGGCCAGCGGCCGGGCGCCGTAGAGCTCGTCGAAGCCGTTCTTGGCCAGCCAGTCGGTGGCGTCCTCGGTGGTCTCGATCGTGACGTGCCGGTCGGCCAGCTGGGCCTCGAGCTGCATCACGAACTTCAGCACCACCTGGCGGATGATCTCCGGGGTCAGCGCCTTGAACTGGACGATGGCGTCCAGGCGGTTGCGGAACTCCGGCGTGAACAGCCGCTTCAGCGCCTCGTCCACCTCGTCCTCGGCCTTGCCGCGGCCGAAGCCGATGGCGTTGCGCTGGGCGTCGGCGGCGCCGGCGTTGGTGGTCATGATCAGGACCACGTTGCGGAAGTCGATCTTCTTGCCGTTCGAGTCGGTCAGCTGGCCGTGGTCCATCACCTGCAGCAGGATGTTGAACACGTCCGGGTGCGCCTTCTCGATCTCGTCGAGCAGGACCACCGAGTGCGGATGCTGGTCGACGGCGTCGGTCAAGAGGCCGCCCTGGTCGAAGCCCACGTAGCCGGGAGGCGCGCCGATCAGGCGGCTGACCGTATGGCGCTCCATGTACTCCGACATGTCGAACCGCAGGAGCTCGATGCCGAGGGTGGAGGCCAGTTGCCGCGCCGTCTCGGTCTTGCCGGTGCCGGTGGGGCCCGAGAAGAGGTAGCAGCCGATCGGCTTGTTGGCGTCGCGCAGGCCGGCGCGGGCCATCTTCATGGCCGCCGACAGGCTCTCGATGGCGTCGTCCTGGCCGTAGACCGCGCGCTTGAGGTCGCCCTCGAGCTGCTTCAGGGCCTCGGTGTCGGACTTGCTCACCGACTTCGGCGGGATGCGGGCGATCTTGGAGACGACCGTCTCGACCTCCTTCACGCCGATGGTCTTCTTCCGCTTGGCCTCGGGCAGCAGCATCTGCGAGGCGCCGGCCTCGTCGATGATGTCGATAGCCTTGTCGGGCAGCTTGCGGTCGGTGATGTACTTGGCCGAAAGCTCCACCGCCGAGCGGATGGCGTCGTTGGTGTAGCGGAGCTTGTGGA
>NZ_WGNY01000043.1 GCF_016124325.1 Phenylobacterium sp.
CGGCCAGTTCCAGGGGGTGATGAACCCGCAGACGCCGATCGGCTCCTTGACGATCATCGTCGGGCCGCGGTCTTCCTCGAACTTGAAGGTCTTCAGCACCTCGGCGGCGGTGGCCAGGTGGGCCATGCCGATCGGCACCTGCGCCCGCTGGGCCAGCGAGGCCGGAGCGCCCATTTCTTCCGTCACCGCCGTGGCCAGGTCGCCGAAGCGCTTCTGGTACTCGGCCAGGATGCGGCCCAGCACCTCCAGGCGCTCCTCGCGGCTGGTCTGGCTCCACGAGGCGAACGCCTTGCGGGCGGCCTTGCAGGCCTTGTCCACGTCGGCGGCCGAGCCCATGGCGATCTTGCCGCAGACCCCTTCGGTGGCCGGATTGATGACGTCCAGCGTCTTCAGGCCCTCGGCCGGGTCGACCCATTGTCCATCGATGTAGAACTTGAGGTACTCGCGCATGACGTCCTCCTGGCGGTGTTCTCGTTTGGGGCTGCGGGCCCACATGCCCCACCCGTCAAACAATCATTTTAGTGATCAGCGATAAGGGGCGAAAGCCCCCCGCGCCGTAACCCTTGGCGAAACTGCTCGCCGGGCGCAACAGGACGATGACGCCTTGCGGCGCGCGGCCCCCCTCGCTAAAGCCCCGAGAGCAGATTCCTGGAGGCTCCATGGCCATCGCCGTCATCGCCGTGTTCCTGATCGTCATCGCGGCGCTGAACCGCTTCGAGTTCGGCCGCTTCGACTGAGGCTGATTTCCTGATGGCCGGCCGCGGCGCAGCACTGGTGACGGGCGGCGCAAGGCGGATCGGCCGCGTGCTGGCCGCGGTGGCGGCGCAAGCGGGATTCGACGTCGCCCTGCATGTTCGGTCGATCGGCGACGACGCCGAGGCGGCCGCCGGCGAAGTCCGCGGCCACGGCCGCAAGGCCGCCATCCTCGCCTGCGACCTGCGCAAGGAATCCGAGACCGTCGCCCTCGTGGGCCAGGCCGAGTTCGAGCTGGGGCCCGTCACCCTGCTGGTGAACTGCGCCTCGGTCTTCGAGCACGACGCTTTCTCCGACATGAACCGCGCCTCGTGGGACCTCCACATGGAGACCAACCTGCGCGCGCCGCTGGTGCTGGCCCAGGCGTTCGCCCGGCGCCTGCCCGCCGACCGCGAGGGCCTGATCGTCAACGTCCTCGACCAGCGGGTGCTGCGCCCGCCCGCCGACTTCTTCTCCTACTCGCTGTCGAAGTCCGCCCTTTGGGATGCGACCCGCATGCTGGCCCAGGCGCTCAGCCCCCGCATCCGCGTCAACGGCATCGGCCCGGGCCCGACCCTGGCCTCGATCCATCAGGACGACGCCGCCTTCGAGGCCGAGGCCCGCGCCACCCTGCTCCAGCGGCCGGTCGACCCGGGCGATATCGGCGGGGCGCTGCGCTACCTGATCGACGCGCGGGCGGTCACCGGCCAGATGATCGCCGTCGATTCCGGGCAGCACCTGGCATGAGCGTCCTGGCCGCCAGCAAGGTCTTCGTCACCGGCCTGAAGGTGCAGGCCGAGATCGGCGTCTACCGCCACGAGGTCGGCCGGGTGCAGCCGCTCATCGTCGACGTCGAGCTCGACGTGCCCACCGACGCCTCCGACCGGCTGACCGAGACGGTGAACTACGAGACGATCCTGGCCGCCGCCCAGGATCTCGCCGCCCAGGGACATCTCCACCTCGTGGAGACCTTCGCCCACCGGCTGGCGGAACGCTGCCTGGAGGACCCCCGCGTCATCCGCGCACGGGTCCGCATCGAGAAGCCGCTGGCGCTGGCGCCCCATGCGGTGGGCGCCGGCGTGGAGATCGTGGTCGAGCGCAGGTGAGCAATTTGTAACGCGGTTACGCCTTTGCGTGACGCCCTCCAGGGTCCATTTTTTGGGAAGCCCATTCCGGGCGGCTGGAGGACCAAGATCTAAAATGGCCGATCAGGTCGACTATGCGGCGCGCGAAGACACGACGATGGCGATCGTCTGCTACGCCCTCTACCTCGCCGCCTTCATCACCGGGATCACCGCCATCATCGGGGTGGTCATCGCCTACATGCAGCAGTCGACCGCCGGGCCGGACATGCGCACGCACTACACCTTCCTGATCCGGACCTTCTGGATTGGGATCGTGCTGATGCTGGGAACCTGCGTGCTCGCTGGCGTCGGCGCGCTGCTCTCGATCATCCTGATCGGCATTCCGATCCTGTTCTTCGCCGGCGCCGTCGGCGTGGTGACGACGGTCTGGTTCGCGGTGCGCTGCATCGTCGGCCTCGTCTACGTCAGCCGCGGCGAGCCCTACCCGCGACCCTACGCTGTCCTGGCGTAGCGGACCGGCCGGCCGGCGGGACCCTCAGAGGTCCCGCCAGGCCTTCACCGCACAGCCCGGCCAGGCGGTCGCCTCGTAGACACCGCGCGCGATGGCGCGCGACAGGGTGTCGGCCGCCAGCGCCCCGATCCGCGCCACCAGGAACGCCCGGGGTTCGGGCAGTTCGCGCCGGCCGGTCGACAGGCCGAAGACCACGTCGCCGTCGAACGGCGCGTGCACCGGCCGGATCGCCCGCGCCATGCCGTCCTGCGCCATCATCACCACCCGCTTCATCTCGCCGGCGTCCAGCTTCGCGTCGGTGGCGATGCAGGCGATGGTGGTGTTCTGGCGCGGCTTGGGATCGGCCTTGGCCGGCCCCCACTCGTCGGGCAGCGCCGCCAGGCCCGAGACGCCCAGCCCGCCGAACTCCTTGTTCAGCTCGTAGGGCGCGGCCCAGAACTGCTTGGTGCCCGGCGCGACGGTCGAGCCGGCGCTGTTCACGGCCACCACCGCGCCCACGGTGATCCCGTCGGCGCTGACCACCGAGGCGGAACCCGTGCCGCCCTTCATCCCGCCGGAGAAGGCGCCGTAGCCGGCCCCGTGGGTGCCCAGCCTGAAGGTGTCGGAGGCGGCCTCGACGGCCTCGATCCCCAGGCGCCGGTAGGGCGGGTCCATGCCCCAGGCCTTGTCGCCGCCGTGCGGCAGGTCGAACAGGATCGCGCCCGAGACGATGGGCGACAGCGGCACCCCCGGCGCGCGCGGTCCCATGCCATAGCCGCGCTCGTGCGCGCCCAGCCAGGCCGCCACGCCGTCGGCGGCCGCCAGTCCGTAGACAGACCCGCCCGCCAGGGTGATGGCGTTGACCCCGTGGACCAGGTTCTCGGCGGCGAGCGCGTCGGTCTCGCGGGTGCCCGGGCCGCCGCCGCGCACGTCGACGGCGGCGATGGCGAATTCGTCGGGCAGGATCACGGTGACGCCAGTGCGCGCCTTCTCGTCCTCGGCCTGGCCCACCTTCAGGCCCGGCACGTCGGTGATCAGGTTCTTGGGCCCGACGTGTCCCGGGCTCATGCCGAACCGCTGGGCGAAGGCGGCGCCGCCTTCGGCCAGGGCCGCCGCCGCGGCGAACGATCCCAGAAGCGTGCGGCGGTTCATGGCTTTAATCCCTCGACTGGTCCGGCGCTCGCCGGCGAACTTCCATATACCCGCAGGCCCGCGGCCGCGGGGCAGCGGGCGATCACGTCCTCCACGATCCGCCGCCGCTGGGCGGTCAGGTCGACCACGGTCAGCGGATCCTTGCGCAGCCGGCCCACCTCGGCGGCCGTGTAGGGCTTGGCGCCCTTGGGCGTGCTGGCCCCGCCGACGTCGAACACCGCGTAGTTGACGATGTCGGCCAGCCGCTGGTCGCCGACCGCCGAGAACGCCACGTTCGGCAACCGCGCCACATAGCGCCGGCCCTCGGGCGTGCAGAGGAAATAGCCCACTTGGTCGCGCAGGTCGGGCACCAGCACCGAGGCCGACTTGCCCCCGATCCCGTGGCAGCCGCCGCAGCGTTCCAGGAACGAGCCCTTGACCGAAATCTCCGACGGCGGATCGGCGCGGCCCGCGCCCGCGGCGACGAGCCCGGCCGCCAGCGCCAGCGCGGCCGCCAGCCGGCTCACTTGACCACGACCCCGCGCGCCAGGGCGTTGACCGCCGTGGGCGACAGCTTCGGCCCGGCCCGCGCCTCGGCCACCTCCTGGGCGGTGAACGCCGCCGCGGACTTGCCGCCCGCCTTGGCGCCCAGCCCGGCCACATAGGTCAGCACCTCGGCGATCTCGGCGTCGGTCATCTTGCTCGCGAAGCCCGGCATCACCCCCATCAGCGACTGTCCGTCCACCTCCAGCTTGCCGGCCATGCCGAACAGCGCCGCGGCGATCATCAGCTTGCGGCCGGCCGGCGTCTTCGCCATCTCGGGCGCGCGGCCCGCGAGCCGCGGATAGACGCCGGCCTGGCCGACGCCGCCCACCTGGTGGCAGACCGAGCATTGCGCCGCATAGGTCTTGGCCCCGTCGGCGGCGGCAGACGCGGGCAGGCCCAGAACCCCGGCGGCCAGCGCCGCCGCAACCCGTCGCCTCACTCCACGGCCCCGACGAGGGCGGCGGTGGAGCAGTGGTAGGCCATGGTCGAGAGCCCGAAGCACCAGATGATCTCGTTGTCGCCCTGCGGCCGGTAGACGGGCATCTCGCGTTCGGTGCCGTCGCAGCGCGATTCCGACTTGCAGACGCCGCGCCCGCAGCAGTCGCGATAGGCGATGAGGTACGAGCGCTTGTCGTCCGGGTTCATGCAGGTGCCCACCCACGAGGTCGGCGAGGCGCTGGTCCCCGGCGGGCAGGTGTGGACGCCGCCGCCGCAGCCCGTGCAGAGCACCCCGTCGATGGCGCAGTAGCGCCAGTAGTCGCACTTCAGATCGTCGGTGGTCTGGGCCGTGCGGGCGAAGTCGCTGAGCTGGGGCGGGAGCGTCGGCGCCGCCGGCCGGCGCGGCGCGGCCTCGGCGCGGGCCACCGGCAGCACCGGGAAGGCCGAGGCCCCCACCAGCACGCCGCCCAGCCGCGACAGCAGCCCCCGGCGCGAGCTGTGGCCGGCGATCCTGCGCGTGAGGCTTTCGCCCAGGGCGTCGATGCGGCTCTTGGTCATCGGGCTCTCCTTGGCATCGTTCGCCTCACTCCGCGGCCGTCCGCGCGGCCAGGTAGTCCTGCACCGAGGCGAAGCCGGTCTCCTGGGCGATCACGAGGCTTTCCAGATGTTCGCGGCTGTTCACCAGCCCCTTGGACGCGATCACGCCGCGGCCGTCGATCAGCACCGCGTAGGGCAGCCGCTCGACCCGGAACGTCATCCCCACCTCGGGACCGTTGATGAACGCGAAGCCCGAAAGCCCGTGGCGCTTGACGAAGGCGTGCTGCTCCTCGGGCTCGGCGTCGCCGACGAAGACCACCTGCACCTGTTCGCTGCGCGCGAAGTCCTTGGCCAGGGGGATCAGCTTCTTGCAGACCGGACAGGCGGCCGAGACGAACAGCAGCATGCGCAGGCGGGCGCCCGCCTGCAGCGGCTCGGCGAGTTCGAACGTCCCCCCGTCCAGCAGCCGCCCGGTGAGCGGCGGAACCGACTCGCCCACGTCCGGGCCGCGCCCGGTGGCGAGCGCGCCGACCGGCGCGATCCGCTCGTGCAGCACGCCGATCTGGCGCGCGAGCGCCGCCACCACGACCAGCAGGCCGAGGACGATCGCCCACAACAGGATCACCGAGACGAGCAGCAGGTTCATCGTGCGCCTCCCGCCGCCCGACGGGGACCCAGCGCGCCCAGGCAGGCGAGCGCATAGTCCAGCACGAACAGGCCGGCGCCGGCCGCCAGCCCCACCAGCCACGCCGCCGCGCTGGCCCCGCCCAGGGGCACGGTCGCCAGCAGCAGGCCGGCCAGGACGAGGTTGCGGCCCACGCGGCCCCAGCTCAGCGGCTGGCGCAGGCCGCCGCGCCCGCAGCCGCAATCGATCTCCGAACGCCCGCGCGCCAGGTTCGCGCCCATGGCCGCGGCGAAGACCGCCAGCAGGCCCGCGCCGCCCAGCGCCGGCCAGGGCGCGAGGCCCCCCAGCAGCGGCGACGCCAGCAGCGCCACGGCCAAGGCCAGCTCGAACGGCGGCAGCAGGCGGGCGGTCACCCCCACCAGCGGCTCGGGCAGGATGCGGTAGTTGGCCACCACGCCCTCGAAGCGCGCGCCATGCGCCAGCTTGCCCAGCGCGGCCTCCAGGAACAGCAGGCCGGCGGCGGCGCGCACCGCGATGCCGAGGGCGGAGACGGCGTCAGCGTCCATCGTTCAGGCCGCCGGATCGTAGATCATGCCGCCCACCCGCTTGACGGTCTTCACCACCTCGCCGCTGTCGGGCTTCAGCACATAGAAGACGTTCTCGGCCCCCACGCCGAACAGCACGGGCTCGGCGTCCTGGGTCACGGCGATCGCGTCCAGCGGCTTGTCCAGCTTGAAGCGCTTGATCAGCGCGTGCTTGGCCACGTCGAAGCACCACACCTCGGTCCCGGCGTCCTTGTGCGTCCAGTGGCCGCCCGGATGCATCAGCACATAGAGCCGCCCGCTGGCGCGATGGTAGGTCAGCGCCTGTTCCCCGCCCGGCCGCCAGGCCAGGTCGCGGTCGCTGGTCGAGGGCGCGGGGAAGCCGGCCGCCTCCAGCAGCGACCAGGGCGCCTCGAACGTGGGCGTCGCGCCGAGCGTGACCCGATGCACCAGGCCCGTGTAGGTGACGAACAGGGTCGTCCCGGTCGTCCGGTCGGTGGGCGAGTTCTCGAAGACCGGATCGGCCTCGGCGTTGAAGAACGGCTTGCTGCGGGTCAGCGCCGGCCCGTCCGCACCCAGCGTCACCGTCGCCAGCGAGCCGTCGCCGCACAGCGAGGAGAACCCGTCGTCGCCGAACGGGAAGACCAGGGCGCAGCCGGGCAGTTCGACCGTGCGTTCCACCTTGTCGGCCTTGAGGTCGACCACCACCACCGACGAGCCGGGGGTCATGTTGTAGACGTAGCCCCGCGCCGCGCCGGCGCTCAGGGCGAAGTTCTGCATCCGCGGGCCCATGAACACCCGGCCGGGGATGGCGATCTCGGTCTTCAGGTTCAGGGTCTTGCCGTCGTAGACCGTGACCATGTCCTGGCGGTCGCCGCGGTTGCCCTTGGTCCAGATGCTCTCGGCCACGTAGATCTGCTTCTGCCCCGGCCCGACCGCCACGTTCGACAGGCTGGCCGCCGAGACGCCGCCCAGGATCTTGCCGCTGTCGCCGTCGAGGATCCGCGCCTCGCCGCCGCCGAACACGTCCAGCAGGAGCACGCGGTGGGGCGCGGGGTCGGGCATCACGGCGACGTCGCTGGTCTCGGCCTCCAGGGGCGGCGGCACGTCGTCGGCCGCGGCCGGCGCGGCGGCGCTCAGTCCACAGAGCGCGGACAGTCCCAGAAGTGCGGCCAGGGCCCGCGGCCCGAGGATCGGCTTGGCGTCCATAATCAGTCCCCCATGGCCCCGACGCGCCGACGTCCGGACATGCCCGATAACGGAGCAGCTATCGGGCCGCGTTTCCGGCAAACCGGCAAGACTATTATTTGCTCGCCCCAAATCGCCGCTCGCGCCCTTGGCGGCGCGCCGATCGCTCAGGATATTGAGCGTGCATATCGGGGGTGTCGACATGGACGGCGAAGTTGGCCAGCGGCTGCGGACCATCCGCACGAAGATGGGATTGAGCCAGCGCTCGCTCGCGCGCCGCGCCGGCGTGCCCAGCAGCACGGTCTCGCTGATCGAAGGCGGGCGCACCAATCCGTCGATCGGCTCGCTCAAGCGCCTGCTCGACGCGGCGGGCCTGTCGCTGGCCGAATTCTTCAGCTTCGACCTGGCCACCGAAAGCCAGATTTTCTTTCGCCATGACGAACTTGCGGAAATCTCGAGCGGCGATGTTTCCTACCGCCAGGTGGGCGCCGGGGCTGGACTCTCCACCATCCAGATCCTCTACGAGACCTACCAGCCGGGCTCCGACAGCGGCCGGGTTATGCTGCGCCACGAGGGCGAGGAGGGCGGCGTCGTCATCCAGGGTCGCCTCGAGGTCACGGTCGGCGAGCGCACCCGCGTACTGAAGGCAGGCGAGGCCTATCTGTTCCAGAGCACGACGCCGCACCGGTTCCGCAACGTCGGCGGCGAGGTCTGCATCGTGGTCAGCGCGTGCACGCCCCCTACATTCTGAGGCGACGGACGGCCCGGAATGGTCTAAATGCTCAATCCGTTGAGCGCATGGTCAGGGTAACTTCGCAAAAACAATGGCTTGACCGTCAGAACAAATAGTCTGGCGCGGCCGCGGACGCGGGGTGAAGCTTCTGTGACGACGGCGGAGGAAGCGCCCTGAACGTGGCGCATACGGTCTGCGGCGATGCCTCGCAAGGGCCGCGCCGATGGTGTCCTGGTGACGGCCGGCGGGCGCGGCGAGCGCTTGCGTAACCCTCCGGCAGGCGTTCCCAGGTGGAGACGTAAAGGCCGAACGGCGGCGAACAACGACCGTCGGCGGCTGCAGGAGACAGGCGATCGCGCCGTCGGGGCGGGATCGGTCAACGGGGGATAGGTCATGAAGCGTTACTTCCTCGGCGCCGCCGTGTGCGTGCTGGGCGCGGCTCAAGCTGCAACCGCCATGGCGGCCGACGAACGGCCGTCGGGCAATGCGGTCCAGGAACTGGTGGTCACCGCCCAGCGGCGGGAACAGGCGGCCAACGACATCGGCATTTCGCTCTCGGTCGTCAGCCCTGTCGACCTGCGGCAGGAGGGCGTCACCAACATCAACCAGATCGAGAACCTCACCCCCAGCCTGCAGATCGAGCCGGCGTTCGGGGGCGGCACGCCGCAGTACCGGCTGCGCGGGGTCGGCTTCTCCGACTACGCCTCGAACAACACCCCCACCGTGGGCGTCTACGTGAACGAGGTGGCCTTCCCGGTCCCGGTCATGACCCAGGGCCTGGTCTACGACATCGCCCGGGTCGAGGTGCTGCGCGGGCCGCAAGGCACCCTCTATGGCCGCAACACCACCGGCGGGGCGATCAACTTCATCACCAACAAGCCGACGAAGAATTTCGCCGCGGGCGTCCTCGGCGAGTACTCCCGCTTCGACCACTTCTATGGCGAGGGCTACGTCTCCGGCCCCGTCGTCGGCGATACGCTCCTCGCGCGCCTGTCGGTGGCCACCGAACAGGGCGGGGCCTACCAGCACCGCCGCTCCACCGGCGAGAGCCTCGGCGACGCGGACCGCCTGGCCGGCCGCTTCCTGCTGACCTACAAGCCGAGCGACAGCTTCGACGCCCTGTTCGACGTCCACGCCGCGCGCGACAAGTCGGAGGCCACCGGGCTCTACCTCTTCCGCGGCTTCACCACCCGCTCGGGGGCCGGCGTGTTCGTGCCGGCCGACACCGACCGCTTCGCCACCGACTGGAAGATCGCCCCCACCCTGGCGCGCGACTCCGGCCTGTCGCTGAACGCCAAGCCGGGCGTCGACAACGAGACCTGGGGCACGTCGTTGAACGCCTCGTGGGACTTCAGCCCCGCGATGAAGCTGACCAACATCGTCAGCTACGACCAGCTCATCCGCCGCCAGTACGGCGACTGGGACGCGACCCAGTCCATCGAGGCCGACACCTTCTTCGGCTCCAAGGTCTATGTGATCTCCGACGAGCTGCGCCTGTCGTACGACGAAGGGCCGCTGCACTGGATCGCGGGCGTCTACTATTCCAAGCAGGGCCTCAAGGAGCGGTACTACTCCAACTTCGACGACATCTACGGCACCTACGGCCGGGTGAACTACCAGCAGGAGGTCAAGTCGATCAGCGCCTTCGGCCAGGCCGAGTACGAGCTGACCGACCAGTGGAAGGTCATCGGCGGCCTGCGCTACGAGAAGGAGACCCGCCACCTGAACGGCTTCGGCACCGCGTTCGGCGGGGCCACGGCCCTGCCGCCGACCGACGTCTCCACCAAGATGACGCCTCTGACCGGCAAGGTCGAAGTCGACTTCAAGCCCGTGGAAGGCACGCTGCTCTACGGCTCGATCAGCAAGGGCGCCAAGTCGGGCGGCTTCACCACCTACAACACCGGCGACTCCTCGGCGATCCAGCCCTTCAAGCCGGAGACGCTGTGGGCCTACGAAGTGGGCGCCAAGACCGACATCCTCCCGACGCTGCAGCTCAACGCCTCGGCCTACTACTACGACTACAAGAACCAGCAGGTGCTCTCGGCCGTCTTCACGACCGCGGGCCGTATCGTCGGCCGGTTCGCCAACGCGCCGAAGTCCGAGATCTGGGGCGGCGAGCTGGAGGCGACCTTCCACCCCACGCCCGAGCTCACCATCACCCAGAGGCTGGGCTATTCCCGCGGCAAGTATGTGGAGTTCCAGGAGCTCGACACGGGCGCCAGCCGGGTGGCGGGGGCCGCCATCTACGTCGACCGCGCCGGCCAGAAGATCCCCTTCCCCGACTGGTCGTACTCCGGCTCGGCCAGCTACGTCTGGGACGTGGGCCAGCACGACGTGACCACGTCGATGAACTACACCTACCGCGACAAGGTGATCAATTTCCTGGGTCCGCGCTATGCGGTGCCGCACGCCTGGATCTTCAACGGCGACATCACGGTCACGCCGCATGAGGGCCACTGGGCGGCCAGCGTGTTCGCCCGCAACCTGTTCAACGAGAAGTACGACCTGACCCGCAACTTCTTCACCAGCGCCGACATCGCCCAGCCGGGCCGTCCGCGCGAGGTGGGCGTGCGCCTCAGCTACGAGTACTAGCGGCCCGCATGTCATCCCGGTTTCCGCCGTCGGGCGCGAAACCGGGGTCCATGTGTGACGAGCGCGCCGCGCCTACCGTCCCTTGAACACCGGCTCGCGCTTTTCCACGAAGGCTTTGGCCGCCTCGCGGTGGTCCTCCGTCCGGCCGCAATGGACGTGGTGGGTCGCTTCCAGGTCGAGGCAGTCGTCCACCTCGCCGGCCATGGCGCGGTTCAGGTTTTCCTTCATGTAGCGGTAGGCGATGGTCGGGCCGCTCGCCAGCCGCCGGGCCACCTCCCGCGTCTTGGCCGCCAGCTCCTCGGGCTCGACCACCCAGTTGGCCAGGCCCAGGCGCAGCGCCTCCTCCGCGCTCACGCGTTCGGACAGGAAGTACAGCTCCCGCGCCTTGGCCGAGCCCACCAGCTGGGTGAGGAAATAGGTGCCGCCGTAGTCGCCCGAGAAGCCCACCCGGGCGAAGGCCGTCGTCAGGATCGCGGTCGAGGCCATGATCCGCAGGTCGCAGGCCAGCGCCAGCGACAGCCCCGCCCCGGCCGCCGGGCCCGGCAGCGCCGCGATGGTGGGCTTGGGCATGGCGAACAGCTTCCCGGCCGTGGCCCGCTGGTTCACCCGCTGGCGATGGATCGCCTCGTCCAGGGTCAGCTCCCCGCCGCTCCCCGAATTGCGCGTGTTCATGCCCTTGACGTCGCCGCCGGCGCAGAAACCCTTGCCCGCGCCGGTCATCACCACGCACTTCACCTCGGGCGCCAGCTCGGCCCAGGCCAGCTGGCGGGCCAGGGCCTGGTTCATCTCATCGCTCATGGCGTTGCGCGCGTCGGGCCGGTTCAGCGTGATCGTCAGCACGCCGGCGTCGAGCTCGGCCTTGAGGTCCGGGGTCCCGGTGTCGAGGACCATGCTGGGGGCGGTATCGGCCATGGCGTTTCCTTCCGTCTCGTTGCGGCCTCCCAACTCGCGTCATGGCCCGGCTTGTCCGGGCCATCCATGAACATCGCGAATTCCGGTTGGCCTCTGTGCTCGGGCCTGGCCGGCGACATCCGCGATCATGGATCGCCCGGACAAGCCGGGCGATGACGGACCCGGGAGGGTTCGTCCGGCGGCACCCTAGGCCTGCGGGAAGCCGCCCGCTAGAGTTCGGCAAAACGGGAGGAGAGACCGATGCGGCTTCGGCAGATCGCGCTGGTGGGCGAAGACCTGGCGGCGGCCCGCGCCGACATCGAGGCCGTGCTGGGCCTGGGCCAGCCCTACGCCGATCCCGGCGTCGGCAAGTTCGGCCTGCACAACGCCGTCTGGCCGGTGGGCGACACCTTCCTGGAGGTGGTCTCGCCCAAGGCTGGCGGAACCACCGCCGGCCGGCTGCTGGAAAAACGCGGCGGCGACGGCGGCTACATGGTCATCCTGCAGGTGGAGGACAGCGCCGCGGCCCGCGAGCGCGTGGCCGCCGAGAACGTCCGCATCATCGAGAAGGCCGACTTCAAGGGCGTCTCCATGAGCCACCTGCACCCCAAGGACGTGGGCGGCGCGATCCTGTCGCTGGACCAGATGACCCCGCCCGAGCACTGGGAATGGGGCGGCCCCGACTGGCCGAAGAACGTCAAGACCGACGTCTCGACCGCCGTGGTCGGCGGCGAGCTGCAGGGTCCGGATCCCGACGCCATGTCGGCGAAATGGGCCGCCGTCCTGGGCCTGCCGCGCGAGCGGACCGCCACGGGCTGGCGCATCGGCCTCGACGGCGGCGAACTCCGCTTCGTGACCGCCGAGGACGGCCGCGGCGAGGGCGTCGGCGCCTTCGACGTCGCCGTGCGCGACCCCGCCGCCGTGCACGCGGCCGCCAAGGCGCGAGGCCTCGACGGCCCGGGCGACCACATCACCCTGTGCGGGACGCGCGTGAGGCTGGTCCCGGCATGAGGCGCCTCGTCCTCATCGCGGTGCTGGCGGCCCTCGCCGCGCCCGCCGCGGCGCAGGACGCCCAGGAGGGTTCCTGGCCGTCACCGGCGCTGGAGAAGGCGGGCTGGACGCTGATCACCGCCAGCGAGGACGTCTTCGTGTTCATGCGCGCCGCCCCGCCCGCCGAGGCGGGCCTGCGTCGCGCCTGGACGGCCTACGACGCCGCCGCGCCGCGCCAGCGCGACGGCTTCACCTTCCGCTCGGTGGAGAGCCTCTCCGAGTTCGACTGCCGGCGCGGCGTCACCCGCGTGGTCGAGGAGATCTACCACGACGCCCCGGCGCTGGGCGGCCAGTCATGGCGCTCGCCCCGGTTCATCGTCACCCCCTGGGCCAGGCCCGAGGCCGGCTCGGTCGGCGCGGTACGCATGGCCTTCGCGTGCAAGGCTCTCAACGACACGTGACCGGGAGCGACCCGTTCGCGCCTTGGCTCGCCCGCTGGCGCCTCGTCCCGGACGGCGAGCCCTTCACCACCCGGTTTGGCAGTCGCCTGGCCCCCGTCCTCGCCGACGGGGCGCCCGCGATGTTGAAGATCGCCGGCCATGAGGAGGAACGGCGCGGCGGGGCCCTGATGGAATGGTGGGCCGGCCGGGGTGCGGCCCGGGTGCTGGCGCGCGAGGGCGACGCGCTCCTCATGGAACGGCTCGCCGGCCCGCGCAGCCTCGCCGCCATGGCGCGCTCGGGCGCCGACGACGAGGCCACCGCCATCCTCTGCGGCGTCGCGCGCGGCCTGCACGCCCCGCGGCCCGAGCCGGCGCCTGACACCCTCGTCCCGCTCGACCGCTGGTTCCGCTCTCTGCGGGTCGCCGCCGCCCGCGACGGCGGCCCCTTCTCCCGCGCCCTGCCGGTCGCCGAGCGCCTGCTGGCCGAGCCGCGCGACGTGGTCGTGCTGCACGGCGACTTCCACCACGACAATGTGCTGGATGGCGGCGCGCGCGGCTGGCTCGCCATCGACCCCAAGGGCCTGATCGGCGAGCGCGGCTTCGAATACGCAAACCTGTTCCGCACGCCAGACGCCGAGATCGCCCTTGAACCCGGCCGCATGGCCCGGCGCGCGGCCATCGTGGCGCGGGCCGCCGACCTCGATCTGCGCCGCCTCTGCGAATGGATCTTCGTCTACGCCGCCCTGGGCGCGGCCTGGTCCATCGAGTCGGGGCACGACCCCGGACCCGGCTTGGCGATCGCCGAATGCGGCGAGGCGCTGGCCGGCGCCTGATCCGCCGGAACCGCGCCGCCGGGGCGGCGTTGCGTCGAAGCATGGCCGTATCCGCGCCCGTTCCCACCCGCCCGCTGGCGCGTCTGCGTCGCCGCTTCGCCCGCGCGCCCTGGGCGGCGCTCATCGAGGCGGCGGCCCGGTTCGGCTACGTGGCGCGCGGCGCGGTCTATGTGAGCGTCGGCGCCATCGCCCTGCTCGCCGCGCTGCGGCTGACCCCACGCGCCGAGGGCGCGGTCGGCGCCCTGGAGGCCTGGGGCGAGTGGTCCCTGGGGATCATGCTGCTCTGGCTGATCGGCCTGGGCCTCTACGGCTTCGCCGCCTGGCGCGCCCTTCAGGCGTTCGCCGACACCGAGCGCCACGGCCACGACCTGCGAGGCCTGGCGATTCGCGCCGGCCAGGCGATCAGCGGCCTGACCTACGGCGGCCTGGCGGTGTCGGTCTTCGGACTGATCGACGCCCTGGGCGACCTGCACGAGCCGGACGACCGCGCCGCCACCCGCGCGGCGGTCGACGCCGCGCTGCACTTGCCGATGGGCGGCCTGATCGTGGCGGCGGCCGGCCTGTTCGTCCTGGCCGCGGGGCTTGGCAACATGGCCCGCGCCGCCTTCGACCATTTCGGCCGCGAGCTCGACTGCGACCGCCCGGTGCGCGACTGGGCCGGGACGGTGGCGCGGTTCGGCTACGCCGCCCGCGGCCTCGCCCTGGTCCCGGCCGGCGGCTTCCTGCTGAGCGCCGGGCTGCATGCCCGCGCCTCCGAGGCCGAAGGCCTGGGCGGGGCCCTGGAAACCCTCGCCGACGCGCCCTTCGGCCACGCAGTCCTGGCGCTCACCGGCGCCGGCCTGGTCGCGTTCGGCTTGTTCGCCGTCGCCGAAGCCGGGCTGCGGCCGATGCGGGCGCCCGATCCAGCGGCTTGACCGCCGTCGCGTAAGCTTCGCAGCCTTCCTCCAAAGCAAAAGCCGGCCCCGAGCCGGGGAGGAGACTATGCGCCCATCAGCGATCCTGCGCTTGCTGGCGGTCGGCTTGGCGAGCCTCTGGCTGGCGGCCTGCACGGCGCCCGACACCGCCTACGACAAGCTCGAGGCGAAGTACGCCAGCCCGGCGTCGCGCTACATGGACCTGCCCGGCGGGCTGCGCGTCCACTACCGCGACCAGGGTCCCCGCAACGCGCCGACCCTGGTGCTGGTGCATGGCTTCTCGGCCTCGCTCCACGCCTGGGAGCCCTGGGTCCAGCGCCTTTCCGGCGACTACCGGATCGTCAGCCTCGACCTGCCCGGCCACGGCCTGACCCGCGCGCCCGACGACTATGCGCCCTCCACCGACAACAGCGTCGCCGTGGTGGATCAGCTGGCCACGCGCCTCGACCTTCCGCCCTTCGTCCTCGGCGGCAATTCCATGGGCGGCGGGGTGGCCTGGAACTACGCCCTGGCCCACCCGGACCGCCTCCGGGGCCTGGTCCTGGTCGACGCCGCCGGCTGGCCCGACCCCAATCGGAAGTCGGAAGGCTCCCCGGTCGTCTTCAAACTGCTGGGCAACCCGGTCGGCCGCTGGTTCCTGCGCAACGCCGACCCGGGCCTGTTCGCCGAAAAGGGCCTGAAGCAGGCCTACCTAGACGAGAGCCTCGTCACGCCCGAACTCGTCACCCGCTACGTCGAACTGGCCCGCGCGCCCGGCCACCGCGCGATCCTGACCGGCGGACGGGGCGGCCCGCAGCGGCCCGTCACGCCCGACACCTTCAAGGCGATCCACACGCCCACCCTGGTGATGACCGGCGAGCAGGACGCCTTGATCCCGGCCGCCAGCGCACGCGGCCTCGCCGCGGCGATCCCGGGCGCGAAGCTGATCGCCTATCCCGGCGTCGGCCACGTGCCGATGGAGCAGATCCCCGACCGCTCGGCCGCCGACCTCAAGGCCTGGCTCGCGACCTTGCCCGAGTAGGACCTCAGCGGTCCGCGCTCCGCGTCCTGTCGCTCTCCACCGTCATCCTCGCCCTCGTGGCGAGGACGACGGAATAAGGGGCGCCTGCGGGAAAGGCGTTACGTGCTGTGCGTCGTGTCCGGCAGGGCCAGGATGCGCTTGGAGACGATGTTGAACTGGATCTCCTGGCTGCCGCCGTAGATCGACATCGCCTTGCCCCACAGCCAGGCGCGCACCGCCTCGATCTCGTCGTGGCTGAAGCCCTCGCCCGACCAGCCCAGGCCCTGGCTGCCCATCAGCTCCAGGGTCATCTCGGCGCGGGTCTGGGCGACCCAGGTTGCCGAGTTCTTCAGGATCGACGGCGCGTGCCCGGGGCTGTTGTTGCCCTTCGCCTCGGCGGCGGCCCGCATCAGCGTCAGCGCGTGGGCCTTGGCGTCCATCTCGTGCTTCGCCAGCCGCATGCGGAAATCGGGGTCGGCCAGCCGGCCCTTGTCGTCGACGCCCAGATATTCCTTGGCGATCTCGTTCAGCGGCTTGGGCGGGCGGCCGCCCATCGAAGCGCCGGTCTGGCTGGCGCGTTCGTGCTGCAGCAGGCGCTTGCCCACCGTCCAGCCCACATTGAGCTGGCCCAGCAGCGCGTCCTTGGGCGCCGTGGCGTCGGTGAAGAAGGTCTCGCAGAACGGCGAGGCCCCCGAGATCAGCCCGATCGGCCGGGTCTCGATCCCCGGCTGATGCATGTCGACCAGCAGGAAGCTGATCCCGTCGTGCTTCTTGGCCTTGGGGTCGGTCCGGGTCAGCAGGCCGCACCAGTCGGAGTGCTGCGCCCCGCTCGTCCACGTCTTCTGGCCGTTGATCACCCAGTGGTCGCCGGCGTCCACCGCGCGGGTCTGCAACGACGCCAGGTCCGAGCCGGCGTTAGGCTCGGAATAGCCCACGCACCACTGCACCTCGCCCTTCACGATCGGCGGCAGGTGCTTCTTCTTCTGCTCCTCGGTGCCGTAGTCCATGATCGTCGGGCCGATCATGGTCACGCCCATCCCGAACATCAGCGGGTTGAAG
>NZ_WGNY01000028.1 GCF_016124325.1 Phenylobacterium sp.
CCGCTCGGAGAGCTTCGAGGAGGCCGTCGCCCTGCCGTCCGCCCACCAGTACGGCAACGGCGTGGCGATCTTCACCCGCAACGGCCGCGCGGCCAGGGAGTTCGCCCAGCAGGTCAACGTCGGCATGGTGGGCATCAACGTGCCGATCCCCGTGCCGGTGGCCTACCACTCCTTCGGCGGCTGGAAGCGCTCGGCTTTCGGCGACGCCAACCAGCACGGCATGGAGGGCGTCCGCTTCTGGACCAAGGTCAAGACCGTCACCGCCCGCTGGCCCGAGGGCGCCGTCGAGGACTCCGCTTTCGTCATCCCGACGATGAAGTGATCGCCATGCCGAAGGCCTATGGTCTGATCACGGAGCGGTTGCTTCAGCTGCGCGTGGGCTGCTCCTGCGTTGTGAATACTCAGCGCCGCATCGACTACACGACGGCTCGGAAGCATGCGCCGGAACGTGAATGGGTGGCAGAGGCTCGAGAGGGCGGCTGGGTGGTGACGCGGACGCGATAGAGGCCAACATGTCGGCGAGTGGCGCCATCGCCGTTCAAGGTGACTGTCGGCTTCGACCGCGACGCTGAATGTCGCCTGCCGACCCCAAGGCGACGTTCGGAACGTCCGCCAGTTGGCGCCGGGTCCAGCGGCCTCCGCCACAGCCGTAGCCGTCATCGTCGCCATCCGGGAGCAGGAATAGCGTCGATGGCGCGATGCTGCTTGAGGGGCGCATCAAGGGCTGTCGGGACCCTCAGGTCAGGGTCATTTCGACGCGCTGGTAGCCTCCACGGCTCGGCGGACCCGCGCTGACCCAAGATTCGATGCCCGACCGGAGGGGCCGCAGCAGGGAGATCATGGACCCGGTCGTGAAATTGATGAGCCCGTCGGCGCGCCGCTCACGGCAGACCGGGTGGCGCGGGTCATCGAACGCCGCAAACGCCGCCTGCAGGTCGGCCAGGTTCGGGCGGCCCGAGGCGAGACGGCGCGTCAGCGAGGCCAGGCGCGCCGCCGAATTCTCCCGAGCGGATTCGCTCTCGGGGACGCCCTGCTCGTCGGTGAGCGGGTGGTTCGTGTGCAACACGCGATCCGCTTGCGGCGGGTGAAATTCCGTGACGCCGGCCGCGGAGGCCTCGAACGACCGGACCGCGCCGGCCTCGGCGATCAGGTAGTGCTGGTTCGTGGCGTGCGGGAGGAGCTGCACGAGCTGCACGGCCTCGGCGAGGCTGCTCGCCTGCAACAGACGGCGGACCATGAACGCGACCGGCACGCCGACCGCCGCCGACGGCAGCTGCGGCAAGGAATTGACGCAAACAGCGACCCCAACGGCGTTGACGCCCATCAGTCCGATCATTCCGGCCGTCGAGAAGACCAGCGCCCCGGGACGGCCCTGGTCGGGCGCAATGCGCAGCAGCACCTGGTGTCCGTCGGTGTAGCCGCCCAGGTCCATGTTCTGCCCGATCCAGGTCGAACCGTCCGGGTTCACCACCGCAGCGCTGCTGCACTTCTGGAGCTGGTTGGCCAGGCTCCGCCTGCGCGCGCGATAGGCCCACTCCTCGTCCAGCAGCTGGAGGGCGAACATCAGCGGTCTCGGCTGGTCCGCGCCATCCGCGATCCCGTCCGCCTCCGCCACGAGGTCGGGCATGTGCTCGCGGACCGCACCATGGAAGTCGGTGTCGCGCAGCATGTCGGCGACATAGGTCCGCGCGTCGCCCAGGCCCGCTCCTTCGAGGCTGGACAGCCAAGCGTCCACATGGCCGGCGATACGGGCCGCCAGGGCGCGGCCGAGGGCCAGGCCGCGATCATGCGCGGATCCGGCGATGTCGATTGCGTCGATGATCATCACCGTCGTCCCTGTCGTCAGACCCCGTCGAGGGCCGATTCCAGGGCCTCCATCAGCAGGTTGACATGCTCCGACGCGAACACGAGCGGCGGACGTATCTTCAGCACGTTGCCGGCGGGTCCGGTGGCGCTGATCAGCACGCCCGAGTCGCGAAGGCGGTTGACCAGAGCAACCGCGGCGCCAGCCGCGGGCGCGCCATCCGAACTGACCACGTCGACGCCAACGAAGAGCCCGGCGCCGCGGACTTCGCCCAGCTGTGGCCGCCGCTCGGCCAGCGCCCGGATCCGGTCGCGCAACAGGCGGCCCATGGTTTCGCTGTTGGAGGCCAGCCGCTCGCGCCGGATCACGTCCCAGACGGCCTGCGCCGCTGCGACCGCCACCGGACTTCCGCCGAACGTATTGAAATATCGAACCTTCTTTCCGAAGGCTTCCAAGTGTTCGGGACGAGCCACGACGCCCGCGACGGGATAGCCGTTGCCCATCGGCTTGCCCATCGTCACGAGGTCCGGGGCGACGCCGTGTCGCGCGAAACCCCAGATGGATTCGCCGGTGCGTCCGAATCCGGCCTGCACCTCATCGGCGATGAACAGGCCGCCCGCCGCCCGCACCTGCGCGATCGCCGCGGCCAGGAAACCGGCCGGTTCGGCCAGCACCCCGTCGCTGGAGAAGATCGTGTCCACCAGGAGCGCGGCGGGTCGAACGCCCCTTCGCTTCATGTCGGCCAGGGCGGCCTCGACTCCGGCGGCGAAGGCTGGGCCGATCTCGCCCTGCGCCGAAGCGCCGGCCGGCGCCGGCACGGCCCAGACATTCGGGCCGAGCGGATTGTCAGGTCCAAGCGACGGCGAGGCCGCGGCGATCGCGGCGGTCACGCCATGATAGGCCGTCGCGGTGACGATCAGCCCGACGCCTCCGGTGGCGGCCTGGGCGATACGCAGAGCCAGGTCGTTGGCCTCACTGCCCGTGCAGGTGAACATCAGGCAGCCCAACTCCCGCGGAAAGCTCTGCAGCAGCGCCTCGGCGTAGGCGACCGGCGCCTCGTGCAGGTAGCGGGTGTGGGTGTTGAGCAGGGCGGACTGGGCGGAGATCGCCTCGACGACCTCGCGGCGGCAATGCCCGACCGAGGCCACGTTGTTGTAGGCGTCCAGATAGCGGCGGCCGTCGCGGTCCCAGAGCCAGACGCCTTCGCCGCGGACGATGTGCAAGGGGGTCTCGTAGAACAGCCTGTAGGCCGGGCCCAGCACCTTCTCGCGCCGGGCCAGCAACGTCCGGTCGTCCGCCGAAAGCCCCGCCTGGCCGCCCGCGAATGCATTGATCATGGTCATGAGCCGGGGTCCTCGAGCGCCGCCCACAGCCGCTCGGCGATCATGTCGTCGGCGAGAGGGAGAAGTCGCCGCAGGCCAAGCACAGCGGCGGGAAGGTTGCGCAGGATGTATGTGCGGTTGTCCGGATGCCTGCGAGCCCGCCAGGTGCTGATCGTGGCGCTCATCGCGAGACGGCCCAGGATCAGAGGGCCCATCACCTCGATCTCCTGCTCGGTCAGCGGAAGGACACGATGATAGCCGCGCATGAGATGCGCCACCCGGCACAGCGGGTCGTCGCTCAGATCGACGTGGTAGGCCGCGGCCACCGCCAGGTCGTCGACCAGGGGCGCGCGCACCGCGTCGCCCAGATCCAGCACGCCTGTAATCGACGGTGTTCCGTTCTCGGCCACCAGCACGTTGTGCGGGTTCAGGTCGTTGTGGATGAACTGCGCGCGCAGACCCGGCAGCCGCGGCGCAGCCTTCTCGGCGAACGCCGCGAGGCCGGCGATCGCCAACCGCTGCACGTCTGGATCATCGATTTCGGAGGTCAGCGGCCGTAACCGGCCGGCATGCTGCACGTCCCACAGCAGGTCGTGGTTCTCGGCCGGGTGACGGAAGTCGCGCAGCGCGAGGTCCACCCGCGCAAGCGCGCCGCCGAGCGCCGTCAGCAGGTCCGGCGAGACCGCGGCCCTGTAGAGCGGCGCGCCCTGCAGATAGCTGAAGAGGCGCACCACGGAACGCCGCCCGTCGGCTCCGGTCCATGAATGCTGCGGCTCCCCGTTGCGCGCGGGCTGCAGCCGCGGCGTCGGCAGATCCGGGTCGACCGCGTGCATATGCAGGAGCGCCCGCGTCTGCAGATCGGTGACCGCCGGGGGTTCCGCCGAGTTGCTGATCTTCAGCAGATAGTCGACGCCGTCGCTCGTCCGCAGCCTGAAGTTCTGGTCGCGTTCGCCCGCCAGGCGCTGGACGCGACCCAGCAGCCCGAAGCCTTCCTCGGCGAGACGTTCGGCCTCGCGGGGCGCGAGCCGCACATCGATCTGTTCGAGGACGTCGTCCTGCGCCATGCCTCGCCCTTGAAGCTACTGCGGCGCGGACAGCAGGGCGCGGTCCACGAACGCCACCAGCCGCACGCTCAGCGTGTCGACGTTGATCTCGCCCTCGCGATGGAACCAGTGCGGGATCCAGTTCATCGCCCCGAAGATGAACATCGAGGTCAGCATGATGTCGTCGCAGACGATGGTCCCGTCGCGGGCGCCCTCCTCGAGGATGCCGCGCAGCATGCCGTCGATCTGCCGGCGGCCGCCCACCACCTCGGCGCGGTTCTCGGGACCCAGCGCATTGGCGCCCGTCATCACCAGGCAAGTCCCGAAATCGTCGACCACCATCCGGACATAGCGCCTCAGGAACTCATGGAGCCGCTCGCGCGCCGTGCCTTCGCCCGGCGGCGGCATCGGCGTCTCGCCGTCGGTGATGGCCTCGATGCCCAGCCGGTGGCACTCGAAGAGGATCTCGTCCTTGCTCCTGAAGTAGTAGTAGAGCGTCGGCTTGGAGATGTTCAGAGCTTCGGCGATGTCGGTGAGCGTCGTCTCGTGGAACCCGCGCTGGGTGTAGATGCGCGCGGCTGTCCGAAGAACCACCTGACGCTTCAGTTCGTACTGTTCGCCGCGGTCCTGGATGCCCTCGCCCCACGGCCGCTTCGGCGTCGCCTTCGCCATCCCCGCTCCCAAATCCGCAGCGCCTCCGGGCGCCATCGCCAGATAATACCCATTGACAGCCGTTCGACTAGAGGGATGACATATCGACCCTGAGGTTGGTTGTTCGACCCGTGGGTCGAATCGCGATAGTCGCAGCGCGAGGGAGGCGCTCTTGGGGACGGTGGCGGGTGACTTCGGGCGGGGCGCGGCGAGCGGGTCGCAGCGGCTTCTCGCCGAGCTTTATCGAAACGAGATCGACGGGTTGCGTGGCTATCTAACCCGGCTTCTCAAGACGCCCGCGGACGCGGAGGATGTCGCGCAGGAGGCTTTCATGCGCCTGTGCCGGCGGCACGACCTGGCGGCCTACGAGCACCCTCGCGCTGTGCTCTTCAAGACCGCCTACCGGCTCGCCCTCAACCGCCTGCGGAGCCGCCGTTCGAACGCCATAGACCGCGCCCATCCCCTCTTCGCCGAGACGCCGCTGCCGGCCGCGGACGCGCCGTCGGCCGAGGAGGTCCTGATCTCCCGCGAGCAGGAGCGCGCCTATGCGGACGCGCTCGCCAGCCTCCCGCCACGCTGCCGGGAGGTGATCGAACTGCGCACCGTGCAGGAGCTGTCCTACAAGCAGATGTCCGATAGCCTCGGGATATCGGTGAGCACGCTCGAGAAGCACCTGGTGCGGGGCAAGCGTGTCTGCGCCGAAGCCTTGGCCGGGTGGGCGTCGGGCCGCAGCTTCACGCCCGACGCCGTCGCGGCCTGACCGATCGTGGAGGAACGGCGATGACAGATGCGCTGCAGGCGGCCAAGACCCCGCCGATCGCCTGGTTTCCGGAGATCCGCACCCTGGGCGATGCGCCGCGCTTCCATGGCCGCACGCGGGGCCGGGCGCCGGCGTTCTACTTCGAAGGCGAGAGCCTCACCTACGCCGAGTTCGACCGGCGCACGGCGAGGGTGGCCAACGGCCTGCTGGCCGAAGGCGTGCGCCACGGTTCGCGCATCGCCTATCTGGGCAAGAATTCCACCGGCTACTTCGAGCTGCTGTTCGGGGCGGCGCGGATCGGCGTCGTGCTGACGCCGGTCAACTGGCGGCTGGCCGAGCCCGAGGTCGTCTACATCACACGCGACGCCGACGCCGAACTGCTGTTCGCGGACGGGTCCTGCATGGCGCTGGCGGCGCAGGCCGCGGCCCAGGCGCCCGCGATCCGCAAGGTCATCGCCATGGAAGACGATGCGCCCGGATGTGAAGGTTTCGCCGCGTGGCGTGACCGCCAGGACGACGGCGACCAGCAGGCGCAGGTCGCTCCCGACGACGTAGCGATCCAGCTCTATACCTCCGGGACGACCGGCCGGCCCAAGGGCGTCCAGCTCTCCCACCGCGCGTTCTTCGCGTTCAACGCCTATGCCGGCGACAACCCCGGAGCATTCGGGGACGACATGGATTGGAACAGGTGGAACGCCGAGGACGTGAGCCTCGTGGCGATGCCGGTGTTCCACATCAGCGGTTCCGGCTGGGGCGTCGTGGGCGTCTACGCAGGCGCCTTCACGGTCGTGCTGCGCGAGTTCGACAATTCGGCGGTGATCGAGGCCATTCGCAGCTTCCGCGTCTCCAAGACCGTGCTGGTGCCGACCACGATCCAGATGATGCTGGATCATCCGGGCGTGAGCCGCGCGGACTTCGCGTCGATGACCGACTTCCTCTACGGGGCCTCGCCGATCCCGCTGGACCTGCTGCAGCGGGCCGTGGAGGCCTTCGGCTGCGGCTTCATCCAGCTCTACGGCATGACCGAGACCTGTGGCGCCGTCACGTATCTTCCGGCGGCGGACCACAGGGCCGGGAACCCGCGTATGCGCTCGGCCGGAAAGCCGATCCCGGGCGCCGAGATTCGGATCCTGGATCCCGAGAGCGACGCGGAGCGTCCGACCGGCGAGGTGGGTGAGATCTGCATCCGCGCGCCCACGACCATGCGCGGCTACTGGAAGCAGTCAGAGGAGACCGCGCGGGTCATCCGCGACGGAGGCTGGGTGCGCAGCGGCGACGCCGGCTACCTGGACGCCGACGGCTACCTCTTCATCCGCGATCGCGTGAAGGACATGATCGTGTCCGGCGGCGAGAACGTCTATCCGGCGGAGGTGGAGAACGCCATCTATGGCCATCCCGCCGTGGCCGAGGTCGCGGTGATCGGGGTGCCCGATCCGAAATGGGGCGAGGCGGTGAAGGCCGTCGTGGCGCTCAAGCCCGGGCAGACCGCCGACCCGGGCGGAATCATCGGCTGGGCGCGCGAGCGGATCGCCGGCTACAAGGTCCCGAAGAGCGTCGACTTCGTCGCGGCGCTGCCGCGCAACGCCTCGGGGAAGGTGCTGAAGCGTGACCTGCGCGAGCCCTATTGGGCCGGCCACGAGCGCCGGGTGAACTGAGATGACCGAGCTGGAGCGCATGCTGATCGAGCACGCCTGCCAGAAGCTGCAGATGCTCTATGCCGTTCACGCTGACCGCAGCGAGGTCGAGGCTTTCACCCAGCTGTTCGCACCGGACGGCTCGGTCGAAGTGCCCGAAGCGCCCGCTTTCGTGGGCCATGAGGCGATCCGGGCTTCGATGCAGGCCCTGGCCGACCAGGGCGTCACCATGCGCCACGTGATGACCAATCCGGTGGTGCATGCGATCGACGCCGATCGCGCCGCCGGTTCCTGCTACCTCACGGTCTACAACAGCGCCGCCGAGCCCGACGCGGCCGGCGTCCGCCCTGTCGCGCCGCCCGCCACGGTGGGAGAATATGCCGACACGTTCCGGCGGACGCCCGACGGCTGGCGGTTCCAGTCACGCGTGCTGACCCGCGTCTTCCGGCCGCGTCCGGCGCCGTGATCGCCGCCGCCGCCGGCCCGCGCTGGCGGATCGGGCGCGTCGGCGTGTCCTTACGATGAGAGAGGCGCGGGCGCGCCTCCGGGAGGTGGAGCTGCGATGGAAATCCGGGACTGGAAGTCGATGGCCGGCATGGCCGAGACCTATCGCCAGGCGCGCGAACTCGGGATCGAGACCAACATCGCCGAGCTGGAGACGTTCGGCTTTACGGTGATCGAGCCCGAAAAGACCGGGGCGGCGCCCGACTTTGCCGAGCGGTTGTTCGAGAAGGTCATGCAGATCGCCCGCGAAGAGGATGACCAGGCGGTCGAGCTGAACAAGCACGCCGACGCCGAGAAGCCGGCCTTCGGACGCCAGCTCTTCCACCTGCTCGAGCGTGACCCGGTGTTCGTCGAGGCGGTCATGAACCCCGCCGTCCAGACGATGGGCCGCTATCTGATGGGCCTGAGCTACCGCCTGTTCAGCATGGTGGCCTTCGTCAAGGAGGGCTCGGCGCGCTCCACCCCCATGCACTGCGACTCGGTCGGGGTGCCGACGCCGCTGCCGGCCTACGGCTCGGTCTGCAACGTCAGCTGGATTCTGACCGACTACACCGAGGAGAACGGGACCTTGGGCATGGTGCCCGGCAGCCACCGCTACTGCCGCCATCCCACCGAATACGAACAGCCGCGCTTCATCGGCGGGCCGATGGACGACGCGATGGTGACGCCCGTCAACGCCCGCCCCGGCTCGTTGGCCGTGTTCACCGGCAACACTTGGCACTGCACCTATCCGAAGACCTCCGCGGGCGTGCGGGCCCACATCGCCACCGCGTTCTGCCGCAACTATGTGAACCCGGCCGAGGCCTACGAAGACATCGCCGACGAAATCATCGCGCCCTACGGTCCCGAGCTCGCGCGCCTCGTCGGGAAGAACGCCTGGCAGGGCTACCGGGCCGAGGGCCCCAAGCTCGAGAACATGGCGCTGGTGCGGCCCGCCTATCAGACGCAATACGGTTGAGGATCCGATGGCCAAGGTCGAATTCGCCAGTCCCGAGTGGCTGGCCGCGCTGAAGTCGATGCTCGACCGGTACGCCGCCGCGGCGGGACCGGGAGTCACGCTCAGCATCTGCGAGGTGTTTACGGGCGTTCCGTCGCACCTGGACGCGAAGGGCGACGGACGCATCGCCTGGCACTGCCGCATCGAGAATGGCCGTTTGACGACCTTCGCGGAGGGCGAGATCGACGCCGCCGACATCAAGACCGTCGCCGACTACGACTTCATCCTGCCCTTCGCGCGGATGAAGCTCGAACCGGGCGGCAACGACGAGTACCAGCGCCAGCAGGCCGAAGGCGCGCGCCTCGGAAAGGTCGCGCACTCCGGCGACCGTTCGAAGGTTCCCCCGGCCTTCTACGGCATGCACAATGAACTCGCCGAGATGACCGCCTGAGGCGGCAGGAGGAGCCCGTGACCTGGGACTACATGATCTATGAGAAGCCCGAGCCGGGCATCGCTCGCATCGTGATGAACCGGCCCGAGGCCGCCAACGCGCAGGACAGCCAGTTCCTCTACGAGCTCAACGCCGCCTTCGACCGCGCCGCGCGCGAGGACGATGTGAAGGTGATCATCCTGGCCGCGAACGGGAAGCACTTCTCGTCGGGCCACGACGTGCGCGAGACCGACCATCACGACAACCAGGAGCGCTACGCGCCCGTCACGCCCTTCCAGCAGCACCGTCGCGCGGGCGCCGAGGGGCGCATGGCCCGCGAGGAGGAGCTCTACACCGGCTTCTCGGAGCGGTGGCGCAACATCCCCAAGATCACGATCGCCGCAGTGCAGGGCAAGTGCGTCTCGGGCGGCCTGCTCCTCTGCTGGCCCTGTGACCTGATCGTCGCCAGCGACGATGCGCAGTTCCAGGAGGTCACGGTCGCCATGGGCGTGGCCGGCGTCGAGTGGTTCGCCCACCCGTGGGAGATGGGCCCGCGCAAGGCCAAGGAAATGCTGCTGACCGGCGAGCCGATCGGCGCCGAGGAGGCCCGCCAGCTTGGGATGGTCAACCGGGTCGTGCCGCGCGCCGACCTGGCGGAGGCCACGCTGGCGCTTGCCCGCAAGGTCGCCAGCCAGCCGACGATGGCGACCAAGATGGTCAAGCAGGCGGTCAATGCGGCCGAGGACGCGCAGGGCCGCCACTCGGCCTTCCAGGTGGCCTTCGCCCTCCACCACCTCGCGCACAGTCACTGGATGGAAGTCTACGGCCTGCCCGTCGATCCCAGCGGCATCCACGGCAATATCAAGAAGAGTTACGCCGAGGGCGAGGAACCCTTCCGCGCGCCCAAGCCCGCCCGCGCCTGACCGACGACATGACCTCAAGGCTGACGGCCGCCGGTGTCGGCGGCCGTTTCGCATTCCGCATGGCGGGTTCCGCGGCGGGCCGTGTCCTTCGAAGTGGATGAGCCGCAAAGGCCATACCGAAGAGGGGGCGACGGAAATGTCGGAACGGAACTCTTGTCCTGCATCCGCCAACGGCTTGGCGCGGGGCGCGTTGATGGCGGGCGGGGCGCTGGCGGCCATGCTGGCGGCGGCCCCGGCGCTGGCGCAGACGGCCGCGGGCGCGGACGACACCACGGTCGAGACCGTCGTCGTCACGGCCCAGAAGCGGGTCGAGGAAAATCTCAAGGTGCCGGTCGCCGTCACCGCGGTCGGCGCGGCCGAGATTCAGAACATCAGCGGAAGCTTCATGACGGACATCGCCGTCAAGGCGCCGAATGTGTCGATGACCCCCGGGACCAACTCGCCGGCGATCTCGATCCGCGGGGTCAGCTCGCAGAGCAACATCAACGCCGGCTTCCCGCCCGCCGTCGGCGTCTATGTCGACGAGGTCTATCAAGGCCGGGATCCGACCTTCAACACGATCCTCAATGACGTCGTCCGGGTGGAGGTGCTGCGCGGACCGCAAGGCACGCTCTATGGAAAGAACACCATCGGCGGCGCGATCAACATCGTTACGACCGAGCCTTCCAACACCTTCACCGCGTTCGGCGACGCCACCTACGGCAACTACGACTTCCTGCAGGGCCGCGCGACGGTGGGCGGGGCGATCGTCCCCGACCTGCTGATGGCCCGCCTCTCGGTGGTCCACCGCGAGCGCGGCGGCTATCTGAAGAACACCTTCACCGGCAAGACCCTGAACGACATCAACTCCGACGGCGCCCGGCTGGTGCTGGCGTCGAAGGTGTCCGACAGCCTGCGGCTGCGCTTCGGGGCGGACTATTTCACCGAAAGCGGCACCAGCGCCATCGAGACGGGACCCGTCATCTTCCCACCGCCGGTCCCCGCGGCGCTGGCGGCGATTCCGCCGCAGGATCCGGGCGACAACGTCGTGCAGCTCAACTCGCCCGAGGGGGCGCACCGCGAGCTCTGGGGCTACATGGGCCGCCTCGACTACAGCTTCCCCGGCGCGGATTTCACCTCGATCACCGCGTGGCGCGGCTACGTCTCCAAGTTCACCGACGATTCCGACGGCTTGCCGATCGACGCCTTCGACGTCGGCCGCGACGAGAAGGGCGACAACTTCAGCCAGGAATTCCGCCTCGCTTCGACGGGCGACGGCCCGTTCAGCTGGCTGGTCGGGGCCTACTACTACGACGAAAACACCAAGAACATCCGCCACATCCACCTGGGCGCACAGGTGCCCCTGCTGCTGGTCGGCGGGCTGATTCCGGGCTTCAACGGCGAGCGGGCCGAGACCTATTCCACGATCGACGCCAAGAGCTACGCCGCCTTCGCTTCGGGGACCTGGCAGATCGCCGACAAGGTGCGGCTGGCCGCCGGCCTGCGCTGGACCCACGAGAAGAAGGATTTCTTCTACAGCCAGCTCTACACCCAGACCTTCGCCAACCTGCCCTCGGGCGTCCTGGTGTCGAACTTCGCCGTGAAAATCCCGGCCGTCCGCGAGACCTACAAGGACAGCCGCTGGACCGGCGACATCAGCCTCTCGTACGACTTCACCGACGAGCAGACCGCTTATGTGAAGTACAGCCGCGGCTTCAAGGCGGGCGGCTTCCAGACCGACGTCATCTCGCCGCCGTTCAACCCGACGGATCCGCTGGGCTTCGCGCCGGAGACGGTCAACAACTACGAGGCCGGCTACAAGTCGTACTTCTTCGACCGCCGCCTGAGCCTGAACGTCGCCGCCTTCTATCTGAAGTGGAATGACAAGCAGGAGCAGATCTTCACCGGCCTGTCGTTCCTGATCCGCAACGCGGCCACCGCGTCCAGCCGCGGCCTCGAGGTCGAACTGACCGCCCGTCCGATGCCGGGGCTGCTGATCGACGCGAACGGAGCCTATCTCAAGGCGAAGTACGACAGCTTCCCGACCAACCCGTCGCTGGCGGGCGAGGACTTCCAGTACACGCCGAATTACACGGGCAGCCTGGGCGCCCAGTACACGGCGCCGATCGGCGGCGGGATGGAGTTCTACATCCGCGGCGACCTGAACCACCGCAGCAGCAGCTACTTCCTGCCGAGCGCCGGGACCCGCCTGACCATCGAGGCGGTCACCACGCTCAACGGCCGCCTTGGCGTGCAGTCGAAGGAGGGCGGTTGGGGCGCCTATCTCTGGGGCAAGAACCTCAACAACGACAAGGTGCTGGGGGCAGGTTCGAGTTTCCCGTTCCCGAAGGCGGTGATCACCACTCGGGTCGCGGGCTTCGGGCGCACCTACGGCATTGAGTTGCGCAAGTCGTTCTGAGCGCAAAATCTCGGACCGGGCCGCCGCCGGCGGCCCGGACAGGAAGCAAGTCCCGTATGGTCGAGTCCCCCCACTACACGCCCGAGCACGAAATCTTCCGGACCAACGTGCGGCGGTTCATCGAGAAGGAGTGCCTGCCCCACCGGGCAGCCTGGCAGAAGGCCTGCAAGTCGCCGCGCGAGATGTGGAGCCGGGCGGGCGAAGCCGGAATTCTCTGCCCCAAAGTTTCGCCGGAGTTCGGCGGCGGCGGCGGCGACCTGTGGCACGGCTTCATCATCATCGAAGAGCAGACGCGGGCCTGCTTCAACGAGCTGGCGTTCTATCTGCACTCCGACATCATCGCGCCCTACATCGAGCTCTACGGCACCGACGCGCAAAGAGCTCGTTTCCTGCCGAAGATGGCGACAGGCGAGATCGTCGCGGCTATCGCCATGACCGAGCCCGGCGCCGGGTCGGACCTGCAGGCGATCCGCACCCGCGCCCGCCGCGACGGCGATCATTACGTCCTCGACGGCGCCAAGACCTTCATCAGCAACGCCCAGAACGCCGAGCTGATCGTTGTCGCCGCCAAGACCGACGCCGAGGCCGGCGCGCGGGGCGTCAGCCTGCTTCTGGTCGAGACGCCAGGAGCCGAGGGCTTCACGCTGGGCCGCAACCTCAAGAAGGTCGGCAACAAGGTGCAGGACACCTCCGAACTCTTCTTCGAGGGCGTTCGCGTTCCCGCCGAGAACCTGCTGGGCGGCGTCGAGGGCCGGGGCTTCTACCAGCTGATGCAGCGGCTGCCGGAAGAACGGCTGATCATGGCGATGTCAGCGGTGGTCCAGATGGAGTGCGCCGTGGACGAGACCGTGGCCTACGCGCGCGAGAGAGAGACGTTCGGCCGCCGGCTCGTCGACCATCAGGCGGTCCGTCACAAGCTGGCCGAGTGCAGAACGGCGGCGACGGTCGCGCGGGCTTATCTCGAGCGCTGCATCGATCTCTTCATCGAAAATCGCTTCGACGCGCAGGCGGGCGCCATGGCGAAGTGGTGGACGACCGAAAGGTGCTGCGAGGTCATCGACGAATGCCTGCAGCTCCACGGCGGCTATGGCTACATGCGCGAGACGCCGATCGCACGCCGCTGGGCCGACGCCAGGCTGGGGCGGATCGCCGGCGGCACGAACGAGATCATGAAGGATCTCATCGGACGGGCGTTATGACACGTCAGCAACCGCCCGCGGCGTTCGGCGTCTGGCCCGCCTCGCTCCCCTACCGGGACGACCACGAAATGCTGCGGGAAACGGCGCGGCGGTTCTTCACCGGCGAGTGCGCGCCGCACCGCGAGGCCTGGGAAGAGGCCGGAATGGTCCCGCGCGACATCTGGCGGCGCGCGGGCGAACTGGGCCTGCTGTGCCCGCGGATCGATCCCGAGTACGGCGGCTCGGGCGGCGACCTGCTGCATGCCGTCGTGCTCACCGAAGAGCAGGTCAGGGCCGGCGTCGTCGCGCCGGTGATCTCGCTGCACAACGACGTCGTGGCGCCCTATCTCGCCGCCTACGGGACCGAGGCGCAGAAGGCCCGCGTGCTGCCCAGGATGGCGACCGGCGAGTGGATCGGGGCCATCGCCATGACCGAGCCTTCGGCTGGCAGCGACCTGCGCGCGATGAAGACCCGCGCCCGCCGAGAGGGCGACAGCTACGTCGTATCGGGCCAGAAGACCTTCATCAGCCACGGCGCCACGGCGGACATCGTCGTTCTCGCGGCCCAGGCGGACGCCGGCATCAGCCTGTTTCTCGTCGAGGTCGACGGCCTCGAAGGTTTCGCTCGCGGCGCACCGCTCGACAAGATGGGCCAGCTCTCGGCCGACACCGCCGAGCTGTTCTTCGACGAGGTGCGTCTGCCGGCCACGGCTCTGCTCGGCGGCGAGGAAGGCCGCGGCTTTATCCAACTCGGCGAACGCCTCGTCGAAGAGCGGCTGATGACGGGCGTGGTCGCCCAGGCCTTCATGGAGAGCGCCATCGACCACACCATCGCCTACACGCGCGAGCGCAAAGCGTTCGGCCAGCGGGTGATCGACTTCCAGAACAGCCGCTTCCGGCTGGCGGAGGCGCGGACCGAAGCCGTGGTCTGTCGCACGTTCCTCGAGCGCTGCATCCGCAAGTTCATGGACGGCCGTCTCGACGCGACCGAGGCCGCGATGCTGAAGTGGTGGTCCACCGAACAGCAGAACCGCATCATCGACGCCTGCGTGCAACTGCACGGCGGCTACGGCTACATGCTGGAATACCCGATCTCGCGGATGTGGCTCGATAGCCGGGTCGCCAAGATCTACGGCGGCGCGAACGAGATCATGAAAGACATCATCGGCAGGGCGCTATGACCATGACCACCGAGGCCGTCGCCGCGGAAGCGCCCATCCTGTTGCGCCGGGACGGCGGGGTCGCCGTCCTGACCCTCAACCGGCCGCAGGCCGCCAATTCCATAGATGCGCCCCTGGCCCGCGCGTTCCGGGACGCGATGGCCGGGCTGGCCGGCGACAAGTCCGTGCGCGCGCTGTTGCTGCAGGGCGTGGGCAGGATGTTCTGCGCCGGCGGCGACCTGGCCAGCTTCGCGCGCGAGGGGGGCGGGGCGGCGCGCTATGTCGAGGCCCTGATCGCCGACCTGCATGCCGGACTGGAGCAGCTGTTCGACTTTCACGCCCCGGTGGTCGCCGCCGTCCACGGCGCCGCAGCCGGCGCGGGCCTGGGCTTGGCGCTCGCCGCCGACATCGTCGTGGCCGGCGAGGGCGCGCGGTTCGTGATGGCCTATACGCGCTCCGGCCTCACGCCCGACGGCGGAACGAGCTGGGCCCTGCCTCGCGTGGTCGGCCTGCGGCGGGCCCTGGAACTCACCTTCCTCAATCCGACGCTGAGCGCCGCCGAGGCGCTGCGGGAGGGCCTGATCACCGAAGTCGTCGACGACAAGGCCGTCGCGGGCCGCGCCGCGAACCTGGCCCAGGAACTGGCCGCGGGCCCTACCGGGGCCTACGCCGCCGCGCGGCGGCTGATGCGCGAGTCCATCCGCCCCGAATACGCCGCCCATCTCCGACGCGAGGCGGAGGGCATCGTCGCGGCGTTCTCCAGCCCGGACGGCCTGGAAGGGGTGCGCGCCTTCCAGGAACGGCGTCCGCCGGTGTTCCATGGCGCCTAGGGCCGAAACCCCAGGCATGTCCGTGTGGCGGCTGGCCGCCTATGCGCTGCCCGCCGTCCCCATGTCGTTCCTGTTCGTGCCGCTCACGGCGCTGTTGCCGGCGTTCTACGCCCAGGAACTGGGGCTCAGCCTGACAACGGTCGGCGGCTTCCTGCTGTTTTCGCGCCTGTTCGACATGGTGATCGATCCCTTCCTCGGCCGGCTGTCGGACGGCACGCGGTCGCGGTTCGGCCGTCGCAAGCCGTGGATCGCAGCCGGCGCGCCGATCTGCATGCTGGGCGCGATCCTCGTGTTCATGCCGCCCGAACACGTCGGCGGCTGGTGGCTGCTGGCCGCGACGGCGGTGATCTATTTCGGCGCTTCGATGCTCGGCCTGGCGCACGCCGCCTGGGGCGCGGAGATCGTGGAGAGCTACCACGGCCGATCCAAGGTCGCCGGCTTTCGCGAGAGCGCCAATGTCATAGGCATCGTGATCGCCTCGGCCGTCCCTGGCGTCACCGCCCTGATGGGCCATGGGATCGATCGGTTCACCATGGCGGTCATGGGCTGGACAGTCGTGCTCCTGACCCCGCTCACCGCCGGCGTCGCCCTCCGTTTCGTGCCGGAGCCCGCGGTGCGGCATGAGCCGCCGTCCCCCTGGCTCGCCACGCTCAAGACCCTGATGGCCAACCGGCCGTTCCGCCTGCTCTGCGCCGGCTACGTGGTGCTCAGCATCGGTGCGGGGGTCACCAATTCCACGTTGATCTTCTTCATCTCGCACTACCTGAAGCAGCCCGAGGTGATCGGCCCCACGCTGCTCGCCTCGTTCGGGTCCGTGCTGTTGGGGGTGCCGCTCTGGGTGCAGGTCAGCCGCCGGATCGGCAAGCATCGGGCGGCGGGGATTTCGCTGCTGATCGCCATTTCGCTGAGCGGCCTGCTCGCCACCCAACTCCAGCCGGGCGACGGCTGGTGGTTCGTGGCGCTGATGGCCTTGCTTGGCGCGACCAGCGCCGCGTTCCTCACCCTGCCGCTCGGCATCGTGGGCGACGTCATCGACTACGACACCCTGAAGACCGGCGAGATGCGCGGCGGCCTGTTCTTCGGCGTCTGGGGCTTTTTTCAACAGGTCTCGCCGGCCATCGCCATCGGCGTCACCCTGCCCGCCCTCGAACTCCTGGGATTCCACGCCAAGGGCGCCAACACGCCGGAGGCCCTGGCCGCGCTGAAGTATGTCTACTGCCTGGCGCCCATCCCGTTCTTCGTGGCCGGGGCCTGGATGTTCCTGGCCTTCCCGCTCGACGCTCGGCGTCATGCGATCGTGCGCCGGCGCCTGGCGGGGCGCGCCGCACGCCGCGCCGATCCGGCCGCCGAGACCCGGCCTCTTTCCAAATCCCTGGCCGTTCAGGCCGAAGTCGCTCCGGAGGCGCCGTGAACTTCGAAGATTTCCGAAACCACGACGCCGTCGGCCTGGCCGAGCTGGTCGCTCGCCGGGAGGTGAGCCCCGACGAGTTGCTGGACGCCACCTTGGCGCGCATGGACGCCGTCAACGGCCGCCTCAACGCCGTGATCGCCACCTACGAGGCCGATGCGCGCGCCGCCATCAAGGCCGGGCTGCCGGATGGCCCCCTGAAGGGCGTGCCCTATCCGATCAAGGACATCTCGGTGCACATGGCGGGCAAGCCCACCGGGGCCGGGTCGCGCATCTTCAAGGACCTTCCGGCGGAGGCCGACAGCGCCATCGTGCGGGCGTACCGCGAAGCTGGCCTCGTGCTCTTCGGCAAGACGAACACGCCGGAGTTCGGCATCGCCACCGTCACCGAGCCTGTGGCCAACGGCCCGACGCTCAATCCCTGGAATGAAGGCGTGACGCCGGGCGGCTCATCGGGCGGGGCGGCGGCGGCCGTCGCGGCCGGCATCGTGCCTGCGGCTCACGGCAGCGATGGCGGCGGCTCGATCCGCACGCCGGCCTCGTGCTGCGGGCTCTTCGGTCTGAAGCCGTCGCGCGGGCGGGTGTCGCTGGCGCCCAGCGGCGAGGGCTGGGGCGGGCTCTCGGTCCAGCATGCGCTCACGCGCTCGGTGCGGGACAGCGCGACCCTCCTCGACATTGTCTGCCGGCCGCAGCCGGGCGACCCCTACTGGCTGGAGCCGCCAGCCCGGCCGTTTGCCGCGGAGGTGCGCCGCGATCCGGGCCGCCTGAGGATCGGCTTCACCACCGCCGCCCTGATCTGGGGCGAGCTCTTCCCCGAGAACGTCCAGGCCGTACGCGACGCGGCGAAACTCTGCGAAGGTCTGGGCCACGACGTCGAGGAGGCGAAGCCCGACGTCGATTTCCAGCAGATGGCGCTGCACGCCAACACGGCGGTCTGTTCCGCCACCGCGGCGAACCTGGAGAACGAAGCCGCGCGGCGCGGCGCGCCCATTCGCCAGGACGAGGTCGAGACGCTCACCTGGCAGCTCTACCAGGCGGGATTGGACTATACCGGCGTCCAGGTCGCCCAGGCGATCCAGCACCTGCACGCGCTGAGCCGGCGGCTCGCCGCATTCTTCGAGCGCTACGACGTTCTGCTGCTGGCGACCAACGGCAAGCCGCCCCAGCCCAAAGGCAGCATCGACATGAACGCCGCCGACCTCACTGACTACGCCGAGCGGCTCTACACCTTCATTCCGAACACACAGCCCTTCAACGTGGGGGGACAGCCGGCGATGAGCGTCCCGCTCGCCTGGACGGACGACGGCCTGCCTATCGGGGTCCAGTTCGTGGCGCGCGGGGGCGGCGAGGCCACGCTGCTTCGCCTCGCCGGTCAGATCGAGCGCGCGCAGCCCTGGTTCCACAAGGTTCCCGCGCTGTGAGCGCCGCGGTCGTGGTCGGCGCAGGCATGACGGCCTTCACCACGCCCAAGCGGGCGAGGCCCTACACCGAGGCGGCGGCCGAGGCCGTGCGACAGGCGCTGCAGGATGCGGGCCTCGACTACGACGCCGTGCAGCAGGTGTACGCCGGCTACGTCTACGGCGACTCCACGAGCGGGCAGCGCGCCGCCTACGAGGTGGGCCTGACCGGCGTTCCCGTGATCAACGTCAACAACAACTGCGCGACAGGTTCGACAGCCCTGTTCCTGGCGCGACAGGCAGTGGAGGGGGGCGCGGCCGACTGCGTGCTGGCGCTCGGATTCGAGCAGATGCCGCCCGGCGCCATCAGCGAGGCCTTCGCCGACAGGCCGAGCCCGCTTCAGCCCTTCCTTGAGGTGGCCGACCGCCGCCACGGCCCCAGCGGCGCCCCGCTCGCCCTGCGGCTCTTTGGTGGCGCAGGACGCGACTACGCCGAAACGTACGGGGTCGGGCCGGAGATGTTCGCACAGATCGCGGTAAAGGCCCGGGCCCATGCGGCGCAAAACCCTGCCGCCGTCTTCCGCGACGCGGTCACCACCGAGGAGGTGATGGCGAGCCCGATGATGTTCGAGCCCGTGCTCACGCGCTTGCAGTGCTGCCCGCCCACCTGCGGGGCGGCGGCGGCCATCGTCGTTTCGGAGGCCTTTGCGCGGCGTCGGGGCCTGAACGCCGGCGTACGCATCCGCGCCCAGGCCATGACCACGGACTGCGTCTCCAGCTTCGATGGAGATATGACCGCCGCCGTCGGCGCCGATCTCACGCGCCGGGCCGCCGAGGCCGTGTTTGGGTCGAGCGGCGTGGAGCCCGCCGATGTGCCGGTCGTCGAGCTGCATGACTGCTTCACGGTCAACGAAGTGCTGTCCTACGAGGCGTTGGGCCTCGCGCCGCCCGGCGGCGCGGCGCGCATGATCGCCGACGGCGACAACACCTACGGCGGTCGTCATGTGGTCAATCCTTCAGGCGGGCTGCTGTCCAAGGGCCACCCGCTTGGCGCGACCGGCCTCGCACAATGCTTCGAGCTGGTGCGCCAGCTGCGTGGCCAGGTCGGCGCGCGGCAGGTCGACGGCGCACAGCTGGCGCTGCAGCACAATCTGGGCCTGGGCGGCGCCTGCGTCGTGACGCTCTACGAGTCCGCCGCCTCACGACGCACCTGACGGAAGGTCCGTCCGGTCCAGCGTTTGACGGCGCGGCGGAAGTTGGCGGTGTCGCTGAACCCCACCTCCGCAGCGATGTCGTCCGCCGTCATGCCGCTCGTCTGCAGGTAGCGGAGCGAGAGCGTCCGGCGAACGTCGTCGGCGATGTCGGCGTAGCGGACATTTTCGTTCGCCAGCCGGCGTCGCAACGTCCGTTCACTCGATCCGAGTTCCTGCGCGATGTCCTCCATGGTGCGTGACGCGCGCGGCTCTCGCATCAGGCGCTGGTAGATTTCGCCGACCAGGCTCGGTGCGGGGCCCGTGCGCCCCATGAGCTCGTCACAGGTCTCCTCGAGCTGCGCATAGGTCAGGCGGTTGCCGAACTGCAGCGGCGCGTCCAGCAGGGAGAGCGGGTAGTGGAGTTCGTGCGCGGGCTGGTCGAACAGGCAGACGCATCCCAGGCGGCTCGCATCGCGGGGTGATCGGCTGGCGCCCGGCAGCGCGAATAGCGCGCGAAGCGGCGTCATACGGGTCCCGGAGACGTCGCGCATGTGGGTGGCGGTCTGCATCATCTGCTGTCGGACGAGGAAGGCGCGCGCGGCGGGACTCATGGCGTCGCGATGGATCTCCACGAAACGCCAGATCAGGGCATCTGCGTCGCGACGCCACTCGAGGCGAAGCATCGGTGTCGCGAGCAGGTGGTACCGCACGGCGAAATCGAGGAAGTCCCGCATGGTAGGCGAACACATCAGGGCATAGCCGTACTCCCCGTAGGCCGTCAGGTGCAGCTTGGCCCCGGCGTCGAACGCGATATCCGGATCCGGCGACGCCGCGAGGATGTTTTCGCAGGCGGCGATGTAGTCGCTGATCGATGTGCGCGTGTGCGGATCGCGGACCCGCGCCACGTCCAGTCCGGCGCCCGCGAGGACCGTGTCCGACGAAACGCCGTGGTCCGCGGCCGCGTCCAGCAGAACCGCAAGCTTGTAGGGCGCGAAGATCTTCTGGTGCAGGAACGGAGACCCGGGCGGCCGCGTACGGCTTGGCGCCGCTTCCCGGTCAATCGACTTGGTGATCGTCAACGGCGCCTCGCGTTCACCGCTTGTCCGGCAAAGACATAAAGCTGTCCGGGGCGGATACTCAACTGGCCGGAAGGCGCTGCTAGGCTCCCCCGACGTGCGACGGTTGTCGCCCCGATGGAGGAGTGCCCGGGCAAGATGCGCCGAGGCGAAGCCGCAACCCTTCATTTTCCGAGGGAGGACCGTGGGCCGGTCCTCTCGCGGCTCGACGGCGTTGCGGTGCGACAGTTGCTTCAAGGCGCGGCCCTGCGCGGTTACGATGCGCGCGAGATCCTTCGTCGCGCCGCCATAGATCCAGCGGTCTACGGCAACCCCGGCGCCGGGATCGACGGCCGCTCCCTGGTCCGGCTGGTCCGCAGAATCCAGCTGGAGCTGGATGACGTCTATCTCGGGTTCTTCGCGCAGGGCTGCCGGCTGGCGCTCGAAACGGAACGCCTGCTCTCCTTTCTTCACTGCACGACGTTCGGAGAGGCGCTCCGGGTCAGCATCCGGTTCACCGATGCGATGCTGGCGGACGTCGGGCCGGGGATCACCGAAACCCGCGGGTCCGGCCTGCAGCACATCTGCAAGTACAACACCGTCCCGGGCGTCGAACGCGACATCCTGGTCTGGATCCGCTTCGTCTGGATCTACCACTTCTTCAGTTGGCTGATCGGCCGGCCCCTGGTCCTGCGCGGCCTGTCGATCCGGGGTCCCAGGCCAGTGCAGCACAACGGCTTCGACAGGTTCGCGCTCTTCGGCTGCCCGGTGCGGTTCGACGCGCCGTTCGACGCGCTCTCCTACGGCTGGCAGGATCTCACCGCGCGCCTGGCGCACGGCTCGATCCGGGAATACGACGAGTACTACGCCAGCGAGCCCGACTGGTTCGCGGTACCCGACCGCGGCCCCAGCTGGCGGGCGCGGACGGAGCAGGTGCTCATCGAGTTCCAGCGGTCCGGGCTGTGGTCCGCGCCGATCGAAGCGGCCGCCGCGCGGCTGCAGACGCGCCCGCGGCGCCTGCGGCAAGACCTGGCGCTCGAGGGCGAAAGCTTCCAGGACGTCCGAACCCGTCTGCGTGGCGAGTGGGCGGCGGCCTATCTGCTCGCCAGCGACATGCCGATCACCGAGATCGGTTTCGCCCTCGGGTTCAGCGAGCCCGGAAGCTTCACCCGCCACTTCTGCGCCTGGGCGGGCATGACGCCTTCGGCCTATCGCGCGCGCCATGTCGCCGACGCCGCGAAGGTGGCGGCGGCGACGGCCATGCTGTCGGAACGCAAGGGCTTCTGACCGGCCCCCCGGGGACCCTGTCACTTTCATCAAATGCGCCGGTCAGACCGGTCATTGAGCAAAGCCGGCCTGCTTCCATGATCCAGCGCCCGGAGCGCGAGACTCCGAGGGTCAGAAGACTCGAGTTGAGGGGGAAACGACCATGAAGCGCAATGACCGCCGCGCGCGGCTGCTGATCGGGGCGACGGCGCTGGCCGGCGGCTGCCTCGTGACCACGGCGAGTTGGGCGCAGAGCCCGTCCCGGGCGGGCGCCCGAAACCCCGCGTCCCAGAACCAGGTCGAAGAGGTGGTGGTGACCGCCGAAAAGCGCGCCGAGGGCCTGCAGAACGTCTCGAATGCGATCACCGCCGTGTCGGGCGCGACCCTCGAGCGTGCGTCCGTTCGCGAGGTCGGCGACCTCACTCAGCTGGCGCCCAGTCTTCAGTTCGGCACCCGCTCGACCAATGTGTTCATCGCGCTCCGCGGCATCGGACAGGCCGGGCAGGACATCGGAAGCCAGTCGGGCGTCACCGTTTCGCTCGACGGCGTCCCGCTCCTCAACCACTTCATGATGAACCCCACGTTCCTGGACGTGGAGCGGGTCGAGGTCCTCCGAGGTCCCCAGGGCACGATTTCCGGCCGCAACGCCACCGGCGGCGCCATCAATGTCTACAGCACCGCACCGACCGGCAGGACCGAAGGCGGCGTCAGCCTCACGGCCGGGAACTACTCGCGCCTGGGCGTGAAGGGGTACCTCAACGGTCCGCTTTCCGAAGACCTTTCGGCCCGCCTCTCGTTCCAGCGTGAGGAAGCCGAAGGCTGGCTGAAGAACGGCTTCACCGGCAAGCGCAACGACGACACCGATATCACCCAGGTGCGCGGCCAGCTTCTGTACACGCCGACGGCGGCGCTGAGCCTCCGCGCCCTGGTCGACTACACACACGACCGCAGCGATCCGTCGTTCGCCCAGATCATCCGGCGCGCCGATCCGGCCCGGCCGACGGTGACCGAGGTCCCCGGCTACGCCTACCCGCAGAACAGCCTCGAGAACCTCACCGTCTACCGCAACGAACCGAACCATCGCGATGCGAAGGACTTCCGCGCCACGCTCATCGCCAGGTGGGACCTGAGCTCCGACGTCTCGCTGACGTCTACAAGCGGCTTCATCCAGCACGACATCGATCTGACGGACGTGGACGTGGACGCCACGCCGGTCGCCTCCACGCGCTTCGATCTCATCGGCCTCTATGCCGAGCAGGAGACGCAGGAACTGACGCTTACGGCCAATCTGGGCGATCGGGCCGATCTTGTGGCCGGGCTCTTCTACATGCACGGCGACTCCAGCGAGCCGCTCTACCTGAGCCTCGCCGCGTTCAAGAACTACCTCGTCTACCTGCCTGAAGAGACGCTCGACTCCTATGCGGGCTACGCCCAGGTCCGCTACAACCTGACGGACAAGCTGCGCGCCACGCTCGGCGGGCGCTACACCACCGACGTCAAGTCCTACGAGGAGAAGTCGTCGGTCGCGGGAACGGCGCTGTTCCACGCGGACAAGGGCACCTTCAGGGCGTTCACGCCCCGCTTCGTGCTCGACTACACCCCGACCGATGAGAGCCTGATCTACGCCAGCGTGTCTCGCGGCTTCAAGTCCGGCGGTTTCAACACCTTGGGCGATGTCACCCTGCCGGTGAACCGCTTCGATCCCGAGTACGTGTGGAACTACGAAGTCGGTCTCAAGGCGATGATGTTCGATCGCAGGCTGCGGATGAGCCTCACGGGCTTCTACGCCGACTACACGAACCTCCAGCAGACGATCTTCCGGCTGAACGAGGCGACCCAGGTGCGCTTCCCGCGGGTCGAGAACTCTTCAAGCGCGAAGATCAAGGGCGTGGAGCTCGAAGGGGAGGCGACCCCCGTGACCGGGCTTCGGCTGACCGGCGCGGTCACCTACCTCGACGCCCAGTTCGGCTTCTTCTGCAACAACAACCCGCTCTACCCGAACGTGCCGACGGCCCGCTCCTGCGCCGGCGTCATGCGCAACGGGGAAGCGTTGCCGCCGGGGGCGATCCAGCTGGAAGGCAACGCCCTGACCCAGGCGCCGCACTGGCAGTTCAACACCTCGGCGCAGTACGCCTTCCCGATCTCCAGCCGCCTCATCCTCACGACGCGGGTGGACTACAAGTGGCAGAGCCGCACCTATTTCGACATCTACAACAACCCGCAGAACTCCCAGTCGGCCTATGGGCTCCTGAATGCGTCGGTGGACGTGGGGACGCCGGACGGGGCGTGGTCGCTGACGGGGTGGGTGCGCAATGCGGCCGACAAGCGCTACGTCAGCCAAGGCTCGGCCGGATCCGGCGCAACCCCGGCGATCACCGGATCCCTCGGGATGCCCCGGATGTACGGCCTGACGCTCAACCATCACTTCTGAGCCGGCCGGGCGCCGCGACGCGACGCTCGGCTATGGTCCGACACGCGGACCGATCCTCCTGCCGTCACCAGACCAGAAGGCGATCCACGATGCCTGTCCGCATTCCCCAGGGGCGGTGCGCATGAGCCGCCCGCAGGCGCGCGCGCCGCTCACGAGGCTCCAGGCGTACAGGGCGTGGCTGCGCCGGGAGGCAGGCCTGGACTTCGCCGACTATGCCGAACTCTGGTCTTGGTCGACGACGGACCTGGCGGCCTTCTGGGACAGCATCTGGGCCTACTTCGAGCTCGAGTCTCCCACCCCGCACCGCCAGGTCCTCGACGGCGAGATGCCGGAGGCCGTCTGGTTCGAGGGGGCCCAGGTCAACTACGCGCTCCAGGTGTTGCGGCACGCCGAGCGGGCCGACGCCGCGGGCCAGCCGGCGATCGTCGCCGAGAACGAAGACGGCGCGGTCCAGGACCTGAGCTGGCGCGAACTCCGGCGCAGAACGGCCTCGCTCGCCCTCGAACTGCGGGCGGCGGGAGTCGGGCGCGGCGATCGGGTGGCGGCGTACCTGCCCAATATTCCGGACGCGGCGATCGGGTTGCTGGCCTGCGCCAGCATCGGCGCGATCTGGACTCTCTGCTCGCCGGACATGGGCACGCCGGCGGTGCTCGATCGCTTCCGGCAAGTTGAGCCCAAGGCGCTGCTCGCGATCGACGGCGTGCGCTACGGCGGCAAGGGTCACGACCGGTCGCGCACCGTCGAGGACATCCGCCGCGGACTTCCGAGCCTGGCCGCGTCGTTCGTCCTGCGGTCCGGCTGGGGCGCGCGGGACGTGGCTGACGCGATCGATCTCGGGGCGGCGCAGAGCCGGGATGATCCGGACGTCTCCGATTTCGAGCCGGAATGGCTGCCGTTCGGGCATCCGCTGTGGATCCTCTACTCCAGCGGGACGACCGGCCTGCCGAAGGCGATCGTCCATGGTCACGGGGGCGTCATCCTCGCGAGCTGCGCCGGAGCTCTCCACATGGACCTCGGCCCCAGCTATTCGCCGGACACCCTGGGCGAGCGGTTCCATTGGTACAGCGCGACCGGATGGGTGATGTGGAACGTCCAGGTGGGCGGACTGCTGACCGGCACGACCATCTGCCTGTTCGACGGGTCGCCGAGAGGCGGTCTCGCCCAGCCGGACTGGGGGGTCCTGTGGGCCTTCGCGGCGCGGCGGCGCATCACCTGGTTCGGGGCCGGCGCGGCGTTCTACGTGAGCTGCCGCAAAGCTGGGCTGGAGCTCGCCGGCGCAGGGGACCTGAGCGCCGTTCGTGCGCTCGGCAGCACCGGATCACCCTTGCCGGCCGAGGTCCAGGCCTGGGGATCGGACCAGTTCCGCGGCCTGGGAACGCCGGACATCTGGTGGTGCAATCTGTCGGGGGGCACAGATATCGCCGCGGCTTTCCTCTCCGGAAATCGCGACCTGCCCGCCACGCCGGGCCGGATTCAGTGCCGCCACCTGGGCGCGGCGGTGCAGGCCTGGGACGAGGCGGGACATCCGCTGACGGGCGCCGTGGGCGAACTGGTCTGCACCCGACCGTTTCCAAGCATGCCGCTCTTCCTGTGGGGCGACGCGGACGGCGCCCGCTATCGCGCGACCTACTTCGAGACCTGGCCGAGCGTCTGGCGCCATGGCGACTGGCTGACCATCCAGGCCGACGGCGGCTGCATCATCTCCGGCCGCAGCGACGCCACGATCAACCGCCACGGGCTGCGCATGGGGACGGCGGAGATCTACGCCGCCGTCGAGGATCTGCCGGACATTGTCGATTCCCTGGTGATCGACGTCGGGGACGGCGAGGGCGACAGCAAGCTCATCATGTTCGTCGCGCCGAAGGCCGGACGGACGCTGGATGACACACTCGTCCAGGCGATTGGCGGGGCGATCCGCGACGCCCTTTCGCCCCGCTTCGTGCCTGACGTCGTGCTGGCGGCGCCCGCGATCCCGCGCACGCTTTCGGGCAAGAAGCAGGAGCTGCCCATCAAGCGGCTGTTCCAGGGATGGCCGGCGGCGAAGGTTCTCGATCCCAACCTGATGCAACACCCCGAGGCGATCGACTGGTACGTCGAGGCGGCGGTCGCGTGGCGTCGGGGCGGCGAAATCTCCGCGCCCGGTTCGCGTCCCGGCCGCCAGGTTGCGGGGCGCAGACCATGAGCGCCGCACAAAACCAGCGCGCCCCGTCCCTCTTCCGGGTCGCGCTCACCGCCGGCGCCGGAGCCACCATCGAGTGGTATGACTTCTTCGCGTACGGCACGGCTGCGGCGCTGGTGTTCCCGAGAATCTTCTTCCCCGCCGACCTGCCTCCGCTCGTCGCGCAGCTCGCGGCGTTCAGCACCTTTGCGGTCGGGTTCATCGCGCGACCGCTCGGGGGCATGGTGTTCGGCCATTTCGGCGACCTGCTGGGACGCAAGCGTGCGCTGCTCACAGCCTTGCTGACGATGGGCCTCGCCACCTCGGCGATCGGCGTGCTGCCCACCTATGCGGCCGTCGGCGTGCTGAGTCCGTTGATGCTGGTCCTGCTGCGGTTTGCGCAGGGGATCGCCGTGGGCGGGCAGTGGGGCGGGGCGGCCTTGATGGCCATCGAGAGCGCGCCGTCCGGCAAGGCGGGCTTCTTCGGCAGCTTCGCGCAGATCGGCGTGCCGCTGGGCGTGGTGCTCGCCAACCTGGTGTTCTACGTCGTGGTCGCCGCCCTTCCACGTGCGAGCTTCGAGGCGTGGGGGTGGCGCATTCCGTTCCTCCTGAGCGTGGGCCTCGTGTTCATCGGCGTCTACATCCAGAGACGCCTGGACGAGTCGGTCGAATTCGCGCGCGCCGCCGAGGCGCGGAGCGACGCCCCAGCGGCCAGGAAGGCCTCTCCAGTTCTGCAGGTGCTGGCCGTCCACCCGAAGAGGGTCGCGCTCGCCGGCGGCGCGTTCATCGCCTCGAATGCCTGCTTCTATGTCGCAATCACCTACGCCGTCTCCTACGGGGACACCGTCCTTCATCTGCCGAGGAGCCTGTTGCTGGGGTCGGTGGTCGCGGCGAGCGTCGTGATGGTCCCGAGCCTGCTGGCCTTCGGATCGCTCTCGGACCATTGGGGGCGCAAGACCCTCTTCATAGCGGGAGCGGCGCTTACCGGCCTCTGGTCGCTGGCGTTCTTTCCGCTGATCCAAACGCTGTCGGCTCCGGCGATCCTGATCGCGCTGACCGCGCAGCTCGCGTGCCTCTCGGTCATGTACGGCCCGCAGGCCGCCCTGTTCGCCGAGCTCTTCCCCGTCGAGATCCGCTATTCGGGCGCGTCGCTCGGATACCAGCTGGGCGCCGTCATCGGGGGCGGCTTCGCGCCGATCGTGGCGACGGCGCTCTATGCGCGATATGCCTCGACCTGGCCGATCGCGGGCTTCCTGGTCCTCGTCTGCTGCGTATCGCTCCTGTGCACCTACTTCCTGACTCGAGACGCGCCTGCGTCGGAGACCCCGTGAGGCCACGCCGATGAAAATCTCCGCCGCCCTGCGCCCGATCGCGACGATGATCGCGGTGTCGTCGTCCATGATGTTGTTCGCGGGCCATCCCGCCCAGGCGGCGCCTGCGCGGACCGTCGCGTGTGAAGCCCTCACGCGGCTGAAGCTCGCGAATACGACGGTGACGGGCGCGACGGTGATCGACGACAGCGGTCGCGCCGTGTTCGCGCCCTCGGGCGCGGCGGCCCTTCCCGCGTTCTGCCGCGTTACGGCGCAGGTGCGCGCGGCGCCGGATTCCGACATCGGCGTCGAGGTCTGGCTGCCGCTGAAGGGTTGGTCCGGCGTTTTCCACGGCAACGGAAACGGCGGCTTTGCCGGCGTCCTGACGTCCGGATACCCCGGCATGGCCGCCGGCCTTCGCCGCGGTTATGCGACGGCGACGACGGATATGGGCGCGGCGCCGGCGACCCCGCTCGACGGCGATGCGCTGATCGGCCATCCCCGCAAATGGAAGGATTGGGGCCGTCTCTCCACGCATGAGATGACCGTCGCCGGCAAGGCGATCGCCCAAGCCTTCTATGGCCGCGGGGCGAGCCGCGCCTATTACACGGGCTGTTCGACGGGAGGACAGCAGGGCCTGATCGAGGCGCTCTACTATCCCGGAGACTACGACGGCATTCTTGTCGGCGCGCCGGTCATCAACCGGACCTGGGGCCATGCAGCCGTGCTTTGGGATTTCGCGGCCGCCCATCGCACGCCAGCGAGCCTGCTCTCCGACGAGAAGTTGCGCGTGTTGAACGCAGCAGCCATCGCATCCTGCGTGCGCCAGGGCCGCGCTCTGCCCGGCGACCCCTTCGTCTCCGACCCTTTCGGATGCGCCTTCGATCCGCAGGAGATCGCGTGCCCCGACGCCGCCGCCCCGGCGTGCCTCACGCCTGAGGAGGTCGCCACGGCCCGCGCGTTCTACGCAGGGCCGACCTCACGCGACGGGCGCCCGGCGTTTTTCGGTTGGCTGCCCGGCAGCGAGGCCCCGAGCCGGTTCGGCTGGTCCTTCCTGGAGAGCGCATCGAACGGGGAGCCCCAGTTCGGAAGCCTGTTCAAGTGGGTGTTCGGCGCCGACTGGACCTGGCGAAGCTTCGACCTGGACCGGGACATGCCGATCGTCGACGCCGCGCTCGGGCCGGACGTCAACGACGCCGCACGCGGCAGCTTGCAGGCGTTCGCGGCGCGCGGCGGAAAGCTCATCGTCTATCACGGCCTGGCCGACACGCTCGTGCCCCCGGGGCAGACGGTCGCCTTCTTCGAGCGGCAGGCGCAGGCCATGGGCGGCCCGGCGCGACTGGGGCAGGGGGCGCGGCTGTTCCTGGCGCCCGGCATGACCCACTGCGCCGGCGGCGCTGGCCCGGATAGCTTCAACTCGGCCATCGGGGGCGCGGCGCCCCCCGCCGGTTCGGGCCCCGGTGAGGATCTCTTCCAGGCCCTGACCCGCTGGACCGACGGTGGGCCGGCGCCCGAGCGCGTGGTCGCCACCAAGTTCATCGAGGGAACGCGGGAAGTCGCGCTTCAGCGCCCGATCTGCGCGTTCCCGCGCAAGGCGGTCTATCGCGGCCGCGGGCCTCGACAGTCCGCCGCCAGCTTCGCCTGTGTCCGCTCGGGGACGCCATAAGGCGTCCCGCGATCCGGGCCCGGCCGGCGCAAAGAGCCCTGCGCCCGCGAAACCTCCCTCGGTCGCCGGGGCGTGTTGTTGTTCACTATAGCGAGAATTAATTGACACGCCGCGGCGCCGCGGCGATCGTCGCGCCCGAGAAACCAGCAGTAGGGATGGAGGCCGCGACCGAGCGCCGGACCACGGCGTCGCCGCAGCTCCGACGTGCAGGAAACCGGCGCCGCTTCGCGGCCACCGACGTCCTCGTCCCGCTGATCGAACCAGGCGCGCGACGCAGCGAGGCTGCGGGAGGGAGACAGGCGTGAGTGAGGTCGAACACCGCGGGCGCGCCGAGCCGGCGGGCGCCGCCGGGATCTTCAAGGTCGCGCTGACCGCGTCGGCGGGCGCGACCATCGAGTGGTACGACTTCTTCATCTACGGCACGGCCGCGGCGCTCGTCTTTCCGACCCTGTTCTTCCCGGCCGACATCCCGCCGCTTGCGGCGCAGATGGCGGCGTTCAGCACCTTCGCCGTCGGCTTCATCGCGCGGCCGGTGGGCGGGGTGGTGTTCGGCCACCTGGGAGACTTGTTCGGGCGCAAGCGGGCGCTGGTGGCGGCGCTGGTGCTGATGGGGCTCTCGACGGCGGCGATCGGGCTCCTGCCGTCGTACGCCCTGGCCGGGGCCGCCGCACCGCTGTTGCTGGTCGTCCTGCGCTTCGCCCAGGGGCTCGCCGTCGGCGGTCAATGGGGCGGGGCGGCGCTGCTGGCGATCGAGAGCGCGCCGCCGTCACGGCGCGGCTTCTACGGCAGCTTCGTGCAGATCGGCGTGCCGCTGGGCGTGGTTCTCGCCAATGTCGTGTTCATGATCGTGAACGCCGCCATCGCGCCCGACGCCTTCCTGGCCTGGGGCTGGCGGATTCCCTTCCTGGTCAGCCTCGCGCTGGTGGCGATCGGGATCTACGTCCAGTTCAACCTGGAGGAATCGTCCGATTTCCACGCGACGCAGACGCAGGCCCCGTCCGCGGCGGCGCCGCGGCGGCGTTCGCCCATCATCTCCGTCCTCCGGAGCCACCCCGCGGAGATCTTCCTGGCCGGCGGGGCCTTCGTCGCTAACAACACCTGCTTCTACGTCGCCATCACCTACGCCGTGGCCTACGGGACCTCGACGCTCCACCTGTCCCGCAACCTGATGCTGGGCAGCGTGATGATCGGCAGTGTGATCATGACGCCGGTTCTGATCGGTTGCGGCTGGATCTCCGACCACTGGGGGCGCCGGCCGCCGTTCATCGCCGGGGCGGCCCTGACCGGCCTCTGGGCCTTCGCGTTCTTCCCGCTGCTGGAGAGCGGGGCGCCGTGGGCCGTCGTGACGGCCGTCACGGTGGAGCTTGCGCTGATCAGCCTGATGTACGGGCCGCAGGCGGCGTTGTTCGCCGAGCTGTTCCCCGTGGACGTCCGCTATTCGGGCGCTTCGCTGGGCTACCAACTCGGCTCGGTGGTGGGCGGGGGATTCGCACCGATCATCGCGACCGCCCTGTTCGCCCGCTTCGCCTCGAGCAGCGCCATCTCGGTCTACCTGTTCCTCATGTGCGCGATTTCTCTGGCCTGCACGGTGGTGCTGAGCCTGCGGGCGAGGGCGGCGCGGCGCGCCGGGGCGGCGGCCTGATGATCCGGGAAGCTTGAAGACGGCGGCCGCGGACCGGCGGCGGCGACGTGGGGAGGAGACGATGACGTTGGCGACGAACTTGTGGGCGATGGCCCGCGCGGTGGGCCGCGCGGCCCGGACAGCCGCCCCCGCCGTGGCCGCGACGGCGCTTGCGGTCGTCGCGCCGACGGGGGCTCTGGCGCAGGATCCGGCGGCCAGCGGCGCCGCGCCGGACTATGGGGCGGCGGGCCTATGGCTGTGCCGGCCGGACCTCGAGGACAATCGGTGCAAGGTCGACCTCGACGCGACCGTGATCGCGCCCAGCGGACGGATGACGATCGAGCGCTACCGGCCGGCTGAGGACCCGAAGATCGACTGCTTCTTCGTCTATCCGACGGTGTCGATGGATCCGGGCTGGCAGTCGGACTTCTCGCCCGACAAGATGGAGTGGGACGACGTGCGGCTGCAGTTCGCCCGCTTCGGCCAGGTCTGCCGGCAATTCGCTCCGCTCTACCGCCAGTTCACCCTGACCGCCCTGCGCGCCCCCAGCGGGGCCGGGCCGAAGCCCGTCGGCGAACGGCCGCCGCCCGGCGTCGGCGGCCTCGCCGATGTCGTCGCGGCGTGGAAATGGTATCTCGCCCACGAGAACCAGGGCCGCGGCGTCGTCCTGATCGGCCACAGCCAAGGCGGCGCGATGATCGCGCGCCTGATCGCACAGGAGATCGAAGGCAAGCCGGCCCAGAAGCAGCTGGTCTCGGCCCTGATCCTCGGGGCCCCGGTCATGGTCCCGCCCGGTCGCGACGAGGGCGGCACCTTCAAGTCGATCCCGCTCTGCCGCCGGGACGACCAGACCGGCTGCATCGTCAGCTATTCGACCTTCCGCGACCGGCTTCCGCCGCCGGCGGATTCGCGCTTCGGCCGCGCCCGCGACGGAATGCGCGTGGCCTGCACCAACCCCGCCAGCCTTTCCGGGGGGACGGGGGTGGCCCACTCCTACTTTCTGACCAAGGGCTTCCTGAACGGCTCGGGCGGCGACGCCCAGCCCGACTGGACCTATCCGGCCCGTCCGATCTCGACGCCGTTCGTGAAGACCCCGGGCCTGATTTCCACCACCTGCGTGTCGTCGGGCGACTTCGACTACCTGTCGCTGCACGTCAATGCGGACCCCAAGGACCCGCGGACCGACGAACTGGGCGGCCAGATCATTCGCGCCACCGGGGTCGATCCGTCCTGGGGGCTGCATCTGATCGACGTGGACCAGGCCATGGGGGACCTGCTTCGCATCGTCGCCGCGCAAGCCGCGGCCTATTCGGCGAAGGCCGGCTGAGGGACGAGGGGGAGGTCGCGATGACCGTCACGCGCAAGGCAGTGCTGGCCGGCCTGGGCGCCGCGATCGTGGGCGGCCGCGCCGTCGGCGCCGCCAGGCCGGCCGGCCTGACGCGGATCGTCGACCCGTGGGTCGTCTCGGAGGCCGAAGCCGTCGCCTGGCACAAGGCCAAGGTCGAGAAGGGGCCCGCGCTCACCGGCAACGTCTCCTGGCGCAATTTCCTGGACCTCCTGGAAGCCAAGCTGAAGGACTGCGGCTGCGTCGACGTCCATCGCTCGCCCTGGATGTTCAAGCGTCTCGAGACCAGCGTCTGGCCCGACGACTCCAAGTGGAGTCTGACGATCGGGGGCCGCCGCATTCCGCTGGCCAACTTCGGCGCCAACTGCGGGCTGACCGGGCCGGAGGGCGTGACGGCCGAGCTGGTGCTGTGGGACCCCGCGGCGACACCCGACGTGGCCGGCAAGGTCGTGGTCTTCCGCCCCGTCGTGCGGCCCGACGTTCGCGCCGCATTCAGCGCCAGCGACTACGAGGCGATGACGCCCTTCGACAGCTGGCCAGTCGAGGGCGTGCCCGTGCCGCAGGCGCAGGACGCAACCCATTCGATCGCGGCGCCGGTCTGGGACGAGATGACCCAGTCTTCGGCGTTCGTGCGTGACATCCAGGCGAGCAAGCCGGCGGGCGTGATCTTCGCCATGAACCTGAACCGGGCGGCGACAGCGGGGCTCTACACCTTTCCGGTCCCGGAGCATTACGGCTTCCCGTCGGTCTACGTCGACCGCACCACGGGCGACGGGGTGATCGGTGAGATCGGAGATGGCCGGCAGGCGACGTTGCGGGTCGAGGGCCGCCACGTCGACAGCGAGGCCTATCAACTCGTGGCGTGTCTGCCCGGACGCGCCTACGGAACGGCGGCGGACGAACAGATCCAGCTTCGGACCCACACGGACGGACCCTCGATCAGCCAGGATGACGGCGCCTTCGGTCTCCTGGGCGTCGTGAAATACCTGTCGCATGTTCCGCAGGCGGAGCGGCCGCGCACCTTGCTGATCGAACTCGACTGCCGCCACTTCATGCCGGGCGCGGAACGCGCCTGGGCCGCGCAGGACTACTTCGAAAAGCGTCCCCACGCCCGCGACAAGGTGGTCGCGATGATCGCCATGGAGCACCTGGGGCAGATCGACTACGTGGCCGATGGTGAGGACATCCGCCCCAGCGGTCGATCCCTGCCGACCTGGATCTACGCCACCGGCAACCCGGCGGTCATCGATGAGGCGGTCAAGGCGGCCAGGGACAACCAGGTCCGCTCGGCGATCGTCCGCTCGCCAGGTCGCCCCGGCGTGCACGGCCGGTCGCAGGGTCCGTGGTACGGCATGGGCAGCGGGGCGCAGCGCTTGGGCATTCCCGGATACGGCGTGCAGGGCGATCTCGGCGCCTACTGGGCGCACTCGGCGGGAATCGAGCGGTTCGACGCCCGTTCCTTCCGCCGGCAGGTGGCGGCCTTCGCCCAGCTCACCGGATTCCTGATGACCTCGGATCTCTCGCGGTTGCAGGCGCCGAAGATCGACACGGCGCCGGGCGCGGCCCTGCGGCGCTGAAGGGACCGGCGGTCGCGTCCGGCCCGCGCTCCGCGAAGGTCGCCGCGATCTCCTCCGCGGCAGCGAAATCCCCGGCTGCAGTTATTCACTATTGTGCTAGTGAATATATGAGTCAGCCAGGGGAGTGGACGATAATGCTGGACGGTCGGATCGCGATCATCACGGGTGCGGGCGCAGGCTTGGGGCGCGCGCATGCCCGCTATCTCGCAGGGCAGGGCGCGAAGGTGGTGGTCAACGACCTCAGCCAGGCTACAGCGGAGGCCGTGGCGGACGAGATCGTCGCCGAGGGCGGGCAGGCGATGGGCGTCGCAGCCTCGGTCACCGACGAGGCGGCCGTGGCGGCGATGGTCGAGCACGTTCTGGGCGTCTGGGGCCGCGTCGATATCCTGGTGAACAACGCCGGCATCCTGCGGGACAAGACCTTCGCCAAGATGTCGATGGACGACTTCCGCCTGGTGGTCGACGTGCACCTGATGGGCGCCGCGATCTGCTGCAAGGCGGTCTGGGAGCCGATGCGCGAGCAACGCCATGGCCGGATCGTGATGACCACGTCCTCGTCGGGCCTCTACGGCAACTTCGGCCAGGCGAACTACGGCGCGGCGAAGATGGCCCTTGTGGGGTTGATGCAGACGCTGGCCATCGAGGGGGAAAAGTACGGCGTTCGCGTCAACTGCCTGGCCCCCACGGCGGCCACCCAGATGACCGAAGGCGTGCTGTCGGCCGAGAGCCTTGAGCAGCTCGACCCGGCCCTGGTCAGTCCCGGCCTGCTGGCGCTTGTGCAGGACGATGCGCCGAGCCGGGTGATCCTCTGCGCCGGCGCGGGGCATTTCGCGCGGGCCAGCGTCACGCTGTCGGAGGGCTGCTTCGTCGGAGCCGGCCCCCATGCCGGCGAGGCCGTGATCCGGCGCCTCGACGAGGTGTGCGACCGCCGCGGCGAGATCGTCCCCGACTACGGCTTCATGCAGGCCGAGCGTGAACTCGCGAACGCGGGGCTGCAGCTCCCGGTCATGGCCGTCACGCGCTGACGTCGGGACCGGGAGCTGAAAAGGGACAGGCGGCCGAGGCCGCCTGCCCAGGCTTCGGAGGAATTAGAAGGTCTTGCGGACGCCCACCTCGAAGGTGCGGCCGAGCGGGTTGGCCAGCCGCGGGTCGTAGCTGAACTCTTCCTGGGCCGGCGGCGGGTCGCGATCGAACAGATTGCCGACCGTCGCGGTCAGGGCCACGTCGTTGTCGAACTGGTAGCGATAGGTGAGATCGACGGTGATCCACTCCTGGCCGTTTTCGCCGTACTGCACGCCCGCCCGTTCGTCCTTGACCGCCGAGACATAGTTCACGCCCAGCCGTACATTCTGCCGGCCGAGCGCATAGTTGGCGCTGAAGTTGGCGCGCAGCTTCGGCGCGGCGGCCGCCACGGTGGCGAAGTTCAGGAACCCTAGCCGGTCGTCGCCGGTGGAGACCACGACCCCGTCGAGTTCGGTCGGTCCGGTGCGCAGCGCGGTGACGCGCGTGGCCGTGAGGCCCAGCGTCAGGTCCCCGGGCCCAATCGGCAGGCTGTAGGTCGCCTGCACGTCGATGCCATTCGTCGTTTGGCCCGGGCCGTTGCCGACCAGGGTGGTGATGGTCGAGAAGGCCCCCACCGCGCTCATGCCCACCGTACAGCCGTTGTTGAACGTCACCCGCTTGATGAGGGGCTGGACCGTGGGATCGCAGGTGGTGGTCGTGCCGCCTGCGCCGTTGAACACCAGGTTGGCGATCTGGTTCGGGTCGGCGATCTGACCGATCTCGTCCTCGGTGCGGATATCGAAATAGTCGACGATCAGGCGGAAGCGATGGTCGGGAGCCACGCCTTGGCTGTCCCAGATCAGGCCCACGTTCCAGGTCTTGGCCGTCTCCGGTTTCAGGCTGGAATCTGTGATGAATTGGGCGCCCAGCCAGTTGCTGCCGGCGATGGCGTAGTTGCGCGCCGTATTCACCACCTGTCCCGGGATCGTGCCGATCGGCGGCGCCTGGTAGTTGGTGCCGTACGACCCGCGCAGCGACAGCGGCCCCCACACCTGCCACTTGCCGGCGATCTTGTAGACGGTGGTCTTCAGGCCGCCCGAGAATTCCTCATGGCGCGCGGCCAGCTGGAGGTTGACGTTGTCGAGCACCGGGATCTGCAGCTCGCCGAAGAATGAGTACTGCTGCTGGTCGGAGTAGTCCGGCGGGTTGGTGGCGAAGAGCACGAACGGGCCCTGAGCGTCGGGGGTGCAGCCGCGGAACCGCGGATCGTTGGTGGGGTAGGGGTTGGCTTCCAGGTTTGGCGAGCCGGGACCATTGGCGCTGGTGAAGCCGTGGGGCCACGGGCAGGGCGTCTGGCCGTTGTAGAGGGGGTCGTCGACCCGTTCGCGAACCTCGAGGGCGCGCGCTTGGGCGCCGACGGCCCAGCTCACCTTGCCGCCCGGCAGCTCGATCCCCGACGCGCCGTTGAACACGAGGTCGAAGGTGAGATTGTTGTTGGTGACTTCCTGCGCCCGCGGGTCGAACAGCCAGCGGGTCAGCTCTTCGGAGTTCTCCGCGCCCTGGACGTAGTTGGGATTGGAAAGCCCGAGCATCGGCTGGCGAGCGAATGAACTTGAGAAGGGATTCCAGTAGCTGCAGCCATTCTTGCCTGCGGCCGCGGGGTTTTGGGTGCCGAAGCGGGCAGGATCGAGATCGACCGCGTGGCAGTTCGGTCCGCCGAAGCCGTTCAAGGCCTCCTGCAGCCGGTAGCCGATGGTGTCCGGGTGCGTGTTGAAGGCGACGGATTGGTTATAGGTCAGCGCCATGTCGTACCGAACGTCCTTGGCGAAGCCGGCCCAGTCGCCCAATCGGCCCTTCAGGCCCGCGGAGATCCGCCAGACCTGGGTGTCGATCTTGTCCGGCACGCCGAAGCCGTCGCCCTCGCCCAGGTACATGTTCCCGCCGTGGGCGAGCAGGCGGTAGGTGATCGGCGTGAAGCCCGACGCGCCGGTGACCCCGTTCTTGGCTGCGAACGACGCGGCGTAGGGGTTCGTGATCGGCACGTAGAACTGGTAGGTCGCGCCGGTGGCGAGCGCCGGGCCCTGGATGATCGGCTGCGCTGGCGAGCCGAAGATCTTCGGCGTTTCCACCTCAGCAAACGAAGCGTCGGCGTGGAAGTCCATGTCGTCGGTGACCGACGCGTTGATCTGTGCGTAGACCCTATAGATGTCGTTGTCTTCGACCAGGCTGTAGTAGTTGATGTAGTTGTAGGCGCAGGTGAAGGCGTTGTCGTAACGGCCGCCGACGGCCGCGCAGGTCGCGGGCGTGAAGTCGGAGACGATACCGGTCACGGGCGTGCCGAACTCGCCGTTCGCAGTCGCGCTGGGGACCGCCGGCAGGGGGCCGCGTCCGATCCAGCCCGCGAGATTCGTCAACGTCGACCAGGGCGCCGGATTGTAGCCCGGCTTGGTGGGGTCCAGGGCGTCCTTGGTGAAGTCGCGATCCAGAGCGCGCAACCGCGAGCGGTGCTCGTATTCGGCCGCCAGCATGAAGTTCACGCGGCCGCTGCCGACGCCGGCCAGCACGCCAAGGGAATAGTCGCCCTTGGAGCCGTCGATATACTTGTACTGGGCGTTCGCCTCCAGCCCAACGAAATGGTCGCGGGTGATGAAGTTGACCACGCCCCCGGTGGCGTCGGCGCCGTAGGTCACCGCCGCCCCGTCCTTCAGGATCTCCGTCCGCGCCAGGGCGATCGACGGAATGTTCGAGGTATTCTGGCTCATCCGCCGGCCGTTCAGCAGGATGAGGGTCTTGTCCGCGCCGATGCCGCGCAGGTTGTAGGTCACCGTACCGGGGGCCACGCCGCCGAAGTAGTAGGACTCCCCGGTGGTCGGCCCGGCGATCGTCAAGGTTTTGGCGAATTCCAGGGCCGTCGGCGAACCCTGCTTTTCCAGCTCCTTGGCCGAGTAGACCTCCACCGGCAACGCGGCGTCGACGGGCGTGCCCTGGATCAGTGACCCGGTGACCACGACCTCTTCGATTGCGGCGGGCTCGGCGGAAGCCGGCTTGGTGACTTGCCCCCAGGCCGGCAGGGCCGCACCCGCGAGACAGACGACGATGACGGCGCGCGAAGCGCCATGAAGCGCAGTCCTCATATGTCCTCCCCCTTCGAGCAAGCCATCTCAGTGCTCACTCTCGTTAGAGTGAAGGTTGCTGAACGAACCGGCTTCGTCAAACGCTAATTCACGAAAGAATTAATGACTGGCCGAGCCTCGGCGAGTCCTCCTCGCATCGCGCCGTGCGGCATTCCGCAGGATATTCATTCACGAGTTAGTCAGTGTTGACAGGCGAAGCTTTCGTGGCCAGCTTCCACCGCTCGCCGCGGGGCGATGGCGCAAAAGGGGGAGGGATCGTTGAAACGTCGCGCCTCCGCGTCGGCCGCGTACCATACGGCCGGCGTGCGCTCCGAGCGCCCTGGCCGCCACTGAGCGAGCGGTCGGCGATGAGCCCCGTCCCGCCAATTTCGACAAGGCGTGCATGCAGTCCTACGCCCTCACCATAGACAAGCTGCTCGATCACGCGGCGAAGTGGTCCGGCGACCGTGAGGTCGTGTCGGCCGACGCTGGAGAGGCGACCGGCCGCGTCGGCTACGCCGAATTGCGTGCGCGCAGCAACCGCATGTCGGGGGCGTTGCAGACGCTGGGCATGGGGCCGGGCGACCGGATCGGCACCCTGGCCTGGAACACACAGCATCACCTGGAACTCTACTACGCCGCCATGGGCGCCGGCATGGTCTGTCACACGTTGAATCCGCGCCTCACCGCCGAGCAAATCGCGGCGATGGTCAACGAGGCGGAAGACCGGGTGCTGGGCGTAGCGGCCAGTCTGGCCGGCCTCGCCGCCCAAGTGGCGCCGCTCTGCCCGACTCTGCAGCATATCGTGCTCTTGGACCAGGCCGCGCCGCCGCCCGCTTCAGCAGGCAAGACGATGTGGACCTACGAGGCGCTGCTGGACGCCCACGGCGCGCCCGCGGTCTGGGGCGGGTTCGACGAAGAGACCCCCGCAGGGCTCTGCTACACCTCCGGCACCACCGGCCGGCCCAAGGGTGTGCTGTATACCCATCGCTCCAACTACCTGCACACGCTGCGCGCCCTGCAGGCGGACGCCTTCGCCCTCACGGGCGGCGATTGCGTTCTGGTCGCCGTGCCGATGTTCCACGCCAACGGATGGGGCTTGCCGTTCGCAGCGCCCGCGGTGGGGGCGAAGCTCGTGCTGCCCGGCCGCCATGCCGACGGGGCCAGCCTGGCGCGGCTGATGCGCGACGAGCGCGTGACGTTGGCGGCGGGCGTCCAGACCGTCTGGCTGGGCGTGCTTGACCACCTCGACGCGACCGGCGGCGAGCTGCCCGACCTCAAGCGCGTGACGATCGGCGGCTCGAGCTGTCCCGACGCGCTCATCCGGCGGATGGAACAACGGTTGGGCGCGACGGTGCAGACCAGCTGGGGCATGACGGAGCTGTCGCCGTTGGGCGCGGTGTCGTCGCCGGACGCGCTGCCGGAACCGACGCGCAGTTCGGGCCGGGTGCCGTTGGGCTTGGACCTCAAGCTCACCGACGCCGACGGCGCGACCCTGCCGGAACAGCGCGGAACGGTCGGTCACCTGAAGGTGAAAGGCGCCAGCGTCGTCGACCGCTACTTCAAGGCCGAGGCCGACGCGTTGGACGCCGAGGGATATTTCGACACCGGCGACCTCGCCAGCCTGGACGACCGCGGCGAGCTCACGATCCGGGGACGCTCGAAGGATCTCATCAAGTCGGGCGGCGAGTGGATCAATCCGGCGGAGATGGAGGAGATTCTGGGCCAGGACCCGGCCGTGGCTCAGGTGGCGGTCATCGGTCGCGCCGACGCGAAGTGGGGGGAGCGGCCGGTGCTGGTCGTCGAGTTTCAGTCGGGTCGGGCGGCGGATCCGCAGGCGCTCCTGCGACGCCTGCGCGGCAAGGTGCCGGACTGGTGGCTGCCCGCGCAGTATGTGGCCCTGGAGGCGATGCCCCTGGCCGCGACCGGCAAGATCGACAAGCTGCGCCTGCGCGCCGACTACGCCGAGGGCAAAATCCGGGCAGACGATCTGACGCCCTGACGCTTCAGGCTGGGCCGTTCTCCGATGTCGATGCTAGATGTCGGTCGATGGCCAAGAGTTCCACTGCAACACCCGCGCGGCGCAGCAAGGCCGAGAGGCGCTCCGAAACGATCGAGCAGATCCTCGACGCAGCTGAATACCTGTTCTCTCGACACGGCCTGCACGGCGTCACCCTGCGGCACGTCGCCCAGCGTGTGGGCGTTCACACCACGCTGCTGCACTACTACTTCGACGACAAGCAGAGCCTGTTCGAGGCGGTGTTCGCCCGGCGCGCAGGCGTCACTAGCGGACGTCGGATGGCGGCGCTGGAGCGCTACGAAGCCGAGTCCGGCGCGCAGCCTACGGTCGAAAGCGCGCTGCGCGCCTTCCTCGATACAGACTTGGATCTCTATTTCGAGGGTGGCGAGCAGTGGATGAACTACGCCGCTTTCTGCGCGCGGGTCAGCAACACGCCGGAGGGCGCCCAGCTGATGGACGTACACTTCGACCCGGTTGTGCTGAAGCTGGTCTCGATCCTGAAGCGGGCTCTTCCGGATTACGCCGACGAGGACATCTTCTGGGGCTATCACTTCGTGACCGGCGCCTTGATGAACACGCTCGCGCGCACCGGGCGGATCGACCGCCTGTCGGGCGGCGCGTGTCACTCCGATGATTTCCCCGCCGTGAAGGCGCGGATCGCCAAGTTCATGGCGGCGGGTTTTCTGTCACTGGGTCCCGGGAGTCAGGACGGCGACCAGAGCAAGGACTTGCGCTGAACGGAAGCCTGGAAGGTCCGCTGGCGGGTTTCCCAATGCGCGGCGATTGAGAAACCTTCCCATCTATTGAGCAGGTCGGCCCACCGAGGGAGAGGGGCTCCGTCCGCGGCAGTTCCTGAGATTCCGCGGCGACAAATCCAAAGGACAGGCCCACCGGATTCCGATTTCCGTTGACCGGCGATCGGCTTCGCATATTGTATGAATGTATGCATACACAGGAGCAGGTGATCGGCGGGATCCGGATCGAGGACACAGGCGTCCCGATCTATGTCCAGCTCCGCGAGCAGATCTTGCGGGCGATGGGCGCGGGCGTGCTGAAGCCTGGGGACCAGATGCCGACCATGCGCCAGGTGGCGGTCGCCCTTCGGGTCGACCTCAACACCGTGCGCCGGGCCTATGACGAGCTGGAACGGCTGGGCACGCTTCGCCTCGAGCGAGGGCGCGGCAGCTTCGTCGCCCGCCCGCCGGCCCCGGCCTCGCCCAAGGTCCAGGACGCGGCGGCCGACAAGCTGGCCCGCCAGACCCTGGCCCAGGCGGCCGCCCTCGGCGTCGCCCCGGCCTTGCTGATCGAGAAGCTCGCGGCGTTCGCCGCCGAGAAGGAGACCAAGAGATGAGTGTCACCAGCAACGCCGTTCGCGCGCTCATTTCGGAGACCGCCGTGCGGCCTCCGGGGCGCGTCAACGCCCCGGCTGCGCTGCTCGCGGCCCTGACCATCGCGGGCGGCGCCTGGGCCCTGGCGCTCGGGATCAAGGACGGCTCGGCGGCGGAAGCCTGGTTCGGGGCGATCGTGATCCTCGTGGGCGTCCTGATCCCCATGGCCCTGAAGATGGCCAACCAGTGGGAGCGCGCGGTGGTGCTGCGCCTGGGGCGCCTGGAGCGGGTGGCCGGCCCTGGCCTCTTCTTCATCATCCCGGTGATCGACGATGTCGCCTACTGGATCGACCAGCGCATCCAGACGACCGAGTTCAACGCCCAGCAGGCGCTGTCGAAGGACACGGTGCCGGTGAACATCGACGCGGTGGTGTTCTGGCAGGTGCACGACGCCGAGCGCGCGGCCTTGGAGATCCACGACTACCGCCGGGCGATCTCGCAGGTTTCGGAGACCTCGTTGCGCGAGATGGTGGGTTCGTCGCTGCTGTCCAACCTGCTGGCGGAGCGGAAGAAGGGCGACGCCCAGCTGCGCGACGTGATCGGCCGCAAGACCGCCGACTGGGGCATCTCGGTGATCTCGGTGGAGATCCGCGACATCGGCGTGCCGGCGGGGCTCCAGGACGCCATGAGCCGGCAGGCCCAGGCCGAGCGCGAGCGGCTGGCCCGCGTGGCGCTGGGACAGGCCGAACAGGAGGTGGCCATCAAGTTCGTGGAGGCCGCGGAGATCTACGGCCGCTCGCCGGCCGCGCTGCAGCTGCGCGCCATGAACATCATCTACGAGACGACCAAGGAGGGCGGCGCCACCATCCTGCTGCCCACCGCCATGGTCGACGCGATGAACCCGGGCGGCGTCCTGGGCCTCGTCCAGGCCGCGCAGGGCGGCCAGGCGCCGCAGGCCTGAGGGGGCGGAGATGCGAAACGCGATCAGTCGCTGGATCGTCGGGCTGGCGTTCGCGGCGGCGGCCATGGCGCTGCTGCTCGCCCAGGCGGCGCGGGCGCAGGAGGCGGCGGGCGCGTGGCATGGCGCGCTGAAGGCGGGTGGCGTCGAGCTGCGGCTCGACGTGATCATCACGCCTGACGCGAACGGCGGCCTTTCGGGCCGGATGATCAGCCTCGACCAGGGGGCCGTCTCGATCCCGCTCGCGGACGTTCGTGCCGGCGATGGCCAGCTCAGTTTCGCGGCGCCGAGCGTCCGCGGGCGCTTCGAGGGCCGCTGGGATGCGGAGCGGCAGGCCTGGGCGGGGACCTGGGTCCAGGGCGCGCCCCTGCCGCTGACCCTGGCGCGGGGCCTGTCCGCGGCGATCAACCGCCCGCAGGTCCCGCAGAAGCCCTATCCGTATCGCGAGGCGGACGTGGCGTTCGACAGCGCGCCCGGCGTGAAGCTGGCCTGCACGCTGACCGAGCCGGATGGGAAGGGCCCCTTTCCAGCCGCCTACCTGATCACCGGGTCGGGCGCGCAGGATCGGGACGAGACCCTGCTGGGGCACAAGCCGTTCCTGGTGCTGGCGGATCACCTGACCCGTCACGGGATCGCGGTGCTGCGCTGCGACGACCGCGGCTTCGCCAGGTCGACGGGGGACTTCGCCGCCGCCGTCAGCGCCGACTTCGCCGTCGACGCCGAGGCGGCGGTCGGCTTCCTGCGCGCGCGGCCCGAGATCGACGCGGGCAAGGTGGGCCTGATCGGACACAGCGAGGGGGGGCTGATCGCCCCGATGGTCGCGGCGGGGGATCCGAAGGTCGCCTTCGTGGTGCTGCTGGCCGGCCCGGGCGTGCCGTCGCGCGAGCTGATGGCGGCCCAGCGCGAGGCGGTCGGCAAGGCGAGCGGCGCCCCGGCCGAAGCGCTGGCCCGGCACGAGGCGCTGATGGGCGAGATCGACGGCATACTGGCCGACACCGCCGACTGGGAAGCCTCCAAGATCGAGGTGGTCAAGCTACTCGGCCGGGCAGCTGCGGCGTCCGGAGAGCCGGCGGATGCGGTGGTGATGCGCAGCCAGCTGCTGTTCACCCCCTGGTACCGCGACTTCATCCGCTACGATCCGCGGCCGGCGCTGGAGAAGCTGCGGATGCCGGTGCTGGCCCTGGGCGGGTCGAGCGACGTGCAGGTGGTGGCGAGCCAGAACCTGCCGGCGATCCGCGACGCCCTGAAGGACGACGCCGAGGCGACGGTGGAGGAACTGCCGGGCCTCAACCACCTGTTCCAGACCTCGGCCACGGGAAGTCCGATGGACTACGGCAAGATCGAGGAGACCTTCGCGCCCTCGGCCCTGAAGGTCATCTCGGACTGGATCGTCGCGCACACGCGCGGCTAGACCATCCCGACCTTGCGCAGCGTCTGATAGGCGCGGATCACCCGCTGCAAGCGGTGCTCGCCCGAACGGTCGCCGTTGTTGGCGTCGGGGTGCAGGCGGCGCACCAGCTCGGTGTAGCGGGCGCGGATCTTCGGCCCGTCGGCGTCGTCGTCGAGGTCGAGATCGGCCAGGGCGTTGCGCTCGATCTTGCCCAGCCGGCGCGTCTCGGCCTCGGGCTTCTGCTGCGCGCCGCCGCCGCCGAACATGTTGAAGGGGTCGCGATAGCCCTGGCCCGTTCCGAACTTGGCGGTGAAGGCGGCGGCCTCGCGGCTCATGCGCCCGGCCTTCATCTGCCAGGTGGGCCGCCCGCCGGTCATCAGTTCCTCGTCCTGGCGGCGGCGGATCTCGGATTCGGAGAGGCCGGCGAAGAAGTTCCAGTTGCGATTGTATTCGGCCGCGTGCGGCTGACAGAACCAATAGTGCTCGTGCAGCATGTCGCGGCCCTTGGGCGCGCGCGCGGTCGCCGCGCGCAGGCACCCGGGGTGATCGCACTGGCGTTCGCCGGGCTTCAGCGCATGCACGTCGGCCTCGCGCTCGGCCTCGCCTTCGACGGGCGGCCGCACGCGGATATCGACGAACTTGGGCTTGTATTGAAACGCGCCGGACATGAGCCAAGTATGGGGGGAGGAAGTTTCCGAACAAGAATTGAAGATATCGCCGATGGGCGCCATATTTGATGCCATTCGAGACAAGCTTGAGACGGCCTTCGAGCCCACGCGGCTGGAGATCGTCGACGATTCCGCCCGTCACGCCGGCCATGCCGGAGCGCGGGACGGCGGGGAGAGCCATTTCAACGTGACGATAGAGTCTCCGGCGTTCGCGGGGACGCCCCGGGTCGCCCGCCAACGCATGGTCTACCGCGCATTGGCCGAGGAACTGGCCGGCCCGGTCCATGCGCTCTCGGTGAAGGCGCTGGCGCCCGGCGAGGGCTAGGATTTTTCGTCCGCTCGTCCCGGCGAAGGCCGGGACCCAGATCGGATGACGCAGGGCCGGATGGAAATAGCGTGGCGCGGATCGAACCCCGCATCTGGATCTTTCCATCTGGATCCCGGCCTTCGCCGGGATGAGCGGTTTAAGGGAGGGACAAAGGCGTGCGGACGACGATCACCGTCAACGGCGAGGCGCGGGCGCTCGATATCGACCCGCGCACCACGCTGCTCGACGCCCTGCGCGAGCACCTGAAGCTCACGGGCGCCAAGAAGGGCTGCGACCACGGCCAGTGCGGCGCCTGCACGGTGCTGGTGAACGGAACGCGGATCAACGCGTGCCTGTCGTTGGCGGTCATGCACGACGGCGACGAGGTGACCACCATCGAGGGCCTCGGGACGCCGGAGAAGCTGCATCCGATGCAGCAGGCGTTCCTGAGCGAGGACGCCTACCAGTGCGGCTACTGCACGCCGGGCCAGATCTGTTCGGCGGTGGGGATGCTGGCCGAGGTCGAGGCCGGCCTGCCCAGCCACGCGACGGCCGATGTCGCCCAGCCGGCGGCGGTGGACGGGGCGGAGATCCGTGAGCGCATGAGCGGGAACATCTGCCGCTGCTCGGCCTATCCGCAGATCGTCGCGGCCATCGAGGCCGTCGCCGGAGGCAAGGCATGAAGCCCTTCACCTACGAGCGCGCCGCCGATGCGCGGGCGGCGGTGAAGGCCGCCGCCGAGACGCCCGGCGCGCGGTTCATCGCCGGGGGCACCAACCTGCTCGACCTGATGAAGCTGGAGATCGAGGCGCCGCAGCATCTCATCGACGTCAGCCGCCTGCCGATGGCGGCGATCGAGGCCGAGGGCGAGGGCCTGCGCATCGGCGCCATGGCCACCAACAGCCAGGTCGCGGGCCACGCCGAGGTGCGTCGCCGCTATCCGGTGCTGACCCAGGCCATCGTCTCGGGGGCCTCGGGGCAGCTGCGCAACAGGGCCACGACCGGCGGCAACCTGATGCAGCGCACCCGCTGCCCGTACTTCTACGACGCCTCCAAGCCCTGCAATAAGCGCGAGCCGGGCGCCGGCTGCGCGGCCCTGGAGGGCGTCAGCCGCGAGACGGCGATCCTGGGCGCCAGCCACGCCTGCGTGGCGGTCCATCCCTCGGACATGGCGGTGGCGCTGGTGGCGCTGGACGCCGAGGTCGAGACCCTGACGCCGTCGGGCGAGGCCCGCCGCTTCCCGCTGATGGAGCTGCACCGCCTGCCCGGCGAGACGCCGCACCTGGAGACACACCTGATCCCCGGCGAGCTGATCACCGCGGTGGTCCTGCCGCCGCCGCCCGAGGGCGGACAGCGCTACCGCAAGGCGCGCGACCGGGCCTCTTACGCTACCGCCCACGCCAGCATCGCAGTAGCCGGCGGCAAGGTCGCCCTGGGCGGGGTTGCCCACAAGCCGTGGCGCGCCGTCACAGCCGAAGCCGCCCTGGCCGCCGGGGCCTCGCCCGACGAGGCGATGACCGCCGAACTGGCCGAGGCGCAGGCCATTGGCGAGAACGCCTTCAAGCTGCCGCTCACCGCCCGCCTCGGCGCGGCGACGATCCGCGAAGCCCGGGGAGAGACGCCATGAGTTCCGTCAACGACTGGGCCGGCCCCAATCCGGTCAAGGACAACCGCTCGGGCCTGATCGGCAAGGGCGTCGATCGCTACGAGGGCCCGCTCAAGGTCACCGGGACGGCGCCCTACGCCTACGAGGTCCAGCCGCCGTCGCCGCCGGCCTATGGCGTGATGGTGGGCGCGACCGTCGCGACGGGCCGCATCACGGGCGTCGACATCGCCGAGGCCGAGGCGGCGCCGGGCGTGCTGCTGGTTTGGACGCACCGCAACGTCCCGGCCCAGCCGGCGAAGGGCACGCGCAAGCATCCGCGCAGCACGGCCGGCTCGAAGCCCGCCCTGGAGAGCGACCGCGTCGCCTATTTCGGCCAGCCGGTGGCGCTGGTGGTGGCCGACACCCTGGAGAACGCCACGGCGGCCGCGCGCCTGGTGCGCCTGACCTACGACGCGGCTTCGCCCGACGTGGATTTCGCCGCCCGCAAGGCCGGCGCGGGTCAGCCGCCGGGCGAGGAGGACGTCGAGATCGGGAACTTCGGCGAGGGTTTCGCCGCCTCGGCCGTCCAGCTCGACGAGACGTGGACCACGCCGATCCAGAACCACTGCCAGATGGAGCCCTGCGCTTCATTGGCCTGGTGGGAAGGCGACCGCTGCATCGCCCACACCTCGATCCAGATGGTGAAGCCCGCCCAGCACGGCCTGGCGGAAACCCTGGGGATCGATCGCGACGACGTGCGCCTGATGACCCGCTACATCGGCGGCGGCTTCGGCGGGAAGGGCCAGACCTACGACGACCTGACGCTGGCGGCGCTGGCCGCCCGCGCGCTGGGCCGGCCGGTGAAGGTGGCCTTCACGCGCCAGCAGATGATGCACGGGACGATCCATCGACCGGCCACGGTGCAGCGTGTGCGGCTGGGCGCCGACAGGGACGGCCGGCTGAACGCGTTCTCCCTGATGACCTGGACGCACTGCCACCGCGACGGGGCGTTCACCGAGCACGCCTCGAACTTCGCCCGCACGCTCTACGCCGCGCCCAACCGCCTGACGGGGCACCGGCTGGTGAAGCTGGACCTGCCGGGCGCGGGGCCGATGCGCGCGCCGGGCGAGGCCTCGGGCACGCTCAGCCTGGAGTGCGCCATGGACGAGCTGGCCGAAAGGCTGGGCCTCGATCCCGTCGAACTGCGCATCCGCAACGAGCCGCCGGTCGATCCCGAGAACGGCCGCCCGTTCTCGCAGCGCCAGCTCGTGCGCTGCCTGAAGGAGGGCGCCCAGCTCTTCGGCTGGGACCGGCGCCTGCCCACGCCGGGCCAGGTGCGCGACGGCCGCTGGCTGGTCGGCTACGGCATGGCCGCCGCGATCCGCGGCAACTTCCTGCTGCCGGCCAAGTGCAGCTTCTCGGTCGACGACGACGGCGTCATCACCGTGCGCCAGGGCATGACGGACATCGGCACCGGCACCTACACGGTGCTGGCCCAGATCGCGGCCGAGACCCTGGGCGTGCCGCTGGGCCAGGTACGGGTCGAGATCGGAGATTCCGAGCTGCCGCCGGCGCCCGGGTCGGGCGGGCAGTTCGGCGCGGCGACCGCCGGCTCGGCGGCGCTGATGGCCGGCATGAACCTGCGCAAGGCCATCGCCGAGCTGGCGACGGGCGATGCGGAATCACCCCTGCACGGGGGCGATCCCGCCAAGATCGTCTTCCAGGACGGCGTGGTGGGGATCGAGAACCGTTCGGAGACGCTGGCCGGGCTCATCCGCCGCGCCGCGCCGGGCGGCCTGACGGTCGAGGGCGAGATCCGCCCCGCGTCCGACATGCGCGAATGGAGCCAGCAGACCTATGGCGCCCATTTCTGCGAGGTGGGCGTGGATCCTGTGACGGGCGAGGTGAGGGTGCGACGCATGCTGGGCGTCTTCGCGGCCGGCCGCATCATCAACGCCAAGACCGCCCGCAGCCAGCTCACCGGCGGGATGATCTGGGGGGCGGCCTCGGCCCTGACCGAGGGCAATCCGGTTGACCCCCGCTACGGCTCGCTGCTGGGCCAGGATCTGGCGCAGTACCTGGTGCCCGTGCAGGCCGACATCGGCGAGGTCGAGGCCATCATGCTGGACGAGGTGGACGACAAGGCCAATCCCATGGGGATCAAGGGCGTGGGCGAGCTGGGCAACTCCGGCTCGGGCGCGGCGGTGGCCAACGCCATTTACAACGCCTGCGGCGTGCGGGTGCGCGAGTATCCGATCACGCCCGACAAGCTGCTCGCCGGCCTGATCGCCCGGGGGCTGTGACGGCTCCGCGCCGGCTTTGATGCCGGATGCGCATAACAGTTCTGCGGAAACGGTCGTGGCGGATGCGACCGCCTGATCCTATCTAAGCCTCGCCCGGCGATGACGCCGGTTCGAGGAGAAAAGACCGTGAAGATCCTGCTCAGTGTGGCGGCTCTGGTCGGTTCGCTGAGCCTGGTGTTCAGCGACTGGTCGGCGCAAGCCTTCCCCTATCTCTAGGCGCTAGCTCCTGGGGCGCAGCTGCCCCAGCACGCGCGCCAAATCGCCCTCCCGGAACGGCTTCTGGAGAACCGGGGAGCCACGATCGACATCCCGCAATCCGGCATCGCCGTATCCGGTGGCGAAGGCGAAGGGCGCACCCCTCTGCCGAAGGAGATCGGCCACCGGGAAGATCGGCTGTCCGCCGAGGTTCACGTCCAGGACAGCGCAGTCGAGCTCGGCCTTGTTGGCTAGGTCGATCGCCTCTTCCAGGCGCGAGGCGGGTCCGATGATCGTGCAGCCGAGGTCGCTCAGCATGTCCTCGATCAGCATCGAGACCATCATTTCGTCTTCCACGACGAGGACACGCAGGCCCTCCAGCTTGGGCTCGCTGCTCATCAATAGGGCTCCAGCGCAGTTGTCGTTTAGGGGGTTCGGCAATCACGCTCCCCAAGGTCTAGAGCGAGCCGCGCGAAAGTGGAAACCGGATTTGCAACTCGCTGGTCCGCGCCCACGCCCCGACCGCGGTCTGTCGGGGCCCCGACAGAACGTCCCAAGCGTGACAGTGGTTCCCTGCGCGCACGCGCCGCACCGGGTGCGACAGGAAGCCTTCGGGTTTCGGAAACCATTGTTTGGAAGACTCGTGCGCGGTTGAGGAACAACGCCATGTTCGACTTCACGGTGCGGGCCCGGAGCGGCCATTGGGTTCTGCAGGACGCCGAGTGCGGCGACCTGGGCGCCTATGAGACGCGCGATGAAGCGCTGGCCGCGGCGGGCGACTGGGTCCGCCTGATCGATGCGCCCTGGCCGGTCCTGGTCTGTGACGCCGACGGCGAATGGGACCAGACGGTCGTTGAGCCCACACGACTCCACTGACGCGGGACATTACGCGGCGTTTAAGTATTAAACGTCTGTAATTATCTTAAATCTGCGTCATTACTCCGTATTCACGGGAGTTCCGACGAGCCTCGAAGTATTCGTTTCCCTGCCGGCGGACATCACCGCCGGAGCACAACCGCTTCGAGGGAAACCGCCATGATCAACGATATCGCCTCCCGCATCTCCGGCGCCGCCATGCTCGCCCTGGCCGCCCTGCCCATCGGCGCTCTGGCCACCGCGGCCCACGCCGAAACCCGCGTCGCCGTGGCCGACATCAACCTCCTGACCCCCGAGGGGGTGGCCACGTTCAACCAGCGCGCCGACGAGGCCGGCCGCAAGTACTGCATCACCGAGCGCAGCCTCGACCGCCACGCGGCCTGCGTCGCCGGTGTGAAGGCCGAACTGACCGAGAAGCTCGACGCGCTGCGCACCGCCCAGCTCGAGCAAGCTTCCCAGACCTTCGCCGCCCGCTAGCTCTCCCTTCGAAGAGCGGACGTGCGAACGGGCCCGCGGCCGCCCCAGCCGCGGGCCTAATCGCATCAGGACGGCAGGCTCAGGCCGCGTCCACCAGCACGACTTCGGCGTCTTCCAGCGCCGTAACCTTCAGGACCTCTTCGTCCTTCACCGCCACGCCGTCCCGGGCGTCCAGCCGGACCCCGTTGACCTCCACGGCGCCGCTCGCCGGCACCAGATAGGCGCGCCGGTCCTTGCCCAACCGGTACTCGGCGCTCTCGCCGGCCTTGAGCGTGGCGCCGGCCACCCGCGCGTCGGTGCGGATCTCCAGCGCGTCGTCGTCGCCCGCCACGCCGCTGGCCAGGGTGACGAACTTTCCGGCCCGGTCGCCCTTGGGGAAGGGCCTCGCCCCCCAGCGGGGCGCGCCGCCGCGCGAGGTGGGCTCGATCCAGATCTGGAAGATCCGGGTCGTTTCAGGCTCCAGATTGTATTCCGCGTGGCGGATGCCGGTTCCGGCGCTCATCACCTGCACGTCGCCGGCGGCGGTGCGGCCCATGTTGCCCAGGTTGTCCTGGTGGGTGATCGCGCCCTGCCGGACGTAGGTGATGATCTCCATGTCGGCGTGCGGATGCGGCGGGAAGCCGGAGTCCGGAGCGATCTCGTCGTCGTTCCACACCCGGATCGGGCCCCAGCCCATGCGGGCCGGATCGTGATAGCCCGCGAACGAGAAGTGGTGGCGGGCCTTCAGCCAGCCGTGGTCGGCGCCGCCGAGGCGCGAGAAGGGTCTGCGTTCGATCATCGGTCATCTCCCGGGGCGCGAACTGACGCGCCGCTTTCGAGATCCAAGATAGTCTCGCTTCGGCGGCGATAAACCGGGCGTCTCGCATAAGATTATCGCTCAACGGGAATCAATCCTCTCGCTGACCCGAACCTGTGATGGAGCTTCACCGCGGGTTCATGCAGCGCCGGCTCTTCTCGCCCTGCAACCGGCTGAGGAGGCGGACATGACGACCAAGACCCCGTGGATCGTGGCGGCGGCCCTGGCGCTCGCGGTGGCGGGCCAGGCCCAGGCCCAGCCGCGCGGCGCGCCGACCGCGACGCTCTACGAGTTCCGCAACTTCCAGGGCCGGTCCATCACTATCACCCAGCCGACCGCCGACCTCGGCGACTGGCGGTTCAACGACCGCGCCCAGAGCGCGCGCTTCCAGGGCCGTTGGCGTATCTGCGAGCACGACGACTACAAGGGCCGCTGCCAGGAGGTGAGCGGCGACGTGGCCGACCTCACCACCTACGGCCTGATGGGCCAGATCTCGTCGATCGAACCCGCCCTGCGCGGTCCCGGCGGCCCGGGCGGCTACTACCCCGATCGCCGACCGGATGGGCGCGGCGTGGAGGGGACCCGCACGGTGTTCTTCCCGCGGCCGACGATCGGCGGGCTCGACGTGGCGGCGGGCGACCGCGGCGCCGACGTCTATTGCCGCCGCCAGGGCCTGGGCTCGGCCATCTGGTACGACTCGAGCGAGCGGGCCCGCCAGGCCGTGGGACCCGACGGCGAGCTCACCGGCCGGTCCACCGTGCTGCGCGACCTGCTCTGCCGTAGGTATTGACGGCCGCGCGCCGCCTTGGCCCTGTCTGCGGGAACGGGCGGGCGGAGGCGCGGATGCTTCGGACGACAGGTTTGGCGGCGGCGGCGATCCTGTTGGCGGCCGCCGCGCCCGCCTCCGGCGGCTGGCGGGCGCTGGACCCTGAGAACACCCTGGTGATCGACACCACCAAGGGCCGCATCGTCGTGGAGCTGCGGCCGGACTTCGCGCCGAAGGGCGTGGAGCGGATCAAGCTGCTGGCGCGGGAGGGCGTCTACGACGGCCTGCTGTTCCATCGCGTGATCGACGGCTTCGTCGACCAGACGGGCAACCCCGACAATCACGACGGCGGGGCCTCGACCCACCCCGACCTGCCGCCCGAGTTCACCTTCCGCATCCCGCCGGAGACCGCGGCCATCGTCGTCGAACGCAGCGACGCGCGCGAGGGCTTCGTGGGCGCGACGCCGTTCCAGGCGGTCTCGGCCGCGGAGCAGGCTCGGGCCTCGGATGGCCGTTTGCGCGGCTGGGGCGCCTATTGCGCAGGCGTCATGGGTATGGGCCGCCAGGCCGATCCGGGCAGCGCCAACAGCGAGATCTTCTTCATGCGGGAGCCGGCGCGCCGGCTCGACCACGACTACACGGTGACCGGCCGGGTCGTGGTGGGGCTGGAGGTTGCGCGCGCGGTGGCGATCGGGGAGCCGCCCGTCGCGGCCGACCGCATGATCCGCGTCAGGGTCGCCGCCGACCTGCCCGAGGCCGAGCGCCCGGTCGTCGAGGTCGAGGATGAGAAGAGCGCAGGTTTCCGATCGAAGGTCGCGGCGCAGAAACAGGCAAAAGGCCCGGCCTTCTCGATCTGCGACGTGGAACTACGTTCTCGTATAAGGTGAGCGTGCCTGCGACGATACGCGCAATTGTTGCATCGTCGAACCCCCGCTAACCAGCCAAAGTCGGGAAGACGGGGCCCCTAACTCCATGCGTTACGAAGTCGTCGAAGAGCTTGGCGAGTGGATCGTCCGCAACGAAGGCGGCGAGCTGGCGCGCTACGAAGACCAGGATCACGCGTTGCAGGACGTCGCCGATCGCCTGCGGGACGCCGATACGGCGGAACCCGCGTCGCTCTCGGTCCGCTACAGCCGCAAGGCGGGCTGACCAAAGCGCTTGCTCCGCGGCTTGGCCGCGGGCCAGATCGCTCCGTGCAGCCACGGAGCGAGCGAAGTTGAATTTCCTGAAATCCCTGAGCGTACAGGTGCTGATCGCGCTCGCGCTCAGCCTGGCCGTGGGCGCGTTCGCCGCGGCGTACGGCGGGGAGGGCGTGCGCCGGATCATCGAAGGCGTCGAGGCGTTGGGCGGGCTGTGGCTCAATGCGCTGCGCATGACCGTGGTGCCGCTGATCTTCGCGGTGCTCGTCACCGGCATCGCCCAGGTCTCCGACGCGGCCGCCACGGGGCGGCTGGCGATGCGCGCGGTGGGCCTGTTCCTCGTGCTGCTGCTGGTGTCCGCGGTCACCGCCGTGCTGCTGGTCAACGGCGTGCTGGCGCTCTGGCCGGTCAGCGAGGCCGCGTCCACGGCCCTGCGCGCGGGCGCCCAGGCTCCGCCGGCGGGCGCGGCCACGGCTCCCGACTTCGCCGAGTGGGTCAAGACGCTCGCGCCCGCCAATCCGATCAAGGCGGCGGCGGACGACGCCGTGCTGCCCGTCGTGGTGTTCGCGGTCTTCGTGGGCTTTGCGCTCACCCGCCTGCCCGACGGCCGGGGACGGACCCTGATCGAGGTGTTCCAGGCGCTGGGCGACGCCATGATCATTATCGTGCGCTGGGTCCTGATGGTGGCGCCGGCGGGCGTCTTCGCGCTCGGCCTGGGCGTCGGCCTGCGCGCGGGCGCCGCCGCCGCGGGCGTGCTGGGCCACTACATCGCCGTCGCCTGCTCGGCCGGGATTGCGATCACCGTGATCGCCTATGTGCTGGCGGTGACCGTCGGGCGCGTGCCGCTTGGCCGCTGGGCCAGGGCCTCGTCGCCGGTCCTGGCGACCGCCTTCGCCACCCAGTCGTCCCTGGCCTGCCTGCCGGCGATGATCGAGCGCTCGCAGGACGAGCTGGGCGTGCCGGCCCGCATCGCCGACCTCGTGCTGCCGCTGGCCGTGGCGGTCTTCCGCTTCACCAGCCCGGCGGTGAACCTCGCCGTCTGCATCTTCGTGGCGAAGGTCTACGGGATCGAGCCCACGCTGCTGCAATACGCCGGTGGGGTAGCGGTGGCGCTTGCGGTCAGCGTGGGCTCTGTGGGCCTGCCGGGGCAGGTCTCCTTCATCGTCAGCGTCGCCCCGATCTGCTTTGCGCTGGGCCTGCCGATCGACCTTCTGCCGATCCTGCTGGCCGTCGAGGTGGCGCCGGACATCTTCCGCACCCTGGGCAACGTGGCCGGCGACATGGCTGTGACCGCGATCCTGGCGCGCGACGAGGGCGAGGACGCTCAGGCGGCGGCCTGACGCGCGCCCCGCCGCCGCGCCCGCAGGCAGGCGCCAGCCGCCCCGAAGCCCAGGAGCATCAGGGCCCAGGCGGCGGGTTCCGGAACGCCGCCGGTCACCTCGGTGATCCTCAGAATGGTGTCGCCGGCGTTGTTGGGGACGTAGGGCCTGAGCAGGAAGGCGCCGGTCTTGATCGTCGGGCTTGTCGTGCTTCCAAAGTACAGGTGGAGCCCGTAAGCCGCGAAGAGCGCGCTGCCACCTGGCGCATTGTCCAATTCCAGCGCCCTGCTGTCGGTGAAGAAGGTCACGTTCGCCGACGGGCCTTCGGCGTCCTGGAACGTTCCCGGCACGCCGATCAGAGTGAAGGTGCTCCAGGTGGAGACGTCCGGCGTCGGATTGGAATCGATCAGGAAGGTGGCGGAATATCCGCCCGTGAGCGTGAACAGGAGCTGGGCCGCCTGCGCCTGAGCGCCGAAGGCCAGCGCGCCGGCGAAGGCCGCAGCCCCGACCGATCTGGATAACCACCCCATCATCTGTCCTACCCCCTGAACGCGGCCCGATCGCACCCCGCGACCGTCCGCGACGTCGGAGAGACGATCCCACAGGCGCGCACGCCGAATCCCGGAGGACTCCCGATGGAATCCTGATGGCTCTCCCAAGTGGTTGATTGACCTGGCATTGACCAGCTCTGACGTGACCTTGGGACCGGGCTCATGCCACCCCATTGATTACATTCGCCGTTCTGTCGAAGATCGGGTCGGTGGATGAGCGACGTGAAGAGATTTCGCCGGGCCGACGCCAAATCGCCGGCTTTCGGGTCGGCGCCTTCGAGGCGGAGCCGCAGCGCAACGAACTGAGGCTCGACGGCGAACGCCATCCCGTCGAGCCGCTGGTCATGGACGTGCTTTGCTACCTCGCCGACCGCGCCGGCGAGATCGCGACGCGCGACGAGCTGATCGACCACGTCTGGTTCTTCAATCCCGCCGCCGACGAGAGCCTTACCCGCGCCATCTCGCTGCTGCGCCGCGTCTTCGCCCGCGACGCCGCCGGCGGGCCCTATATCCAGACGGTCTGGACGCGAGGCTATGTGCTGGTCGCGGAGGTCCATCGCCAGGGTGCGGCGCCGGCGGTCCGGACCTTCGCGGGGACGCCCGAACTGGAGACCGGGTATTCGGTCGGGGTGCTCGGCTTCCACAGCAATTCACCAGCCCCCGATGACGCCTTCCTCGCCGACGGCATCACCCGCGACCTGACGATGCTGCTCTCGCGCGTACCGCGACTGCGGGTGGCGGCCTACAGCTCGGCCGCGCGGGTCGACGAGCGGACGATGGGCCTCGACGAGATTTCCGCCCGCCTCGGCGCGCGCTACCTGGTCTCGGGCTCGATCAGCCGTCAGGGCTCGGATTTCCAGGTGCGCGCGGCGCTGATGGACGCAATGGACGACGCCCAGGTCTGGGCCCAGCGGATCGACGCGCCGCTCGAAGAGTTCTTCGCCGTTCAGGACCGGCTCATCCTCGATATCTCCACCTCGATCATCAGTGCGTTGCAGGTGTCGCTGAGCGCGGCGATGCGGGGGCGGCGGCCCTTCCAGCTCGGCGCCTACGAACTGGTCCAGCGCGCGGAGGCCCTGCGGCTCAACTACAATCGCCAGACCGCCCTGGAGATCGTCAGCCTCCTGGACCAGGCCCTGGAGATCGATCCGGCCGACGCCGCCGTTCACGCCGCGCTGGCCGTCCAGCACACCCAGAACATCGTCAGCAACTTCGCCGGTTCGGCGGCCGAGACGTTCCCCCTGGCCAAGCGCCACGTCGAGACCGCGCTGGGCCTCGCGCCGCGCGACCCTGACGTACTGGCCGCCGCGGGCATCGCGGCCGCGATGATGGGCAATGCGCGGCTCGCGGTCCGTCATCTGGAGCAGGCCGCCGACCTCGATCCCAACAATCCACACACGCTCGCCGTCCTGGGGTGGCAGCAGTGCTGGGTGGAGGGGACGCCGACCGGCCGCGAGCTGATCGAGACCGCCGAGCGACGCGCGCCGCATCATCCCCGTTTCGCGCTTTGGGCCCATTACCGCGGACATTGCGAGATACGGCTGGGCGATCCCGAAGCGGCGATCGCCGCCTATCGCGACTGCGTCGAGCGCAACCCGAACTACAGCCTCAACCTGGTCACCCTGGCGGCTGCTCTCGCGTTCGTCGGCGAGGCCGCAGAGGCGCGCAGGGTCATCGCGACGGTTCGCGAGATCGCGCCGCGCTATCACTCGGACGACTACGAGCGGCTGGCGCGGCGCATGGTCTACTGGTTCGGGCCGGACCCGAGCCGCGACGCGATGATCGGCGCGCTGCGCAGCGCCTGGTCCGAGGCCTGATCACGGCCGCTCGCCAAGCTTGAGCGGTTCGGGCATGTTCCCGCGCCATGCCAAATGAACCCTTCTTTCGAAAAACGGACGGCCGTTTCCTGCCCACCCGCGCGGGCGTCGGCCCGTGGAACAAGGACTCGCTCCACGGCCGGCTGATCATCGGCCTGCTGGGCGCCGAGATCGAGCGCCAGTACCGTACGCCCGAGTACATGCCCGCGCGGCTGACGGTCGACATGTACCGCCTGCCCGACCTGTCGCCGATCGAGGTCGTGACCCGCGTGGTCAAGGACGGCTATCGCATCAAGGTGGTCGACGCCGAGTTCATCTCCGGCGGCCAGAGCGCCGGGCGGGCCACCTGCCAACTCCTGCGCCGCACCGAGAACCCGCCGGGCAATGTCTGGACGCCGCCCGCCTGGGACGCGCCCAAGCCAGCCGACATCCCCGAGCCCCAGGACCGCCGCGCCGGCATGGGCGGCATGTGGGCCATGCGCCCGATCTCCGGCGCCTTCGGCTCGCTGGGCGTGCGCAAGACCTGGATGGCCGAGGTGCGCGAACTGGTCGAGGGCGAGCCGTTCACGCCCTTCGCCCGCGTGGCCACCGCGGCCGACTTCGCCAGTCCCTTCGCCAACGCCGGCGACCAGGGCCTGGGCTACATCAACACCGACCTCACCCTCTACCTCCACCGCGAGCCGGTGACGGAGTGGGTGGGCTTCGAGGTGATCAACCATGGCGCCAGCGACGGCGTCGCGATCGGTGAGTGCTTGATCCACGACGAGCGGGGCCCCATCGGCTCGGCGAGCTGCACGGCCCTGGCGCAGAAGCGCAAGGTTTAGGTAGGCTCCCGCCCAAGGGCCGCCGACAGGCCCGAGGGAGGCGACGATGAAGGTCCTGAAGCTGCTGGGCGGCGCGCTGGCCGCGCTCGCGCTCGGCGCCGCGCCCGCCGCGGCCAATCCGCCGAACGCGCTGGACGCCTATGTGGCGCGGCCCGACCCCAGCTTCGCCTGGCGCGTCGAGAAGACCTTCACCGGCCCCGGCTACCGCGGCGCGGTCCTGGAGCTGACCTCCCAGACCTGGCTGTCGCCCAAGGAGACCGATCGCTCGGTGTGGAAGCACTGGCTGGTGGTGACGATCCCGGACACGGTCGCCCACGACAAGGCGATGCTGTTCATCGACGGCGGCAACAACACCGACCCCGCGCCCAAGGGCCCGACCGGCTACCTCGCCAAGATGGCCACCGACACCAGCTCGGTGGTGGCCGAGCTGCGGCAGACGCCGAACCAGCCGATGCACCTGGCGGGCGACCCGTCCGGCAAGGCCCGGGTCGAGGACGAGATCATCGCCTACCAGTGGGCGCGCTACCTGAACGCCGGCAATCCCGACGCCCTGGTCCGCCTGCCGATGGTCAAGGGCGCCTCGGCCGCCATGACCGCGGTCCAGCAGTATCTTCCGGGCGAGAAGCTGAAGGTCGACGGCTTCGTGGTGGCCGGGGCCTCCAAGCGCGGCTGGACGACGTGGCTCTCGGGCCTCCTCGACGAACGGGTGATCGGCATCGCGCCGCTGGTGATCAACACCCTCGACGTCGACGCTACGGCGATCCATCACTGGCGCGCGCTGGGCTACTTTTCGCCGGCGCTGCAGGACTACGTCGACGAGCGCCTGATCCCCGACCAGATCGGCAAGCCGGTGCTGGAGGCCGTCAACGCGATCGAGGACCCGATCCGCTATCTCGACCGACCGCGAATGAAGATCCCGAAGTACGTGGTCAACGCCGTGGGCGACGAATACTTCCCGCCCGACAACACGCGCTTCTCGTGGACGAAGTTGCCCGGGGACAAGCGCTTGCGGATGATCCCCAACGCCAACCACTCGCTGGCCTTAACCGATGTCACCGACAGCGTCACGGCTTGGTACGACGCCCTGATCAGCGGCCGGCCGATCCCCGAGCCCACCTGGACGGTGGCCAAGGACGGCACGGTGGTGGTCAGCGGCGCGCAGGGGGCTGAGGTGCGGCTCTGGCAGGCGACCAACCCCAAGGCCCGCGACTTCCGCGTCGCCACCCTGGGCCGGGCGTTCAAGGGCGAGGTGCTGGCGCCGCGGGCCGACGGGACCTACGCCGCGAAGGTCGCCGCGCCGGCCGAGGGCTTCACCGCCTGGTTTCTGGAGATGACCTATCCCAGTGGCGGCAAATACCCGTTCAAGTTCACCACCGAGGTCTATGTGACGCCCGACGTCTACCCCTACCGCTGGGAGGACGCGCGGCCGATCACCAAGCCCGACCGCTGATCGCCGGACGGCCCGTCAGAACGGGTTGACCGTGTAGCCCTGCTGCTGGAGCAGGGCGAAGGCGGTCATGGCCGAGAGCGCCATCTTCACGCCGGGAAGCAGGTCGGCCTTGGTGATGCCGCGGGCCGCCGCGGTCTGGCCGCAGAGGTAGATGTCGACGCCATGGGCGGTCAGGGCCGCGATCTCGGCCGCCGTGGCGTTGGTCTTGCCGTCCTTGCGCTGGGCGTAGGCCGCCGGGCCGAGCAGGTCGTCGGCCGCTGCGCCGTGGACCACGATCGCGATGTGGATGTTCTCCAGGGGCACGCCGGCCTCGACGTTCATATTGATGAAGCGGGCCGCCGAATCGATGGCGCGGTTGACCTCGCCGGGCTTGGCCGCGTCGCTCACGTTGAAGGCCACCTTGAGCGTCGTCCCCGGCGGAATGGGCAGGTCGCTCTCGACGCTGGCGACGTCGCCGAACCCCTGGAAGACGGGGCCGCTGTGGAACCCTGCGCGCGGCGCCGCGACCGCCACGGCGGGCAGCAGGGCGAGGATGGCGAGGAGGGCGGGAAACCTGAACATGGCGACGTCCTGTGCGGCTGAGCACTTGAAGGCTTAGCAAGACTTCGAGGCTCGACCACGCCCTTATTCGGCCAGGCGCGGCCGCATCTCACAAAGACGCCTGGACTTGCTGCGCGCCATCTCCCGCGAAGCCGCGGAGATGAGTATGGATGCGCCATGTTCGCGCCCACGCCGCGCCAAGCGGTGCAAGACCTCCGCCTGTCCAAGATCCGCGAGGTGGCGAACGCCGGCCTCGGGCGCGACGACATCCTGACCTTCTGGTTCGGCGAGTCCGATCAGCCCACGCCCGAGTTCATCCGCCGCGCGGCCGCCGAGGCGCTGATGCAGGGGCGGACCTACTACACCCACAACCTGGGGCGAGCCGATCTGCGCCAGTCGCTGTCGGACTATCTGACCCGCCTGCATGGCGTACCGATCGGGCCCGATCGGCTGGCGGTCACCAGCGCCGGGGTCAACGCCCTGATGCTGGCCGCCCAGCTCGTCGTTTCGCCGGGTGACCGCGCGGTGGTGGTGGGCCCGATCTGGCCGAATGTGGTGGAGATCCCGAAGATCCTGTCGGCCGAGGTTGAGGTGGTCCCGCTGGAGCCGGCGCAGGGCCGCTGGCGGCTCGACCTCGACCGGCTGATGGACGCGCTGACGCCCGATACGCGCCTGCTTGTCGTCAATTCGCCCAACAATCCCACCGGCTGGATGCTCTCCCCGGACGACCGCGCCGCCATACTCGAGCGCTGTCGCCGCAACGGGACGTGGCTGCTCTGCGACGACGTCTACGAGCGGCTCACCTTCGACCGGCCCACCGCGCCCTCGTTCCTGCCCCTGGCCACGCCGGAGGACCGGGTGATCGGGACCAACAGCTTCTCCAAGGCCTGGCGGATGACCGGCTGGCGGCTGGGCTGGATGGTCGTGCCGCCGCCGCTCCTGGACGGGCTGGGCGTGCTCATCGAATACAACACCTCCTGCGCGCCGGACTTCGTGCAGGAGGGGGCCAAGGCCGCCCTGGATCACGGCGACGCCTACGTCTCCGAGGTCCGCGCCGAACTGGCCGCCGCGCGCGACCAGGTGCTGGGCGCGCTCAGGGCCATGCCGGGTGTCGAGGCGCCGCAGCCCGACGGCGGCTTCTACGCCTTCTTCAAGGTGGGGGGCTGTGCGGACTCCATGGCCCTGGCCAAGGACCTGATCCGCGAGGTGGGCCTGGGCCTGGCGCCCGGTTCGGCCTTCGGGCCCGAGGGTGAGGGGTGGTTGCGCTGGTGCTTCGCCGCGCGGCCCGAGAAGAACGCGGCGGGCCTGGAGCGGCTGGCCGACTATCTGAGCAGGCGGTAGGCGACCCAGGCCAGCAGCACCGCCTGCACGCCGAAGATCACCCACAGCGACGTGCGGAACGGCTCTTTCCGCGTCTTGTGCCGCAGGATCTGCTGGCCCGCGATCGCGCCGGGCGTCCCCCCAAATGCGGCCAGCATCAGCAGGCGGCGCTCCAGCACGCGCCACTGCCGCCGCTCGGCGGCCCGCTTGTCGAGCGCGAAGGCGGCGAAGGTCACGCCGTTGATCGCCAACAGGTAGAGCGCGGCCAGCTCGAACATCGCGCCGAGGCTGCGCCCGGGACGGTGAAGACCCCCTTACGCGCTCGGCGGTTCGGGCGGGGCGGGGGCGGGCGTCACGTCGACCGTCGGCGCATCGAGCCCCGGGACGGTGTCGGTCGAAGGCGCTTCCGGCGGAGCGGTGTCGGTCGGCGCGCTGTCGGTGGGCGCGGCGTCGGCGGGCGTGGCTTCCGTCGCCGGGGTCTCCGTCGCTTCGGCTGGCGCGGCGTCATCCGACGCCTCGTTCACCCTGAATGTCGCGCCCATCAGCTTGGCGCGGGCTTCCAGATCGGACGCCACCCGTTCGCAGCGGGCGGGCAGGGCCCAGCTCATCCACTCCTGCGCCTTGCGCGCCTCGGTCACCTGGGGGCCGGTGTCCCAGATCTGGCGGCCCTGGCGCACGGCCTCGGCGCCGACCGCGTTGATCGGGCGCAGCGAGGCCTTCTCGGCGGCGGTGAGCGCCGTCTGGAACACCTTGAGCTGAGCCTGGCCGTCCTTCTGCATGTCGGCATAGACCTTCAGGTCGTCCTTCAGGCTCGATCCCGGCTTGCGGAACTGGCCCTCGATGCGGGTGACCTCGGGCATCACCTCGTCGTGCAGGTCGAGGTAGCCGCGCAGCGCGCCGTAGCACCAGGCCACGAACTGATAGTCGTCGCGCGGGGCGCCGGCGGGCAGGCGGTCTTCCTCCGCCTCGGCCGGTGGAGCAGCCTCAGGCTCGGCCGCCGCAGCTTCGGCCGGAGCCTCGGCGGGCGTCTCGGCCGGCGGCGGCTCGGCGGCCGGCGCATCCTGGACGAGGAGGGCGAGGGCGAAGGCGAGGGAGATCATCGAAGGCCTTGTGGTGGCGAATTCTGGCAGCTTTGCGCCCGGCGGCTCAGTCCGCCGGACCGAACCCGCCGCCCCCGGGGGTCTCGATCTCGATGGCGTCGCCAGGCTGGACCGTAACGGAGAAACAGCCGGACAGTTCACTAGCCGCGCCCGAGGCCGCGATCAAACGCTGGCGGCCGGGGCGGCCGTCGCCGCCGCCCGCCAACCCCGGCGGCGCGTGATCGCGGCGCGAGGAAAGCAGGGCCGCCTCCATCGGGGCGAGGAACCGGATGCGCCGCCGCACGCCGTCGCCGCCGCGGTGCGCGCCATCGCCGCCCGAACCCTGGCGCACGCCGAACGTCTCCACCCGCACGGGGAAACGCCGCTCCAGGATCTCCGGATCGGTCAGCCGCGAGTTGGTCATATGGGTGTGGACCGCGCTGGCCCCGTCCGCGGTCGCCGTGGCGCCCGCGCCGCCGCAGATGGTCTCGTAGTACTGCCGCTGGTCGTCGCCGAAGGTGAAGTTGTTCATCGTGCCCTGGGCCGCGGCCATCACGCCCAGCGCCGCGTAGAGCGCGTCGACCACGTGCTGGCTGGTCTCGACGTTTCCGGCGACCACGGCGGCCGGCGGGCGCGGGTCCAGCATCGAGCCCTCGCGCGTGAGGATCTTCAGCGGCTCCAGGCAGCCGGCGTTCAGCGGGATATCGTCGTCCACCAGGGTGCGGAAGACATAGAGCGCCGCAGCGTCCACGATCGCCGACGGGGCGTTGAAGTTGGAGCCGAGCTGGTCGGCCGAGCCGGTGAAGTCCAGCACCGCCTCGCGGGCCGCCGCGTCGACGGTCGTACGCACCGCGATCTCGCCGCCGCCGTCCATGGGCATGCGCGCCGCGCCGTCCGACAGCCGCCCCACCGCGCGCCGCACCGCCTCGGCCGCGTTCTCCTGCACGAAGCCCATGTAGCGGGCCACGGCGTCGGCCCCGTAGGCGCGGATCATCTCCGATACGGCGCCGGCGCCGGCCTGGCAGGCGGCGACCTGGGCCTTGAGGTCGGCGATGTTGCGGTCGGGGGCCCGCGCCGGCCACTGGCCCGACGCCAGGGCCGCGCGGGTCTCGGCGTCGAGGAAGCGGCCGTCGCGCATGATCGGCAGGGCGTCCAGCAGCACGCCTTCCTCGTCGATGGTGTGCGAGAACGGCGGCATGGAGCCGGGCTGAATCCCGCCCACGTCGGCGTGGTGGCCGCGGGCGGCGACGTAGAACGCCGGTTGCTCCTCCCCTGAAGGGGACACTTCGGGGGAGGTGGCGCGTAGCGCCGGAGGGGGCGTTTGGCGGCTTTGCGCCCCCTCCGTCTCGCGGCTAGCGCCGCGATCCACCTCCCCCGTCGTCTTCGCGACAGGGGAGGAGCTGGCCATGAACACCGGCATCACCACGGTGATGTCGGGCAGGTGGGTGCCGCCGGCGTAGGGGTTGTTCAGCGCGAAGGCCTGGCCCGGCTTCAGGTCGGGATGCCGGTCGCGCACCGCCCGGACGCTGGCGCCCATCGAGCCCAGGTGCACCGGCATGTGCGGGGCGTTGGCCACCAGCCCGCCATCGGCGTCGAAAAGCGCGCAGGAGAAGTCGAGCCGTTCCTTGATGTTCACCGAGTGCGCCGTGCGCTCCAGCGCCGCGCCCATGGCCTCGGCCACGCCCATGAAGCGGCGGTTGAACAGCTCCAGGGTCACCGGGTCGGGCCGGTCGAGGGCGATCGCCTTGCGCGTCTCGCCGCCCACACGTGAGAGGCGGATCAGGCCGTCGGCGTCGGCGCGGGCCCGCCAGCCGGGCAGCACCGCGATCTGGGTGTCGGCGCGCACGACCAGCGCCGGGCCGTCGACGCGCGCGAGCGCGTCCGCCGCCACGATGGGCGCATCATGCCAGGCGCTGGCGGCGAACATCCTCACCTGCTCGTCCCGACCGAGGCCGAGGGCGTCGGTGGCCCCTGGATCGGATGCGACCCGGTCTTCGCCCTGGTCGGTCGCGCGGGCGACCGCCTCGGCCTCCACGGCCGCGATCAGGATCGTGCGTTCGGGCTCGACGAAGCCGAACAGCCGCTGGTGGGCCGCCTCGAAGTCGGCCTTGGCGCGGCCCGTGTCGGCCAGGACGACAGGCAATTCGGCGTCGGCCCCATCGTAGCGGAGCCGCAGGGTGCGGCGTACGTCGCCCGCGGGCGCGCCCTGGCCGGCGAGATCGGCCAGCGCCTGGGCTTCGATCGCCTCCAGCGCCTTGCGAGCCGCAACGAGGCCGTTCGCGTCCAGCGGGGCTTCGACGCCGGCCTGCTTCAGCGCCGAAACCCGCGCCTGGCCGATGCCCCAGGCCGACAGCACGCTGCCGTACCTGGGGCACAGCACCTCGGAGACGCCGAGGGCCTCGGCGGTCTGGCAGGCCACCTGCCCGGCCGCGCCGCCGAACGCCACCAGGGCGTGCTCGCGAGGGTCGAAGCCGCGCTCGGTGGAGATGCGCCGCACCGCCTGGGCCATCTGCTCCACCGCCACGGCGACGAAGCCCTCGGCGGCGGCCTCGACGCTCGCCGCGCCCATGGCCCGCGCCAGTTCGGCCAACCGCGCCCGGCTGGCGGCCGGATCCAGCGGCGCGTCGCCCTTCGGTCCGAAAACGCGCGGGAAGTCGCGCGGCGACAGCCGGCCCAGGGCGAGGTTGGCGTCGGTCACCGTCGCCGGTCCGCCCCGGCCGTAGCAGGCGGGCCCCGGGTCGGCGCCGGCGCTGGCGGGCCCGGCCCGCGCGCGCATGCCGTCGAATGCGAGAATCGATCCGCCGCCGGCCGCCACCGTCTCGACGTCGAGCATCGGGCTGCGCAGCCGCGCCCCGGCCACCCGCGCCTGATCCCGCCGCTCCAGCACCCCGGCGAAGCGGCAGACGTCGGTGGAGGTCCCGCCCATGTCGAAGCCGAGCGCGGCGGGGGCGCCGGACTGTTCGGCCGTGTGCGCCACGCCCACCACGCCGCCGGCGGGGCCCGAGACCACGGCGTCGCGGCCCCGGAACGCCTCGGCCGCCACCAGCCCGCCGGCCGAGGTCATGAAGTAGAGCGGCGCGCCGGCGACGGCGTCGGCCACGCGGCGGACGTAGGCTTGCAGCACCGGGGTCAGATAGGCGTCGGCCACCGTCGTTTCGGCGCGGGGAACGAAGCGGGGCAGGGGCGAGACCTCCGAACTCGCCGCAACGAAGGCGAAACCGGCCTCCCGCGCGATCTCGGCGGCCTGGGCTTCGTGCTGCGGGTTGAGATCGGCGTGCAGGAAGGCGATCGCGGCCGAGGTGAAGCCCTCGGCGACGGCGGCCTTCAACCGGCGCCGCAGCGCCTCGGCGTCCAGCGGGCGGATCACCGCGCCATCCGCCGCCAGCCGCTCGGCGGCCTCGACCACGCCCTCGTACAGGGGCGGCGGTCGCTCGATGGTCAGGGCGAACAGCTCGGGCCGGGCCTGGTCGCCGATCAGGATGGCGTCGGCGAAGCCCTCGGTGGTCACGAACAGGGTCTTGGCGCCCCGCCGCTCCAGCAGGGCGTTGGTGGCGACGGTCGTGCCCATCTTGATCGCCTCGACCCGCTCGGCCGGGAAGGGCGCGCCGGGCGCGACGCCCAGGATGCGCCGCATGGCCTCGACGGCGGCGTCCTCGTAGGCCGGCGAGGCCGACAGCAGCTTGCGGGAAACCTCCGAACCGTCGTCCGCGCGGCCGATCACATCGGTGAATGTGCCGCCACGATCGATCCAGAAGGCATAGCGTCTGTCCAAAACTTAACCTCTGGCCCGGATTGTCAGGGGAACGAAGCGGTCGTAAGGCATGCCCATAGCGAAATGAGCTTCTGGCGCAAAATTGCCGGCCTGGCGGCGCGCAAGGTCGATGAGGCGGAGTGCGAAACCTGCCCCCCCGGTTTGCCCGGCGAAGATCCTGCATTTTCCACGGCGGTCACCGCGCTCGGCGCCAAGCTGGCCAAGGCCGACGGCGAGGCCCAAGCCTCCGAGTACGAAGCGTTCCACACGGTCTTCCAGGCCGATCCGGGCAGCGAGGGCAACATCCGCCGCCTCTACCAGCTCGCGCGCCAGACCACCCGCGGGTTCGAAGGCTACGCGCGGCGCCTGCGTAAGCGCTACGGCGGCTGCCCCCAACTGCTTGAGGACGTGCTGGACGGCCTCTTCCACATCGCCGCCTCCGATGGCGCGGTCACCGGCGATGAACTGGTCTATCTGGAGCGGGTCTCCGAACTTTTCGGCCTGTCGCCGCTGGTTTTCCGGCGCATCAAGGCCACGCATCTCGGCGCGGCCAATGACGATCCCTATGTGATCCTCGGCGTGGCGCCCGATGCGTCCGACGAAGCCGTCCGCGCCGCGTGGCGCGCGCAGCTGGCGGAGGCCCATCCCGACCGCGCCCGTTCGCGCGGCCTTCCGCCTGAATTCGTCGAGGTCGCCCACGCCAAGGCCGCCGCCATCAACGCCGCCTATGACGAGATCGTGCGCGAGCGGAAGGCCCTGCTGGAAGGTGCGGCATGACCGCCCGGCGCCTCGAAACGGGCACAAGTTCGGTTGACGTTCGGAACCACTGTGTTGTCATGAGGCTTTCACGGTTCTGCCGGACGCCCTTCTGAGGAGCATCATGGTCAAGGACTTCGCCGCCGGGCCCGGTTCCGCCCTCCGCAGTCTCGCCGCCATTGGCGCGGGCCTCGCGACCGCCGCCGCGGTGGTGGTGGGCGCCGTGCTGGCGCTCTTCGCCGCCGCGACCGTCACCGTCATCGCCGTGATGGGGTCGATCCTCCTGGGCTTCGCTGGCCTGGCGATGCGCGCGCGGCGCACCGTGCGGGCGCGACGCCGCAACGACGACATCATCGAAGCCCGCCACCTGGGCGGCCACCACTGGGTGGCCTACGGCTGGACCGAGCGCTCCTGATCCTGGTTCGGCCGGCCGCGTAACGCGAGGTGATGCTTGCCGCCTCGCGCGCGCGCCTCTACCGTCTTTCAAACACTTGTTGGGAGGACGGCATGACCATTGGCGTGATCGCGAAGATTCCGGTGCAGGACGGCAAGGGGCCCGAGTTCGAGGCCTTCTTCACCGAGCTCGCCAAACAGGTCCGCGCCAACGAGCCCGGCAACCTGGCCTACCAGCTCACCAAGAGCCGCACCGAGCCCAACGTCTACAAGGTGCTCGAGCTCTACAAGGATCAGGACGCGCTGACCCATCACGGCGGCACCGAGTACTTCAAGGCCGCGGGCCCGAAGTTCGCGGCGGTGCTCGCTGGGCGCCCCGAGATCGAATACCTCGACGGCGTGGGCTGAACCGCCATGGACCTGGATTTCTCCGCTGAGGACCTCGCCTTCCGCGAGGAGGTGCGCGCGTTCATCGCCGAGGCGTTCGACGACGAGATGCGGGCCAAGCTGGCCCAGTCCAAGAACCACCACCTCGACAAGGAGAGCCAGGTCCGCTGGCTGAAGCGCCTGGGCGAGAAGGGCTGGATCGCGCCCGACTGGCCGGTGGAATACGGCGGCACGGGCTGGAGCCTGGGCAAGAAGTACATCTTCGACATGGAGATGGCGCTGGCGGGCGCGCCGTCGACCTCCAACATGGGCCTGCGCATGTGCGCCCCCGTGGTGATGGCCTTCGGCACGGACGAGCAGAAGAAGCAGCACCTGCCCAAGATCCTGACCACCGACGTCTGGTGGTGCCAGGGCTATTCCGAGCCGGGGTCGGGCTCCGACCTGGCGTCGCTGGCGCTCAAGGCCGAGCGGGATGGGGACCACTACGTCCTGAACGGTTCGAAGACGTGGACCACCCTGGCCCAGTGGGCCGACTGGATGTTCTGCCTGGTGCGCACCTCCAACGAGGAGATCCGCCAGAAGGGCATCTCGTTCCTGCTGATCGACATGCGCACGCCCGGCATCACCATCCGGCCGATCCCCACGCTCGACGGCCCGGCCGAGGGCGAACAGGAGATCAACGAGACCTTCTTCGACAACGTCCGGGTGCCGGTGACCAACCGGATCGGCAAGGAAGGCGAGGGCTGGACCTACGCCAAGTACCTGCTGCAGTTCGAGCGCGGCAACGCCTATGCGCCCGGCCTGCAGGACCAGCTCAAGAAGGTGCGCAAGATCGCCAGCCTCGAAAGGTCGGACGGCGGCGGATCGATGATGAGCGACCCTGACTTCCGCAAGCGGCTCTGCGAGATCGAGATCAAGATCGAGACGCTGAACGCCACGGAGCTGCGGGTGTTCTCCGGCCGCGCCAACGGCGAGGCGATGGGCGCGGTCTCCTCGATGCTGAAGCTGGAAGGCAGCCAGATGCAGCAGGCGGTGACCGAACTCGCGCTGGAGGCGGTGGGCGTCTACAAGCAGCCCTTCGTCCGCGACACCTGGGAGATGCTGCGCCCCGGCGGCAACACGTTCCGGGCGGGGCCGGACTACGCGGCGACCGTCGCGCCCCACTACTTCAACTACCGCAAGACCTCGATCTACGCGGGATCGAACGAGATCCAGCACAACATCATGGCCAAGATGGTGCTGGGCCTCTGACCGGCCCCGCGCTGGCGGCCCCTATCGGGCGATAGGGGCCGATCCTGGCCGCGAGGCCAGATTGTTCGCCACCACGACATCGCCATCCTGAAGCCAGCATGGCCGCGGCCTGCGCCCCCCGGGGCGTAGGAGGCCGCGGGGCGGGGACAGGCGCACGGCGACATGAAGTGGGATCTCGCGGTTCGGACGGCTCGCGCGCCCGGCGCTCCGCGGCGCTCGGCGACCCTGGCGTGGCTGTGGCCATCCGCCATCGCGGACGAGGTCTTCGGGCCCGGCGCGAGCCGCCGGCGAGATGACCACGGCCGCATGTTCCCGCGAGGCGGCCTGGCGTTCATGCTGGTGGCGGCTGCGGCCGTCGCGGCGCCCGTCCTGACCCGCGTGGCGTCGGACGAACTGGCCGGCTTGCGCCTGAACCTGTTCCACACCCAGGACGCGGCGTCGGACAGCGCGGCGGCCGGCGAAGCCGAGCGTGGCGGTACCGGCGCCGGCGGGGCGCCTGGCGGCGGATCCTCCGGGGGTGCGGGCGCACCAAACGACGGCGGCGCCCCGCCGGTGCGCGTCGGCGCGCCGTCTGCGGAGGGCAAGGGCCCGGGCGACGGCGCTGGCCTACTGGACCAAGGCGGGACGGATGCCTCGGCGTCGCCGGGCGGCCCCGCGCCGGACCCGGCGCCCGGCCAGGGCGTGGCTTTCCTGGACGCGGGCGGGGACGAAGGCCAGGGCCTGATCGGTGGCGCTGCCGGGTTTGGCGGTGGCGGTGGTGGCGCAGGCTCGGGATCCGGAGGCGGCGGCCTCGTCGGAGGCGGAACCCCGTCGCCGGTCGCGCCGCCGGGACCAGATCTCCCGGCTGGCGGCCCGACTGCAAATCCTCCCGGACGGCCGACGTTGATCGACCTGGGGGGTGGCCTCGGCGTTCCGGGGACCGGGGACGGGCCGGGCGGCGTCTTCGATCCGGCGCCGACGGGGCGGCGCGGGGAACCGGGCCCCGTGCGCAGCGCCGACGTCTTCCCGGACAGCCCCGGGCTCCCGCCCGAGACGGGCCCGACCGGACCCTCGTCGGACATTCCCCCGCCCGATGAGCCGGCCAATATCGTCGCGCGCGGGGCCGTGCCGGAACCCTCGGCATGGATCGTCATGGTGTCGGGCTTCGCGGCGGTCGGTGCGGCGCTGCGCCGCCGTGGGCGGCATACCCCTATCCTTCGATAGGGGTTTCCCCCTGACTCCAGGTCAGATTGTGCACTGCAGCGAGAGCGGCGAAATTCCAGCCTGAAATCGCTGACGTCGCGGCCCGCGGGGCCTGCGGGCGCGGCGCGGAAGTTTTTGGAGTACGGGTATGAAGTTGCGGGTTCTCACGGCGTTCGCCGCGGGTGTGGCGATGCTTGTGGGCGCGCAGGCGGCCTCAGCGCTGACCTACACCTCCTATCTCGAATACCGCGATGGCCTGTCGGGGCCCCAGACGCCCTACGGCACGGTGACCATCGAGGAACTGGATCCCAATTCGGTGCGCGTGACCGTGAGCCTGGCCGACCCAGACTCGCTGTTCGTGAACACGGGCGGCCCGCACGACCCGTTCCTGTTCAACTTGGCGGCTCCTAGCTCGGTCACGGTGTCGAACACCGGCGCGCAGGACTTCTTCTACGCCGGCGACGGCAGCTATCAGGCCACGCCCTACGGCACGTTCATCGACAAGGTCGGTTGCTGCCAGGTCTGGGTCCCGGCCAAGAAGAAGACGCCGGGCCACTGGGAAGACGGCAACGGCGCCTCGAAGGGTAAGCAGGGCGACCTGGTGTTCACGGTCTACAACGCCGGGGGGCTCACCTTCGCGGGCGTCGGCGCTCAGATCGACCCGATCACCGGCAAGCTGACCGGGCTCGGAACGGGTAACCAGTTCAGCTCCAACCAGGGCGGCTGGTGGTTCGCCGCCGACATTTATGACGGCAAGACCGGGCTCACCTACAACGTCGCCGCGCGCGACGCCTACGGCCCGATCGTCCCGACCGCCGCCATTCCCGAGCCGGCGACCTGGGCCCTGATGATCGTTGGCTTCGCGGGCGCGGGCGCGCTCCTCCGTCGCCGACGCGCCGCGCTCGCCTAGACGCGGCCCCCGCTCGCGGCGGATCATCGCGAGCGGGATCAACTCCTGACCGCCGGGGGGCGGCAACGTTTCTTCAGGCTTTCCGAGCCACCATGCGGGTGGTGCGCGCCTCCAGGCGCCACCGATGGTGGGTAGAAGAGGGCTCGAAGAAGCCGTGAAGCATCCAGGATTTGCCGCCGCCGCCGCGCTCGCGGTCGGCCTCGCCTTCGCCGCGCCGGCCGCCGCGCGCGATCACGGCCGGGGCCATCGGGACGATACGCCCGACACCTCGCCCGGCGTCTGCGGGCTGGCCGACCTGTCCGCCGACGTGGCGGCCTGCAGCGGCTTCTACGAAGGCAACCTGCTTAACGACAGTCCCTCTGATCTCCTGTCGCAGACCAACGCGCTGGCCGCGATCGGCCTGGCCGACTGGGACGGAAGCATCGTCGAGCCGCAGCTCGATCTCGACAGCCAGACGGTGGACTTCACGACCCTGCTGACGGGCGTCAGCTATGTGGGCGTCCACTGGGGCGCGGGTTCCGGCAGCCCCAGCCCGTATACGCCCGGCGGGGTGACGGCCTTCTACCGCCTCGACGCCGGAACCGGTCTCGACGCCTTCACCCTGGCCTTCAGCTCGGCCTCCGGCGCCCGTCTCTACTACACCCAGCCGCTGGCGGTCACGGCGCTGGAACGGGGCGCCCAAGCGGTGCCGGAGCCCGGCGCCTGGGCGCTGATGATCCTCGGCTTCGGCGTGGTCGGGGCGACGATGCGCCGCCGCCGCGCCGCGATAGCCTGAGCGCCTCTTTCGGCGTCTTCCCCGCCCGCGCAGGTCGGGTTAGTGCATTGGACATGCGCCGAACCGCACGCCTGATCGCCGGCTTGGCCGGACTTGCCGCCGCCGCCGTCGGGCCCGCGGCGACCGCCGCCACGTTCTACGTGGTCCAGTCTGGGCACGACGCCTGGACGATCATGGATCCGGCCGGCATCGAGCAGGTGGACCCCTCGGTCCGGCGGGCCTGGGCCGTGCGGGTCCAGCGCAACATCCTGAACGGTGATCCGCCGCAGCCCGGCTATGTCCGGACGCTGTCCGAATACAACTGCGACACCGATCGCGTGCGCTGGCGCGAGTTCTCGGCGTTCTCCCGCTCGGGCGCGCTGCTGGCCAGCAAGGTGAACCCCAATCCCGAGTGGGGACCGGCCGACGAAGCGACCGATCTCCAGTCGGCGTTCCGCGTGGTGTGCCGCGGGGGCGGGGGCGCCACCGTGATCGCCGCCGAGAGCGTGGCGAAGGTGGTGATCAGCCTGATGAGCGCCTGGGACCCGCCGCCTGCGGCTCCAACCGCGCCCCCGGCCGCCAAGCCCCGGTAGCGCCTACTTCATCACCTGCCCGCGCACCGCGCCGGCCTTGAAGTCGGCGGTGTGCACATTGACGTAGTAGCCGCCCGGATTGTCGGCGATGTCCTTCACCACCGCGGCGTCGGCGGTCACGCAGGCGGCGCTCTTGCCGCTCGAGTCAGGCGGGGTCAGCGGCACCGCCACCGGGCCGGCGGCGTCCGGGCCGCCCTTGTGGATGTGGGCCATGAGCGGCTGGCCGATGTTCTCGACCATCAGCGTGTAGCAGATCTCGTTCTTGGCCGTGTCGACCTTGAGGGTCGCGTGGCCCATGCCGTCGGGATCTCCGGCGGTGGGCTTTTCGGCAGCGCCGGTCAGGTGGGCCGAAAGCGAAACCGGATCGGCCTGGGCGGCGCCGGCGAGGCCCGCGGCGGCGAGCGCCAGGGCCAGGGTTCGGTATGGGGCTTTATTCATGGACGGTCTCCCTCAAGCCCCCCGGCCCGATGGGCGGCGAGGAAAGACCAGCCGGCGGCGGCCGTCAATCGGCCAGCCACCGGCTTCATGGCCTGAACTCAGGTCCGGGTCGGGATCACGACCGGCAGGGACTCGTAGCCCTTCACGAAGGACGACAGCACCCGGCGCGGCGGGCCCACCACCTCGATGCGCGGGAAGCGCTTGAGGATTTCCTCCCAGATGATCTTGAGCTGGAGCTCGGCGAGGCGGTTGCCCACGCAGCGGTGGATGCCGAAGCCGAACGACAGGTGCTGACGCACCCGCGGCCGCTCGATCCAGTAGTCGTTGGGCCGCTCGATCACCTCGTCGTCGCGGTTGCCCGAGACGTACCACATGGCGACCTTGTCGCCTTCCTTGATGGTCTTGCCGCCCAGTTCGAAGTCGCGCTTGGCGGTGCGGCGCATGTAGGCCAGCGGCGTCTGCCAACGGATGGTCTCGGAGACCATGTTGGGGATCATGCCGGGGTCGGCGCGCAGGATGCGGTCCTGGTCGGGGTTCTGGTTCAGCGCCAGCACCGAGCCCGAGATCGTGTTGCGGGTGGTGTCGTTGCCGCCGACGATCAGCAGGATCAGGTTCCCGAGATATTCCATGCGGTCCATGTTCCGCGTGGACTCGCCGTGGGCCAGCATCGAGATCAGGTCGGGCTGCGGCGGGGCGTTCACCCGCTCGTTCCACAGGTTCATGAAGTAGTCGACGCACTCGAACAGTTCGGCGCGGCGCTGCTGTTCGGCCTCTTCAGGATCGGTGGAGTTGAACAGGCCGGAATCCGGGCCGGCGGTCGCCACGTCGGACCAGCGGGTCAGCTTGCGGCGGTCTTCCCAGGGGAAGTCGAACAGCGTCGCCAGCGTCATGGTGGTCAGTTCGATCGACACCTTGTCGACCCAGTCGATCTCCTCGCCGATCGGCAGGTCGTCGAGAATCTTGGCCGCGCGCTCGCGGATGATCGGCTCCAGGTGCGCCAGGTGGTGCGGCGAGACGATGGGCTGCACCGTCTTGCGCTGCACGTCGTGCTTGGGCGGGTCCATCGCGATGAACATCGGAAGCGTGAAGTCTTCCGCCGGGTCCGGCAGCACGATGATCGGCTCGGACGAGAACACCTCGTGGTTCGTGTCCACGGCCATGATGTCGTTGTACTTGGTCACCGACCAGTAGGCGCCGACGTCCTCGAAGCCGGAGTCGGCGGTGTAGTGGACCGGGTCCTCCTTCCGCAGCCGCTCGAAGTAGGGCCACATGGTGTCGGTGCGGAACAGCTCCGGATCGGCCGGATTGATCTGGTCGAGCGGCATCGTGAAGGCCGCGTCCCGGGCGGCGCGATGCAGGTCGATGGCGGCGTCGTCCATGGTTCATCCTCCTGGGGGCGGGTCTTGCGGCCCATATTGCGTCGGGTGACACGATGAGCTTGTCGCTTTCGCGAGTCAATGAAACGTGACGCTGGCGTCAACTTTTCCACCGTGAAAAATTCGGACGCAATCCGGAGGGGCTGATGGGCGCACTTGAGGGTGGCTGCGCGTGTGGGACGGTGCGCTATCGGCTGAAGAGCGGGCCGATGTTCGTCCACTGCTGCCATTGCAGCGACTGTCAGCGCCAGGTCGGAAGCGCCTTCGTCATCAACGCCCTGATCGAGACCGACCGGATCGAGATCCTGTCGGGCGAACCCAAGCCGACGGCCATGCCCACCGATTCCGGCCGGCCGCATCTCGTCTATCGCTGCACGGACTGCGGCACGACGATCTGGTCCGACTACGGCGACCGCAAGGTGATGAGCTTCCTGCGCGCGACCACGCTGGACGACCGCGCGGCCCTGCCGCCGGATGTCCACATCTTCACGCGTTCCAAGCTGCCGTGGGTGACGCTGCCGCCCGGGGTTCCGGCCTTCGACATCTACTACGACATGGCGGCGCTCTGGCCGGCCGAGAGCCTGGCGCGCCGCCGGGCGGTGCTCGGCGACGGCTGAAGCCGTCTCCAGGATTTCTGGACTGGCTTCACCGAGCCTTGCAGTGCAAACAGACGTTTGAAATCCCAGACCGGAGCGCAGGCGAGCACATGGCGTCGGACGTCCTCTTCACACCCTTCGAGTTCAAGGGGCTGAAGCTCCCCAACCGCATCGTCATGGCGCCGATGACGCGTTCGTTCTCGCCGGGCGGCGTGGCGACCGACGAGGTGGCGGCCTACTACCGCCGCCGGGCCGAGAACCAGGTGGGCCTGATCGTCACCGAGGGGACGGGCGTGAACCGGCCGGCCTCGCTCAACGATCCCAACATCCCGCGCTTCCACGGCGACACCGAGCTGACCGCCTGGGGCAAGGTGGCCTCCGAGGTCCACAAGGGCGGCGGGCTGATCGCGCCCCAGCTCTGGCACGTGGGCGCGGTGCGCAGCCGCAGCGAGGACTGGACCCCGCCCGGCCCGTACGACAGCCCCTCGGGCTATTCGAGCCCGGGCAAGAAGTTCGGCGAGGCGATGAGCGACGAGGACGTGGCCGACGCCATCCGCGCCTTCGCCGACGCCGCGGCCGCGGCCAAGGCCCTGGGCTTCGACGCCGTCGAACTGCACGGCGCCCACGGCTATCTGATCGACCAGTTCTTCTGGGACGGCGTGAACGTCCGCGAGGACGCCTACGGCGGCAAGGACCTGCCGGGCCGCGCGCGCTTCGCCGCCGACATCCTGCGCGCCGTGCGCCAGGCCGTGGGGCCGGACTATCCGGTGATCATCCGCATCAGCCAGTGGAAGCAGCAGGACTTCAACGTGAAGCTGGCCCACGACCCCAAGGCGCTGGAGGCGTGGCTGGGCGCGCTGGTCGACGCCGGGGCCGACGTGCTGCACTGCTCGCAGCGCCGCTTCTGGGAGCCGGAGTTCGAGGGCAGCGACCTCAACTTCGCCGGCTGGGCCAAGAAGCTGACCGGGGTTCCGACCATCACCGTGGGCTCGGTGGGCCTGACCGGCGAGTTCGTCGCGGGCTTCGCGGGCGAACGCAGCGAGCCTGCCTCGCTGGAGCGTCTTGAGGCCATGCTGGATCGCGGCGACTTCGACCTCGTCGCCGTCGGCCGCGCGCTGCTGCAGGATCCCGAGTGGGTGGTGAAGGTGCGCGAAGGCCGGACGGCCGAACTGAAGGCCTTCGACCGCTCTGTGATGGCGACGCTGTACTAGGCCGGTTCCGTCCCCTTGATGGGGAGGGCGACTCGCGAAGCGAGCGGGGTGGGGCGCGATCGTTCCCCAGCCGTCCGGCGCTGCGCGCCGGCCACCCCCCCACAAGGGGGAGGGAAAGGCTCACGCGTTGAAGTTCAGCTTGAGGCCGGGCCGGGGCCACTTGGCCTTGAACAGCTTGCCGGTGGCCGAGGCCGTGATCCACGCCGTCGTCATGTCGGCCCCGCCGAAGCAGATGTTGGTGCAGATCAGGTCCGGGAAGGCGTAGTGCTCGGTCGAGCCGTCGGGGTCGAAGGCGGTGATGCCGCCGTTGATGATGGTGGCCACGCACACCTTGCCGCCGGCCTCCACCGCCAGGCTGTCGAGAAGCTGGTAGCCCGGCAGGTTGCAGACCACGTGGCCGGGCGCGAAGCCCGCCGCGGGTGCGAGCTGGCCCGGCGCGGCGACGTCGAACGCCCAGAGGCGCCCCAGGTTGGTGTCGGCCAGGTAGACGGTCTTCTCGTCGGGCGACAGGCCGATGCCGTTCGGGCTGATCAGGTGGTCGCGCTGGCGGCTGATTTGGCTCCCGTCGGTCTTGGCGTAGTAGACGCCGCCGAACTTGCGGCCCTCGGGCGTCGAACAGCCGTGGTCCGAGAACCACATGCCGCCCTGCTTGTCGAAGACGATGTCGTTGGGGCCCACCAGCCGCTTGCCGTCGCAGGAGTCATAGACCGTCTCCAGCTTGCCGCTCTTCAGGTCGAAGCGCTGGATGTAGCCGCCGGTGTGCGACGGCGGCGTCGGGCCGGGAATGGTCATGCCCTGGTTGTCGAGCCACTCGAAGCTGCCGCCGTTGTTGGTGATCCAGATCGCCCCGTCGGGGCCGATGGCCGCGCCGTTCGGGCCCCCGCCGGTTTCGACCACCAGTTCCTTGGTCCCGTCAGGCTTCACCCGGGTCAGGCGCTGGCCCTTGATCTCGGTGAGGATGACCGACCCGTCGGCCATCGCGATGGGTCCCTCGGGAAACTCCAGGCCTTCGCAGACCAGTTCGAACTCCATGGCGGCGATCCTCCCAACATCTGTTTGGGGCGACCTTAGCGCGCCTGCGGTCGCGCGCTACCGCTGACGCCGCGTCAGCGTCGCTCCAGCACGCGGGTGACGAAGGCGTATTCGTCGTCGTCGGAGGCTTCGTGCCGTTTGGCGCGGACCTCGGTCCAGGCGGCCTCGTCGAAGGCGTCCAGGAAGACGTCGCCGGGGACCTCGGCCTCGACGTCGGTGAGATAGACGCGGCGCGCCTTGGGCAGGGCCAGGGCGAACAGCGAGGCCCCGCCGATCACGCAGACCTCGCTCGCGCCGTCGTCCTCGGCCTGCTCGCGGGCGATGGCCACCGCCTCGGAGAAGTCCTCGCAGACCAGCGCGCCCTTGGGGGCGAACGAGCCGTCGCGCGAGAGCACGATGTTGGTGCGGCCGACCAGCGGCTTCCTGGGCAGGCTGTCCCAGGTCTTGCGGCCCATGACCACCGGCTTGCCCATGGTGATGGCGCGGAAGATCGCGAGATCGGTCTTCAACCGCCAGGGCAGGGTTCCGTCACGGCCGATCACGCCGTTGCGGGCGCGGGCGATTGGACCGGCGGCAAGGATGACGTTGGGCATGCCGTCCTATTAGGCCACCGGCTCCAGCCAGGTCAGCCATTTCCGGCGCACGGCGGCGTCGAGGTCGATGTCGAAGCGCCGGGCGTAGAGCAGCAGCATGCAGAGCAGGTCGGCCGCCTCGTCGGCGCGGTCGTGCTCGGTCGCTTCGCCGCGGCCCCGCCGGGACAGGCGCAGGTGGGCCTGGGCCAGCTCGCCCAGTTCCTCCTGCAGCTTCAGCAGATACCAGTCGTCGTCGCGGGCGATGTTGAAGTTGCGGGCGTAGATGTCGGAGACGCGCTCGGCGGAGTCGGTGGCTTCGGAGAAGGTAAGGGGACGCTCGGGCATGGCCGTCACACCGCGATGGGCGCCGCGATGGCGGGATGGGGGTCGTAGCCCTCCAGCTTGAAGTCGCCGTAGTCGAAGGCGAACAGGTCGTCCTTGTCCGCGATCCGCATGGCGGGGAAGGGGCGCGGCGTCCGCGAGAGCTGCAGGCGCGCCTGGTCCAGATGGTTCAGGTAGAGGTGCGCGTCCCCCAGGGTATGGACGAACTCGCCGGGCTCGTAGCCGGTGACCTTCGCGACCATCATCGTCAGCAGCGCGTAGCTGGCGATGTTGAACGGCACGCCCAGGAACACGTCGGCCGAGCGCTGATAGAGCTGGCAGGAGAGCCTTCCGTCAGCGACGAAGAACTGGAACAGGCAGTGGCACGGCGGCAGGGCCATGTCGTCGACATCGGCCGGGTTCCAGGCCGAGACGATGTGCCGGCGGCTCTCGGGATTGGTCTTCAGGCTCTTCAGGACGGCGGCGATCTGATCGATCACCCGGCCGTCGGGCGCGGTCCAGGATCGCCACTGCTTGCCGTAGACCGGGCCCAGTTCGCCCTCGGCGTCGGCCCACTCGTCCCAGATGCTCACGCCGCGCTCTTGCAGCCACCTCACGTTCGTGTCGCCGCGCAGGAACCAGAGCAGCTCCAGGATGATCGACTTCCGGTGCAGCTTCTTGGTGGTGAGCAGCGGGAAGCCCTGCGAGAGGTCGAACCGCATCTGACGACCGAATACGCCCAGGGTGCCAACGCCGGTGCGGTCGCCGCGCCCGGCGCCGTTCTCCAGGATGTCGGCCAGAAGGTCGAGATACTGCCGTTCCGGGTGCTCGGCGGCGGCTTGGTAGCGGTCGGCGATGGCGACGTGCGCGTTCATCGAGGCCCTCGATCACTCGAACAGGCAGCTTCGCGCTGATTCGTGACGCTTAGGAATCAGGCGGAGGGTGATTTCGGTTTCGGCGAGACGTCGATCCACAGAATTCGCAGACCGATTCGGTTCGCCTAGCGCTTGCATCGCGGCGAAACACGCGGCTATGGGAATGTAAAGTAGTTGTTAAGTGGGATTCACATGTTCATTTCAGCTTTGGCGGCGGTCGCCATGTTCGCGGCGCCGGAAACGGCTCAGGGCGACTCGAAGGTCGCGAAGAAGCCGGCCATGGAGAAGGTCTGCTACAAGGTCGACGTGTCGGGCTCCAACCTGCCGAAGAAGCACTGCGAGATGCGTCCGGTGAAGGTGGCCGGGGACGGCGCCGACAAGTCCGCCGAGGCGCCGAAGAGCGAATAGGGCGGCCCGCTCGGTATCAGCCTGAGAAACCGCCATCGTCGAGGAACGCCTGTTCCTCGGCCGTGGTGGTGCGCCCGAGCGCCGCGTTGCGGTGCGGGAAACGCCCGAAACGGGCGACGATGTCGCGGTGGATCTCCATCCACTTCAGCACCTCGGCGTCGCCGAGCGCCTGGGCCAGCGCCAGGCCCTGATCCTGGTCGGCCATGTCTTCTGAGTGCTCGAACGGCAGGATGAAGAACTGCCGCATCTGGGGCTCCACCTCGTCGATGAACCCGCGCGCCACGGCGTCGCGGGCGATCGCGCGCGCCTTGGGATCGGTGGCGAAGGCGTGGCCGGAGTTGCGGTAGAGGTTGCGCGGGAACTGGTCGAGCAGGATCAGCAGCGCCAGCGCGCCCTCGGCGGTCCCGGCCCAGGCGTCGTACTCGCCGCGGGCGGCCCTATGGTGCACGGGCTCGAACTTCAGACGGATGGCTTCGTCGAAGCGGCTGTCGTGGGCGTACCATCTTCTTGGGCCGGCATGGCGCCAGAAGGTCAGCACGTCGTGGGGGGTGGCGGCCATGCGTGTCGCTCCGGGTCGGTCGACGCCTGAGTGGCCCGAAGCTTGCGGCCGTTCAAGCGGGGTTCAGGCGCAGTCCCGTTTCCTGGCGCGCACAGGGACCCGAAGGCCGTCCAGGCGGCCAGGACGACGGATGATGAAGATTGCAGTGACAGCTCTGGCCTTCGCCGTGCTCGCGGGCGCGACCGCCGCCGACGCCGCGCCCGGTCAGCGGGGGGATTGGAGCGGGGACCGTCCGCAGCGCGACGGAAGCAGCGGCCGGCCGCCGCCGCGTGCGCCCCGCGCCGCCGAGGCCCCGGCCGCGACGTCCGCCCCGCAGGCCCCCCCGGCGGCCGAACCGCGCGGAGCCCCCAGCGGCTATCGGGGCCGCAACGTCGTCGTGCCGGAGGCTCGCGGCGACCGGGGCCACGATGGCGGCCGTGATCGCGACCACTCGGGCGGCGACCGCAGAGGCGGCGACCACGGCGACAGCTACCGGGGCCCCGACGACCGCTACCGCTACCGCCACGACGGTCGTGATGGCCGTGATCGTGATCGTGATCGCGACCACCGCGACGGGGACCGCCGCGACGGGGACCACCGAGATCGGGACCACCGCGATCGGGACCACTACGACCGGGACTATCGCGGCGGCGGGTCGTACTGGTCGCGCGGACACTATCCCACGGTCTATTTCAGCCCCCACCGCTACCAACACCGCTGGAGGCCACCGCCGGGCTATTACGTCCGCATCTGGAGCTACGGCGATTACCTCCCGCGCGGCTGGTACGGGCCCGACTGGTGGCTGATCGATCCGTGGGCCTACGATCTGCCGCCGCCGCCGCCGGGGTTCGACTGGGTGCGGGCGGGCGACGACGCCCTGCTGGTCGACCGCTACACCGGCCGCATCATCCAGGTGGTCCGCGACGTCTTCTGGTGAGGCGTGGGATTTAGTGCTCGCGGCACGCGGCGCACAGTCCGCGCGCTTCCAGGGTGACTGAACGTACGTCATAGCCGGCGGCCCTCGCGGCCTCGATCTGCGGGCCGAAGTCGGGTTCGAACTCGGCGGCGGCCCCGCAGCAGTCGCAGATCAGGAAGGCCGCCGCATGCCCGCCCTCGATGCGGCAGGGGACGTAGGCGTTCAGGCTCTCGATCCGGTGGGCGAACCCCAGGCGTTCGAGGAATTCCAGGGCGCGATAGACGGTCGGCGGCTTGGCCGGTTCGCCGCTTTCGCCGAAGGCCGCGATCAGGTCGTAGGCCTTGAGCGGCCCCTCGGCGCCCAGCAGCAGTTCCAGCACGCGTCGGCGCGGCGGCGTCAGGCGCTCATGCGTTTTCGCACACCGGCTTTCGGCTTCCTCCAGCGCCCGGCCGAGCGCGGCGCCTGAAAGACCGGCATGTTCGTCATGATCGTGATGCTGGCAGGTGCTTGCCATGGCTCTCAGCTAACCCGGATCGGCGCCCAGCGGCAACGCTGCTTGACGACTCGTTATGTTATTTCATAACACTGCGCCCGGTTCGCAAGTCCTCCCTCCCGAAGGTCCAAATGTCCCGCGTTTCGCTCTTCGCCGCCGCCGGCGTTCTCGCGCTTGTCTCCACCGCCGCCCGAGCCGATGACGCCGGCCCCACCAAGGACCTGCACGAGGTGGTGGTCACCGGCGCGCCCTACGTCGTCTCGATCCAGTCGACCACCACCAGCGTCAACGTCGTCAAGCGCGAGGACCTGGACCTCGCGCCCACGGCCGGGCTCGGCGACGTGCTGGCGAGCCTGCCGGGCGTGCGTTCGTCGTTCTTCGGCCCGGGCGCCAGCCGGCCGGTGATCCGCGGCCTGTCGGGCCCGCGCGTCCTGGTGCTGAACAACGGCGTCGGCCTGATCGACGCCTCCGGCCTCTCGCCCGATCACCAGGTGGCCACCGATCCGCAGGAGGCCGAGCGCATCGAGGTGCTGCGCGGCCCCTCGGCCCTGGCCTATGGGGGTTCGGCGATCGGCGGGGTGGTCAACGTCATCGACCAGCGCATCCCCTCCGACTACCAGGACGGCGTGCACGGCCGCGGCCTGCTCGAATATTCTACCGTCGACAACGGCCGACAGGGATCGGGCGCCCTGCGCGTCGGGCTCGGCAACGGCGTCTCCCTGACCGTCGACGGCACCCACCGGCGGGCCGACGACTACAAGGTCCCGGTCGACCCGATCTCCGACCGCCTGGCCCAGTCCCTGGGCCTGCCGACCCCCTCGAACCATGGGACAAAGGTCCCCAACAGCTACGTCGATCTCGACGCCTTCGGCGCAGGCGCGTCCTGGGTTGGGGACGGCGCCTGGGGCGGCCTGGCGGTGAAGCACACCAACACGGAGTACGGCAGCCCCGCCGAGGAAGACGTCTTCATCCGGCTGCATCAGACCCGGGTCGACACGCGGGGCGGCGCCGACATCAACCTCGGCCCCTTCGACAAGATCAAGTTCGCCGGCGGATGGGCCAACTACAAGCACACCGAGTTCGAGGGCGGGACGCCGGGCACGACCTTCCTCTCCAAGGGCGAGGAGGGCCGCATCGAACTGGTGCAGCCCAACCGCGGCGGTTGGCAGGGCGCCTTGGGCTTCCAGGGTCTGCACCGCAACTTCGACGCCATCGGCGACGAAGCCCTGATCCCGGCGACCAAGATCAATGAGCTCGGCGTCTTCACGCTCCAGCGCCTGGACAAGGGCGGCTGGGGGGTCGAGGGCGGCGCGCGGGTCGACACCCGTTCGGTCAAGAACATCCGCGCCGACCGCGACTTCACCAACCTCTCCGCATCGCTGGGCGTGTTCGCGCGGCCCGCCGACGGCCTGTTCCTTGGCCTGGCGCTGTCGCGGACCAGCCGCGCGCCCACCGAGGAGGAGCTGTCGTCCGACGGGCCTCACCCCGCGACGGGCCTCTACGAGGTGGGCGATGCGGCGCTGAGCAAGGAGATATCGAACTCCGCGGACGCCAGCCTCCACTACGCCAAGGGTGGCTGGTCGATCGATCTGCACGGCTACTACGTGCGCTACGAGAACTACATCGATCAGTTCGCCACCGGCGCCGTCGACGCCAATTCCGGCCTGCCGATCTTCCAGTTCATCGAGGGCGGCGCCCGCTTCTACGGCTACGAGATCGAGACGTCCTGGGAGGCCTGGCGCGACGGCGACCGCAGCCTCAGCTTCGAGGCGGGCAGCGACTACGTGCGTGGCACGACCAGCCTGGGCCCGGCGCCGCGCATCCCGCCGTGGTCGGTGAGTGGCAAGGCGACCTATGTGGATGGGCCGTTCACCGGCGGGTTGGAGGTGCGTCACGTGGCCAAGCAGGGTCGCGTCGCCGCCGTCGAGCTACCTACCGACGCCTATACCCTGGTCAACGCGTCGCTGGTCGTGCGCCCGCTCGCCGACCAGGATTTGAAGGTGTTCCTCGAGGCCAGCAACCTGACCAATGTGGAGGCGCGCGAGCACGCCTCGTTCCTCAAGGACGTGGCGCCCCTGCCGGGCCGCAATTTCCGGCTGGGCGTGGGCTACCAGTTCTAGCCCCGGTTCCCTAGGATCGCGCCGGCCGACGCTGGAGTCGGCGCGCTTGGGATCGCCGAATGAACGCCCCTGTCCGCCCTCGCTTCTGGGAGCAGCCGGTCCGCCCGTCCCGGGAGGTGGACCTCGACGCCGTCGAAATCTACCGGCGCGGCGCCTTCCCCGCTGAGACAGAGCCGTCGCCCTGGCTCGACCGGATCGACGCCGAGGCCCAGATCGAGACGCGCCTGGCCCACGGCGAGATCACCGGCGAGGAGGCCGAGCTCTGCCGCAAGTGGGCCCGGGACGGCTATGTGATCCTGGAGGGCTTCTACGACCACGCGCGGCTCGATGCGGTGTGGGTCGCCTACGAAGCCGCCATCGCCGCCGGCGAGGTCGCCCCGCCGCACGAGCCGATCCACGAGGGCGACACCCGTCCGGGCCGCACCGCAAACGCCCACTTCGCGGTGCGCGCGGTCGACGAGATGCTGTTCGACCCGAAGATGAGCCACATCGTCAGCGTCCTGATGGGCGCGGAGGCCAGGCCCTTCCAGACGATCATCGGCCACAAGAGCAGCCAGCAGCTCGAGCATTCCGACTCGATCCACATGAGCACCTGGCCGCAGGGATATCTGGCCGCCAACTGGATCGCCTTCGAGGACGTCCACGCCGACTCCGGGCCGCTGGTCTACTACCCCGGCAGCCACCGCCTGCCCTATCTGATGTCCGAGGACCTGGGCATCCCGGCTGCCCAGAACTACGAGGCCTACAACAGCGTCTACGAGCCTGCGATCCAGGCGCAGATCGCCGAGCACGGGCTGAAGCCGGCCTACTTCCTGCCCAGGAAGGGCGACGTGCTGCTGTGGCACGCCAATCTGCTGCACGGCGGCAGCAAGGTCCGCGACGTCCAGCTCACCCGCAAGGCGCTGGTCTGCCATTTCTTCGCCAAGGGCTGCGTCTGCTACCACGACCTGACGGGCACGCTGGCGCACGTCCAGCTGGGCCAGGATCTCTACACCTACAAGCCGCAGAACATGGCCGCATCGATGGAGCGGTCGCGCGCCAAGGCGGGGGACCTGATCGGCCGCGCGCGGCGCAAGCTGAAGGCCTCGGGGGTCAAGGGCCTCGTTTCGGCGGTCCTGGCGAAGGCCTCGAGGAAAGGATGATGCGGCGCGTCTGGCAGGCGGCCCTTGCCGCCATCTGCGTGCTGGGCGGGGCGACGGGCGCACTCGCCGCGCCGGAACCGGCCGCCCATGATTTCGTGATCCGCGACTTCCGGTTCGCGACCGGCGAACGGCTACCCGAACTGAAGATCCACTACTACACGCTGGGCGCCCCGCATCGCGACGCGCGCGGAGAGATCGATAATGCGGTGATGGTCCTGCACGGCACCGGCGGCACGGGCCGCCAGTTCCTGAGCCCGCAGTTCGCCGACGTGCTGTTCGCGCCGGGCGGCCTGCTCGACCCCGCCACGCACTACATCATCCTTCCGGACAACATCGGCCACGGAGGCTCTTCCAAGCCTTCCGACGGGCTGCACGCGCGATTTCCCCGCTACGACTACGCCGACATGACGCGGGCCCAGCACGCTCTGGTCACCGAGGGCCTGGGGGTGCGCAAGCTGCGGCTGCTGATGGGCACGTCGATGGGCTGCATGCATGCCTTCATGTGGGGCGAGGCCTGGCCCGACGAGGTTCAGGCGCTGATGCCGCTGGCCTGTCTCCCGGTCGAGATCGCCGGGCGCAACCGGCTCTGGCGCGAGATGGCGATCGAAGCGATCAAGGTTGATCCGGCCTGGAGGGGCGGCGACTACGACGTCCAGCCGGCGCAAGGCCTGCGCACGGCGGAAAGCCTGCTGATCCTGGTCGGCGCCGCGCCCCTGCCGATGCAGCTGGCCATGCCGGCCCATGAGGCGGTCGACGACTGGCTGGCGCGCGAACTGCCGCGCCGGATGGCGGCGCTGGACGCCAACGACCTGATCTATGCGCTGGACGCCTCGCGCACCTATGACCCGTCGAAGGGCCTGGAGAAGATCACGGCGCCGGTCACCTGGGTGAACTCGGCCGACGACTTCATCAATCCGCCCGAGCTAGGTATCGCCGAACCCGCGGCCGCGCGGCTCGCGCAGGGACGCTTGGTCCTGATTCCGGCAGGACCCGACACCCACGGCCATGGCACGCACACCTGGGCCGCCCTGTGGAAGGACGAGCTGGCGGCGCTGCTGGCGCGGTCCGAGCCCTAGACGGGCCTGATCAGTCTTCGCTCTCGGCGGGAGCAGCCTCGGCCTCGCCGCCTTCGAAAGTGCGCGGGGCGCGCCGACGGCGCGGACGCGCGGGCTTCTCTTCGGCCACTTCGGCCGGGGCTCGCGGGGCGGCTTGCAGGAAGGCCGGAGCGTGGCTTTCGCCGCCCTCGGCGTCGCGCAGCATCGGTCCGCTGGTCCGTTCCTCGCGGCGCTCCTCGCGATCGCCGTCGCCCTGCGGCTGCACGACGGCCAGAGGATCGCGCGGCTCGCCGCGGTCCTGACGGTCGAAACGCTCGCGCTTGTCGTCGCCTTCGCCACGGGGCCGGTCGTCGCGGTTGCGGCGGTCGCGCCAGCGGTCGCGGCGGCCCTCGCCCTCGCGGCCCTGCCACTCGCCGCGCTGGCGATCGTCGCGCGGACGGTCGTCGCGCTGGCGATCATCGCGCGGACGATCGTCGCGTTGGCGGTCGTCCCGGTCACGGTTGCGATTCGGATCGCCCCCATCCTCGGCGCCCCCGCCGGCGGCGGCGCGCGCTTCGGCGGCTTCCTGGGCGGCTTCGTCGGCGGCTTCGGCCTGGGCCTGCAGGCTTTCGTCCTCGAAATCGATATCGAAGCCCGAGGCGAACTGGTCGCGGCCGATGATCTCGCTCGCCGGCCGGTTGGGCTGCAGCGCGCGCAGCAGCCGGAAATAGTGTTCGGCGTGCTGGAGGTAGTTCTCGCCCAGCACCCGGTCGCCGGCGGATGACGCATCGCGCGCGAGTTGCTGATATTTCTCGAACACGTGCTGCGCGTTGCCGCGCACCTTCACGCCGTCCGGGCCGTTGGAGTCGAACGCGCGGTTGGCGTTCTGCTGCGGCTTGCCGCCGCCGCCGCCGCCGCCCCGATTACGCCCGCGCTGGCGCTTCATACCCTTGAAATCTCTCATAATTCAAGAAACCGTCTGGTTCTTCCCTGAGCGCCTTTTTCGGCGGCCTTGCCTTCAGCGGTGTCGGGCCTTGCCCGCGCGTTCGTGTGAAGACGTAAGTGTTCCCCGTCTTCCGCCCGGAAGCTCGTCAGCGAGTGTCGCCTTCGGTAGAGGAGACCCGCGCCTGCCGGGGCCGGCGCGCGTCCTGCGTGGGAACGCTTCTACCTGCGACACCGGCGAATTGGGTGGAGACGCTTCCTGATGTAGCGATTCAGCCGCTCGTTTCCAAGGGCTTTTTCTCGCCGGTCACTACACGGTCGCGGTCGGCGAGATCGCGGACCGTCGTCACGAGCACGGCGCCGGCGTCGCGGAACAGGGCTTCGACGGCGGTCTTCTGATCGTAGCCGATCTCCACGGCGAACCGGCCGCCGGGCTTCAGGACCCGCAGGATCTCCGGCGCCAGGACGCGGTAGTGGTCGAGTCCGTCGGTCCCGCCTTCCAGCGCCAGCCGCGGTTCGTAGTCGCGCACCTCGGGCTCCAGGGTCTCGATGACGTGGCTGGCGATGTAGGGCGGATTTGCCACCACCAGGTCGAAGGCGTCGCCGTCCAATCCGGCGGTCCAGTCGCCACGCAGGAGGGCGCAGCGGCCCGCCAGCCCCAGGGACGCGGCGTTGTCGCGGGCCACGGCCAGGGCCTCTTCCGAGACGTCCACGCCCAGCCCGCGCGCCGCCGGGCGCTCGGCCAGCAGGGCCAGCAGGATCGCGCCCGAGCCCACGCCAAGATCAAGGATCCGCCAGGGCGCGTGCTCCGGGAAGTCGCGCAGGGCGTACTCCACCACCGTCTCGGTGTCGGGCCGGGGCGTCAGCACATCGGGCGTGACCCGCAGCATGATCTTCCAGAAGCCCTTGCGGCCCAGGATGTGGCTCACCGGCTCGCGCCGCTCGCGGCGGGCCAGGAAGTCGTTCAGCGTCGCTTCCTGTTCCGGGCTCAGCGGCCGGTAGGGATCGGTGACGATGTCGGTGCGCGTGGCGTCGGCGGCGGCCTCCACCAGCAGGCGCGCGTCGATCACCGGCCCGGCCAGGCCCGCCGCCTCCAGTCGCGCCCGCGCGCCCTTCCAGGCCTGGACGAGATTCAGGCTCATGCCGCCGCCTCGGGCCGGGCGGTCTGCTGCGGCGCGGTTACCGCGTCGCCCAGGCCCACGCGGCCCGGCGAGCTGACGTGGACGTAGATCCCGCAGTGCATGTGGCCGTAGTTGTCGAACAGGGCCTTCACCACCTCGATGTCGCGCTCGGCGGTGGTCGGGTCCACCTCGGTGGCCGCGCAGCGGACGATCGGCTTGAACACCTTGGCCCGCGCCCAGCCCAGCATCAGGTCGCGGCCTTCCCAGTCGTTCTCGGCCCAGGCCGGCCAGCCTTCGACATAGAGGTTGGCGCGGAATCGCAGGGGATCCAGCTCCACGCCCAGCTTCTGCGACAGGTCGCGGACGCTCGCCATGTTGATGATCGAGACCTGGCCGGCCGGATGATCGGTGAAGCGGAACTTGCCCGTCGCCTCCACCACCTTAAGCGGGCCGCGGATGTCGTCGGCGTCCAGCAGCGAACCCAGCCAGGCGGCGAAGGCCTCGCGGCCCTCGGTCTCGGCGAGGCGTCCTGCGAAGCCGCCGGCGCCGGGCGCCTGCGCGGTCAGCACGCCCGAGGCCTCGTCATAGCGAGTGCGCGCGGCGGCCACCTTCGGGATGGCGGCCAGCACCGTGAACTTCTGCTTGCTCACCCAGGCCGGCGCGGCGGGGTCGTAGCCCGACGGGCCGTTCTCCACCGCCCAGAGCCGGTCGTGCGGGAAGCCGTCGCCTGGCGCGAGGTCGACGTGATCGAGCGGCTCGGGCGTGAATCCCTTCACCGGATGCCGGAAGATCGCTGCGACGTGTCCGCTCATGGGGCGGCTTTAGGCGCAAAGGGCAGAGCGGCTCAAGGGCCTCAACCGCCCAGTTCGTCTTCCAGCGCCGCAAGCCGTGCGGCCTGATCCTCGGCGATCAGGGGGTTGATCACGTCGTCCAGGGCCTCGCCCTCCATCACCTTGGGCAGGTTGTAGAGGGTCAGGTTGATGCGGTGGTCGGTGACCCGGCCCTGCGGGAAATTGTAGGTGCGGATGCGCTCCGAGCGGTCGCCCGATCCCACCTGGCTCTTGCGGCTCTCGGCCCGGGCGGCGTCCAGCGCCTCGCGCTGCTGCTCGTAGAGGCGGGCCTTCAGCACCTTCATGGCGCGCGCGCGGTTCTGGTGCTGCGACTTTTCCGAGCTGGTCACCACGATGCCGGTGGGCAGGTGGGTGATCCGCACGGCCGAGTCGGTCTTGTTGACGTGCTGGCCGCCCGCGCCCGAGGAGCGGTAGGTGTCGATGCGGATGTCCTGGTCGCGAACCTCGATGTCCACGTCCTCGACCTCGGGAAGAACCGCGACCGTCGCCGCGGAGGTGTGGATGCGGCCCTGGGCCTCGGTTTCCGGCACCCGCTGGACGCGGTGCACGCCGCTTTCGAACTTCAGGCGGCCGAACACGCCGTCGCCGGTGATCGAGGCGGCGATTTCCTTGTAGCCGCCGGCGTCGCCCTCGGAGATCGAGTCGACCTCCACCCGCCACCCGTGCTGCTGGGCGTAGCGCTGGTACATGCGGAACAGGTCGCCCGCGAACAGCGCGGCTTCGTCGCCGCCGGTGCCGGCGCGCACCTCGAGGATGGCCGAGGCGTTCTCGTCCTTGTCCTTCGGCGCCAGGAGCAGGGCGACGCCGTGCTCGAGCTCGGGGAGTTTCGCCTTCAGCGCCTCCAGCTCGTCGCGGGCGAGGGCGGCCATGTCGGCGTCGCCGGACGCGGCCATCTCCTCCAGTTCCGGCTGCTCGGCGCGGGCCTTTTCCAGCGCCTGCACCGCATCGGCCACGGGCTTGAGCTCGGCGTGCTCCTTCGACAGCCGGACGATCTCGGCGCCGTCGCTGGCGGCCGACATCCGCGCCTCGATCTCGCGGAAGCGGTCGAGCACCTGGTCGAGCCTGGCCTGGGGAAGTCGCATGAGGGCGCGTCTCTAGCCGAGCCGGAGGCGGCCGACAACGGAACAGCTCCTGTCGTCAGGTGTTTAGCTCCCCAATCGCAATCTGGGAGACCATCATCATGGCGACTGAACGCGTGATCGAACGGCCGGAGGAGCCGAACCGCACCACCGTCATCGAACGCCGCGGCTCCAGCGGCGCCACGGCGGTCATCATCGCCTTCGCGGCGTTGGCGCTGGTCGCGATCGTGGCCTTCTTCCTCCTGCAGTCGAGCCGCAACGACACGATGCGCACGGAGGCGATCGGCAATGCGGCGGCCAGCATGGCCGACAGCGCCTCGACCGCGGCCTCGGGCGTGGCCGACGCGGCCGGCGACGCCGCCGACAGCGTGAGTCAGGCCACCGGCGCCGCGGCCCAGGACGCGGGCGCGACCGCCGAGCGGTCGAAGGCCGAGGTCTCGCCGGAGTAGCCCGGCCCACGGCGTCGCGCAGGGAGCCCTTCCCCGTATCCGGAAGGCGCTTCCTGGTGCAGGCTGTTCCCGGCCGCAGGGGAGGAGCCGCGATGCCGATGTTCCACGCGGGGAGCCGCGAGTTGCAGGACGCCTTCGGGAGCCGCGCCCTGGCCGATCGCCTCGAGCAGACCTTGAAGCGCGACCGGTTCACCGACGACGACAAGGCCTTCATCGAAGCGCAGGGCTTCTTCTTCCTGGCGACCGCCGACGCCGAGGGGCGACCCGACTGCTCGTTCAAGGGCGGGCCGCCGGGCTTCGCCCAGGTCGTGGTGCCCGACCTGCTGGTCTTCCCCGACTATGACGGCAACGGGATGTTCAAGAGCCTCGGGAACATCCGGGCCAACCCCAACGTCGGCCTGCTTTTCATCCTGATGGGCGAGAGCCCGCGCCGGCTGCGCGTGAACGGCCGCGCGGAGGTGGTTTCCGACGATCCGGCGATGGCCGCGATCCCCGGCGCCCAATTGCTGGTGAAGGTGACGCCGGTCGATATCTTCCCCAACTGCCCGCGCTACATCCCCGATCTGGCCGCGGCGAAGGCCTCGGGCGACCTGCCCGCCGCCGACCGGGCGCCGGTCGAGCCCGCGTGGAAGACCTTCCCCGTATTCGCCGACGTGGTCCCGCCGAGGGCGCGGTAAGCCCCATCCGAAACGACAGCGGCCCCCTCCGTCGCCGGAGGGGGCCGCGCCTGCGCGTTCGCGCAAAGATCAGATCAGGCGCGCTCGCCGGTCAGCGAGGCGTTGCCGAACATGCCCAGCTTCACGTTGCCGTTCATCTTGTCGCCTTCGACCTTGGCGGTGAACTCGAGCTTCATCGGCATCGGGTTGGTGATGTCGGTGCTCCAGGTCAGGGTGTCGCCGTCGACCTTGCCCGTGACTTCCTGCGAGCCCATTTCGGAATCGACCTTGCCGGTGAAGCTGTCGCCGCTGGTGGCGATGTTCACGTCCATGGTGCGAGCGCCCATCGGCGTGTTGATGGTGATCTTCCAGTTGCCGTCAGCGGACATTTCGTCCCTCCCAAGAAAAGGAGGGCCACCTAAACGCGGTTGCGTTGCAGGCGCAAGAGTGACGCGGGCGTCAACTTCGTGAAAACGATCTACTCGGCCGCCTGGAGGGTCGCCTTGCGGGCCGCCTCCAGCTCGGCGGCCTTGGCCTCCACCAGCTCGACGATGTGGTCGACCATGCCGGCGTTGTCCTGTTTGTGGTCGGGCTTGCCGGCCAGATAGACCATGCCCGCGCCCTTGCCGCCGCCGGTGAAGCCCACGTCGGTCATCAGGGCTTCGCCCGGGCCGTTCACCACGCAGCCGATGATCGACAGGCTCATGGGCGTGGAGATGTGGGCCAGCCGCTCTTCCAGCTCGGCCACCGTATCGATGACGTTGAAGCCCTGCCGCGCGCACGAGGGGCAGGCGATGATGTTCACGCCGCGGTGGCGCAGGCCCAGGCTCTTCAGGATATCGAACCCGACCTTGACCTCTTCCACCGGGTCGGCCGCCAGGCTCACCCGGATGGTGTCGCCGATCCCGGCCCAGAGGAGCGAGCCGATGCCGATCGAGCTCTTCACCGTGCCGGTGCGCGTCGCGCCGGCCTCGGTCACGCCCAGGTGCAGCGGGCAGTCGATGACCTCGGCCAGCTGCTGGTAGGCGGCCACCGTCATGAACGGATCGGACGCCTTCACGCTGATCTTGAACTCGTGGAAGTCGTGGTCCTGGAGGATTCGGGCGTGGCGCAGCGCGCTCTCGACCATCGCCTCGGGGCAGGGTTCGCCGTACTGCTCCAGCAGGTCGCGTTCCAGCGAGCCGGCGTTGACCCCGATCCGCATCGAGCAGCCGTGGTCGCGCGCGGCCTGGATGACCTCCTTCACCCGCGCGGCGGCGCCGATGTTGCCCGGGTTGATGCGCAGGCAGGCCGCGCCCGCCTCCGCCGCCTCGATCCCGCGGCGGTAGTGGAAGTGGATATCGGCCACCAGCGGCACGGTCGCGGCTTTCGCGATCGCCTTGAAGGCGGCGGTGGACTCCTCGTCGGGGCACGAGACCCGCACGATGTCGGCCCCGGCCTCCTCCAGCCGCCGGATCTGGTCGATGGTCGCCTTCGCATCCGCCGTGACGGTGTTGGTCATCGACTGGACGGTGATCGGGGCGTCGCCCCCAACCTCGACCGAGCCCACGCGGATCTTGCGGCTCGGCCGGCGGTCGATCGCGCGCCAGGGGCGCACGCGGGTGTGGGCTTCGATGGTCATGGCGGCCCGAAAATAGGCGCTTCCGCGGTCTTTCCCAAGCGCGGTGTCGATGGCGTCAGGGCGTCTGCGGCGCGACCGCCAGCTTGGAGGCCAGCACCTGGTTCGCCGGCAGCAGTCCGCGAGACTGGCCGGAGACGAACACCTGGAGATCCTTGGCGTTCGAGACATCGATGGTCAGCCCGCTCATCTGCGGGATGCGCACGGCGTCGCCCTTCGAAAGCTGGCGGGCGAAATAGACCGAGCCGTCGGCGCCGCGCAGGATCAGCGAGGCCGGCTTCAGCGCCTGGATCGTGACCGACGACAGCGGCTGCACGCCGCCGCCCGCGTCGTAGACCTTGCCCAGCGCCTGGAAGGTCTTTGGCAGAGAGGCGAGGTCGACATCGGCGCCGTCGCGGGTCGGCCCGGTCTTGCGTTGGCCGGTGGTGTCGTTCTCGAGGCCCAGCGCCTCGGCCAGGCCGGGCGTCTCGTATGGCGGCGGCGTGGTGGACTCGACCGGCGCGGGCAGGGGCGCGCCCAGGTCGGCCGGTTTGGGCTTATAGTCGCGCAGCGCCTTTTCCGCGAAGCCCTCGGGCGCCAGCGGCGGCGGCGGGGCGTTGGCCATCATCGCCCGCTGGGCCACGTTCCACATCACGATCGCCACGATGATGACGAGCGCGCCGATCAGGAACGCCGCGACCCGGGGGTCGCGTTCCTCCGGCACGCCGAGAGGCGCGTGCAGCGGCTCGTCGAGCACCGGTTCCTCGGTCTTGAAGCGTTCCACCGCCGCGTCCGGATCGAGCCCCAGCGCCGCGGCGTAGGCGCGGATGTAGCCAAGGGTGAAGGGCCGGGAGGGCAGGGCCGTCAGCTCGGTCAGCTCGATCGCCTGCAGGTAGGCGCGGCGCACGCGGGTGCCGGCGGCGAGGGACTCTAGCGTCAGGCCCTTGGCTTCGCGGATCGCTTTCAGCGCCTCGCCCAGCGTTTCATGGGCCATCAGGGGATCGATGGGCTCTGGCGGCGTCTCGGGGGGCTGGTCGGCGGGCGGGTCGACAGAATCGCCTTCCGGCCCCGACAGGTCGAGGACGCGCGCGCGTCCCCTGGGGTCGCTCGGTTTCTGGAATCGACGTCTGCGTAGCACCGGGGCTCACCGCGCTCCTTGCGGTCCGGGGGCACCCTTAAACTGCGTCGGGGTCACACGGCGAGGTAGACTTTGCGCGCCAGGGTCTCGATCTCGTTGCGCACCGAACCGGCGCCCGACTTGAGCAGCGCCTGGACGCCGCGCCGGGCGGCCTCGCGGTCGCACGACAGCACCATCTGCTTCACCGGTCCGATGCCGGCGGGCGGCATCGACAGGCGCTCGAAGCCCAGCGCCACGAGGGCGAAGGCCTCCAGCGGGCGGCCGGCCATCTCGCCGCAGACGCTGACCTGGGTGCCGGTTTCGGCGCAGGCCCGCTGGATCGCCTCCAGGGCCCTGAGCGCCGGCGGCGACAGCGAGTCGTAGCGATCGGCCACGCGCGGGTTCCCGCGGTCGGCGGCGAACAGGTACTGCATCAGGTCGTTGGTCCCGACGCTGACGAAGTCGGTCATCGGCAGCAGCGCGTCGAGGTGCCAGATCACCGAGGGCGCCTCGACCATGGCGCCGACGTCCAGCCGCGACGGCGCGGGCCGGCCGCGCCGCTGGGCCCAGGCGATCTCGGTCTCCACGAGGCCCCGCGCCGTGCGGAACTCGTCGACGCTCGCCACCAGCGGGAACATGATCCGCAGCGGCCGGCCGCGCGCTGCGGCGATGAGGGCGCGCAACTGCAGGCGCAGCAGGGCCGGGCGGTCCAGCCCCATGCGGATCGCCCGCCAGCCCAGGGCGGGGTTCTCCTCGCGCTCGGCCTCCATGTAGGGCAGCACCTTGTCGCCGCCGAGATCCAGCGTGCGGAAGGTCACGGGCCGGTCGCCCGCCGCGTCCATCACCCGGGAATAGAGCGCCGTCTGGGCGTTGAACCGCGGGATCGCCTCCGAGACCATGAACTGGAACTCGGTGCGGAACAGGCCGATGCCCTCGGCGCCGGTGTCCTCAAGGCTCTCCAGGTCGACGTCCAGGCCGGCGTTCATCAGCAGGGAAACCTTCACCCCGTCGCGGGTGAAGGCCGGGGTGTCGCGCAGCTTGGCGAACTCGGCCTGCCGTTGGCGGCGCACGTCCATGCGCGCCTGGATGGCTTTCACGACGTCGTTGCGGGGGCGCAGGTAGGCCTCGGCGGTCTCGGCGTCGACGATCACCGGGTCGCCTTCAGAGACCTTGTCGCGAAGGTCGCTCAGACGGCCGACGCAGGGGATGTCGAGCGCGCGGGCCACGATCGCGGCGTGGCTGGCCGGCGAGCCCTCTTCCAGCAGCAGCCCGCGCAGCTTGGTGCGGTCGTACTCCAGCAGGTCGGCGGGGCCGAGGTTCCGCGCGATCAGGATGGCGTCCTCGGGCAGGTCGCGGGCCACCGCGCCGTCGCCCGCCAGGTGGCGCAGCAGCCGGTCGTTCAGGTCCTCCAGGTCGTGGAGCCGCTCGCGCATGTAGGGATCGCGCGCCTGGCCCAGGCGGGCGCGATGCTCGGACCGAACGCGCTCGACGGCGGCCTCGGCGGTCAGGCCGTTCTTAACGGCGTCCTCGAGACTGCGGTTCCAGCTCGAGGAGTGGGCGAACATCCGGTAGCTCTCGAGCACGTCGTAGCTCGCGTCGACCAGGCCGTGCTGGCCTTCCAGCATGTCGTCGATCTGCTTCTTCAGCGCCTCCAGAGCCGTCGCCAGGCGCGCCTCCTCGGCCGCCACGTCATCGGACAGCAGCTGTGACGAGGCCACGGGCGGCTCGTGCAGCACGGCCACGCCGAATGCGAGCCCCTCGGCGAACTTCGAGCCCTTGATCCGTTCCGGCCGCCGGGGGGCGATCTCGACGCCTTCCAGTTCCTCGACGGTGATCAGCTCGCCCGAGGCCACCATCTCGGCGAGGACCATGGCGACGATCTGCAGGTCTTCGACCTCGTCCTCCGAATAGACCCGCTCGGTGCGGTTCTGGACGGTCAGCACGCCGATCACCCGGCCGCCGCGCAGCAGCGGCACGCCCAGGAAGGCGTGATACGGGTCTTCGCCGGTCTCCGGGCGGTACGAGAAGGCGGGGTGCTCGGGGGCGTCGGCCAGGTTCAGCGGTCGGCCGTGACGGATGACCTCGCCCACCAGGCCTTCGCCCGGCTTCATCCGCGTGACGTGAACCGCGCTGACGTCGAGGCCTTCCGTGGCGAACAGCTCCATCTCGCCGGTGGCGCGCCGCAGGTAGATCGAGCACACCTCCGCGACCATGGAGAGCGCGATGATGCGCACCACCATGTCCAGGCGCTGCTGGGCGGGCCCGCCGCCGGCGAGCGCCTCGCGGATCTGCCGCAGCAGGCTCCGTTGACCTCGTATGGCGACTTGCGCGGCCATCTCGACCTGGAATTTCCTCCCTGACCTTTTGCCGTTGAGTAGCAGGTCCATCTTTCAGAACCGAGACTCAATGCCCTTTCATACCCCTGAACTGGCGATTGCCTGCGTCAGGGGCATGGCGGGCGGGGCGCTTCCCGCCTAGTTTACATAGGTGGCGCGCGTCGATCTGCCCAAAGCTCTGCTGAAACCGCCGTCCGTGATTCCGCCGGACGAGCCGCTGCCCTACTTCCACGCGGTCTGGAAGCTGCTCGACAATCCGATCGAGGCCTGGCCGCGGGCGGTCTACGAGGAGCCGTACTATCTGCGCGGCGACGAGCGGCAGATGTTCCTCTACGCCGCCGATCCGGCGATGCTGAAGGACATCCTGCTCGACAGGATGTCGGCCTTTCCCAAGGACTGGATGTTCGATCGGGTCACCAAGCCGGCGCTCGGCGAGGGCCTGCTGACCGCCCAGGGCGAGCACTGGAAGTGGCAGCGCCGCGCCGCCGCCCCCGGGTTCCGGCCCGACAACGTCGCGGCCATGACGCCGGCGATGGTCTCCGCGGCCGAAGCGGCGCTCGCCCGCTGGCGCGACATGGGCCAGGGCGCGCGCCTCGACATCGCCTCGGAGATGACCGCCATCACCTTCCAGGTGATCCTCGACACCATGCTGTCGGGCGGCGAGGGGATCGACGTGCCCGCCGCGGCCCAGCGCATCACCGACTACCTGGAGACCCTGGGCAAGGTGACGCCCGCCGACCTCTTCCGGCTGCCGCTGTGGACGCGGGTGGCCATGGCGCCGCGCGGCTATCGCGCGATGGTCTGGCTGAAGGCCATGGTCGACCGGATGGTGGCCCGCCGGCGGCAGGAGGCCGAGCGGGGCGACCTCGTCGACCTCCTGCTCCGGGCCGAGGATTCCGAGACCGGCCGGCGCATGGATGACGCCCTGCTGCGCGACAACCTGCTCACCTTCATCGGCGCGGGCCACGAGACCACGGCGCTGGCGCTCACCTGGTCGCTCTATCTCCTGGGCCTGGATCCCGAGGCGGCGGCCCGGGTGCGGGCCGAGGTGGCCGCCGTCGCCGGCGACGCCACGATCACCCAGGAGCATGTGGAGCGCCTCGCCTTCACCCGGCAGGTCGTTCAGGAAGCCATGCGCCTCTATCCCTCGCTGCCGCTGATGAGCCGCATCTGCGCCGAGGACGTCGAGGTCGGCGGCCTGGAGGTGAAGAAGGGGACGTTCGTCTTCATCCCGGTCTACGCCATCCACCGCCACCGCCGGCTGTGGCGCGATCCCGACGCCTTCGATCCCGACCGCTTCGGGCCTGCGGAGAGCGCCGGGCGGCATCGATTCGCCTACCTCCCGTTCGGCGGTGGCCCGCGCGTGTGCATCGGCCAGACCTTCGCCATGATCGAGGCCGTCGCGGTGCTGGCCACGCTGGTCCGCGGCGTCACCCTGGAGCCTGATCCTGGCCACCGCCTGCGCCTGCTGGTGCGCGTCTCCATGCGTCCCCAGGGCGGCCTGCCCATGACGCTGCGCCTGCGCTGAAATCCCTATGGCGTCCCGGCGAACGGGACGCGCGCCACGGGGGTCTCACCGCGCCGGTAGATCTCGCGGCCTTCCTTGATCGTCGCCAGCACCTTGATGTCGCGGATCGCCATCGGCTCCACGGTCAGCGGGTCGGCGTCCAGCACCACGAGGTCGGCCAGCTTGCCCGGCGTGATCGACCCGCGGCTCGCCTCGTCGAAGTGCTGCCAGGCCGGCCAGATGGTGACGGCGCGCAGGGCGTCCATCGGCGAGATGCGCTGGCCCGGTCCCAGGGCGTAGCCGCTGCGCGTCACGCGGTTCACGGCGCTCCACATCGCATGCATCGGATCGGGCGGCACGACTGGCGCGTCGGTGTGCAGGCTGAACCTCACGCCGGCCTTCAGCGCATCGGCCGTCGGGCTGATATAGGCGGCCCTGTCCGGCCCCAGGGTCTCCGTGCGGTGCCAGTCGCCCCAGTAGTAGGTGTGTTCGGCGAAGAAGGTCGGGAAGATCCCGAGTTCGGCATAGGCCTTCACCTGGTCGGGCCGCGTCACCTGGGAATGCACCACCACGGGCCGCGTGGCGCGGGCCTGCGGATTGACGGCGTAGGCGTGGCGCACGGCGGCCAGCAGCATGTCGATGCATGCGTCGCCGTTGCAGTGGGTCTGCACCTGCCAGCCTCGGCCCATGAAGGTCGCGTAGAGCCGCGACAGCTCGTCGGCCGGCACGGTCGGGAAGCCACGGTAGTCCGGTTTCTCGCCGGCCGGCGGATGGACATAGGGCTGGGTGAGATAGGCGGTCTTGCCCTGCGGCGAGCCGTCGGCGCTGATCTTCACGCCCGCGAACTTGAGGTGGCGCTCATAGGGGCCGCCGATCCGGATGCCCTGCTTGGCCACGAGGTCGTCGATGATCGTCCACTTCGGATACGAGGCGACGTCGATCTCGAGCGTCCCGTCGCGCTGGGCGTCGAGCAGCAGGCCCAGGGTCACGGGACTGGAGGTCTGGCCGTCCTGGGCGGTCGTGTAGCCCAGGCTCGCGTAATAGGTCTGGATTTCGCCGAAGGCCCGGCGGGCGTCCTCGGCGTCCATCCGCGGCGCGGCGGCCAGCGCCAGGAACACGGCTTGTTCCTCCAGCGCGCCGTTCAACTCGCCGTTCGCGTCGCGGCCGAGGCGCCCACCCTTGGGATCCGGCGTGTCGCGGGTCAGGCCCAGCCGGGCGAGGGCTGGCGTGTTGCAGCGCGCCAGATGCCCGGAGACGTGGGCCACGCAGATCGGCTGGACAGCCGACACCGCGTCCAGTTCGGCCCGGGAGGGGTGGCGCCGTTCGGCCAGCAGCGAGTCGTCATATCCGACGCCGAACACCATTTCGCCCGGCGCGGGATGGGCCGTCGCAATCCTTTCGCGCAGGACGCGCTGGATGTCGGCGATGGCGCGAGTGGTCCCGACCGGTGGCGGCGACAGGTCGGGCAGGCGCCAGAAGCCGACCAGATCGCCGATGTGGCTGTGCCCGTCCACGAAGCCCGGAACCATCACCTTGCCCTGGAGATCGACGATCCGCGCGCCGTGGCCCCACCGGCGCGTCACGGCCGCGTCCGAGCCGACCCCGACGATCCGGCCATCTTTCACCGCCACGGCCTGGGCGCGGGGATGGACGTCGTCCACCGTGATCACGACGCCGTTGCGATAGACCGTGTCAGCGCCGGCCGCCCTTGCCGATCCCACGCCGAATGTCGCCGCCAGCGCGACGGCCAGCGATAGCCCCGCCGCGAAACGGCGACTCCAGCAAGGACCCACGGCGCATTCCCCCTCGGTGTTTTCTCCACTCGTGCCGTGGCGGCGGGCGCGAGTCCACAGGCGCGGCGGCCTCGGCCGTTGCGCTGCCCGTGCGGAACGCGGCTACTCAGCGGAGGAATCCACGGAGACGCCCGCCATGGCCGACGACGACATCCTCAAGGTCGAAACGCTTGAGAGCGGACTGGAACGCGTCACCATGAACCGGCCAGACCGGCTGAACGCGCTGAACCATCCGCTGGCCGAAGCGCTGCTGGCCCATTTCGAGTCGCGGCGGCGTGACGAGGACGTCCGGGTGATCCTGGTCTGCGGGGCCGGGCGCGGCTTCACGGCGGGGGCCGACCTGAAGGCCATGGGCCAGCCCGACGCCCTGCGCGACGGGCCCAAGGGCGACTGGGTGTTGCGCGACCTGATGAAGGCCATGCGCGCCTGCCCGCAGCCGATCGTCTCGCTGGTGCGCGGGCCGGCGGCCGGTGGGGGCCTGGCCATCGCGTTGGCCTCGGACATCATCGTGGCGTCCGAGACCGCCGCCTTCCATTCGGCCTTCATCAGCATCGGCCTGTCCGGCGCCGAACTGGGCGTGGGCTGGCGCCTGCAGCGCGCCATCGGGATCTCCAAGGCGCGCGAGATGCTCTACACGGGCCGGCCGCTGAAGGCCGACGAGGCGCTTGCCACCGGCCTGGTCTCGGCCGTCGTCCCTGACGCCGAGCTGGACGCCTATGGCCTGGCGCTGGCCGCCGACATGCTGAAGGCTCAACCGGACGCGCTCCGCCTCACCAAGCGCAGCCTCGATGCGACCCTGGAGGCGGTGAGTTTCGACGCCGCCGTCGAGATCGAGGAACGGGCCCAGATGCTGATGATCAACCGCAGGCCGCCGCGTCGCGACCCTTGAGCTTGGTGGCGCTCCGGCGCATCGTCGCATCCTGGAGACGAGGGGATGGGGCGGAAGCATGCGGCGATGGCTCGCGTTCGCGCTGGCCTGGGTGGTGATCCTGGCCGGAGCGTTTCTCGCAAACAGGGTGCAGACCTCGGGCGGGGCGGTCGTGGTCTCGGAAGTGAGGATCCCGGCCGAAGAGGGCGTGACCCTATCCGGGCTGCTGTACGTCCCGAAGACGGCGACGGCCGCGGCGCCCGCGCCGGCGATCCTGGCCTCGCACGGCTACATCAACACCCGCGAGATGCAGAGCCCGTTCGCCATCGAGCTCTCGCGCCGCGGCTTCGTGGTGCTGGCCATGGACATGACCGGGCACGGCTATTCCGGCGGCATCGTCGGCACGGCTGGCTTCGGCGGGCCGGCGGCGCTGCGCTATCTGAAATCGCTGCCGTTCGTCGACAAGGGGCAGATCGGGTTGGAAGGCCATTCGATGGGCAGCGGCCCGGTGATGGCCGCGGCGCTGTCGGATCCCGACGGCTACCGTTCGATCGTTTTGGAAGGCTCGACCCCCGGCCTGCTCGGCGCGCCGGCGCCTGAGAAGCCGCGCAACCTCGCCGTCGTGTTCGGCAAGCTCGACGAGTTCGCCGAACTGATGTGGCAGGTGAAGCGCGGCGGCCTCGTCGAGGAGTCCAAGCGCCTGCAGGAGATCTTCGGCGCGACCGGACGCGTGGAGGAAGGGCGGCTCTACGGCTCGATCGCCGACGGCACGGCCCGCATCCTCGCCAATCCGCGCGTCACCCATCCCTGGGAGCATTTCTCGAAGTCGGGCGTCGGCGCCGCGGTGAGCTGGTTCCAGCGGACGATTCCGGCGCCGGCCGCCAAGCCGCCCTCGGATCAGGTCTGGATCTGGAAGGAGGTCGGCACGCTGATCGCCTTCATCGGCATGGTCGGACTGATCCTGGCGACCTTCGACCTGCTGGTCTCCCTGCCGCTGTTTTCCGGGATCGACCATCCCGCCGAACCGATCACCGAGCGCCACGATCCGCGCTGGCTGCTGGCGCTGGTGACCACGGCGATCATTCCGGCGCTCACCTATCTGCCGCTGATGAAGGTGGGGCAGGTGTTCTTCCCGATGGCCCTGTTCCCGCAGTGGGTGCAGAACCAGCTTCTCATCTGGGCGCTGGGCACGGCCCTGATCGGCTTCGTGGTCGGCCTGCTGTTCCGGCGGGGCAAAGCCGCCTTCACCCACAAGATCGGCCTGTCGGTCGCCGCGGCGGCCGCCACCATGGGCGTGGCCTATCTCTCGCTGGTCCTCGTCGACGCCGTCTTCAAGGTCGACTACCGCTTCTGGATCGTGGGGTTGAAGCCGCTCAGCGCGGCGCGCGCGCTGGAACTGCCCCCCTATCTCGCCTTGTGGACGGTCTTTTTCCTGGTCACCCTTCGAGGGCTGGCGGTGAACGTCGCCGTCCGCGGCGAGCGCCTGTTCTGGGCCTGGACCTGGGCCAAGTTCGCCATGGCCGGCGGCTTCTTCATCTTCGTGCTCTGGGAGTACGGCACCCTGTTCGCCACGGGTTTCCTGGCCACGCCGTCCGAGCCGCTGAACGCCATCATCGCCATCCAGTTCGTGCCGCTGCTAGGGATCATCGGGGTGATCGGCGCCTTCGCCTACCGGCGCACCAACAGCTACATCCCCGGCGCGCTGATCTGCGCGCTGCTGATCAGCTGGTACGTCACCTCCGGCACGGCCAACCACTGGGCGCCGGGCTTTACGCCGCAACTGCCCGGGGCCGCGGCGCCGGCGAAGAGGTGATCCGGTAGGCGCAGCGGCGCGCGCCGGCCAGCAGGTGGTCGACCCGCTCGACCTCCACACCGGGGCCCAGGACCTGTCGGAACACGTCCAGCTCGGCGCGGCAGAATCCCTGGCAGGCGGCCGCCGCCGCGCAGATCGGGCAGTGGTTCTCCACGAGGAGGAAGCCGCCGCCAGGGTCGGGCGACCAGTCGGCCATATAGCCTTCCGCCGTCCGAATCTCGGAAAGTCGCGTCACGCGGGCTTCGAGGCTCTCGGCCTTCGCCATCGCCGCCGTGTAGCCCCTCGCCGTCGCCGTCTCGCGCCGGGCCACCAGCCGCTCGAGCCCGGCCTCGCCGAACTCGGCGCGCACCGCCTCCAGCATTTCGAGCGTGAGTTGGGCGTGGGTGTCGGGGAACCGCGCCTGGGCGGCCTCGGTCAGCGACCAGATCCGTCGCGGCCGGCCCACGCCCCGGCGCTCGTCGGCGTGTTCGACGAGTCCGTCGGCGACGAGCCGCTCGAGATGCTGTAGGGCGGCCTGCCGGCTGACGCCCAGCGCGCGCGCCAGCGCCACGGTGTCGGCGGGTCCGCGGGTCTTGATCTGGAAAAGGATGCGTTCGGTCGGCGTTCGCATTTGACAATCAGATCGTTGCAAAATTTCAGGTCCAGGTCTACAGCGAATTTGACATGTCCGAGGTTGTCAAATCTGAGAAGCCCGAAGGGGGGCCGCGTAATGACTGGGCCGACCTCCTGGCCGAGGGCCGGCTGCCGCGCTTCGCCCTGATCTGCCTGGGTGTGTGGCTCAACGCCGCCGACAGCCTCGTCACCTCGACCATCATGCCCAGCGTCGGCGCCGACCTCGGCGGCTACGCCTATTTCGCCTGGGCGACGGCCGGCTATCTGGTCGGCGCGATCCTGGCGGGGGCCAGCGCGGGGCGCTTCTCCGAGATCTTCGGCCTGCGCGGCGCGACCGCCGCGGCGGGCGTCATCATGGCCGGCGGCTGCGTGCTCTCCGCGCTCGCGCCCGACGTCGGCCTGTTCCTGACCGGGCGACTGATCCAGGGGCTGGGTTCGGGCTGGATCTCGGGCTTCGCCATGGTGGCCATCGCCTTCCTGTTCCCCGAGCGGCACCTGGCGCGCGTGTTCGCCGCCGTAACCTTCGTCTGGGGCATCGCGACGGTGCTCGGGCCGCTGTTCGGCGGGCTGGTCGTCGAAACGGGCGACTGGCGCGACGTCTTCTGGCTCTTCGCTCTGCAGTCCGGCGTCTTCGCCGTGGCCGCGCCCTTCCTGCTGGGCGGGACCCAGGGCGGCGGCGGCGGGCCTGGCGTGCCGTGGACCCAGCTCGGCGTCCTGGGCGTCGGCGTGGCGGCGATCGCCGTGGCCGACACGGTCGGGGCGCCGGCCCTGTCGATCGGCCTGGTGATGGCCGGCCTGGCGGTGCTGGCGCTGGTGATCTTCATCGACGGCCGCGCCCGCGTGCGTCTGCTGCCGCATCGGGCGGGCGACCTGACCACCATTATCGGTTCGGGCTATTTCTCCATGTTCGCGCTGACCGCCGCCTCGATGGGCTTCGCGATCTATGGGCCGCCGATCCTGCAGCAGCTCCGCGGCTTCTCGCCCCTGTGGGCAGGATATGCGATCGGCGCCGAATCCCTGGCCTGGACGGTTTGTGCGATGGCCGTCGCCGGCGTGACCGGCGCCTGGGACGCGCGCTGGATCCGCTTCGGCGCCCTCTGCCTGATCGCCAGCCTGGGAATCCTCACCTGGAGCATGGCCGATGGGCCGCTCGTCTGGATGCTGACCGGCGGGGCGCTGATGGGCGCGGCCTTCGGCTTCTCCTGGGCCTTCATGACGCGCCGGGTGATGACCGCCCTCAGCGACGAGGATCGCGCCATCGGCTCGTCGGCGATCACCGCCGTGCGCCAGACGGGGGCCGCCGCCGGGGCCGCGATCTCGGGCGTCGCGGCGAATCTCGCTGGCTTTTCCGACGGGCTCACCGACGCCAGCGCAAAGGCCGCTTCAGTGTGGGTTTTCGCCTCGGTGATCCCTTTGGCGCTGGTCGGAACCTGGGCCGCCTTCCGGCTGACCGGATCGGCGCGAAGGGCGGCTACGTAGCCTTACCAGTCTTGCCGGTTCGCCCCGTCGGCGCTTTCATCATGAGGTGGACTTGGTCGAGCATCCCATGAACGAGGCGTTGCGCGAGCAACGGACGATGCTCGCACGCCTCTCGTACAGCTTCCTCCTCGACGAGATCGGCGGTGGGCTCGCGGGGCTTGCGCCCCTCGATGCGTTGCTCGTGCTGGCGATCAATCAGGCCAACATCATTCCGCTGACCCGCGACCCGTCGGCGCGCGCCCGCTACGGCCAGCTCGACGCCCCGGCGCTCGACCACGAGCGCCGGCCGGTGAGCATCAACGCCATCGCCGGTTCCCTCGATCTGCCGTTCGAGACGGCCCGCCGGCGCATCCGGCGGCTTGCCGCGGACGGCGTCTGCGCGCTCTCGTCGGAAGGCGTGATCGTGCCCGCGAGCTTCCTGGTCTCGCCCGGCTACCTGGAATCGGTGATGGCGGGGCACGACCGCATGCGCCGCTTCTACCTCGATCTGCGCACCCGCGGGCTGCTCGACCCGCTGCCCGCGCCCAACTACGACCTGGAGGGCAGCGTGCCTGTGCGCGCCGCCGTCCGCCTGCTGTCCGACTACCTGCTGCGCTCCACCGAGGGCCTGATGCGCGAGACCGGGAACGTCATCTCGATGATGATCCTGACCGCCTTGCTCGCGGGCTCGCTGCAGGATCGCGACGGCGGGCGCCTGCCGTCCATGCGCGCGCTGGTTCAGCGGCTCAAGCTGCCGCCCGAGACGATCCGCCGTCATGTGACCCAGCTGACGGAGGCGGGGCTATGCGAACGCGGCCGGTCCGGCCTGGTCGTGCCGGCGGACGTGTTGGCCAGCGACCGCTTTGAGCGCCTGTTCGCCGACAACGCCACGAACGTTCAGCGGCTGATGGCCGGCCTGGCCGAGCGCGGCGTGACGCTGGCCTGGGACACCGGCGGCGCGCTCGACGGCCGTCAGATGGCCTGACCGCTAGAGCTGGTCCAGCCCATAGGCGGCATGCAGGGCCCGCACGGCCAGTTCGGTATAGGCCGCGTCGATCAGCACGCTGATCTTGATCTCCGAGGTCGAGATGACCTGGATGTTCACCCGCTTGTCGGCCAGCGCCTGGAACATGGTGTTGGCCACGCCCGCGTGGCTGCGCATGCCCACGCCGATGACCGAGACCTTGGCCACATCGTCATCGACCCGCACGTCCTGGAAGCCGATCTCCTGCTGCTTGCCGCGCAGGATCTCCACGGCCCGCTGCGCGTCGCGCTTGCCGACCGTGAACTCCATGTTCGCCGCGTCCTCGGTGCGAGCATGGCTCTGGACGATCATGTCCACGTTCACATTGGACTCGGCCAGGGCGCCGAAGATCGCGGCCGATACGCCCGGATGGTCGGGCAGGCCGAAGAGGCTGATCTTCGCCTCGTCGCGGCTGTAGGCCACGCCGCTCACGATCCGCTTCTCCACGATCTCCTCCTCGTCGCACACGATGGTGCCTTGTCCGGGCGCTTCGCCCGGCTCCACGAAACTCGAAAGCACGCGCACGGGCACGTGGTGGGCCATGGCCAGCTCCACCGAACGCGTCTGCAGCACCTTGGCGCCCAGCGAGGCCATCTCCAGCATCTCCTCGTAGGAGACCTTGGCCAGCTTCTTCGCCTTGGATTCGATGCGCGGGTCGGTGGTGTAGACGCCGTCCACGTCGGTGTAGATGTCGCAGGCGCCGCCCAGCGCGGCCGCCACGGCCACGGCCGAGGTGTCGGATCCGCCGCGGCCCAGGGTGGCGATGCGGCCGTCGCGGGTCACGCCCTGGAAGCCCGCGATCACCGCGATCTCGCCGGCGTCCAGCGCCGCGCCCAGCTTCTCGGGCGGAATGTCGTCGATGCGCGCCCGGCCGTGGGCGTCGTCGGCGATGATGGGAATCTGCCAGCCCAACCACGAGCGCGCGCGGTGGCCCATGTTGCGCAGGGTCATGGCCAGGAGGCCGGCGGTCACCTGCTCGCCCGAGGCCACGACCACGTCGTACTCGTCGTCGGACGCCGGGACGCCCTGCGCGGCCGGACCGGCGCCGTCGGTCCAGGCGACCAGCTCGTTGGTCTTGCCGGCCATGGCCGAAACCACCACCGCCACCTGGTGGCCCGCGGCGACCTCTGCCGCCACGAGCCGCGCCACGCGCCGGATGCGTTCCAGGTCGGCGACGGACGTACCGCCGAATTTCATCACCAGCCGGGACATGGGCCTGAAGGGAACCGCCTTTGCTGCGCCGCCGAAGGGTTGCGCCTTCTAGCGACGCTTAGGCCGGCCCGCAACGCCCGGAATCTGCCCTTTCGTCTGGGCCGGCTGCGTCAAAAGGGCAAAGCTTGCCTCCGAGGCCCGCGGACAGCCGGTTCCAGCCGGTGGGGTTGAGGAGTAAAGAGCGGCCCATGCCCGCCGCCGCCTCCAGCATCGATCCCGCCGACGTCGAACGCTTCTCGCGCATCGCCGCCGAATGGTGGGATCCGCGCGGCAAGTTCGCGCCGCTGCACAGGTTCAATCCGGTCCGTCTGGCGTTCATCCGCGACCAGGCTCTCTACCGCTTCGGCCGCGATGGCGCGGCGCGCCGGCCGTTCGAGGGCCTTCGCCTGCTCGACATCGGCTGCGGCGGCGGCCTGCTGTCCGAACCCATGACCCGGCTGGGCTTCCAGGTCACCGGCGTCGACGCTTCGGAGCGCAACATCGCCACGGCCTCGACGCACGCCGCCGAACAGGGGCTTTCCATCGACTACCGGGCCTCGACGGCCGAGGCGCTGGTCGAAGCCGGCGAGCCGGCCTTCGACGTGATCCTCAACATGGAGGTGATCGAGCACGTGGCCGACCCGGGCGCGTTCCTGCGCGACTGCACGGCGCTGTTGAAGCCTGGCGGGCTGATGATCGTGGCCACCCTAAACCGGACGCTCAAGGCCCTGGCCCTGGCCAAGGTGGGCGCCGAGTACGTCCTGCGCTGGCTGCCCCCCGGCACGCACGACTGGAACAAGTTCCTGAAGCCCGACGAGATTCGCGGCTTCGTGACCCAGGAGCCGGTCGTTGTGGACGGCCCCTTCGGCGTCGTATTCAACCCGCTCACGGGCCGATGGACGGAATCGGCCGACACGGACGTGAACTACATGATGACGGTGGTTCGCGACGCGGCCTGAAGTTGGGGCCCGGGCCGCGGGGCAGGGGAGTTTGGATGGCTTCGTTACGCGTGCTGGGTCACGCCTTCCGCGCCTGGCGGCGCAACCGCACCTGGGCCAAGCACGAGCCCGAGACCCCCTATCTCGCCGACCTGCTTTCCGGCGCGCCGGTCTGCCTGCACGTGGGCGCCAGCGATGGCCGCCATTCCTACGTCATGACGCAGGTGGCGCCGAAGGCGCGCATCTACGCCTTCGAACCTTCGGCCTTCGCCTTCGAGGTGCTGAAGCTCTGCGTCAGCTGGCACGGCATCGGCCGCCAGGTCACGCCGGTCCACGCCGCCGTCTCCGACCAGCCGGGGGAAATGCTCCTGGTCACGCCGAAGAAGACCTCGGGCCGCATGGGCCGCGCCTACGCCTATGTGGCCGAGACCGCCCCGAACGGCCCGGCCCGGCCCGACCTCGACGACACCGGCATGGAGCTGCAACCGACCCCGGTCGTCACCCTCGACAGCTGGTGCCGCGAGCACGGCGTCGACCGCGTCGACTTCATCCGCATGGACATCGAAGGCGCCGAGCAGAAGGCGCTGGAGGGCGCACTGGAGATCCTCGACCGCGACTGCCCCCACGTCCTGCTCGAGATCCACCCCCCGATGCTCCAGGCGCGCTTCGGCGGCTCGGGCCAGGAGGTGCTGGAGATCTTCCGCCGCCGCGGCTACCGCATGTTCGCCCTCGACGGCGATCGGCTGGAGGAGCGCACGACGCTGGTCGAAGGCGTGCCGTGGAAGGACTACTTCTTCATCCACCCCATGCGCGCCGCCCGCCTGCCGGATGGCGTGTTCAAGGCGCGCATGGCGGCGTAGGTCACACCCCGAACCGGGCGAAGGCGATCAGGGCCAGGGTCACCGTGATCGCGCCGCCGATCCGCGTGGCGATCTGGGCGAAGGGCATCAGCTGCATCCGGTTCGCCGCGGTCAGGATCGCCACATCGCCGGTGCCACCCTGGCCGGAGTGGCAGGCGTTGACGATCGCCGTCTCGATCGGGTGCATGCCCACGAAGCGGGCGGTCAGGAAACCCGTTCCCATCAGCGTCGCGACGGTGGCCACGATGGTGATCACGGTGGGGGCGTTGAAGGCCGCCACGATCTTCTCCCAGGGCGTCTTGGCCACGCCGATCGCGAACAGCAGCGGATAGGTCACGCAGGCGGAGAAGAACTGATAGTTGGCGTAGGCGCCGGCCTCCAGCGTGGGCGTGGCAAGCCGGCCCAGCTTCACGATCACGGCCAGGCCCAGCATCACGATCGGCCCCGGCCAATGCCAGAGGGTCTGGGTGAGCGCGCCCAGCAGGTAGAGCGTCACCACGGTCACGACGGCCGCGCCCACGGTCTGGGGCGTGACGACGGGGCGTTCGGCATGATCGCCCGTCAGCACGACGTCATGCTCGCCGATCTGCAGTTGTCCGTCGCCGGTCAGGTCGGGACGGCGCTTGCCCACATAGTTGAGCAGGCCGGCGAGGATGATGGCCGTCAGGCTTCCAAGCATCACCGAGGGCAGCACCTCGGCGAAGTACTCGCCCTGGGGCAGGTGGGTGACCTGCGCATAGCCCACCGAAAGCGGGATCGCCCCTTCGCCCACCCCGCCGGCCATGATCGGCACGACGATCTTGAACACGGTGTGCTTCAGGCCCAGGCCCAGCGCCGTCCCGACGCCGCACCCCACCGCGAACGCCGCGAGCGAGCCCAAGGCCAGCGGCGCGAAGATCTTCAGGAAGCCGGCCAGCAGCACGCGGCGGTCCATGCCGAGGATGCTGCCCACGATGATCGAGGCGATGAACAGGTAGAGGAAGTTCGACTGGTCGGTGAACTCGGTGATCGAGGTCACCAGCGCCGCCGGCAGCACATGGGCATAGACCAGGAACGACGGCACGAAGGTGGCGAAGATCGCCGCCGAGCCGAGGTTCTTCAGCACCGGCAGGCGCTTGCCGATCTCGGCGCAGGCGAACCCGCCGACGGCGAGCACCGCGATGCTGGTCAAGATGTCGGAGCGCGCCTCGCCGCGGGCGACGGACAGGCCGACGATCACCGCGATGAGCGCCGCCACGGGCAGCGGCACGATCCCGATCCGCGTGTCCATCAGCCGCTGCCAGATCCGCAGCGGCGCCGGCGCGCGCGGAGCGGCGCGGTCGCCCTCGACGGTCATCGACTGTTTCCCCCTCGCTTTTCGGTCACCGTACAGCGGCGCGGCGGGTTGCACAGGGGCTTCGCCGCGCGCGATCTCTGGCCTAGCCTGATCGCCGATCACCCGGAGGACGCCCGCCCATGCAAGCCCTGATGATGGACCGGCCGCTCACGCTGCCCTCGATCCTGGAGCACGCGGCGCTCTATCACGGCGACCGCGAGGTGGTGACGCGGACGGTGGAGGGGTCGATCCACCGCTATGGCTACGCCGACGCGCTGGCGCGGGCCAAGCGCATGGCCAAGGCGCTGCTGGCCATGGGCGTGAAACCCGGCGACCGGGTCGCGACCCTGGCGTGGTCCACGCACCGCCACTTCGAGCTCTACTTCGCCGTCACCGGCATCGGGGCTGTGCTCCACACCATCAATCCGCGTCTGCACGACGACCAGATCGTCTGGGTGGCCCGCCACGCCGAGGACAGCGTGCTGTTCTTCGACATCACCTTCTCGGACCAGGTGGCCCAGCTCGCCTCGCGCATCGGGACCATCCGCACGCTGGTGGCGATGACCGATCGCGCGCATGCGCCGGACTACGCTCTCGTTTACGAGGACCTGATCGCCTCGGAGACGCCCGACTTCGACTGGCCCGAGCTGGACGAGAAGAGCGCGTCGGGCCTCTGCTACACCTCCGGCACCACGGGCAATCCCAAGGGCGTGCTCTACGGCCACCGTTCGACGGTGCTGCACGCCCTGGCGCTAGCGTTGCCGGACGCCTTCGATCTTTCGGCGCGCGACGTGGTCCTGCCCTGCGCCCAGATGTACCACGCCAACGCCTGGTGCACGCCGTATGCGGCCCCGCTGGTAGGGGCCAAGCTGGTGCTGCCGGGCCGCGCGCTGGATGGGCCCAGCGTCTGTGAGCTGATCGAAACGGAGAGCGTCACCTTCCTGCTGGGCGTTCCCACGATCTGGGTGGGCGTGGCTGATCACCTCGACCAGACCGGCGGCAAGCTCACCTCGGTTCGGACCATCGCTGTGGGCGGCTCGGCGCCGACCGCGGCCCTGATCTCCCGGATCGAGGAGCGGCTGGGGGGCCAGGTGCGCCAGATCTGGGGCATGACCGAGACCTCGCCGCTGGGCGTCATCAACACGCCGTTGCCCACCCACGCGGGCGAGGACGCCCAGGCGACCCTTCAGCGCAAGCTGAAGCAGGGCCGGGGCCTCTGGGGCGTCGACCTGCGCGTCGTGGGCGACGACGACCGGCCGCTGCCGCGCGACGGCAAGAGCCCGGGTCGCCTGCAAGTGCGCGGGCCATGGGTCAGCTCGGCCTATTTCAAGCAGGACGGAGCGGCCGCCTTTACGGGCGACGGCTGGTTCGACACCGGCGACATCGCCACGATCGATCCCGAGGGCTACCTGCGGCTGACCGACCGGGCCAAGGACGTGATCAAGTCGGGCGGAGAGTGGATCTCCACCCTCGACCTGGAGGATGCGGTCTGCTCGCACCCGGCTGTCGCCATGGCCGCGGCCATCGGCGTGCCGCATCCGAAGTGGGACGAACGGCCCCTGCTGCTGGTGGTGCTGCGCCCCGGCCAGTCGGCCGACCCCGAAGCGCTGAAGGCCCACGTCGCCGAGCGGGTCGCCAAGTGGTGGACGCCCGACGAGGTGCGCATCGTGGCGGAGCTGCCCATCGGTCCGACCGGAAAGGTGCTCAAGCGGGAGCTGCGGGATCGCCTTTCGGCCGGCTAGCGGTCCCGCTTGGCCATCACCCGCTCGTGCGCCTCTTCGGTCAGGGCGCAGGCCTCGGCATAGGGCACGCCCAGGGCGGAGATGATCAGCGCCTGAACCTTGCGCCCGTGGTCGGGCGGGGCGAGGCCCAGGCCCATATCTCGCATGGCCACGCGCATGGCGCCGAACGACAGGCTGCGGGCCGCCAGGGGATCCACCTGGGCGAACCGGCCGGACGCTACGCCACGGGCGAAGATCTCGCCCATGCGACGCACCATGGTCGGCTGGCTGGGCTGGTCGTTGCGGTCCATCTGCAGGTTCACCCACGCCCGGGTGGGATCGCTCATGGTCTCGATCAGCACGAGCGAACCCATGAGCGCGAGCTGCAGCGCCGGGTCGTCGACCCCTTCGATCAGCTCGGCCAGTTCGTGGTCCAGCCGCCCGGCCCGCTCGGCGCCGAGTTCGCGGACCACTTCGGCCGGCGTGCGGAAGTAGTTGTAGAACGATCCGCGCGAGATGCCCGCGTGGCGGACGATCTCGTCGATGGTGGCGGCGTGCGGGCCCTTCAGGGCGATGAGTTCGCTGGCGGCCTCGAGCAGGCGACGGCGCGTACGCTCGCGCCGCTCGAGAGCGATGCGTGTCCGCGCCTCGCTGTTGACCGCCATCCCGCCGTCAGGCCGCGTCGGGCAGGTACTGGGCCACGAGGTCGGCGGCGGTCGTCGCGTGGCCGTCGTCCTGCGATCGCAGGCGGACCAACTCCTCCTTCAGGGCGGCGACGATCTCGCGGTGGGAAAGCGGCGACAGGTTGAGCAGCGCCACCGTGGCGGCGCGGGCCAGGCTGAGCGCGGTCTGGGCGTCCAGCTCGACGCCAAGGTCGTTGTCGTACGCGGACGGGATTTCGGCGGCGATCTCGCCGCGATTCGGAATTGCCATTCTGGGTCTCATAGTGGGTTGAAGGCGAGACCAGTGGCCTCGGGGGGGAAGTCCGGCAGCGGTGGCTGCGCGACCCGGCTCGCGTTGTGGGCGCGGCTTATCTGTCAGGTTGACATGAGTGTCAAGATGACAAATGAAAGTTAATTCGTCAGCAGGTTTTGCGCTGGCGCGGGAGACAGCGCATGGCGATCCGGATCAACGCCGCGGCGCGCGCGGCGCAGGGCGCAGCGCGGCGGGCGCGGACGCGCGAGCGGCTGCTGGAGGCGGCGATGGAGGTCATCGCCACGAATCGCGGCGACACGACCATCGATCTGGTGGTTGAGGCTGCCGGCGTGTCGCGCGGCACCTTCTACAACTACTTCCCGACGCTGGAGGACCTCACCCACGCCGTGGCCGACCACCTGGCGGAAGACGCCCGGCAGGACCTGGGTGTCCGGCTCGCCCATGTGTGGGACCCGGCCGCCCAGCTGGCGGCTTCGGCGCACTATTTCCTGCGGCGCACCCGGCGCGAGCCGGTCTGGGCCTGGGCGGCGCTGAGCGTCAACGAGATGCGCGATCGGGACTTCCCGTCGGTGAACCGGGTCTTCATGTCGCTGCATCGGCGCGGCGTGGCGGCGGGTCTCTTCGCGCCGCGCGACCCGGTTGCCGCCCATGTCATCACCGCCGGCGCCCTGCGCGCCGCGCAACGCCAGGTGCTGGCCGACGATCCGCCGTTCGAATTCGACATGGAGGTCATCGGGATGCTGCTGCAGGCCCTGGGCGTGCCCGCCGAACTGGCCGCGGCGATCAGCCGCGAAACCGCCACCGCCGCCGAGACGATCGAGCCGTCCGCCGCTTCGGCGGGCGCCCTTTAGGACACAGTCGAAAACCATACCGAAAAGTCACAGAACCGCCACCTGAACCGTGCGTTAGCTTCTCCAGGTGACAGTGCGTATCGAGGAGGAGCCGCCGTGCCGCGCAAACGGCCGAAGGGTGTGATTGCGATGGGCTGGGCCGCGATAGAAGCGGCCGCGCGAGGCCGGCATGAGCATGCCCCGACCTCCGCCCACTACCCGGAATCGGTGGTGCGGCGGACGAGTTTCCTGGCCGGCGGCGGCCATGGCTGGCGCATTTCCGCCCTCGAGACCCCGCGCGAGAAGCCGGCCCCCTGGAAGATCGTCGTGATCACCGGCGCGCCGTCGTGGGCCGAATATTGGGCCGAGGTGCTGGCCGAGCTGCCGAAGGACCGCGAAATGGTCGTGGTGGACCGTCCGGGGTTCGCCGCTTCCGAGCCGCTGCATCCCGTCACGGACATCCGCGTGCAGGCCGAGGCGTTGAGCCCGGTGCTGAATGTCCCGCGTGGTCAGAAGGTGCTGCTGGTCGGTCAGAGCTATGGCGCGGCGATCGCCTCGATCATGGCCGACCGCAATCCCGGCAAGGTGGCCGGCCTCGTCCTGCTGTCGGGCTACTTCGGCGAGTCCGGGCCGACGGCCAAGTGGCTGCTCGACCTCGGCTCCCGCGCCCTGGGCGTCATCCCACGCGACCTGCGCAACGCCGTCATCGAGGTGACCGGCCAGAAGCCCCAGTTGCGCCACGCCCGACGTGCGCTCGCCCGGCTCAACATCCCGGTCCACATGATCCATGGCGACCAGGACGACTTCGCGCCGCTCGAGGTGGCCGAGAAGCTGGCGCAGGACACGGTCACCCGACGTCCGATCCGCGTGGTGCGCACGGAGGGGGCCACCCATTTCCTGAACGATGGCCCGACCGAAACCCTGATCGAGGCGCTGGAGGCGTGCATTCCGGCGCGGCGGTTCGGCTGGAATTTCATTTGGCCGAAGATGTCCCAGCTCTGGCCCGCGAAGCTGCCCGATACGGCGTCGGCCGCCTGACGTTCAGGACGCGAACACCCCGGTCGCCAGGGCGAACCCCACCACGACCAGCCACGGCGGCAGCTTGACGACCTGCAGGAAGACGAAGGCCGCGGCCACCAGGGCCCAGTCCGTCGGCTTCCGCACCGCGCTCATCAGCACGGGGTTCCACAGCGTCGCGGCCAGGACGCCCACCACCGTCGCGCCGACGCCCGCCATCAGGCCTCGCGCCCAGCCCTCGCGCTTCAGCCGGTCCCAGAACGGCAGCACGCCGGTCACCAGCAGGAGGCTGGGGAGGAAGATGGCGAACAGGGCGATCAGCCCGCCCACGAAGCCCCGCGGTCCGTAGCTCTCCGACGCGCCCACATAGGCCGCGAAAGCGAACAAGGGGCCGGGCAGCGCCTGCATGAGCCCGTAGCCGGCCAGGAACGACGACTGGTCCATCCAGCGCCGGGCGACGATCTCGTGCTCGAGGAGCGGCAGCACAACGTGGCCGCCGCCGAACACCAGCGAGCCGGTGCGATAGAAGACGCTGGCGACCCCCAGCCCGGGGTTCTGCAGAAGGCTCGCCAGGAACGGCAGACCCACCAGCAGGCCGGCGAAGAGTCCGAGCGCGACGAGCGCGCTCTGCGGATCGATCCAGCCGGCCGCCGCGTCGGGCGCGTCTTCGGGCGGCGTCCCGCGCAGGAACACGACGCCGAACAGCCCGCCGGCGACCAGCGCCGCGACCTGGGCCACCGGCCCCTGCGCCACGATCAGTCCCGCCGCCGCGCCGATCGCCAGGCCGGCGCGGATCGGGCCGGTGGCCAGCGTGCGCGCCATCCGGATGACCGCCTGCATCACGACGGCCGCGGCCGCCACCTGCAGCCCGTGGAGCCAGCCGTACCCGAACCGGGCGGTCAGATCGGGCGCCAGCATGGCGAAGGCGATCATCGCGACGGCCGCGGGGAGGGTGAAGCCCGCGAAGGCGGCCAAGGCGCCCGCCAGCCCCGCTTGCCTGAGCCCGATCGCCATGCCGATCTGGCTGGACGCGGGGCCGGGCAGGAAGTGGCAGAGGGCCAGGAGGTCGGCGAACGCCGCCTCGCTGAGCCAGCCGCGCCGCTCCACGAAGTCGCGCCGGAAATAGCCGATGTGCGCGGCGGGCCCGCCGAACGCCGTCAGGCCCTGACGCAGGAAAGCCAGGAACACGTCGAGCGGGGAGGCGGTCCTTGCGGGTTGAGCGGCGTCCATGGTCCCTAGATGAAAGGCGGTTGCGGCCTTGTCGAGGCGAACCGCCGATAAGGGCTTCCCAGCGCCATCTGATCGGCGATAAGGCTCTTGGCAAATCCAGGAAGGACAAGGGGAACGTCATGAAGGCCGCTGTGTTGCGCGAAGTGGGCAAGCCGCTCGCGATCGAAGACGTCCAGATCGCCAAGCCGGGTCCGCACGAGGTGCTGATCCGTACGGCCGCGGCCGGCGTCTGCCACTCGGACCTCCACTTCATCGAGGGCAAGTATCCGCACCCGCTGCCGGCGGTTCTGGGCCACGAGAGCGCCGGCGTTGTCGAGGCGGTGGGCTCGGAAGTCCGCACCGTGAAGCCGGGCGACCACGTGATCACCTGCCTGTCGGCCTTCTGCGGCCACTGCGAGTATTGCCTGACCGGCCACATGAGCCTCTGCACCTCGCCCGAGACTAAGCGGGAGCAGGCCGACGAGCCGCGCCTGACCTCGCCCAAGGGGCCGATGCTCCAGTACCTGAACCTGTCGTCCTTCGCCGAGCAGATGCTGATCCACGAGCACGCCTGCGTCGCGATCCGCAAGGACATGCCGCTCGATCGCGCCGCTCTTATCGGCTGCGGCGTGATGACCGGCGTGGGCGCGGTGTTCCACACCTCGAACGTCCGGCCGGGCGACACCGTCGCGGTCATCGGCTGCGGCGGCGTGGGCCTCGCGGCCATCAACGGGGCGGCGATCGCCGGCGCCGGACGCATCATCGCCATCGACATGGCGGCGGGTAAGGAGAACCTGGCCAAGTCGATGGGCGCCACCGACTTCGTGCTCGGCGGCGACGACGCGGTGAAGCAGGTCATCGAAATGACCTCGGGCGGGGTTCAGCACAGCTTCGAGGCCATCGGTCTGGCGAAGACGGCCGAGCAGGCCTTCAACATGCTGCGCCGGGGTGGCACCGCCAACATCATCGGCATGATCCCGGTCGGCCAGACCATCAGCCTGATGGGCGCGGCCTTCCTGGGCGAGAAGCGTATCCAGGGCTCGCTGATGGGTTCGAACCGCTTCCCGGTCGACATGCCGCGCCTGGTCGACGCCTACATGGCCGGCAAGCTCCACCTCGACGACATGATCAGCCGGCGCATCAAGCTGGACCAGGTCAACGAGGCGTTCGAGGAAATGAAGACCGGCGCGGTGGCCCGCTCAGTCATCGTCTTCGACTCCTAAGCCTTCGGATCGTCCCTCCCCCGAAGCTTCGGGGGAGGGACGGCCGTCTCAGCTCAGGACCGTGCGCACTTCGCTGAGGGGATCGTCCTCGAGGCGGCTCTCCACATCGAACACCTTCGTCGTCCGCGTGGCCGCGTCATAGGCGGGCCAGCCAGGATCGCTGGTGCGGGCGAAGCGCAGCCAGGCGTCCGACATCTGATCGGCGACGATCTGCGGTTCGTCGCCCCGGCCCACGAAGTTCCGGGCCTTCTCGACATTGTCGAACACCAGCGGGATCTCCAGCGCATGCGGGCACTTCAGCCGCCCGCGCGAGACCGGCGTCTCCCAGGTCAGCATGTACATGAAGACGGGCGCGGCCTTCTGCGCGGCCTTGCGCTCGGCCAACCGCACCGAGTTGATCCACATGTTGCCGACGGTCTGGGCCGCGGCGCCGATGTGCGTCGGCGAATAGTCGGGATAGGCGCGCCGCAGCGCCGCCAGCAGCTCGTCGGCGCGGTCGCCCGCGGCGGCCCTGGCCTGCTTCGCCACGTCGTCGTCCGTGAAGTCGCCGAACCGTGGATGGGCCAGCAGGAACAGCGTGGCCTCGTCCTTGTTGCTGCCGATCATCAGCGGCACGTCGGCGTTCAGGGGTGAGGCGTCCGGCTGGTACGGGTGGCGCGGGATGGCCGTTCCGTCCAGCACCGGCGAATAGAGGCGCATGACCTCGCCGGGCAGGGTGACGCTGGCTTTGGAGAGCACGTCCGTAGGCACGGCGGCCAGCGCCTCGGGCGTGTCGACGCCAAGGATCTTCAGCAGCGCGCGGGCCGTCTCGGTGGCGTCCTTCACCGGCTTGGCCGTCAGGCCGGGACCGCTCTGGATCACCGCCTTGTGGAACAGGCCGCGCGCGCCGGGCATGGCCATCAGCAGGCTGACCTTCCAGCCGCCGCCGCTCTCGCCGAAGATCGTCACGTCGCCGGGGTCGCCCCCGAAGGCGGCGATATTGTCGCGCACCCACTCCAGCGCCTGGACGATGTCGAGCATGCCGGCCGCGCCGGACTGGGCGTAGTCGTCGCCGAAGATCTCGCCCAGGTGGAGGTAGCCGAAGACGTTCAGGCGGTGGTTCACGGTCACGGTCACCACGTCGCCCTTCCGGGCCAGCGCGCCGCCGTCGTACATGGCCGCGCCGCCAGAGCCGTTGGCGAAGCCGCCGCCGTGCAGCCAGACCATCACCGGCCGCCGCGCCGCGTCGGTTCCCGGCGTCCAGACGTTGAGGAACAGGCAGTCCTCGGACGAGGCCGGCTCGTCCGGCGCCGGGGGATCGCCCGGCGAGGTCCGCCGTTCACCCGCGGCCAGACCGGACTGGATGGCCGGCGCGCCATAACCCGTAGCGTCGGCGGGCGCGGCCCAGGGCTGGGGTCTCTGCGGCGGCTTGAAGCGCAGGGCGCCGACCGGAGCCGCGCCGTAGCGCAGGCCCTTGAACACCGCGAGCCCGTCTTCGAAGTAGCCCGCCACGGGACCGTTCGAGGTGTTCACCGCATCGGTGCGCGCCAGGGCCGCAGGGGCCAGGTCGTCCGCCATCGCCATTCCTCCCACCATCCCGGCGTCTTCGCGCGCCCGGTCGGAGGCATTGTGGCGCCGTGCGGGGCGCCGGCAAACCGTTGTTTCGAAATCAGCCCGGCTGCTTGGTCTGGATCGATTTCAGATAGATGATGATCGACTGCACGTCGTCGGGCTCGAAACGGAACTCCGGCATCATCGGGTGGCCGGTCAGCAGGCCCTCGCCCAGCGCCTCGCCGAGCTGTTCCGGATCGTAGCGCTTGTGCAACTCGCGGAAGGGCGGGGCGGCCGGCTCGTGGCTCGCGCCGCTGCGGCCCACCGCATGGCAGCCGCCACAGTGGAGCCGCACGAGCGCCTCGCCGCGTTCGGGGGTGGCCGCCGAGGCGGCGCCGGCGAACGCGAGGCTGGAGGCCAGGACGATGGCGAAGTTGCGGTTCATGGTCGGCACTGGACAGCCTTGAGCATCCGGTCCGCCTTGACGCCCGTCAATCCGCGGCCGCGTATTCGGAGGTCTTCATGTCGCCGCCCTGCGCAAGCAGCTGCTCGACGCGCGCCTTCTCGATCCGGAAGCGCTTGAGTTCGGCGCCGGCCAGGATCGTGCCCTGGGGAACCTTGGCCCCGATGGGGTTCACGCGCTTGCCGTTCCGCCAGACCTCGTAGTGGAGGTGCGGACCGGTCGCCAGGCCGGTCGAGCCCACGTAGGCCACCACCTGGCCCTGGCGCACGTGGACGCCGGGATGGACGCCCTTGGCGTAGCGGGAGATGTGCGCATAGCCGGTGGCCCAGCCGCCGGAGTGGCGGATCTGGAGCCAGTTGCCGTAGCCGCCCCAGCGGGAGGCGCGGGTGACGACACCGTCGCCCGCGGCCAGGATCGGCGTGCCGCGCCCGGCGCCGAAGTCCACCCCCTGGTGGGCTCGCGTGTAGCCCAGGATCGGATGCTTGCGGCGGCCGAAGGTGGAGGTGATGCGCGCGCCATCCACCGGCGTCCGCAGGAGGAAGCCGCGGATGTTGCGGCCCATCTCGTCGAAGTAGTCGACGTCGCCGTCGTCGCGCTCGAAGCGGAAGAACTTCACACCGTGGATTTCGGCGTATTCGACATCGCCGGTCTCGACCGTGCGGCCGCTCTCGGTGACCTTGCGGTCGAAGATGAGCCGAAAGTCGTCGCCGGGCTGGATGTCGCGCTGGAAGTCCAGCTTGTGGGCGAACAGCTTGGCGACCTGTGCGATCAGCGTCGGCGTGGCCCCGAGCTGCTGGGCGCTTTCGTAGAGCGAGCCCTCGATCTTGCCGTCGGCTACGGTGGTCTCGTCGCTGACCTTCTCCTCCATCGCGCGCACCCGAAGCGCGCCGTCGAAGGTGCGGGAGAGGGTCACCGCGCGGACCGGGCTGGTCCTGAGCGAGATTCCGATCAGGCGCGCCGGGCGGTCTTGTCCGTCGGCTCCGGCCACGGCGGCGTCGAACGCCATGCCGGCCTTGATATGAACCGTATCCATGGCGCGGCCGAGGACGCCGACGGCCTCGCGCGCCTCTTCGGGAGCCACGCCTGCGCGCAGGACCGCTCGCTCCAGGGTCTCGCCGCGCTGCACGCGGACCTGGACGTTGCGGGGCCGTCCGTAGCCGTCCCGCGCCTCGGCCTCGGTGAAGGCGGCGTGCTGCAGCGCCGCGGCCGCCTCGGGCGTCAACCTGGCGCCGCCGTGGTCGATCCGCGCGGCCGTCTGCCACCCCACGATGCCGAACACCGCCGCGCCGGCGACGGCCAAGGCCACCACCGGAATCCGGCGGATCGGGAACTTTCGCGGATCAAACTCGGCCATAGGATCCCCCAGGCGTTCACGACTGAGCGGCCGCAGCTTGCAGCGCCGCCGCCATGTGACCACCCCCCCAGGCTCACGCTTCGATATCAGCAGACCCTAACCGGAACCTTTCCGGATTCAGATCAGGCTCAGGACCAAGTCGGCCGGCCGGCACAGGGCCGCACCCTTGTCGGTGACGACGATAGGGCGATTCACCAGGATCGGTTCGACGATCATGGCGGCGATGATCGCCGCGTCCGAAACCGACGGGTCGGTGAGCCCGAGTTCGTCGGCGTTGGTGCCGCGAACGCGCAGGATTTCGTGCGCGCCGACGCCCATCCGCTTCAACAGGTCCTCGAGCTGGGCCTTGGTCCAGCCGGTCTTCAGATATTCGACGATCTTGGGCTCGATCCCCTTCTCGCGCAGCAGCGCCAGCGTGTTGCGCGAAGTCCCGCAATTGGGGTTGTGGTAGATGGTCACGTCGCTCATGGGCCGCCTCGATAGCGGGTCGCAGGCCGATCACCAAGCGTAGGCGTGCGAACCGGTGACGAAGGTCGAATCCGAGTCGTCCCAGAGCATGATGTCGGCGGGCCGCGGGGGCAGGGGAGCCGCCTCGGCCGGCCAGCCGTCGATCGTGGCCGCGTAGCGCACCTGCAGCCGGCCCGGCGCGGAGGGCTGCAGGTTCATGACGATCGGCGCGCCCGGCGACGCCCAGAACACCCTCACCCACCGGTCGGTCGGCAGCGCCAGGTCAGTCGGCACGCCGTTGACGGCCAGAAGGCGGGCGGCCTTGTCGGCGCGGAGTTGGAGCGCAAGCCGCCGCGATCCCGGCGGCGGGGCGACGGTGAGCCGCATGGCGCCGTCGGCCGCGGGCTCCAGCGTGGTCGCGGGCGTGGCGACCGACACGGGACGTCCCGGCGCAGCCAGCATCGGGACCCGCCATGACCAGTGGCCGCGCGGCTGCACCGTTCCGCCCAGCGCCTGGCGCGTCCACGACCCGTCCATGGAGGCTGGCGCGAACCGCCACGTGCGGCCCGTGTCGGCCTCGACCTGGAAGCCCACGTAGGTGATCCGCGGATAGCGCGGCGTCCAAGGATCCTCGGCGCGGACGAAGAGCGTGATGATGAAGCCCATGATCAGCAGGGCGCCGCCCACCACCAGGCCCTTTTCCGCGTTGGTGTCGGGCTGGGCCAGCGGCCACAGCACCAGGCCGGCGGTCACCATCTGCAGCGAGAACAGCGCCATGACGTCCATGCTGAGGAAGGCCAGATGCGAGATGCCGCCCTCCCAGCCTAGCGCGAGGGCCGCCAGGACCGTCAGCAGCGCCAGGCCAAGGACGCCGCGCCGGGCGCTGAGCGCCGTGGCCGCCGCGCCGAGGCTGGCCACCAGCAGCGGCCAGGCGATCACATAAGCGGCCTCGGGCGCCGCGATCTGGAGAACGATCGCCAGCAACAGGCCGAGAAGCAGGACGCCGGCCCAGGCGCCCTTGCGGCTGGTCGGACGATTGTAGACGAAGAACCCGATGACCCCGGCCGTCACCCCGGCGACGGCGCCCACCATGTCGAACGTGCCGAACGCCGAGCACGCCAGGCCGAACAGCACCGGAATGGCCGCCATCCAGCGCCGCCCGCGCGCCATGTCGCCCGCCGATCCCATCAGCACGCCGAGCGAGATGAGCATGATCGCCCATTCCCAACGCTGGGCCTGGGCGAGCAGGAACCGCTGTTCGAGGTAGCCGAACTCGGCGCCGGTCAGCCGCCTCGCGAATTCCAGCACCGCGGCGGTGGAGAGCGCCGCAAAGGCCAGCGCGCCCGCGCCTCGCACGATGTCCATGGCCGGGAACTCGCCCGAGTGCCGCGCCCAGCGCACGGCGAGCGCGATCAGGAATGCGATCGCCGCCAGCAGCACCCAGCCCGCCCAGACCGGGTAGGCGATGACGAGGTCGCCGAAGACGCTGCTGTAGACGGCCGAACCCGCCCGTCCCGGCAACTGCTGCGAGAACGCGAGTTCGCTGGCGACGGCCAGCGCCTGGGTTCCCATGTCCTGCAGCGAGCCCCGGTCGAGGTTGGCCGCCGTCGCCGTCGGGCTGTGGTAGTCGAACTGGTTGCCGATGATCGCATAGTTGAGGCCCGACTTGCCGGCTTTCAGCGCCTCGGTCAGGTCGGTGTCGTTGGGCATCTTGTCGTAGATCAGCACCGACAGCGATGACGACGCCGGGCGTTGCGCGGTCCGTTGGAAGACCTCAATCAGCTTGCCGTTGTCGGGGCTGGTCTGGAACATCTGGACCCGGCCGGCCGACCCGCGCGCCTCGAGGTTGACGACCAGTCCGATGCGTTCGGCCAGCGGATCGCGGCGGAAGAAGGCGTTGGCGCCCAGGAGACCGGCTTCCTCGCCGTCGGTGATCAGGAGATAGACGTCACGCGCCGGCGTCCCCCGCGCCTTGATGGCGCGCGCGGTCTCCAGGACGGCGGCGACGCCCATCAGATCGTCGGCGGCCCCGGGCGAGCCCGGCACGCTGTCGTAGTGGGCCATCAGGGCCAGCGCCGGCGCGCTGCGGTCGCGGCCGGGCAGCACGCCCACGATGTTCTCGATCTGGCCGGCGATCACGGCGTCTGGCGCGCGGGGCGACTGGAACACTCCGACGCCCGGCCGCACCTGCGGGCTGAAGCCGAGCCGCAGCATCCGCCCCACGATGGCGTCGCGAACGTTGGCGTTGGCCACCGAGCCGGTGGGGTGGGGCACGGCGGACAGGAAGTTCACGTCGGCGAAGGCGCGTTCGCCGGAGAATTCGGTGGCTGGCGTCGAGAGCGGCGCCGACTCGGGCAGCAACTGGTCGTTGAAGGCGATCCATGACCCCAGGATCAGAGCCAGCAGCAACGCCAGATATCGGCCCATCTCGTTGTCCCTCCCCGCGAACAACTTCTATCCGGCAGGCTAGACCGGCTCGGCGAAAACGAAAACGCCCGCCGGAGGGCGGGCGTCTCGCTTGGACTGTCGATCAGGATCAGGCCGCGACGGCGCTTTCCTGCGGGTCGCGCAGCACATAGCCGCGGCCCCAGACCGTCTCGATGTGGTGCTTGCCGTCGGCGGCGGCCGCCAGCTTCTTGCGCAGCTTGCAGATGAAGACGTCGATGATCTTCAGCTCGGGCTCGTCCATGCCGCCGTAGAGGTGGTTCAGGAACATTTCCTTGGTGAGCGTCGTGCCCTTGCGGAGCGAGAGGAGCTCCAGCATCTGGTATTCCTTGCCGGTCAGGTGCACGCGGATGCCGTTCACCTCGACCGTCTTGGCGTCCAGGTTCACCACGATATCGCCGGTCTTGATGACCGACTGGGCGTGACCCTTGGAGCGGCGGACGACGGCGTGGATGCGGGCGACCAGTTCGTCCTTGTGGAACGGCTTGGTCATGTAGTCGTCGGCGCCGCCGGAGAAGGTCTTCACCTTCGTCTCGATCTCGGCGGTGCCCGAGAGGATCATGATCGGCGTGTTGATCTTGCCGACGCGCAGCGTCCGCAGGACATCCATGCCGCTCATGTCAGGCAGATTAAGGTCGAGAAGGATAAGATCGTAGTCGTAGATCTTCCCCAGATCGACGCCTTCTTCTCCAAGATCCGTCGTATAGACGTTGAATCCTTCGGACTTGAGCATCAATTCGATGCTCTGCGCGGTCGCGCTATCGTCCTCGATCAACAATACGCGCATTGCCCTCTCCTGCCCGCGTCCCGCTCTGCACCGCGAATTCCGCCGAACCCGCATGGTGGCTCGCTGTTAACCTGCCCTACCGTTCTTTAAGACCGGTTAATGCTGCTGGCCCCTCCGTCCGAATCGTTAATCTGATTTCGGAATCCGACTCAAGCTGAGCTGAGTGGGCGGCGAGTCGGATCGGCGATGAATCTTTCGTGATTGGACAGCCGCGGCGAAGCGAGCCGGGGGGAACGCATTGTCCCGTCGGGGGTTTTCATGGGTAGGCCAAGTCGGAGGACGACCCATGACAGATGACACCAAAGTTCTTGCCGATCACCGCCTTCCCTGGCGGCGCGATCCCCTGAAGCGCCAGCGCGCGCAGGCGGCGCGGCGCGGCGGCGCGGGCATGTTCCTCGGGGCGATCGCCCTCGGGGTGGCCGGCTTCTTCGCCTGGCGCAATCGCGAACAGATCGCGCGCAAGGCCGGTCCGATGATCGATGGCGCGAAGTCCAAGAGCCTGGACGTCCTCGACAAGGCTGCGGCGAAGAGCCACGACCTGATGGACGACGCCGCGCTCAAGGGCCATCGCCTGGTCGACGACGCGCGGACGCGCGGGCAGGCGCTCGCCGCCAAGGCGCGCGTGCGGCGACCGGCCGCGCCGGAGTCGAACTCGCTGGAAGTTCACTGACCCTCTTCTTCATCACCCCTTAAGACCGCCCGGCCAGAGTGCCGAGCATAGCTCAAGGGGTGTGCGTGAAGAGCCTCGTGGCCGCGATCGAACGGCTCGATCCACTGACTGTTTCTGGCCGCGTCGCCGCGGTGAACGGCCTCCTGATCGAGGCGCGCGGCGGGTTGTCGCGGCTGGCCGTCGGCGCCAGGGCCGAGATCGATCGCTTCTCCGCCAAGCCGGTCGCCGCCGAGGTGGTGGGCTTCCGTGAGAACCGCGCGCTGCTGATGCCCTTCGGCCCGGTCGAGGGCGTGGCGCCAGGCGCCGAGATCCGCATCCAGCCGCTGGGTTCGGCCGTCCGGCCGACCAAGGCGTGGCTCGGCCGCATCGTGGACGCCTTTGGCGAGCCCATCGACGGCAAGGGGCCGCTGCCGCAGGGCGTCGCGGCCTACCCGCTCCGCGCTTCACCGCCCTCGGCGCATGCGCGGGCCCGCGTCGGCGAGCGCCTGGACCTGGGCGTCCGGGCCATGAACGTCTTCACCACCTGCTGCCGCGGCCAGCGCCTGGGCGTGTTCGCCGGCTCCGGGGTCGGCAAGTCGGTGCTGCTCTCCATGCTGGCCAAGAACGCCGACTGCGACGCCGTCGTCGTGGGCCTGATCGGCGAGCGGGGCCGCGAGGTCCGCGAGTTCATCGAAGAGACGCTGGGCGAGGAGGGCCTGAGCCGCGCCATCGTCGTGGTCGCGACCTCGGACGAGCCGGCGCTCAAGCGCCGCCAGGCGGCCTACATGACCATGGCCATCGCCGAATATCTCCGCGACCAGGACATGGAAGTCCTGTGCCTCATGGACTCGGTCACCCGCTTCGCCATGGCCCAGCGCGAGATCGGCCTGGCCGCGGGCGAGCCGCCGACCACCAAGGGCTATACGCCCACCGTCTTCACGGAGCTGCCCAAACTGCTGGAGCGCGCCGGGCCCGGCCCGATCCGTCCCGACGGCACCAAGGCGGGGCCGATCACCGGCCTCTTCACCGTGCTGGTGGACGGCGACGACCACAACGAGCCGATCGCCGACGCCGTCCGCGGCATCCTCGACGGCCACATCGTCATGGAGCGGGCCATCGCCGAGCGTGGCCGCTTCCCGGCGATCAATGTGTTGAAGTCGATCAGCCGGACCATGCCGGGCTGCCAGTCGCCTGAGGAGCGCGAGGTCGTGCGCGAAGCGCGCGAGTCGCTGTCAGCCTACGCCAATATGGAAGAACTCATCCGGATCGGCGCTTACCGCGCCGGCGCCGACCCCCTGATCGACCGCGCCATCGAACTCAATCCCGCCGTTGAACGGTTCCTCGCACAGAACCCGAACGACGCCACCAGCCTGGAAGACAGCTTCGCAGGCCTCGCTGACATCCTGAACGGAGCCGCCGCGTGAGTTGGGCCGATTCCCTCATCAAGCTGTCCACCTACGAGGCCGAGGTGTTGCAGAAGCGCCTGGCCGAGATCGTCGATCGCCGGGTCGCCGCCGAGGTGCGGCTGGCGATGCTGGAGGCGGAGGGCGAGGCCGAGGCGGCGTTCTCCGCCCAGGACGCCGCCGCCGGAATCTATCGTGCGGGCTTCTTCGAGGGGCTCAAGATCCGCAAGGCCAAGGTCCAGTCCGAGATCGACGTGATCCTGGTCGAGGAGCAGGGCGCCCGCGACGCGCTGGGCGAGGCCTTCGAGACCCAGAAGAAGTACGAGCACATCGCCGAGAACCTGCGGGTCCAGGCGCGCAAACAGGCCGGACGCATCGAAGCCGCCGCGCTCGACGAACTGGGCCTGCGAAAGAAGGCCGTCGGCTAGAGTGCGTTAGGCGAAAGTGTGAGCGGTTTCGCCGCTCGAACGCGCTCCATACTTCTGAATCTCGAGCACGATTCAGCGGTCAGGTGACTCCACCTGACCCCATCGTGTTCTAGGCGGCGCGCCGCCGCGGCCGATCGGCCGGGCGATCCCTCAATCCGTCCAGGATCCGCGTCACGCCGGGCGACGTCGCTTGCGCGCGGCGGTAGGCGACGCCCACCTCGCGGCGGAGGCCGAGGTCGGCGAGGGCGCGCAACTCGACCCTCGCGCCCGTCGGCGCCACGCCCTCCGGGATGACGGTGGCGCCGAGACCGGCCTCGACCAGCGCGATCGCCCATTCCTCGGTCGTGGCTACGGCGGCGATGTCGGGCCGGAAGCCGAGGTCGGCCATCGCGGAAGCATTCTCGCAGTTGCAGCGAGCGATGAGGCGGACACCGCCCAGGTCGCCCAGGCTCAGCGCGGTCTTGAACGTCAGCGGATGGCGTGCCGGCAGCGCCACGACGTAGCCTTCCGACCATAGCGGCGCGAACGCTTCGTCCTCGGCGACCATGGGGCGCGCTACGATCCGCGCGTCGCAGGGTTCCTCGGCCTCCACCAGCGAGAGCTGGATATCGCCGCTCTCCGTGAGCGGCCTGAGGATCGAAAGGGTGCGGGCGATGTCGAGGCTGCGCATCAGGCCCAGTGTCACGCGGCTTGCCGGCTCGGGCTCGAACATCGCCTTCAGCGACATGGCGTCGTCCACCAGCCGCCGCGCGCGGTGGTACAGGCGGTCGGCGGCCGGCGTCGCCGTCACGCCCTTGCGGTGGCGCACGAACAGCGTCGCCTCCAACTCTCGCTCCAGCGTGGCCAGGGCCGCTGATATGGACGGTTGGGAGATGAAGCAGCGTCGCGCGGCGGCCGTCACGCTGCCCGTCTCGTAGACGGCGAGGAAATAGCGGAGCTCTCGAAGTTCCATAGTCAGTGCCTATAGGTAGTCCCAGAAGTCCATATTTTACGTATGATACGCCGTGCGCAAGGCTGAAGGCTGTTCCGGAGGAGCCTCATGCCCAGACCCCTGATCACCCTCGCCCTGGCCGCTGCGATCGGCGCCATCTCGCTGGCCGCCTGCGGCGCACCCCGCGCGTCGGCCCAGATGGCCCCGCCCGCGGCCCCGCCGCCGGCTCGTCCGCCCGCCGCCATGACCATCGCCGCCATCCCGTCGGGGGCGACGCAATCGAGCGCGGCCATGGCCTTCGAGGGCGGCAAGAGCAGCGACAAGCGGACCTTCGTGGCCGGCGCCATCCTGGTGGACCATCCGCGGGGCCGCCTGCTCTTCGACGCGGGATACGGCCGCGACCTGGCGCAGCACTTCAAGACTGCGCCGAAGCTGATGCAGCTGACGATCAAGCCGGTGCTCGATGCGACGGTCGCCGACCAGCTCGCGGCCGCGGGCGTGCCGCTCGCCAGCCTGAAGGCTGTGGTGCTGACCCATGCGCACTGGGACCACGTCAGCGGCCTGGCTGATCTGCCTGGCGTGCCGGTGTGGGTCGACCGCGACGAACTGGCCTTCATCAACAGCGGCGATCCGGCCGCCGAGCTGGCGCGAAAGCTGGGGCTCGCCGACTACCGAACCTACGATTTCACCGACGGCCCGTACCTGGGCTTTCCCCGCAGCCGGGACGTTTTCGGCGATGGCTCCGTCGTCCTGGTCCCGGCGCCTGGGCATACGCCCGGATCGATCGTGGCGTTCGTGAACACTCCCGACGGCCGCCACTACGCCCTGATCGGCGACACCGCCTGGCAGGCGGAGGGCGTCGAGCTTCCGGCGCAGAAGCCGATGCTCACCCGGTTCGTCGACCACGATCCGAAGTCGACCTGGATCATGCTGCAGCGCCTGCACGCCGCGAAGGCGACCGTGCCCGACCTCATCGTCGTGCCCGCACACGACGCGCGGGTCTGGGCCAACCTGCCGCAGCTCCGGCCGCGGCGGGCCGAATAGGGGAGTCTAGCCGGCCTTGCCCTGGCGGGCGCGTTCGGCCTCCACGTCCTCGCGCAGGGCCGACAGGTCTTCCGAGATCTTGAAGATCGTGACGTAGAACTCGCAGAACGCGCGCCAGAGCAGGGCGGCGACGCCCACGCCCAGGACGCCGGCGCCCAGCACGCCCAGCGCCAGCAGGATTCCCCAGCCGCCTTCGCGGATCGCCACGCCCACCGAGGCGCCCAGCACGCCGAAGGCCATCACGCCGATGATGCCCAGGCCGGCCCAGTAGACCAGGTGGACCACCGTCCCGGTCACGAGCCGCTCGAAGGTCAGCAGGTCCCAAAGGAAAATCCGCCGGGATTCCTGAGCGCGCTGTGCTGGTCGCCGCATCCGATATCCGAGACTCACGACGGGCGGATCGCCCCTCCAAGGACCGAACCGCTACCAGCCGGGCGCGCGCGCTGCAACGGCGCAGGGTGTCTCGCGACGTCAGCAGCTTGTTGGCTGGCCTGACGAATGCGAGCCGCTGCGTAGACGGTCGCTCAAGGCTCGCCGGAAGGAAGGCCAACAGGCCATCCATCGCGAATGCGTCGCCCTAATGAGCGTAGACTGGACACTTAGAAGCTATCCGAACCGCTTCCAGGCCGCTTGTCGAGACACGCCCAGCGCTTCGCCGATCACTGACCAGCTCACATTGCGCTCGCGCAGAATGTCGGCGAGGTCCTGCATGGCGGCGTCTACTCGCTCAACGGCGGTATTGTATCCTCTGAGCACGGCAAGAAGCTGCTCGATCGGCATCTTGTCCGGGACCATGATTGAGGCCGGCTCCAGCTGATCCGGATAGGCGGCCATGACGTCCTCGCAGAGCTTGACGCACTCGTTGCAGATGAGGACTCCGGGCCCGGACACCATCTTGGCCACCTCCGTCTGCGGCTTCGCGCAGAACGAGCAACGGAACATGCGGGCAGGGGATTCGGGATCGGCCATGGCGCGGCTCCTGTCAACCTGATGTTGACAGTCAACCCCATGTTGACATCGATTGTCAACCCCATGTTGACGCGTTCTAGATCGTTCCGACCGTCTTCAGGCGGGCGCGGGGATGGATCTCGTTCTGGCTCATCACCGGCGTCTGGCCGCGGAAACGTTCGATGATCGAGCGCACGTAGGGCCGGATCGCGGGGCTGGTGAGCAGGACCGGGGAATCGCCAGCCAGGGCCGCCCGTTCGAAGGTTTCGCGCACCGCGCGGATGAAGTCCTGGAGCCGTGACGGCGCGAGCGCCAGCTGCTTTTCCTCGCCCGATCCCACCAGGGCGTCGGCGAACGCGTTCTCCCATTCCGCCGAAAGCGTCACGATGGGCAGCGTGCCATCGTCGCCGCGGTAGGCGTAGCAAAGCTGGCGGGCCAGCCGCGCGCGGACCTGTTCCACCAGCAGCGTGATCGAGCCGGTGTGCGGCGCGGCCTCGCCGATGCCTTCCAGGATCGCGGGGAGATCGCGGACCGAGACGCGCTCGCGCAGCAGCGTCTGCAGCACCCGCTGGATGGTCGTGGCGGAAACCGTGTTGGGGATCAGGTCGTCGGCCAGCTTCTTCTGCTCGGCCGGCAGGTCCTTGAGCAGCTTCTGGACCTCGGCGTAGCTGAGGAGGTCCGGCATGTTGTCCTTGAGGATTTCGGTCAGGTGCGTCGTCAGCACCGTGGCCGGATCGACGATGGTGTAGCCGCGGAAGGTCGCCTCCTCGCGCAGGGAATCGTCGATCCAGGTGGCCGGCAGGCCGAACGCCGGCTCCTTCACATGCTCCCCGGGCAGCTCCACCTGGCCGCCGCGCGGGTCCATGGCCATGAGCTGGCCGATGCGCACCTCGCCCGCCCCGGCCTCCATCTCCTTGACGCGCAGGGCGTAGCCCATCGAGGGTAGGCGCATGTTGTCGAGGATGCGCACGCTGGGCATCACGAAGCCGAAGTCGCTGGCCAGAGTGCGGCGCAGCGCCTTGATCTGGTCGGTGAGCCGGCGGCCTTCCAGGTCGTTGATCAGCGGCAGCAGGCCATAGCCCAGTTCGATCTTGATCTCGTCGATGGCGAGGGTCTGGGAGATCGGCTCCTCTTCCTCGGCGACCGGGGCGTCCTCGACCTGGATCACTTCCGGCTCCGCCGCCTGCTGGGCCCGCCGCCAGGCCAGCGCGCCGGCCCCCAGCGACAGGGCCGCGAACGGGATGATCGGCATGCCCGGAATGATCGCCAGCACGCCGGCGGAGGCGGAGACCATGCCCAGGCTGATGGGGTTGGTGGCGAGCTGGGTCACCAGCGCCTTGTCGGCCGAACCTTCCACGCCAGCCTTCGACACCAGGAAGCCAGCCGCGATCGAGATGACCAGCGCCGGGATCTGGCTGACCAGGCCGTCGCCGATCGACATGATCGTGTAGGTCGAGAACGCCTGCTGCAGCGGCACGTGGTGCTGCAGCATGCCGATCAGGATGCCGCCGATGACGTTGATGGCCAGGATGACGAGGCCCGCCACCGCGTCGCCGCGGACGAACTTCGAAGCGCCGTCCATGGCCCCGAAGAAGGTGCTCTCCTGCTCCAGCTCCTTGCGGCGCTTCTTGGCCTCGTCCTGGTCGATCAGGCCGCTCGACAGGTCGGCGTCGATCGCCATCTGCTTGCCGGGCATCGAGTCGAGGGTGAAACGCGCCGCCACCTCGGCGATGCGGCCCGACCCCTTGGTGATCACGACGAAGTTCACCACCACCAGGATGGCGAAGACGATCACGCCGATGACGAAGTTGCCGCCCATCATCAGCTTGCCGAACGTCTCGATGACGTGGCCGGCGCCGTGGGCGCCTTCGTGGCCGTGGCTGAGGATCAGGCGGGTCGTGGCGATGTTGAGCGCCAGCCGGAAGAGCGTCGCCACCAGCAGGACGGTGGGAAAGGCCGTGAAGTCCAGCGGCCGCTTGATGAACAGCGACGTCATCAGGATCAGGACCGCCGACAGGATCGAGATCGAGAGCAGCCCGTCCAGCATGAACGCCGGCACGGGCAGGATCAGCATCACGACGATGCCGACCACGCCGAGCGCCAGCGCTACTTCGCCACGCCCGACCCAGCCCCAGACGTCCTTCGCGGACGGGGCGGCGGAGAGCCGTGTTGAGACGCCGGTGTTGGCCATCTAGGTCAGGCCGCGCTCGCGCCCATCTGCGGGGCGGGAACCGGGACGCCGGCCTCGCCGTATTCCTTCAGCTTGTTGCGCAGCGTCCGGATCGAGATGCCGAGGATGTTGGCCGCGTGGGTGCGGTTGCCGAAGCAGTGCTCCAACGTGTCCAGGATCAGCTGCTGTTCCATCTCGGCGACCGTCTGGCCGACGAAGGAGCGGCTGGCGGTCTCGGCGGCGGCGGCGGCGGCCTGGGCCGTGCGCGTGTGCGCGTCGGCCGGGGCCAGCGGCTGGCCGTCGGGCAGGCGGATGGCGTGCTCGTCGATCTCGGGGCCGACCGCCAGGAGCACGGCGCGGTGCATGGCGTTTTCCAGCTCGCGAACGTTGCCCGGCCAACGGTGGGCGGCCAGTCGGCGCTTGGCCTCGGCCGAAAGCGGCTTCTCCGGCATGCCGTTGGCCGCAGCGTATTTCTTCACGAAGAACTCGGCCATGGCCACCACGTCGCCAGGACGCTCGCGCAGCGGCGGCAGGCGCAGGTTCACGACGTTCAGGCGATAGAGCAGGTCCTCGCGGAACACGCCGTCCTTCACGGCCTGGGCCAGGTCGCGATTGGACGTGGCGAGAATGCGGATGTCGACCTTCACGGGCTTGGTCCCGCCGACACGGTCGATCTCGCGCTCCTGGATGGCGCGCAGCAGCTTGGCCTGCAGGCGCGCGTCCATCTCGGAGATCTCGTCGAGCAGCAGCGTGCCGCCATTGGCCTCCTCGAACTTGCCGATGCGGCGGGCGAGGGCGCCGGTGAAGGCGCCCTTCTCGTGGCCGAACAGCTCGCTCTCCAGGAGGTTCTCGGGGATGGCGGCGCAGTTGACCGAGATGAAGGGCTTGTTGGCGCGGCGCGACTTCTGGTGGACGTAGCGGGCGACGACCTCCTTGCCGACGCCGCTTTCCCCGGTGATCAGGATCGAGGCGTCGGAGGCCGCCACCTGGTCGGCCAGCTGGATGACCTGCTGCATCGACGGGTCGCGGACGACCATGGGGCGGTTGTCGTCGGAGACGGCGGCGAGGACGGCGGCGATCAGTTCGGCCTCGGGCGGCAGGGGGATGAACTCCTTGGCGCCCGCGCGGATGGCATCGGCCGCGCGCCTCGGATCGGCGGCGATGCCGCAGGCCACCACGGGGGCGTGGATCCGCTCGGTCTCGTTGGCGGCGATCAGGCCCGCGATGTCCAGGTCGTAGTCGACCATCAGCAGGTCGGCGCCCTGGCCGGCGCGCAGCGCATGGGTGGCCGCCTCGATGGTCTCGACGTGGCTCACCTTGGCGCCCGCGCTCATTGCCATCTTCACGGCGGTCGAGAGCTGTCCGCTCAGTTTTCCGACGACCAGAAGCCGCATGTCCTACTCCTCTACCTGTCCAGCGCCTCAGGCCTGGGCGTCGCCGTCCTTGATGATTTCCGTCATGGTCACGCCGAGCCGCTCGTCGACGATCACCACCTCGCCGCGCGCCACGAGCCGGTTGTTGACGTAGATGTCGATCGCCTCGCCGACCTTGCGGTCCAGCTCCAGCACCGAGCCCTGGGCCAGTTGCAGCAGCTGGGCGACCGACATGCTGGACCGGCCCAGCACGGCCGAGATGCTCACCGGGACGTCGAACACGGTCGCCAGGTCGGCGGCGTTCTTGTCCTCGGCGGTGGTGTCGGGCAGCGCCCCGTCTTCGGGCGAGAACTCGTCGAGTTTCATGTCGTCGTCGGCCATGGTTCTAGCTTTCTGAGCCGGGGATCAGGGGTTCGGCGTGGAGGCCTTCGGCGGCCAGCGCCGCCTGCAGGGTCTGGGCGACGCGCTCGGCGGCGGCGGCCGGGTCGAAGGTCGCCTGGCCGTCGCCGAAGTCGAGCGTGAAGGCGTGCGGACCGAGGGCGCCGTCGGCCTTGACGATCACCGCGCCCTCGAAGCCGAGGTGGCGCACGGCCTCCTCGATGAGGCCCTGCAACGCCTCGGCCAGGGTCGGCTCGGCCGTGACCACGAGGCGTGGCTGGGCGTCGATCTCGCGGGCCAGCGACTCCAGCGCCGCGCGCACGACGGCCTCCGGGAACTTGTCCAGCGCCGCATCGGCGATAGCGCGCGCGCAGGCGATCGACAGATCGGCCGAGCCCAGACGGTGCTCGTGGGCCACCTGCGCCAGGCGGGGCAGGGCCTGCCGGCAGGCGTCGGCGATCTGGGAGAGCGCGGCGGCCTGCTGGGCCGCGATGCTCGCCAGGGCCGTCCGCTCGCCCTCGGCGTAGGCCGCGGCGCGGATCTGCTCGACCTCGTCGGCCGGGAACAGGCGCTTGGGGCGGGGGGCGGCGTAGGCCACCTCGCCCGTGGCGTCGAACTCGGTGTCGAACGCGAATTTCTGAGCTTCCGACATCAGTAGATCAGCTCATCTTCGCTGCCCGAGCCGGCCAGCATGATCTCGCCCTTGTTGGCGAGGTCCTTGGCGACCTGGACGATGGCCATCTGGGCCTGGTCGACGTCGCGCAGGCGGACCGGGCCCATGGTCTCCATGTCTTCGCGCATGATCTTGGAGGCGCGCTCGGACATGTTGGAGAAGAACATCTCGCGCAGGGCGTCGGAGGCGCCCTTGAGGCCGAGGGCGAGCTGGTCCTTCTCGACCGTCCGCAGCAGGGTCTGAACGCCGCCGGGGTCGAGCTTGGAGAGGTCTTCGAACACGAACATCAGGGCGCGGATGCGCTCCGCCGCCTCGCGGTTGCGCTCCTCCAGGGCGGTGATGAAGCGCGTCTCGGTCTGGCGGTCGAAAGCGTTGAAGATGTCGGCCATCATCTCGTGGCTGTCGCGCTTCGAGGTGCGCGCCAGGTTCGACATGAATTCGTTGCGCAGGGTCTGCTCGATCTTGTCGAGAATCTCGCGCTGGACCGGCTCCATGCGCAGCATGCGCATCACGCACTCCAGGGCGAAATCCTCGGGCAGCGCCGCCAGCACGCGCGCGGCGTGTTCCGACTTCACCTTCGAGAGCACCACCGCGACCGTCTGCGGGTATTCGTTCTTCAGGTAGTTGGCGAGCACGGCCTCGTTCACGTTGCCGAGCTTGTCCCACATGGTCCGACCCGCGGGGCCGCGGATCTCCTCCATCAGGGCGTCGACCTTCTCGGCCGGCATGATCGAGGCCAGAAGCTTCTGGGTCTGCTCGAACGAGCCCATGATCGCCCCGGTGCCGGTGGCGCCCGAGACGAACTCCACCAGCAGGTCCTCGACGACCCCGGAGGAGACGTTGCCGAGGCTCGCCATGGCCTGGGAGATTTCCTTGATCTCCTCCTCGTCGAGCGACTGCCAAACGCCGGCGTGCTCTTCGCCCAGGGCGAGCAGGATCACCGCGCACTTCTCGGCCCCATTCAGCCGGGAGGGATCGACGATGTTCTTGTTTGAGTTCGCGCGGGCCATCAGGTCGTCTCATGCAGCCACGAGCGGAGGATCGCGACGGACTCGTCGGGGTGGGCCTCCACGAACTCGGCCACCTTCCTGACGGTGCTCTGGCGGACCTGGCCGTCGACGCGGGCGAGGTCGATGCGGGCCTCATCGCCGCCCGGTCCGGGCAGGGCCAGTTGGCTCGAGCCGTCCGACGAGACCTGCATCTGCTGGCCGTCCGGGGTCACCATGATGCGGGTCACCGCTGGCGGGGCGGCTCCGCCGCGCGCGCCCTTGCCGCCGCCGCCGGCGCCGGCGGCGCCCAGCAGCGGACGGGCGACGAAGAAGATCATCAGGATGCCGACCACCGCCAGCACGCCCAGTTCGGCGGCGCGCATGATGTCGTTCTTGTCGAAGCCCATCAGCGGGCTGGCGGCTTCCACGCCTTCGCCGCTGTCGACGGTGGGGAAGCGCACGTTGACGACACTGATCTGGTCGCCCCGGTCGGCGTTGTAGCCCACGGCCGTGCGGACCAGCTGCTCGATCTGCTGCATCTCGGCGGTCGAGCGCGGGGTATAGGAGCCGGGCTTGCCGTCCTTGCCTGCGGCGGCGGTCACGCCATCGACGGCCACGGCGACCGACAGGCGCTTCACCGTGCCCGGCTCCTGCACCTCGGTGCGGACGGTCTTGGAGATCTCGTAGTTGGTCGTCGATTCCTGGCGGCCGCTGGTGGAGGTGTTGGAATTCAGGTCGGGCGAGCCGGCGCTCGGGATGTTGGCGGCGACCGAAGCCTGGCCCGATCCCGTCGCGTCGTTCTCGCGGCTGTTCTCGTCGGTGGTGGACTCCGAGCGGATCACCTGGCCGTCGGGGTCGAACTTCTCCTCCTGGAGCGTCACACGCGACAGGTCGAGGTCGGCGGTCACGTTCACGCGCACCTTACCGGCGCCGACGATGCCCTCGACCAGTCCCTTCACCTGCTTGCCGATGCGCTGCTCCACCTCCGACTTGCGACTGTCGGCTTCGGCGGCCATGCCGGTGTCGCCGCCGGACAGGGTCTTGGCGTGCTGGTCGACGACCGTCACCCGGTCGGGCCGCATGTTCGGCACGGCGCCCGCCACGAGGTTCTGCATGGCGCGGACCTGTTCGGCCGTGGGTTCACGCCCGCCGACGCCGATGGACACCGAGGCCGAAGGCTGCTCGGCCTCTTCCTCGAACAGCTGGCGCTTGGGCAGGACGAGGTGAACCCGCGCCGAGGTGATGCCGTCCAAGGCGCGGATCGTGCGGGCCAGTTCGCCTTCGAGGGCGCGCTGCCGGTTGAGCTGCTGGACGAAGTCGGTCTGCCCCAGGGCGTTGGCCTCGTCGAAGATCTCGTAGCCGACCGACCCCGAGGTCGGCAGGCCCTTGCCGGACAGCATCAGCCGGGTCGAGGCGACGTCGTCTCGCGGCACGAGGATGGTCGAGCCGTCGCCCTTCACCTCGTACTTGATGCCGGCCTGGTCCAGCGCCTGGGTGATCGATCCGGCTTCCTTGAGATCCAGGTTGGAATAGAGCAGGGCCTTGGGTTGGCCCAGGTTCATGAAGATGGCGGCCGACACGGCGGCCAGACCCGCGGCGATCCCGAGGATCGCGGCCAGGCGGCCGATCCCGAACCTCTGCAAAGCAGCCAAAAGCGAGTTCAAGTCGGGACGCCCCTTCCAGACACACGAAAGGGCGTTTTCTTTGCCCGCCCTTCAGCTAGGCAGGATTTACCCAGTCCTTGGTTAAGGCCCCGTTTAGAGCTGGGCAGGAATTACCGGCTCCAAGGCTCCAGGGCGCCCGCCATGGCGAGCAGCACCGAGAAGCCCGCGTAGATCGCCACAGTGGCGGTGAAGAACACCTTACGCAGCACGGTCCATGAATCGACGCGCCGGCCGCCCTGCCACACCGCCGGCAGGGCCGCGATCGTCAGGAGCGTGAGAGCCGCCGCCACGAGCGCTGCGGCCGACGCGGTGACCAGCACGGGGCCCGGCCAGTCGTACATCAGAGCCTGGGCGTCCCCGGCCTTCGCAGCCCAGATCGAGAAGAGGCCGAGGACAGTCAGCCACAGGCCGGCCTGGATGTTCTGGACGAGGGCGGCGCGGGCCTGCGTCTGGTTCTGGCGCAGCTCCCTGCGGTTGCGGAGCGCCAGGCCGAAGAGTGTCGCCACAGCGGCGATGGCGACCAGGATCGTCAGCAAAATCATAAACATAGGGCGCTGCCACATCGCCGCGCGCTGAAATGTCTGCGAGTTGTCCGCCATCTGGAAGCTGACCGCGCGGCCGCCGCTGACGCGGAACGCCATGCGCGTGTCGCCGGTCGTCGAGACAAAGCGCCCGTCGCCGAACGCGCCGTCGGGAACCCAGGCCTTGAGCCCGCCCGCCCCCGCGGTGATCAGCCGTCCGTCCGGCGTGACCGAGACCTTCGCACCGCCGCTCAGCAATCCGGCGAAGCCCTCCAGGCCGCCGTAGGCGCGGCGGGTGGTGATGTACTGGCCCGCGAACATGCCGCCCTCGCGCGCCAGCTCGGGCGACCCCGGGCGCGGGAAGATCGTCGGGGGTGCGTAGAAATGTCTCACCAGCTCCGCCGGCAGGATGTCGGCCAGCCGATCGCCGGTTTCGCTGTTGGTGGTGACGAACACGCCGAGACCCAGGCTCGGGACCAGCGTCATGTTCGACTTGAAGGCGATGGTGTGGCCAAGGTGGCCGTAGCCCTCGAAGCCGCCGGGCAGGTCGAACATCATGAAGCCGTGCGCCCACCCGTTGATCCCTGGCGGCGTGCGCCGCAGCGGCGTCCGGAACGCCTTGGCGGCGCGGGGGCCGAACACTGTCGCGCCGTTCCATGAACCGTCGCCCAGCAGCATCAGCATGTAGCGCGACATGTCGCCGGCCGTGGACGAGGCCGCGCCGGCCGGGGCGACCTGGCCGATATACTCGTAGTCGTTCTTGGCGAAGCGCGCGCCGCGCCAGCCGTAGCCCTGGGCCACGTCGGGCCAGAGCGCCCGGGGCATGGCGGCGGGCAGTCCCCGCCGTTCCGGCCTGGGCTCTCGGAACGTGGTGTGGTCCATGCCCAGCGGCCGGGCGATGTCGTCCTCGACCCGGCGCTCGAAGGTCTTGCCGGAGACGAAGGCGACGGCCTCGCCCGCCAGCGCCGCGCCGTAGTTGGAATAGCTCGACAGCACGCCTGGCGCCCGCACCCGCCCTGGCCGTTCCTGGCGAAGGTAGAGAGCGAGCGGCCGCACCCGTCGCGGATTGTTCTCGAAGAGCTGGCCCAGTGCGCGATCCTCGAAGCCGGCGGAGTGGTCCATGAGGTTGGAAACCATCAGGTCGCTCGACTTGCCGGGCAGGCGGACCTTCTCGGGGAGATAGAGGTTGATGGGCCGGTCGAGCCGGATGCGCCCGGCCTCGACGTCCTTCATCAGCAGGATCCAGGTGAACGTCTTGGAGATGGAGCCGATGCGGAAGAGCGTCCGGTCCGGATCGACGGGACGCCGCGGGGCGAGGTCGGCGAAGCCATAGCCCTTGTCCAGGATCACCTGGCCGTTCTGCACGACCGAGATGGCGGCTCCGGCGATGTGCTCGCGAGCCATGGCGTCGGAAATCCAGCCGTCGAGGAAGGCTTGCAGCTCCGCGGGATCCAGCGCCTGCCCCGGTTCGAGGCGCACCCCTGCGGACGGGCGGGACGGCGCCGCCGCCGCCGCCGCCTCGGCCGGCGGCGCTGTCCGGGCGGGCGCGATCCGCGGCGCGGGCTTCGGTGCGACCTGGCTGTAGGGGATCGGCGTCTCGGGCAGCCTGGCGGCTGGAGCCTCCTGGGCCGATGCGGCGGGCGTGGCCAGCAATAGGATGAGCGCCGTCGCGATCGCCTTTCCGAGGCTTCCCATCGTCGATCGTCCACTCCCTGCTGAAGCGCCGACCATAGAGCATCTCGGCTGAGTCGCGGCGCCCGCCGGCTTCAGTCGTCCGTCTTGATGGCGCTGTCGAAGGCGTAGAACGGCAGCATGGGGCGAAGCTGCGCGCCGACCCACACCTGCGGTTCGGACGGCGGGCTCATCTTCTCGGCGATCTCGCGCCGGCTGACGCATTCGCGCACCGCATCGGCCAGGCCATCGAAATCGTGGGCGCCCGGCATCGACGACAGGAAGCAGTCGTCGAAGTAGGGGTACTTGTTGTCCTGGCCGCAGCCGAAGGATGTGCGGTCGGGCCGTGCGGCGGTCAGCACCATGCGGTTGGGTCGCGCCAGGGTCGGCACGAACACGCCCGAGAAGCACGCAGAGATCACGACTACCGTGGGACGCTTGCCGCAGCTGCGGTCGAGCATGGTCCCCAGCGTGCCGGGGAGGAGGATGGTCTGGTCGACCAGCGCGCCTTGCGGGGCTCCGTGCGAGGAGATGTAGAACAGGCACCCGCCCGGCGCCTTGGCCGAGAGGTCGACCAGCGCGTCGTAGATGCCCTGGAGGCTGGTCTTGCCCGGGTGGGTGTCGGCGTAGCGCTCGGGTCGCACCGAGAACTGACGGATGTTCGTCTCGGCGAAGCCCGCGTGCTCCAGCGCCAGGCTCACGTCGCGCCGGGCGTTGTCGAACGCCTCGGAAGGGCCGCCGTCGTGGGCGTGCCAGTCGCCGGCGACCACGACCGCCGACCAGTCGGAAAACGCCGAGGCCGCCGTCGCGCCGCCCGCCGCGACCAGCCAGAGGCTGGCGATCAGGGCGATCAGGCGGCCGGCGGCGAACATGTCACTTGGTCTTGTAGTTCGTGAAGGGCGTGGGGATCGCCGTGCCGGTCGCCTTGGCCAGCAGCCGGCCGTCGGGATCGTAGAGTTCGCCCTCGGTGAAGGCGACCTGGCGGCCCCACTTCACCACCTTGCCGATCCCCTTGATCTTCCCCGGCATGCCGGGGCGGAAGAAGCTGGTCTTCATCTCCAGCGTCGGCGCCACCGCGGTCATGCCCGAGGCCACCATGCAGGCCACGCTCATGCACTCGTCCAGCATGGCGCAGAGGTAGCCGCCCTGGATCTGCTTCATGGGGTTCAGCAGCAGTTCGGCCTTGGCGTCGAACTCGACCTCGACCGATCGCTCGGCCTGGCTCACCGACACCATCCGGAAGCCCAGGGTTTGCGATCCCGTCGGCTGGTTCTTGGTGCGCTGGAACCGTTGGAGAATGGCCTCGTCGGTCAGACCCTCCTCGTCGGTCCTGGAAGCCGAAGGGCTGGCGACGTCGGTCATGCGGGCTCCTGAACGGTCACTTCTTCCGGAACTGGTCGAGGGAGACGATCTTGGCCTCCCCCTCGGGCGCGGCGGTTGCGGCGGTCGCGGTTTCGGCCGGCTTGGCCTCGGGCGCGCTTTCGGCTTCGGCCTTGGCCGGGGCCGCCGCCGGCGGCTCGAACTGCAGCAGGAACTGCACGGACGGGTCGTAGAACCGGGTGATCGCCGCGTAGGGGATCGAAAGGCGCTTGGGTTGGCCGCCGAACTGCAGCGTCACCGAGAAGAACGTCTCGCCCGGCGCCAGGTCCCAGTACTGGTGCTGCAGCACGATCGTCATCTCGTCGGGATACTTCGACAGCAGATCGTGCGGGCCCGACACCCCCGACGCGTCGGTCTTGAAGGTGATGTAGAAGTGGTGCGCGCCCGGCAATCCCTCGGGCGAGGCGGCCCGCTTCAGCGCCGCCTTCGCGACGCCGCGCAACGCGTCCTGCGCCAGGGCCTCGTAGTTCATCAGGTCCTGGGTCGGCGGATCCTGCGCCACGGGCGCCTCCAAATGCGAACGGAACGCCCGGAAGGTAGCGCGTGGCGGGCTCTGCGCAAGGGAGAGTACAGAGGACGCCGCACGGACTGAGGAAGGTGAGGGGCTTCTGTCGCCAGGCGCCCCCGGACTCCTGATGAAAAAGAGGGGCGCCGCACGGACTGAGGAAGGTGAGGGGCTTCTGTTGCCAGGCGCCCCGAAGACTCTTCCTGGAAATGGAGGGCGCCTTCACCGATGTGGAAAGTGGAGGGCTTCTGTTGCCAGGCGCCCTCCGGGCCCCGCCTAAGGATCTGAACCCCTAGGGCTTAGGTCGGATGTCTACCGGACCGCATTACGCGGCCAGGCGAACTTCCTCAGCGAAGTTATCGTTCGCATTTAGTTTAAAGACCCGGGACGGTGGGTCATGCCGAGAGAAAGCAACGCCTTTACACGTCTGTCGATGCTGATCGGCCCCGCACTTTTCCGGCGATAACCCGGACAAGGTTTGGTGGAGCCGCCGGGAATCGCACCCGGGTCCAGTCCGCTTATTTCGCGCGCGTTTATCTCCATAGTCGGGCGAACCCGACGCGCCAGATATAGGCGCTCGCGATTGAGAAATGAAGAACCGGAAGCGGGCGCGCCATTCGCGAAGCGCGGACGGCGGGGTGGATTTCGCGGATCGCCGCGCATTCGTCGCGGACGGATTCACGGGTTCCCGCGGCCGGTCGCTAGCCTCAGGCCATCGTTTTCCGCAGGAGTTTTCGATGGGTAATCTGATGTTCGCGGCCAAGGGCCTCCTTCAGGATCTCGCCCCCACGCTCGTGTTCGCGCTGCTGGTCGCGCTAAAGGTGGATCCAGTGATCACCACCGCCGCGGCCATGGCCGTCGGCGTCGTCCAGATCATCGCCCTGCGGCTGCTGGGCCGCCAGATCGCACCCCTGCAATGGGCGAGCCTGGGCCTCGTGCTCGTGTTCGGCACGGCCAGCCTGCTGGCCCATGACGTCCGCTTCCTGATGGCCAAGCCCACGCTGATCTACGCCATCGTCGGGGTGGTGATGCTGAAGCGCGGCTGGATGCTGCGCTACCTGCCGCCGGTCGCCGAGGGCCGAGGCGAACGCGCCATGATCGCCTTCGGCTACGTCTGGGCCGGGCTGATGTTCGTTTCCGGCGCCGCGAACCTGGTGTTCGCCATCTGGTTCAGCTCGCTGTGGCCGCTGTTCCTGGCCGTCTTCCCGACCGTCTCGAAGGTCGCCCTCTTTGCGATCCAGTACGTGACCATGCGCGTGTTGATCGTCCGCCAGGTGAGGGCCGAGCAAGGGGCGGCGCAGGCCGAACCGCAGGCGGCGTAGGCGCCCTAGAAGACCTCGACGCCCCGCTGCATCGACAGCACGCCGGTCCGCGACACCTCCACCAGGCCCAGCGGACGCATGAGGTCGACGAACTTGTCGATCTTGGTCGAGGCGCCGGTCAGCTCGAAGACGAAGCTCTCGTGGGTCGTGTCGATCACCTTGGCGCGGAAGATGTCGGAGACGCGCAGCGCCTCCACCCGATCGGCCCCGGCGCCCTTCACCTTCAGCAGCGCCAGCTCGCGCTCGATGCCGTTGGGGTCGCGGGTCACGTCCTGCACGTGGCGGGTCGAGACCATCTTCTGCAGCTGGGCCTCGATCTGGGCCAGCACCTGCGGCGTGCCGCGCGTGACGATGGTGATCCGGCTGGTGTGGGCGTTGGCGTCGGTCTCGGCGACGGTGAGGCTGTCGATGTTGTAGCCGCGCGCGGCGAACAGCCCGACCACCCGGTGCAGCACGCCGGGCTCGTTGTCCACGATCACGGCGAAGGTGGCGCGGCTCTCGGGCGCTTCCTCATGGCTGAGGTCGTAGACGGAGGCGGGCTGCTGGTCGGTCATGGCGGCGGTTCCTGAGGGTCGCGCGTCAGGTGTCACACCCCATCCGCCACTTCAAGCGCGCCGCCGCCTGGCAGGTCTGGATCGAACGGTCTGAAGAGCTGGGGCTGGCAGCGTCGAACGCCTTCCGAGCATCCATCTTCCCAGGGGAAGCGGCCGGCGTTGTCAGGAGAGAACAACTGAAAGCACTCGACGGGCTCCCGTCGGCTCGCGCGGCTTTCGTAGTACCATTTTGTGAAATAGAACCACTGAAAGCCTAGGTACTGGCTTTCGCTCACGCGCCGCCAGCAGCACTCGAAGCCGAGATCGTTCCACAGAAGACCGTCTTCCAGGGAGAGGTTGGTGGTCGCAATGCACGCCTGGGCTTCAGCGATCAAGCGAGCGGCATCGTCCCCCGACAAGGTGAACGTGATCAGCTCGGGAAGCCCGAACCTCTCCCATAGGCCGACCGTATAGGCCCAACCGAAGTCCGGTCCTTCGACCGGCACAATCGTCCAGCCATTCGTCTCAATGTTCTTTCGCAGTGCGCGCTGAGTACGCCACATGCCAAGCTGTCGAAACATCGGTTCCTCCGGAACGCATCCACGCAGTTCCGCTTTTGTTCGTCAACTAGGGATTGCTGAGTTCATGGACCTGAATCTCGCCGGCCGCACGGTGCTGATCACCGGCGCTTCGAAGGGCATCGGCGCGGCGGCGGCCGAAGCGTTCGCCGAGGAGGGCTGCCACCTCATCCTGGCCGCGCGCAGCGGCGCGGCGCTGGAAGCGCTCTGCGAACGCCTGCGCTCGGCCCGCCAGATCCAGGCCCGGGCCGTCCCCACCGACATCCGCGACCCGGCCCAGCTCGCCGCCCTGGCCGAGGCGGGCAAGGACGCCGACGTCCTGGTCAACAACGCCGGAGACATCCCCGGCGGCACGCTGGAAAGCGTCGACGAGGAGACATGGCGCCACGCCTGGGAGCTGAAGGTGTTCGGCTACATCAACCTCACCCGCGCCATCTACGCCCACATGAAGGCGCGCGGCTCGGGCGTGATCATCAACGACATCGGCGCGGCGGGCGAACGGATGGACGCCGGCTATATCGCGGGCTCGGCGGGCAACGCGGCGCTCTACGCCTTCACCCGCGCGCTCGGCGGCAAGTCGCTGCGCGACGGGATCCGGGTGGTCGGCGTCAGCCCCGGGCCCGTCGAGACCGATCGCATCGTCACCCTGATGAAGACGGCCGCGGCCCGCCGCTTCAACGACGAGAGCCGCTACCGTGAGCTGATGGCCAACTATCCGCTGGGCCGTCCCGCCAAGCCCCGCGAGGTCGCCGACCTGATGGTGTTCCTGGCCTCCGACCGCAGCGCCTATACGACCGGCGCCGTGTTCACCGTCGACGGCGGCATCAGCGCCAGCCCGGGGTGAGCGTGGCCTTGGGAACACAGCTCCGGGCCGACGCCGCTGGGGCCTGTTCCCCGCGCTTGCCACGTCCCGGCGTTCCGTGAGACACGGCGCGCCTTCTCGAATGAGAGCCCACCGAATGAACACGCACGACACACAGCCGAGCTGGGACCGTCTGATGACGGCCGCCGCTCTCGTGCGCTTCGGCGGAAACCCCGGCGCACCCCCGATCAACCGCTGACGCCGGCGCTCCTGCAGGGTGCGCGGCGCACCCTTGGGAGCCAAAGATGTTCTTCCCCGTCCTGGGCGTCGGCGCGGCGCCCGCACAGTCCGGACCGAGCGCCCTGCTGCAGATGGTGGCGGGCGAATTCGCGCCGCGCGTGGCGGCGCTGTGGCCTGCGCCGCATGGCGAATTCCTCGCCGCCTCGGCGGTGCGCCGCCATCTCGTCTGTCTCGGGCTCGCGCTGGGCCGCGAAGTGAGGCCGCTCGCCGACCGCCTGCTGGGCGGCCGGGTGCGCGAAGCGATCCGCCTGCTCTTGGCCCGCCCGCCCGCCGGCCTGGAGCGGCTGATGGGTCGCGCGGGCGAGGTGGCGTGGGACGCCGAGGCCTACCGCGCCGCGATCCGGCTGCTGGAGCGGCGCGCGCCCGCCAAGGTGCTGCGTCACGCCGAGACGGTGGACGCGGCCCTCGTCCACCGCCTGGCCGGCATGCCCGAACCCATGGCCGAAGCGGCCGGACTGGCCGCCAGTCTGAGCCCCGAGGGCGTGCTGATGCTGCGCGAGGCCTATGAGGCGGTCGTGCTGCGCGACGGGCCGGTCGCGGCCCAGGCGGTGGCGGACGGCTGGGCCAGGGCGGTCACGCCCAAGGCGCTGTTCGAGGCCGTGCGCGACGACCTGACGCCCGAGCCGGCGCCGCCGCCGCATCCGGGCACGGCGCGGCTGCGGCCGCTGGCCACCAAGGCGGCGCTGAAGGATGCGGCGCGCCGGTTCCGCAACTGCCTGGCGGACCGCGGCTCGGACGCGGCCACCGGCTGGGCGGCCTTCTACGAATGGGAAGGCCAGCCCGGCGCGATCGTCTCCATCAGCCGCGACCACGTGTTCGGCTGGCGGCTGGACGAGGCGCGCGTCCGCGGCAACGCGGCCGTGCCGGAGGACGTGCGCGAGGAGATCGTCTCCGAGCTGGCCCTCATGGGCGTGCACGTCGGCCGCAGCGGCTGGGCGATCGACCGGCTGCTGCGCGAGGACGTGGGTCGTGGCTATCGCTACTGGCCGGCGACCGACGATGTGGCCGAGGCGTTCGGCGCCGACTGATCCATCGGCGCCGGGCGCTTCCCACGCCCTTGCCATCGGCGCCGTGGCGGCCAACATGGCGGCCATGTCGTCGTTGCGCATGCCCCAGAGCCTTTCGACCCGGCTCAAGGTCGAGACCGGCGAGGCCATCCTCCGCTACGAGCTGCTGGAGGAGCAGGCCCATTCCCTGGGCCGGGCCGGCCGCAAGGTCGAGGCCGCCCTGGCGGCGCTCAGCGAGCATCCGGGCGGGGAGGGCCGCGCCGAGGCGTTGCGGGCGGCGGCCGACGCCGTGTGGGGCTTCTTCGTCCAGCGCGAGGTGATGGGCCTGCGGGACCGCGCCGCGGTGATCGCGCAGTATGGCATTCCGCGCGAAGTGCTGGCCCGCCTGGGCGCGCGCTGAATCGGTTGGCTTCCGCAGGGCGATCCGGGCATAGCTCGGCCGAACAAGCCGCTTCGGGAGGGCCCCATGTCGATCTCGCTCTATGACTGCACCGTCCGGTCGTTCCTGCAGGTGCTGGGAAGCGTCTCGGGTTTCCTGGAACGCGGGCGGGCGCACTGCGAGGACAACGGCATCGATCTGGCGGGCGTGGTCGAGACCCGCATCTTCGACGACATGTTGCCTTTCCGCTTCCAGCTTGTCTCGGTGGCCCACCACTCGCTGGGCGCTATCGAGGGCGCCAGGGCCGGCGTGTTCCGGCCGCCGGGCGGCTCGGGCATGGACCTCGACTACACGGGCCTGCAGGGCCTGGTGACCGACGCCAAGGCCGCGCTCGAGGCGCTGAGCCCCGACGAGGTCAATGCGCTGGAAGGCAAGGACATGGTCTTCGAGATCGGTCCGCGGCAGATGCCCTTCACGGTCGAGGGCTTCCTGCTCAGCTTCTCCACGCCCAACCTGCATTTCCACGCCACGACCGCCTACGACATCCTGCGCTCCAAGGGCGTGCCGCTGGGCAAGCGCGACTACATGGGCCAGATGCGGCTGAAGGCCTGAGGGCCCGATGCAGCTCATCGGCCAGTACGATTCCCCGTTCGTCCGTCGTGTGGCCATCGCGCTGCGCCTCTACGGCATCGCGTTCGAGCACTGGCCGTGGTCCACCTTTGGCGACGCGGACAGGATCGCTCCGTTCAATCCGCTGCGCCGGGTTCCGACCCTGGTGCTGGACGACGGGACGGTCATCGCCGACAGCTGGGCGATCATCGACATCCTGGACCAGATGGTCGGCCCCGAACGGGCCCTGATCGCCGCCTCCGGGCCCGACCGGCTGGAGGCCATGCGCCTGATCGGGCTGGCGGCCGGCGCGGCGGACAAGAGCGTGGCGCTCGTCTACGAGCGGGTGCTGCGAGACGCGCCGCTCGAGGCCTGGGTCGCGCGCTGCCGCGGCCAGGTGGGCGGCGCGCTTGACCTGATCGAGGCGGCGCGGGCCTCGCGCGCCTCGCCTTGGCTGTTTGGCGACCGGATCGGCCACGCCGACATCATCCTCGCCGCCGTGGGCCGGTTCGTCGGCGAGGCGCTGGAGGGCGTGTTCGACATGGGCGCCTGGCCGGCGCTGGCCGCGCACTGCGCCCGGGCCGAGGCGATGGCCGAATTCCAGGAACTGTCCCAGCCGTTCAAGGTGGCCGCGCCGAAATGAGGGCGCCGCGCTCGGGGGCGCGACTACGTGGCCCTCCGGAGCGGCGGGAATCTCCATCCTTGCCCGACGCGCTTCGCCTCAGGTCACGAGCGCTACGATCGCGCCCAGCGCGCGGACCAGATCGGCGGGCGCCAGGCGCGCCTGCAGGCCGCGCTGGCCGGCGTTGACGAAGGCGGCGGACAGGGCCGCGGCGTCCGAGTCGATCACGGTCGGGACCGCCCGCTTCTGGCCGAACGGGCTGACGCCGCCCACGCGATAGCCTGTGATCCGCTCGGCGTCGGCGGGCTTCATCATCTCGGCGGATTTTGCCCCCAGCGCGGCGGCCAGCTTCTTCATCGAGACTTCGCGGTCCGAGGCCAGCACCACGCAGGCCGGCTTGCCGTCGGCCTTGACCATCAGGGTCTTCAGCACCTCGCCGGGCGGAACGCCGAGCGCCTCGGCCGCCTGCAGGCCCACCCGCTCGGCGTTGGGATCGTAGTCGTAGCTCGCCAGCGAATAGGCGAGGCCCGCGCGGTCGAGGGCGAGCGTGGCGGGGGTCGTGCGGCTCATCTTCCAGCGACGTCTGCGTCGTTCGGGGGAGGTCAGGCCGGGCCGGCGCCGGGATAGGCCGGCCGGTCGTCGTCGATGGGCCACCATGCCGCCCGCGAGGCGGCCTGGATATGGAAGCCCACCTCCAGGCCGGTATCGCCGTCCAGGGTCCCGGCGCGAAGACGCAGGGCGCCCAGGGCGTCATCGCGCTGGCTGAAGATCGGGCCGCCGCACGCGCCGCAGAACACCCGTCGCTTGCCGGGCGTGGCGCGGTGTTCGCGAAGCACCTCCTCGCCCTGGAGCAGCCGGAACGCCGAGGCGGCCACGGGGATGTTGGCCGCGAACGCCGAGCCCTGCGCCTTGCGGCATTGCCCGCAGTGGCAGAGCTGGATCGGCGCCAGCGCCCCCTCGACCTCGTAGCGCACGGCCCCGCAGAGGCAACCGCCGCGCCGCGCCGGCATCAGACGAGCCGCTTGCCGGCGTCGTCGATGATCGCGCCCAGGTCGCGGGCCTCCTCGGCCAGGATCATCTCGTTGTGCGCCTTGCCGGACGGGATCATCGGGAAGCAGTTCTCTTCCTTGGTGACCCGGCAGTCGAACAGGACCGGCTTCCTGACCGCGATCATCTCGGCGATCTTGTCGTCCAGCTCGTCGGGATGTTCGGCGCGCAGGCCGACGCAGCCGTAGGCCTCCGCCATCTTCACGAAGTCGGGCAGCGAGGCCGAGTACGAGTGGCTGTAGCGCTCGCCGTGCAGCAGCTGCTGCCACTGGCGCACCATCCCCATCCATTCGTTGTTGAGGATGAAGATCTTGATCGGCAGGTCGTACTGAACCGCCGTCGACATCTCCTGCATCGTCATCTGCACCGAGGCGTCGCCCGCGATGTCGATGACCAGGCTGTCCGGGTGGGCCATCTGCACGCCGACCGCCGCCGGCAGGCCGTAGCCCATGGTGCCCAGGCCGCCCGAGGTCATCCAGCGGTTCGGCTGGTCGAAGTGGTAGAACTGGGCCGCCCACATCTGATGCTGGCCCACCTCGGTGGTGACGTAGGTGTCGAGGTCCTTGGTGGCCGCGTAGAGCCGCTCGATGGCGTACTGCGGCTTGATCAGCTTGCCGTCGGGCCGATAGCGGAACGACTGGCGCGCCCGCCACGCGTCGATCTCCGTCCACCAGTCCTTCAGCGCCGTCTTGCTGACCGACAGGTTGCGGCTCTTCCAGGCGGCGATCAGGTCTTCCAGCACGCTGCCTGCGTCGCCGACGATGCCGATGTCGGCGCGCACGTTCTTGCCGATCGAGCTGGCGTCGACGTCGATGTGGATCTTGCGCGAGCCGGGCGCGAAGGCGTCGAGGCGGCCGGTCACCCGGTCGTCGAAGCGCGCGCCGACGGCCACCATGACGTCGCAGTCGTGCATGGCGTTGTTGGCCTCGAAGCTGCCGTGCATGCCCACCATGCCCAGCCACTGCGGGCTCGACGCGGGGAAAGCGCCCAGACCCATCAGCGTCGAGGTGACCGGCGCGCCGGTCAGCTCGGCCAGCTCGCGCAGTAGCAGCGCCGCCTTCGGTCCGGAATTGATGACGCCGCCGCCGGTGTAGAGGATCGGCTTCTTGGCCTTGGCGATCAGCGCGGCGGCCTCGGCGATGCGTCCGGCGTCGCCCTTCACGCGCGGGGCATAGTTGTGGGCGTGCTTCACCTCGGTGGGGCCCTGGTAGGCGCCCTTGGCGAACTGCACGTCCTTCGGGATGTCGATGACCACCGGGCCTGGGCGTCCGGACGTGGCGATGTGGAACGCCTCGTGGATGATCCGCGGCAGGTCGGCGACGTCCTTCACCAGATAGTTGTGCTTGGTGCAGGGCCGGGTGATCCCGATGGTGTCGCATTCCTGGAAGGCGTCGGTGCCGATCAGGTGGGTGGCCACCTGGCCGGTGATGACCACCATGGGGATGGAGTCCATCAGGGCGTCGACGATCCCGGTGACCGCATTGGTCGCGCCGGGGCCCGAGGTGACCAGCACCACGCCCGGCTTGCCGGTCGAGCGCGCGTAGCCCTCCGCGGCGTGGGTTGCGCCCTGTTCGTGGCGAACCAGCACGTGCTGCAGCCGCGGCTCGGCGAACAGCGCGTCGTAGATCGGCAGCACCGCGCCGCCCGGATAGCCGAACAGCGTGTCCACGCCCTGGTCGAGAAGGGCGCGCACCACGATCTCGGCGCCGGAGATCGTCGTGGTTTCGGCTTCGATCGTCTGGTGGGCGGACATGGGGGCGAACCTGGGCTTAAGGGCAATAAAAAAGGCCCGCGAGGGGGCCTGGACGAGCGACCGGTCGGTCCTGACGGCTAGGTCAGTCCGTTACGGTCGCCCTACGAGTACAAGAATCTTGCGCACGAGATTTCCCGCGATTGATCGTCTTGGGGCTTTCGCATGTCGCGCTCAGACCGTCAAGCCGGGGTTGAGCGCAAGAAACTGCCTCCAATGGTCGCGGGAATCGAGGCCGGACAGCCGCGGCCAGTCCGCCATCTGGCCGCGCATCCAGGTCGTCTGGCGCTTGGCGTAGCGGCGGGTCTCCTGCTGGGCGGCGGCGAGCGCAGCCTCGAGGTTCGTCTCGCCGCGCAGGTGAGCGGCAAGTTCGCGAACGCCCACGGCCTTCATGGCGGGCAGGTCGGGATCGAGGTCGCGGGCCATCAGCGCGCGGACCTCGTCCAGAGCGCCCTCGGCGACCATCCGCTCCAGGCGCGCGTCGCAGCGGGCGTAGAGCGCCGCCCGCGGCGGATCGATCGCCACGGCCCTCCAGCTTCCGGTGGGCAGGGCCCCGGCGGCGCTGGCCTGATGGTCGGTGAGGGAGACGCCGGTGGCGACATAGACCTCCCAGGCGCGGCTCAACCGCTGGCGGTCGCCCGCCGCGATGCGGTCGGCCGCCGCCGGGTCCACGCCCGCGAGGCGTGCGCGGAAGGCGTCTTCCCCCAGGGCCTCGAACTCGGTCGCCGTTGTCCGGCGCAGATCGGCGGCGATGGCTGGGATCTCGGCCAGCCCCTGGGTCAGCGCCCGGAAGTAGAGGCCCGTGCCGCCGCCGACGACGACGTCGCGCCCGCGCGCGCCGATGTCGGCGATCGCCGCGCTCGCCGCGCGCAGCCATCGGCCCACCGACCAGCCCTCGGCCGGATCGACGGTTCCGAACAGGTGATGCGGGGCCCGCGCCGCCTCCTCAGGGCTGGGCCCGGCGGTCAGCACGCGCAGGCCCGCATAGAGCTGCATGGAGTCGGCGTTGACGATCTCGCCGCCCACAGCCTCGGCCAGGGTGAGGGCCAGCGCCGACTTGCCGCTTGCGGTCGGTCCGGCGATCAGCCAGATGCGGCCGGTCATGGAACTCGTCCTCACCCTCGTCAGCCCCGACGCCGGCCTGGCCGGCGCAGCCGCGGATCGCGCGCAGGCAGCGCTCGCAGGCGCGGGCGTCGCCGTCAAGCCGCCGCGCGCCCTCGGGCCCGGGGCCTATGAACTGCCCCTGCTGGCCGACCGCGAGGCGGCGGAGTCGGTCGTCCACACCGAGCTGGACGGCCAGCCGGTCGACATCTGCATCCAGCCCGCGGCGGGGCGGAGGAAACGGCTGCTGGTGGCCGACATGGATTCGACGATCATCAATGTCGAATGCCTGGACGAGCTGGCCGACTTCGCGGGCCTGAAGGCCGAGATCAGCGCCATCACCGAGCGCGCCATGCGCGGCGAACTCGCCTTCGAGGGCGCATTGCGCGAGCGGGTCGGCATGCTCAAGGGCCTGCCCGCGACCGCGCTACAGCAGGCCTACGACCAGCGCGTGCGGCTCAATCCCGGCGCGCGGACGATGGTGCGCACCATGGCCGCGCATGGCGCGCGCTGCGTGCTGGTCTCTGGCGGCTTCACCTTCTTCACCTCGCGTGTCGCCGAGGCCGCCGGCTTCCAGGCCAACCGCGCCAACACCCTGATCGAGACGGCCGGCGCGCTCACCGGCGAGGTGGGCGAACCGATCCTGGGCCGCGAAGCCAAGCTGGCCGCGCTGCAGGAGGAGGCTGCCGCGCTGGGCGTCGAAGCCTCGTCGGCCCTGGCGGTGGGCGACGGCGCCAACGACCTCGCCATGATCCAGGCGGCGGGCCTGGGCGTGGCCTATCGCGCCAAGCCGATCGTGGCGGCCCAGGCCCATGCGAAGATCGACCACGCCGACCTGACCGCGCTGCTCTACTTCCAGGGCTACCGGGCGGACGAGTTCGTTACGGATTGAAGCGGGCTTTGATTTCCCTGCCGGGCCCGAACGCCGCTAGAGCCGCGCCATGACCCTGCCGCGCCCCGTCAAAGCCGTCGTGTTCGATATGGACGGCCTGCTCGTCGACACCGAGGTCGTCGTCTTCCGGGCGATGGGGCGCGCGGCTGGGGGCTTCGGCGGCGAACTGCCCTTCGACACCTTCAAGCGGATGGTGGGCCTGCAGCACGCCGCCAGCGACCGGATCGTCATGGAGCACTTCGGCGACGGCTTCGACCTCGACAGCTGGAACGCCGCCGTCTCCGCCCACTTCCGCGAGGAGCTTGCGGCCGGCATCGCGCTGAAGGCGGGCGTGCTGGAGATCCTCGACCACCTCGACGCCGTGGGCATGCCGCGGGCGATCGCCACCTCGTCGAACCTGGAATCCGTGCACGCCAGCCTGGGGCCGCACAGTCTGGTCGACCGCTTCCACGCGCTGATCACCCGCGACGTGCAGACGATGGGCAAGCCGAATCCCGAGCCGTTCCTGAAGGCCGCCTCGGCCCTGGGCGTCGATCCGGCGGCCTGCCTGGCGCTTGAGGACAGCCACAACGGCGTGCGCGCGGCCGCCGCGGCCGGGATGATGACCGTGATGGTGCCCGACATGCTCGACCCGACCGAGGAGATGCAGACGCTCTGCGTGCGCATCGCCCGTGACCTGCACGAGGTGCGCGACCTGCTGGCCGCGCAGGCGGGCTGAAAAGGCGCCCCTCCTCCCCCGGCCATGAAGAAGGAGGGGGCAAGTGAACGGGCCGCGGCTTGGGGCGCGCGGCGGGACTGCGAGATTACGCGCGTAATAACTTACGCTTGTAGTGCGCTAGGTCAAGAGGGCTGGCCCCGGCCGCCTCAGCGGGCGGCGGGGCCGCGCTCGAAGTACTTGAAGAAGGCGCTGTCGGGCGACAGCACCAGCGTCGTCTCGCCGTCGGCGAAGCTGCCTTCATAGGCCTGCATCGAGCGGTAGAAGGCCGCGAAAGAGGGATCCTTGCCGAAGCTCTGCGCGAAGATGCGGGTGCGCTGGGCGTCGCCTTCGCCCATGGTCTGGCCGGCCTGTTCGCGCGCGGTGGCCAGAGTGACGGTCACCTCCTTGTCGGCCTCGGCGATCTTCTGGCGCTTGGCCTGCTCGCCGATGGCGCGGATGCGCGCGGCCTCCTGCTGGCGCGAGGTGGCCATGCGGCGGAAGACCGACTCGCGGTTGAAGGCCGGCAGATCGACGCGGCGGATGCGCAGGTCGATCACCTGGATGCCCATGCGAGATTCCTTCGCCCGCTGGGACACGGTCGCCTGGGCCTGCTGCATCAGTTCGGCCCGCCGGCCCGAGATGATATCGGACTGGGTCGCCGTACCCAGCACCTGTCGCAGCGACGAGCTGACCAGCCGTTCGATACGGTCCTCGGCGAGCTGCGGGCTGCGCAGGGTGGTGTAGAACTGCAGCGGGTCCGAGATCCGGTAGCGGATGAAACCGTCGACCAGAAGCCGTTCCTGCCGCGCGCCGATGATCTCTTCCTGGGCGATCTCGAGGGCGATGTTGCGCCGGTCCAGCTTGAGGACCTGCTGCATGAACGGGATCTTCGCGTGCAGCCCCGCCTCGTTCTTGCCGGGCGGATTGATCACGTACTGCGGATCGCCGAAGGCGACGATGATGGCTTCCTCGCGCTGATCGACGATGAAGAGGGTGTTGAGCGCCAGCACGGCCACGACGACCACGCCAACGATCCAGGCGACCAGACGCGCGTTCATTGGCTGGCCTTGGCTTGGGGTTGGGGAGTTGGCGCGCTGACCTGCGGCTGGATCGCCGGGGCCGAAGTCGATGCCGAGCCCTTGGGCCGGAACACGTCCGGCGGCAGGATGATGGGGGCCGTGGCGCCCTTGGCGTCGATCACCACCTTGTTCGTGCGCTGCAGGATCCGCTGCATGCTCTCGATGTAGAGCCGGTCGCGGGTGACGCCCGGCGCGCGCTTGTATTCGGCGTAGAGCTGGTTGAACCGCGCCGTCTCGCCGGTGGCCTCGCGGACCGCCTGCTCGCGATAGGCCTCGGCCGCCTGGATGATGCGCGAAGCGTCGCCCTTGGCCTCGTTGACCACGCGATTGGCGTAGGTGTCGGCCTCGTTCTTGTAGGAGTCGGCGTCCTGCACGGCGTTGTTCACCTCGCGGAAGTCGCCGGCGACTTCCTGGGGCGGATCGGCCGAACGGATCTGGACCTCGACGATGCTGATGCCGGTGTTCCAGGAATCCAGCGTCTTCTGCATCAGCTCGGCCGTCCGCTGCTGGACCTGTCCGCGCTCGGTGGAGATCAGCGGCTGCAGCGGAATCTTGCCCACCACCTCGCGCATCGCGCTCTCCGCGACGTCCTTCACCGCCAGCTTCGGATCGCGCACGGAGAAGAGGTACTTGCTGGGATCGGAAATCCGCCAGGTGACGCTGAAGTCCAGATCGACGATCTGCTCGTCGCCGGTCAGCATCAGGCTTTCGGCCGGCGCCTCGTTGTCGCCGTTGGAGCCCACGTCGGTGCGGTTCAGCGTGGTCACCGCCACCTTCTCGACGCGCTCGACCGGGAACGGGACGTGGTAGCGCAGGCCAGGGGTCTCCGAGCGCGAGTAGGCCCCGAAGGTGGTGACCACCGCCTGCTCGTTGGGCTGGACGATGTAGAAGCCAGACAGCGCCCAGAGGCCGAACGCGCCGCCCAGGATGGCGAACAGCACGCTGGGCTTCATGCCGCCCGGGCCGCCCATCAGCTCGCGGAGGCGCTGGATCAGGCGCTCGACGTTGACGTTGAAGTCGGGTCCGCCCCCACGACCGGGGCCACGCGGGCCGCCGCCTTGCGGCCGCCGCGGCGGATCGCGTCTGTCTCCGTCTCCCCCGGAGGGTGAGCCCCAAGGCCCGGGGTTGGCGTTGTCATTCCAGGGCATCGACCGGTTCGCGTCGTCCTTGCTTCACGTCTTCAGCTTCGATCCATAAAGCCCCGGGCGGGCTTGTAAACAGATGCTGGGGGCCGGATATGAGGTCCCACCTTAGGCGACACAAGACGAAAGCGGCATGAGCGAACCGGCGGGTCCGGACCGGACGGCGATCCTTCAGGCCCTCGACGGGGTCGTCGACCCGAGGTCCGGCAAGGGCCTGACCAGCGCCGGCATGGTGCGGGGCCTGGTCCTGCGCGACGGCCGCGCGGCCTTCATGCTGGAGGTGGCCCCGGCCGACGCCGACCTCTACCGCCCGGTCCGCGACCAGGCCGAGGCGGTGCTGGCCGACATGCCCGGCGTCGAGATGGCCCAGGTGGTGTTGACCACCGAGATCCAGGCGCCGACGCCCAGCCCGGGCTTCCAGGTCTCGCCGCGCCGTCCGCTGCCGGGCGAGACACCGCCGGCCCGGCGGGCGCGCATCGCCGAGGATCCCCAGGCCCGCCTCCATCCGATGGTCGAGGCGGTGAAGCCGGCCCACGTGACCAAGGTCATCGCCGTGGCCAGCGGCAAGGGCGGCGTCGGCAAGTCGACCGTCTCGGTCAATCTGGCCGCGGCCCTGGCCCGGATGGGCAAGCGCGTGGGCCTGCTGGACGCCGACATCTATGGCCCCTCGGCGCCCACGATGCTGGGCGTGGACGGCGATCCGACCTTCGACGCGGACAAGCGTCTCAACCCGATGGAGGCCTGGGGCGTGAAGGTCATGTCCATCGGCTTCATCGTGGAGCCTGGCACGGCCAACATCTGGCGCGGCCCGATGGCGTCCTCCGCGCTGCGCAGCCTCATGAACTCCAACTGGGGGACGGCGGACGAGCCGCTCGACGTGCTGGTCATCGATCTGCCGCCCGGCACCGGCGACATCCAGCTCACCCTGGTCCAGAAGCTGGTGATCGACGGGGTGATCATCGTCTCCACGCCGCAGGAGATCGCCCTGATCGACGCGCGGCGCGCGGCGGCCATGTTCGACAAGACGGGCGCGCCGATCCTGGGCGTCGTCGAGAACATGGCCTATTTCGTCGACAGCTCCGGCGCGAAGGCGCCGATCTTCGGGACCGGCGGGGCGCGGGCCGAGGCCGAGCGCCTGGGCGTGCCGCTGCTGGCCGAAATCCCGATCGAGGTGGCGTTGCGCGAGGCATGCGACCAGGGCCGGCCGCTGGCCGCCACCGACGCCGACAGCGCCGCGGCCCGGGCCTTCGTCGAACTGGCCGGCAAGGTGGCGGGCTAGCGGCCCCGTCAGCGCGCCGGGGCGACGCCCTCCACGGGCCCGGTCAGGCTTTCCTCGGCGGCGGCGACGTCCTTCTCCACCAGCGCCTCCAGCTGGCTGCGGATCTCGGCGTGGCGCTCGGCCGTCAGGCTGTAGCCGATGAGGCAAAGTCCGCCCACGACCACCAGGATCACGGGGGCGAAGAGGTAGCACATCTCCAGGCCCCAGATGGCGTGCTCGGTGTTCACCGCTCCATCCTTGGCGTTGTACCCGACGTAGGCGAGGATTGGATAGACGATCGAGACGGTGATCGAGGTGCCGAACTTCTGGGTCATGGTCACCAGGGCGAACAGCACGCCAGACCGCTCCCGCCCCGTTTCGAGCCGCAGCTCGTCGGCCACGTCGGCCACCATCGCCCGGATCAGCAGCACGAAGGCGCTGGCCGCGAAGCCCACGGCGAACATGCCCAACGCCGTCAGCCAGAAGTTGCCGGCGGGCATGGCCATCAGGAGCGACTGGGTGATGGCATAGACCACGCAGGCCACCTGAATGGTGCGGTGCTTCCCCAGCTTACGGGCCACGTGGCCCCAGGCCGGCGCGCCGACCACGCCCGCAAGCAGGTAGAAGATCAGCAGTTCCGGGACCTCGGTCAGGGTGAACTTCTTCGCGTCGTGGAAGAAGAAGACATACATCGGCGCCGTCGTGCCCGGGCCGAGCGTGAGAAACAGGTCGGCCAGGATCAGCCGGAACATGGACGGCTTGGTCACCACCGCCGCGTAGTCCTTGAACGACAGCTTCTCCTTGTGGGCCACCGGCGGGGCGCGCTCGGGCGCCAGCATCACCGCCAGCGGGATCGTCACGGCGGAGATCGCGATGATGATCCAGCCGATGGTCGGCATGCCCTCGGACCGGGCGGGGTTGATCGCGCCGCCGGTCAGGAAGGGCAGGGCGTTGATGGCCACATTGCCGGCCAGGGCGATGCCCATCATCCAGCCGAAGATGCGCGACCGCTCGTTGTAGTTCGCCGTCAGCGTGCCGGCCCAGGCGGCATGGCCCAGCACCAGCAGCGAATAGGCCACGTAGAGCAGCATGTACCAGACGACCAGGTACGAGATGCCGGCGTCGTCGGGCGGGTTGAACACCTTGAACACCGTGAACGCCAGGACCGGCAGGCCCAGCAGGTACCAGGGCCGGTAGCGGCCGAACGGTGTCTTGGTCTTGTCCATGGCCATGCCGATGGCCAGGTCGATGCCGATGTCCACCAGGCGGATGCCCGCGATGGCCGCGCCGAGCTCCAGCAGGCCGATGCCCAGGTGGCCGGCGTAGAAGCGGGGCAGGTAGACGCCCATGATCCCGATCAGCAGATAACCGGGGATGGCCCCGCTCGAGAACGCGAGCAGGCGCGGGAACGACAATCGATCCGCGTGCGTGGCGGTGGCGGTGGTCAAGCGGGCGTCTCCCATATCTCAGGTCGCCCTCTGGCGGAGCGTGGACTGCAGCAGAAGCCTCCGTTCCCCGCGTTACAAGAATATTTCGAAGCCAAGGTACGGCGTTACGCGGCCCGATCAGGCGGTGCGGGGCACATGCGGCGCGGCCGGTTCGCCCGCCGGGCCGCCGCCGATGGCGGCCGCCGCCTCGAGCTCGGCGTCGCGTTCCTCGAGCAGGCGACGGGTCTCGGCGGCCCGCTCGGCGGTCAGCCTGTAGCCGATGAAGCACGCCGCCCCGAGCGCCAGGAAGAAGGTGGGGCCGGCCAGGAAGGCGAACGTCAGGCCGCGGATCGCCTCGGGCGTGTTCGCCTGGCCCAGGTCGGGATGGTAGCCCAGGCTCGCCAGGAACGGATAGGTGATGGCCGGCCCCGCGGCGCCGGCGATCTTGCTGGTGGAGGTGGTGAGGGAGAAGAGCAGGCCGCTGCGTTCCTTGCCCTGGGTCAGGCGGATGTCGTCCGAGACGTCGGCCACCATCGCCCGGATCATCACGACGAAGCCCGCGCCCACGAACCCGGTGACGAAATTGATCGGGATGTTGGCCAGCACATTGCCTTTCGGCGCCCAGATCAGGGCGATGAGCGCGGCGGAATAGACCAGGCACGAGACCATGGCCGTGCGGTGCTTACCGATGCGCGTCGCCAGCCAGGCCATGGTGGGCGCGCCGAACAGGCCGGCCACGATGTAGACGCCCAGGAGCTGGTTGGCCTCGGCGGTGGTGAAGTGCATGCGGTCGCGCGAGAAGAACAGGAACAGCGCCGCCATCCAGCCCGGTCCCAGCACGAGGCACAGGTCCGCCAGCAGGATGCGGCGCATGGCCGGATGCAGGATGAGTTCGGCGTAGTCGCGCAGGCGGAAGCGCTGGCCGTGCGATTCCGGCGCGATCCGCTCGGGCGTCCCCCAGACGACGATGGCCACGCACAGCGGGGTCAGCCCGATGATGTACCAGATCATGGCGCGCACGCCTTCGGCGTCGGTCTTGCCCATGCCCGACATCAGGATCGGCACGGCGAGCACGCCCAGAGACCCGATCACGCCGGCGCCGGTCATCACGCCGAACAGGCGCGACCGCTCGTCGTAGGTGCGCGCCAGCGTCGAGGCCCACGCCGCGTGGCTCAGGATGAGGATCGACATGCCCAGGTACATCACCAGCAGCCAGACGATCAGATAGCCGCGGCCGACGCCCTGTTCCGCCTCCATCAGCATGTAGAGGCCCAGTATCAGCAGCGGTCCGCCGATCAGGGTCCAGAGCCGGTAGCGGCCCAGCCGCGTGCGGGTGCGGTCCATCGCCAGGCCCAGCGCCGGCTCGATCGGGATGTCGATGAAACGGCAGATGGCGAACACCGCGCCCACGGCCACCAGGGGCACGCCGACGCTGGAGGCGAAATAGGCCGGCAGGTGGATGGAGATCGCCAGCACCACCGCCGACAGCGGCAGGCTCGTGGCCGAGAAGGCCAGCATGCGCCCGATGGAAAGGGGCGCGCCCGCCGCGCCGGTTCCGCTTTGGGTCAAGGCTTCCTCCTTCGCGCCGGGGCCTCTGCCGGGCCCTCGGCGATGGTCGACAGTCAGGTCATGTGGTTCGCGGCGCCGTTGCGAAGTCGGTCTCGCCGGTCAGGCTTTCCAGCGCCGCGGCAGGATCGTTCATCGCCGCGTCGCGCTTCTCGAGCTCGGTGCGGATCTCCGCGTGGCGCTCGGCGGTCAGGCGGTAGCCGACGAAACACGCCCCGGCGATCATCACGAAGACGATGGGCCCGATGATGTAGGCCAACTCCAGCCCCTGGATCTGGGCCGGGCCGTTCGCGGCGCCTTCCCTGGCCTCGTAGCCGACGGCGGCCAGGACGTTGAAGGTCAGGAAGATCGAGCCCGCCGAGGCCAGTTTCGAGGTGGCGTTGGTCATGGCGTACATCAGGCCCATCCACTCGCGGCCGGTCTCCAGGCGGATCTCGTCGGCGATGTCGGCGGTGATCGCGCGGATCATCACACCGAAGCCGGCGGCCATGCCGCCGACCAGGAACATCAGTGGGGCGAAGAGCAGGAAATCGCCCCTCGGCAGGAAGGGCAGGGCGATCAGGCCCAGCGAGTAGGCCGTGGTGTTGGCGATCAGGGCGCGGTGCTTGCTGAGCTTGTTGCCGAGCCAGGCGGTGAACGGCGCGCCCACGAAGCCGGCGCCGATGTAGATGGCCAGCAGGATGTTCGCCTGGGCGATGGTGAAGCCGCGGCTGTCGGTGAAGTAGAAGAGATAGAGGGCGGCCATCCAGCCCGGGCCGAGGGTGACGAACAGGTCGGCCAGCAGCAGGCGGATCACGTTGCCGCGCGTCAGCAGCAGCATGTAGTCGCGCAGCTTGAAGTGCACCGTGTGGTCGCGGGCCACGGTCTCCCGCGTGGTCGACAGCGCCAGCAGCACGGTGATCGGCACGCCACCGATGATGAACCACATCATGGCCTGCACGCCCTCGGCGTCGGTCGCGCCGAACATGGTGGTCATGACCACGGGAATCAGCAGCACGCCCATGGCGCCGACCACGCCCATGGCCATGATCGCGCCGAACACCTTGGAACGCTGCTCGTAGGTGGGGGCGAGGCGGCCCGCCCAGGCGAGCTGGGACAGGTAGACGCACGAATAGCCGATGTACATCACCAGCAGCCAGCCGAGCAGATAGCCCTCGCCGACGTCCTGCGGCGAGCGCATCAGCATGAAGAGGGCGAACATCAGCAGCGGCGCGCCGAGGGCCATCCAGACGCGATAGCGGCCGAACCGCGTGCGGGTCCGGTCCATGCCGACGCCGATGACGGTGTCGATCGGGATGTCGACGAAGCGGACCAGGGCGAAGGCCCCGCCCACGGCCGCCAGCGACAGGCCCAGGTGGCTGGCGAAATAGCGCGGAAGATGGACCGCGACGGCCAGGATCAGGGCGGAGATCGGAATGTAGGCGCTGGCGAAGGCCAAGGCGTTCAACGGGGAGAGGGCGCCGTTCGGCCCGGCCTTACCAACGTTCGACGCCAACGTCCTGATCCTCCGAGCGCGCCTCTCGAAGGGCGCTGCGCGCAATCGTAGGCGCCTCCGCTAGGGAAGGAGCAAGCGGAATTGGATTACAAAATCGAAACGGGCGGCCGTCGGGCCGCCCGTCCAAGCTTCGCAGTGAGCGGCTGTATTCAGCCGCCTTGCATCTTGCGGAAGAACTTCGCGGTTTGCTCGCCGCCGTTCAGATAGGCCTGCTGGCCGGCCGCGTCGGTGATCTTTTCCCAGTTGTCGCGGACCTTCTCGACCGTGGCCTCATGGCCCAGGTAAACACCCTCGGTCTCGACGATGCGGCTGAGCGCGAAGGCGCCGGCGCCGGCGGTCAGGACCGCGCCCGTCGGCGCGTCCTCCGAGCAGAGGAACACCACGCCCGGCGTCACATATTCCGGCTTGAGCTGCTCCAGCACCTGAGCCGGCATGCCCAGGTTTTCGGTCATCCGCGTGGCGGCCACCGGGCTGATGGCGTTGACGTGGATGTTGTTCTTCTGGCCCTCGAGCTTCAGAGAATTCATGAAGCCGACCAGGCCCAGCTTGGCCGCGCCGTAGTTCGTCTGGCCGAAGTTGCCGTAGAGGCCGGTCGACGACGTCGTGACCACGATCCGCCCGTAGTTCTGCTCGCGCATGATCTCCCAGACGGCCTTGGCGGGCTTCACCGAGCCCATCAGGTGGACGTCGACCACCACCTGGAAGTCGCTCAGCTCCATCTTGGCGAAGCTCTTGTCGCGCAGGATGCCGGCGTTGGCGACCAGGATGTCGATGCGGCCCCAGTGGTCCATGGCGTCCTTGACCATCCGCGCGACGCCGGCGTCGTCGGTGACCGACGAGCCGTTGGCGATGGCCTCGCCGCCCAGGGCCTTGATCTCCTCGACGACCTTGTGGGCGGCTTCCGAGCCGCCGCCCGAGCCATCGACCGAGCCGCCGAGGTCGTTGACCACGACCTTGGCGCCGCGCCGCGCCAGCTCCAGCGCGTGCTGGCGGCCCAGGCCTCCGCCCGCGCCGGTCACGATCGCCACTTTGCCATCGAAGCGGATGTCCGCCATCAGGATCCCCTTTGGAACAGGTATTCGAATGCGGCCCGCCTTGTGAGGGCCGCTGGGGATCGCGTCAAGCCGACGCAGGAGAAGGCGGCGTCGAGGGAGGTCGACCTCCCCGGGGCGGAACTGGGAACCCCGAAGAGGCCTCCTCAGCCCGGTCAGCCGATTGGGGCGGCGGCTGCCTGGGCCTGTTGCTGGCCGCGTTCGAACTTCACCAGCACGCGCTGGCCGATGAGGAACGGCGCATGGGAGGAGTCGACCACCACCTCGACCACGCGGTCGTCGGTCTTCTCGTTCGGATCATCGGATTGCAGCTTGCGGGCGCCGAACACCGCGGCGCGGCGCAGCACCTTGCCAGGATAGATCTTGGTGGGGTCGCTCTCCGGCGACATCTGCACCGTCTGGCCGATCTTCACGAAGGGCAGGGAGCCCTCGGCGATCTCGGCGCGGACGATGCGGCCGGTGTGAGGTTCAAGGTCGAACATGTTCGAAACGTTCAGCGTCGAGGCGCCGGCGCCCGGGTTGGCGTATCGCCGGATGACCCGGCCGTCGGCCGGCGCGCGGATGATCGACAGCTCCTGGTCGTAGCGCGCTTCGTTGAAGGCCGCCTCGGCGGTCGCCACCGTGGCCTTCTGGGCCAGGATGCGCGCCTCGGCCTCGCGCACGGCGTCGCGCGCCTGGTCCAGCTTCTGGGCGGCCACGAAGTTCGACGGAGCCAGGCCCTCCAGCCGCTTCAGTTCGCGCTGGGCGGCGGAGAGTTGCACCTGCAGCAGGGCCAGGGCGGCGCGCGCCTGGCGCACCTCGGCGTCGGCCCGCTGCGAGGCGAGCCGGGGCTCGTCGTCCTCCAGCCGGGCCAGCACCTGGCCCTTCACCACATCGTCGCCTTCCTGGACCAGGACGTCGCGGATCACGCCGGCGCGCCGGGCGGCGACCTGGATGATCCCGCCTTCCACGTCGGCCTTGCCGTTGGCGATGGCGGTGTACGGGCTGGGCTTCACCTGCGCGGCGGCCTTGGCCTCCTCGGCCTTCTTGGCCTTGGCCTGGCTCTGCATGAAGAGGCCGCCGCCGACGACCATGGCCACGAGCACGAGGCCGATCCAGACGAAGCGGTGGCGAAGGAAGGCGAACATGGTCTTCAGGCTCCCAGGAGCGCGGGTTGTCGGTGGTGCTGAGGATCGACGCCGGAGGGCGTCGGCGCGCCCTCGACGCGCCGGTCATCCAGGATCTGGCCGTCCTCGAGGTGGATGACCCGGTCGGCGAAGGCCTCCAGGCGGATGTCGTGGGTGACGCAGATGACCGCTGCGCCGTGGCTCTTGGCGGCGCGTTGCAGCAACTTGATCACCACCAGGCCGTTCTCGCCGTCGAGCGCGCTGGTGGGTTCGTCGGCGAACACCAGCCGCGGGTCCTTGGCCAGGGCGCGGGCGATGGCCACCCGCTGCTTCTCGCCGCCCGACAGTTCGGAGGGGCGCTGGTTGAGCTTGTGCTCCAGACCCACCTCCATCAGGGCGGTGGCGGCCTTCTCGCGCGCCACCTTCTTCGGATGGCCCTGGTGCTTCAGGATGATCTCCACCTGCTGCAGCGCGGTCAGGGCCGAGAACAGGTTGAAGCCCTGGAAGATGAAGCCGCAGTGGTCGAGGCGGAACTTGTCGAGCTTGCCCGAGCGCATGCCCCAGATTTCGCTGTCCAGGGCGCGCACCTTGCCCTCGTCGGGCTTCAGCAGTCCCGACAGCGAGGCCACCAAGGTCGACTTGCCCGAGCCGGACGGGCCCATGACCATGGTCACCTCGCCATGGTTGGCGTCGAAGTCGACGCGCTTCAGCACCTCGATGTGCGTGCGCCCGGTCTTGAAGCGCTTGTAGACCCCGTTCGCCTGGATGGCGGTCTGTTTCGTGCTCATCGCAGCAGGTCCGCGGGTTGGCTCTTCTTCAGGATGCCCAGGGCCAGCAGGCCCGAGGCGCCCGAGATCACGAGCAGGAGGATGGAGACGCCGATGACCCACGGCGCAGGGAAGCCCATGGGCAGGCCGCCGCGAGTCGCCAGCAGATAGACACCGCCCGTGAACAGGGCCGTCGTCACCAGGCCGACGATCCCGACCCAGAACGACAGCTCCATCACGATCAGCCGCAGCGAGCCCATCGACACGCCCAGGGCGCGCAGCGAGGCGAACTCCTTGATCGACGACAGGATCGCCCCGCGCAGGGTCTGCGAGGTGATGCCCACGCCGATGAGAAAGCCCAGGAAGACCGAGAAGCCCAGGAAGATCCCGATGATCTGCTCCTGCATGATCGCGCCCTGGTTGGCTTCGGCCAGTTCGCTGCGGGTCCAGGCGCGGTAGCGCCCGTCGGCGGTGCGGTTGAGCTGGTCGCGCACGATATCCGCGCGCGCCGGGTCCTTGATGCGCACCATCAGCGGGCCGGTCTTGCCGCCCTGGGTCAGCTTGCCCATCAGGCGCAGCGAGTCCCGGCTCATGGTCACCGAGGCGTTGTTGATGTCGGGATAGCCGTGCAGGATCGCCCGGACGTGCACGGTCTTGCCGCTGATCGAGGCGTCGTCCCCCAGCTTCACGCCCAGCCGGCCGAGCTGGCTCTCGTCGATCGCCACGGCGTAGGGCTCCATGAGCGCCATGCGCACGTCGTCGGTGAAGTCGGTCGGCAGGTTCACCGCGCCCGCGCGCGTGTCGACCATGTTGATGTTGATGTAGGTGGTGACGGCCTTGGCGCCGTTCTTGGGGTGGTTCACCCACCGGCCGCCGTCGTTGTCCATCGAAGCGACTTCGACGACTTCGGGGTTCATGTAGATCTGCGGCTGCAACCGTTCGGGCAGCGCGCCGCCGCCCGAATTGATCAGGCTCTCCATCTTGGCCGGCAGGATCATGATATCGGCGCGGCTGCGATCGATCGTGGCGGTCGCGCCCTTCACGATGCCGGTGAACATGCCCACCTGGGCCAGGATCAGCAGGCCGGAAAACGCCAGCGCGACGACCGCCGCCGTGTAGCGGCGCCACTCGTAGAGCAATGTGGCCAACGCCAGTGACATTGTGATCTTCAGCCCTCACCTTCGAGCGCTGGGTGTCGCCTTCGGGGCCCGACCGAACCAGTTAAATCCCCGTAACGCGGGGTTGTGTGCCGGGCGTCCAAAGGCGTGCGAGGCGCTCACTTCCGAGAGGCGCCGAAGGCGCCGGGCGGATGCGGAGCGCCCTATTAAACCTTCGTAATCTCGGCCTCGGGACAGCGTTCAACCGCGCAGGGGCTTTCGTCACGCTGCGGTGGCTGGGTATCAGGGGCCATGAGCGAGACCGACACCCACGCCATGACCCTCACCGCCATCGGGCCCGGACGGTGGATCACGACCGCCGGACCCGAGTGGCGCAACCCGGGCGGCGGTCTTTGGGGCGGCTATGCGATCGGGCTGTGCGTGCGTGTGCTGGAGGCTGAACCCGAGGCGGTCGGAGAGGCGTTGTCCCTGACGCTGACCTATGCCGCCGGCCTGCCCGCGGGCGATCTCGACATCCGCACGCGGCGCCTGCGCCAGGGTGGCTCGATCGGCGTGTGGGAGGTCGAGCTGCGGCCGGCCGGCTCGGAGGAGGTAGGCGTCCACGCGATGGTGACGATGGCGCGGCGTCCCAGGACGCCCGAGTTCGTCTTCGCCACCATGCCTGGCGCGCCCGCCCCGGAAACCCTGCCCAGCCCGCCCATGCCCGAGGGCATGCAGCATTTCGGCGCCCAGGTGCTGGAGCGGCGCACGCTCGATGGCTTCCCGCCCACGCCGACGGGGGATTCCCGCTCGCTCGCCTGGGTGCGCTCGCGGCGCGGGCCGTTGGACAAGGCGCTGCTGGGGATGATCACCGACAACTCGGCCCCGCGCGCGATGTACGCGCTCGCCAACGTCATGACGACGACCCTGTCGCTGACGGTCTACCTGCACGCCACCGTCGAGGAGATCGCCGAGGTGGGCGACGACTTCATCCTCGTCGAGTGCGAGGGTCGGGTCGGCGGCGGCGGCGCCTCGGACGAGCGTTCCAGCTATTGGCGGCGCGACGGCAAGCTGCTGGCCACGAGTGAACAACTCGCCTGGTATCGCGAGCTCCGCCGCGAGCCGCCGGAGTAGGCGCGGGCGGTCACGCCGCCTGGCCATCCCCCGACCGCCGCGACCCGAGGCGCGCGGCCAGGGCGCTCAAGCTTCGGTCGATCCGCTTGACGTCGAACAGGGTGACGTCGCCACAGCCGGAGAGGGTGTGGAGCCCATTGCGATAGGGCCCGGCCGACGGCGGCCGAAGCGGCGGGCCCGCCCGGGCTTCGAAACGGTCGATGGTCAGCTCGAGGATTTCCAGCAGGCGGATCGCGCCGCCGTAGGTGCGCGTGCAATCCTGGACGGGGAGCCGGAGACGGCCATCGAGCATGAACGGTGTCCCGCCCGGGCGGCTCGACGCGAGGTCGACGCGCACGGGGTTCCCAGGATGAGGACGCCACGGACCCAGAAGCCCCTCGGCGAACGCCAGGTGCAGGCGTCCCTGCTTCCAGCGCTGGGGGCCGTCGGGCGAATAGGCCAGCCACCACAGCCCGCCATGACGGAACGGCGTGGCGTCGATGGCCGGGGTGTCGAGCCGCAGGCGCGCCGCCGGCTCCCAGATTCGCGGGAAGTCGGCCGCCCTATAGAGCGTCAGGCCGCCCGAGCGGTGGGCCTCGGGCAGCATCCACATCTCGCCCTCGGCCGCGAAGACCTGCGGATACGACAGGTGCCAGGGCTCGCTTAGCACCGTCACGGGCGGTGACGGCCGCAATTCGCCGTCCAGCTCCATCCACTGGATTACGCCGCGGCGGGTCCGGTAGTCGTATGCTTCGACGAAGAGCTGGAGACGCCCGTCGCGCCAGACGCCGAACGGATCGGCCAGGAAGGTTGCGTTCGGCGTTTCAGCCAGCCAGTGAACCTTAGCTTCCGCCAGGCCGCCGTGGCGGGCGATGGCCTCGATTGGCGTCTCCGCCACGCCGACCCGCCAGATGTCGAAGCCCGGAATCTTCACGACGCCTTGCCCCGCGCCGCGCGCAGCAGGCTGAGGCCGCCCAATGCGCTCAACACGGCGAGATGCGCGGCGAGCCAGGCCAGGGCCAGGCTGGCCACCAGCAGCGCGGCTGGGGATTTCGCGCCGGCGAGCAGCAGCACCAGATTGCCGAACACCAGCTCCTTGTTGGTGACGAAGGGCGTGCGCGAGACGACCATCCGCAGGGTCAGAAGCTGGATCCAGGACTCTAGCGACAGGTCAGGCAGAGCCAGGCGCCACAGCAACAGTGTCAGGCCGGTGAAGACGGCCAGCCGCGCGGCGTGAACCGCGCCGACGAAAACCAGCGTCGCCGCCGGAAGCGAAAAGACCCGCCGACCAAAAGCCACCACGCAGAGTGACAGTGCGGTCAGGCCCAGCCCGAACCAGAGTGCAGGCCCCAGGTGCTGCGACAGATTGAGGGCGCCGAGCCGCGGCGCGGCGTAGGCCAGGAGACCGAGGGTCAGGAGATTGCCGCCCAGGGCCGAGAGGATGCTGACGTCCTTGACGGCGCCGAACGGAGCCGTCGCCATCGCCGGCCGATCGCGCGCCCAGAGGTAGAGATAGAGCTCGCCGCCGTAGCCCAGAACAGCCTCGTTGATGGCCGTCTTGCGCAGCAGGGCCTCGAATGCGCCGAGCGGCAGGTTCCAGAGCCGCCGAAAGATCACGAAGTCGGCGACCGGCTGCACGAAGTAGCTGAGACCGAACACCAGCCAGGCCGCCGCCGGGAGGGCCGCGAGCATCGCCACCGCCTCGCGGCTGGCGTCCTTGAGCTGCAGGAGGATCGCCGCGAGCAGTCCGACCGAGAGCAGGCCGGTCAACACGCCCCGCCACGGCCGCGAAGCGCTGGCCGTCGTCGACGGCGAATCCGCCGCTGTGGTCTCGGCGGCGGTCATGCTCAGGCGACGAAGCGGGCGGCCTCGCGGCGCGCGCCGGCGAGTTCGGCGTAGTCGGCGAACAGGTCCTGGAAGTGCTGATGGTCGCCACGGACCCGGCTGGCGAGGTGGCGCGCTGCGTCCCGCGTCGCCGGAAGCCGGGCGTGGAGCCGCTGGAGCGCCGCCGCCGCCGCCGCCGCGTCGCCGGCGCGATACACCTCCGAGGCGGCCGGATGCGCCAGGGCCGAGCATCCGCCGCGGTCCGGGACGACCAGGGGCGCGCCCGACGCGGCCGCTTCGGCGGCCACGAGCCCGAACGTCTCCGACTCGCCCCCGTGAACGAGAGCGTCGGCGCTGGCCAGGATCGCCGCCAGGCGGGGGCGGTCGTGGATGGGCGCCATCAGGCGGACGCGCGCGTGGCCGGCCGCGGCGCGCGCCACGGCGGCGCGATCCAGGCCGTCGCCGATCAGCACCAGGCCCAAGGGCGCGTCCTGACCCGCCCGTAGCGCCGCGGCGATCACCATCGGCCAGCGCTTCTCGGGATGAAACCGCCCGACGCCGACGAGGAGCGTCGCCGTCTCGGGCAGCGCGCATTCCCGCAGAAGCTCCGCGCGCAGGGCCGGATCATGCCGCGACGGCGAGAAGAGGCCGAGGTCGACGCCGAGGGGGATCGAGCGGACCCCCTCGATCCCGTTGGCGGCCAGCCGTCCGGCGAGCCAGTCGCCGCCCACCACCAGTCGGTCGAAGCGGCCGGTGAGCCGGCGCAGATACGACCAGTAGCCGGCGAAGAGGCGATCCACCTGCGCCGGCCCGGCGATCGGCGCGAGCCATCTCTGGGGATAGGACGCCACGGGGTCGGCGTGGACGAACAGCGCCCGGGGCGCCGATCCGGGCCACGCGCCGGCGATCCACGCGCCGCGCCAGGGCGAGGAGGCCTCCACCAGGTCGGGCTGGAGCGCGTCGAGCTGGCGGAACACCGGCTCGGACCGCCAGAACATGTGGTAGTTCGCATCCATCGGCAGCCGCGGCGAAGCGATCCACACCACGCCGCCGGAGGCCCGGCTCTCGAAGCGGTCCTCCGGCCCGGGGGCCAGCACGAACAGCTCGTGGCCGATCGCCGCGGCGGCCTGGAATTTCCGATCGATATAGCTGCGAACGCCGCCCCCGGTCGGCGAATAGAACTCGGCGACTTCGGCTATGCGCATGTCACCGCCCGATAGGCCGCCATCATGAACCTTTCATACGCGGAGGCCACGCTTCCGACTCGGCGGCTCCGTCCAAGTGAGACGCCGCCGAGGCGTCATCTCCGCACCGGCGTGGGAATTTTCTGCGGTGGTCGCCGGCCGGTGGCGTCAAAGGGGTGAAGCCGCCGGCCCTGGGGGGGCGTGCGCGACTGAGGCCAGGATGTATCTGCCGAATTTTCCGGACGGGAGGCCGCGCCCACTTCGTGTCGCGCTCTTCTCGGGCAACTACAACTACACGCTGGACGGGGCGAACAAGTCGCTCAACCGGCTCGTGGCGCATCTCCAGGCGACGCTAGGCGCCAGGGTCCGCGTCTACTCCCCGACGACGGCGCGGCCCGCATTCCCGCCGGCCGGCGAACTCGTCTCGGCGCCTTCGGTGGCGATCCCGCTGCGGCCCGATTACCGCTTCGCCCTGGGGCTGACGCCACGCCTGCGGCGCGACGTCGAGGCCTTCGAGCCGGACATCATCCACCTGTCGGCCCCGGATCTGCTGGGCCTGGGCGCGCAGCGCCTGGGGCGTCGGCTGGGGCTGCCGGTGGTGGCGAGCGTGCATACGCTGTTCGAAACCTATCTCGACTACTACGCCCTGGGGCGCCTGAAGCCTTATCTGCAGCGGCGTCTCCAGGCGTTCTACCAGGGGTGCGACTATGTGCTGGCGCCGACGCCGGCCATGGCCGACGAACTCCGCCTTCAGGTGATGCCCGCCCGAGTGCGGACCTGGAGCCGTGGCGTCGACGGCGCCCTGTTCAACCCGGCGCGGCGAGACTTGGCATGGCGGCGAAGCCAGGGTTTCGATGACGCGCGCCCCGTGATCGTCTTCCTCGGACGTCTGGTGCTGGAGAAGGGACTGGCGGTGTTCGCCGAAGCGATCGCCCGCCTGGAGGCGGCCTCGGGTCCCGCCCAGGTGCTGGTCATCGGCGAAGGCCCTGCCGGCGCATGGTTCCGCGAGCGGCTGCCCAGGGCCGTGTTCACGGGCCACCTCGCGGGCGAAGCGCTGGCGGCCGCGGTGGCGAGCGGGGACATCCTGCTCAATCCGAGCTGCACCGAGACGTTCGGCAACGTGAACCTCGAGGCCATGGCCAGCGGGCTCGCCGTGGTCTGCGCCGACGCGCTCAACACGCGCGCGCTGTTCACGCCGGGCCGCACCGGGCTCCTCTGCCCCGCCGCCGACGCCGAAGCCTTCTCGCGGGCTCTGGAGACGCTCGTCGCCGACCCCGCCTTGCGCGGACGGTTGGCCGCCGCGGCGTTCGACCAGGCCTCGGCCTATCGCTGGTCGGACATCCTCGATCAGGTGGTGGCCGTCTACGCGGAAGCGCTCGGCCTGGCGGGCCTTTCGCCGGTCGCGCCGCCGCCGCCTTCGAGCGCGCAGCCCGCATACAGCCCCGTGCCGGCGCCTGGCTCCAGCGCCGAGACGGAGGCCGCTTGATCCGCCCGGCGAGAGGCCGGGGACCCCGCCGTCTCCTGCCCGGAACGATCGATCGTTACGTCCTGGCGCGCGCCATGGGGCCCATGGCGGCGGCGATCGGCAGCACCATGGTGGCTTTCCTCATGGAACGCCTGCTGCGGTCGTTCGATCTCCTGGCGCAGAGCAGCCACGGCCTGGAGTTCCTGAGCCGGTTGATGATCGACCTGGCGCCTCACTACCTGGGGCTGATCCTGCCGGGCGGCTTCTTCATCGGCCTGTTCGTGGTGATCAACCGGCTGAACCAGAGCTCGGAGATCGACGCCATCCTCGCCAGCGGCGTTTCGCTCGGCCGGATCGTGGCGCCGCTGGTGGCGCTGGGCGTCGTGCTGATGATGTTCAGCCTGGCGCTCTATGGCTTCGTCCAGCCCTATAGCCGCTACGCCTACCACGCGGTGCTCCACGCCGCGGAGAACGACGGCTGGAACGGCGAGGTCCGTCCGCGGGCGCTGGTGGCCCCATCGCCAAACCTGGCGTTCACCGCCGACAACGCCGATCCGGCGGGCCGCGTGCTCACCGGCGTCTTCATCCGCAGGGTCGCCGCCGACGGCAGGGTGGATGTCATCACGGCGGCCAAGGCGACCTTGGCGCGAAGCCGCGACGGGCGCGAGGTGACACTGACGCTGGTGGACGGACGCGAACTGATGACGCCGCCCGCCGGGCCCTCCCAACTGCTCAGCTTCGAGCAGCTGACCGAGCGGCTGCCGCTGGCGCCGACCGCGAAGCTCATGCGCGACCGCGGCGGCGAGGAGAGCGAACTGACGCTGATCGAGCTCTTTCAGCAAGCGACCGGCAAGGCCTCGCCGCTGCTCCCCCGCGAGGCGCTGTTCGCGGAGTTCTACTCCCGCATCGCGCGGGCGATCACCCTGCCGCTGCTTCCGCTGCTGGCCGCCGCGTTCGGCCTGGCTGCAAAGCGGTCGGGCTCTGCGCCGGCCATGGCGGTGGGCGGGATCCTGTTGTTCGCCTTCCTGGCCGCCTTGATCCTCGGCCAGGGCCTGGCGGCGACGGGCGCCCTGCCGGCGGCCCTTGCCGAGGGCGCGCCGACCGTGCTGTTCGCCGCCGCCTGCGTCGGCACGTTCGTCCTCAGCCGCGCGCGGCCGGGGCAGAACCCGATCAACGAGCTCACCGAACGCATCGCCGGCGCGATCACGGTGCTGATCCGGTCGCCGACGACTGACCCGTCCAAGCCTGCGGCCAGATCCGGCGCAAGGTCGGCGACGAGCGAACGCGTGCGCGTCGGCGGCTCTTAGCCCGCGCGCATCCGATTGCGCATGCTGCGCCTTGCGCTCTGCGTCCAGTTGCGCACTTCATGGCCTCTTGGCCGCGGAGTCGGCGGCGCATCGGGGGATGCATGTTCAGTCTGGAAAACGCCCAGAGCCTCGTCGGCGTCGCGTTCGTGCTGCTGGTCTGCTGGGCGGTCTCGGAGAACCGCAGACGGTTTCCGTGGAAGCTGGCGATCGGCGCGGTGACGGTCCAGGGCCTGCTGGTGCTGGCGCTGTTCGGCCTGCCGGCGGTGCGCTCGGCCCTGCTCGGCGTGGGCGTCGCGGTCGACGGGCTCGCTTCCTCGACCCAGGCCGGCGTGGCCTTCGTGTTCGGCTTCCTGGCCGGCACGCCCGACCAGCCGTACCCGCTGACCAACGGGGGGGCGCTCTTCGTCTTCGCCTTCCGCGTGCTGCCGGTGATCCTGGTGGTCTGCGCGCTGGCCGCGCTGCTCTGGCACTGGCGCATCCTGGTCTGGATCACCCGGGCGTTCGGGGTGGTCTTCGAGCGCACCATGGGCCTGCGCGGCCCGCCGGCCCTGGCCACCGCCGCCACCGTCTTCATGGGCCAGGTGGAAGGCCCGATCTTCATCCGCAGCTACCTGCCCAGCCTGTCGCGCTCCGAGCTGTTCATGCTGATCGCGGTGGGCATGTCGTGCGTCTCCGGCTCGACCATGGTGGCCTACGCCACGATCCTGAAGGACGTGCTGCCCAACGCCGCGGCCCACGTGCTGACGGCCTCGATCATCTCGGCGCCGGCCGGGGTTCTGCTGGCCCGGATCATCATCCCGCGCGACGACGCCATCGAAGAGGCCCAGACCTACGATCCGGCCGCCGCGAAGAAGTACGACAGCTCGATCGACGCCCTGATCCGCGGCACCACCGACGGCCTGCAGATCGTGCTGAACGTGGGCGCCACCCTGATCGTCTTCGTGGCGCTGGTGGCGATGCTGAACAAGATCCTCGGCGTCTTCCCCGACGTGGCCGGCGCGCCGCTTTCGGTCGAGCGCGGCCTGGGCGTGATCTTCGCCCCCGTCGCCTGGGCCATCGGCGTGCCGTGGAAGGATGCGCCGACTGCAGGCTCGCTGCTGGGCGTGAAGCTGGTGCTCACCGAGTTCACCGCCTTCATCAGGATGGGCGCCATTCCGGTCGACGCGATGGATCCTCGGTCGCGCGTGTTGATGACCTATGCGCTGTGCGGCTTCGCCAACGTCGCCTCGGTCGGCATCAACCTCGCCGGCTTCTCGGTGCTGGCGCCCGAACGCCGCAACGAGATCGTCGGCATGGTCTGGAAAGCGATGATGGCGGGCTTCCTCGCGACCTGCCTGACGGCGTCGGTGGTGGGGCTCCTGCCGGCGGGCCTTTTCAAGGTCTGATCGGCCTTGCATGACGGCGCGGGATGGCGCCTAGGCTTCCCGGGTTTGAGGGAGGTCCGCCGATGAAGGTCTACGTCACCCCGCTCGCGCCGAATCCGCGCCGGGTCAGCTGGTTCCTGGCCGAGAAGGGGATCGACGACGTCGAGGTCGTGACCCTCAATCTCATGCAGGGCGAGCACAAGACGCCGGAATATCTGGCCAAGGCCGGCCTGGCGAACGTGCCGATGCTGGAGCTGGACGACGGGACCTGCATCACCGAGTCGCTCGCCATCTGCCGGTACCTCGAGAGCCGCTATCCCGAACCCAATCTGTTCGGACGCACGCCGGAGGAGACCGCGGTCATCGAGATGTGGACGCGCCGCGGCGAGATGCTGGTGGCCACGCCGATGATGATGGGCGTGCGTCACACCCACCCGGCGATGGGCGCCCTGGAACAGCAGGTCCCGGTCATCGGCGAGCACAACCTCGGGGCCGCCACGCGCGCGCTCAAGGTGCTGGACCGGCGGCTGGGCGAGACGGCGTGGCTCGCGGGCGACCGCTTCACGATCGCCGACCTCGTCACCTTCATCGGCATCGATTTCGGCCGGATGATCAAGTTCCAGGTCCCGGGCGAACTGGCCAGCGTCGCGCGCTGGGCCGAGGCCATGCGGGCCCGGCCGGCGGCCAAGGCGGGCATGCCCCAGAAGGCGCCGGCCTGATGGATCGACGCTCCCTGCTGGCCGCCGGCTTCGCGCTTGCGGCCAGTCCGGCTCTCGCGCTCGATCCGGGAACGGCTTCGGGAAGCTACGTCCACCACGACGTCACGCTGAAGTTCGACCACGCCGTCGCCCTGATCCTCGATAACGCCGAGGGCTTCCGGGAACACCCGACGACGCTCCGCCTGCTGGTGGCCGACCGCGAGCCGCCGGCCTCCGACCTGATGGGTCTCGCGTTCCCGCCGGTCTGGGCCAAGGGCAAGGCCGGCGAGATCCACGGCTTGCTGATCGAGCTGGACCCGGCCGACCTGACCAGCCTCACGGCCACGATCCTCTTGCCGCCGGAGGAGGAGGGCTACTCGCTCACCACCCTGTCGCTGTCGCACAGCGACGGCCTCTGGGACCGGCTGGAGGTGGGCGACACCCGCGTGAGCGGCAAGCTCAAGGCCGACGCGGTCGACGACTTCACCCTGGAGTTCAGCGCGCCGCTGTTCACCGACAAGGTGACCGCCGACCTGAAAGGGCCCGCGGCCCAGAGTTCCGAGGTCGTACAGATCCTGCTGGCCCGCGCCCAGGCTTTGGGGCGCGGCGACATGGCCGCCGCCGCGGCGCTGTCGACGGCCCAGGCGGCGAAGAACGCGGAGTCCCTGCCGCCGGAGTTCCTCAAGCAGGCCAAGGCGATGAGCGCCCAGATGACCAAACAGCTCAAGTCGGCCAAGCGCGTGGTGATCCGCGAACAGACCGCCGCCGTGATGCTCGGCCCCGGCGAATGGTCCAGCCTCGTGCGTGAAGGCGGCGTCTGGAAGGCCGACTAGCCCTCGATCTGGCGGCAGAGCTTCGAGGCGGTTTCGGCCACAAGGCGACCCTGGAAGCGCGCGCCCTCCAGTTCGTTGTGTGAGGGCCGCCGCTGGCCATCGCCGCCGGCTATGGTGGTGGCTCCGTAGGGACTGCCGCCTGTGATCTCGTCCAGGGTCATCTGGCCCTTCCAGGCATAGGGCAGGCCGACGACGATCAGGCCCAGATGCATGAGGTTGCCGACCATGGACATCAGCGTGGTCTCCTGACCTCCATGCTGAGTGGCGGTCGAGGCGAACGCCGAGCCGAGCTTGCCGTTGAGCGCGCCCTTGGACCAAAGGCCGCCGGTCTGGTCGAGGAACGCGGCCATCTGGCTGGCCATGCGACCGTATCGTGTGCCGCAGCCGAGGACGATGGCGTCGTAGCCGGGCAGGTCGTCTACCTCGGCGACAGGCGCGGGCTGGTCGAGCTTGAAGCCGGACTTCCTCGCGAGATCCTCGGGCACGGTTTCGGGGACACGCTTGATGTCCACCTCGGCGCCGTCCACCGAGCGCGCGCCCTCCGCGACCGCCTGCGCCATCGCCTCCACGTGGCCGTAGGCGGAATGGTAGAGGACGAGAATGCGGGTCATCGGGGGCTCCTGTGGCGGCTGGTCCCCATTGAACCCCTCGGCGCCGGTTACGTTGCGGGCGCCGAGACTCCGGCTTGGGCGGCGATCAGCTCCAGCGACCGGATGCGCTCGGGCAGGGACGGCCCTGTCGCCATGACAAACACCTCGTCGGCGCCGCTGGAGGAGGCCTTGGCCTGGAGGCGATCCACGACGTGGGCGGCGTCGCCGGCGATCGTGCGGGCTTCCACGTCGGCGAGCAGCGGCGTGCCCATCCACTCGGCGAGGAAGGCCTCGGCGCCTTCGACATCGGTGAAACGGCGCCGACGGCCCGACAGCATGGAGACCGTGCCCGCGCGCCGGGGCGCGTCGCCCCGCCATCCCGCTTCGGCGGTCTCGGCGGCATATCCGATGACGGCGGTCCCGGCCCAGGGTTCCGACCGGAAGGCCGAGGGCTGGAACGTCCGGCGGTAGGCCGCGACGGCCGGGGCCGCTTCGGCGCGGGCGATGAACTCGGCGAACACCATGCCCACGCCCATGTGGCCGGCGAAGGCGGCGCTTTCCTCCGAGGTGCACAACACGAAGACGTCAGGGTGCGACGGTCCCGAAGGGCTGGCCTTGATGTCGTGGATCGGGTGGCCGTCCGGGATCGGAACCTTGCCGCCGGCGTCGAGGAGCCAGGCGGACAGCAGCTGGAAATACTGGGGGAAGGCGTCGGAGCCCACCGAGCGAAGCGCCCCGCCCGTGCGCGCATCGGCGCCCAGGGCGCGGCCCAGGCCCAGATCGATGCGGCCGGGCGCCAGCGCCTCCAGTTCCATGAAGGTCTCGGCCACCTTCAAAGGCGAATAGTTGACCAGCATGACCCCGCCCGAGCCCAGGCGGATGCGGCTGGTCTGCTGGGTCAGGGCCGCGATCAGGATTTCGGGATTGGGCGAGCCCAGCGCGGCGATGTTGTGGTGCTCGGCGACCCAGAAGCGGTGATAGCCCAGCCGCTCGGCCGCCCGCGCCACGTCGATGGTCTCGCGCACGGCCTGGGCCTGGGTCGCGTCGCCGGTGACAGGCGACAGGTCGAGGACGGACAGCTTCATCGGCGGCTCAACTCCATCCAGCGCGCCCGCGGGATCGCCATCCGTCGGTGCATGCCGTCGAACATGCCCTGAGGCGTCAGGCCTTCGCGCTCGTAGACCCGCTGGGCGCGCGCATTGTCGACGTGGACGTCCAGCCAGAAGGCCTCCGCCGGCGTGGTCTCGAAGACCCAGTCCATGATCTCGCGCAGAATACGCCCGCCAAGGCCTCCGCCCGGCGTCTGCAGCGCGATCCGCCTCAGCCGCACCTGCGGTTCGCGGAAGGCCTGGAGGATGACGAAGCCGGTCAGGCGCGCGCCGTCGCGGACGCCGAAATAGCGGGCGTCGGGCGAGGCCATCTCCGCGGCGTGGGCGTCGGCCTCCCAGCGGCCGATGTAGGCCTCGTAGCCGGGCAGGCGCTCGAGGCGCATCACCTCGGGGATGTCGGCGGGCGCCAGGGGCTGGAGCGTCTCCATGTGCCCGTTAGCTGGCGCGCACGGTCGTCTTCTTCAAGACCGACGAGAAGCTCATCACCGGGCCGCCGGGCGCGGTAATGATGCCGCGCACGAACACCATGCTCTTGCCGGGCTTCACCACCTCGCCGGTGCATTCGACGATTTCGCCCGGCCGCGCGGTGCCCACGAACTCGCCGTTGAAGGTGGCCGTGACGGTGCGGCTGCCGTCGATCACGTCGCGGGCGATCACGAACAGGCAGAAGTCGGCGAAGGTCATCACGCAGCCGCCGTGCATGAAGCCGCCGCCGTTCATGTGCTTCTGCTCGGCGCGGAAGGCGCAGACCGGCCGGCCATCGTCGCCGATGCGGTAGTAGAAGGGCCCCGCCAGGTCCTCGAACGGATCACCGCCTGGATAGCAATGCCAGCCCTTCCACTCCCCTTCGGTCACCAGGGTGAGCTTCGAGGTGTAGTCGTTTTCCGAAACGCCGCCGTCCATTGCCCCTCACCGGTTCGAACTCTAGTTTGACGCCCCGCTTAAGACCCTATCGGGGACCCATCATGCAAGGCCTCGTCCTACTCGCGCTCCTGGCGTTCGCCGGCCAGCCGGCCAGCGACGCGCCGCCGACCAAGGAGGAGCCGCCGGCCGCGGAGGCGCCCGCCTCCGACGTCAAGCCTGCCGACATCTCCAAGGCCGTCGACGAGAACGGCGTGCCCGCCTGGGCCAAGCGCAAGCACAAGCAGCCGGTCCAGAACTGCGAGACCAAGCCGAACATCGGCATCGAGACCTGGCGCGAGAGATATGACGGCTCGGGCAAGGACCGCCTGAAGCCGAAGCCGCCCACCAACGTCTGCCACTAGAGGAACGACCACCCATGGCGCTCGACGCCGAGACCCGCGATCAGCTCATCGACACCGTCCGCCGCTTCGTCACCGAACGCCTGCGCCCGCTCGAAGCCAAGGTGTCGGAGGATGACGCCATCCCTGATGACGTGGTCGAGGAGATGAAGGCTCTAGGCCTGTTCGGCCTGTCGATCCCCGAGGAATACGGCGGCCTGGACCTGTCCATGGAGGACGAGTGCCTGGTGGTGATCGAGCTGGGGCGCACCAGCCCGGCTTTCCGTTCCACCTTCGGCACCAACGTCGGCATCGGCAGCCAGGCCCTGGTGATGTTCGGGACCGACGCGCAGAAGGAGAAGTACCTGCCCGGCATCGCTGCCGGCGAGATCATCACCTCCTTTGCGCTCACCGAGCCCGAGGCCGGTTCGGATTCCGGCAGCGTCCAGACCCGCGCCGTGCGCGACGGCGACCACTACGTGCTGAACGGCGCCAAGCGCTACATCACCAACGCCAACAAGGCGAACCTGTTCACGGTGATGGCGCGCACCGATCCTTCCAAGCCGGGTGGCGGCGGGGTTTCGGCGTTCCTCGTGGAGCGCGACCTGCCGGGCGTCTCCGTCGGCAAGCCCGAAAAGAAGATGGGCCAGCAGGGCGCCCACGTCTGCGACGTCATCTTCGACAATGTGCGCGTGCCCGCTGAAAACCGTATCGGCGCCGAGGGCGAGGGCTTCAAGGTCGCCATGCAGGTGCTCGACAAGGGCCGCCTGCACATCTCGGCCCTGTGTGTGGGCGTGGCCGAGCGGCTGATCGCCGACAGCGTGGCTTACGCCGCCGAGCGCAAGCAGTTCGGCCAGGCGCTCAGCCAGTTCCAGCTTGTTCAGGGCATGATCGCCGACTGCAAGACCGAGGCGCTGGCGGCCCGGGCGCTCACCATGGAGACCGCCCGCAAGCGCGACGCCGGCCAGAACGTCACGATGGAAGGCGCGGCCGCCAAGTACTTCGCCTCGGAGATGGTCGGGCGCGTGGCCGACAAGGCCGTGCAGATCTTCGGCGGCGCCGGCTATATCGCCGAATACGGCATCGAGCGCTTCTACCGCGACGTGCGCATCTTCCGGATCTACGAGGGCACCAGCCAGATCCAGCAGGTGATCATCGCCCGCGAGACCCTGAAGCGCGGGGGCTGAGGGTGTCTGCCGCCGTCGAGGCCGCCATCTTCGACCTGCTGGCCAAGGTCGCGCCGGGCAAGTCGGTGTCGCCGGAAGAGGTCGCCCGCGCGGTCGACCCGGCCGGCTGGCGGCGCGAACTGCCCAAGGTGCGCCCCATCGCGGTGGGGCTGGCCCGCGCGGGCCGCCTGGTGATCCTGCGCCACGGCAAGCCGGCGGATCCCGATGAGTTCAAGGGCGTCTGGCGGATGCGCATGCCGGACGAGGCCGCCTGAAGGGACCGGCTGAGCGAGCTGCTTCAGGCCGTATCGGTGACAAGTGCGGGTTGCGTTCTCCGGCTCTGATGCGCGTGGGAGGCGAACCGTCTTGTTCCATCTTCCCCCGTCTTCATGGTGAACGGATCGGATTGCGATGTGTCGATGCATCGCGAGGCGCCGTCGGGGGGACGTCAAGGTCATGCGGAAATTCAAGCTGCTCGGCGGCGTCGTTGCTGCGCTCGTTCTGAGCGCGTCGGGCGCGCAGGCGGTCGAACTGGTCACCAATGGAGACTTCGCGACCGGGGACTTCACGGGCTGGACCCTTTACACGACGGCTAACGGCACGCTCGGGGTCGCTCCGGCGCCGCAAGTCGCCTCCTTCGACGTCACCGGGAGCGGCGCAAGCAACGCTGCCGAACTGGAAGTCGGCGAGGTGGACTTCACGGCAGTCGACGAAGGCGGCGGACTGTTCCAGAGCATCACCACGATCGCGGGGCTCCTGAACTTCAGCGCCGACTTCGCGGCGCTCGGCCGCGAGACCGTCCCCAACAGTGCGGGTGGGGTCTTCTCGGTGCTGCTCGATGGGGTCGTCAAGGCGAGTTTCAACGCGGGCCCGGTCGACCCCTTGGAGGTCAAGCGCGGAACTCTGACGTTCAGCGAAGTCGTGACAGCCGGCTCCCACGTTTTGTCCGTGCAGGCGGCGCGCCCTTTCAAGATCGGTACGCAATACTACAGCACGCCGCTCCAATACTTCGACAACATCTCGGCGACCCAGGGCGCCGTGCCGGAGCCCGCCACTTGGGCGCTGATGATCGCGGGCTTTGGCCTTGCCGGCGGCGCCCTGCGCCGGCGCGGAGCGATCGCTTCCCGGGCGAGGTAACCTCCCGGCCGGCGGCGCGACGGAATCGTCTTTCCCCAAGGTTAATCCGCGGGTCCTATAGTCTCGCCCCAAGATGAAGCGTCTCGCCGTCATCCTGCTTGCTCTGTCGCTGGCCGCCTGCGCGCCGATGCTGCGCCAGCAGGCGATGACGCCCGGGCCGGGCTTCTCCGGGCCGCACTTCGAGGTCAACCACGTCGTCAGCTTCGACGGCGCGAGCCTGGGCCTGACCACCTGGGAGGCCGAGGGCGAACCCTGGGCGGTGATCGTCGCCGTCCACGGCATGAACGACTACGCCAACGCCTTTCACCTTGCCGGGCCGGAATGGGCCAGGGCCGGCGTCACCACCATCGCCTACGACCAGCGCGGATTCGGCCGCTCACCTGGGCGGGGCATCTGGGCCGGCGACGCCCTGATGGTCGAGGATCTGCGCACCGTCGCCGCCCTGGCCCGCGCCCGCTATCCGCACGCGATCCTGGCCGTGGTGGGCGAGAGCATGGGCGGTTCGGTCGCCGCCGAGGCCTTCGCCTCCGACAACCCGCCCACGGCCGACCGGCTGATCCTGCTGTCGCCGGGCGTCTGGGGGTTCGACACCCAGCCCTTGCCCTATAAGGCCGCCCTGTGGCTGGCGGCCAACTTCACGGCGTCGAAGGTCTACACCCCGCCCGAATGGGTGACGAAGCGGATCGTCCCCACCGATAACCGCCCGGAGTTGATCGCCATGGGCCGCGATCCGCTGATGATCTGGGGCGCGCGGTCCGACACCCTCTATGGGCTGGTGAAGATGATGAGCCGGGCCGCCGACGACGTCGGCCGCGACCACCTGCCGACGCTCTACTGCTACGGCGACCACGACGACATCGTCCCGAAGAACGCCGCCTTCGCCGCGGCGAAGACCCTGCCGCCCACCGACCGCACCGCCTACTACGTGGGCGGCCACCACCTGCTGGTCCGCGACCTGGAGCGCGCGCGCACCATCGGCGACATCCTCAGCTTCATCCGCGATCCGCATGCGCCGCTGCCGTCGGGCGCCCCGCCGATCCCCGGCGCGTCGGAGCCGCCGGGCGGGACACAACGCGCGGCGGGCTTGTGACATGATCCGCTCCAGCGTACATGGCGGCGCGAAATTCGTCCCTCAGGAACGCGAGTTCACGGCATGACCTTGTTCGACTCCCCGGCTTTCGAGGGACATGAAGGCGTACACGCCTTCTCGGATGAAAAAACAGGCCTGAGGTGCATCATCGCGGTCCATTCGACGGCGCGTGGGCCCGCGGCCGGCGGCTGCCGCATGTGGCCCTACGCCAGCGCCGAGGCTGCGCTGGAGGACGCGCTGAAGCTCTCGCGCGCCATGTCCTACAAGAACGCCATGGCCGACCTCGACCTGGGGGGCGGCAAGAGCGTGATCATCGGCGATTCCCGCACCCAGAAGACGCCGGCGCTGTTCGAGGCCTTCGGCCGCGCCGTGCAGGACGTGGGCGGCAAGTACTGGACGGCCGAGGATGTGGGCGTCTCGCCCGCCGACCTCCTGCATGCGCGCAAGAACACCTACTACGTGGCCGGCCTGGAAGGCCGCAGGGAGTCCTCCGGCGATCCCAGCCCGGTGACGGCCGAGGGCGTGTTCCGCGGCGTGCGGCTGTGCGTCGAGCGGGCGCTGAAGACCGACCTCAAGGGCGTGCGCGTGGCGATCCAGGGCGTGGGCCACGTGGGCGGCTATCTCGCCCAGAAGCTGCACGCGGCGGGCGCCAAGCTGACCCTCACCGACGTCAACGCCGAGGCCCTGGCCCGCGTGGCCGCGGCCACCGACGCCGAGATCGTGGCGCCCAGCAACATCTTCGACGTGGACTGCGACGTCTTCGCCCCCTGCGCGCTGGGCGGGGCGATCAGCCTCGACACCCTTCCGCGCATCCGCGCCCGGGTCATCGCCGGGGCGGCCAACAACCAGCTGGCCGACGCCGAGGCAGGCCGCGAGCTGTTCGACCGCGGCCTGCTCTACGCCCCGGACTATGTGATCAACGGCGGCGGCATCATCAACGTGGCCGGCGAGATCCGCGCCCTGGAGCGCGACGAGGCCTTCGATCCGGCCTGGGTGGACGAGAAGCTCGACCGCCTGACCGCGACGCTGGACGAGGTGCTGGACCTTGCCGCGCGCCAGCGCCGCCCGACCCACGAGGTGGCCAACGAGATCGCCCGCGACCGCATCCGCGGCGCCGCGCAGAAGAAGGCGGCGGCCTAGGCGGTTGGCGCTGAGGCCTTCCGCAGTCGCAGGCCCAACCACAGCAACAGCGCCCCGACCAGCGTCGGCAGGCCGCCCAGGATCAGGGCGGCGACCAGCACGACGCCGCCGTAGTTCTCCGGCCCGGGGTGGGATGCGTCGACGATCCCGGCGACGACGTAGAAGGCGGTGCAGGTCCCGCACAGTGCGGTCATCAGCCCGCCGACCACGATCAGCAGCCCGCTCCAGAACCGGCGCACGGCGTCGGTCATGGCGTGTCGCCCGACGTGGCAGGCCCGCTGGGCGGCCCCGCGCCCCGCACCAGCCCGCGTCCCGCGATGAACAGGCCGACGCCGACGATGATCGGAATCGCGCCCACCGCGAGCGCGATGCCGATAAAGCTCAGGCCGTCCCCCGGATGAGCGAGCATCTCCAGGAGCCCCGCGCCGACGCCGAACAGGGTGCAGAGACCGCTCAGGCCGCCGATCAGCGCCCCCGCCGCGACCAGCAGCACGCCGAAGAAGCGTTGGACGGCGTGGCCGTTCCGACTGCCGGGATCAGTCATGAGACTTGTCCATCGTTGCGGGCCGGGTGTGCCGTCTGACGATCCACTCCCCAGCGAACCACAGGGGAAAGCCAACTAGGAATGAAAGGCCCGGCGCCATCCAGACCGAGAGGTCCGGGTGACCGCCAGCTTCGTGGGTGTAAGACAGCATGAAGCCCGTGCCGCATGTGCACAGGCCGGAGAAAGCCAAGATGCACACGCCGATCGTGCGCATCACCTCTCCGACGAGGTGAAGGCGCGCTCTCTCAGCACCTCTCACGCCCGCCCCCTCGCCAGCGCCGCCGCGCCGGGCGCGCCCTCGCGATAGAAGGTGTTGAAGGTGTCGAAGGGGATGATGTGGCCGTCCGGCTGGACGAAGTGGACGCAAGATCGCTTCACCGTGCCCAGGTCGAAATTGAAGCGGTCGAGGAACTGGCTGACCACCACGCGGAAGGTGTTCTCGTAGGCCACCTCCTGCGGCACCGCCGCCTCGGGCAGGCAGCAGAGCAGGGCGGCCAGCTTGTCGGCCGTGTTCCCCTGGGCCGTCGACAGCGACAGCAGCTCGAACACCTTCTCGCGAAGTTCGGGATAGCTCTCGAAGGTGACCGTGTTGGGCGCGGCGGCCACGAACAGTTCGCGCGGCAGCATGGCGGTGACCGGCTCCACGCGGGCGCCGTTCCGCAGCCCGTAGCCGATGCAGATCTGGTCGGGATTGCAGGGCAGGGGGATCAGGTCGTCGAGGCCGAAGACCCCCGCCTCGGCGATGGCGCGGCGAACCTGGGTGAGCACGATGCGGTGCCGCCTGGCGTCGAAGCCGTCGTTGCGGCCGGCGTCCTGGATCGGCTGGAACGTCACGCCGCGCACGCAGCGCCAGTCGAGGGCGAAACGGACGATGTCGGCGATCTCGCCGTCGTTGACGCCCTTCTTCAGGGTGACGACCAGGGTGGTCGAGACGCCCGCCCGCTCCAGCGCCTCCAGGGCCTCGACGCGCACCTTGGTCAGGTCGGCGCCGCGCAGCTCCATCAGGGCGTCGCGCTGCAGGCTGTCGAACTGCAGATAGACCTCGAAGCCCGGCATGTAGCCCGCCAGCCGCTCGGCGAAGCCCGGCTCGCGGGCGATCCTGAGGCCGTTGGTGTTGATCATCAGGTGGCGGATGGGCCGGGCCTTGGCCGCGTCCAGGATCGCCCAGAAGTCGGGATGGATCGTGGGCTCGCCGCCCGAGAGCTGGACGAGGTCGGGCTCGCCCTCGGCCGCCACGATCACGTCCAGCATGGCTTCGATCTCGGCCAGCGGCCGGTGGCCGGTGCGCTTCACCGAGCTGTCGGCGAAGCAGACGGGGCAGGAGAGGTTGCAGGCCTCGTTCACCTCGACGATCGCCAGGCACGAGTGCTGCTCGTGGTCGGGGCAGAGGCCGCAGTCGTAGGGGCAGCCGTGCTCGGTGCGGGTGGCGACCGACAGCGGCCGGTCGCCCGGCTTCAGCCATTCCCGCTGGGACTTCCAATAGGCGAGATCGTCGGCAATCAGGGTCTTCTGGACGCCGTGCTCGCGGCAGCGCTTGAGGTAGAAGACGCTGTCGTCCTCGGCGATCACCTTGGCCGGGACCAGCGCCAGGCAGGTCTCACACAGGCTCGTGGTCTGGCCGAGGAACAGGTAGGGCGCCGCCTTGCGCGTCGGCGCGACGGAGGTCGCGCCGGTAGTAGACCCATCCATAGGCGACCAGCCCCCCGCACAGGATATGGAAGACGTTAAACGGCCCGATCAACGGCGGATAGGGCTTCAGGAACTCCCAGCCGAAACGTGTCGCGCCGTACCAGATACACAGCGCGTAGAAGCCGCGGCGCAGGGCCCAGGCTCGCCGGCGCGCCAGGCCTTCGAGGTAGAGCGCCAGGAACAGCGCCATGGCCAGGCTCTCGTAGATTTCCACCGGATGGCGGCCCACGCCATCGCCGAGGTTGACGGCCCAGGGCAAGGAGGTGGGGTTCCCATAGGTGCCGTCCGGCAGGCCGGCGAACAGGCAGCCCCAGCGGCCCACCACCACGCCCAGGGCGAAGGGCCCCACGAACACGCCGCCCGTGGAGCCTTCGATCCCGCGGATCGCCTTGTAGATTTCGACCGCCACGATCGCGCCCACCAGCGCGCCGACCACGCTGTGCGACAGCGCCGGGTGGGCGTCGCGCAGGGTGTTGAGCGAGCCGGCCAGCCAGGCGCCGGGGATCGCGCCCGCCGCCAGGGCCGCGAAATAGCCGCCGCCCACCTTGCCGGCGACCTGCTCGGTCAGGCCCCTGAGCCGCCATCGGTAGAGCCCGAAGCTGAGCGCGAGGCCCGACCCCCAGCCCGCGAGGTCGAACAGCGTATGCGCCCAGGTCGCGGTGGGAACGTGGATCATCGGCCGCCATCAAGGCAGTCGAATCACCCCGCCTCAAGCCTCAGCCCTGGTAGGCCCGCTCGCCGTGGGTGGAGAGGTCGAGGCCGTCCTCGATCGCCTCCGGGTTGGCCCGCAGGCCGACGGTGAAACGGCAGACCAGCAGGATCGCCACGGAGCCGATCGCCGACCAGGCGCAGACGGCGGCGACGCCAAGGGCCTGGACACCGAACTGACGGACCGCATCCATGCCTTCGGCATAGCCGGCCCCGCCGAGAGCGGTCGAGGCCAGCCCGGCGACCAGCAGGGTCCCCAGGATGCCGCCCACGCCGTGGACGGCGAAGACGTCGAGGCTGTCGTCCAGCTTGAGGCGGTGTTTCACGAGGTCGACGGCGTGGAAGCAGACGAAGCTTGCCGCGGCGCCCAGGGCGACGCCGCCCAGCGGGCTGACGAAGCCGGAGGCGGGGGTGACCGTGGCCAGGCCGGCCACGACGCCGGTCACCAGGCCCACCATGCTGGAGCGGCCGAATTTCAGCTTCTCGATCAGCGCCCAGACGAGGCCAGCGGTCGCCGCCGACATGTGGGTGGCCACGAGAGCCGCGCCGGCCGAGGCGTCGGCGGCCAGGGCGCTACCTGCGTTGAAGCCGTACCAGCCCACCCAGAGCATGCCGGCGCCCATCATCGTCATGCCCGGGTTGTGCGGCGGGTGGAGGTCCTTCGGGAAGCCGTCGCGCGGTCCGAGCATGGCCACGGCCACCAGCGACGAAATCCCCGCGGTAGCGTGGACGACGAGGCCGCCGGCGTAGTCCATCACGTGCCGCTGGGCCAGCCAGCCGCCGCCCCAGACCCAGTGGCAGACCGGCGCATAGACGATCAGCAGCCACAGGGCCGAGAACAGGATCACGGCGCCGAAGCGGATGCGCTCGACGTAGGCCCCGACGATCAGGCCGGGCGTGATGATCGCGAAGGTCATCTGGAAGGCGAAGAAGACGCTTTCCGGCAGGGCGCCCACGACCGCGCCGCGCCCGCCTGGAAGAGCGAACTTGGCGAGGTCGCCGATCAGCGCGCCGTCGCCGGAGAACGCCAGGCTGTAGCCGCCCGCCAGCCAGAGCACCGAGGCCACGCAGGCGATGGCCACGCAATGGGCCATCACCGACAGGGCGTTCTTCGCCCGCACGAGGCCTGCGTAGAAGAGTGCGAGACCGGGCAGGGTCATGAACAGGACCAGCGCGGTGGCGGCCAGCATCCAAGCCGTGTGGGCGGGGTCGGCCGATGGCGTCTGGGCGTGGGCGACACTCGCAGCGGTTGCCGCGAAAATGAGCGCTCCGGCGCCGGCCAGCTTTCTGACGCGAGACATCTGTCCACCCCCTCGACCCGCGCCGCCGGCGGTTTTCCACCGATCTGCCCATGCGCGAAGCAGGCTCGCATAAACAGTAGGCAGGCGGCGTCTCCAACCCGGATCGGGGACGGCGCTGGATCGCCCGTCAGGCAATCCAGCGCTTCGCCGATTTTCTATGCATCCGGCGCCTATAGATTGGGCTTTTGCCGCGCGAGCCAGGCCTCACGCGTCAGCAGCCAGACCTGCTTCTCACCCTGGCCGGCCACATAGCTGAACGGCTCGCGGCCCACTTCGACCGCGCCCTGCTTTTCCTTCACCCGCGCCGAGGCGCGGTTTTCCACCGCATTGGTCAGATACAGGAACGGCCATTCGAGCACATCGAAGGCGTAGGCCGTCACCGCCTCGGCGGCTTCGGTCATCAGCCCCTGGCCATGCAGCAGCGGGTCGAGCCAGAAGCCGCGCATGTCGCGCCGGTCCTGAGGGAGGGGCCACAGGTCGATGCGGCCGCGCAGCTCGTCGTCGCCGTCCTTGAGCGTGATCGCCCAATAGAACTGCTCGCCTCTGGCGCGCTTCTCCAGGCACTGGGCCATGTTGGTCGCCGCCCCGTCTTCGGGGTAGGGCCAGGGGATCGCCGGACCCAGCCATCGCACCACCTCCCACTGGGGGAAGATGCGCTGGACGGCGGGAACGTCACGCGCCTCGAGCGGGCGCAGGATCAGCCGCTCGGTCTCGAGGACGGGCGTGGGGGGTAAGGGGACTTGGAATGTCATCTCCGGTCTTTCGGTATTCGCCGAAGGCCGGGGCTCGCCTTCTTCCCTGGTTCGTCCGCCCCGGCCGGTCCGGCGGGGCTTGGAAGCGGGAAGGTCTCAGGCGGCGATGGCGCGCGCAGAACCGTCCCGAAGCCCCGCGAAAGCGGCTTCATTGCAACCGGACGGATTGGCGGCCTGGCGAACCATGGCCGCGCCCATAGCACAGGCGATGGCTAGACCGCCAGATTGCGGCGCGGCTCGCGCACGGCGACCACCAGGATCAGCAGGGCCGAGGCCAGGAAGCCCAGCGAGGCGCCGAACACGATATTGTAGCCGAAGAGGTCGGCCATCTGCCCGCCGATCAGCGGACCCAGCGTGGCGGTGATGCTCTCGGCCGTGGCCGAGACGGCGATGCGCATCGGCAGGTCGTCGCGGTTGCCGAACTCCAGGATCATGGTCTGGGCCGCCATCATGTAGCCGGCCTGCGCCGCGCCCAGGCCGAAGAACGAGGCGAAGATGGCTGGCGTGGTGTGGACGGTCATCAGCAGCGCGGTCGCCGCGATCCAGGCGACGATCGAGATCAGCAGCACGAGGCGGAAGCCCGTCTTGTCGCCGAGATAGCCCCAGACGAGGTTCGAGATGGTGTCGGCGCCCAGGAACGCCGCCGTCAGCACGCCCAGCAGCGCCGGGGTCATGTGCACGCTGGCCCCGACGTAGAGGATGTAGAACGGGGTCGCGATCCGCGCCGAGGTGGCCAGCATCTGGACCACGAGGAAGAGGGCGTAGCTGCGGTCCTGCCGGATCAGCGCGGGGAACTCGCGGATGCGGTCGCGGAAGCGGGCCTGCGGCCGGGTGGTGGGCGGCTCGGGCTCGCGCAGCAGGATCTGCAGCGCCGACAGACCCAGGCTGGTCAGCACGAAGGCGCAGACGAAGGTGGTGGAATAGCCGTTGCCGAAGACGTTGGGGCCGATCAGGTAGCGGCCGGCCAGGCCGCCCAGTATGGCCGCGATCAGCCCGCCGGTGGCGTTGCGCCAGGCCTGGAGACGGCCCCGGCGGCTGAGCGGGATCACCTTGGACATCAGGAGGCTGAACACCACCCGCTGGGCGCCCATGAAGATGCCGAACATGGTGATGAAGATCAGCATCGCCCAGACCAGCGGCTGGCCCTTCAGGAACCAGCCGGCCAGCGCCATGCAGAGGATCGCCACGCGCCCCAGGCCGCCCATCCACATGGCGGCGGGCATCACCTTCGTGCGGTGCTCCACCTGCGAGCCGGCGAAGATCGGCGAGATCACCCCGCCCAGCTGCTGCAGCGCCAGCGCCAGGCCGACGATCGTGTTCGAGCCAGAGATCTGGTGGATGTAGGCGGGGAGGAAGGTCGGGGCGTTCACCAGCCGAAAGCCGGTCATCCCCAGCATGCCGTGCAGGTAGTTGCCGAGGTAGTTCCGCTTCAGGTTGTCCCAGATGAACTTCTCATAGGCTGCTTCGCGCGCGGCCAGATCATCCGGCTCGGTGACGGCGTCGTCGTCCAGTTTGGCGTCCAATCCCACACAGCCCGCATGCCGGCGGGCCTTGCAGCCCGCCCCCCGCGGCTCCCTCTCGGCGCATCGGAAGAATTCGAAGCTTCGGTCCGATGACCGGCCGAGCCATCCGTAATGCTAGAGCGCATTTCGCCGAAGGGGAAACCGCTTCGGCGAAAAATTTCCGCTGCGGGTGAACGTCCTTACGCGAACAGGAAGTCGCCGCTGTGGAGGCTGGCGAGCTGGAGGTTGTTGAGTTGGAGGGTGTCGCCGGCGTCGTCGGTGATGACGATGTTGGAGCCGGCCTGCACGGCATGGGCGATGACGTCGGCGAAGTCGGTGAAGCCGACGCCGTCGAAGCGGATCACGTCGTCGCCGGGCTTGAAGTCGATGACGATGTCGTCGCCGAAGTCCTGGCCGAACACGAACAGGTCCGAACCGCGGCCGCCG
>NZ_WGNY01000052.1 GCF_016124325.1 Phenylobacterium sp.
CCTCTCCCTCTCGGGCTCCGCCCGGGGGAGAGGGGCGCTTGAAACGTCTTTCCGGAACCACCGATGACCGAAGCCCACCACGAACGCGTCCTGATCGTCGACTTCGGCAGCCAGGTGACCCAGCTCATCGCGCGGCGGCTGCGCGAGAGCGGCGTCTATTGCGAGATCCACCCCTACGACAAGGTCGAGGGCATGCTGGACGCCTTCGCGCCCAAGGCGGTGATCCTGTCGGGCGGGCCCGCCAGCGCGCATGAGGCCGAGAGCCCGTCGGCGCCTCAGCGGATCTTCGAGCTGGGCGTGCCGGTGCTGGGCATCTGCTACGGCGAGATGACCATGTGCGCCCAGCTCGGCGGCGCGGTGGAAAGCGGCCACAGCCGCGAGTTCGGCCGCGCCCAGATCCAGATCGAGCGGCCGTCGGCCCTGCTGGAAGGCCTGGGCGAGGTGGGCGACCGCGAGACGGTGTGGATGAGCCATGGCGACAAGGTGACCGCCATTCCGCTGGGCTTCGAGGTGATCGCCGCCTCCGAGGGCTCGCCGTTCGCCGTCATCGCCGACGAGGGCCGCCGCTTCTACGGCATCCAGTTCCACCCGGAGGTGGCGCACACGCCGCGCGGCGCGCTGATCCTGCGCAACTTCACCCATCGCATCGCCGGGCTGAAGGGCGACTGGACCATGGCGTCGTATCGCCAGGAGCAGGTGGCGAAGATCCGCGAGCAGGTGGGCGAGGCCAAGGTGATCTGCGGCCTCTCCGGCGGGGTCGACAGCTCGGTGGCGGCGGTGCTGATCCACGAGGCCATCGGCGACCAGCTCACCTGCGTGTTCGTCGATACCGGCCTGATGCGGAAGGACGAGGCCAAGGAGGTGGTCTCGATGTTCCGGGATCACTACAATATCCCGCTCGTTCACGTTGATGCGTCTGAGCTTTTCCTGGGCGAGCTGGCCGGCGTCACCGACCCGGAGACCAAGCGCAAGACCATCGGACGCCTCTTCATCGACGTGTTCGACAGAGAGAGCGCCAAGATCGAGGGCGCGGCGTTCCTGGCCCAGGGCACGCTGTATCCCGACGTGATCGAGAGCGTCTCGGCCCGCGGCGGCCCCTCGGCGGTGATCAAGAGCCACCACAACGTGGGCGGTCTGCCCGACTACATGAAGCTGAAGCTGGTCGAGCCGCTGCGCGAGCTGTTCAAGGACGAGGTGCGCGCCCTGGGCGTCGAACTGGGCCTGCCGCCGGCTTTCGTCGGCCGCCACCCGTTCCCGGGCCCGGGCCTGGCCATCCGCATCCCCGGCGAGATCACGCCGGAGAAGGTGGCGGTGCTGCAGGACGCCGACGCCATCTATCTCGACGAGATCCGCAAGGCCGGGCTCTACGACTCGATCTGGCAGGCCTTCGCCGTGCTGCTGCCCGTGAAGACCGTGGGCGTGATGGGCGACGCGCGCACCTACGAGCACGTCCTGGCCCTGCGCGCCGTCACCTCGACCGACGGCATGACCGCCGACTTCTTCGAATTTCCATGGGACGTCCTGGGCCGCTGCGCCACGCGGATCATCAACGAGGTGCGGGGCGTCAACCGCGTGGTCTACGACGTCACGTCCAAGCCTCCCGGGACGATCGAGTGGGAGTAGTTGCGATTTGTCGGGAAGCCTCTGATTCTATGCCCGACTCCGATCCGATGGCCTGAGCCGGGATCGGCGTTGTATGAGACGGGATCATGCAGTCGGACCTGATCGATCGGATTTATGAGTGCTCCGTGGCGCCCGAGCTCTGGCCCACGCTGCTCGACGACCTGGCGGACATCTCCGAGGCGCGCGGCGGGCTGATGTTCTCCGCCAACAAGTCGTTGGCGTGGACGGCCTCGGACACCATCCGCGACGTGTTCGACGACTATGTGAAGGACGGCTGGTTCGGCCGCTGCAGCCGGCGCATGTGCCTCATGCAGCAGAAGATGCCGGCCTTCTTCGTCGAGCACGATTTCTGGGACGACGAGGCGTTGAAGCGCGAGCCGATCTATCGGGACTTCTTCGTCCCGCGCGGCCTCGGCTGGTCGGCCGGCACCGGCCTGATCATACCGACAGGGGACAATATCGTCTTCTCCCTCGAGCGCGAATTCGAGCGGGGCCCCTTCGAGAAGCGGTACGTGGAGCAGTTGAACGGCCTGCGGCCCCATCTCGCGCGCAGCGCGCTGATCTCGTCGCGGATGAGCCTGAAGCGCGCCACCGGCGCCACCGAGGCGCTGACCGACCTGCGATTGCCGGCCCTGCTGCTCAACGAGGCCGGCGGCGTGGTGGAAGCCAATGAGCTGATCGTGGAACTGAAGAGCCTGCTGAGCTGGGGCGTCAGCAACAGGATCCGATTGAGCGATCCAAGCGCCAACGGAATGCTCGCCGCGGCGCTCCAGGCGATCAAGGCGGGTTCGGATCCCGCCGCGAACTCGTTTGTCGTGCGTGACGGGGAGGGCTCGCCGAGCCTGGTGGCGCACGTCATCCCGATCAAGCGATCGGCGCACGACATCTTCGGCAGCAGCTACGCCCTGCTGATGCTGACCCCGGTGGGTTCGAAGCGGGTGCCGTCCATCACCCTGCTGAACTCGCTGTTCGACCTGACGCCGGCCGAGGCGCGCATCGCCAGCGGCCTGGCGGAGGGCAAGACGCTGGAGGAGATCGCCGAGCTGGGCGGGGTGGCGAAATCGACCGTCCGAAAGCAGCTGCGCGGCGTGTTCGACAAGACGGGCTGCTCGCGCCAGGCGGAGGTGGCGGCCTTGCTGTCGAACCTCGCCCTGGGCGCCGATCCGGCGGAGAGCTAGCGCCCGGCGACGGCTCCCGACCGCCCTTGGTTCACGCCAGACCCAGCGCCCGGACGACCATGCCCTGGTCGAAATAGGGGCGCTCGCAGAGGATCTTGTCGCTGCCCGGCGCGAACTCGAAGCTCGCGGCCATCCGCACCTTGAACGACCTGCCGGTGGGTTCCACCACCTTGTCGCCCACCTTGAGCGGCCCGAGGTGAGTGCCCGTCAGCCAGAATTCCACCAGCACGGTGTCGTCGGCGTGGGCGATGGCGATGATCTCGTTGCCCTGGTCGGGGAAGGGGACGCGAGACGCCTTGAAATAGCGCCGCACGGCCTCCTCGCCGTCGAAGACCACGCCCGAGCCGTAGAGCTCGTAGCGCGGGTGCTCGAAGGTGGCGATCACGGCGTCCCAATCATGGGTGACCTCGAGGGCCATGTGATCGCGCACGACCTGCAGGCGGCGTTCCGCGAGATTGGTCATCGTCTCTCCCTGGTCCCGGCCGTCGTACCGGATCGCGCGGACCGCTGCGAGCGCGGCGGCGGGCGGACGCTTTGAATTCGAATCGAGGTCCCCCCTATTTGGGGGCTGTGGCCCGGAGACCGCCGCTGTAGCCATGTTCCGAAGGCGCCCTCCGACGGTCGCCGGCCGCCTCCAACGGGGCGAGCCCAAATGCGAGTGGCGTGATGAAGCGATCGACCTCCTGCGCCGCCCTGGCCGCCTTGCTGCTCTTCGCGGCCGGCGCGCCGGTCCAGGCGGCCTCGACCCTCGTTGACCCGTGGCAATCCAGCGGCAACGGCACCATCCTGAACGACAACTTCGGCACGGTGCCGAACATGGACCTGCTGTACGGCGGAACGGACGCCTTGGGCTCGTCGACGCCCACCGGCCGGATGCACGTCTGGGCCCTCTGGGGCACGCTGTATCACGTGGCCTACACCGACCAGGCCGTGGCGGACATCTTCCTGAGGCCCGACGCTGGCTGGAGCGAAGGCGTTTCCCTCTACAGCTTCGACCTGGGGTCCTACTTCGGCGCCTCGGAGACCAGCGAGGTCCGGGTCTACAACGGCGACTACTCGGCGCTGTTGTTCCAGGACGTGCTGAGCCTGGGCGCGAACCCCGCGACGATCAGCCCGGGCGTCTCCAGCCTCGACGGCCTGCACATCCAGTTCTCGGGAACCCCGGACTACGTCGCGATCGACAACATCGTCGTCGAGGCGGGCCAGGTGTTCGACGTGGGCGGCGTGCCGGAGCCGTCGACGTGGATCCTTGCGATCGCGGGGTTCGGCCTGACCGGCGCGGCTCTGCGCCGGCGCCGGACCGCCGCGCCCTTTGCCCCTTAGCGGAACTCCAGACCCTCGAACTTCCCCGAGCTGCGCCAGTCCTCCAGGTACCTGAAGTAGGCGCTGGGGCCGGCGGGATAGCCGACGTTCAACTTGGCGGCCGGGCCGGGGTCCTGGCCCTCGTTGTTGTAGTAGCCGGGGGTGCAATCGGACGCGCCCATCATCATGCGGCCCGGTCCGGTGAGCAGCAGGCTCACCCAGGCGTCCTGGGCCTCCTGGGTCACCTCGACCTCCCGCGCGCCCACGTCCAGGGCGTGCTTGATGGTAAGCGCGATGGTCCGGCCGGACTCGGTGAGGTTGTGCGGCACGTTCGAGATCAGGTTGGCGCCCTGGGTCGGCTGAACGAAGAACAGGTTGGGGAAGCCGCGCACATGCGTCCCGTGCTTGGTCTTCATGCCTTCGGCCCAGGCCTCCGACAGCTTCAGGCCGTCGCGGCCCGCCACCTCGAAGCCGGCGCGCCGCTTGTACTCGGTGCCGACCTCGAAGCCCGAGGCGTAGATGATGCAGTCGACCGGATATTCGCGGCCGCCCACGACGACGCCGGTCTCGGTGATCCTCTCCACGCCCTGGCCCTCGGTGTCGACGAGCGTGACGTTGGGGTTGTTGAACGCCTGCAGATAGGCGTCGTGGAAGCAGGGACGCTTGCAGAGCTGGCGGTACCAGGCCTTCAGCTTCTGGGCGGTCTCGTGGTCCTGGACGATGGCGTCCACGCGCGAGCGGATCTCCTCCATCTTCTCGAAGTCGGAGTCTTCGAAGGCGGCCATCATCTTCTGCGGGGTCAGGCCCTCGCGCGGCAGGGCGGCGATCTTGGCGCGGATGCGGCGCGACAGGTCGGTCCAGCCGTCCTGCACCAGGTCTTCCGTGGCGTTGCCCATCGCCTGGTTGGCCGTGAAGTTCTCCAGCCAGCGCTGCTGCCAGCCGGGCGTGGCGATGCCCTCGAACCAGTCCTCGTCGATCGGCGCATTGGCGCGCACGTCCACTGACGAGGGGGTGCGCTGGAAGACGTAGAGCTGGCCGGCGGTCTTGGCGAGGTGGGGCACGGCCTGCACCGAGGTCGCCCCGGTGCCGATGATGGCCACCCGCTTGTCGCGCAGCTTCTCCATCGGCGCGCCCAGCGGATCGCCGCCGGTGTAGGCGTAGTCCCAGCGGCTGGTGTGGAAGCTGTGGCCCTTGAAGTCCTCGATGCCCGGGATGCCCGGCAGCTTGGGAACGTGGAGCGGGCCGGTGCCCAGGCCGATGAAGCTGGCGGTGAAGCGGTCGCCGCGGTTGGTGGAGATGACCCAGCGCTTCTCGGCGTCGTCCCAGGCGAGGTCGGTCACCTCGGTGTGGAAGAGGGCGTTGTCGTACAGGCCGAACTGGCGGCCGATCCGCTGGCACTGGGCCAGGATCTCGGGCGCATGGGCGTATTTCTCGGTCGGCCGGTGCCCGGTCTCCTCCAGCAGCGGCATGTAGACCATCGAGGCGGTGTCGCACTGGGCGCCCGGATAGCGGTTCCAGTACCAGGCGCCGCCGAAGTCGCCGCCCTTCTCCACGATGCGGACGTCCTTGATCCCGGCTTCGACCAGCCGCGCGCCGGTGACCAGGCCCGCGAAGCCGCCGCCGACGAAGGCGAAGGTGACGTGATCGGTCTTGGGCGCCCGCTCGACCATCGGCGTGTAGGGATCGTCGAGATAGTGCGCGAGGTGGCTGCCCTTGAGTTCCAGGTACTGGGCGTTCCCGTCGGGGCGCAGGCGCTTGTCGCGCTCTTCGCGGTAGCGGGCGAGCAGCGCGGCCTTGTCGAACGTGGGGGCCGTGTCGGCGCGGGATCCGTCCATGGGAGTCGTTCGAGCCTTTCGAGCAGGGGTCGTGGAAGACGGCTGTCACGTACCACAAGTTCAAATTTGTGTCCTGCCGCTGCGACGGCGGGGCCGGCGGAACCGCAGGCGGGGGCCGCTTGCCGGTTGACAGGCGGAGGTTGGGCGCCTGTTGTCGCCCCGTGACGGGTGGTGGTTCCAGGTTCGACGTGGCGGCGGATCCGCAGCTCGCGGCCGCGGCGCGGGCGCTGGCCTCCGGGCGGCCGCAGGAGGCCTATCCGCTCCTCAGCACGCGGCTGAAGGCCGATCCCGACAATCCCGTCGCCCTGCGCCTGATGGCCGCCCTGGGCCTGCGCGCCGGCCGGGCGCGCGAGGCGGTCGGCATGCTGATGCGGACGGTCAACCTCGCGCCCGACTACGAGACGGCGTGGGCCGACCTAGCCGCGGCGCTCCACCTGCTGCCGCCGGCCCTGGCGCTCTCGGCGGCCGAACAGGGCCTGGCGACGGCGCCGTCGAGCCTGGGCTGGCGCAACCTGAAGGGCGCGATGCTGGAGCGGGCGGGCGACTTCGCCGGCGCGCTCGCCGTCTTCCAGGCGGTGGTGGCCGAACGGCCCGATCTCGCCGACGCCTGGATGGTCTGCGGCCACCTGCTCAAGACGCTCGGACGGAGCGACGAGGCCGTGGCCGCCTATCGGCGGGCGATGGCCTTGCGGCCGCGCAGTGGGGCGCCCTGGTGGGCCCTGGCCGACATGAAGAGCTTCCGGTTCGGGCCCGAGGACGTGTCGGCGCTCCGGACCCTGCTGGCGCGCGACGACCTGGCCGACGACGACCGGGCGCTGGCGGCCTTCGCGCTTGGCCGGGCGCTGGAGCTCGACGGCGATCGCGCGGCCTCGTTCGCCGCCTATGCCGAGGGCAACCGGTTGCGCCGCCGGCCGGGCGCCCGCGACGCCGACCAGCTCGCCCAGGAACGCGACGCCGCCGCGCGGGTGTTCACGCCGGCGCTCTTTGCGGGCGCGGACGGCGGCGACCCATCGCCAGACCCGATCTTCATCGTGGGCCTGCCGCGTTCGGGTTCGACCCTGGTCGAGCAGATCCTGGCGAGCCATCCCGACGTGGAAGGCACCATGGAGCTGGAGGAGCTGCCCGGCGTGGCGCGCGACATCGCCGCCCTGGGCCGCGCGCGCCAGACGGCCTATCCCGACATCGTCGCGAGCCTGTCGGGCGCCGAACGCGCCGCCTTCGGCCGCGCCTATCTGGACCGCACGCGGGTCCTGCGCCGCGCCGGCCGAGCGCGCTTCATCGACAAGCTGCCCGCCAACTTCCGCCACGTGGGCCTGCTGCGCCTGATCCTGCCCAACGCCAGGATCGTCGACGTGCGGCGCGATCCGATGGCCTGCGGCCTGTCGATCTTCAAACAGTACTTCGCCGGCGGCTACGGCTACGCCTTCGACCTGGCCGACATCGGCGCCTACTACCGGGGCTATGTCTCGACGATGAAGCTCTGGGACGCGGTGCTGCCCGGCCATGTCCACCACCTGGCTTACGAGGCGCTGGTCGCCGATCCGGAGGCCGAGGTGCGGCGCTTGCTGGCCTACCTCGGCCTGCCGTTCGATCCGGCGTGCCTGCGTTTCCACGAGACGGCGCGGGCCGTGCGCACGCCCAGCGGCGACCAGGTCCGACGGCCGATCAACGGCGACGCGCTCAATGCCTGGCGGGCCTACGAGCCCTGGCTCGGACCGCTCTGGAACGCGCTCAAGCAAGGCTGACCGGCGAGCAGGCGGCCCGAAGGCCGGCTGTGCAAGCTCCAGTCGTTCGCTATACGTTCTGGTCTTGCGATTGGATGGCGATCGGAGGCCGGATGTGGCGCCTGGCGAACACGTGCTCTACTTCGCCCTCAGACCCTCGCCCGAGGCGGCGCGGGCGGCGCTGGCGCTGGGCGGACGCCTGTGCGCCGCGCGAGGCCTCAAGGCGCCGCTGACCCCGGCCGACCGGCTGCACGTCTCGCTCAATTGCGTCGGCGTCTTCCACCGGGTCCCCGAAGAGGTGGTCGACGGCGCGCGCCGGGCGGCCGAGGCGGTGAGGGGGCGGCGCTTCACCGTGGCGTTCAACCGGCTGGCCGGATGGGGGCGGGGTCCCGGCCCGCGGCCGGTGGTGCTGGCGGGCGACGAGGGCGTGATCGGGGTCGAGGCGCTCCACGCGGCGATCCACGCGCGGCTCGCCGCGTTCGGCATGGTCCGGGGGCGCCTCCGGCAGTTCTGGCCGCACATGACCTTGCTCTGGGACCAGGCCCCGGTTCCCGAGACGATGGTTGCGCCGATCTCGTGGCGCGTGGCCGACTTCGTGTTGGTCGATGCGTTCCACGGCTCGGGGCGGCGGCGCATCCTGGGCGCCTGGCCGCTCAGCGGCTGAGCTTGGCCGGCTTCTCGAGCTGCCAGATCGCTTCGCCGAGATCCTCGATCTTCTTGGCCACCACCGCGTGGGCGTCGGCCAGGCCCTGGTTGTAGAAGTGGGGGCCCAGGGTTTCGATCAGGAAGTCCAGCAGGAACACCGCGTCGAAGCCTTCGACCTCGACGTCGAGTTCGTCCTTCAGGTACTTCGACAGCGCCCGGGCCAACGCCTCGCGCGCCTCCTTGGGCAGTTCGATCTTCGACATGGAGCCTACGATGGCCGCCACGCTCTACGGCATCAAGAACTGCGACACGATGAAGAAGGCCTGGACGTGGCTGGACCAGCACGGGGTGGCCTATGAGTTCCACGACTACAAGAAGCAGGGGATCGATCGGGCGACGCTGGGGGGCTGGGTGAAGGAACTCGGCTGGGAGGTGCTGCTCAACCGCGCCGGCACGACGTTCAAGAAGCTGCCCGACGCCGACAAGCAGGGGATCGACGCGGCGAAGGCCATAACGCTGATGCTGGCGCAGCCGTCGATGATCAAGCGGCCGGTGCTGGCCATCGACGGGCGCCTGCTGGTGGGGTTCAAGCCGGAGGTCTACGCTCAGATCGCGGGCTGAAGCTGCATCCGATCGCCCGGTCCGCGGCGACTAGGTGGAGAAGGGCGCCGCGGATGGCCGTCGCGCCCCGGGTTTCGGAGCCCATGCGATGCAAGACTTCTTCTTCAGTTACTGGTGGCTGCTGTTCCCGCTGGCGTTCTTCATCTTCGGCGCCTGGGACCGCTGGCTGGCCTATCAGCGCAGCAAGGACCGGCTGGAGCTGCTGCGCACCTACACGACCCAGGGCAAGGATCCGCCGCCCGAGCTGATCAAGGCGCTGCAGGACGACGATGACGACGACGACGCCTACGCGCCCTACGATCGCTATGGACGTCACCCGCGTCGCTACTACCGCCGCTACTGGCGCTATGGGCCCTACTGGGCCTGGCGGGGCGCGATCGTCACCGGCGCGGTGGCCGCGGGCTTCTGGTTCGCCTCGGAGTACGCCGGCATCCCCGGCATCGACTGGCCGTTCCGGCTGGTGGCGATCATCATGTCCTTCGTGGCCGTCGGCAATCTGGTGACGGCTATCTTCACGACCACCTTTCCCCCGCGCCGATGAGCCCCAAGGGCCTGGACGCGGCGCTGGTCGAGGCCGCCCAGGCGGGTTCGACCAGCGCGTTCGCGCGACTGGTGGAGCGTCACCAGCAGCCGGTCCGGGCTTTCCTCCGCCGCGCGTGCGGGGACTGGGCCCTGGCCGACGACCTCGCGCAGGAGACGTTCCTGGCGGCCTGGTCGCGGATCGGCGCCTTGAAGTCCGGCGACAGCGTCCGCGCCTGGCTCTGCGGCATCGGCTATCGCAAGCATCTGACGGCCATCCGCTCGGCGGGTCGCGAGCGGGCCCGGGCCCAGGCCTGGGAAGCCGAAAAACCGCCACCAAGCGGCGCCATGAGCGACGAGCGGCTGACGCTGGAAGCCGCCATGTCCGAACTTCCGCTCGACCAGCGCGCCTGCGTGGCGCTGTGTCTGGCGGCCGACTTCAGCCACGCGGAGGCCGCCGAGGCGCTGGGCCTGCCGCTGGGCACGGTGAAGTCGCATGTGACCCGGGGCCGCGCGCGGCTCCTGCAAGCGTTGGGAGGTTCCGATGACGGATGCTGAGGACCGGCTGAGGGCCCTGTTCGCCGAGGATGCGCCGCCGGCGCGCGACCCCGCCTTTTCGACGGCGGTGATGGAACGGATCGCCCGGCGCCGGTTCCTGGGCGAGGTGGCGCTGCTGTCCAGCTTCACCCTGGCGGGCGGCTCGGTGCTGTGGGCGGTGGGGCCGAGCCTGGCGCCGACGCTGGCCGAGCTTTCCCTGGGCGTGACGCCCCTGGTCGGCTGCCTCATGCTGGCCCTGACCGCCCTGGCCATGCTCGACCGGCGGATCGTTAAGGCCCTGGGCCTTGAATCATGAGCAACATTTCATGGACCGTCATGCATCTGCGGGACGCCCTCCAGGTCTCTCACCACTAGAGGCGGGGCTCCCAGCCCGCCGACCTGGAGAGGAGAACAACAATCATGGAACCTGTTTTGGTCCTGCTGATCATCTTCGGATCGATCGCATCGATCTTCATCGCGCCGCGCTACTTCAAGAGCCAGGAACGCCAGAAAATGGCCGATACGCTGCGCGTGGCCATCGAGAAGGGCCAGCCCCTTCCGACGGAAGTCATCGAAGCCATGTCGAGCAATGTCCGCTCGCCGGGCATGGCGCCGTCGCCGCAACGCGATCTGCGCACCGGCATCATCTGGCTGGGCGTCGGCGTGGGCATCGCGGCCCTCGGCTTCGCGCTGAGCTTCGAGGAGCCCGACACCCTCTATCCGCTGCTGGGTTTCGCCGCCTTCCCGATCTTCATCGGCCTAGCCTTCATCCTCCTCAGCTTCCTGAACAAGCCCAAGTCCTGAGGCGCGCAGCGGGGGATATGCGCCCATGAAGGGCCCACCACAGTCGAGTTTCGCCAGCCTGCACGACGTGGAGCTCTGCTCCTACGCCGCGGCCGGCGAGCGGCGCGCCTTCGGGGAACTGGTGCGCCGGCACGGGTCGGCCGTCCGTCACCTGCTGCGCCGCATGGGCGCACAGCCGGCGGAAGCCGACGACACGGCGCAGGACGCCTTCCTCGCCGCGTTCGAACGCATCGCCGAGTTCCGGGGGGAAGGGACCTTCGCGGGCTGGGTGAAGCGGATCGCGGCCAGGCAGTACCTGCGCCGCCTGCAACGGCAGAAGCGCCTGAGCGCTTTTGCAGCCGAGGGAGGCGAGGACGAGGTTCCAGCCGCGTCGGGGGACGCGGACGGTCGCATCGACCTCGATGAGGGCTTGAAGACGCTCTCGCCCGGCGAACGGCTCTGCGTGTCGATGTGCTACGGCGCGGGGCTTTCGCACGGCGAGGCGGCGGATGCCTTAAACCTGCCGCTTGGAACGGTCAAATCGCATGTCAAACGTGGTCTGGAGAAGCTCCGAGCGAGACTGGCGCCGGCTGACGACGCCGTTCTGGAAGGGAAGCGGGGCAATGGCTGAGATCGATTTCGAGCGGCGGCTCGAACGCCTTTTCGGGGAAGCTCCCGAAGCGCCCGACGCGCAGGCCTTCGCCGAGCGCGTCGAACGCCGACTGAACCGTGGCTGGACGGCCCGGCGCTGGCTGATCGGCGCGGCGGGTCTGGCAGGGGGCGTGATCGGCGCCAGCCAGCTCCTGATGTCGAACCTGTTCCATCGCATGGAGACGGCCGAGCAGTCGGCGCGGGCGCTCGGTCAGGGCCTGTCGCGCGTGACGCCGGCCACCGACATGGTCTCGGCGTTGTCGGGCGGCTACGGCCTCTGGCTCGCGGTTGGCCTCGCGGTGATCACCCTGGGCTTCGTCGTCTCGCGGATGATCGAGGAGATCTGAGCCGCCCCCGCGCCGCACCGCGCGGCGCGGTCCGCCATCCCGCGTCTGAGGCTTGAGGCGCGAACCGGGCCGCTATAGGTTCCGCCCCTCTTTAATGCGACCAACGCGCCCCGGAGCTCCCCAGACGTGACGGAATTCTTCGAAGAGGTCGAAGAGCAGCTTCGCTCCGACCGGTACCGGCAGTTCGCCCGCAAGGCGCTGCCGTGGCTCCTGGGGATCGCCGCCGTCGCCCTGGTGGCCACCCTCGGCTACTGGGGTTACGACACCTGGCGCGGCAACAAGACCGCCCAGGCGTCGCAGCAGTACTCCGACGCCATGGACGCCTTCACGAGCGGCGACGCCGACAAGGCGCGACAGCTCTTCACCCAGGTCTCGCAGTCGGACGCCGCCGCCTACAAGTCGCTGGCGCTGATGCATCTGGCCGCGTTCGCCCAGCGCGACAAGAAGACGGACGAGGCGGTCAAGCTCCTGGACCAGGCCGCCGCGGCCGCGCCCGATCCGGTGATTGGCGACGTTGCTCGCCTCAAATCCGCCTTGGCGCTCCTCGACACCGCTCCCCTCAAGGACGTGGAGGGGCGCTTGAAGCCGCTGATGGAAGACGGTCATCCCTATCGGCTCGAGGCGCGCGAAGCCCTGGCTTTCGCCAAGCTGCGGGCGGGCGACATCGCGGGCGCGCGCGGCGACTTCGTACTGCTTTCCCAGGCGCTCGACGCCACCCAGGGCGTCCAGACCCGCGCGCAGGCCGCGATCGGCCTGATCGACTCGGGTTCGGCCAAGGCGGTGCCGGATGTGGTGAAGGCCGCCGAGGCGTTGCCGTCCCCCATGACCGTGACGCCCGGCCAGATCGTGGGTCCGCAACCGCAAGAGGCTGCGCCGCAATGATCCGCCGTAAATCGGTTCTCGCCGTCCTGCTGGTGGCGGCGCTCGGCGCTTCGAGCTGTTCGACGGTCGGGCGGCTCAATCCCTTCGGCAAGAAGGACAAGGGCCCGCAGGAGCTGGCCGGCCAGGGTCAGCGGGTCTCCATCGTCCCGCAGGACGAGCGTCTGGAGCCCACCGAGGCGCTGAAGGGCGTGACCTTCTCGGTCTCGACGCCCCAGCCGGTGCCGGCCTGGCCGCTTCCGGGCGGCAACCCGGAACAGGCGCTGGGCAATGTCGCCGTGGGCGACAATCTCAACGTGGCGTGGCGCAAGTCCTTCGGGCAGGGCGACAAGCGGGGCCGCTACGTCACCGCGCCGCCGGTCGCCGCCGACGGCAAGGTCTTCGTCATGGACGCCGCCGGCCGCGTGGCCGCGATGGACGCCCGCACGGGTTCCGAGATCTGGCGCACGGGCACCAACCCCGGCGACAACAAGCGCGACAAGCTCGCGTTCGGCGGCGGCATGGCCTACGCCGACGGCAAGCTCTACGTCTCGTCCGGCTACCGCGAAGTCATGCAGATGGACGCCCGCACCGGGGCGGTGGGCTGGCGGACGCGCACCGACGAGCCGATCCACGGCGCGCCGACCGTGTCCGGCGGCCGGGTGTTCGTGGTCGCCCTCGACAACTCGCTCCTGACCTTCGACACGAAGGACGGAACGCCGTCCTGGACCTATCAGGCGCTGGCGGAGTCCGCGCGGATCCTCAAGGCGTCGACGCCGGCGGTTTCGGGCGACACGGTCGTGGCCGCGTTCGGTTCGGGCGAGCTCGTGGCGCTACGGACGGCCAACGGCAACGACCTGTGGAACGAGGCGCTGTCGCGCGCCAGCCGCACCAGCGCGCTGTCGGAGATCCGCGACATCCCCGGCCGCCCGGTGATCTACCAGGGCGACGTCTTCGCGGTCAGCCACTCGGGCGTCTTCGCCGCCACCGACCTGCGGACCGGTCAGGTGCGCTGGACCCTGCCCGTGGTGGGAATCTCCACCCCGTGGCCGGCGGGCGACGTGATCTATGTGGTCTCGAAGACCGGGCAGGTGATCTGCGCTTCGCGCGAGAGCGGGCAGATCTACTGGATCAAGGACCTCAACGAGGGCTTCAAGGCCAAGAAGAAGGGCGGTGTCTTCGGCCTGTTCGGGAAGCGCGAGGCGCGGCCGATCTGGTCGGGTCCGCTGCTGGCGGGGCAGCGCCTGCTGATCGCCGGCCAAGGCGGCGAGCTGGTCGTCCTCAACGCGCATACCGGCGACGTCGAGAAGCGTCTCGATCTCAATGGACCCGCGACCATGGCGCCTATCGCCATGGGCGACACCGTCTACGTCGTCACCGACGAAGCGGACCTCGTCGCGATTCGCTGATCTCCCAGGTACACTAGCCGCATGGCGCTCAAGCTAGCGATCGTCGGGCGGCCGAATGTCGGCAAGTCGACGCTGTTCAACCGTCTGGCGGGCCGCAGGCTCGCCATCGTCGACGACCGTCCGGGCGTCACCCGCGACCGGCGGTTCGGCGTCGGCCGCCTGGGCGACATCGATCTCGAACTGATCGACACGGCCGGCTTCGAGGACGTCACCGACGAGAGCCTCGAGGCGCGGATGCGCGCCCAGACCGAGCGGGCGGTCGACGAGGCGGACCTAGCGCTGTTCGTGATCGATGCGCGCGAGGGCGTTACGCCCGGCGACCAAATCTTCGCCGAGGTCCTGCGTCGCAAGGGCAAGCCCGTGGTGCTGGCCGCCAACAAGTCGGAGAGCAAGGCCTCGGAAGCGGGCGTGCTGGAGGCGTTCGGCCTGGGCTTCGGCGAGCCGGTCGCCATCTCGGCGGAGCACGGCGAGGGCATGGCCGACCTCTTCGCGGCCGTGGCGGCCCTGGCGCCCGACGAGGACGCCGAGGACGAGGCGGACGACGCGGGCAAGCCGATCAGCATCGCCATCGTCGGGCGGCCCAACGCCGGCAAGTCGACGCTGGTGAACCGCCTGATCGGCGAGGATCGCCTGCTGACGGGCCCCGAGGCCGGGATCACGCGCGACGCCATTCCGGTGGACTGGGAATGGGACGGCCGTCGGATCCGGTTGGTCGACACGGCCGGCCTCAGGCGCAAGGCCAAGGTCCATGAGAAGCTGGAGAAGCTGTCGACCGGCGACTCGATCCGCGCGATCACCTTCGCCGAGGTGGTGATCCTGGTGATGGACGCGACCCATCCCTTCGAGATCCAGGACCTGCAGATCGCCGATCTCGTCGAGCGCGAGGGACGCGCGCTGGTGTTCGTGCTGGCCAAGTGGGACCTGATCGAGGACCCGCAGACGAAGCTCGGCGAGCTGATCGAGCAGGCGAACCGGCTGCTTCCGCAAGTGAAGGGCTCGCCCGTCGTGGCGCTGTCGGCCGAGACCGGACGCGGCCTGGACCGGCTGATGCCGGCCGTCTTGAAGGCGCATGGCGACTGGTCGACCAAGGTCAAGACGCGCGACCTGAACGACTGGCTGCAGATGGCGGTGTCGCGCCACCCGCCGCCGGCCGTGAACGGCCGCCGCGTGAAGCCCAAGTACATGGCCCAGACCAAGGCGCGGCCGCCGACGTTCGTGCTGTTTGCGAGCCGCGCCGACCAGCTTCCCGATCACTATCGGCGCTATCTGATCAACTCGCTGCGCGAGAGCTTCGATCTTCCCGGCGTGCCGGTGCGCCTGACGGTGAAGTCGAACAAGAACCCCTTCGCCGAGGGCGAGGAGAAGAGCGGTTCGGCGCCACGCCGGGCTGGCCCGGCGTCGACCAAGACCGGCTTGGCCGCCAAGATCCGCCGAGAGGCCGCCGCGAAGGCCGAGGAGGGCGCCGCCGCCAAGCCCAAGCCTCGAAGCCGCGCCAAGCCGGCGCCGAAGGCCAAGGCCGGCAATCCCCGCGGCCGGGCCGCGAAGATGGCGCGTCCGGGCGTCAAGCCGAAGCGAGCGTCCCGGCCGTCTTCCAGTCCGAAAAGACCACGGTAGAGGTCGGCAGGCCCAGGTCTGCCTGGGCGAGCTCGACCACCAGCGGACCGATCTCCGCCGGCTCGGGCAGGGTGTTCGGATCTTCCCCGGGCATGGCTTCGGCCCGCATCCGCGTGCGCATCACGCTGGGGTCGAGCAGCACCGCGCGGACGTTGGTGGTCTCCAGTTCGTCGGCCCAGGTGCGGACCATGTGCTCCAGGCCGGCCTTGGTGACGCCGTAGAGCCCCCAGAAGGCCTTCGGGCGGATCGCGCGGCCGCTGGTCAGGAAGATCGCCCGCGGCCGCTCGGCGGCGCGGAGCAGCGGCTCTACGCTGCGGATCAGCCGGTAGGACGCGGTCAGGTTCACCGCGAGCACGCGGTCCCAGTGCTTGGGTTCGATGTGGGCGACGGGGGTGAGCGGCCCCAGGATGGCGGCGGCGTGGACCAGGATGTCCAGCCGGCCGAAGCGCTGGTGGATCGCCAGGCCCAACTGGTCGAGGCCGTCCGGCTCGGCGATATCCATCGGAACCAGCGTGGCCGACTGGCCGGTGGCGGCGCGGATCTCGTCGTCCAGGGCCTCCAGCGCGCCCTGGGTGCGGGCGACGGCGATGACGTGGGCGCCGGCGCGCGCCAGAGCCAGGGCGGCGGCGTGGCCGATCCCGCGGCTGGCGCCGGTGACGAGGGCGATGCGGTCGGAGAGAGGCGCGTTCGACATGAGGCGAGGCTCTAGCCTGTCACGGGCTCCATGTCAGGCTGGGTCTCGGCCCGCTGCGCGTAGCGCTGGGCTATGGCGGCGCAGGCCATGAGCTGGACCTGGTGGAAGATCATCAGCGGGATCATCGCCACGCCGGCGACGGCGGGCGAGAGCAGGGCCGCGGCGATCGGAGCCCCGCTGGCGAGCGACTTCTTCGAGCCGCAGAAGACGATGGCGATCTCGTCGGCCTTGTCGAAGCCCAGGACCCGCGCAGCGACGGTCGTGGCCAGGAGCACGGCGGCCAGCAGCACGAGGCAAATGACCAGCAGACGCAGGAGGTCGTACGCGCCCATCCGCTCCCAGACGCCGGCCGTCACGGCGCCGGAGAAGGCCACGTAGACGATCAGCAGGATGGTCCCGCGGTCCAGCTTCGAGAGCGTCTTGTTGTGGCGGGCGACGAAGTCGCCGATCCACGGCCGCACGAGCTGGCCGGCCACGAACGGGACCAGCAGCTGCAGCAGGATCGACCAGAAGGCGCCGCCGCTGACCGCGCCCTTGGCGTGCATCAGGACGCTCGCCAGCAGGGGCGTCAGGAACACGCCCAGCATGTTGGAGGCCGAGGCCGACGCCACGGCGGCCGGCACGTTGCCGCGCGCCACGCCGACGAAAGCCACCGAACTCTGGATCGTCGAGGGCAGGCAGCCCAGGAGGATGATGCCGGACGCCAACTCGGGCGGGGTGATCCAGGCGGGCAGGCGCGCGATCCCGACGCAGAGCGCCGGAAACAGCCCGAACGTCGTCGCCAGGATCAGGAGGTGAAGCCGCCAGTGCACGAGGCCGCGGAAAACGGCCTCCCGCGAGAGCCGCGCCCCGTGCAGGAAGAAGACCATGCCAATGGCGAACTTAGACACCCAGCCGAGCGCCGAGGCGACCTCGCCGCGCGCCGGGACGACCGAGGCCGCCACGGCCATGGTGATGATCAGGACGAGGTACCAGTCGGGCCTAAGACGGCTGAGGATCCCGCCGCGCGCGCCGCTCACGCGTCCACCAGGAACGAAAGCTGACGCTCGACCAGTTCGTTGCGCCCCTCGGCGATCTCGCGATCGAGAAGGCGGGTGGGATAGTCGCCCGTGAAGTAGTGGTCGGTGAACTGGGGCAGCACGGGATCGCGCACGGCGTCCATCGCCCAGTAGAGGCCGTCGACCGAAAGATAGCCCATGGAGTCGACGTTCAGGATCCTGGCGATCTCCTCGACGGAATGGTTGGCGGCCAGGAGCTTCTCGCGGTCGGGCATGTCGATTCCGTAGTAGTCCGGCCACTTGATCGGCGGCGAGGCCGACCGCAGGTGCACCTCGGTCGCGCCGGCCTCGCGCACCATGCGCACGACCCGCACCGAGTTGGTCCCGCGCACGATCGAATCGTCCACCAGCAGCACCCGCTTGCCGGCCAGCACAGCGCGGTTCGGCGACAGTTTCATGCGCACGCCCAGCTCGCGCTGGCCCTGCGTGGGCTGGATGAAGGTGCGGCCCACATAGTGGTTGCGGATGATGCCCATCTCGAAGGGCAGGTCGGCTTCCTGGGCGAAGCCGAGGGCGGCCGGCACGCCGCTGTCCGGCACCGGCACGACAACGTCGACGTCGGCGGGGGTCTCCTGGGCCAGGCGCCGCCCCATGCGCTTGCGCACGTCATAGACCGAGCGGCCGTTCACGACGGAGTCCGGCCGGGCGAAATAGACGTATTCGAAGATGCACGGCCGCGCCTGCTGCGCCGGGAAGGGGCGGAAGCTGCGGATGCCCTTGTCGTCGACCACGACCATCTCGCCATGCTCCACGTCGCGCACGAAGCGGGCGCCGATCATGTCCAGCGCGCAGGTCTCGGAGGCGAAGACCGCCTTGCCGTTGAGGTCGCCCAGCACCAGGGGGCGGATCCCCAGCGGATCGCGCACGCCCACCAGCTTCTTGTTGGTCAAGGCGACGAGGGCGTAGCCGCCTTCGATCTGCTGGAGCGCCTCGGTGAACCGCTCGAGGAACTTGGGCCGCCGCGAACGCGCGATCAGATGCAGGATGGCCTCGGAATCCGACGTAGACTGGAAGATGGCGCCTTCGGAGACGAGCCGGTCGCGCAGCGCCAGGAAGTTGGTGAGGTTGCCGTTGTGGGCCAGTGCGATGCCGCCGGCTTCGAGGTCGGCGAACATCGGCTGAACGTTGCGGATGAAGCTGCCGCCGGCGGTGGAGTAGCGGGTGTGGCCGATGGCCGACATGCCCGGCAGGCGCGCGTTGAGGTCGCCGCCTCCGAACGCGTCGCCCACGTGGCCCATGTGCCGCTCGGTGTGGAAGCGGTGGCCGTCGAACGAGGCCATGCCGCAGGCTTCCTGGCCGCGATGCTGCAGGGCGTGCAGGCCGAGCGCGGTGACGCCCGAAGCCTCGGCGACGTCGTAGACGCCGAACACGCCGCATTCGAGCCGAGGCGTGTCGTCCTCGGGGTCGCGCGGCAGAGGGGCCCGGCGCGAATCGTCGTCGGCGCGGGCTGGCGTCTGGCTCATCTGGATCGCTCCGGACGGTCGGTGTCAGCGGATTTGAGGGCCTCGTACGCCTCTGTCGCCGATCTGTCACCTGACCCGTCGCGAACAGCGCGATCGAAAGCGGGTCTGAGGCGGCCGGCGACATCCAGGCCCTGGGGCGCCAGCTTCTCCAGCAGGCGGCCCATGTTGCCGGCCAGGGGCCAGGTTTGCGCGCCGGTGATCCATCCGGGGCGCAAATCTTCGGGCGTGGCGGCGTTGAACATGAGGAAGAGCGCGCCCAGAACGATCAGGCCGCGTCCCAGGCCGATCAGGAGGCCGAGCGAGCGGTCGAGGAAGCCCAGCACCTGGGTGCTCTGCACCATCCGCGCCACTGCTGCGCCGATCAGCCGCAGGGCCACGAACGCCGCGACGAAAACGACGACGAGCGCCGCGATCGTTCCCAGCCACGCGGGATGAACGACGCCGCGGAACATGGGCCCGAAGGTCGGCAGGCCCAGGACGGCCACAGCGGCGGCGACCACCAGGGCGAGGAGCGCGGCGATCTCGCGCACCGCGCCGCGCGAGAAGCCGACCGCGGCGGAGACGAGCAGGAGGACCAGGACGATCAGGTCGAACTGGGTCATGGCGCGCCGTCCCAGTCGGCGTCGTGGATGCGCCGGACGGCGTCGGCGAGGCGGCTGGCGCCGGTGAAGGCGATCTGGTCCGTACGCTCCGCGTCGGCCGGCCCGAGGGCGCGACGGAACCCCAGCTTGGCGGCTTCCTTCAGGCGGGAATCCATCCGGCTTACCGGCCGCACTTCGCCCGACAGGCTGATCTCGCCGAACACCACGCAATCCTGCGGCAGGGCCTGGTCGAAGGCCGAGGAGGCGAGGGCGGCCGCGGCCGCGAGGTCGGCGGCGGGCTCGGAAATTCGCAGCCCTCCGGCGACGTTCAGATAGACGTCGCGGTCGCCGAAGGAGAGACCACACCGGGCTTCGAGTACGGCCAGGATCATCGCCAGGCGGCCGGAGTCCCAGCCCACGACCGCGCGCCGGGGCGTGCCGTAGGCCGACGGCGCGACCAGCGCCTGGATTTCCACCAGCACCGGCCGGGAGCCCTCGATGCCCGCGAACACCGCCGCGCCGGCGGCTCGCTCGCCGGCCGTGTTGAGGAACAGGGCCGACGGGTTCTTCACCTCGGCCAGTCCCGCGTCGCCCATCTCGAACACGCCGATCTCGTCGGTGGCGCCGAAGCGGTTCTTGGCGCCGCGCAGAATGCGGAAGGGATAGCCGCGCTCGCCCTCGAAGGCGAAGACGGCGTCGACCATGTGCTCGACCACGCGCGGGCCGGCGATGGCGCCTTCCTTGGTGACGTGGCCCACGAGGATCACGGCCACGCCGCGCTTCTTGGCGAGCCGGACCAGTTCGCCGGCCGCCGCGCGCACCTGGGTGACCGAGCCCGGCCCCGCTTCGTGGGCGTCGCTCCAGAGCGTCTGGATGGAATCCACCACCACCAGGTCGAAGGGCTCGGCCTTCAGGCCGTCGACGATGGCCCGAAGCGCGGTTTCGGCCGCCAGCTTCACCGACGCGTCGGCGAGGCCCATGCGCTGGGCGCGGGCGCGGACCTGCTCCACGGCTTCCTCGCCCGAGATGTACGCGCAGGCCGCGCCGCGCCGGGCGGCGCTGGCCGCCACCTGGAGCAGCAGGGTCGACTTGCCGACGCCCGGATCGCCGCCCACCAGGATCGCCGAGCCCGGCACGACGCCGCCGCCGCAGACGCGGTCCCATTCTTCGACACCGGTCGCGATACGCCTTGGCGCAGGCGTCGCCTCGTCCAGGCCCTCGAACGCGAGATGGCGCCCGCGCGCGGGCTTTGTGGGCTTGAGCGCGCCGGGCGGGCGGCTGGTCAGCTCCTCAACGAGGGTGTTCCAGGCGCCGCAGGCCGGGCATTGCCCTGCCCAGCGGGACTGCACGGCTCCGCAGGACTGGCAGGCGTAGACGGCGCCGTCGCGGGCCATGGATCCTCCTGATTCGGGTGTGACGGAGTCTAGCCGACAACCGCCCGGCGGGTCTGGCCGGCTTGCCGTCGCCGACGCTTGGTCTAGGGTCAGTCTAAGGGGAACGTTGGTCGAATGAGGGCTGGAGACCAAGATGAGCATCGTTGAACCGGGATCCGCCGGCGCGGGATTGATCGCGCGCGTCAAGGCGATCCTCATGCAGCCGTCCGCCACCTGGGACGTGATCGACACCGAACCGGCGACGACGAGCGGACTCTATACGCGCTACGTGATCCCGCTGGCGGCGATTCCGCCGGTTTGCTCCCTGATCGGCTCGTTGGTGTTCGGGATCGGGGCCTTCGGCTTCAGCTATCGCCCGAACCCCGTGGCGGCGGTCGCCCAGGCGATCGTGAGCTTCGGCCTGGGCCTGGCGATGGTCTTCGTGATGGCGCTGATCATCGAGGCGCTGGCCCCCAACTTCGGCGGGACGAAGGATCGGACCCAGGCGATGAAGGTCGCGGCCTATGCGCCGACCGCGTCCTGGGTGGCCGGGATCTTCGGTCTGATCCCGATGCTGGCGATCATCGCCTTGCTGGGCGGGCTCTACAGCCTCTACCTGCTCTACCTGGGGCTGCCCAAGCTGATGAAGACGCCGCAGGACAAGGCGCTGCCGTACTTCGTGGTGGTGCTTGTGGTGGCCATCGTCCTCAGCATCGTGATCGGCGCCGTCGCCGGCGGCGTGGCCACCATGGGCATGCTGGGCGGCTCGCGGATGGGGATGTCGGCGCCGGGCCATGTGACCGGCAAGGTGAACATCCCCGGCCAGGGTTCGATCGATCTCGGGAAGCTGGAGGAGGCGTCCAAAAGGATGGAGGCCGCCTCGAAGCAGATCCAGAGCGGCGAGGGCGTCCAGCCCACCGACCCCGACGTGCTGAAGGGCTATCTGCCGGCCAGCATCGCCGGCTATTCGCGGACCGAGGTCGAAGCCTCGACCGGCGGCGTCGGCGGCATCCAGGGCTCGGGCGTCAAGGCGCGTTACGAGCGCGGCGATGCGCACATGCGGTTGGAAGTGACCGACCTGGGCGCCGCGGGCGCCTTCGCCGGCATGGCCAGCGCCTTCGACGTGAAATCGTCCAAGGAGACCGCCAGCGGCTACGAAAAGGTGGGCAAGGTGGACGGCCGGTTCACCGAGGAGAGCTACGACCGCGACAGCCGCCACGGCGAATACAAGGTGCTGGTGGGCGACCGGTTCATGATCGAGGCCACCGGCGACGGCGTGAGCATCGACGAGCTGAAGGCGGCGGTCGGCGCCGTCGGCCTGCCGCGCCTGGAGGCTCTCGCGAAGGCGGGCTAGGCGCCGATGTAGATCCGCTCGGCGCGGCGGCTGAGGCGCACCAGCACCTCGTGGGCCACCGTGCCGGCCGCCGCGGCGAGCTCGTCGATGTGGGCGTTCGGACCGAGCAGTTCCACATGGTCGCCGATCGTGAGCGGCGCGTCGCCGAGGTCGATGACGGCCAAATCCATGTTGATCGCCAGGATCGGGCGGCGCGCCCCGGCGGCCCAGGCGAAGCCCTTGCCCATCGCCGCGCGGATGACCCCATCGGCGTAGCCGGCGGCGAGGACGGCCACGCGCATGGGCCGGGCGGCGGTGAAATGCGCGCCATAGCCGACCCGGTCGCCAGGACGAAGGTTGCGGACGTCGACGACCGGCGCCGTGAGCGTCGCCACGGCCCGCAGGCGCGGATCGGGCCGTTCCTCCGGCCCACCCCCGAACAGGCTGACGCCGGCGCGCACCATATCGTGGCGGTAGTCGGGACCCAGGAACGCGCCGGCGGAGGCGGCGAGGCTGGCGCGGCTGTCCGGAAACAGGGCGCGAGCCTCGCGGAAGCGGGCCAACTGCTCGGGGTTGCGTGTTTCCGCCGGATCGGTCGCCGAGCCGAGGTGGCTAACCAGCAGGCGCACGTCCAGCCCGCGCAGGCCGCCCGGCGCCGCTGCGACGGCGCGCGCCTCCTCCAGCGTCAGGCCCTGGCGGTTCATGCCGGTGTCGACCTGCAGCGCTACGGGGTAGGGCCCGTGGGCGGCCGCCCGCGCCTGGGCGGCGGAGACCTGGGGCAGGGTGGAGAGGACAGGTGTCGCCCCCGCGGCCGCGAGGCGGTCGCTCGCCCCCGCCAGGAGGCCGTCCAGCACGTAGATCGTGGCTTCGCGTCCGCCGAGTTCGGCCCGGAGCGCTTCCGCCTCCGAGGTGCGAGCCACGAAGAAGCTGCGGGTTCCCTCGGCGTGCAGGCGTCGCGCGATCGGCCCGGCGCCCAGGCCATAGCCGTCGGCCTTGATCACCCCGGCCACCTCGGCGCCCGACGCTTCGGCGGCGATGACGTCGCGGTTGTGGGCCAGCGCGTCCAGATCGATCGTCAGGCGCGCGCGGTCGGGTGAGGTCATCCGATGTCTAGTGAGGATCGTAGCGGCCGCTGTCACGCGCCAGATTGCCGAACTTGGTCAGGTCCTCGTTGAACGAGAGCTTCACGGTGCCGATGGGACCATGGCGCTGCTTGCCGATGATGATCTCGGCGAGGCCCTTCACGCGGTCCAGCTTCTCCTGCCACTCGAAGTGCTCCGGCGTATTCTCCTGGGGCTCCAGGCGGCTCAGGTAGTAGCTCTCGCGGTAGACGAACATCACCATGTCGGCATCCTGTTCGATCGAGCCGGATTCGCGCAGGTCGGACAGCTGGGGCTTCTTGTCCTCGCGGTTCTCGACCTGGCGGCTCAGCTGCGACAGCGCCAGCACCGGCACTTTCAGTTCCTTGGCCAGGGCCTTCAGGCCCTGGGTGATCATCGAGATCTCCTGCACGCGGTTGTCGGGGCCGCCGGCCCCGGTGGTGATGAGCTGCAGATAGTCGACGACGATCAGGTCCAGCCCGACCATTCGCTTCAGGCGCCGCGCGCGGGCCGTGAGCTTGGCGAGCGTGATGCCGCCCGTGGCGTCGATGTAGAGCGGAGCTTCCTGGATCTCGATGGCGGCGTCGCGGACCCGGCCGAACTCCATCGCATCGATTTCGCCCTTGCGCAGCCGGTCGCCCGAAACCCCGGAAACCTCGGCGAGGAGGCGCATGGCGAGCTGTTCGGAGGACATTTCGAGCGAGAAGAAGGCCACCACGCCGCCGGCCACCGTCTTCTTGGAGCCGTCAGGCTGGGGCTCCCACGCGTAGTGCCGCGCCACGTCGAAGGCGATGTTGCAGGCGAGCGAGGTCTTTCCCATCGACGGCCGGGCCGCCAGGATCACGAGGTCGGACGGGTGCAGGCCGCCGATCTTCTGATCTAGGTCGAGGAGGCCGGTGGAGAGGCCGGCCAGACCGCCGTCGCGGCCGTGGGCCTCGGCCGCCATGGCGACCGCGCCCTGCAGGGCGTCGGCGAAGGCGACGAAGCCCTGTGAGACGCTGCCGGTCTCGGCGAGCTGGTAGAGCTGTTGTTCGGCCGCCTCGATCTGGTCGCGGGCGTCGAGCTCGGCGTCGCCCTGCTGGGCCGTCGTGGTGATCTCGCCGCCGATGCGGATCAGGTCGCGGCGCAGCGCCAGGTCGTAGACCGCGCGGGCGTAGTCGGGCGCGTTGGCGGCGGGCGGGGCGCGGTCGACCAGGTCGGCCAGATAGCGGACGCCGCCCAGCTCATTGAACGCCGGGTCGCTGGCGAACTGCTGGGCCAGCAGGATCGGCTCGGCGAGCTGCCCTTTTCGGATGTGGGTTTCGATGGCTTCGAAGAGCCGCTGGTGGAACGGCTCGAAGAAGTGGCGTGGCTGCAGGTTGTCGCCCAGCCGCTCGAACGCGGCGTTGTCGTAGAGCAGGGCGCCCAGCAGCGCCTGCTCGGCCTCGACATTGGCCGGGACGTGCGGGATCGCGATATCGTTGGAGACGGGGCGAAGGTCGAGCGCCGGAACGAGAGCCATTCGTTACGGATATATGAAGGGGCTCGTCACGGGGACCGTGACGAGCCGCCTCACGACCGACTTTCCACACACAATTTGCGACTGTGGACAAAGCTGGACCTTGAGGCCGCGGCGGGATCGGCCTTCGATTCCGCCGCAGCCTCCGGTGACGGCCGGACTACCAGTTCAGGGCGACCCGTCCGTAGACGTAGCGGCCCGAACGGCCGAACGGCGAGTAGTTCGAGAACGGCGTGTTCGACGTGCTGTTGAGCGAGGCCGGCGTCCTGGTCGGGTACTGGTCGAACAGGTTGTCGGCGCCCACCGAAACACGCACGCGCTCGTTGACGTCCCAGCGGCCTTCCAGATCGACCACGTACTTGGCCTTGAGCTCGAGGTCGGTGGCGGCCGTGGTGCCCGGGCTCAGCACCTTGCCATAGCGAGTGGTGCGGAACGTGACGCCGAACGGCCCCCGGTTCCAGTCGACCGTGCCGGTGAACTTGGAGTCGGGCGTGCCCTCCTCGAAGGTCAGGATGTTGACCCGGCCGAACAGTTCCGGCGCCGGATTCAACGCTGCGAGCTGAGCCGTCTGGGGCACCTTCTGGACCTTGGTGTTGTTGAAGTTGGCCGCCAGGGTGAAGCCGAACGTCCCCATCTCGTCGGTGGCCAGCTTGTAGTTGGCGATGATGTCGACGCCTTCGGTCTTGGTGTCGACGCCGTTGATGAAGAAGCGGCCGCCCCCGATGCCGATGAAGCCCTGGGACTGGAGATAGTCGCGGACGTTGGTCTGGGTCAGGTTCTCAGACAGCACGATGCGGTTGTTCACGTCGATGCGGTAGGCGTCGATCGTGACGTTCACTTCGCCCAGCTGCATCACCGCGCCGACGGCGTAGTTGACCGACTTCTCGGCGTCGAGCGGCTTGGCGCCCAGGGCCGCGGCCACCGGATCGGTCGCCGGGAAGGTCGTGATGTCGAACGGCACCCCGTTGATGAAGTTGGTCGAGGTGGCGGTGAAGTACTGCTGCTGCAGCGACGGCGCCCGGAACCCGTTCTGGATCGAGGCCCGCAGCGCGAACGCATCGGTGAAGTTGTAGCGCAGGGCCGCCTTGCCGGTGACCGTGTCGCCGAAGTCGGAGTAGTGCTCGTAGCGCCCGGCCGCCGAAGCCAGCAGCTTCTCGGTCAGGTTGGTCTCGAGGTCCAGATAGACGCCGATCGAATGGCGGTGCTTGTCGACCTCGTTCTTGGGCTGGAAGCCCGGGAACACCTGGGCGCCCGAAGCCGTCGGCTGGCCGTTCAGCAGCACGCCGCCGTTGCGATACGAATCCGGCTCGCCGGCGCGGATGGAATAGCCTTCGCGGCGCCACTCGACGCCCGTCGCCACGTTCAGGGGCGCAGCCAGGCCGACGTCGAACTCGCGTACGGCCGAGGTGTTGAAGACGAGCTGGTCGTACTTGAAGCCGCCCGCGTCGAACACGGTCTTGCTGGCCGGGCCGATCGACCGGTTCAGCGTGTCGCGGATGGTGAAGTCCATCTTGTTGGACCCGTAGACCAGCGAGGTGTCCATGTCCCAGCCGGCCAGTTTCCAGTTGGCGCCGCCGGCGACGGAGAAGTCCTTCACGACCGGGTTGATGAGCGGCAGGAAGCCGTCGGGATAGATCTCGATGACGTTCCGCGAGTCCTGGGCGCGGCGGAAGAAGCCGGCGGAGGTGGAGTCGCGGTGCTGGTAGCTGGACCAACCGTAGAGGTGCACGTCGTCGCTGACGTCGTAGCCGGCGTTGGCGAACAGGGTCCATTGCTTGATCTTGGGATCGCCGAACCAGGCGTCGTAGCGGTCGAAGGTCAGCTCGCGCGGGTCGAAGGCGCCGTTGACCAGCGGATAGTTCTGACGCCAGTCGGGCGCGGTGCGGATCGTCTTCTTCTGGTCGAGGTATTCACCGGCCACGGTGAGGAAGCCCGAGTCGGCCAGCGGCAGGCCCGTCCAGCCCGAGATGTTGACCGTCTCGCCGTCGGTGCGGTCGTACTTGGCCTTGTCGGCGACCGTCCAGCCGGCGCCGGCGGGCGGCGCCTGGACGTCGGTCTTCACCGTGGTGACGCGGGCGCCGTAGGTGGCGGTGAGGTTGCCGCCGTGGTTCGCTTCACGCAGGCGCAGGTTCAGCACGCCGGCGATGGCGTCGGAGCCGTACTGCGCCGAGGCGCCGTCGCGCAGCACCTCGACCGACTGCACGATCGCGGAGGGAATGGTGTTGAGGTCGACGGCGGCCGCGCCGCGGCCGATCGTGCCGTTGACGTTCACCAGGGAGGCGGCGTGGCGGCGCTTGGAGTTCACCAGCACCAGGGCCTGGTCGGGCGAGAGGCCGCGCAGGGTCGCCGGGCGGATGGTGTCGGTGCCGTCGGCGAGGCCCGGACGCGGGAAGTTGAAGGAGGGCAGGGCGACCGACAGGGCCTGGTTGATCTCGGTCACGCCGACCCGCGACAGCGCGTTCTGGTTGATCACGTCGACGGGGGCGATGGACTGGAGGCGCGTGCGGCCCTCGGTGCGTGTGCCCGTGACGACGACCTCGTCGACCGCGGAGCCCGAATCGACCTGGGCGTAGGCTGCCGTCGAGAGCAGGCTCGCCGCGGAAGCCGCAGCGAACAGAAGATGGCGATTGATCATGAAAATTCCCCTCCAGCGGCCGGGATGAGTCCGGTCTCCATTGCTGAATGGGGGGAAGCTAGGGAGTCACGGTTTTGACGCAAATGACAAAACTGCAACACTACTGTGAGAAAACGGCGCGAGGCCTGGGCCCCGCGCCGCTTTAACATCGTCGATATGACGCCAGATCAGGTCTCGGCGGCAGCGAATTCCTGCTGGCCGGCGCCGCCTTCGAGCAGATCGGCGGCGGCCTGGTCGGCGGCCGCGCGCTCTTCCTCGAACTGCGAGCTGATGACGTTTTCGCCACGGGCCTGGCGGTCGGCCTCGTCCTGGCTGCGCGCGATGTTCAGGGTGACGGTGATCGTCACTTCCGAATGCAGGCGCACCTTCACCTCGTGCAGGCCGAGCGTCTTGATGGGCTTGTCCAGCACCACCATGGCGCGTTCGATCTTGCCGCCCTCGGCGTTCACGGCGTCGGCCACGTCGCGGCCGGTCACCGAACCGTAGAGCTGGCCGCTTTCGCCGGCCTGACGGATCATCACGTAGGACGCGCCGTCGAGCTTTTCACCGGCCTTGCCGGCGGCTTCCTTGGCCTTGGCGTTGCGGGCCTCGATCTCGGCGCGCTGGGCTTCGAAGACCTTGAGGTTGGCCGCGTTGGCGCGGAGCGCCTTCTGGCGGGGGAGCAAGAAGTTGCGGGCGAAGCCGTCCTTGACGGTGACGACGTCGCCGAGGCCGCCCCAGCCTTCCAGCCGTTCGAGCAGAATGACTTTCATGGTCTGAGCCTCCCTTACTTCACGACGTAGGGGAGCAGCGCCAGGAAGCGGGCGCGCTTGATGGCCCGGGCCAGCTCACGCTGCTTCTTGGCGGAGACCGCGGTGATGCGCGACGGCACGATCTTGCCGCGCTCGGAAACGTAGCGCTGCAGGAGCTTGACGTCCTTGTAGTCGATCTTCGGGGCGTTGGCGCCGGAGAACGGGCACACCTTGCGGCGGCGGAAGAACGGACGGCGCGGGGCGCTCGAAGCGGGCGCGCCGGCGGCCGGGGCCGTGGAGGTTTCTTCGGACATGCGATGAGCCTCCCTTTCTTAGAACGACGGGGAATCGTCGCGGCGTTCGCGGTCGCGATCGCGGCGGGCGAGGATCGGCGACAGCTCGAGGTCGAGCTCGTCGACGCGCACGGTCATGTAGCGCAGCACGTCTTCGTTGATCGACAGCTGGCGTTCCATCTCCTTGACCACGTCC
>NZ_WGNY01000023.1 GCF_016124325.1 Phenylobacterium sp.
CCTCTCCCCTCTCTCGCTGCGCTCGGGGGGCGAGGGACTTTCGCGAAGGCTCAGGCTGCTGGGGAAAGACGCTCACGCCCCATCATAAGGGTCTTCAGGATCGAACTCAGCACCGAAGGGATATCCTTGCGCTGGACGACCTGGTCGACCATGCCGTGCTCGACCAGGAACTCCGAGCGCTGGAAGGCCGCCGGCAGGGTCTCGCGGATGGTCTGCTCGATCACGCGGCGGCCCGAGAAGCCGATGGTGGCGTTGGGCTCGGCCAGCTGGACGTCGCCCAGCATGGCGTAGGAGGCCGTCACCCCGCCGGTCGTGGGATCGGTCATCACCACCACATAGGGCAGGCCCGCGGCCTTCACCTCGTTCACGGCCAGGGTGGTGCGCGCCATCTGCATGAGGCTGAGGGTGCCCTCCTGCATGCGGGCGCCGCCCGAGGCGGTGAACACCACCAGCGGGATCTGCCGCTTCACGGCCTCCCGCGCGGCGGCCACGAAGGTTTCGCCCGCGGCCATGCCCAGGCTGCCGCCCATGAAGGCGAAGTCCTGCACGATCACCACCGCCGGCTGGCCCTGGATGGTCCCACAGCCCGCGGCCATGGAATCACGCTCGCCGGTGGCCTCGCGCGCGGCCTTCAGGCGCTGGGGATAGGGCTTGTCATCCGGGAAGTTGAGCGGGTCCTCGACGACGACGGGCGTGGCGATGCGCTCGCACTTGCCGTCGTCGAAGGTGATCGCCAGGCGCGCCTTGGCGCCGATGCGCATGTGGTTGCCCGACGGCGTCACCCACAGGGCGGCCTCCAGGTCGGGCCGGTAGAGCATCTCGCCCGTGTCGGGGCACTTGACCCAGAGGTTCTCGGGCGTGTCCTTCTTGGTGAAGCCACGGACGCCGGGCGCGATCCGCGAGAGCCAGCCGCGGCGCTCGCGTGGCCCCGCAGGACGGCCCGGTTTGTCGTTCCGCTGTTCAGCCATAGCCATGAATTTCAGACCGCAACCCGACGCGCGAGGCGGACAGCCTTAGCAAGAGATTCGGCTTTGGAAAGAACGCGGGCGGTCACGTCTTCGTTCAATTCCCCGGCCGCCGCCACTTCATCCACAAGCGCCGAGCCGACGACCACCGCATCGGCCACCTCGGCCACGGCGGCGGCCCGTTCGGGCGTCTTGATGCCGAAGCCGACGGCCACCGGCAGGCCCGAGGCCTTGCGCACGCGTTCGACGTTGGGGGCCACGGCGGCCGCGTCGGCCTCCTTCACCCCGGTCACCCCGGCCACCGAGACGTAGTAGACAAAGCCCGAGGTGCGGCGGACCACCACCGGCAGGCGCTTGTCGTCGGTGGTGGGCGTCGCCAGGCGGATCAGGGCGATCCCGGCGGCGTCCAGGGCGTCGGCCAGGGGATCGGCCTCCTCGGGCGGGCAGTCGACGATGATCAGCCCGTCCACGCCCGCGGCGGCGGCGTCCTGGGCGAAGGCCTCGAAGCCCCAGGTCACCAGCGGGTTGAGATAGCCCATCAGGATCAGCGGGGTGTCGGCGTCGCCCTTGCGGAAGGCGGCCACCGTCTCCAGCGTCGCCTTGAGCGTCATGCCCTTGGCGAGCGCCCGCTGGGCCGCGCGCTGGATGGGCGGGCCCTCGGCCATCGGGTCCGAGAACGGGAAGCCCAGCTCGATGATGTCGGCGCCGGCCGCCGGCAGGCCCTGGAGGATCTTCAGCGCCGTGGCCTTGTCCGGGTCGCCGGCCATCACATAGGCGACGAAGCCCGCGCGCCCTTCGGCCTTCAGGGCCGCGAAGCGCCTGTCGATGCGCGAAACGGTCAAATCGTGCGTCCCAGATGCTCGGCCACGGTGGCGACGTCCTTGTCGCCGCGGCCCGACAGGTTCAGCACCACGATGCCGTCCTTGCCCGCCATATCGACGCATTCCGGCAGGCGGGCGAGCGCATGGCTGCTCTCGAGCGCCGGGATGATGCCCTCGAGTTCGGCGCAGAGCTGGAAGGCGGCCAGCGCCTCCTTGTCGGTGCAGGTGAGGTATTGCGCGCGGCCCACGTCGTGCAGCCACGAGTGCTCGGGCCCGATGCCGGGATAGTCGAGGCCGGCCGAAATGGAGTGCGCCTCCTCGATCTGCCCTTCCGGGTCCTGGATCAGGTAGGTCTTGTTGCCGTGGAGCACGCCGGGCCGGCCGCCGTTGATCGCCGCGGCGTGGCGGTGGGTGCTCATGCCGTCGCCGGACGCCTCGACGCCGACGATCTTCACGTGCTCGTCGTTCAGGAACGGATGGAACAGGCCGATGGCGTTGGAGCCGCCGCCCACGCAGGCCACGACCACGTCGGGCAGGCGCCCCTCCAGCTCCCAGAGCTGCTGGCGCGTCTCATTGCCGATCACCGCCTGGAAGTCGCGCACCATGGCCGGATAGGGGTGCGGGCCGGCGGCCGAGCCGATGATGTAGAAGGTGTCGTGGACGTTGGTGACCCAGTCGCGCAGGGCCTCGTTCATGGCGTCCTTCAGGGTCGCCGAACCGCTCGTCACCGGCCGCACCTCGGCGCCCAGCAGGTTCATGCGGAACACGTTGGGCTTCTGCCGCTCCACATCGACGGCGCCCATATAGACCACGCAGGGCAGGCCGAAGCGCGCGCAGACCGTGGCGGTGGCCACGCCGTGCTGGCCGGCGCCCGTCTCGGCGATGATCCGGGTCTTGCCCATCCGCATGGCCAGCAGGATCTGGCCCATGCAGTTGTTGATCTTGTGCGCGCCGGTGTGATTCAGCTCCTCGCGCTTCAGATAGATCTTCGCCCCGCCATAGTGCTGGGTCAGCCGCTCGGCGAAATAGAGCGGGCTGGGGCGGCCGACGTAGTGCTTGAGGTAGCCGGACAGCTCGGCCTGGAACTCCGGATCGACCTTGGCGGCGGCGTAGGCCTCGCCCAGGTCGAGCACCAGGGGCATCAGCGTCTCGGCGACATAGCGGCCGCCGTAGTCGCCGAAACGCCCGTTGGCGTCGGGATAGGCGGTGTAGTCGTTGGGGCGAGCCCCGATGGATGAGGTTGGCGCGTTCATCGTCTCAGGCGCGGCGGACAGCGTCGAGAAACGCCGTGATCAAGGCCGGGTCCTTTAGTCCGGGACCGCGCTCGACACCAGAGGAAACGTCCACCAGCGGGGCGCCGGAGGCGGCGACGGCGGCTTCCACGTTCCAGGGATCGAGCCCGCCGGCCAGCAGCCAGGGCCGCGAAAACCGGCGTCCGGCCAGCAGGGTCCAGTCGAAGGTTTTGCCCAGGCCGCCCGGACGGTCGGCGTCCTTGGCCGGCTTGGTCTCGAACATCAGGTGTTCGACGAGCGGCTCGTAGGCGCGGGCGGCGTCGACGTCGGCCGCCTCGGCGACGTGCAGCACCTTGATGACGGACCGGCCGCTGCGCTGGGCGATTTCGCGCACGCGGGCGGGGCTCTCCTGGCCGTGAAGCTGGATCAGGTCGGGCGACAGGCCGGCGGCGATGGCGTCCACCTCGGCGTCGGCGGGATCGACCGTCACGGCCACCACCTTGACGCCCTTCGCCCGGGCCGGCGGCGCCAGGCGCGCGGCCGCCTCGGGCGCGATGTTCCGCGGACTTTTCGGGAAGAACATGAAGCCCACGAAGGCCGCGCCGCCATCGACGGCGGCGCGCACGCCCTCGGGCGTGGTCAGCCCACAGATCTTCGCCTTGGCGGTCATGTCGGGGGACATAGTGCATCGCCGCGCCGATGGGGAGGGCGGCGGGAAACATCTGGCCTGTCGCTTCCTGGCAGGAAGGGCTTGCCTTTCCGAACAATTGTTCTCTCTATGTTCGCATTCAAATTTCCTTTCCCGCGGCACGCGGGAGAGGGGGACCGCCCGCCGAAGCCGGCGCCAGCCGGCTGAAGAGCGGGGGGTGGAGAGGGCAAGCGGCCGCATGGCGCCTCGAACAGCAACCCGCATCGCCACGCGAGCCCGCGCCCTGCGAAAGTCGATGACCGAGCCTGAGATCATGCTGTGGTCGCGGCTCAAGGGCCGCGGTACGGACAGGCCGGTCTTTCGCCGTCAGGTCGCGTTCGGGAGCTTCATCCTCGATTTCTACTGTCCGTCGGCGACGCTGGCCGTGGAGATCGACGGCGCGACGCACTGGGACGAAGCGGCGCAGGCGAAGGACGCCGCCCGAGACGCCTGGCTGAAGCGGCGGGGCGTCGAGGTGCTGCGGGTCGCGGCAAGCGAGGTCTACCGCGACCTCGGACGGGTGGCCGACGCAGTGCTTCTGGCCGCGCGAGCGCGGATCGGCGGCTGACACTCCGCGCCGGCGGCTCGCCCTCTCCACCATCGGCTCTACGGCCTTCGGCCTCGGCCGACGGTCCCCCTCTCCCGCGTGCCGCGGGAAAGGAAGAGGCGCCTACTTCGCCTGGGCCTTGATGGCGTCGCGGATTTCCATGAGCAGCGCCTCCTGCGGCGGCGGGGCGGGCGGCGGCGCATCGGCGGCCGGCGGCTGGCGGCGCATGGCGTTCACGGCCTTGACGATCAGGAACACCACCCAGGCCACGATCAGGAACTTCACGCCCGCGTTGATCAGCGCGCCGTACTTGATCGCCACCAGTTCGCTGGCCTCGGTCAGCGGATCGTCGGGCTTCAGGACCCATTCCAGCTTCGAGAAATCGACCCCGGAGGTCAGCAGGCCGATCGGCGGCATCACCACCTGGTCGACCAGCACCTTGACGATGTCGTTGAACGCCGCGCCGATGATCACGCCGACCGCCAGGTCGACCACGTTGCCGCGCGCGATGAACTCGCGGAATTCCGAGAACATGCCCATGAAGCGCTCCCTCCCAACCTCGGGCCGCGGCGCGACGGGCGTGCGGCCTCGCAGGCCTCAGAAGGAGCCGCGTTCGTCCGGGGCGTCAACCACGGGAAAGGCCTTCGGCGGGACCCTAGTCCTCGTCGTCGGCGTTCAGGCGCTCTCGCAGTTCCTTGCCGCTCTTGAAGAAGGGGACATGCTTGGCCCGCACGTCGACCGGCTCGCCGGTGCGCGGGTTACGGCCGGCGCGGGCGTCGCGCGAGCGCACCGACAGGGCGCCGAAGCCGCGCAGCTCGACGCGGCCGCCCTCCTCCAGCGCCTGGATCATCCGCTCCAGGATCACGCCGACGACGCGTTCGACGTCGCGCTGCGTGAGGTGCGGGTTCTCCTCCGCGAGTTTCGCGATGAGCTCTGACTTGATCATTATCCCCTCGAACCGGCGCGACCATGGGATAACCGGACACGCGGATCAAGGCGCAAAAGCGGGTTAGCCGGACCCTGCCGACCAACTTTCCGCAGACGGCGTCACAACCCAGGCGCGCGTGTTACGAAACGCGGCGCCTGGCACACGAAAAACGGCCGAACAGCCGCCGATCCAGCCCCATCGCCGAGGGCGGCATGGGGGGAATCGCAAAGGGGGCCCCGCCGGTCACGGCGGAGCCCCCTCCACGAATTGCGCAACGCTCCCCTGGAAGGGGAACCCTGCTATTCCTTCTGGGCCTTCTCGCGCAGCGCGGCGCCCAGGATATCGCCAAGCGAGGCGCCGGAGTCCGACGAGCCGAACTGCTCGATGGCTTCCTTCTCCTCGGCCATTTCCAGCGACTTGATCGACAGGGACACCCGGCGGGCGGCCTTGTCGACGTTGGTGACCTGGGCGTCCACGCGGTCGCCGACGGCGAAGCGCTCGGGGCGCTGGTCGGCGCGATCGCGGCTGAGGTCCGACTTGCGGATGAAGGCCGTCATCGGGGCTTCCTCGTCGCCGAACTTCACCTCGATGCCGCCCGAGGTGACCTCGGTGACGGTCGTGGTGACGGTCTGGCCCTTGCGGAAGGTGTCGCCTTGCAGCGGGTCGCCGGCCAGTTGCTTGATGCCGAGCGAGATGCGCTCCTTCTCGACATCGACGTCCAGGACGCGCGCCTTGACGGTCTCGCCCTTCTGGTACTTGGCGATGGCTTCCTCACCCGGCGCCGACCAGTCGAGGTCGGACAGGTGGACCATGCCGTCGATGTCGTTCTCCAGGCCGATGAACAGGCCGAACTCGGTGGCGTTCTTGACCTCGCCCTCGACGACCGTGCCGATCGGGTGATCCGCGACGAACTTCTCCCAGGGGTTGGCCAGGGCCTGCTTGAGGCCCAGCGAGACGCGGCGCTTGGACGGATCGACGTCCAGCACCACCACGTCGACTTCCTGCGAGGTCGACACGATCTTGCCGGGGTGGACGTTCTTCTTGGTCCACGACATCTCCGACACGTGCACCAGGCCTTCCACGCCCGCTTCCAGCTCCACGAAGGCGCCGTAGTCGGTGATGTTGGTGATGCGGCCGGTGAACTTGGCGCCCACCGGGTACTTGGCTTCCACGCCGTCCCACGGGTCGGACTGGAGCTGCTTCATGCCGAGCGAGATGCGCTGGGTGTCGGGGTTGATCTTGACGATCTGCACCTTGACGGTGTCGCCCACGGCCAGGACCTGGCTCGGGTGGTTGACGCGCTTCCAGCTCATGTCGGTGACGTGCAGCAGGCCGTCGATGCCGCCCAGGTCCACGAACGCGCCGTAGTCGGTGATGTTCTTGACCACGCCCTCGCGGACTTCGCCTTCCTGCAGCTGGCTGACCAGCTCGGTGCGCTGTTCGGCGCGGGCTTCTTCCAGGATGGCGCGGCGCGACACGACGATGTTGCCGCGCGGGCGGTCCATCTTGAGGATCGCGAACGGCTGCTCGCGGCCCATCAGCGGGCCGACGTCGCGCACCGGACGGATGTCGACCTGCGAACCGGGCAGGAACGCCGAGGCGCCGCCCAGGTCGACGGTGAAGCCGCCCTTCACGCGGCCGACGATGACGCCCATCACCGGCTCGTTCTTCTCGTAGACGCCTTCAAGGCGCGTCCAGGCCTCCTCGCGGCGGGCCTTCTCGCGGCTGATCACCGCCTCGCCCATCGCGTTCTCGACGCGCTCCAGGAACACCTCGACGGTGTCGCCGGTCTTCAGCGGGGGCTTGCCTTCGTCCATGCCGAATTCCTTCAGCGGAACGCGGCCTTCGGTCTTCAGACCGACGTCGACGATGGCGAAGTCCTTCTCGATGGCCACGACCTTGCCGTGGACCACCTGGCCTTCCATGAAGTCGCGCCCGCCGAGGGATTCGTCGAGCAGCGCGGCAAAGTCGTCGCGCGTCGGAGTGAGGCTCATATCGTTAGCCATAGGGGTCTTTCGTTCTTCAAATGGCCGTGGGCTCCGCACACCATGGGTGTTCGGACGGAGTCCCGCTGACCGGGGCTAGAGGTTGAACCGATCACGCGGGAGACACCCCGCGCAGGTGAGATTTGCCCGCGGCGATCGAGGGAAAGGCGCGATGGGATTTAGCCCCGGGATCTCTCCCAACGGGCGCGCGCCGCCTCGACGATGCGGCGGGCCGCATCGGCGGCCTGCTCTATAGTCATTTCGGTGGTGTCCAGCAAGGTCGCGTCCGGCGCCTGGGTCATGGGCGCGGCGTCGCGGCCGCCGTCGCGGGCGTCCCGGCGGCGGATGTCGGCCAGGACGTCGTCGTAGGCCACGGCCTCGCCCTGCCCCGAGAGCTGCTTCCAGCGCCGCTCGGCCCGGACCTCCGGCGTCGCGGTGACGTAGAGCTTGGCCGGGGCGTCGGGACAGATGACCGTGCCGATGTCGCGGCCGTCCAGGACGGCCCCGCCCGGCCGGGCGGCGAAAGCGCGCTGGAAGTCGAGCAGGGCGGCGCGCACCGCCGGGTGAACGGCCACGCGGCTGGCCAGTTCGCCGGCGCCGCGCGTCCGCAGGGCCGGATCCTCCAGTTCGGCCGGGTCGAGCCGGGCGGCGACGGCGGCGGTCGCGCCCTCGTCGTCGAGGCCCACGCCCGCCCGCTCGGTCAGCACGCCCACGGCGCGGTAGAGCAGGCCGGTGTCCAGCACCGGCAGGCCCAGCTCGCGGCCCAGGCGCTGGGCGATCGTGCCCTTGCCCGAGGCCGCGGGACCGTCGACGGCGATCACGAAGCCAGCGGTCATCCTCTATCGCTGCGCTCGGGGGGAGAGGAGGTCGCGATCTCGGCGCCCAGGCCCTGCATCAGACCGACGAAGCCGGGGAAGCTGGTGGCGATCATGCCGGGCTCGTCCACGCTGACCGGGGCGTCCGACGCCAGGCCCAGCACGAGGTGGCTCATGGCGATGCGGTGGTCGCCGTGGGTGATCACGCCCGCGCCGCCGGCCACGGGATGGTTGCCCCGCTGGGCGCCGACCACCGTCAGGGTCTCGGGCTCTTCCTCGACGCCCACGCCGCAGGCGGCGAGCCCGGCGGCCATGAGGGCGATCCGGTCGCTCTCCTTCACCCGCATCTCGCCGATGCCGCGCATCACCGTCCTGCCCGCGGCGAAGGCGGCCGCCACGGCCAGGATCGGATACTCATCAATCATCGCAGGCGCGCGCGCGGGGGGCACCTCGACGCCCGTCAGTTCGGAGTGGCGCGCGGTGACGTCGCCCACCAGCTCGCCGCCCTCCTCGCGGACATTGGCCACCGTCAGGTCGGCGCCCATCTCGCCCAGCGTGTCCAGGAGGCCGATGCGCAGCGAGTTCAGGAGCATGCCCTCGACCGTCACCTCCGAGCCCGGCGTCACCAGGGCCGCCACCAGCGGGAACGCCGCCGACGACGGATCGCCGGGCACGCGGATGCGGGTGGCGGCGAGGCGCTGGCCGCCCGGCAGCACGATGTGGCGGCCAAGGCCTTCCTCGCGCACCTCCACCTCGGCGCCGAAACCGCGCAGCATGCGCTCGGTGTGGTCGCGGGTGGCCTCGGGCTCGATCACCTCGGCCCCGCCGTCGGCGTGCAGGCCGGCCAGCAGCACCGCCGACTTAACCTGCGCCGAGGGTTCGGGCAGGCGATAGGCGACATGCCGCAGCCCGCCGCCCTTCAGCGTCAGCGGCAGCCGGCCGCCAGCGCGGCAGATCCACGCAGCCCCCATCTCGCCCAGGGGCTTCAGCACCCGGTTCATGGGCCGGCCGCGCAGCGAGGCGTCGCCGGTGAAAGTGGCCGAAAGCTCGAAGCCGGCGGCCGCGCCCATGATCAGCCGCACGCCGGTGCCGGCGTTGCCGCAGTCGACCACGTCGGCCGGCTCGGAGAAGCCGCCGCGGCCCTCGATCCGCCACCGCCCCTCGCCCGTCCGCTCCACGCCCGCGCCGAACGCCGCCATGGCCGCGGCGGTGCGCTTGACGTCGTCGCCTTCGAGCAGGCCCTCGACCTGCGTCGTCCCGTGCGCCAGCGCGCCCAGGATGAGCGCACGGTGGCTGATGGATTTGTCCCCGGGCGCGCGCACGACCCCTCGCAGGGGCCCCGCGCGCCTGGCGGTCAGTCGCGCCGCCGTCATGTGCTGAAAACGCAGCTCCTCAACCGGGAAAAACTCATGCGGGGATTGCTTTGACAGCCGCCCCCGCGCGTGGCAAGGGACGCCGCCTTTCGCGAAACCGCTGTCATCTCTAGAGGGCGCCTTTGGCCAATCCCGAACTCGGCACCAAACAAGTCTGCCCGAATTGCCAGGCAAAGTTCTACGACCTCAACAAGCGCCCGGCCCGTTGTCCGAAGTGCCAGACGGAGTTCGATCCCGACGAAGCCGTCCGCAACCGGCGTGTCCGCGCCCGCGCCGTCGCGCCTGAAGCCGACACCGAGGACGATGAGCGCGAGGATCAGGTCAAGGCCGGCGCCAAGAGCGACGAGGACGAGGAGGAGGACGAGGACGCCTCGACCCCCGAACTCGACGAAGCCGCCGACGACACGCCGCTGAGCAGCGACGACGACGACGATGACGACAGCGACGCCAAGGAGCGCAACTCGGGCGTCTCCGAGGACCTCGGCGAATTCAGCGACGACGACGACGACAGCGAGGACGGCGACGACGACGTTCCGTTCCTCGAGGACGACGAGGACGACGACTTCGACGAGTCGGAAATCGAAGGCCTTCCGGAGGACGGCGACGACGACTGATCGACGCGTCCGGGCCTGCGGCGAAAAAAGCCGAAAATGCCCGCTTGATCGCGGAATGCGGTTTGACTAGGTTCCGCGCCTTCCTGGGGCCCAGGCTTCCGGGAAGGCCCGAACTTTCGGGGCTATAGCTCAGTTGGTAGAGCGCTTGAATGGCATTCAAGAGGTCAGGAGTTCGACTCTCCTTAGCTCCACCATGAAGCCCTCCAGCAGACCGCTGGAGGGCTTCATCAGTTTCAGGGCCCCGCTTCGTTCCGGCGGGTCATGACTCGCAAGCGCGACGCGGCCCTCGACGGAGGGGCGTCAGGCGCCTAGGCGCCGAGACCGTAGCGAGGGGCCGGCTTTCCATCGAACATCGCCTGGAGGAGCGTCCCGGCCATGGCCTCGTAGTCGCGCAGGCCCGAAGCGTCCTGCAGGGATGGGGCGGTGACGCGTTCGCCCTGGTCCAGTCCGGCAAGCGCGGCGTCCACGCAGTCCTCGGTCGTCATGACGATGCTGTCGGGCAGCGGGTCCAGCTCCGCCCCGCCCGCGACATCCCAACCTTCGGAGATCACCGCGCCCGGCAGGACGAGCTGAATGCGAACGGCCGTCGCCTCCGCCTCGCTCTGGAGGCTCTGCGTGAACAGGTACACATAAGCCTTGGTGGCGCCGTAGACGGGAATGCCTGGATAGGGCGCGAAGCCCGCCCCTGAACCGATGTTGATCAGGACGCCCGCGCCCCGCGCCTTGAAGGCGACCAGGGCCGCCTTGGAAAGCGCCGTCAGCGCGGTGACGTTCAGGGCGATCATCCGAACGATCACCTCGTCGGGGGTCTCGGTCAGCGGCTTCAAGGCCGAGAAGCCCGCGTTGTTCACCAGCAGCGTCACTGAAGGGTCGCCGGAGATGCGGTCGGCCACGGCGGACACGCCGCCAGGCTCGGAAAGATCAGCCACGAGCGCCTCGGCGCGGACCTGAAACCGATCGCGCAGATCGGCTGCGATCCGCTGGAGGCGGTCCTCGCGGCGCGCCACGAGAACAAGGTCATAGCCCCGCCGCGCAAGGCGCTCGGCATAGACCGCGCCAATCCCGGATGAGGCGCCGGTCACGATCGCAACGCCGAGCTTGCTTGAAGCAGAGTGGGCCAACGCAGTCTCCTGAGGACGAGCCGCCAACTTGGCGACGCTGGCGTTGGAAGTATAATTCCTATACCTAGTGTCAATTAGGCACCTAGGATAGCCCAGGTATACTTCAGGAAACCACATGCCTTACACGGAAGAGCAGGTCGTCGAGACGATCCCGGTCGTTCGCCCCGTGCTCGAGCAGATCGCTCACCGGTGGTCCATCCTGGTGCTGACCTTTCTGTGTGAGGAACCGAAGCGGTTCAACGCGTTGAAGCGTCGCCTCGACGGCATCACCCAAAAGGCGCTGACGGAAACCCTGCGGCGGCTCGAGAGGAACGGCCTGATCGCGCGCAACGTCACCACGACCTCGCCCATCGCGGTCGTCTACTCGGTCACCCCGCTTGGGCGCACGCTGCAGGAGCCGTTCCTCTCGCTTTACGATTGGGCCCTGGATCACCAGGGCGACCTGCGCGAAGCCCAGGCCCGCTTCGACCGGCGCGCCGCCGAGTAAGGAGCGCACGGGCAAGGCCGACGGCCGGGCGGCGCGCGCCTTCGGATCTTCGGGGCGTCCAGGCCGCGCGGTCGGCGGCGGCGCCTCTAGGGCTGGGGGGTCACGACTGCGACGACCGCAGGCCGGCGCGGTATTGGCTCGGCGAGGCGCCCAGCCAATCCTGGCAGCTACGCCACAGGCTTCGCCGATCGGACCATCCCAGTTCCGCGGCGATGTCGTCGAGCCGTCCGTCCGTCGAGAGCAGGGAGACCAGCTTGCGCCGACGGATCTCCTTCGAAAGCTCGCGGAAGCTGGTGCCCGCGCGGCTCAGACGCCGCTGAAGCGTGGCGGGGCTCATGCCCAACGCCTTGGCCGCATCGGGCCGTGACAGCTCGCCATTGCCCAGCAGGTGCGCAAGCTTCTCCACGGTCGGCGAGGTCGGGGGCGAGGCGCAGGAGAGGGTGCGCTCCATCAACCCCTCGAACGCGGCAAGGTCGTGCGCCCCCCACCGGGTGTATTTGCGCCGCCCCAGGGGCGTGGCCATGTCCGCCTTGTCATAGACGATGGTCAGCCCGAACCCCGATCGCGTCTGGCTGGCCGCAAGGCCCGAGACCATGCTTCCGTCCTTGTCGCTGAGTCGCGTCGACAGGCGGACGCGCACGGGACGCAGGTCCTCAGCCGTCACCCACAGCAGCATGCAGTGGAACACCATGGCGATGAGTTCGAGGTAACGCTCGCGCCGTTCGGCCATCACCTCGGATTCGGCTGGGAAGTCGAAGTTGAGGCGGACCCCGTCGGCCCCGTAGCCGACGTTGGCGGTTATCCCCGCGCGCAGCACCGGGATCAGCTCGGCGTAGCGCTGCAGCCCCTCCAGGAGGGTGTCCATCTGATTGACCGCGGCGAAGATGACGCTGAAGCTGGACTTGGGTAGGCGGTCGGGCGCGCAGCCGTGGCTTTCATCATCCGTCAGGTTGATGTTGGTGAGCAGCAGGCGCCAGAAGTCGAGCTTGGCGATCGTCGCCGGGAGAGGCCCCGCTTCCTTGACGATGCCCGCCCCGGTCAGGAGTGTCCGAGCGCGATCTTCGCCGAAGAAATACGACACGTAGTACGACGACAACGACTTGTCGTCAGGGCGCTCGCCGGCGGCGGCGGCGGCGTTCGCCGCCGGGACCGCGCGATCCGCGGAGCGCCGCCCCCTCGCCGGCCGTTGCTGGCGCGGTGCGTCCGCTTGCGCGCCGGCGCGTCTCGATGCGTGATCGGCGAACTCAGGTTCGTAGGCCATCGAACGCGGCTTTCGCTTGCTCCGGAGTGAAGACGCCTGCGTCGAGCAACCGCTGGATCGCCTCCGGCGAGCCCTCCGCGGTCGGAGAGTCACCAACGTTGATACCCAACAACAATCCTTCATCTTCGCCAAGCCCGGCTTCCACGCACTCGAACCGGCGCAGGACGCCTGCGGGACAGGCGATGACGTCCATCGGTCCGAGCACGACGCCTTCAACCCCGCTGTCGAGCCGCCATTCCACCTTCCACCGCCCCTTGATCGCGATGAAGGTCTCGACCGTGTCGTGGGTGTGCATGGTCACGCCCTTGCCCGGCCGGGCGCTGATGTAGGCCACGACGATTCCAGCCTTGAGATGCGAGATCGCCGCGGGGGCATGATCGTCGAACGGCGAATCCTGATTGCCGATGACATTGCGCAGGGCCCGCCGCCCTTCCGGCAGCAGCATGTCGGGAAAGCCCTTCTCCTGCCGCTCGAGGTCGTCGAACCGCGCGAGACACTTTTCCATCTCGGCCCGAGTGGGCTTCACGACGGGAATAGCCATGATCATCTCCGTACGGCGATGGCATCCGGATCGGGCGTCTTCAGAGGTCGCCGATCAAGCCAGTGGTGAGTTGGGGAGTTCGAATGTGACGTCCCGCGCAGAGCTCAGTGCGAGGTCCGCGCGAAGTAGGCGATGTCGTTCGCCGTGCTTTCGCTGACGTTCGGCGCGCAGGCCGGGAAGACCTCGGTGGCGTGGACCGTTCCCATCACCTGGCGACACCTGGCCTGTACGCCACTACGCAGGAGCAGCCGGTAGAAGCTGATCCCCTCGTCGCGGAGCGGGTCACATTCGTTGACGCTGATGACGACGGGGGGCAGCGCCTTCACGTCCTCCTCCGTGGCGAACAGCGGCCAAGCGAGGGGATCGCGCGCCTCGAACGCCTCGATGCCATAGCCGTGGGTGAACTGGTTGTTGTGGAGATCCAGGAAGATCCCGTTGTTCTCAAAGGACGACGGGTGCTCCTCCGAGGGCCAGGAGCCTGCGATGAACGGGCACAGCGCGTAGACGCCGCTGTAGAGGTTTCCGTCCCCCTCGCGCGTCAGCTTCATGGCCGTGGCCAGCGCCAGGTTTCCGCCCCCGCTGTCGCCGCAGATCACGATCCGGTTCGCATCGATGCCGAGCTTGCCCGCATTGTCGCGCACCCACCTCAGGCCCGCCGCGCAGTCGTTCAGCCCCGCCGGATAGGGCGCGACTTCCGGCGCGCTCGAAGGGATAAGGGCGTTCCGGAAGTCGACCATCGCGACCGCGACGCCCTGGGCGGCGATGATCTTGCCCCAGGCGCTGTAGTGATCCATATAGGCCGAGTGAACGAGCATACCGCCGCCGTGTATATAGTACACGCAGGGCAACAATCCCTCGATGTTCGGTCTTATATACTGTATTTTTACTTGGTTTCCATCCGGGGCGGAGATGAACGTCTCCGTCGTCACGACGAGATCGGCCCAGGAAGCATGATCTTCAGGGGCGGTGCTCCGGTAGAAGGCGACCTCTTCGTCAAACGCGGCCGCCACCGCGGGGTCTGCGAAGAGCGCCAGAAGTTCCTCGCGGCTGGCCACGTTCGGGCCGGCTTGCCGGTTCAGGCGCCGGAACCTCTCCTTGATCCGCGGGTCGATACGAGGATCGTCAAGCAGTTTGGATGACATTGACTTGCCCTTCCATGGGGGAAGCGGACCTAAACTTGCGGATGCTCAGTATTTGTAGCCGATCGTGACGCCGATCTGCCGGCCCGGTTCAAGGACCGCCATGGCGGGCGACCCCAGCACGGCCGAGTAGACGATGACGTTCGACTTGATGCTGACGTCGGTCACGTTCGTGGCGAACAGGTTGACGTACCAGGGTCGCTCCGAGTCCTCGTACCGCAGTGACAGGTTGAGCTTGCCGATGGCGCCCTGGGACGACACCGGGATGTTGAACTCGGAGAAGTAGATCCTCGATTTCCAGTCGTAACGCGCCCCGAGCGTCACGACCCCCGTCGAGACCGGCACGTCGAGGTAGGCTCCGGCGCTGGCGTTGAACTTCGGAGCCATCGGCAACTGGTTGCCCGCAAGGCTCAGCAGTCCGAGCGAAGGCCGCGAGGAGTCCTGCGTCATGAACTCGTCGAACCTGGCGTCGAGCCAGGCTCCGGACAGGTCCAGGCGAAGATGCTCCGCGGGCCGGAGCACGGTCTCGATCTCGACACCGTCGATCGTCGCGCGCGCCGCGTTCGTGACCTGGCTGCCCAGGCCCACGATCTGGTTCACCTGCAGGTCCTTGTACTTCATGTGGAAGGCGGACAGGTTGGCCTGCAGGCGGCCGTCCAGCCACGCGCCCTTCAGGCCCGCTTCGAGGTTCGTGTTCGTCTCCGGCGCGAACGCCGGGGCGAGGCTGCCGACGGCGAAGCCGCCGCCCTTGTAGCCCTTGGCGTACTTCACGAAGCCCGTGACCGTGCTGCTGAGGTCGTAGCTGGAGCCGACTTCGTAGGTCAGGCGGCTCCAGGACCGGGCCTGCGAGAGGGTGAGAAGGGGATGGTAGACGCCGTACTCGTCGGTCGACTTCCGGTCCTTCGTGTATCGCGCCCCTGCGAAGACCTTGAATCCGTCGAAGACCTCGTAGGTGGCCTGTCCGAACACGGCATGGGACCGGGTGCGCAGCACCCCGCCCTGGGCGACCGCCATGGGAAAGGTGCTGATCGGAACGCGGATGTACTGGAAGCTGTGCTCCGTATAGTAGTTGGCGCCCAGCACATAGGTCAGGGGTCGGTTGGCCGGCGAGGTGAACAGGGCCTCCGCGAAATACTGCTGCGCGTTGTGGCCGAACTGCGGATCGTAGAAATTCGCCGGCGTGCCGTCGGCTATGTCGGTGTAGACGCGGTTCCGGTTGTAGGAGAGCAGCGCCCGAAGGTTGCTCGCGCCCAAGGCCACGTCCGTAACCAGGTTCGTCGTGAACGAGCTGAGCTCCCGCACGCCCTGGGTGGCGTAGGTCGTGCGATCGTCGACGCTTCCGGTCGGCTGCCCCTGGAGCGGGCCGGGAAGCGGGATGCTGGGATCCGGCGTTCCGGTGAAATACTGCGCCTGACCGGCGTCGTCCTGCTTGTGATACTCGACGAGGAGCCGGCTCTTGATCGTCGAGTTCGGCCGCCACTGAAGCTGAGCGCGCGCGCCGTAGGTCTTCGTGCCGTCCAGGCCGTGCGGACCGCCCGGCAGGAGGTTCTTCGAATAGCCCTTGTTGTAGTTCTGGTGGGCGGCAAGCCGGCCCTGAAGCCGCCCGTCCGCGGTCAGCGGACCGCTCACGAAACCGGCGCTGCGGATCAGGGTGGGGTCGCCGCCGAACGTCAGGTCGCCGCCGTAACGCAGGTCGGAGGTGGGCGTGTTGGGCAGCACGTTGATGGCCCCGCCGGTGGCGTTGCGGCCGAAGAGCGTGCCCTGCGGCCCGCGCAGGATCTCGACCCGGTTCACGTCCAGGAAGCTGCTGATGACGAGGCCGCTCTGCCCGAGATAGACGCCGTCCGCGTTCACCGCGACACCGGGATCGGATCCCGAGGCGCTCAACTGCGTGTTGCCGATCCCACGGATCGTGACGTTCGCCGCATTCGCGAACGTGCCGATCTGGATGTTCGGGCTGATCGCCGTCAGATCGGTCAGGGACGCGACCTGAGCCTGCTCCAGCTTCGCACCCGAGTACGCCGACACCGCGGTGGGGGTCTTGCGGATGCTCACCTCACGCCGCGAGGCGGTGACGATCACCTCGCCCAACTGGACTTCGGGCGCTGAGGCCTCGACGTCGGAGGACGGCGCGGAGGCGGACGCCAGGGGCGCCGCTTCTGGTCCAGTCGCGTCCGCCGCGAAGGCGGGATGCGCGTGCAGAAACGTCAGCGCGCAGCTGATCGAACTCGTCACGAATAGAGATTTCATCGGTCCTCCCCCTCGCCTCTTGTGGGCCAGTGCTTGGGAGGGTTAGAGGCGACCGCAGGTGCGAAGTCGATGACGCGGGCGATCAATCGAAAGGTCGCAAATTAGCTCACGCCAGCACAAAATCCGCTCGGGGGGATGGGCGATCACGGACGCCCGCCGCGAGGGTCCGATGGGTCACGCGAGGCGGGCTTCGATCATGCTCCGGGCGCCATCGATGATGGACTCGGCGGCCGGCCGCGCGCGCCAGGCGAGCAAGCGCTTCGCCTTCTCGGCGCTGCATTCCCGTCGCTTGCCCAGGTTCGAGGCGATTTCCCGAAGCGAAGGGTCGAACCGGGCCGCAAACCGGACCATCAGATCGGGCGCCCTGCGGACGGGCACCTTGGCGGCGTCCGCGCCAAAGCGGTCGCGAAGGAGCTGGGCGATCTCGGACATCCAGAGAAAGTCGCTCGCCGCGATGAAGCGCTGTCCCTTCGCGGCGGGACTGGTGAGGGCGCTTAGATGAAGATCCACGAGATCCCGGATGTCGACGATGGAGAACCCCACCTGTGGAAGGGCCGAGACTTCGCCCTTCAGCAGACGCGCCACCAATTCGAGCGAGCCGGATACATCCTTCGAGAACACCGGGCCTTGAATGAAGGCGGGCAGCACGGTGACGAGCTCCATCGGCCCGCCCAGGGAGCGCGCATAGGCCCAGGCGTCCTGTTCGGCGAGCGTCTTCGAGCGCGTATAGTTGCTCACCTTCCTGTCCGACAGGTCCGTCCAGGTCTCCTCGTCGGCGACGGCGCTTGAGGAGCCGGCGCGCGGCATGGCCGCATTCAGCGAAGAGGTCATGACCACGCGATCGACGCCGGCGCCGGAGGCGGCCTTCAGGACGCGCAGCACGCCTTCCCTCGCCGGCCGGACGAGGTCCTGACGCGCATACTCCCGCACCGGCATGGGCGAGGCGACGTGCAGGACGTGGCGGCAGCCTGCGGCGGCGCGCTCCCACCCTTCATCCTTCAGGAGGTCGGCTTCGAAGAACGAAAGGCGGTCCCCCGGATCGACATGCGCGGCGATCGCCGCCCTCACCTCGCCTTCCCGGGCCAGGCTGCGGACCGTCGTGCGGACACGTGAGCCCTGCCTGAGCAAGGCGGCGATGATCCAGCCCGCAAGATAGCCCGAGCCGCCTGTGACAAGCACCTCATCGCCGTTCGTCCTGGTCATCGATCAGCCCCCTTCATTCGGCCCGCGACTTGGTATCCATTGGATACCGAGCCATATGCTGAGGGCGGATCGACCGTTCAAGAAGGCACTTTGATGAGACTAGGTAACCTCAACCTCGCCGCCCATGAATGCCGGTCGCTGGGCGAAGTGCTCGCGCGAATAGGCGACAAATGGTCTGTCCTGATCATTGTGATGCTCGCCGACGGGGGCATGCGTTTCAGCGAGCTGCGGCGGGAGATCGGCACAATCTCGCAAAAGATGCTGACGGCGACGCTCCGAGGCCTTGAACGAGACGGCTACCTCACACGGACCGTCACGCCGACCATCCCGCCCCGTGTCGACTACGCTTTGACGGAGCTCGGCCGCGACGTGCTTGTTCCGGTGCACGCCCTGGCGACCTGGGCCGCGGAGCGCCGCCCGGTCATCGAGGCCGCGCGCGAGGCCTACGATCGAAAGGCCGCCATGCCCTGAACCCGCGGCCCGGACTTGGCCGCACGGTCCAGGGTGACGGTGGAAAGCTGGTTGTTCGGTCCGGTGTGCGGATCCTGAGCTGACCGGCCTGTCAGCGCACGCGAGGAGGGCGTGGCGCGTCAATGGACGCGACGGCCGGCCTTCCAGACGGAATGAAGGGCTTCGGACGCCTCGAACAGGAGACTGAGGTCGGCCAGCGGGTCGCCGTCGATCACGAGGAGGTCGGCGAAGGCGCCCGGGGCCACGGTCCCGAGCTGGCCGGCCATGCCGAGGATCTCGGCGTTGACGGCGGTGGCCGAGTTCAGGACCTGGAACGGGGTCTCCACCTGTCCGCGCAGTCGGAACTCGTCACGTTGATGGCGGTGCATCGGGCCAAGGAGATCGGTGCCGAAGCCGAGCTTGACGCCCGCCTCGCGGCAGATGCGGACCGCGTCCAGGCCCTGGCCATACACCTCGTCCAGCTTGGCCATCAGGTGGGGCGGCGCGCCATCCTCGCGGCCACTGCGACGGAAGGCTTCATAGGTCGCGAGCGTCGGCACCACATAGGCGCCCGCGGCGGCCACGACCTGCGCGGCCTCGCGATCGATCAGGTTCCCGTGCTCGATCGTCCGCACGCCCAGTCGCACCGCGCGCGAGATCGTCTCGGCGGTGTAGGCGTGGGCGGCGACATAGACGCGCCGGCGGCGCGCCTCCTCCACGACGGCGAGGATCTCGTCCTCGGCGAACTGCACCATCCAGATGGGATCGCTCGGCGAGGCGATGCCGCCCGAGACGAAGATCTTCAGGTGATGCGCGCCCTTGCGCAGCGACTCGCGCGCGGCGCGCCGGATCGCGTCGACCCCGTCCACGCGCTCGGCGATCAGGCCATGGCCGGCGCAGCCGCACACATGCTCGTCCTCGTGCGGCGGGCGCGGATCGCCATGGCCGCCCGTCTGGCTGAACGCCCGCCCGCAATAGAAGAGGCGCGGGCCCTGGATCAGGCCCTCTTCAAGCGCGCGCCACATGCCGTAGTCGGCCCCGCCCACGTCGCGAAGCGTCGTGAAGCCCCGGGCCAGGGCGCCTTCGAGGATGGGCCGGGCGGTCTGGGCCACGTAGGTCGGAGGCATCCGCTCCAGCGCCACGAGGTCGGCGCTCGACGCATAGGCATGGAAGTGGGCGTCGATCAGTCCCGGCATGACCGTACGGCCTTCGAGATCGATCACCGTGTCCGCCGCCGGAACGTCGTCCTCCGCCACCAGCGCGGCGATGCGGTCGCCGTCGATCAGCAGGCCCCGGGGCGCGCTGAGACGATCGTTGACGCCGTCGAATATGCGGGCGTTGCGCAACAGGGTCCTCGTCATCTGCGGGGCTCCGGCTAGTAGTTGATCCACACGGTCTGGCGTCGCAGGTAGCTCTTGAGGCCCTCGACCCCGCCTTCGACCCCGAGGCCCGAGGCCGCGACGGGCTCCGACGAGAACCCGTGGCCGGGCCCCTCGCCGGCGGGCGGCGCGGCGTTCAGCACGACGGAGGAACGGATCCCGTCCGCCAGCCGCATGCCGGTGACCAGGTCCTTGCTCCAGACGTAGGCCAGCAATCCATAGGCCGTGCTGTTGGCGAGGCCGATCGCCTCGTCGATGTCGTCGAACGTCATCACGCTCAGCACCGGCCCGAACACCTCCTCGCGCCAGATGACGTCGGCCGTGGAGCGGGGGAAGACGATCACGGGGCGCACGAAGGCGCCGCCCGGCGTCGGCGGGCCGCCCTCGATCACCCGCGCGCCGCTCTCCCGTGCGCCGTCGATGAAGGCTGCGACCCGATCGCGTTGGGTCGCCGAGCATAGGGGCCCGAATGTGGTGCCGGGGTCGCATGGGTCGCCAGGGACCAGCGCCTCGAAATGGACGAGGATCTCGTCGACCAGGCGTTCGGCCGCCGACGCCTGCACGATCAGCCGCGAGCCGACGCTGCAGATCTGACCCTGGTTGGTGACCAGGGCGCCGGCGATCCGGGCGGCGACCGCGGCGAGGTCGACGCCGTCGTCCACCACCACATGCGGGGACTTGCCGCCGCACTCGGCGACCACCGGCCGCAGATTGGATTGCGCGGCGGAGGTCAGGACCAGCCGGCCGACCTCCGTGGACCCGGTGAAGGCGGTCATGGCGACATCCGGGTGGCGGCTCAGCGCCTGGCCGACCACCTCGCCGTCCCCCTGCACCACGTTGAACACGCCGGGCGGAACTCCGGCGTCCAACGCCAGCGCGGCGAGGGTCTGCGCCGAGCGCGGAGACAGTTCCGACGGCTTGAGCACCACCGTGTTCCCGGCCGCGAGGGCCGGCGCGACCTTCAGCGCGACGTTGAACACCGGGAAGTTCCACGGCGTGATGGCCGCCACCACGCCTCGCGGCGTCCAGCGTTGCAGGACCAGGCTGAGGTCGGCGCTGGGCAGGGTCTCGCCGAACACCTTGTCGATCGCCTCGGCGTTGAAGCGGATCAGGTCGGCCGCGGACCGCGCCGAGTAGGCCCCCACGGAGACCGGCTTGCCCATGTCGGCGGCGTCCAGCAGGTCCAGCTCCGCGGCATGCTGCTGGACGGCGTCGGCCCAGCGGAGCAGGCAGGCCTTGCGCCAAGACGGCGGGCGGCGCGACCAGCGCCCGTCCTCGAACGCCGCCAGGGCCGAGGCGACCGCGGCGTCCACGTCCCGCGGATCGCCCGCGGGCAGGTCGCAAACGGTGCGCCCGTCGTAGGCGCTGACCACCGTGCGGCGGCCACCCCCGGCGGACGGCGTGGCGCGCCCCTCGATCAGGTTGTCCAGGACGGCGACCGGAAGCGGACGCGACGGCGTGTGGGCGTTCACAGGTCGAACTCCAGAACGGGTTGGCCGCCCTAAGGGGCGGAAGGGGCGTGGGCGGAGATGAAGTGGTCGGTCGCCTCGCGCACGACCGCGAGCGGGACCGAACCCAGGGCCAGGACCATGTCGTGGAAGCCGCGAATATCGAACCGCGACCCCAGCGCGACCTCCGCGCGATGGCGACAGTCGCGGATGCAGGCCTCGCCGAGATAGTACGACAGCGCCTGCCCCGGCCAGGAGATGTAGCGGTCGACCTCGGAGACGATCTCGTGACGCGGCAGGGTGGTGTTGTCCGCGAGGTAGGCGATCGCCTCGTCGCGGCCCCAGCCCAGCCAGTGGACCCCCGTGTCCACCACCAGCCGGGCCGCGCGCCAGACCTGGTAGGCGAGCATTCCAAACCGTTCGTAGGGCGTGGCGTAGAGCCCCATCTCCAGGCCAAGGTGTTCGCAATACAGCGCCCAGCCTTCCGCATAGGCCGGCAGGTAGGTCTGCCGCCGGAAGGCCGGCAGGGCCTCGTCCTCCATGGCCAAGGCGATCTGAAACGCGTGCCCCGGCGCGGATTCGTGCAGGGTCAGCGCCGGGAGACTGTAGAGCGGCCGCGTCTCGGGGCGGTAGGTGTTGAGCAGATAGACGCCCGGCCCGCCCCGACCGGCCGTGTAGTAGGGCGCGATCTCCGCCGGCACCGGGCGGATCGCGAACCGGGCGCGCGGCAGCTTGCCGAAGTAGCCGGCGGCCACCGCGTCGAACGACTTCGCGATCCAGGCGGCCCGCATCAGCAGCTCCTCGCCGCTCCGCGCATAGAATTGCGGGTCGGCGCGCAGAAACGCGGCGAAGGCCGCGAGCGAGCCGGGGCGCCCGGTCTCGGCCATCGCGTCGGACATCTGCGTCCTCAGCCGGGCGACCTCGGACCGTCCAAAGGCGTGGATGTCCTCGGGCGAGCGATCCTCGGTGGTGTGCTCGCGGACCTTGGACAGATAGTAGGCGCGGCCTTCCGGCAGGTCGGCGGCGGCGAGGGTCTCGCGGCAGCCGGGGCGGTATTCCTCTTCGAAGAACCTCAGCAGTTCGCGGTGGGCCGGCGCGACCGCCTTGGCGATCACCGACAGGGCCTCCCCGCGAAGCGCGTCGGTGACCGGGGCGGCGCGAAAGGGGGTGAAGTAGACCGAGGCCTCGGGCGGCGCCTCGGCCACCGCGCGGATCGCGCTCTCGCGCCCGTCCAGGGTCACGCGCGGCGGCGTGAAGCCGCGACGCAGGCCGGCCCGCATCTGTTCGGTCATCTCGCCGAAGTAGCGCGGCAGGTCGCGCATCTGGGCGATCCAGCGCTCGTGGTCCCCCGCCTGGCGCATGGGACGCCGCGCAATGGCCGCGGTCTCGCTCCAGAAGGCGCTGTCGGCGTTCAGCGGCGCCTCGAAGTCCCGCCAGACCTGGCGCTCCAGGAGGGCGGCGATCTGGTCGCGATAGACCCGATAGTCGAGCCGGTCGCGCCCGCTCAGTTCGTCGGGATCAATGTGGTCGAGATCGTCCGCGACCCGCCGCCAATAGGCCAGGCGCGCGGCCTGGGCCGCGGAACTGGCGTCGGGCAGCTTCGCATAGAGCGGCCGGTCCGGATCGACGCCCACGTCCAGGCCCGTGACGTCCGCGAACTGGTCGAGCCGCCAGGCCCATTCCGCCTCGTAGAGCGTACGCAGGCGCGCCCCGGCCGACGCCATCGCGCTCATGCCGCCACGGCGTTGGCCGCCGATCCGGCCAGGGCGCGCCCGAGCTTGAGGCCGATCATCATGCAGGCCGCATTGGTGTTGCCGCTGATCAGGTCCGGGAAGATCGAGGCATCCGCGACCCAGACGTTCCGGGCGCCGTTGAGCTTCAGGTCCGGCGCGACCACGGCGTCCGGGTCGCTGCCCATCCGGCACGTGCCGGCGATGTGGTAGGCGATCTCCGTGTGATGGCGCACGTACTCGGCGAGGTCCGCATCCGACGCGATCTCCGGCCCGGGCGCCACTTCGCGCTTCACCAGTTCCTTGATGGGCGGCGTCTCCATGATGCGTCGCGCGATGCGAATGGCGGAGACCAGGGCCTCGATGTCCGCCTGGCCGCCGCCGAGCAGGTTCGGGAACAGGCGGGGCGGGGCTGTCGGATCGCTTGAGGCCAACTCCAGCCGCCCTTTGCCCTGGGGATGGCTGAGGTTGGCGTAGAGCGTCACCGACGGAACCTTGAGCACGGCGTCCGCGTGGAGCGTCGGGTCGAGGATTCCCAGCGGCAGGAAGTGGTACTGGATGTCGGGATGGGCCAGCCGCTCGTCGCTCTTCACGAACCCGGCCGCCTCGAACACGCTGGCCAGCATGCCTTCCCGGCGCAGGGCGAAATCGGCGGCTTCGCCGAGCTGCTGGAGCGGGCCGCCGGTGAGGTTGCGGGACCGGACATTGGTCTCGAACACCAGCCGCACCAGCGGATGCTCGCGCATGTTCCGCCCCACCTGCGGCGCCTCGATCGCGAGCGGGATGCCCAGGTCGGCCAGGGCGGATGGATCCCCCACCCCCGACAGCATGAGCAGCTTCGGCGTGCCGACGGCGCCGGCGCTGACGACGAACCGGTCGGCCGTGACCGCCACCTCGCGCCCATGGCGGCGGCAAAGGGCTTCGCGGGCGACGCCGCCCTCGAACACGAGCCGGTCGACGTCGCAATCCGACCAGATGGTGAGGTTGGGACGGGCGCGGATCTGGCTCACGAACGCGTCGGCGGCGCTACAGCGCAGGCCGCGCCGCTGGGAGAGCTGCGCGAGGCCAAAGCCGGCCTGGCTCGGCCCGTTGTAGTCGAGGTTCGCCGGAAAGCCCGCCGCGGCGCTGGCGTCCAGGAAGGCCTGGGTCAGGCGGTGCGGCCGGCCGACCGTCCGGACCGACAGCGGCCCGGAGTGACCCCGCGCCGGGCCCGGCCGATCACTGGACTCGAGCTCGCGGAACAGGGGCGCAACCTCGGCCCAGCTCCAGCCCGCGTTCTGCAGGCTCGCCCAGCGGTCGTAGTCCGCCGGGGCCCCTCGCACGAACATCATGCCGTTGACGCTGCTGGAGCCACCCAGGATTCGCCCGCGCGCCCACGATTCCCGGCGCGCCGCGCGGCTGGCGTCCGGCTCCGAGACGTAGCCCCAGTCGAACCGCCCCACCGCGGCGCGAACCAGCGCCGGCAACCGCGTCTCGACGGTGCGCCTGTCGGGCCCCGCTTCGACCAGGAGGACGCGCCGGGCGGTGCGCGTCGCCAGGCCGTAGGCGGCGGCGCAACCAGCCGACCCGCCGCCGATGATCACATCGTCGAAGTGGACCGTTCCGCTCATTCCGCCCCCCGCTCGATCGCCGGCGCGCCGCGAGGCGTCGACGAGTGGGTGTACGCGAAGCGCAGGCGTCCCCCGGCCCGTTCGCAGAGGATGGAGAAGCGTGAGGTCAACGGTTCTCCCACGGGGCTTCGCAGGGTGGTCGTGCCGTCCGCCAGCACATGGCCGGGCGACAGCACCCGGAACATGTGGATCGCAAAGCCGATGCCCGCGTAGCCGGCCGCGATCAACTGGTCGATCGAGGCGAGATACCCGGCGCGATCCACGAACTCGCCATCGACCACCGCGGTGAAGTCGGCGGCATAGTGTTGCGCCATGCGGTCGGACCGTCGAGCGTTGAAGTCGTCCGCGAACGCCGCGAGGTAGGCGCGCAGTTCGTCAGGGCCGAGGTGCTCGGGTTGCGCGGTCACGCGACAGGGCTCCGTCCGCGGGAAGAAGCGGGCGCCGGACCGAAGGGGGAGGATCGTCGGTCAGGCGCCCCGCGGCGACGGACGCGGTTTGCCCGCCACCGATCGCACCCTGCCCCCTCGCGCCCCTCGGATGCGCGCCCCGCCGTCCCTGGGTTTTGTCCGGCCGTTCTCACCCGGTGTCCGATATTCAGGCCGCCGCGGGAATCTCGCCCGCGCCCCCGCCGCGGCGGAACGCCGACATCGCGTAGACGATCCCCAGGGCGGGCAGCTGGCAGACGAGGCTCATCCAGAGCAGGTTCGACAGATCGCCGTGCGCACCGCCGGCCAGGTCGATCACGGCGCCGCCGAGGGTGGGCCCCAGAGCGAAGGACGCCATGGCCAGGGTGAAGAAATAGCCGTTGGCCCGACCGCTGCGATCCAGCTCCGACAGGAAGCCCATGAACAGGGGATAGAACACGCCCCAGCAGAACATGAAGCCGACGCAGGCGGCCATGAAGACCGCCTGCGTCCCGCCGCCGCCCTGCAGCAGGCCCAATGACGCCATGGCGCCGAGGATGGCGCCGCCGACGCCGAACGACTTCGGGATGCGATGGCCCAGGACCATCACGCCGGTCGATCCGACCACCGCGGCCAGGTACGCGAGCGCCGCCGCGGCGGACGCGGCCGGATAGGCCAGTCCGGACTGCATTCCAAACTCCGTCGCGTAGGGCCAGAAGCTCCCGACGCTCAGATAGAAGAAGAACGCCGCGCCCAGGCTCAGGGCCACCAATCCGGGGCGGGCGATCCGAGCGGCCGCCGCCGTTCGCGCCGGCGCCGCGGCCCCTGCCCCCGGGATCCATCGCAGCATGGCCAACGGCAGGGCCATGAGCCCCGCCATGCTCGCGAAGAGCGGCCAGGCGCCGACCGCGCCCTGCGCCGCCGGGACGGCGAACATCAGGCCCATGCCCGCGAGGGCCACCGTCACCGAGACCAGCGCGCTCACGCGCTCGGCGCTGACGAACCCCGCGATCACCGCCGCGCAGACGGCCTGGGCGGCGCCGTGCCCGACCCCGGCGACGGCGCGCGCCGCGGCGATCTCGTAGGGCGTATGCGCCAGCATCGAAAGCAGGTTGCCGAGGACGATCAGAAAGGCGGCGACGAACAGGGTGCGGCGTCGGCCGAGACGGTGCAGCAGGCTGACGACGGTCACGATGGCGAGGGCCGTCGCGGTGGCCTCGGCGCCCACAATGTAGCCCGCCCCGGAGCGGCCCACGCCCAGGAACGTCACATAGGTGCTGATCAGCAGCGGCTTCAGGGTCACGTTCGCGTGGCTGGCGACCGACAGCGCCATCACGGCCAGGGCGCCCAGCACGAACGCCGGCGAGGCGGGGCCCGGAGGCTTCACTGGGGCGGCGGGGGCCGTCATCGCGCCGCGCGCCGCGACGCCATCGCCGCGAAGGCGTCAGCGAGGCCCTGCAGCCAGGCGAGCGGCGTCGCCTCCAGGCGCGGCGCATACGCCGCCACGAGATCGCGGTGATAGGCCGCCAGCCAGGCCGCCTCGTCAGCCTCCAGCAGGCCTTCGCCGATCAGCGCCGGGTCGATGGGGAGTTTCGAGATCGTCTCGAATTCCAGGAAGCCCGGATGGCGGGACCGGATCGTGAGCAGGTGGCTCTCGACCCGCACGCCGAAGTCGCCCGGCGCGTAGTAGCCCGGCTCGTTCGACACGATCATCCCCTCCGCCATGGGCGCGACCAGGGGATGGTGGATCTCCTTTCGAATGTACGGCCCCTCGTGGATGTTCATGAGGTTCCCGACGCCGTGGCCCGTGCCGTGGCCGAAATCCATCCCGCGGCTCCACAGGAACTGGCGCGCGAAGGTGTCGATCTGGGTCGAATGGATCCCATCCGGGAAGGTCGCCCGGGCCATCGCCATCCACCCCTTCACCACCAGGGTGTGGGCCTCGACATGGCGCGCGTCCGGGGCGCCCATGGCGAAGCAGACCGTGTTGTCCGTGGAGCAGCCGAGATACTGGCCGCCCGTGTCCATCCAGAAGATCGGATGGTCGTTGATCAGCCGGTTGGAGGCTTGCGTCGCCACATAATGCGGGAGCGCCCCGCTCGGCCCGCTGGCCGAATGGTTGCTCATCGAGAGGCCCAGGTAGCGCGGGTCCTGTTCCCGAAGTACGGTCACCCGCTCATCGGCCTCGAGCTCCGACACCGGGCGCCCCGCGGCCACCTCCGCCACCAGCCACGCCAGGAAGCGGATCACCGCGGCGCCGTCGACCAGATGGCCTTCGCGCGCCACAGCGATCTCGCGAGGGGTCTTGATCCATCGGGAGCGGGCGACGGCCGTGTCGTCGACCAGTTCGCCAGCCTCCCGGACGAGCGCCGCGTCGCGGTGCGAGGTCTTCCGAAGGTTGGCGGCGACGCGCCGGCCGGCCGCGGCGTCGCGCAAGGCCGCCGCGAACGCGTCGGGCCGACGAACATCCACGACGCCCGCCAGCTTGTCGGCGAGGCCCTCTTCAAACCGCTCCGGCTCGGTGAACCAGAGGACGGGTCCCTGGCGCGGGACCAGCGCTCGCGAGCGGGGAATGGGCACGACGTGACGGCGCGCGGGCTGGGCGTCCACGCTGTCGCGGGTGCGCACGTTGAGCAGCCAGGCGACGTCCTCGGGATCCGAGACCAGCGTCAGGTCCTGGCCGAGGTCGGCCATCCGGACACGAAGCTCCTCGAGCTTCGCCTCGCGCGTGCGTCCCGCATAGGCGACGTCGTACTGGAAGATCGTGGATCGGCTGGCGGCCGGACGATCGGCTCGCCACACCTCGTCCACAAGATTGCGCGGGTCGAGCACGGTCGCGAAGCCGGCGCGGGCGAGGCCTTGCAGCAAGCCGCGCAGTTCCAGGTCGCTGTGCAGGCGCGGATCGATGGCGATCCGCGCGCCCGGCGGCAGGTTGGCCCGCAGCCACTCGAGCCGCGCGGCGTCGGTGAGCGGCCGGACATCGACGCGCTCCAGGTCGACCTGCCGGGCCGCCTGCTCGGTGTAGCGTCCGTCCACGAAGAGCGCGGCCCGCGTCGGCGTCACCGCCACCGCCCCCGTGGAGCCGGTGAACCCCGTCGCCCACGCGAGCCGGCGGTCGTGCGGCGGGCTGTACTCGCTGAGGTATTCGTCGGACGACGGGACGAGAACCGCGTCGCAGCCCGACGCCGCCAGATGCGCCTGCAGGGTTTCCAGGTTCGACATGGTCCTGTCCGCCGGTTCGCGGCCCGGCGCGAGCGCCGGGCGCGCGCGCTCAGAAGGTGTGATCGATGGAGAGGCCGACGGTCACCGGCTGGATCGGGATGAACAGCGGCCGGGTGCGATCGGTCAGGAAGGTCAGGCCGGTGTAGGCGCGCTCGTTGAAGAGGTTCTTCACGTAGAGCCGAGCCTGGGTGCGGCCGAAATCGAGGCCCGCGTAGGCGTCGACGACGCTCTGCGAGGCGATCGGGAACGGTTGGCCGGTTCCCCGGAACTGGCTGACCACGCCGTCCTTGTAGTGGTAGCCCGCCCCCGCGAGCAGGGTGATCGCGCCGCTGAGTTCGCGGCTATAGTCCGCCGTCAGGGCCGCGGCCCACTTGGACGAGAACGGAAGCCGGTCGCCGTCGCGGCCGCCGACGCCGGTCGCGTCGGCCGTCAACTTGGCGTCCGTGTAGGTGACGTAGCCGCCGATCCTCAGGCCGTTGTCGAGCGCATAGGCCGCGCTGGCCTCGATCCCCTTGCTGACGGCGGTCTCGCCGTTGCCGGGATAGCTGAACCCGTTGGCGTTGGTGACCCGCAGCTGGATGTCGTCCCAGGCGATGTAGAAGGCCGCGACGTCGAACTGCAGGCGGCGATCGAGAAGCAGCCCCTTCACGCCGAGCTCGTAGTTGGTCAGCCGGTCGGGCTTGTAGGTCGCCGGCACGCCCAGGAGGGGATTGCCGCAGGTGTCGCAACCGCCGCCCGGCCGATAGCCCGTCGCAACGCGGGCATAGATCATCGAGTCCGGCATGAAGCGGTAGCGGGCGTTGACCATCCAGGTGGTGACCCCGTCCCACGGCCGCTGCTGGCACTGGTAGAGGCCGCCGTTGCCGTAGATGCCGATGAAGCCCGGGTCGCATCCCTTGGACCGGTTTTCGCCGTACCGGATCCCCGCGCTGAAATCCAAGCGCTCGGTCAGCTTGTAGGTCCCGTTCGCGAAGAGGGCCCACTCGGTGTACTTGTTCTGCGACCCGGGCGTGACGCCCAGCAGCAGGATGTCGTTGGGCGGCGCCAGGGGCGCGCCGGCGGCCGTGTAGGCCCGGAAGTCGTCGAACTCGCTGGGATCCTCGGTCGTGTAGAAGGCGCCCACCATCCAGTCGACCTTCCCGCCGCTCGGCGACGTCAGGCGGACTTCCTGGGTGAATTTCTCCAGGTCGGTGCGGAAGGTGTAGGGGATGTGCGCGGTGGGGACGGACGGCACATAGGCGATGCCGGACAGGTCCAGGGTCAGGGTGTTGCTGGCCTCCGCATAGCCGGTCGAACTGGTCAGCGTCGCGAAATCCAGGTCCCAGTTGACCTTCAGCATGAAGGTCTGGGCGTCCTGCTTGTAGGCCTCGGCGTAGTTGGTCGAGCGCGTGTAGCGTCCGTACACGGGCTCATTGTTGCTCGCGAAGAGATTGACGGCGGTGTTGTCGTCGGTCCGGATGGACTGGATCAGCGCGGTCGCCTCGATGTCCAGCTTGTCGGTCGGCGCGAACAGCAGGCTGACCCGGCCGCCATAGGTCTTCGAGGCGTTGGCGTCCTTCTTCCCGATCCCGATGTTGTCGATGTAGCCGGCCGTCTCCTTGCGGTAGAGGCTCGCCCTCAGGGCCAGCTTGTCCTGGAGGATGGGGACGTTGGCGCTGGCGCGCAGGCCCCAATCGCCGCCACCGCTCGCCTTCACCTTGGCCAGGTCACCGCCGACGCGAAACTCGGTGTCGGTCAGGCTCGGTCGCTTCAGGGTGTACTTCAGGATCCCGCCCATGGCGGCTGCGCCATAGAGCGTCCCCTGCGGGCCGCGGAGGACTTCGATCTCGCCCACGTCGTATGGCATGAGGTCGAGCGAATAGGTCCCCCCGCGGGCCCCGCCGAAGCCGCCGGCGGACGCCCCCGTCGGGACGTCGTCGATGTAGGTCACCACCAGCGGCGCGTTGAACGAGTTGTTGTAGCTGGTCGCCAGGCCGCGGATGACGATGCCGTTGATGCCGGGGGCGCCGTTGTTCGACACCGACAGGCCCGGCACATAGGCCGCGAAATCGGTCAGCGACGTGGCGCCTTTGTTGGCGAGGGCCTCTCCTTGGACCACCGAGACCGACAGCGGCACCTCGGTGACCTTCTCCGAACGCTTTTGGGCTGTGACGACAACTTCCTGCAGCGCCTCGGATTGCGCCGCCGCGACGCCGGGCAGGACCGCCAGGGCCCCGGCAAGCGCCGACGCCAGCCATACCGCGCGCCGCCCGCGGCCTCCGGTTCCGAATGTCATGACAACCCCTCCTTGTTCGTTCTCGAGGGGCCGCTCCAAAGCTGCGTGACGCGCCGCCCCCGGCTGTACGTTAGGGATGCGACGGTCAGATGCTTGGCTGAACGTTCGGGCAAAACCAGCCGGGGGTACTTTACGACGGGCTGCGACCGATCTCCGGCTGTTCGTCCGCCCGTGCGCGGCTATGGTCGACCGTGACATCCACGCTCGCCGGTCCGTGAGGCCGCGGCGAACCGCCAAGGCGCCTCAATGCAGGTCACCGACTATCGCACCCTGATCGACCCCACGAAGACCTACGGCGGGCTGGCCTCCACCGATGGCGTCTATGCGGCGGGCGACGGCGTGCAGTACCGTTCGTCAGAACACGACGGGCTGTTCTTCCATGAGGCGGTGCGGCTGTCGGACGAGGCCTATCTGCTGGCCACCGAGGTCGCTCCCACGGAGGACAGCCGCCACATCCAGGTCGTGGACGGCGACGACTGGCTGCACCTGCAGTTCCGCTTCAAAGGCGGCGGCTTCGAACGGGTCGGGGCCGAGCATACGGTCGAGACCCCTGAACGATCCTGCATCATCTCGCGCTATCCCGAGGGCTCGATGATTTCCCGGGAGATCCGGCGCGCCGACACCTGGAAGTACGCCTGCCTCTATCTGCAGCCGACCGCCTTCACCGGCCTGCTCGACATGCCGGAGGACGCGCTGCCCGAGGGCGCGAGTTGGCTGGGCGCGGCCCGCCATGAGGGATTTCGCTCGGACACCTTGCCCCTCACCCCCGCGATGATGGCGCCTCTGAGCGACATCTTCTCCTGCGCCTACCGCGGACCGGTGCGTCGGGCCTATATGCGCGCCAAGAGCCTGGAGATTCTCTCGACGCTCGTCCACGCCCTGGACAGGCCCGCCAGTGCGGAAGGGCGTGGCGGGGTCAAGCTCAGCGCCTCGGATCTCGCGAAGCTGGCGCAGGCGCGCGAGGTAATGCTGGAGGATCTCGAAAACGGGATGTCGCTGGCGACCCTGGCGCGCCGCGTGGGCCTCAATCGCACCAAGCTGGCCCTCGGATTCAAGGCGATCTACGGCGACTCGGTGCAGGCCTTCTGGCGTGACGCCCGCCTGATCCGCGCGCGCGAATTGCTGCAGTCGGGCGAGGTCGGCGTGACCGAGGCGGCCTTTACGGTGGGCTACGCCGAAATCTCTTCCTTCACCCGCGCCTTCACCCGCAAGTTCGGCGTGCTGCCGAAAGCCTACAAGCCGAAGGCCGCGGCCCACCCGCGGCCGGCGGGCTAGAGACGACCTGCTCCTAGCCGTGGTTGAACCAGACGGTCTGGCGCCGCGTGTAGGACTCAAGGCCGGCCACGCCCCCTTCCACGCCCCGCCCTGACAGGCCGGCAGGTTCGCCCGAGTAGCCGAAGCCCGCGCCCAGCGTGCCCTGGGCTTGGCCATTCACCACAGTGATCGCCGTCTGCAGAGCCTTTGAGACCTGGAAGCCCACATCCATCCGGCTCGTCCAGACATAGGCCGCCAGGCCATAGGGCGTGTCCTTCGCCAGGCGGATCGCCTCGTCCGCATCCTTGAACGACAGCACCGCAAGGACGGGGCCGAAGATCTCTTCGCGGGCGATCCGGCTGTCCGGCGGCACGTTCACGAAGACGGCCGGCTGCACGAAGTAGCCGCCGGCGTCCTCCAGAATGCGTTCGCCGCCATGGACCAGATCGGCGCCATCCTGGTCCGCCGCGTCGAGGTAGCGCATCACCCTGTCCAGCTGCGCCTGGGATGCGAGCGGTCCATAGGTGGTCTCGGGATCCAAGGGGTCGCCGGGGCGGATCGCCTGCAAGCAGGCGACGATCTTGTGGGTAAGGACCTCCTCGATGGTGTCCTGCACCAGCAGCCGCGAGCCGACGCTGCAGATCTGTCCCGTGTTGGCGCTGAGGGTGGCGGCGATGTTGGCCGCGACGAGATCCAGGTCCAGCCCGTCGTCGAAGACGATGTGCGGCGATTTCCCCCCACACTCGGTCAGGACGGCCTTCATGTTCGACGCGCCGGCGGCCTGCAGCATCAGCTTGCCGACCTTGGAGGATCCGGTGAACGTGACCATGTCCACGTCCATGTGCTCCGCCAGCGCGCGGCCCACCGTCTCGCCCCGGCCCGGCACGACATTGAAGGCGCCCGGCGGCAGACCCGCCTCCAATGCCAGCTTCGCCAGGCGAAACGCCGACTCGCTCGCCAGTTCCGACGGCTTGAGGACCACGCAGTTGCCGGCCGCCAGCGCCGGGGCGACCTTCAACACCGCGTTGTAGGTCGGGAAGTTCCACGGCGTGATGGCCGCCACGACGCCGCGAGGCATCCGCATCTGCACCACCGTCGAGGGATGGTCGCTCGGCAGGACCGCGCCGAAGCATTTGTCGACCGCCTCGGCGTTGAACCGGACCAATCCCGCCGCGGCTCTGGCGTTGAACGCGGCCAGCCGCACCGGCTTGCCCATCTCCACCGCGTCCGCCGCGTCGAGCGCGGCGCTGTCACCGGCGATGAGCTGGGCCCAGCGGTCCAGCACCGCCTTGCGTTCGCCCGGCGCGGCGCGGCTCCAGGCGCCCCCGTCCACGGTCCGGCGGGCCGAGGCCACGGCCAGGTCCGCATCGGCCGCCACCCCGGCGGGGACGGTCCGCAGGGCCGCTCCAGTCGATGGATTGACAGGTCGCAGCACGAGTTCGCCCGACGATGGGACGGCCTGTCCGTCGACAAAGGGCCGGACGGGCGACAGCCACGCCGCCTGCCTTTTCGCGCCCGCATCGCCCGCCTTCATGGCCGCTCGTCCCACCACGCCAATCAGCCGCAGACAGCGGCCCCGTGAGAACCTTAGCGACTGCGCCGACGCGGAATTCGACCGGCCGTCACCGCAACTTGACCGTGAGTTCCTTTCTCGACGGACAGGCGTCGGCGCGTTCGCAGGCGCCGATCGCGCCCCGCGCCTCGGCCTTGGCGTCCGGGGGGTCGACGCCGCCGCGCAAGCCATGCCGCAGGTCGCCAGCGCAATCATGGGCTTCCTTCGCCTTTTCCGGGCCGGCTTGACCGCGGCGGAGCGCGCGGTGAGATGCCGCCCCATGCTTTCGCGCCTCGCCCTCGCCGCCGTGCTTCCCGCCCTGGCGCTCTGCGCCTGCGACCAGCCCAAGCCGCGCCATGTGGCCCCGGCCCCGCCGGCGGCCACTTCCGAGGGCGTTCCGCCGCCCGCGGCGTGGGCCGCCCCGCTCATCGGCCGCGGCCGCGCCGAACTGTTCCCCGGCGAGCTGAAGCCGTGCCTCGGCAACACCGACGTGATCACCCGCCGCTATGCGGGCGAGCCCGCCGGCGTGATGGTCGTGGGCTGGGGCTGGGAACCGGCGGCCAAGGCGCCGCCGCCCCGCGTCATCCTCGTGGACATCGACAACCGGATCGCCGGCGGGGGCGAGAGCGGACTGCCGCGTCCCGACGTGCCGGCGGCCATCGCGGAGGTGACCTCGCCCGACACCGGCTGGTCGGCCAATGTGGCCCGCGCGAAGGGCCCGCTGGACGCGTTCGGGATCGTCGACGGCGGCCAGGCGCTCTGCCGGCTGGGCCATATCGAATTCTGACGCTCGCCTCTGCTGCATTGCGGAACGGCCAAGGCGATCCCACATTGGGTATGTCCGGCCGAACCGCGCCAATGTCGGGCGGCGAGACCGGAGAGTCGCTTCTATCGAGGGCTCTTGGGATGAACCGTAGTCTGATCTTCGACAGCCCCTTCCTGCTGGGCTTCGAGAACACCCGCCGCCTCGCCGAACAGGCCGCAAAGGCGGCCGCCGAAGGCTATCCGCCGTACAATGTGGAAGACCGCGGCGACGGGGCGCTCCGGATCACGCTGGCCGTGGCCGGGTTCTCGCCCGACCAGCTGCAGGTGACGGTCGAGGATCGCCAGCTTGTCATCACCGGCAAGCGGAACGGCGGCGGCAAGCCCGAAGAGACCTACCTCCATCGCGGCATCGCCGCGCGAGGCTTCATCCGAAGCTTCGTGCTCGCGGACGGCATGGTGGTGGACGCCGCGACCCTGGAGCACGGCCTGCTCCACATCGACCTGGCCAGGCCAGAGCCGGAAAGCCGGATGCAAACCATCCCGATCCGGACCGCGGGCTGAGACCGGGCCGAAATATCGGCCGGGGGATCGCCGGATGAGCCGGGGTCCTCGTCAAACGAAGGGCGAGCTGAACCGTCAGCCCTTCGAAGCGTTGAGTTGAATGGAGGTGGTCATGATGACACCTGTTCTTTCGATGGAAGCCTTCGCGGCGCTGGGCGCCCCCAACCTGGTCTATGTCCGCCCGATCAAGGCGGCCGAGATCATCGCCAGCGTGCCCGCCGCCCAGATCCAGGGCTTCGAACTGGATCCCGAGCAGACCCTCTACGCGGTCCACCGGGCCGACGGCGAGCGCCTCGCCATCCTCACCGACCGGGATTCGGCCATGGCCGCGGCGGTGGCGCACGAGCTCGCGCCCGTGTCGGTGCACTAAGCCCCTCGAATCGGTGATCCGGCGCCTCAGGCCGCCGAGGGCCTGAGCGCCGCGCCGCCCTCCTGCACCAGCAGGGCGTGAACCGCGTCGGCGGTGCGCGCCGTCCTGAGCTGCTCGCGCAGGTCGCCCTGCCGCAGCAGGCGCGAGACGCGCGCGAGCGCGCGCAGGTGATCGGCGCCGGCGTGGCGCGGCGCGAACAGGGCGAACAGCAGGTCGACCGGCTGGTCGTCCACCGCGGCGAACTCCACCGGCTGCTCCAGACGCACGAACACGCCGCGCATGCGGCTCAGGCCCTCGAGGCGCGCATGCGGCACCGCCACGCCGTGGCCGACGCCGGTCGAGCCGGCGGCCTCGCGCTCCAACAGCGCATCCAGCACTTCTCCCGCCTCAAGATCGAAGTGGCGCGCCGCGATCTCGGCGATCACGGCCAGAACCTTCTTCTTGTCGGTCGCGCTCACGCGCAAGGAGATCGCCGAGCGATCCAGCAGGTCACCGATGCTCATGGTCTCGCAGACGTAATCCCATTCCCGCAGACCCGCGGGGCGCGGACCCACGAGCCACCTTGCAACTAGTGGGCCGATGCGGCCCCCGCCCCCTCGGACTCCATACGGACCTTGGTCCGTTCCGGATCAATCCACCCGATATTCCCGTCGGGCCGGCGATATACCACCGAAAGTCCGCCGTGGGCGGCGTTTCGGAACACGATTGTTTGAGCTTCGGTCAAGTCCAATTCCATGACCGCCATAGAAACGGTCATCGAACGCAGGGGCTTCTCGGTCTCGGCGATGATGATGGGCTCGCCGAACTCGGCGCCGGCGCCGTCCGCGTCGTCGTCGGACTCCTCGGTCTCAGGCGCGGCGATGACGAAATAGGCGGCGCTTTCGGCCTGCTTGGCCAGCGCCTGCGAGTGGTGGCTCTTCAGCCGGTTCTTGTAGCGGCGGATGCGCTTGGACATCTTCTCCAGCGCCGCATCGAAGGCCAGGTGGGCGTCGCCGCCCACGCCCTGGGTGGTGAGCTGCTGACCCGAGGCCAGGGTCACGGCGCAGTCGACCCTGAAGGCGGCGCCCTCGCGACTGACGACCACGTCGGCGCCGCCGCCGCGATCGAAATACTTGGCCGTGATGGTGGAAAGTTCGTCGGTGACTCGCGATCGCAGAGCCTCCCCGACATCGACATGCTTGCCGGTGACTTGCACTTGCATGGGAAGATCAACGCGCCAGCGCCGGGATCGTGTCAAGCGTGCGACAGCACGGTCCAGACCTGCTGCAGGGCTCTGACGACAATGTGAGCCGCCAGCACCAGGACGGTGGCGCTCGCCGCGGTCACGGCATAGCCCACGAGCGCGATCAGGCCGTCGCGCTGGATCAGCGAAAAGCTCAGCACCGAGACCGCCAGGGCCGGCAGCATGTTGCCCAGCGGGATGGGCAGGATCAGCACCAGGGCGAGCGCCGTGCAGACGACGCCGATCACCCGCTCGCCCACCGGACCGAACAGGATGGATAGGCGCGGCCGGGAGACCGCCTCGATCCGCCGCAACCAGCCGATCGCGCGGCCCAGGCCCGTGGCGAGGTCTGCGGTGGCGACGGTCTGCTCCTTCACCCGCCGGGGCAGCCATGGCGCCGAGGCGCCGATGACGAGCTGCGGCGCCAGCAGGAGCAGGGGCGCGCCGAAGATTGTCGTCGCCCCGGGCGGCAGCGGCAGGAAGCAGGCGAGGCCGAAGACGAAGATCAGCGCCCCGATGGCGCGGCCGCCGAACTTCTGGGTGAGCTCGGCCACCGAGATGCGCGGGGCGTCATGAGCCGCGATCTCCGCGAGGACGGCGGACAGGGGTTGCGGCGAAGACTCGGACATCAGGCTCCATCTGGCGCGTCGTCCGGCCCGCGCCAACCCCCGATCGGGCGATCCCGGTCAGCGCCACGCGCTCAGGCGGGTTCCTTCAGCATCCGGCGGCGCTCCACCGACGAGGGGATTCGCATCGCCTCGCGGTACTTGGCCACGGTGCGCCGGGCGATGTCGACACCGGCTTCCTTGAGGATCTCCACGATCCGGTCGTCGGAGTGGACGTCGGCCTCGCTGGCCTCCGCGTCGATCAGCTGGCGGATCTTGTGGCGCACGCTTTCGGCGGAGTGGGCCTCGCCGCCCTCGGTGGCGGCGATGGCCGAGGTGAAGAAGAACTTCATCTCGAACAGGCCGCGCGGCGTGGCCATGTACTTGTTGGAGGTCACCCGGCTGACGGTGGATTCGTGCATGCCGATGGCGTCGGCGACGGTCTTCAGGTTCAGCGGCCTCAGGTGCTCGACGCCATAGGCCAGGAAGGCGTCCTGCTGGCGAACGATCTCGGAGGAGACCTTGAGGATCGTCCGCGCGCGCTGGTCGAGGCTCTTCATCAGCCAGTTGGCCTGGGCCAGGCAGTCCGAGACGAAGGTCTTCTCCTGGTCGCTCCTGGCCTGGCCCGAGACGCGGGCGTGGTAGCGCTGGTCGACCAGCAGGCGCGGCAGGGTGTCGGAGTTGAGCTCCACGTGCCACAGGCCGCCGGCCCCCTCGCGAACGAACACGTCGGGTTCGACCGGAGTCGCCGCCTCGCCGCCGAAGGCCGCGCCGGGCCGGGGCGTGAGCGCGCGGATCTCGGCGATCATGTCGCGAAGGTCCTCGTCGTCGACCTCGCAGACCTTCTTGAGCGCCGCCAGGTCGCGGCGGGCGAGCAGCGGCAGGTTGTCGAGCAGCGCCGCGATCGCCGGATCGTAGCGGTTCTTGTCCTTCAGCTGGATCATCAGGCATTCGCGCACGTCGCGGGCGGCCACGCCCACCGGCTCGAACCCCTGGATGGTCGCCAGCACCTTCTCGACCAGCGCCTCGGAACAGCCCAGGCGCTCGGCGGCTTCGGCGGTCTCGAGGCGCAGGTAGCCGCCCTCGTCGACCGCATCGATCAGCACGTGGGCGATCGCGGACTCGGCCGGCGTCAGGCCGGCGGCCGTGAGCTGCTCGTGCAGGTATTCGCAGAGGGTGACCTCGCGGGCCAGCGCGCCCTCCAGGCCCTCCCGGTCGCCATCGAAGCCGCCACCCTTGCCGGCCTTGGACCAGTCGACCGAACCGCCGGCGTCAGCGGCGCCCGCATCGCCCGTGGCGTGCTCGCCCGGCGAGGCTTCGTCATGCGGCGCGTCCAGTTCGGCGCGGGCCTCGGCGTCGGCGATAGGTCCGTCGAGGGCCGGCGAGTCGTCGCCCGGCGCTTCGGCCGGCGCCTGGTCGTCCTCGTCGCGCTGCAGGAGCGGGTTGCGCTCCAGCTCGGCCTCGACGAAGGCCTCCAGTTCCAGATTCGACATCTGCAGCAGCTTGATCGCCTGCTGCAGCTGAGGGGTGATGACGAGCCCCTGCCCCTGCCGTATCTCCAAGCGTGCGCTGAGCGCCAACGAACCGTCCCCTGGCCTGCTTCTTGCTTCAAGCTAGGGAGGGTTCCCAACCGTGAGGTTAACGGCGCGGATTTCCTCCGCGACGTGACGCCGCGCGCCCCTGGACGCGCGGGCCGTCAGGCCGCCACGGGGGCCCGCGCCGGCGCCGGCAAGTCCCAGGCGAAATCCGGATAGAACCGCGCCATCAGGCGGTCGACGTAGGCGACCAGCGTGCCGAAGCCCTCGGTCCGGCGCTTCAGCTCGCCCTCGAAGAACGGCGTCAGGATCGCCGACAGCATGGCGAAGACCGTGGCGTCCGCCCCGCACGGCCGATCGCCGAACAGATAGGGCTTGTCGCCCAAGAGCGCGGCGATGGCGGCCAGCGAGCGCACGCCCAGCGCCACGGCCTCCAGGTCGGTGTGCCGCCCCACGCCCACGGCGTGGACGTTGCGCCTCACCTGGTCCAGCACCATCTCGCGCAGCCCCGGCGGCCCGCCGTCGAAGAAGTGCGCCGGCCCCTTGGCGAAGTTCTCCGGCCGCAGCCAGCGCTCGGCCACCATCACCCAGCCCAGCTGGTTCTCGACCATCCGCTCGACGGCCCAGGCCGTGGCGCGCTGCTCGGGCGACAGGCCCTCGTCGAAGTCGACGCCGTAGGTCCGTTCCAGATAGCCGCGGATGAAGGTGGAATCGGCGATCCGCACGCCGCCCGCGTCGATGAACGGAATCTGCCCCTTGGGGCTCTCCTCGCGGCTGCCCCGGCGCTTCTCGTACGCCAGGCCCGCCATCTTCAGCTGCACCTCGGTCTTGGCGACATAGGGGCTGATCTCGGGGAGACCGAAACCCTCGCCCGCGCCGTAGAGAATGATCATCGGTCCCGTCCCTTCGCTTGACATGACGACCGTATCGACCCCTTGCTGACAGCCTTCTGTCAGCAGCCTGTCACGAGAACAAATGCGGCGCGCGGACCGGCTCTTCCAGATCATCCAGATCCTGCGCCGCACGCGCCGGCCGGTGACGGCCGAGGCCATCGCCGAGGAGCTGGAGACCTCCAAGCGCACCGTCTACCGCGACATCGCCGACCTGATCGGCCAGCGCGCGCCGATCCGCGGCGAGGCGGGCGTGGGCTACATCCTGGAGGACGGCTTCGACCTGCCGCCGCTGATGCTGACGCCGGAGGAGGTGGAGGCCGCCGTGGTGGGCGCCCAGATGATCGCCGCCCGCGGCGACCCGGCGCTGCGCCGCGCCGCCCAGGACCTCGTCGCCAAGATCGGCGCGGTGATCCCGGAGAACCTGCGTCCGCTGGTGATGGAGCCGGCCACCCACGCCGTCCCGAACTGGCGCTCGACGCCCGACAACGTCGACATGGCCGAGCTGCGCCAGGCCATCCGCGCCGGCCGCAAGATCGAGTTCAGCTACCAGGACGAGCAGGGCCGCGTCTCGCGCCGCACCGTGTGGCCCTTCGCCATCGGCTATTTCGAGACCACGCGGCTGGTCATCACCTGGTGCGAGCTGCGCGAGGCCTTCCGCAGCTTCCGGACCGACCGCATCTCGGCGGCGAAGTTCACCGAGGAGCGCTATCCCGAACGCCCGGCCACGCTGCGCGCCCGCTGGCGGCGCCAGCGCGAGGAACACGCCGCCGCCATGCGCGAAGCAGGCTGAGCGCCCGGATTTCGGCCGCGCAATCCGCCGCCCGCGCGGGTGTTATAGCGAGGTTGCGCGCGCCGGAACGCGCGGCTGACGCTACGTCCGTCTCGCCTCGCGCCGCGCCTTCGGGTTAGGAGGTGCGCAACAGCCGGCCAAGAGCAGACGCCGGCGATAAAGGGAGCCGCCATGCACTACGCCGAACTCGACAAGGCCTGGGCCGAACTCACCGGGCCCGGCGCGCCGTTCGAGATCGTCGAGGTCGAGGTGCGAGGCGTCCCGATCAAGACCTTCAAGAACGCGCCGCCCAACGTGCGGGCCCTGTGGCTCTCCACCGCCCAGTTCGCCGACCGCGACTACCTGGTCTACGAGGACGAGCGGCTGACCTACGCCCAGAGCCACGAGAAGGTGGCCGCGCTCGCCGCCTGGATGTTGAGCCAGGGCGTGAAGCCGGGCGACCGCGTGGCCGTGGCCATGCGCAACTACCCCGAATGGATGCTGATCTACTGGGCCTGCGCCTGCATCGGCGTGGCCTGCGTCGGCATGAATGCGTGGTGGACCGCGCCCGAGATGGCCTACGGCCTGAAGGACTCCGCGCCCAAGATCCTGTTCGCCGACGCCGAACGTCTGGCCCGCATCGCCGAACAGCCCGACATGCTGGGCGACATCCTGCTGGTCGCCGTGCGCGCCGATCCGCCGCCCGGCGCGGTCGCCTGGGCCGAGACGGTGGCCACGCCATCCCCGCTGCCCGACGTGGCCGTCGACCCCGACGACGACCTCTGCATCTTCTACACCTCGGGCACCACGGGCTTCCCGAAGGGCGCGCAGCTCACGCACCGCTCCAGCGTGAGCAACCTGATGAACATGATGTTCTCGGGCCAGGCGCACGGCCTCGCCACCCAGCGCGCCACGGGCGTCGCCCCGCCGGCCGCGCCGCCGATCCCGGTGACCCTGGTGACCACGCCGCTGTTCCACGTCACCGCCAACAACTGCGGCGCCTACGCGACGACGGCGGCGGGCGGCAAGATGGTGCTGATGTACCGCTGGGACGCCGGCCACGCGCTGAAGCTGATCGAGCGCGAACGCTGCACCTCGGCCGGCGGCGTGCCGGTGATGGCCCGCGAACTGATCACCCACCCCGACTTCGACAAGCACGACACCTCGAGCCTGCTCACCGTCGGCGGCGGCGGCGCCCAGCTGCAGCCCGACCTGGTGGCCAAGATCGACCAGGCCGTCGCCACGGCGCGCCCCAACACCGGCTACGGCATGACCGAGACCTCGGGGATCATCACCTCGATCTCGGGCGACTTCTTCGTGGACAAGCCCGCGAGCTGCGGCCGCGCCATGCCCACCTTCGACGTCAGGATCGTGGGCGACGACGGTCAGGCGCTGCCGCCCGGCCAGCCGGGCGAGCTGTGGGTGAAGGGCGCCTCGGTCATCAAGGGCTACATCAACCGCCCCGAGGCCACGGCGGAGTCCATCACCGACGGCTGGCTGCACACCGGCGACGTGGCCTGGCTGGACGAGGAGGGCTTCATCTACCTCGTCGACCGCAAGAAGGACATGGTGCTGCGCGGCGGCGAGAACATCTACTGCGCCGAGGTGGAGAGCGCCCTGCACCAGCACCCCGCGGTGGCCGAATGCTCGGTGTTCGGGGTGCCCGATCAGCGCCTCGGCGAGGAGGTGGGCGCCGCCGTCTTCGTGCGCCCCGGCGAGCAGGTCGACGCCGCGGCGCTGCGGGCCCACATCGGCGCGCTGATCGCCCGCCACAAGATCCCCCGCTACATCTGGCTCGTGGACCAGCCGCTGCCGCGCAACGCCAACGGCAAGTTCCTGAAGCGCGAGCTGCGCGAGACCCTGAAGGTGGAAGAAGCCGCCTGATCCGGCGGCGGCCGGATTTCCCCCAGCGGCGCGCTGCCCCTATACAGGCCCGCGACCACCGGCCCGGATCCGCCGGCGCCCGTGGACGTGAGGCGTAGCGTGGGCGTTCATACCTTCGAGGACTTCTGGGCCCTGGTGGTCGACGTCTGGCGGCACGGCTACATGGGCGTCGCCGTCAGCCAGATCGCGATGGCGCTGCTGATCCTGGGCGTCGCGGTGCTGGTGCGCCGGGTCTTCAGCTTCGCGATCCTGGGCTACCTGCGCGCGCTCGCGTCGCGCTCCAAGACCGACCTGGACGACGCCATGGTCGAGGCGCTCACTCCGCCGGCCCGCTTCGTCCCCATCGTCATCGCGGCCTTCGTCATCACCCAGTTCGTCACGCCGCCGCCGGCGGTCAAGACGGTGCTGCTCCAGGTCGACCGCTCGCTGGTGGCGCTGACCCTCTTCTGGGCGATCTACCAGGTCGTCCAGCCGCTCTCGTCCCTGCTCAACGGGCGCTCGGCGGCCTTCAACCCGGCGATGGTGGGCTGGACGGTGCGCGTCGGCCGCATCCTGGTGGCCGCCCTGGGCGGCGCGGCGATCCTGGAGATCTGGGGCATCAAGGTGGGGCCCATGCTGGCGGGTCTCGGCCTGTTCGGCGTAGCCGTGGCCCTGGGCGCGCAGGACCTGTTCAAGAACCTGATCGGGGGCATCTTCGTCATCGCCGAACGGCGGTTCCAGAACGGCGACTGGATCCTGGCCGAAGGCGTGGTGGAGGGCACGGTGGAGACCATCGGCCTGCGGACCACCAAGGTCCGCCGCTTCGACATGGCGCCGGTGTTCGTGCCCAACGCGAAGCTGGCCGACAACGCGATCACCAACTTCTCGCAGATGACCTACCGGCGCATCTCCTGGATGATCACGCTGGAGTACCGCACCACCACCGACCAGCTGCGCCAGATCCGCGACGCCATCGAGGCGCACATCCTGAACGACAAGGCCTTCGTGCAGCCGCCCAAGGCGCCGGCCTTCGTGCGCGTCGACAAGTTCAGCGATTCGTCGATCGACATCATGGTCTACTGCTTCACCCGCACGATCGTCTGGGGCGAGTGGCTGAAGGTGAAGGAAACCCTGGCCTACGCGATCAAGGGCATCGTGGAGGAGGCCGGCGCGGGCTTCGCCTTCCCCAGCCGCTCGATCTATGTCGAGACCGTGCCGCCGGGCGCGGAGATCCTGCCCCCGCCCGACGGCTCGGCGCCGGCGGAGCCGCCGGCCGGAGACGGCGAGACCTGAGGCTCAGGCGGCCATGGCGGCCTGGAGCTCGGGCCACTGGCGGAACAGGGTGGCCAGGTCGAAATACTCCCGCCAGACGGTGATCAGCCCGTCGCGCACCTCGAAGACGCCGGTCACCGGAAGCTCGGCCCAGCGGTCCGGGCCCAGCTGGTGGCGGTCCAGCCTCTCGATCACCACGAGGTCGCCGTCGACCACCTGCCGCAGCACGACGAACTGGTTGCTCAGCGTCGGCGCGAAGAACGGCTCCAGCGTCGCGCGCACGCCCTCCGGGCCCTGCGCGGTCCCCATCGGGAGATTGGTGTATTCGCAGTCCGGCGCGATGAGCTTGCAGCCGGCGTCGTAGTCCATGGCCTCCATCGCCTTCAGGAAGGCGGTGACGACGTCGAGGGGCTTGGTCTGGCTCATGAGGGTCCTCCGTGGATGACCCAATGTTCCCCAGGCCGGGAACCGGCGCGATTACCCGGCGGGTAATCGCCGGCGCGCGGCGTCAGTCCCTGGCCGGCCGCCAGAGCGGGCCGACCGCGACGAGCAGGACGATCACGTTGAAGACGACGTTCGACGGGTTGCCCGAGGCCACCGAGCCGGCGCTGTCGAGGACGAACCAGGCCAGCAGACCCGTCACCACGCTGCGACGAACGGCTTCAGGCGCCTGATCGTAGGCCCACCGCGCCAAGCACCAGATCGTGACGCCCCACCCGAACAGGAAGCCGCCGGTCAGCGCCGACAGGAACCGGGTGTCGGGCGACTGGTAGGTGGTCGCCCCGTCCACCGGCCAGCTCAGGATGTCCAGGCTGAGGCGGGCCGGTTCGAGCGTGGCGCTCATGGTTCCCAGGAAGAAGACCGGCCCGAAAGCGCCCACGAAGACGGCGGCGAATTTCAGCCAGGCCTTATGCTGTGCGCGCGTCATCGGTTCCCCCCTTGCCGCGAGGGAGCATCATCCGGCATCCGCGGCGAGAGGAAACTACCTCTGAGGTAAAGGCGGCGCGCCGTGAGCCGGCCGCGCCCTAGTTAAACCGGTCGCCCAGGTAGACGCGACGCACTTCGGGATCGTCGACGATCTCGTCGGGGCTGCCTTCGAAGAGCAGTTCGCCCGCGTGGATGATCGAGGCGCGGTCGATGATGTCGAGCGTCTCGCGCACGTTGTGGTCGGTGATCAGGATGCCGATGCCGCGCTGCTTGAGGTAGCTGATCACCTCGCGGATGTCGGCGATGGCCAGCGGGTCGATGCCGGCGAACGGCTCGTCCAGCAGCATGAAGCTGGGCTCGCTGGCCAGGGCGCGGGCGATCTCGACGCGGCGGCGCTCGCCGCCCGAGAGCGACACGGCCGGGGCGTTCTTCAGGTGCTCGATGTGCAGCTCTTCGAGGAGCTGGGTGACCGTGGCGCGGGCCTGGCGCTTGTCGCGCTGGCGCAGCTCGACGATCGACATGACGTTTTCCCACACGCTCATGCCGCGGAAGATCGAGGTCTCCTGCGGCAGGTAGCCCACGCCCATGCGGGCGCGCTGGTACATGGGCTGGGCGGTGATGTTCTCGCCGTCGAGGTAGATGGCGCCGTAGTCGGCCGGGATCAGGCCCGTGATCATGTAGAAGCAGGTGGTCTTGCCGGCGCCGTTGGGGCCCAGGAGGCCGGCGACTTCGCCACGCGCCAGGCGCAGGCTGACGCCCTTGACCACCGGCCGGCCGCGGAACGACTTGCCGATGTTGTCGACCACCAGGCCGTCGCTGGGGATCGCGCCCTTGGCCTGGGGCTTCAGCGGCTGCGGGGCGTTCATTTCGCCGCGTCGTCCTGCTTCTTCGAGGGATAGAATACGCCGCGCGGACGCCCGGCGGCGTTCTTGCCCGTCGCGGTGCCCACCATGCGCCCTTCGCCGGTCTGGGTGTTGAAGACCATGCGCGAGCCGCGCAGCACGTTCTGCCCCTGGAGCGCGACCACGTCGCCGGTGACCGTCACGGTCTCGCTGCCGGCCTCGTAGACGGCGTTGTCGCCGTGGACCCGCTGGTCCTTGGTGGTGACGTAGTAGACTGAGCCCTGGGCCTCGATGCGGATCAGGTCGCCGCAGGCGCCGGTCGACGCCGCGCCCGAACCGCCCTTGGTCTCGAACACCGCCTTCAGCACGTCGGCGCGCACCCGGGCGTCGCCTTGCAGGGCCTCGGCGCGGCCGCGCCAGATCGAGATGCAGGCCTTGTTCTGCACCTCCAGCTCGTCGGCGGTGATGTCGATCGGCCCGTCGGCGTTGGGGCCGAGCTGCTGGGCGCGCGCGGCGCCGGCGGCGGCGAGGAGGGCGGCCAGCGCCATGGGGGCGACGTTGGATTTCATCACGGGCCTTCCGAGCCTTCCTCTACTTCTTCTTCGTCTCGATGCGCGTGCGCACACCGCCCTTGAAGACCATGCGTTCGCCCTTGCCGTAGATCGCATAGGACTCCGCGTTGATTTCTCCAAGGCCTCCCGCGCCCTTAATGGGGCCTGAACCGATGATCTCGCCGGTCTTGGTGTCGAACAGCGAGGCGGCCGTGTCGAAGACGTTCTTGGTGTCGGACAACTGCACGCCGCCCGACAGCTCCAGCTTGCCGCTCTGCTCGTGGAAAATCCCGTCCGCGCCGTGGATGCGCAGCTCGTCGGGCCCGCCCTCGTCCAGCACGAGCGCGGGCTTCTTCAGGATCACGCGCTGGTAGTCGAGCCGGTCGCGGGTGGCGCTGTCGGCAGTGAGCACGAAGGCGCGGCCCTTGTCGTCGCGGCCGACGAAGCGGGGCGTGACCAGCCGGATCGGCTCGTCCGCGCCCTGGGCCTGGCGGGGCTGGGAGTTGAAGGTCGACCACACCACGCTGCCGATCAGGCCGACGAAGATCAGCCCGATCAGGCCGGGCAGCGACCAGCGCAGGGTGCGGATCAGCCGCGACCGCTTGCGCCAGCGCTCGAAATCGGCGCGGCGGGGCGGATCGGACGTGGGCGCGTCGGCGGCCGTCATCGCTTCTATCTAGGCGTGGGCGAAGATGTCTGCATCCTCCCAGCCGGCGTCGTCCAGCAACGCACGGTGGGGGAGGAATTCGAAACAGGCCCGCGCCAGGTGGTCGCGACCTTCGCGGACCAGCATCTCGTCGAGCCGCGCGCGCAGCGCGTGCAGGTGCAGCACGTCGGAGGCCGCATAGGCCACCTGCTCGTCGGTGAGCTTGGCCTGGCCCCAGTCGGACGACTGCTGGGCCTTGGACATGTCGACCCCCAGGAGCTCGCGGCTGACGTCCTTCAGGCCGTGACGGTCGGTGTAGGTGCGCGCCAGCTTCGAGGCGATCTTGGTGCAGTAGACGGGCGCGGTCACCACGCCCAGATGCCGCCAGAACATGGCGATATCGAAGCGGCCGAAGTGGAAGATCTTGACCACCGCCGGATCGGTCAGGATCCGCTTGAGGTTGGGCGCGTCATAGGTGGAGCGGTCCAGCTTGACCACGTGGGCGTCGCCGTCGCCGGCCGACAGCTGCACCACGCACAGCGGGTCGCGCCCAAGGCGCAGCCCCATGGTCTCGGAATCGACGGCCACCGCGCTGGCGCCGGCGAGGGCGTCGGCCGGCAGGTCTCCGTCATGCAGGAAGGTGGTCAATTCGCCTGAAACTCCGGCCGTGGTGGTCCGGCGCGGACCGCGGGCATGGTGAATGTCGTCGGGCCGGTTCTAGATGATCCTCGCGCGCGGGAACAGAGGGGCGCTCAGAGCTCCACCATGTCGAAGTCGGCCTTGGGCGTGCCGCAGAGCGGACAGACCCAATCGGCGGGGATGTCGGCCCAGCGCGTGCCGGGGGCGAGGCCTTCGTCGGGCGCGCCCTCGGCCTCGTCGTAGATGTAGCCGCAGGTGCGGCATTGCCAGGTCTGGTAAGGCGCCTCGCTCATGGGCGCGTCTCCTGCGTGACGACGCCGGGCGCGGCCAGGGCCAGGCGCAGGGTGCGCAGGCTGGTCCGGCGGATGGCGTCGATGTCGGTGTCCGGGTCCACCAGCCACTGGATGCTGACGCCCAGCAGCAGCGAGCCCACCATCAGGGCCGCGGCGTCGGGGTCGACCTCGCGCCGCACCTGGCCGGCCGCCCGGCCGCGCGCGACCAGCCGCGACAGGCGATCCTTGACCCGGTCGTGCGACCCGCCGAAGGCCGCGCGCAGCTCCGAGGCGTCGGCGACGGCGCCGGCCAGCAGCTTGAAGTAGGCCCGCGTCGCCTGCCCCTCGGCCAGGTGGCTGAGGTAGAGGTCGACATATTCCAGGAGGGCGTCCAGGCCCGGCATGTCGTCGATGTGATGGGCCGCGAGCGCGTCGTCCTGCTTCTCGTGCAGGTCGGCGATCAGGGCTTCGATCAACCCCTGCTTCGAGCCGAACTTCTGGGTCGCCAGGCCCCGGGAATAGCCGGCGCTGCGCCCGATCGCCTCGAAGGTGGCCGCCGAGACGCCGTCCTCGGCGACGACCTGGGCTGTGGCGTCCAGCAGCCGCCGCTCGGACTCGTCGCGGCGCTCGGCCTGAGTCCTGCGTATCGGCGTCCCGCGCATCGCTCGCGTCATGCCGTGGGTCATGCGCCGAGTCGTAGTTACTTGTTGTACGTATAGCAAGTTCGACCTAGCTTCGTCGGCAAGGGGAAGCGCCCGGCCCGTCGAGGCCGCGAACGGAAGGACCACAGCGGCCATGATCGATCACGAGATCGCCCAGACCATCATCGACCCCAAGGCCTACGCCGACGGGAAACGGGTGGACGAGGCCTTCGCCACGCTGCGGCGCGAGGCGCCCCTGGATCAGGCCCACCCCGAGGGCTTCGACCCGTTCTGGGTCGTGACCCGGCAGGACGACATCCGCGAGGTCGAGCTGAAGAACGACCTGTTCCACAACGGCGACCGCTCGACCGTGCTCACCACCATCGAGGCCGACCAGAAGGTGCGCCAGATGATGGGCGGCTCGCCGCACCTGGTGCGCTCGCTGGTCCAGATGGACAACCCGGACCACCGCAACTACCGCCACCTGACCCAGAACGCCTTCGCCCCGCAGAACCTGCGCCGGCTGGAAGAGCGGATCCGCGAGATCGCCCGGGGCTTCGTCGAGCGCATGGCGGCGCACGGCGACCGCTGCGACTTCGCCAAGGACGTGGCCTTCCTCTATCCCCTGCATGTGGTGATGGAGGTGATCGGCGTACCCGAGGCCGACGAGCCTCGGATGCTGAAGCTGACCCAGGAGCTGTTCGGCAGCGCCGACCCCGAGCTGAACCGTTCGGGCGGGATGGCCGCCGACACCGACGCGGCGCTGGCCAGCCTGCAGGCCACGGTCGCCGACTTCATCGTCTACTTCAACGAGATGACCGAGGACCGGCGGCGCAACCCGCGCGAGGACCTCGCCAGCATCATCGCCAACGGCAAGATCGAGGGCCAGCCGCTCGGCTACCTGGAGGCCATGAGCTACTACATCATCGCCGCCACCGCGGGCCACGACACCACCTCCAGCACCACGGCGGGCGCGCTCTGGGCGCTGGCGGAGCGGCCAAAGCAGTTCCGGGCGGTGAAGGACGACCCGTCGCTCATCAAGGGGCTGATCGAGGAATCGATCCGGTGGGAGACGCCGGTGAAGCACTTCATGCGCACCGCGACCGAGGACACCGAGCTGGCCGGCAGGAAGATCGCCAAGGGCGACTGGCTGTTCCTCAGCTATCCGTCAGGCAACCGCGACGAGGCGGTGTTCGACGACCCGTTCGAGTTCGACGTGGCCCGCACGCCCAACAAGCACGTGGCCTTCGGCTACGGCGCGCACGTGTGCCTGGGCCAGCACCTGGCGCGGATGGAGATGCGCATCCTCTGGGAGGAACTGCTGCCGCGGCTGGAATCGGTGGAGTTGGACGGCCAGCCGAAGCGGATGGAGGCGAGCTTCGTCTGCGGCCCCAAGTCGGTGCCGATCCGCTTCAAGATGCACTGAGGAGGTTCGTCGGCGCCGATCGTGAGGCTGGTGCAGGCCGGCGATCCGCCGCATTGCTGGACCAACGCGCCGGCGGACAAGGACAGCGCCTGGACCGCCACGCTGGACGACGGCTCGACCCTGCGCGTGACGCCCGTCCCCTGACCGTCAGGGGCGAACGGCGATCAATTCATGGCGCTGAAGAGTATCCGGAAGAATATCCGGCTCGCCACACTCGCCTCCGATGAAGACAAGTGGTGCCCAGGAGAGGACTCGAACCTCCACGGCCGTTAAGCCACTGGCACCTGAAGCCAGCGCGTCTACCAATTCCGCCACCTGGGCCCCGTCCGTAGGATCGGGAGGCGGCTACATATGGCGCCGCCCATCCGGGGTCAACGGCGGCTTTGCGAGAAGGGGTCATGTCGCATTGCGGCGCGCGGCCGCATCGTCTAATCGCTGGCTCTTCTCAAGGGGCTGAAGGGACCGGCGGCGCCGTCATGCAGAACCTCGTCACCGTCTTTGGCGGATCCGGCTTCGTCGGCGTCCAGGCCGTGCGCTTCCTGGCCAAGGCCGGCTGGCGCGTCCGCGTGGCCGTGCGCAACCCCAACCTCGCCTACCGCATGCGGCTGATGGGCGACGTGGGCCAGATCGACGTGGTCCAGGCCAATGTCCGCAACAAGGATTCGCTGCAGCGGGCGCTGGAAGGCGCGACCGCGTCGCTGAACCTGGTGGGCATCCTCTACGAGAGCGGCCGCCAGGGCTTCCAGGCCGTCCAGACCATGGGCGCGAAGAACGTCGCCGAGGCCGCCAAGGCCCAGGGCGTCGAGCGGGCGATCCAGATGTCGGCCATCGGCGCCGATCCCGAGTCGGCGTCGAAGTACGCCCGCACCAAGGGCGAGGGCGAGGCGGCCGTGCGCGAGGTGTTCCCCGACGCGGCGATCGTGCGGCCCTCGATCGTCTTCGGGCCGGGCGACGGCTTCTTCGAGAAGTTCGCGAAGTTGGCGCAGCTGAGCCCGGTCCTGCCGCTGGTGGGCGGCGGCCACACCCGCTTTCAGCCCGCGTTCGTGGGCGACGTCGGCAAGGCGCTGGCCAAGATCGTCACCGATCCGGCCTCCGCCGGTCAGACGTTCGAGCTGGGCGGCCCGGGGGTCTACAGCTTCCGCGAGCTGATGGAGCTGATGATGGCCGAGACCGGCCAGCGCCGGCTGCTCCTGCCGCTGCCGTTCCCGGCGGCCGCCATGCTGGGAAGCCTGGCCGACCTCGCCGCGTTCCTGATCCCGCCGCCGATCACGGCCGATCAGGTGGCCCTGCTCAAGTCGGACAACGTGACCAGCGGCCAATTCCCCGGCTTCGCCGAGCTCGGGATCACGCCGGCGACGCTGGAGGCGGTGCTGCCGACCTACCTCTATACCTACCGCAAGGGCGGCCAGTACGCTGACCAGGAGGCCCGCGCGCTCGCGCAATCCTGATCGTTGCATCCGGGCGCGGAAACCGCCGGTATATGGAGGTCCAAGGAGACCTTAACCATGCCGGACGCCGTGCTCGACCTGCCGCGCAAGACGCGCGAGCTGATGAACCACCACATGCACTCCACGTACTGGAACGACTTCAAGTTCCGGGACGATGACGTGATCGTCGGCACCTATGCGAAGTCGGGCACCACCTGGACCCAGCAGATCGTCGCCCAGATCATCTTCCAGGCCGACCCGGACGTCTCGGTCGCCGAGATTTCGCCCTGGTGGGACATGACCATCATCCCGCCCGAGGTGCGCCAGATGGTGGAGGCCCAGACCCACCGGCGGATCATCAAGACCCACCTGCCCGCCGACGCCCTGGTGATGTCGCCGAAGGCCAAGTACGTCTACGTCGCCCGCGACGGCCGCGACGTGGTGTGGAGCATGTACAACCACCACACGGGCTTCAAGGACGAGACCTACGAGATGTTCAACGGGCGCGACGACCTCGTCGGCCCGCCGATGCCGCGGCCCGATCCCGACATCCGCAGCTACTACCGCACCTGGCTGGAGAAGGACGGCTGGCCGTTCTGGTCGTTCTGGGAGAACACCGCCAGCTGGTGGGCGCTGCGCGACCAGCCGAACGTCAAGCTGATCCACTTCGCCAACCTGAAGGCCGACCTCGAGGGCGAGATGCGCAAGATCGCCGCCTTCCTGGGTGTCGAGCTCGCCGAGAACGTCTGGCCCAAGGCCGTCGAGCACTGCACCTTCGACTACATGAAGGCCCACGCCGCCCAGTTCGCCCCGCTGGGCGGCATGCCCTGGGAGGGCGGCGCCGACACCTTCATCAACAAGGGCGTCAACGGCCGCTGGCGCGACGTGCTCTCGGCCGGGGAGAGCGCCGCCTACGAGACGATGGCGGTCGAGAAGCTGGGCGCCGACTGCGCCCGCTGGCTAGCAACCGGCGAGGGACTCTAAGCGCGGGCCTCCAGGTCAGGGCGACGGATTCGACAACGTCCGCTCATCCCGGCGAAAGCCGGGATCCAGATCTCGAGACGCAGACGCGGATTGGACGGCCTCGGAGCTGCCAGAGCCCGCCTCAAAGACCTTCCATCTGGGTCCCGGCTTTCGCCGGGACGAGCGGGATTGAGCGCAAACGCTAGGCCCGGGCGTCGGAGGCGACGAGGCAGCCCTCGTAGCCCCTGGTGGCGACCTCCTCGCACTTCTCGCGATAGACCGGGAAGCCGCCGATGTAGGGCATGAAGACCCGCGGCTTCCCGGGCACGTTGGCGCCCATGTACCAGGAGTTGGCCTTCGGGAAGAGCGTGCCGTCCGCCACCTCGTTGACGTGGGCGACCCACTCGTCCTGGGCCGTTTCCGTCGCCTCGATCCGGCCCATCTGGCGCTCGCCCATCCAGGCGATGCAGTCGGAAATCCACTCCACGTGCTGCTCGATGGCGACGGCCATGTTGCAGAGCACCGACGGACTGCCGGGCCCGGTGACGATGAACATGTTGGGGAAGCCCGCGATCATCAGGCCGAGATAGGTGCGCGGCCCGGCCGCCCATCGCTCGTGCAGGCTCGCGCCGCCGCGGCCGCGGATGTCGATCTTCGACAGCGCCCCGGTCATGGCGTCGAAGCCGATGGCGTAGACGATGGCGTCCACCTCGTAGGTCTGTTTCGAGGTGCGGATTCCCGTGGGCTCGATCGCCTCGATGGGTTCGTCCCTGAGGTCGACGAGGCTGACGTTCGGCCGGTTGAAGGTGGCGTAGTAGTCGGTGTCGACGCACACCCGCTTCGCCCCGATCGGGAAGCTGCGCGGCGAGAGCTTCTCGGCCGTCTCCGGGTCGTTCACGATCTCGCGGATCTTGCCGCGCACGAATTCGGCGGCGATCTCGTTGGCTTCCTCGCTGGCCAGGGTGTCGCCGTAGGCGCCCAGCAGGGCGAAGCCGCCGATCTTCCAGCGGCGCTCGAACTCGGCCTGGCGCGCCTGGGGATCGTCGGCGAAGGTCTCGGTCTCGCGCGGTTCGACCATGCGGATGCCGAAGCCGGTCTCGCGCGCCTCGGCGCGGCGCTGGGCGCGGTTGGCGGCCCAGTCGGCGGCGACCGCCGGATCGACCGGCCCGTTGTGCGCCGGCACGCTGAAGTTGGGCGTGCGCTGGAAGACGGTGACGTGGTCCGCCTGCCCGGCGATCACCGGGATCGACTGGATCGCGGACGAGCCCGTGCCGATCACGCCCACCTTCTGGCCCGTGAAGTCGACGCCGCCCTCGGGCCAGGACTGGGTGTGCCAGCTCGCCCCCTCGAACGACTCCGCGCCCGGGAAGGCGACCTCGTTGGCGACCGAAAGGCAGCCGGTGGCCATGACGCACCAGCGCGCGGTGACCGCCTCGCCCCGGTCGGTCGAAATCTTCCAGCGGTTCGTCGCCTCGTCGAACACCGCCGCCGTCACCCGGGTGTCGAGCTGGATGTCGGGACGCAGGTCGAACCGGTCGGCCACGTGGTTGAGGTAGGACAGCAGCTCGGGCTGGGTGGCGTAGCGCTCGCTCCACACCCATTCGGCGTCGAGCTCCGGCGAGAACGAGTAGGAATATTCCTGGCTCTCGATGTCGACCCGGGCGCCGGGATAGCGGTTCCAGTACCAGGTGCCGCCGACGCTGCTCCCGGCCTCGTAGACCCGCACCGACAGGCCCTGGGCCCGCAGCCGGTGCAGCATATAGAGGCCCGAGAAGCCCGCGCCCACGATCACGGCGTCATAGGCCGCTTCCGTCATGGCGTTCCTCCACCCTTGTTTTGCGGCACGATACCCGAGTTGACGCGACGTGGGGCGCGGCATTTCGAAGACGCGGCGGCGGGCCTCGCTCGCGTCTCGGGAGACGCCCCTCGCGGTCGCGGGCCGTTTGGATCAATCTGTTCGGCAAAGGGCCAGGGGGCTGGACATGGCGAATCGCGCGCGAAGGGCGATGGCCGCGATGCAGCGGCTGGCGGCGCTGGGCCTGCCCGATCGCCTGGCCTTTCCCGAGTTCGTGAGCGCCCTGGGCGACGTGGCGCCGTTCGAGTCCGCCGCCATGCTCTGGCTGGGGCCGGACGGCCAGCCGGTCGACACCTACATCACCATCGACAGCGGGCCCGAACTGATCAGCCGCTATGCGACGCGCTGGTTCGACGCCGAGGAGGCCCGCTACTACCCGCGCCAGCGGGAGATGCAGCTGAGCCCGGCGCTCAGCGTGATCCGGGTGAGCGACTACACGCCCAACTTCGGCGAGACCGAGATCTACGACGAGGTCTACAGGGAGGCCCGCCACCACTGGATCGCGGGCCTGGCCCTGCGCGACGGCGCCCGCGCGATCGGCAATCTCGGCATCGGCCGGCCGCCGCAGGCGCGAGACTTCAGCGACCACGAGATGCGCATGCTGCGCATGCTGCGGCCCTACATCGTCCAGGCCGTCGGCCGCGCGCCGAACCTGACCGACTGGCCCGAGAACGATCTGGAGGACGACGCCGCGATCCTGGTGACCGACCTGGAGGGCCGCGTGCTGCACGCCAGCTCGGGAGCCTGGCGGCTGCTTCATGGCGCGGCGGGCGTGCCGGCGGATCTCGCGGTGCTTCGGGACCGGATCTACGAATGGGCGCGCCCGATGCTGAGCGACCTGGCCGGCCGGGTCGGCCGGGCGCTGGCCGGCGGCGGCGGCGCGCCGGCGCGCATGGACGCCGTGACGCCCTACGGCCGCTTCGTGATCCGCGCCTACGCGCTGGATCCCAACGAGGGCGATGCGGCCAGCACGGTCGCCGTGCAGATCGAAAGGCGGCTGCCCGTCGGCCTGAAGATGCTGCGCTCGCCGATCTTCCGCAGCCTGACGCCGCGCGAGCAGGACGTGGCGCGCATGCTGCCCAGCGGCCTGTCCTACCCCCAGATCGGCGACCGGCTCGGCGTGGGCGCCTCGACCGTGGTCACCCACGTGCGCAGCCTGGGCCAGAAGCTGGGCGTGGGGAGCCGCGAAGAAATCGTCAGCGCCCTCTGCGCCTGACGCGAATTCCCCTCGTAGGGGGATGAAACGCGCGCGCGCGCCCGCGAACATCGCCAGCGATGTCGGAACCGTTCAGCGCCAAGTTCGCCCTCGCCTTGAAAGTCCTGTCCCTGAGCCGCGGTCGGCTGGCGTCCGACCTGTGCGTGGACAAGTCGGTCGTCGGCCGCTGGGCGACCGGGGCCGTGCGCCCTTCGGAACACAACCTCTCGCGGCTGACCCTGCTGATCGCCGAGCGCGTGCCCGGCTTCACGGTGCTGGACTGGGATCGCAGCCTGGCCGATCTGGCGGTCCTGCTCGGGGCCGATCCCGCCGCTGTCGCCGCCGCCAACCCCCTGCCCGGCCTGCCCCTGGCCATCCTCGAGCAGATTCGCGCGACGACCGCCCTGCGCGGCGCTGCCTACGAAGGCTTCTTCCGCTCGACGCGGCCCTATGTGCTCAGCCCCGGCCGCTTCCTGCACGACTACGGGATGATCCGGCTCGACGCCAACGGCCTGCTGGAGTTGCGCATGGGCACGGGCGGCACGCGCGTCGAGGGCTGGATGCTCCCGGTGCACAACCAGCTCATCTGCATCGCCGCCGACGTGGTCAGCGGGGCCATGGTGTTCGGGATCTTCAACGGCGTCGCCATGGCGAGGGCCGACGTGCTCGACGGCCTGGCGCTGGGCTCGGCGCTCGACTCGGCCCGGACGCCCACGGCCTTCGTGATGATGTTCGAGCGGATCGGCGACCTGAGCGGCGACCGCGACGCCGACGACGCCCGTTTCGAGGCCCTGGCCGATCGCGACCCGCTTGCGCCGGAGGACTCCGTCCGGCCGGAGATCCGGGCGCACCTCGTGCGCGACATCGGCCCGGCGGCGCTCGCCGGGGGCGTCGGCGAGCTGCTGCTCCAGGCGCCGCTGTTCCGCTCGCTGTCGCGCGGCCCGGCCTATGGGGAGTGCGCGCGGGCCGGCGACTGAGCCCGGCCCCGCCGCGCGCGGCGGCGTCAGGCCGCGCGATCCGACCGCCGCTGCGCCGTCGCGGTGGAGAACTGGAAGCTGTTCATCGTCTTGGCCAGGTCGTTCACCTGAGCATCCAGCGCGTGGGTGGCGGCGGTGGTTTCCTCGACCATCGCCGCATTCTGCTGGGTGAGCTGATCCATCTGGCCGACCGCGACATTGACCTCGCCCAGGCCGCGGGACTGCTCCTGGGCCGAGGCGGCCACATCGGCCACCAGCTGGTCGATCGTCGCCACGCGCCCGGAAATGGCCGCAAGCGACTCGCCGGTCTGCCCGACGAGGTCCACGCCGGCCTTCACCTGGCGGGTCGAGGCGGCGATCAGCGCCTCGATTTCCTTGGCCGCCTCGGCCGAGCGCTGGGCGAGGGCCCGGACTTCGGAGGCGACGACGGCGAAGCCCTTGCCGGCTTCACCGGCCCGCGCCGCTTCCACGCCCGCGTTCAGGGCCAGCAGGTTGGTCTGGAAGGCGATCTCGTCGATCACGCCCACGATCTGGGAAATCTTGCCGGACGAGGCGCTGATCTCGTCCATGGCGGCGATGGCGCGCCGGACGACCTCGCCCGACCGCTCGGCGTCGCCCTTCGCCACGCCGACCGATTCGTGGGCCGAGGTGGCGCCCTCGGCGCTCTTGCGCACCGCCGAGGTGATCTCCTCCAGGGCGGCGGCGGCCTCTTCCAGGTTGGCCGCCTGCTGTTCCGTACGGCGCGACAGGTCGTCGGCGGCCGAACTGATCTGGGCCACGCCGCCGGCGACGATTCCGGCGGCCGAGGAGGCCGAGGCGACGGCCGCCTCCATCGCCGAAAGGGCGGTGTTGAAATCGGACTTGAGGCCCTCGAACTGCGGCGCGACATCGACATCGATGCGGGCGCGCAGATCACCGGCCGAAACCCGCGACAGCGCCTGCCCGAGGGCCGAGACGACGGTGGTCTGCTCGGCCTCGCTGCGCTGGCGCTCGGCCTCCAGGCGCTGCCGTTCGGCTTCGAGCGTGTCGAGGTAGATCGACACTGCGAAATCCATGTCGATCATCACCGCGCGGACCAGCGCGCCCATCGCCGCGCCCACCGCCTCGGGGCCTTTGCCGCGGACGAGCGGACCGGTCGGCCAGTGCGCCTTCAGGAGACGCTGGAGGAGCCCGTCCAGGATCAGGGCGTAGCCGGCGATGTACCACCGGGGATCCAGGCCGATCCGCGCATGGGTCTCGCCGATGGCGCGCACGCCGCGCACATAGTCTTCGTCGAAGCGACCTTCGGCGATGATGGCCCAGTGGCCGCCCTGGCGGTTCTGAGCCCCGGTGATCTGGGCCTCGTCGCGGAAGAAGCGCTTCACATCCGGCGTCTGGCGGACGCGGGCGTAGAACGTCTCGAGGGCCGGGCCGATATTGGCGGCGACGAACGGCTTGAGGTCGCGCAGCGTGGCGCGCGCCTTGTCGTCTAAGCCGATGAAATCAAGTCGCTCTTTGACGTGGTATTGGTCGCTCATGGCCCACTTCTCCGCTCCCGAGCGAGAGGCCAATATCGCGGTTAACCACGCATTTCGACGGCCGCGCCAGATCGCGCCTGCGGCAATTGACCGCAATCGTGGACTTACTAAATTTCAAATACCCGCGTTAGTTGTCTACCGGCAGTTTCTCGGTGTCGACCGACGCTTGGAGCTGGGGCGAATAGCGCGAGCCAGCCACCGTCCGGCCGTTCACCGTCTCGTCCACCTCGGCGACGAGCTCGGGGGAGAGGACGACATCGGCGGCCGCCGCGTTCTCACGCATGTGGTCGGGGTTCGTGGTCCCGGGAATGGAGACCAGCGCGGGGTCCTTGGCCATCAGCCAGGCGAGGCAGAGCTGGGCCGGCGTGCATCCCGCCTTCGCCGCCAGGGCCTCGAAGCGCGCCAGCAGGCGCAGGTTGGCCTCGAAGGCTTCGCCCTGGAACCGCGGCATGGCGACCCGCATGTCGCCTTCGGCGAATTCCGCCCGCCGCACGCCGCCGGCCAGGAAGCCGCGGCCCACGGGCGAGAAGGCCACGAAGGTGACGCCCAGCTCGTGGCAGGCGTCCAGCACCGCGATCTCGGGATTGCGGGTCCACGGGGAGTATTCGGTCTGCAGGGCGGCGATCGGATGGACCGCGTGCGCCCGGCGCAGCGTCGGCGCCGAGACCTCCGACAGGCCGATCGCCCGGATCTTGCCGGCCGCGACCAGATCCGCCAGCGCGCCCACGCTCTCCTCGATCGGCACCTGCCTGTCCCAGCGGTGGAGGTAGTAGAGGTCGATCACGTCGGTCTTCAGCCGGCGCAGGCTGACGTCGCACAGCGCCTTGATCGTCTCGGGCCGGCCGTCGAGGCCGCGCTGGGTTCCGGTCGCATCGGTGATCCCGCACTTCGAGGCCAGAACGATCCTGTCGCGATGGGGGCCCAGCACTTCGCCGACCAGCGTCTCGTTGTGGCCCAGGCCGTAGACCGCGGCGGTGTCGAAGAAGGTGTAGCCGGCGTCGAGCGCGCCCAGCAGCACCGCCTCGGCGCGCGGGCGGTCCGCGGCCGGCCCGTAGCCGGACGACAGGCTCATGCAGCCCAGGCCGATGGCCGAAACTTCCAGCGGTCCGATCTTGCGGGTCTGCATGCGCCCCTCCCCTTACACGTGCGGCCCCGCGAAGAACCGCAGCGGGACGGGCGCCGTCAACCCAGGCGGGCGAGCTTCTCCGCCAGCTCGGCCTCGTCGGCCACGAACCAGACGTGGCGGCCGCGGTTGGATTCGCGGACGAAATCGCGCAGCGCGTCGCTCGCCCCGACCGCTTCCGAAACGTCGCCCACGAAGGCCACTTTCAGCCCGTAGTTCACGAACTTCTGGATCGCCTCGCCGGCGATCCGCGTGCGCAGCGCCAGGAACCCCGGCGCGAGCCGGCCGACCGGGACGACCAGCAGCTCGGCGCGGGCGCCCAGGGCCTCGCCGATCAGATCGGTCGCCGCCCGCTCGCCGTCCAGCAGCGGACCGTCGGGCGCAAGGACATAGACCGCCGTTCCGCCGATAGTCCGGGCCTCGCCGCTCATGGCCTCAGCACGCTCGTCAGGAACGCGTCGATCCGCGCGGCGTGGCCCACCAGCATGTGGCCGGCGTCCGCCAGCCAGACCACCTCGGCCTTCGGGACCAACGCCTCCAGCCGCGCCTTGGTGGTCGGCGAGTCGATGAACACGTCGCGCCCGCCCAGGATCGCCAGCACGGGCATGCCCAGCCGCCGCAGCGCGTCGTCCGAAAACTGCGGCAGCCGCTCGGTGCGCGGCCGGAAGCTGGCGTTGATCATGGCCATGAACGCGCCGAACGCCTTCACCGCCGGCGGCAGGTCCTTGGGCTCGGGCCCGCCGCGGATCCGCTCGCCGATCTTCCGCCGCCCCCAGGGCCCCAGCAGCATCAGCGGCAGGACCCAGAGCAGCACGTTCCTGTGCCTGCCCACGCCCCCCGGGCAGAGGAGCGCCAGCGCGCTCACCCGCCCGGGCCGGTTCGTGGCGTATTCCAGCGCCAGCCAGCCGCCGAGCGAGAGGCCCACCAGCGCGGCCGTCTCGATGCCGAGGGCCGCGAACACTTCGTCCAGCCAGGGCGCATAGGCGCCGGACGCGAGCGGCGGCCGCGACGGCGCGCTGAAGCCCGGCTCGCCGATCATGTCGACCGCATAGACCCGGAAGCGCCGCGCCCAGGTCGCCACGTCGCCCAGCCAGCTCGCCGAATTGGCCATCGAGCCGTGCAGCAGGACCAGCGGCGGAGCGTCGTTCGGCCCGCAGGCGACCACGAAGGTCTCGCCCTGGGCGGTCGGGATGCGCAGGTGCTCGTTCGGGACCGGCCAGTGGGCGAGGAACTCGGCATAGCGGGCGCGCACGGCCTCGCCGGCCGCGGCGGTGCGATAGACGGCGTTCATGCTCAGGCCTCCGTCAGCACCTGGATCATCTTCAGCATCGCGGCGGTGTCGGCGGGCGAGCCGGCGATGACGACCTTCAGGACCTTGCGGACCGTGTCGTAGGCCACATCGAGGCTCATCGCGTCCGCATGGGCCTCATGGCCCATCCGCATGCTGGGCAGGGTGCGCGCGATCCGTTCGGCCAGCGCCGGAGCGACATCGGGCATGTCGACGATGCTGGTCACCCGCGCGGTGGTGGGACGCGCGCCCGGGACGACGCCGGTCATCGCCTCCATGTCGCTGCGCAGGATGCGGTACGACTTGCCAACCTTGACGGCGCGCAGGCGGCCTTCGCGGATGAAGCGGCGCACCGTCTTGGGATGCAGCTTCAGCCGTTCGGCGAACTGCTCCACCGTGTAGACTTCCTCGGACATCGGACCACTCGTCGTTGCTGAATGTTCCCTATCATTCCCAATTGGAGAGTCAATGATTCCCTATAAGGCCCTATTGGGACTCGTTGTCGCCCTGGCGTCCGGCGGCGCGGCCAACGCCGGCGGCTATCTGCTGGAGCCGGATGCGGTCTGGACCGAGGGTTCGCCGCCGCATGCCGGCTGGGTCGTGCGCATCGACGGCGCGAAGGTGACGGCGGTCGGGCCGAAGGCGGACGTGGCCGCGGACGGCGCTGAGGTCGTGGCCCTGCCGGGAACGACCCTGGTCCCGGGCCTGATCGAGCTGCACTCGCATCTGCTGCTGCACCCGTACAACGAGACGCTCTGGGACGATCAGGTGCTGAAGGAGGCGCCCTTCTACCGGACCCTCCGAGCCGGGCGGGACGCCACGCGCACCCTGATGGCCGGCTTCACCGCCGAGCGCGACCTGGGCACCGAAGGGGCCGGCGACGCCGACGTGTCGCTGAAGAAGGCCATCGCGGACGGGATCGTCGCCGGGCCGCGCCTCTTCGTGGTCACCCGCGCCATCGTGGCCAGGGGCGCCTACGGCCCGCGCCAGGGCTTCCGCACCGACATGGACCTGCCCCAGGGCGCCCAGGAGGCCAGCGGCGTGGACGAGGTGGTCGCCGCCGTTCGCGAGCAGGCCGCCGCCGGGGCCGACTGGATCAAGGTCTACGCCGACTACCGGATCGGTCCGAACGGCGAGACCCGGCCCGCCTTCAGCAAGGCCGAGCTCGACGCCCTGGTGCGCACGGCCCACGACCTCGGCCGCCCGGTCGCCGCCCACGCCTCGGGCGACGAGGGCATCCGCCGCGCCGTGCTGGCCGGCGTCGACACCATCGAGCACGGCTACAGCGCTTCGGAGGCGACGCTGAAGCTCATGAAAGAGAAGGGAACGGCGCTCGTCCCGACCCTGGAGGCCGTGGCGGCCACGTCGGAGTACTTCCGCGGCTACAAGCCCGGCGGGCCGCCCACCAGCGGCATGGCCCAGGCGGCCGAGACCTTCCGGCTGGCGCTGAAGCTGGGCGTCACGATCGGCATGGGCGGCGATGTCGGCGTCTTCCCGCACGGCGAGAACTGGCGCGAGATGGACTGGATGGCGAAGGACGGCATGACCCCGCTCCAGGCCCTGACCGCGGCGACGGCCACCAACGCCGCGATCCTGGGACAGACCGGCAAGCTGGGTTGCGTCGCCGCCGGCTGCGCGGCCGACCTCGTGGCGGTGGCGGGCGACCCGACCACCGACGTGGCGGCGGTGAAGAACGTGCGCTTCGTGATGAAGGACGGAACGATCTACCGGCGGCCGTAGCCGGTCGCCCCCCTCCGTCTCGTCGCTGCGCGCCGATCCACCTCCCCCGTTCGCACGGGGGAGGAGCGCCGGAGGGGGCTAGGCCGCCTTCGCCCGCGCCGCCTCGAACCACGGGACCAGCCGGCGGATCGCCTCCTCGATCTCCGGCGTGGAGACGGCGAAGCTCATGCGGATGAAGCGCCGGCCCTCGACCGGGTCGAAGTCGATCCCCGGCGCCGTGGCCACGCCGGTGTCGGTGAGGAGCTGCTTGCAGAAGGCCAGGCTGTCGTCGGTCAGCCGGCCCACGTCGGCCCAGATGTAGAAGGCGCCGTCCGGCGGGGCGATCCGCTCCAGGCCCAGGCGCGGCAGGGCGTCGAGCAGCAGTTCGCGGTTGCGCCGGTAGGTGGCGAGGTGGCCTTCCAGCTCGTCCTTGCAGTCCATGGCGACCAGGGCGGCGTGCTGGGCCAGCGAGGGGGCGGTGAGGAACAGGGCGCCCATGTAGGCCACCGCGCGCGAGGCCTCCTCCCGCGGCACGATCAGCCAGCCCAGCCGCCAGCCGGCCATGCTGAAATACTTGGAAAAGCTGCTCACCACGATGGTGGTCGGCTCGAACTCCAGCATCGAGCGCGTCGGCTCGCCGAACGTCAGGCCGTGATAGATCTCGTCGGAGACGATGCGGATGCCGCGGGCGCGGCAGACCTCGGCGATGGCGGCCAGTTCGTCACCGGGGATGATGGTGCCGGTAGGGTTCGCCGGGCTGGCGATGATCACGCCGGCCGGCGCCGGATCGAGCGCCGCCAGCGTCGCCGCCGTGAGCTGGAAGCGCGTCTCCGGCCCGCAGGGAATCTCCAGCGCCGTCATGTTCAGCGCCTTCACCGTGTTGCGGTAGGCCACGTAGCCCGGCCGGGCCATGGCGATGACGTCGCCCGGCTTGAAGGTGGCCGAGAGCGCCAGGACGAGCCCGGGCGAGGCGCCGCAGGTGAGCGTGATCTGGCGGGGCTCCACCGTCACGCCATAGGTCTCGGCGTAGTGGCGGCAGATGCGCGCCTTCAGCGGCGCGCTTTCCCAGTAGCCCATGCCGTCGGTGTCGAGCACCTCGTGCGCCCGCGCGATGGCGGCCTTGGGCGCGCCGGTCGACGGCTGGCCGAACTCCATGTGGATGATCGAACGGCCCTCGGCCTTCAGCTTCTGGGCCAAGCCGCTGATGGAGATGGCGTAGAAGGGATCGACGTCTGCGCTCATGTCTTCGCCCTAGCCCCAATCGGCGAGGAACGCCATGCGGCTTGACCTTCGCGGCCTCGGACGCGAAGCCGGACGCAACGAGGGGGAAACGAGCTTGTCCGTCACCGAATCCGGCGCCTCCACCCGGCGTGTCCTAGCCGCGAGCCTCGTGGGCACGGCGGTGGAGACCTACGACTTCTACATCTACGGCACGGCGGCCTCGCTGGTGTTCGGGCCGCTGTTCTTCCCCGACATCTCGCCGTCGGCCCAGCTGCTTTCGGCCTACGCCACCTTCGCCGTCGCGTTCTTCGCCCGGCCGCTGGGCGCGGCGTTCTTCGGCCATTTCGGCGACCGGATCGGGCGCAAGTCGACCCTGGTGGCCTCGCTGCTGCTGATGGGCGGCTCGACGGTGCTGATCGGCTTCCTGCCGGGCTACGCCGCGATCGGCTGGCTGGCGCCGCTGGCGCTATGCCTGATGCGGTTCGGGCAGGGCTTCGGCCTGGGCGGCGAATGGGGCGGCGCCGTGCTGCTGGCGGTGGAGAACGCCCCGCCGGGCCAGCGGGGGCGGTTCGGCGGGGTGCCGTTGCTGGGCGCGCCGACGGGCTTCCTGCTCGCCAACGGCCTGTTCCTGATCCTGGGCCTGTTCCTCGACGCCGAGCAGTTCAAGGCCTGGGGCTGGCGGCTGCCGTTCCTGGCCAGCGTGGTGCTGGTGGGCGTGGGCCTCTGGATCCGGCTGCGGATCGGCGAGACGCCGACGTTCAAGAAGGCGATGGCCGAGGCCGAGGCCAGCCACGTGCCGGCCGCCGAGGTGTTCAAGCGCCATCCCGGCGCGCTGGCGGGCGCGACCCTGGCGGTGATCGCCTGCTTCGCGATCTTCTACATCTCGACCACCTTCGCCCTGGGCTGGAGCGTGGGGAAGCTGGGCTACGACCGCGAGTCGTTCCTGGGCGCCCAGCTCATCGCCATGCTGTTCATGGCCGCGGGCATCGTGGCGGCCGGCTACGCCGCCGACCGGACCAGCCCGCGCGCGGTGCTGATCGTCGGATGCGCCGGGACTGTGATCGTCGGCGCGCTGATGGGGCTGATGGTGCGGGCCGACGCGCTCGGCCTGGTGTGGGCCTGGATGTCGGCGGCGCTGCTGGTGATGGGGCTGGTCTACGGCCCGCTGGGCGCTTTCATGCCCAGCCTGTTCCCGCCCCGCGTCCGCTACACCGGCATCTCGATCGCCTTCAATGTGGGCGGCATCCTGGGCGGCGGGCTGGCGCCCTTCGTGGCCCAGCGCCTGGCCGAGACCGGCGGCGTCGCCTGGGTGGGCTTCTACCTGGCGGCGGCAGGCCTGCTCAGCTTCGTGGGCCTGATGGGTTTGAAGGCGAAGTACGCGGACTGATTTCACACCGTCATGGCCGGGCTTGTCCCGGCCACCCAGAGACGCGGACTCCGCCGGAATGCGCTCTGCGCGGGCCGCAGCGAAATCGTCGGTTCGGTCGGCGCTTCTGGGTGGCCGGGACAAGCCCGGCCATGACGGTGGGTTCACATGTGCCGCTCGGGTGGTTGCAGGTGCGAGAGCGGCCCTTCGGCCACGAAGAAGGCTGGGTAGAGATCGGCCCACTTGGGGTTCTCCCGCTCGATCAGGTTCACCTTCCACTCGCGCTTGTATTTCTTGAGGGACTTCTCCCGTTGGATCGCGGTGAGGATGCTGTCGTGGAGTTCGAACCAGACGAGGCGCTTCACGCCGTAGCGCTTGGTGAAGCCCTCGATCAGGCCTTCACGGTGCTCGTGCGCACGGCGGACGAGGTCATTGGTCACGCCGATGTAGAGCGTCCCGTGCTGCCCGCTCGCCATCATGTAGACGGCGTTCACGGGTGCATCACACCGGAACCTCGCCGGCCACCGTCGTGCGGTGCATCACGCGCAGGTGGCCGTCATAGCCGCCCTCGGCGAAGTGCATGGTGCAGCGGTTGTCCCACATCAGCACCATCCCGGGTCGCCACTTGTGGCGATAGCGGTACTTGTCCTGCAGCAGGTGCTTGTAGAGGAAGCCCAGCACCGCGTCGGCCTCGGCGGCGGTCAGGCCCTCGACGCCCACCGTGTAGGTCGGGCTGACGAACAGCGCCTTGCGGCCCGTGACCGGATGGGTGCGGACCAGCGGGTGCGGGTGGGTCTTGTCGGCCTCAGCGGACGACAGGATGGTCATGGTCCGCTTCTCGGTCTCGCGGGCGAAGAGGCCGTTGGCGCCATAGGGCCGGCCCGCCGAGTGGATGGCCCTGAGCGGCGCCAGCATCGCCTTCATGGTCTCCGAAAGGTCGTCGTAGGCGCGGGCCGAGTCGACGAACAGGGTGTCGCCGCCCACCGGCGGGACCACCTCCGAGCGCAGGATCGTGGCCGCGGGCGGCGCGTCCTGGAAGCTCCAGTCGGAATGCCAGCCGCCGCCGAAGTTCGGCGCCTTCTCGTCGGGCTCGCGCCGCAGCTCCAGCACATTGGGCCGGCCCGGCATCGGCGCGATGAACGGGTCGTCGCCGAACGGCCCCATCTGGAGGGTGAAGGCCTCCAGTTCGTCGAGGCTGAGCGGCTGGTCCGGGAACGCCAGCACCGCGTGCCGCGCCCAGGCCGCGCGGACCTGCTCCATCGCCTCCGCCGGCAGGGGCCGCGACAGGTCGAGGCCCGTCACCTCGGCCCCGAAACCCGATTCCTGCGGCCGCACCTGGATCCCGCCGCCGTGACCGCCGTCCGCCATCTCAGCCTCCCAGCGCCCGGGTGTAGGTCGCCAGGTCGAAGTAGTCGCGCCACACCCTGATCTTGCCGTCCCGCATCTCGAACACCCCGCAGCACGGCAGGTCGACGCGCTTGTCGCCCACCCGCGTGCGGTCGAGCCGTTCGGCGATCACCACGTCGCCCTGCTCGACGATGTTGAGGATGTCCCACTCGGTCGCCGACCAGTCCTTGGCGAAGCCGGCGATGAAGGCCTTCACGGCCTCGCGGCCGGCCACCGGCCGGGCGGGCATGTTGTGGTAGACGCCGTCCTCGGCGAAGAAGTCCGCCAGTTCGGCGGCGTCCAGCCGCGACCACGCGGCGATGAAGTCCCTGACAATGCGTTCGTTCTGGCCCATGTCGCCTCCCGCCCGTGGCGGCCGGCTTCGGGCCGGCTCGCATTTTCTGACAAAACACCTGTTTGCGTCCGCAACGGCAAGCCTGTAATCCGAGGCCGCCATGGCCGCTTTCGACACCACTGAAGACAAGCTGATCGCGCTCACGCCGGACCGGGAGGTCGGCACGCGCGAGACCTTCGGCGTGGACTTCGACATGAAGGTGCCGGCCTTCTCGGAGCGGGACCCGCACGTCCCCGACATCGACGAGGCCTACAAGTTCGACCCCGAGACGACGCGGGCGATCTGCGCCGGCTTCGCCTACGACCGCCGGGTGATGGTCCAGGGCTATCACGGCACCGGCAAGTCGACCCACATCGAGCAGGTGGCCGCGCGGCTGAACTGGCCGATGATCCGGGTGAACCTCGACAGCCACATCAGCCGGATCGACCTGGTCGGCAAGGACGCCATCGTCCTGAAGGAAGGCAAGCAGGTCACCGAATTCCGCGAGGGCATGCTGCCCTGGGCGCTGCAGCGGCCGATCGCCCTGGTGTTCGACGAGTACGACGCCGGTCGGCCGGACGTGATGTTCGTGATCCAGCGGGTGCTGGAAGCCTCGGGCAAGCTGACCCTGCTCGACCAGAACCGCGTGATCCGGGCCAACCCGAACTTCCGGCTGTTCTCGACCACGAACACCATCGGCCTGGGCGACACCACCGGCCTCTATCACGGCACCCAGCAGATCAATCAGGCACAGATGGACCGCTGGTCGATCGTGACCACGCTGAACTACCTGAGCCACGACGTGGAAGCCGAGATCGTGCTGGCCAAGGCCCCCGGCTACAACACCGCCGAGGGCAAGCGGACCATCAACGCCATGGTGCGGGTGGCCGACATGACGCGGAACGCCTTCATGAACGGCGACATCTCCACCGTCATGAGCCCGCGGACCGTGATCACCTGGGCCCAGAACGCCGAGATCTTCGGCGGCGACATCGGCCTGGCCTTCCGCATGACGTTCCTGAACAAGTGCGACGAGCTGGAGCGCGGCACCGTGGCCGAGTTCTTCCAGCGCGCCTTCGGCCAGGACCTGCCGGAAAGCACGGCCCGGGTGCGGGTGGCCTAAGCGGCCGACGGGCCGGCCTGGACGCCGGGCCGGAAGATGGCTAGCTCGGCCCCGTGACGCCCGCCGCACGCCTGCAAGCCGCGCTCGAACTGATCGAAGAGGTCGAAGCCGACGCGCGCCCGGCCGATGCGGTGGTTTCGGCCTGGTTCCGGAGCCGGCGCGACCTGAACGACCGGGATCACGGCGAGCTGTCCGACCTGCTGTACGCGGTGCTGCGCGGCCACGCCCGGCTGAACTGGCATCTGGCGAAGCAGCGCCGCGAGCCCACGGCCCGCAACCGCCTGCTCGCCTGGCTGGCGCTTGGCGAGGGCAAGACGCGCGATCAGATCCAGCGCCTGTTCACCGGCGGGCGGTTCGCGCCGGCGGCCCTCACCGACGGCGAGGGCGTCCTTCTGGCGCGCCTGCAGGGCGGGACCCTGGAGCACCCGGAGATGCCGGACGGGGTGCTGGGCGAATGTCCCGACTGGGCGCTGGGACCCATGCAGAGCCGCTTCGGCGAGGCGTTCACGCGCGAGATGGCGGCGATGCTGCGGCCCCCGCCGCTGGACCTGCGCGTCAATCCGCTGAAGGGGACCCGCGAGTCGGTGCTGGAAGCCCTGCGCCGTATCGGCTTCGAGGCCCAGGCGTGTCGCATGGCGCCCCATGGAATCCGCCTGCCCCGGCGGCTGTCGCTGGCCCGCCTGCCCATGCTGAAGACCGGCGCGGTCGAGATCCAGGACGAGGGCTCGCAGCTGGTCGCGCTCCTGGTCGGCGCCAGGCCCGGCGAGCGCGTGGTCGACTTCTGCGCCGGCGCGGGCGGCAAGACGCTGGCGATGGCCTGCGACATGGCGAACAAGGGCGCGGTCATCGCCTGCGACATCTCGGAGGCGCGGCTGAAGCGGGCGGCCGGGCGGTTCCGCGGCGCGGGGCTGCACAACATCCAGACCCGGGTGCTGACCAGCGAACGGGACAAGTGGGTCAAGCGCCACAAGGGCGGGTTCGACCGCGTGCTGGTCGATGCGCCGTGCAGCGGCACGGGCACGTGGCGGCGCAATCCCGACGCGCGCTGGCGGGCGCAGGACGCCGGGCTGGAGGCCCTGGCGGCGCTACAGCGGGAAATCCTGGACAGCGCCGCGCGGCTGGTGAAGCCGGGCGGGCGGCTGGTCTACGCCACCTGTTCCCTGCTGGCCGAGGAGAACGAGGCGCAGGTCGAAGCCTTCCTCGCCGCGCACCCGGAGTTCCGCCTCGTCCCGCTCGGCGAGGCCGCGCCGCAGATCACGGGCTCGGCGCACCCCGACTATCTCTCGCTGACCCCGGCCCGCCACGGAACCGACGGGTTCTTCGCGGCCGCGATGACACGGGACGCGCCCGTCACCGCCTGATCGGCACGCCCTTGGTGGTGAACTTGGTTCCGGGATGGCGCGCGGGCCGGCGGGCCGGCGGGCCCCTGCCGCCGCCCGGCTGGTGGGCCGGGACAAGCTGGTCCGGCCGCGGGCCGATCAGGTCGGCGCGGCCCATAGCCTTCAGCGCCTCGCGCAGGACCGGCCAGTTCTCGGGGTCGTGGTAGCGCAGGAAAGCCTTGTGCAGGCGCCGCTGGCGCAGGCCCTTCACCGTCTCGACCGGCTCGCTCGCCCCGTGGCGCACGCCGCGCAGCGGATTGACCCCGGAGTGGTACATGGCCGTGGCGGTGGCCATCGGCGAGGGCAGGAAGGTCTGCACCTGGTCGGCCCGGAAGTTGTTCGCCTTCAGCCACAGCGCGAGGTTCATCATGTCCTCGTCGGTGGTGCCCGGATGCGCGGCGATGAAGTACGGGATCAGGTGGTACTTCTTCCCGGCCTTCTTGGCGGCGGCGTCGAACATCGCCTTGAAGCGGTCGTAGGTCCCGATCCCCGGCTTCATCATCTTGTCGAGCGGCCCGTCCTCGGTGTGCTCGGGCGCGATCTTCAGGAGGCCGCCCACGTGGTGGGTGACCAGCTCCTCGACGTATTCGGGACTCTCGACAGCCAGGTCGTAGCGGACGCCCGAGGCCACCAGCACCTTCTTGACGCCCTTCACCTCGCGCACCTTGCGATAGAGGCGGATGAGGTCGTCGTGGCTGGTGTTCAGGTTGGGGCAGATGCCGGGGAACACGCAGGACGGCCGCCGGCAGGCCGCCTCGACCTTGGGGTCCTTGCAGGCCATCCGATACATGTTGGCGGTCGGCCCGCCGATGTCGGAGATGACGCCCGTGAAGCCCGGCGTCCTGTCGCGGATGCGCTCGATCTCCTGCAGGATCGAGCCTTCGGAGCGGCTCTGGATGATGCGGCCCTCATGCTCGGTGATGGAGCAGAAGGTGCAGCCGCCGAAACAGCCGCGCATGATCGTCACCGAGAAGCGGATCATCTCCCAGGCGGGGATCTTGGCCTCGCCGTAGGCGGGGTGCGGAGCCCGCGCGTAGGGCAGGTCGTAGACCGCGTCCATCTCCTCGGTGGTGAGCGGGATCGGCGGCGGATTCAGCCAGATGTCGCGGTCGCCATGGCGCTGGACCAGCGGACGGGCGTTGCCGGGGTTGCTCTCCCGATGCAGCACCCGTGAAGCGCGGGCGTAGGCTTCGGAATCCGCCTGAACCTGCTCGCAGGACGGCAGGCGGATGACCACGTCGCCGGGGCGGCGCGCGGCGCCCTCGTCGGCGGAATCGAGATCGTCGGCGTGCAGTTCCGTGAAATGTTCCGGGACCTTGCGGAACAGGGCCACGCCGCGGATGTCGTCGAGGTCGCGCGGCGCCTCGCCCGCCGCCAGCCGGTTCGCCACCTCGACGACCGCGCGCTCGGCGTTGCCGTAGAGCAGCAGGTCGGCCTTGGCGTCGGCCAGCACCGAACGGCGCACCTTTTCCGACCAGTAGTCGAAGTGGGCGATGCGGCGCAGCGAGGCCTCAATGCCGCCCAGCACGATCGGCACGTCCTTGAACGCCTCGCGGCAGCGCTGGGCGTAGACCAGGGTGCAGCGGTCGGGCCGCCGCCCGCCCTCCCCGCCCGGCGTATAGGCGTCGTCGTGGCGCAGCCGGCGGTCGGCCGTGTAGCGGTTGACCATCGAGTCCATGTTGCCGCCGGTGACGCCGAAGAAGACGCGGGGGCGGCCCAGCGCCTTGAACGGCTCGGCCGACTGCCAGTCGGGCTGGGCGATGATGCCGACCCGGAAGCCCTGGGCCTCCAGCAGCCGCCCGATGATCGCCATGCCGAAGCTGGGATGGTCGACATAGGCGTCGCCGGTCACCAGGACGATGTCGCAGGCGTCCCAGCCCAGCGCGTCCATCTCGGCCCGGCTCATCGGCAGGAACGGCGCGGCGGCGCCCTTCCGGCGGGAAGGCCCCGAAAACAGGGGCGTCACGGCGCGGGCGGCGGTGTCCATGCCCACGGATAGAGCCCGGCCGACAAAAGGGGAACCCGGCATTTTGGAACCACGGATTGCACGGATCACACGGATGGGCGCCAGGGCAATCCGCGCCATCGGTGAAATCCGTGGTTGTTCAAAGGCGGCGCCGCTTCGCGGCGGCGACGCCCCCTCCACCGCGTTCCGCGGTCCCCCTCCCCCGCTTCGCGAGGGAGGAGCGCTCCTCCCCTGCGAAGCGGGGGAGGTGTCGCCCCGGACCTGTCCGGGGTGACGGAGGGGGTCAGGGTCAGGTCCAGCCCCTCACGAATACCGCACCTCCGCCCCGGCCGGCGCAGCCTTGCCCCTCACCTCGCCCAGGGCCCAGGCGAGGTCGGCGAGGTAGACGTCGGTCACCGTGGCGTGGAACGGCGAGAGCATCAGGTGCAGGCTCTTGGGCTCGGTGGTCAGGCTGGTGAACCAGCCGCGCTCGTGCAGCTTGGTCCAGAGCGCCACGGCGTCGGCCTCCGGGTGGGCGAAGGCGGTGATGCCGAGCTGCGGGCGGCCCAGGACCTCGAAGCCCAGCTTGCGGACGCCGGCCTCGATGGCCTCGCGCGCGGCGACGACCTGGCCCTGCTTCTCGCGGTAGCCGGCCACGCCCAGCACGTTCATCACCGCCCAGGCCGCCGAGATCGCCCCGCCGGGCCGGGTGCCGGCCAGGGTGGGCGTGATCATCCGCCCGCCCGGCCAGTCGCGGAAATCGAAGGTCATCAGCTTCATGAGTTCGGCCGAGCGGAAGAACACCGTCGAGGCGCCCTTGGCGGCGTAGCCGTACTTGTGCAGGTCGGCCGACATCGAGCGCACGCCGGGCAGCTCGAAGTCGAAGGGCGGGATGTCGGCGCCGTTCATCCGCACGAACGGGGCGATATAGCCGCCGACGCAGGCGTCGACGTGCAGCCACAGGTCGCGCGCCAGCGCCAGGTCGGACAGGGCGCCGATGGGGTCGATGAGGCCGTACGGGAAGCTGGGCGCCGAGCCCACGATCATCACGGTGTGATCGTCGGCGGCCGCGGCCATGGCGGCCGGGTCGGCGAGGTAGCCGGCGAGCGGGATGCGGCGGACCTCGATCTCCATCAAGGCCGCGGCCTTGTCGAAGGCCAGGTGCGCCGAGCGGGGCAGCACCATGTTGAGCGGGCCGGCGACGCCGCGGACCTTGCGGGCGTGGTCGCGGGCGGCCTTCACCGCCATGGTGATGGAATCGGTGCCGCCGGAGGTGGTGACGCCGCAGGCCTCCTCGGGCCCGTGCAGCAGCGACAGGCCGAAGCCGACGACCTCCTCCTCCATGCGTTTGAGGCTGGGGAAGGCGGCCGGACCCAGGCCGTTCTCGGACTGGAAGAGGGCGTAGGCCTCCTTCTGCACCCGCTCGATCTCGGGGCCGGCGTTGAAGACGTAGACGGCGGTCTTGCCCTCGCGCCAGCGCGCGTCGCCGGTGGCGTAGTCGGCCATCACGGACTTCAGCTCGGTCCAGTCGGCGCCGGTCTGCGGCAGCGGTTTCCTCATGGCGGGCTCCTTACGTCCTTCGAGGGAGCCTAGGTTGGTAGCTGAAATACGCCACCCCTCTCCGTCATCGCCCGGCTTGTCCGGGCGACCCAGACGCGCCGACGCTTCGGGACAAGTGGCGGAACGGCCGCATCGAACCTCCCACGCCCCGCGTTTCTGGGTGGCCCGGACAAGCCGGGCCATGACGGGAAGGTGGGGTCAATGGCTTCGTCGTGTGCCACGCATCCTCCCCACGCCCCAGGCGGCCAGGGCGGCGAACGCCAGGAAGACCAGGCCGCCGGGCGCGGGGAACAGCGGCCAGTCGCCGGGGCCGGACGGCAGGACCGCGCCGCCGCTCATCAGCCCGGCCAGCAGCAGGTTGGGCGCGGCGTGGCCGGCGGCGGCGGCCAGCCACGTCCCGGCCCGCTCGACCAGCCGGGTCAGCAGCTCGCGATAGGCGAGGCAGCTCGCCACGAAGGCGGCCAGCATGGCGGGCGGGGCGGTTTCCAGTTCGGGGAACAGGCCGATGCGCAGGAACGCCGGGACGAGGTGCCAGGCGGCCCAGACCAGACCCAGGACCACGACGCCCCAACGCCGGCCCAGCGCCTTCACCGCCAGGGCGAGGCCGGCGCCGGCCCAACCCAGTTCCTCCAGCACGCTGGTGAGCAGGGTGGCGGCGACGGGCGCGGCCTGCGGCGCGTGGTGGCCGAGCCGGGCCGCGCCGAGGGCCAGCGCGACAGCCAGCGCGCCGCCGGCCACGGCCAGGGTGACCGCGGCGGCCACGCCGACCTGGCCCCAGCGCCGCGCGCCCCAGCGACCGAGGCCCGGGTTCAAGGCCAGTCCGGCCACGGCCGGGCTGAGGATCAGGACCAGCTTGCCCAGGTCGACCATGCGCGGGCCGCCCAGGGCCATCACCGCGCCCGGCGCGATCAGCACGATCGCGCAGAACAGGGCGAACCTCGGGCCCGCGCCCACCGCCTGCGCCTACTTCAGGGCGTAGGCGATGACGTAGTCGCCGCGCTCGCGGCTCAGCATCGAGCCGCCGGCCGTGACCACCACGTACTGCTTGCCGCTGACCGGCGAGACATAGGTCATCGGCGTGCTGGCCGAGGCGACCGGCAGGCGCGCCTTCCAGAGTTCCTTGCCGGTGGCGTTGTCGTAGGCGCGCAGATAGGGGTCGGTCGTGGCCGAGCGGAAGGTCACGCCGCCCGCCGTGGTCACCGGCCCGCCCAGGCCGAAGGTGCCGATCGGGATCGGCAGGCCCGACTTCAGGCCCAGCGGGGCCTCCGCCTCGGCCGTGCCCGCGGGCACCGACCAGACGATCTCGCGGGTCTTCACGTCGATGGCCGTCAGCATGCCGTGCGGCGGCTGGAGGCACGGCGCGAAGATCGGGCTCAGCATGAAGAAGTTGTGGGTCTTGTAGGCCACGGCCTTCAGGCTGGGCGGCGGGCGATCCTTGATCTGGGCCAGCCGCGGATCGGGTTTGTCCGCCGGCAGCAGCGCCACCGTCTGGGGCATGCGCACGTCGCTGACGATCAGCAGGCCGCGGCGGGCGTCATAGGCGCCCGAGCCCCAGTTCATGCCGCCGGCGTTGCCGGGGAACTGCAGCGACGGCCGGCTTTTGTCGCCCGGCGGGGTGAAGTCGCCGTCGTAGCGGGCCTTGCGGAACTGGATGCGGCAGGCGAGCTGATCCAGCGGGGTGGCGCCCCACATCATCTCCTCGCTCAGCGGCTCGACGCCCACGGTGGGCATCTCCACCGAATAGGGTTGGGTGCCATAGACCCATTCGCCCAGCTGAGCGCCGCCCGGCACGCGCACCTCCACCACCCGGGTGAGCGGCTTGCCGGTGCGCCGGTCGAGCACGAAGATCTGGCCGCGCTTGGTGAGCTGGACCAGGGCCGGCGCCGTTCCGCCGTCGACCGGGAAGTTGATCAGCATCGGCTGGGACGGGACGTCGTAGTCCCAGAGGTCGTGGTGGACGGTCTGGAACGACCAGCGTTCGCGGCCCGTCTCGGCGTCCAGCGCCACGATCGACGAGGAATAGGCCTCGGACGCGCGGGTGCGGTGCGAGCCCCAGTAGTCGGGCGTGGCGTTGCCGGTGGGCAGGTAGACCAGGCCCAGCTCGGGATCGAAGGCCGGCGTCGACCAGACGTTGGGTGTGCCGCGGGTGTAGCTCTCGCCCTCGGGCGGCAGCTTGGTGGTCCCGGGCGCGCCGATGTCCCAGGCCCAGGCGAGCTCGCCGGTCTTGACGTCGAAGGCGCGGACCACGCCGGACGGCTCGGCCAGTTCGCGGTTGTCCATGACCCAGCCGCCGATGATGACGCGGTCGCCCACGACGGTCGGGATCGAGGTCTGGAAGTAGTAGTTGGACTTCACCTCGCCCATGCCGACCTTGAGGTCGACCATGCCGTCCTTGCCGAAGCCGGGGCACGGCCGGCCGGTGTCGGCGTCCAGCGCGAAGAGCTGGGCGTTGATGGTCGAGGAGAGGATCCGGCGCTGGCAGGCGGGCGGCGCCTCGGCGGGCTTTGCGGCCTCGGCCGCCGGGGCAGGGGCCGGCTTGGCCGCCGCCGCCTTCGCGGCCGGGGCGGGCTTGGCGTCGCCGGCGTCCCAGTAGCCGACGCCGCGGCACCGGTTCCAGAACGACGGCTTCACGTGCGGATCGTGCCGCCACTTCTCCTTGCCGGTGTCGGCGTTGAGCGCGATCACCACATTGGTCGGCGTGCAGACGTAGACCATGTCGCCGACCTGGAGCGGGGTGTCCTGGTCCTGGCTGCCGAGGTTGGGCTTCTCGCCCGTGCGGAACGTCCAGGCGACCTTCAGCCCGTCGACGTTCTCGCGGTTGATCTGGTCGACGGGGGCGTAGCGCGTGCCGCCCGGGTCGCGGCCGTAGTAGCGCCAGTCCGACCGCGCCGCCGCCGGCGCGGCGCCGCTGCGCACGGCCGCGGGGCTTTCGGCCTGGCCCCAGGTGAAGGTGGCCGGCAGCGCCGAGCCCAGCACCGCCAGGCAGACAAGCGACAGGACGGCCACGGCAAGGCCGGCCTGGTTGCGCATGCGCCCCTTGGGAGCCGTCGGGATCACCAGCAGCACGAAGACGCCGAGCACGGCCGGCGCGAACAGCCGCGGCAGCAGCGGCCAGAAGACGACGCCCGCCTCCCACAGCGCCCAGCCCAGGGTCGCGCCGAGGGTGGCCGCGTAGACAAAACCCGCCGCGGGATGGCGGCGCACCAGCAGCACGCCGGTCACGGCCACGGCCGCGCCGGCCAGCAGGTAGTAGGGCGAGCCCTGCAGGGCCACCAGCCAGCCGCCGCCGGCGGTCAAGGCCAGGCCCACCAGCGCCACCAGGCCCCCGCCGATCGCGGCCCAGATGCGGACCGGCCAGCCCGCCTCCTTGTCAGACGCCATGCGCGTTTCCCCCGAGTCGAGGGACAGACCTTAGCGAGCCGCGAACGCGGCGTCATGGACAGGCTGGACCCCGCGTGGCGGTCGCGCGATGATCATACGCAGCTTTCGAAAAACAGAACGCGTTGGAGGGGAGACGCCATGTTCGTACGGCCGCTTGTGATGTTTGCGGTTTCCACCGCCCTGGCCCTGGCCGGCGGAACGGCGTCGGCCCAGACCGCCCTTCCGAAGAACGACTACGCCAGGCCCGAGACCTGGCTGTGCCGGCCCGACAAGACGGCCGACGCCTGCGCGGTCGACCTGACCACGACGGTGGTCCGGGCCGACGGGACCGAGACGGTCGAGGCCTTCAAGGCCGACCCGAAGGCCCCGATCGACTGCTTCTACGTCTATCCCACCGTGTCCATGGACCCCGGCGTGGTCTCCGACATGACCGCCGGGCCTGAGGAGCTCAACGTGGTGAAGCAGCAGCTCGCCCGCTTCGGCGCGAAGTGCCGCATCTACGCCCCGCTCTATCGCCAGTTCACCCTGACCGGGCTGCGCGCGATGATCCTGGGCCAGCCCCTCCCCGGCTCGAACGATCCGGCCGTGCGGCAGGTGGGCTACAACGACGTGGTCGACGCCTGGACCTATTACATCGCCCACGAGAACAAGGGCCGCGGCGTGGTGCTCATCGGCCATTCCCAGGGCTCGGGCGTGCTGACCCGGCTGATCGCCGCCGAGATCGACGGCAAGCCGGCCCAGAAGCTGTTGGTTTCGGCCCTGCTGCTCGGCACCCGCCTGCCCGTGACGGAGGGCAAGGACACCGGGCTCTTCAAGTCGATCCCCACCTGCCATTCGGCGTCGCAGACCGGCTGCGCGATCGCCTACGCCACCTTCCGCGACACCGTGCCGCCGCCGGCCAACAGCCGGTTCGGGCGGGTCGAGGGCATGCCCGGCATGGAGGCGGCCTGCGTGAACCCGGCGAACCTGTCGGGCGGCTCGGGCGAGTTGAAGGCCTATCTCTCCAACGGCTCGGAGATCGCGGCGTCCTCAGGCCCCCGGCCGCCGTGGGTGCAAGGCAAGCCCGACCCGAAGACGCCCTTTGTCTCCGTGCCGGGCCTGCTGACGGCGCAATGCGTGTCGAAGAACGGCTTCAACTATCTGGAAGCGCACGTGAACGCCGACCCCGCCGACCCGCGCACCGACGACATCGCCGGCGATGTGGTCACGGGCGGCAAGGTCAGCGCCGACTGGGGCCTGCACCTGATCGACGCCAACATCGCCATGGGCAACCTCGTCGACGTGGTGGGCGAGGAGGCCAAGGCCTGGCTGGCGAAGCGGTGACGCGAGCCGGCGGTGTCGGACGCCGCCGCTAGTCTCCCATGATCTTCCGGCCGGCGAAGACCCCGATGGCCAGGAAGATCAGGAAGCCGACCACGGCGACGAAGAACAGCAGCTTGGCGATCCCGGCCGCGGCGCCGGCGATGCCGCCGAATCCGAGGAGGCCGGCGACGACGGCGACGATCGCGAAGATCAGGGCCCATTTCAGCATGGAGAACTCCTTGAGTGCGAAACCTGAGCCGTTTCAACGCCGAGGCCCTTCGCCCGTTCCGCCGCACACGATTCCTTGTTTCGCGGGGCCCCGGCCCTGATCTATTGACCGAGTGATGGCCAAGAACCCCGAAAGCCCGTTGGAGCCGTTCAAGCGCGCGCTGGCGCACGCCGCCCGTTCGCTCGCCGAAACGCCGGACCTCGAGATCGTCTATTCGGGCGAGGGGCCGCAGCTTTCGGGCAACCGCGCGGTGCTGCCGCACCCGCCGCGCGACCTGACGCCGGCCGACGCCGCGCGCATCCGCGGCCTCGCCGACCAGATGGCGCTGCGCATCGCCCACCACGACCCGGCCGCCCACGCCAAGACCCGCCCGGCCTCGGGCGGCGGCCAGCCGATCTACGACGCCCTGGAGCAGGCGCGCATCGAGGCCATCGGGGCCAACGCCATGGGCGGCGTGCGCGAGAACCTGAAGACGGTGATGGACCACGCCTGGTCGCGGCGCGTGTTCAACGAGGCCGAGGCCATCGCCAATCCGCCGCTGGCCGAGATCGTCAGCCTGATGGCCCGCGAGCGGCTGACCGGCGAGCCGCCGCCGCCGATGGCGCGGGCGCTGGTCGACATGTTCCGCGGCGAGGTGGAATCCAAGGCCGGCGCCGACCTCGACCGGCTGAGCGGGTCGCTCGACGACCAGAAGGCCTTCGCGCGGATCGCCCGCGCCATCATCCGCGACCTGCAGATGGGCGACGACCTGTCGGACGCCCCCGAGCAGTCCGACGACGACCAGGACGGCGGGGAGGAAGGCGAGCCCGAGGCCTCCGACGAGCAGGACGACGGCGACGGCGAGGGCCAGTCCCCGCAGCAGAGCGCCATGGACGAGGACGAGTCCACGCACCGCGAGAGCGAGGACGCCGACAGCCAGATGATGCAGTCGGAGGAGGACCCCGACGCCGACGACGCCGACGAGCCGCCCGAGATGGGCGAGGGCGACCAGCCCATGCGGCCCGACCCGTCGGGCGACAACCGCGCGGTCACCTACAAGGTCTTCACCTCGGCCCACGATGAGATCGTGGCCGCCGAGGAGCTCTGCGATCCCGAGGAGCTGACGCGCCTGCGCGCCTATCTCGATCAGCAGCTCGCGTCGGTCTCCAACGTCGTCTCGCGGCTGGCCAACCGGCTGCAGCGCAAGCTGCTGGCCCAGCAGAACCGCTCGTGGACCTTCGACCTGGAGGAAGGCCTGCTGGACGTGGCGCGGCTGACGCGCGTGATCGTCGACCCGACCGCCTCGCTCGCCTTCAAGGAAGAAGACGACACCGAGTTCCGCGACACGGTCGTCACCATCCTCATCGACAATTCGGGCTCGATGCGCGGGCGGCCGATCATGGTGGCCGCGGTCTGCGCCGACATCCTGGCGCGCACGCTGGAACGCTGCGGGGTCAAGACCGAGATCCTGGGCTTCACCACCCGGGCCTGGAAGGGCGGCAGTTCGCGCGAGGACTGGCTGAAGGCCGGCAAGCCCGCCCAGCCGGGGCGGCTGAACGACCTGCGCCACATCATCTACAAGGCCGCCGACGCTCCCTGGCGGCGCGCCCGGCGCAACCTCGGCCTGATGATGCGTGAGGGCCTGCTGAAGGAGAACATCGACGGCGAGGCGCTGATCTGGGCGCACCACCGGCTGATCGGCCGGCCCGAACAGCGGCGCATCCTGCTGGTCATCTCCGACGGTGCGCCGGTGGACGACTCCACCCTGTCGGTGAACTCGGGCCACTACCTGGAGCGCCACCTGCGCGAGGTGATCGCCGAGATCGAGACCAAGAGCCCGGTGCAGCTCATCGCCATCGGCATCGGCCACGACGTGACCCGCTACTACAAGAACGCCGTGACCATCGTGGACGTGGAACAGCTGGCCGGCGCCATGGTGGAGCAGCTCGCCGACCTGTTCGACGAGGAGCCGCGCCTGCTCACCCGCCGCAGCGCGGGCCTGCTGCAGCCGCCGCCCAACACCCAGGGGCCCCAGGGCGGCGCCGGGCGGAGATCCACCTTCAAGGAAGTCCGGAGGGTCTCGGCGTGAGGCGGGTCGCGCTGGCCGCGGCGCTGCTGCTCGCCGCCTGCGCGCCGACCGCCAGCCTTCCCGACGCGCCCGTGGCCGCGGGCGCGTCGATCCGCGTCGAGGCGAAGCCCGTGCCGGAATTCCCGCCCGATGCGCCGCGACCGGCCGGCGACGACTTCGCCTTCGTCGGCGGCCTGGAGCTGACGTCTCCGGACACCTCGCGCTTCCACGGCCTGTCCGACCTGGAGGTGCTGCCCGACGGCCGGTTCATCGCCGTCAGCGACGAGGGCGATCTGGTGAGGGGCCGCCTGGTGTTCGACGCCAAGGGCGCGCCGAGCGGCATGGCCGACGTCACCCTGAAGCCGCTCACCAACCTCGACGGCCAGCCGCTCAGCGGCAGCAAGGCCGACTCCGATTCCGAGGGCCTGGCGCTGTGGCCCAACGGCGACCTGATGATCAGCTTCGAGCGCAATCATCGGATCTGGCTCTATCCGGCGAACGGCGGGCCGCCGCGCGCGGTCCCCTCGCCCGACGCGCCGTTCCCCGACAATTCGGGCATGGAGGCCCTGGCGCTGGACCCCAGCGCCGGCCGCGACGCCTACATCACCGGCCGCGAGGACACGCGCGAGACCTGGGTCTGCCGGCTGTCGGGCGGCTGCATCCCCGGCCCCAGGGCCGCGCCGGACGCGGGCGCGGGGTCGCTGGTGGCCGCCCGTCCCCTGCCCGGCGGCCGCTGGGCCTATCTGCTGCGCGATTTCAGCCCCGCCACCGGCGCGGTGATCCAGATCGTCGTGGCCGACGGGAACGGCCGCGCCCTCGACACCCATGTGATCCGCCGTCCCGCCAACGTGGACAATTTCGAAGGCCTCGCCGCCCTGCCGCGGCCGGACGGGACGGTGCGGTTCCACCTGATCGTCGACGACAATTTCTCAAGCGCCGAGCGGACGCTGTTCTTCACGTTCGACTGGACGCCGCCGAAAGGGAGATAGCGCCATGCGCCAGGACGTCTCGATCCCCACGCCGGAGGGGGATGCGCGAGCGTTCGCCTTCACGCCCGACGCGGGCCAGGGCCCCTGGCCGGCGGCGATCATCTTCATGGACGCGCCCGCGATCCGGCCCGCCCTGTTCGAGATGGGCCAGCGGCTGGCCGACGCCGGCTACTACGTCCTGCTGCCCGACCTGTTCTGGCGCGCCGGGCCCTATCCGCCGCTGGACATCGTCAAGGCCCGCGCGGGCGACCCGGAGATGGTGGCGCTGTTCCAGAAACTGCGCGGCTCCACCGGCGTGGAGAAGCAGATGGCCGACGCCGAAGCCTGCCTCGATTGGCTGGCGACGCAGCCCCAGGCCCGGGCCGGCAAGGTCGGCGTCACCGGCTACTGCATGGGCGGAAGCATCGCGCTGCGCGCCGCCGGGACCTTCCCCGACCGGATCGCCGCGGCCGCCAGCTTCCACGGCGGCAACATGGCCACCGACGACGAGAAGAGCCCGCACAGGCTGGCCGACCGAATCACGGCCAAGGTGCTGGTGGCCGGCGCCGAACAGGACGGCAGCTACGACGAGGCCCAGGACGAGCGCCTGCGCGGGGCGCTGAAGGACGCCGGCGTCGACGCTCAGGTCTCGATCTGGCCGGGCTGCCGCCACGGCTGGGTCCCGTCCGACATGCCGGTCCACAACCCCGAGGGCGCCGAACGGCACTGGCGCGAACTGGTGGGACTGTTCGACGGGGCGCTGAAGTAGCGTCGAGGTCTGAGCGGCTGGGTCCCGGATCTGCGCGCTCTGCGAGCGCTACGTCCGGGATGACGTGGGAATCTGTGAACCGTCATCCCGGCCGGAGGTCCGCGCCAGCGGGCCGCAGAGCCGGGACCCAGCCGCTCAAATCTCGACGCCACCTACCGCTCGTTCGCCCACGACAGCGGGCCTTCAGGCGCCTCGAACCAGGGATCGGACAGGTCGCGCCACTCGGGATTGATCTCCTCGATGAGCGCGAGCTTCCACGCGCGGCGCCACCGCTTGATCAGCTTCTCGCGCCGGATAGCCTCCGGCATCGTCGCGTGGCTCTCGTACCAAACCAGCGTCTTGCAGCCGTAGGTCTTGGAGAAGCCCTCGAAAATTCCGAGCTTGTGCTGCTGGATGCGCGTCTGCAGCTCGCTGGTCACGCCCACGTAGAGCGTACCGTTGCGAGCGCTGGCCATGATGTAGACCGCGATCGTGGCGTCCCGTCCGACCATCGCCCGAGCCTAGCGGATGCAGATTTGCGGCGTCGAGGTCTGAGCGGCTGGGTCCCGGATCTTCGCGCTCTGCGAGCGCTTCGTCCGGGATGACGTGGGAATCTGTGAACCGTCATCCCGGCCGCAGGCCTGCGCGAGCGGGCCGGAGAGCCGGGACCCAGCCGCTCAGAACGCGACCTCACGCCTACGTCCGCGTCGCGAACTCCGCGTCGCCGCTCACCGCCACCTGCTGGTCGTCGAAGCTGGCGTGGGCCGAGGTGTAGAGGCGGTGGTAGAGGCCGCCGGCGCGCATGAGCTGGGCATGCGAGCCCTGCTCAAGGATGCGGCCCTGCTGCAGCACGACGATGCGGTCGGCGTCGCGGATCGTCGCCAGCCGATGGGCGATGACCATGCAGGTGCGGCCCGCGAACAGCACCTTCAGCGCCTTCTGGATCGCCTGCTCGGTGAAGGAGTCGATGTTGGCCGTGGCCTCGTCGAGGATCAGGATCTTGGGGTCGGCCACCAGGGCGCGGGCGAAGGAGATGAGCTGGCGCTGGCCCACCGAGAGGTTGCGGCCCCGCTGGCCCAGGCGCGTCTGGTAGCCCTCGGGCAGGCGCGAGATGAAGTCGTGGGCCGCCACCGCCTTGGCCGCCGCCACGATGTCGTCCAGCGTGGCGTGGGCGGTGTTGTAGCGGATGTTCTCCTCGATGGTGCCGGTGAACAGGAACGGCTCCTGCAGCACCATGCCGATCGAGCGGCCCAGGCTGTCGAGGGTCACGTCGCGCACGTCGCGGCCGCCCACCAGCACCTGGCCCTGGTCGACCTCGTAGAAGCGGTGGGCCAGGGCGATGATCGAGGTCTTGCCCGAGCCGGTGGGCCCCACCAGCGCCACCACCTCGCGCGGGCGCACCGTCAGTGAGATGTCGTGCAGCACGGGCCGGGCGGGATCGTAACCGAAGGTCACGTTCCGGAACTCGACCGTGGGCTCGAAGTCGGCGAGCGGCCGGGCGTCCGGCTTGTCGGCGATGGTCACCGGCACGTCCAGCACCTCGAAGATGCGGTGCGCCGCGGCCATGGCGCGCTGCATGATCGTGTACTGCATCGACAGCATCCGCACCGGCTCGAAGAACCGCTGCACATAGAGGACGAAGGCCACCATCACGCCCACGTCCATGCGGCCCGAGACCACCTCGCCGCCGCCTACCCAGACCACGATGGCCAGCGCCACGCCGGTGAGCACGTCGACGGTGGGGACCATGATCTGGCTCATCCACGAGGCGCCGACCTGGGCCCGGAAGTTCTCGAACGCCTTCTCCTTGTAGAGGTCGAAGTTCAGAGCCTCGCGGCGGGTCTCCTGCACGGTGCGCACGCCGTTGATGTTCTCGGCCAGCGCCGAGTTGGCGGCCGAAGAAGCCTCGCGGGCGACCCGGAAGCTGGTCTTCGAATGCGGCAGCCAGACCGCGCGCACCGCGATCAGCGCCGGCAGGACGGCCAGGGCGAAGAGGCCCAGCTTCACGTCCATGTAGAGCAGCATCACCGAGATGCCGATCAGGGTGGCGAGGTCGCCCACCGCTCCCGTCGTGCTCTCCAGGAACTCCTGCAGCGCGTTCACGTCGCCCTGGAGGCGGGCCATGATCCGACCCACGTGGGTCTTGTCCATGAAGGACAGCGAGATGTCCTGGAAGTGGGCGAACATCGCCCGGCGGATGTCGAAGATCACCTGCTGGGCCAGGCGGGCCGAGGTCCACTCGCTGGCGAAGAAGGCCGTGATGAAGACCCCCGCGCCGACCGCGAACATCGCCATGGTGGATCGCAGCATGGCCAGGTCGTGCGCCGCCGCGCTCGTCACCACCCGCCCGATCAGCCACGGCAGGACCACCGAGGCCGCCGCCGAGCAGAGCACCGCCGCCTGGGTGAGGATCACCGTGCGCCGGTGGGGTCCGAGATAGCCCAGGAACCGCCGCGCCACGGCGGGATCGAACACGCCGAAGACGTCGTCGCCCTCGGGCGAGCCCAGGGAGGCCCTGGGCGCGCGGCGCGGCGGGCTGGGGGGATCGGTCTCGCTCACGCCGGCGCCTCCTCGTCCAGCACGGCCTCGGCGTCGGACCGGGTCTGCAGCTCGTAGAGGTCGGCGTAGACGCCGCCGCGCGCCACCAGCTCGGGGTGCGTCCCGCGCTCGACGATCCGGCCCTCGTCCAGCACCAGGATCTCGTCGGCGTGCATCAGCGACGACAGCCGGTGGGCGATGATGATCGTGGCTTTGGTCTCCGTCGCCCGCGCCAGCCCCTCGCGGACCTTGCGCTCGGTCACCGCGTCGATGGCGGCGGTGGAGTCGTCGAAGATCATGATCCCCGGCCCCGGCACGACGCCGCGGGCGATGCTCATGCGCTGGCGCTGACCGCCGGAGAGCGCCACCCCGCGCTCGCCCACGCGGGTCTCGTAGGCCTCGGGCAGGGCGGCGATATGCTCGTGGATCTGCGCCGTGCGCGCCGCGCCGACGATGCGCTCGTCCTCGGCCCACGGGTCGGCGTAGGCGACGTTGTGGCCCACCGAGGCGTCGAACAGGAACGCCTCCTGTTGCACCAGCCCGACATAGGCGCGCAGCGACTCCAGCGTGACGTCGCGGATGTCGGTCGCGTCGATGGTGATGCGGCCCGAGGTGACGTCGTAGAAGCGCGGGACGAGGTTGGCGACGGTGGATTTGCCAGACCCCGGCGGCCCGACGATCCCCAGGGTGCGCCCCGGCCGCAGCTCGAAGTCCAGGCCGGAGAGGATCTCGCGCCCCGCCGGGTCGTAGCGGAAGCCGACGCCCTCGAAGCGCAGGACGCCGCGCGGCGCGGCCAGCGGCCGGGCGCCCGGCCGGTCGGCGATCTCCGGCTCCAGGTCCATCACCTCGAACAGCCGCGCCCCGGAAGAGGTCGCCCGCGCCAGCGCGTTGAAGATCATCGCCACCTGCCGGATCGGCGCCTGCAGGAGCGTCATGTAGGCCGTGAACTCGGTGAGCCGGCCCGCCGTCATGGTCCCGGCCGCCACCTTGCCGCCGCCCACCCAGAGCAGCACGCCGAGCGAGGCGTAGAAGCTGACCTGCATCGCCGAGACGCCCCGGAAGCGCAGGGTGATCCGCTTGAACGCCTCGGCCAGGGCCGCCCCGCCGGCGCGGTCGAACTTGTCCATCTCCAGGTCGCGGCCGGCGAAGGCGCGGACCACCCGGATGCCCTGGAGGTTCTCCTCCATGGTCAGCGTCAGGACCGACATCAGCTGCTGCACCCGCATCCAGGTGATCCGCAGCAGGAAGCCCATGCGCGCCAGGGCGAAGCCGGCCACCGGCACGAAGGCCAGGCCGATCAGCGCCAGCGTCGGATCGGCGGAGATCATCATGTAGGCCGCGAACCCGATCAGCAGGGCTAGCGAGAGCGCCTGGGCCATCCCCGCCTGGATCACCACCCGCGCCCCTTCCAGGTCGAGCATCCCGCGCGTGATGAGGTCGCCGGAGTGGATGCGGTCGTGGAAGCCGAACGAGAGCCGTTGGAGCTGCTGGAAGAAGGCGAGCCGCAGGTCGTAGGCCACGCGCTGGCTCACATATTCGGCCTGGTAGCCCGACAAGGCCGTCAGCAGGCCGCGCGTGGTGGTGGCCGCCACGATCAGCACCGCCGAGAGCAGCAGCGCATGCCGCGCCGCCTCGGCCTGGCCGGCCTGGGCGGCGATGCGCAGCGCGTCGTCCACCGAGCGGCCCAGCAGCCGGGGCAGCGTCAGGCTCGCCGCCGCCGCCAGCAGCGAGGCGGCCGACGTCAGCGCCAGCCGGCCGCGATAGCGCAGGGCCAGGCGCGCGATCCGCGCCAGCACCTGCGGCATGGCCGAGACGTCGACGGTCGGCGCGCCGTCGCGCGCGCCGCCGCGCCCGGTGACGGGCGTGCTGCTCATCCGAAGCTTCCGTGTGTGTGATTCGATTGTGAGCCGGACGTGTGCAGGACGCCAGCATCCTGCGTCTTCGATTCGTCATCGACGCACAAAAAAAGAGGCCGCCCCGAAGGACGGCCTCTTCAAAACCGGATTGGCGGGCGCTTAGGCCGCGGCCTGCTCGGCGAGCTTGGCCTTCACCTGACGCTTGATCTTCAGCGCCTTGGGCGAGAGCACCTCGTCGCGCGCCTTCAGCAGCACGGCGTCCAGGCCGCCCTTGGCGTCGACGGTGCGCAGCGCGGCGTTGGTCATCCGCAGGGTGAAGCTCTGGCCCAGGGCGTCCGAGGCCAGGGTGGCGGCCGTCAGGTTCGGCATGAACCGGCGCTTGGTCTTGATGTTCGAGTGGCTCACGTTGTGGCCGACCATCGGCCCGACACCCGTGAGTTCGCAGCGGCGCGACATGGCGAGATAACCTTCGCATGGAAAACAGATGCGCCGGACGGACCGCCCGCGCAGGGAGCGCGCGATATAGAGGAAGGCTGCCCGCGGCGTCAAGGCGGCGACGCGATCTGTCGCCGGGACCGGGCCGCCGGGCGCGACCGCGTTGTGTCGCGGCGCGAGTCGGATACTATATTTCGTAGGGAACGAAAGCTGAATCGCTGGGAGTCAGTGATTCGGTCGCGATTCGTTTCGCGCCTGTTCCCGCCTGCCGAGCCCGTGCGTAAATCCCCGCGAAGCGGCGGATCTAGTCGCCCATCTCCACGGTCTCGACCTTGGCGACCAGCACGCGCTCGGCGTCGAAGTGCGCGCCGCGCCGATCGATCAGCTCCAGGTGCACATGGTCGGTCATGCCGGCCGGATACTTCCGCTGGAGCGAATGGGCCACGCCGATCGGCCGCCCCATCAGCACGGCCGCGCCCTCCTCCACCTTGGGGTCCACGTAGAAGACCCGCGCGGCGACCTTGAGCGCCGGATTGGTGATCTCGACGAACTTCAGGGTCGTGTCGCCCGGATAGGCGAAGCCGATCTTGGTGACGAAGCCCGAGATGGGCGCGCGGACGAGCTGGCCGGCGCGCGCGGCGTAGTCGACGCCCTCATGGCGGCGCGCGCCGCCGTCGCGGGAGGCTCCGAACTCGCCGTCGCCGTAGGCGTCGTGGCCGCGGGGCGCATGGCCCGTCGGATTGGCGAAGTCGGCGACGCCGTCGCCGTCGAGGTCGGCGCCTTCCCAGACCAGCTTGGTGATCGTGGGCTCGCTCGCTGCGGGCCCCGCGGCCCCGCGGGCCAATGACGCCTTCAGGATCGGCGCGCCGGCGAGCGGGGCCGCCGCGGCCGCGGTCGCGCCGATGACGGCGGCCACGACAAGGACCTGGAGCGGTCGTTCGACCACCAGTTCATGGAGACGCGCACGGACGCCCGACTTCATCCGGAACCCTTACTCGATACGTCGTCCCGCCCGATCTGGCGCCGGGCATGGGGAGCGATTTTCCTGGAGCGCCGCGCTGGGCCGCGGCGGGCGAAAAGGGTCCTGCAGGCGGACCGCGGCGGAAAATTGGCGCCTGCGCCGGAAATTAACGATGCGACGCGTCGCCCTGCGACAATGCGCGCCGCCTTGTCGCGATCACCGGCCCATGCTAATAACCGACTGGTCAGTTATTAAGGTGAAGCCATGGATCCCGGCGCGCCCAAGTTCCGGCGGCGGAAGGCCGAGCGGCCCGGCGAGATCGTGGCCGCCGCCCTGGCGGTGTTCGCCGAGAAGGGATTCGCCGCCGCGCGCCTGGACGAGATCGCCGCGCGCGCCGGCGTGTCGAAGGGCGCGCTCTACCTCTACTTCGAGACCAAGGAAGACCTGTTCCGCGCCGTCGTCGGCCAGGCCATCGCGCCGAACATCGCCGCCGTCAGGGCGATGGCCGAGGCCCATCCCGGCCCCTTCGAGGACCTCCTGCGCGGCGTGGCGACGCAGCTCGCCCACATCGTCGGCGTCACCCGCATCGGCAGCGTGGCCAAGATGGTCATCGGCGAGGCCCGCAACTTCCCCGAGGTCGCCCGCGTCTGGCACGACGAACTGGTCGCCCACGCCCTGGCCGCCATGTCGGGCGCGATCGCCGCCGCCCAGGCCCGCGGCGAGGTGAAGCCCGGCGACCCGCGCGTCTACGCCCTGCAGCTGATCTCGCCGATGCTGCTCGCGGTGATCTGGCGCGAGACGTTCGTGCCGGTGGGCGCGGAGCCCTTCGACCTCAACACCCTCGTCAGCCAGCACGTGGAGACGATCCTGCGCGGCATGCTCGCCGAAGGAGCCTCGACATGAACCGCCAGCGCGTCCTCGTCGCCGGCCTCGTCCTGACCGCCGCGGCGATCGTCACGGCCCTGGTCGCCATCCCGCGCCTCGGCGAGCGCCACACGCTCACCGGCTATGTGGAAGGCGAGGCGCTCTACATGGCCGCGCCGGTCTCGGGCGCGGTGCGCTCGGTCAGCGTGGTCCGCGGCCAGGACGTGGCGGCCGGACAGCCGCTGTTCGTGGTCGATCCCGCCCAGGTGCGCGCCCAGTACGACCAGGCCAGCGCCGAGACCGCGGCGGCGGAAGCCCAGGCGCAGGACGTGCGCAAGGGTCAGCGCCCCGTCGAACTGGCGGTCTACGAGGCGAACATCGCCGCCGCCGAGGCGGCCGCCCGCGACGCCCGGGCCACGCTGCGCCGGGTCGAGCCGCTGGTGAAGGCCGGCTGGTACGCCCCGTCCCGGCTGGACGACGCCAAGGCCGCGGCCGAGGCCGCCGACGCCCAGGTGCGGGCCGCGCGGCGCCAGCGCGACGCCGCCGCCCTCGGCGCCCGCGAGGACCAGATCCGCGCCGCCGACGCGCGCGTGGCCCAGGCCGCCGCCGCCGCGGCCGGCGCCTCGGCCCGGCTGCAGGACGTCGCCCCCAGCGCCCCGGCGAAGGCGCGGGTGGAGGACGTGTTCTTCCACGCCGGCGAATGGGCCCCGGCCAATCAGCCGATCCTCAGCCTGCTGCCGGACGATCGGATCAAGGTGCGGTTCTTCGTGCCGGAGAAGGATCTGTCGGCCTATCGCGTCGGCCGCGCCGTGCGCTTCTCGTGCGACGGCTGCGCGGGAGGCCTGACGGCGAAGATCGACTACGTGAGCCCGCGCCCCGAGTTCACGCCGCCGGTCATCTACAGCCGCGAGGCCCGCGACCGGCTCGTCTACATGATCGAGGCCCGCCCCAGCACCCGGCTCAACCCCGGCCAGCCGGTGGACGTGGAGCCTCTGGCGTGAGCCGGCGTCCGCATCGCCTCTCCCTCTCCGTTCGCTGCGCTCACGGGGGGAGAGGACGATGACCCTCGCCATCGACGTCCACGGCCTGAACAAGAGCTTCGGCGACAAGCACGTGGTGCAGGACGTCAGCATCCAGGTGGCCCAGGGGCGCATCTGCGGCTTCCTGGGCCCCAACGGCTCGGGCAAGACCACCACGCTGCGGATGCTCTGCGGTCTGCTCACCCCCGACTCCGGCTCGGGGCAGGCGCTGGGCTACGACATCATCGCCCAGGCCGAGCAGGTGAAGCTGCGCACCGGCTACATGACCCAGAAGTTCTCGCTCTACGAGGACCTCACCATCGCCGAGAACCTGCAGTTCACGGCCCGCGTCTATGGCCTCGACCGCCGCCGCGAGCGGGTCGAAAAGGCGCTGGAGCGGCTGGGCCTGACCTCGCGGCGCGGCCAGCTCGCCGGCACGCTGTCGGGCGGCTGGAAGCAGCGCCTGGCGCTGGCCACCGCCACCCTGCACGAGCCGCGCCTGCTGTTGCTGGACGAGCCCACCGCCGGCGTCGACCCCAAGGCGCGGCGCACCTTCTGGGACGAGATCCACACGCTCTCCGCCGAGGGCCTGACCGTGCTGGTCTCGACCCACTACATGGACGAGGCCGAGCGCTGCCACGAGATCGCCTACATCAGCTACGGCCGGCTGATCGCCCGCGGCACGGCCGAGGAGGTGATCGCCAACTCGGGGCTGGTGACCTTCCACGGCGAGGGCCCCAACGCCGACCGGCTGGCGCACGAACTGGCCAAGGCGCCGGGCGTGGAGACCGCGGCCGCCTTCGGCGCCTCGATCCACGTCAGCGGCGAGGACCGCGCGGCCCTGGAGGCGGCGATCGCGCCCTATCGCGGCCAGGGCTACGCCTGGACCGAGGCGGCGCCCACGCTGGAGGACGTGTTCATCCAGCTCATGGACCGCAGCCGGGACAACATCCAATGACCGGCCTGTCGTGGACCCGCGTGCTGGCGGTGCTGATCAAGGAGTTCAAGCAGCTCACCCGCGACCGGCTGACCTACGCCATGATGCTGGCGATCCCGGTCGTGCAGCTCACCCTGTTCGGCTATGCGATCAACACCGAGCCGCGCCACCTGCCGACCGCGGTGCTGTCACAGGAGGACAGCCGCTATGCGCGCGCGATCACCGCGGCGCTGAAGAACTCGCTCTACTTCGATTTCGTGGGCGAGGTGCGCAGCCCCGCCGACCTCGACCTGATGATCCGGCGCGGCGACGCGCAGTTCGCCGTGACCATCCCGGGCGACTTCAGCCGCCGGGTGGCGCTGGGCGACAAGCCGCAGGTGCTGGTCGAGGCCGACGCCACCGACCCTTCGGCCACCGGCGGCGCCGTGGCCGCCCTGGCCGCCCTGCCCGACCAGGCGCTGGCCCACGACCTGAAGGGCGCGCTCGCCGCCCGTGGCCAGGCCAGCGCCCCGTTCGACGTGGTGGTCCACCGCCGCTACAACCCCGAGGCCATCACCTCGTACAACATCGTCCCCGGCCTGCTGGGCATCATCCTGTCGCTGACCCTGGTGATGATGACCGCGCTCAGCGTCACCCGCGAGACCGAGCGCGGCACCATGGAAACCCTGCTGTCGACGCCGCTGGAGCCGATCGAGGTGATGGTCGGCAAGCTCGCGCCCTATGTGATGGTCGGCCTGATCCAGACGGCGATCATCCTGGTGATGGCCGCCGTCCTGTTCCACGTGCCCATGGCGGGCGGCTGGCTGGGCATGACGGTCGGCGTGGGCCTTTTCATCACCGGCTCCCTGGCGCTGGGCTTCCTGATCTCCACCGTCGCGCGTTCGCAGCTCCAGGCGATGCAGATGAGCTTCTTCTACATCCTGCCGTCGATCCTGCTGTCGGGCTTCATGTTCCCGTTCCGCGGCATGCCGGCCTGGGCCCAGTGGATCGGCGAAGCGATCCCGGTGACCCACTTCCTGCGGGTCGTGCGCGGCAGCCTGCTGAAGGGCCAGGGTCCGGGCGACCAGTGGCGCGAGCTCCTGGCCCTGCTCGCCTTCGTCTGCGCGGTGACCGCGCTGGCCATGGCCCGCTACCGGCGCACGCTGGACTAGGCGCTTCCGTCACGCTGCTCGTCGCGGCGAGGGATGGGTGCGCGGCTGGAAGCTCCTCCCTCTCCCCCACGCGAAGCGAGAGGGGAGAGGTCAGGTGAGGGGCGGCGCGGTGCGGCCCGCCACCGCTCCCGCTTCAGCCAGAACCCCGGAGGCGCCGACGGTAGCGGCTCGTGGCACAGCGCGGCTGGCCATGGTTGGACCGGTTGGCAAGCGTAGATCCCGAGCCGCCCCTCTCCCTACCCTCTCCCCTCTCGCTGCGCGGGGGGAGAGGGCCTCACCGCCTCAAAAAAGCTCGCGTTACGAGCTTTCTGGAGAACTATGGCCGGGCTTGGCCGTTAACGATCCGGGGGGATACTGGAGGTCGAGTTGACCGACGTACCCGTTTCCACGCCGCACGAAACCGAAACGCGGCGCGATTTCATCCATATCGCCGCCGGCGCCGCGGCGCTGGGCGCGGTGGGCGGCCTGGCCTGGCCGCTCATCGACCAGATGAACCCGGCCGCCGACTCCCTGGCCATGGCGTCGATCGAGACCGACTACGACAAGGTGGAGCTGGGCCAGCAGATCGTCGTGAAATGGCGCGGCAAGCCCGTCTTCATCCGCCACCGCACGCCGAAGGAGATCGAGGAAGCCGTGCGGGACGACACGGCCGACCTGCGCGACCCCGCCACCGACGAGAGCCGCCACAAGCCCGGCATGGCCGAATGGCTCATCGTGATCGGGGTCTGCACCCATCTGGGCTGCGTGCCAAACTTCGGCCAGGGTGACTACGGCGGCTGGTTCTGCCCCTGCCACGGCTCGGTCTACGACACCTCGGGCCGCATCCGGAAAGGGCCCGCGCCGAAGAACCTATTTCTGCCCGACTATCAGTTCTTGGGTGGCGGAAAGGTACGGATCGGCTAACGCTCGGTTCCAGCCTGTTACGCGGCATCGGGCTGGCTCCTAAGCTTCGCCTCGTGTCGAACCTTCCAGGACGCGTACCCCCTATGACCTCCATCACTCCCGCCGGCGTGGCCGTCGAGTTGAGACGCCTTCTCGCCAATAGCCACGCCCCCTATTCCGGCGTGCACGTCGCCGCCGCCGTCGAGACTGCCGACGGCGGCGTCTACTATGGCGTCAACGTCGAGAACGCCGCCTACCCCGAAGGCCTCTGCGCCGAGGCCAGCGCGATCTCGGCCGCCGTCACCCAGGGCAAGACCTCGATCCGGCGGATCTGGGTCGCCTCGTCGCTGCCCGGCTTCATCTGGCCATGCGGGGGCTGCCGGCAGAAGATCCTCGAGTTCGCCGCCCCCGGCTGCGAGGTGGTGAGCGTGGGCGCCGGCGGCGAGTCGGAGAGCCACGCCATCGAGGCCCTCCTCCCGCTCGGCTTCCGCCTGATCTCCCGCGCCAAGAGCGCCTAGAGCCTTCAAAGGCTCAGGGCCCGTCCGTCCGGGCGAACCGGGCCCGCTTCGCCCGGAAGGCCTCTAGCCCTTGGCCGCGATGTAGCGGTCGATCACCGTGGCCAGCACCGTGAGCGGAGCCCCGCCGGTGGTCACCACGGCGTCGTTGTAGTCGCGGATGTCGAACGCCGGGCCCAGCGCCGCCTTCGCCTTCTCGCGGAGCCGCACGATCTCGGTGTGGCCGACCTTATAGCCGCAGGCCTGGCCCGGGCTGGCGCAATAGCGGTCGACCTCGCTGGTGATCGCCGCCGTCGAACGGCCGGTGACGCCGGTCATCCATTCGATCGCGTGGTCGCGGGTCCAGCGCTTGTCGTGCAGGCCGGTGTCGACCACCAGGCGCGCGGCCCGGAAGCGAAGCGCCTGCCAGTAGCCCAGCCGGCCGAACGGGTCGTCCTTGTAGAGCCCCACCTCGTCGGCGAGCTGTTCGGCGTAGAGCGCCCAGCCCTCGATGAAGGCGTTGAAGTAGACCAGCGACGAGATGGTGTGGATGTCGTCGTGGCGTTCCGCCAGGTACGCCCCCTGCCAGGCGTGGCCGGGCAGCGCCTCGTGCATGGTCAGGCTCGAAAGCGTGTACCTGGGCCAGTTCGCCATATCGCGGAGGTTCACGTAGTAGATCGCCGGCCGCGAGCCATCGAGGGCGGCGAAGTTCATGTAGCCGAGCCCGGCGCCGGCCTCGATCTCCTTGGGCACGGGGCGCACCTCCACCGGGGCCTTGAGCCCCAGCTTCGACAGCTTGGGCAGGAACGGCCGGATCGCGGCGATGCGGCCGTTCAGGTAGGCGATGAGGTCGGCCTTCCCCTGGTCGGTCGCGGGATAGAGGAACTTCGGGTCCTTGGTGAGCGCGCCCATGCGCTCGCCGACCGAGCCCTGGGTGTAGCCCTGGGCGCGCAGGATCTGGTCCATGTCGGCGTCGATGGCCGCGCCCTGGTCGAGGCCCATCTGGTGGATGTCGGCGGCGGTGCGTTCCGTCGTGGTGCCGACCTTGAGCGCCCAGCGGTAGTAGTCGGCCCCGTCCGGGAACTTCCAGACGCCTGCGTCCGAAGTGGCCTTGGCCTGCAGGGCCTTGACCGCGGCGAGCTGGCGGTCGAGCGCCGGAAACACCTTGTCGGCGACGATGGCCGTGGCGCGCGGCCCATAGTCGCCCAGACCCTTGGCCTTGGCCCGTTCGGCCACGGACGTCACCAGCCGCGTGTCGCCGGCGGCCTGGCCGCGCAGGGCGGCGATCTGGTCGACGGCGGTCGACAGCAGGAAGTCGGGCGGGATCACCCCGCGCCCGGCCCCGTCGGCCATCCGCGCCGTCTCCTGGTCGAGGCCGGCGGCGTAGCCTTCCAGGCGGGCGAGATAGGCCTCGGCGTCGGCCTTGGTCTCGATCAGGTGCTGGGCGTTCAGGAATTCGCCGCCATTGACCACCAGGCCATCCTGCTGGGTGACGATGTAGGGGTTGGCGCTGTCGCGGCCGTAGGCGAAGCGGCCGCCCTCCGCGCCCATGTCCTGGGCGTAGAGCACGGTGTCGTAGGTCGTCAGGTCGCGGCCGGAGAGCCCGTCGCGCGGGATCGCCCGCAGCCGCTTGGCCCGGTCGGCGTAGGCGGCGATCTGGCTGGCCCGGCCCGCGGCGGAGCGGTCGGTCATGCGGCTCTTGAGCGCGGCGCGGGGCCCCTTGTCGAGACCGATGCTGGTGGCGGTCTCCGGGTCCTGCGCCAGCATCTCCTCGACGAAGGCGTCGAGCAGGGCGGACAGGCGCGGATCGTCCACCGGCTTGGCCATGGCGGCGAAGGGCGCGGCGGCTGCGAGCCCGAGGGCGGCCCCGCCCAGGAGGACGTGGCGACGGTTGGCGTACATCTTCGGGTGTCCCCAATGACTTCAAATTGGGCGTGACCCTAGCGGCCGGCCCGCGCCGCGCAATTCCTATGCGGCGAACGGCGTTTGGGCAGGGCCGACGGACCGCGGCGCTTGCCCGACTCCCCGCGGCGTCCCACCTTCAGGTCATGAGCGACCGCCCTACGGGCGCGGCGCCGCCCCGGCTGGTGGCGGTGCTGGGGCCCACCAACACCGGCAAGACCCACCTGGCGGTGGAGCGCATGCTGGGGCACGCCTCCGGCATGATCGGCCTGCCGCTGCGGCTGCTGGCGCGCGAGATCTACGACCGGATCGTCAAGGCGCGGGGTCCGCGCTGCGTCGCACTGATCACCGGCGAGGAGAAGATCGTCCCGCCCCGGCCGCAGTACTTCGTCTGCACCGTCGAGGCGATGCCGCTCAGCGTCGAGGTCGAGTTCCTGGCGGTGGACGAGATCCAGCTCTGCGCCGACCCCGAGCGCGGCCACGTCTTCACCCACCGCCTGCTGCACGCCCGCGGCAAGAGCGAGACCATGCTGATGGGCGCGGCCACCATGGCGCCGCTGGTCCGCCGCCTGCTGCCCCACGCCGAGATCCAGTCGCGCGACCGCTTCTCGCAGCTCACCTATGCGGGCCCCAAGAAGGTCACCCGCCTGCCCCGGCGCTCGGCCGTCGTCGCCTTCTCGGCCGACCAGGTCTACGCCATCGCCGAGCTGATCCGCCGCCAGCGCGGCGGCGCCGCCGTGGTGATGGGCTCGCTCAGCCCGCGCACCCGCAACGCCCAGGTGGGGCTCTACCAGTCGGGCGAGGTGGACTTCCTGGTGGCCACCGACGCCATCGGCATGGGCCTGAACATGGACGTCGACCACGTGGCCTTCGCGGGCCTGCGCAAGTTCGACGGCAAGCGCACGCGCTACCTCCACCCGCAGGAGATCGGCCAGATCGCCGGGCGCGCCGGCCGCTACCAGACCAACGGGACCTTCGGCGTCACCGGCGAGGCGGAAGACCTCGATCCCGACCTCGTCGAGGCCGTGGAGAACCATGAGTTCGAGCCCGTGGCCGGGGCCGAGTGGCGCAACGCCAAGCTCGACTTCTCGAGCCTGCCGGCCCTGATGTGGAGCCTGGCGCGGCCGCCCGACCGCGAGGGCCTCAGGCAGGCGGCCGAAGCGCTGGACGAGACGACGCTGAAGGCCCTGGCCGAGGACGAGGTCGTCGCCGCCCGCGTCCGCGACCGCACCAACCTCATGCGCCTGTGGGACGTCTGCCAGACGCCCGACTTCCGCAAGCAGGCCGCCGACGAGCACATCGGCCTGGCCAAGGCCTTCTTCCTCCAGCTCACCGAGCGGCGCCGGCGGATCGGCGACGACTGGATATCGCGCCAGTACGAGCACCTGAACCGCACCGACGGCGAGATCGACACCCTCGCCACGCGGCTCGCCAGCGTGCGCACCCTGGCCTACGTCGCCAACCGCCCCGACTGGCTGGCCGACCCCCAGGCCTGGCAGGCCCAGACGCGGGCGCTGGAAGACCGGCTCTCCGACACCCTGCACGAGAAGCTGATGGCCCGGTTCGTCGACCGGCGGACCAGCGCGCTGATGCGCGGCCTGCGCGTGCGCGAGGAGATGCTGGCCGGCGTCGCCGACGACGGCGCCGTGACGGTGGAGGGCCACTACGTCGGCCGGCTTTCGGGCGTGGCCTTCGAGGCCGCCCAGGGGGCCTCGGTGCTGGAGGAGAAGGCCCTGCGCGCGGCCGCCCAGCGGGCGGTGGCGCCGGAGATCGTGCGCCGCCTCGGCCGGCTCGCCGCCGAGCCCGACGAGGCCTTCGCGCTGTCGCCGGACGGAACCATCGCCTGGCGCGGCGACGTCGCCGGGACGATCGTCGGCGGGTCGCTGTTCGCGCCCCGGGTGCGGCTGCTGGGCGAGATCGGCCACGAGGCCGCCCGGGAACGGGCCGCCCGGCGCCTGGAGGCCTTCGCCGCCGCCGAGGCCGGCCGCCGCCTCGCCCCGCTGCGCCGGCTGGAGGCCGCCGTGGCCGACGGCAAGGTCCGCGGCCTGCCGCGCGGCCTGGCCTACCGGCTGCTGGAGGCCGGCGGCGTGGTCGACCGCGCCGAGGTCCAGGCCGAGACCCGCGCGCTGAGCCAGGTCGAGCGGCGGGCGCTGCGCGCCCTCGGCGTGCGGATCGGCGCCTTCTCGCTGTTCCTGCCCGGCGTGCTGCGGCCCGAGGCGATGGCGCTGGCCCAGGCCGTGATCCGCCGCGAGGCCGGCGGCTGGCGCCCGCCCGCCGGGGCGGTGAGCGCCCTGCCCCATCCCGCCCCCGCCCCGCGGGTCCTGGCCGCCCATGGCCTGCGCGCGGTGGGCCGCCACGCCGCGCCCGTGCTCCAGCTCGAACGCCTGGACGAGCTGCTCCGGGCCGGCCCGATCCAGGGCGGCGGCGTGCTCTTGACCGACCAGGCGCTGGAAGAGCTGGGCTGGAGCGCCCACGACGCCCAGGCGATCCTGCGGGGGCTGGGCTTCACGCCCGCGCGCAAGCCGGCCAAGGGCGAGCCGACCCCCTGGCGCCGCCGGGCCGAGCGCGCGGCCAAGCCCGCCGCCGCGCCCGCGCCGCACTCGCCCTTCGCCGCCCTGGCCGCACTCAAGGACCGGCCCGCGCCCGCGCGGCGCCGTCGCCGGCGGCCGCCCAAGGCGCGCCAGGCGTGAGCGAGGCGGCCTCCTGCCGCGCCGACGTCTGGCTCTGGCGCGCCCGCTTCTTCAAGACTCGCACCCTGGCGGCGAAATTCGTCGACGAAGGCCGCGTACGCCTGACCCGCGCCGGCCAGGAGAGCCGCCTGGACAAATCGGCCCGGCCCGTGAAGCCCGGCGACCAGCTCGTCTTCGCCGTCGGCGGCCGGCTGATCGCGGTCACCGTCGAGGGGCTCGGCGAACGCCGCGGCCCGCCCGCCGAGGCCCGGACGCTCTACTCGACGCTGGGGGAAAGCTGAGCCGCCTGGCGGCGTCTATCCGGGCTTGGAGAAATCCTGACGGCGCGTCGCATTGACAAGATGCTGCGCCGCCGCGAAAAACCCGCGCCTTCCATGAGGCTGCCGGAGTTCTGCGCCTGCCATGACCTACATCGTGATGGATCCCTGCATCAAATGTAAGTTCATGGATTGCGTGGAGGTCTGCCCCGTCGACTGCTTCTACGAGGGCGAGAACTTCCTGGCGATCAGCCCGGACGAGTGCATCGACTGCGGCGTCTGCGAACCCGAGTGCCCGGTCGACGCGATCAAGCCCGACACCGAGGACGACCCCGACGGCAAGTGGCTCAAGGTCAACGCCGAATACTCGAAGGTCTGGCCCAACATCACGGTGAAGGGCGAACCGCCCGCCGACGCCGAAGCTTTCGAGCGCGAGACCGGGAAGTTCGAGAAGTACTTTTCCGAGAAGCCGGGCCGCGGGTCCTAGGGGCTTCATCCCCCCGGCCCTCTGCGCGGGGCCAACCCTTTCTTTCAGCTTGTTTTTGTGTTAATGTCGTCAGCGACACGACACGAATGGCTTCGCCCGCGTCGGTCTGTGAAACGAGAACAGCCGACCGGTGGCATGCCGGAGCGGGCGAAGGGTGTCTTAAGAGGTCAGTTCCCGAGCAGAGAGACGTTTCCGCCGCGGCCCCTTTCGCGGAACGGATCGCCTTTCGCCTTTTTCGGGAGCCTGCGCAGGAGTGCCGCGGCGACGCGGACGGATTGAAAGGTGTTTCGATGAGCAAGAGCGGTACGGAGTTCCAGGTCGGCGATCACGTCGTCTACCCGGCCCACGGCGTGGGTCAGGTGCAAGGGATCGAAACCCAGGAAGTCGCCGGTCTGAAGCTTGAGGTCTACGTCATCACCTTCGACCACGAGAAGATGACGCTGCGCGTGCCCACCGCCAAGGCCAAGACCGCCGGCCTGCGTTCGCTGGCCGAGACCGGCGTCGTCACCAAGGCGCTCACCACGCTCAAGGGCCGCGCCCGCGTGAAGCGCACCATGTGGTCGCGCCGCGCCCAGGAATACGAAGCCAAGATCAACTCGGGCGACCTGATCTCGATCGCCGAAGTGGTGCGCGACCTGCACCGCGCCGAGAACCAGCCCGAGCAGTCCTATTCCGAGCGCCAGCTCTACGAATCGGCCCTGGACCGCATGGCCCGCGAAGTCGCCGCGATCGAGCAGATCGACCGCGACGCCGCCATCGCCATGCTCAACAAGTCGCTGCTGGTGAAGGCCGCCGCGGCCGCCTGAGCCGTTCGGCTTTCCGACCCGAACCGCCCGGCGCCCCGTCGACGACGGGGGCCGGGCGTTTTCGTTTGAGCGGGCAGGCGCCGATGCGCTACCACCCGCCGGCGCGGGCCCGGTAGCTCAGCCGGATAGAGCAGGGCTTTCCTAAAGCCAAGGTCGGGGGTTCGAGTCCCTCCCGGGCCGCCAGCGCGTCAGGCGAAATCGTCTCCGCACGGAGACTGTGGCCTGAACCCCCGACAGTCCGGCGCCTCCGCCGCCCCATCCGTCAGTCCTTCGAGCTGGTCATGGTCGACGGCGCGCGCCTTGACCATATTTGCGAACCGGAATTACGGTTCGTTCGAGTCTTGCGAGGTGAAGGGATGGGGATGCTGCGGCCTGACGAAGGGGCGACCGAGGACGATGCGGCCCTCAAGCTGGTCGGGGTGGGCGCGTCCCCCTACACGCGAAAGCTCCGCGCGGCGCTCCGTTACCGGCGCGTCCCCTACCACTTCGTCGTGGCCGGAAGCGTCGAGGCGAACGCGCTGCCGGATCGGCCCTTGCCGCTCGTGCCCTACCTCGTCTTGCCCGGGGCCGACGGCGCGCCGGCGACCGCGATGTCGGACACCACGCCGATCCTCGACCATCTGGAGCGGACCGTTCCCGAGCGGCGGCTTCGCCCGTCGGATCCGGCGCTGCGCCTCATCGACCTGCTGCTCGAAGACTACGGCGATGAGTGGCTGAGCAAGTGCATGTTCCACTATCGCTGGTCGTATGCGCCCGACACCAGGAAGGCGAGCGCCTACCTGCCCTATGCCCGGGCGATGCAGATGACGCGCGAGGAGGGGCGGGACGCCGAGAACGCTTTCGCGCGACGGCAGATTTCGCGGATCGGCGTCGTGGGCTCCAATCCGATCACGGCGCCGGTCATCGAGGAGAGCTGGCGTCGCTATCTGGAGATCTTCGAGGCGCATATCCAGAACCAGCCGTATCTACTCGGCCACCGGCCGGGCGCGGGCGACTTCGCCTGCTACGGCCAGATGACCATGCTGGTGATCACCGATCCCACGCCGGCGCAGATCGCCCTGGAGGTCTCCCCCCGCGCCTATGCCTGGACCGAACGGCTCGAGGACGTCAGCGGCCTGGAGGTGAGCGAAGGCGATTGGATCGACCTCGCCAGCCCCCCGTCCACCTTGCGGGATCTGCTTTGCGAGGTCGGGCGCGTCTACGCGCCGTTCATGGTCGGCAACGCCGTCGCGGTGGCGCGCGGCGCGGATCAGGTGGCGTGCGAGATCGACGGCAAGCCCTGGGTGCAGGAGCCGTTCGTGTACCAGGCCAAATGCCTGCGCTGGCTGCGCGCGGCCTATTCGGCGCTGGAGCCTTCCGATCGGAGACGGGTGGATCAGCTCCTCGAAGGCACCGGCTGCGAGCCGCTTTTCGCACAGGCCTAGGGCCGATCCTCGAGTTGAAAGCGGGCGGGCGGAGGCAGGCTCCGCCCGCAGCACGCTCCCGACCGCCCGCAGCGAAGCCGCGTCTCCCCTGTCGCGTCGGCCCTATAGCCGGCCGTGCGAACCATCAGGGGGAGACCGGTCCATGAAGACGAAATCCGGCTTGTTCGTCGTTGCGGCGGCGGCGGCGCTGATCTCGACGCACGGCTTCGCCCAGACACCGCCGATCCAGTTTCAGCCCCATCCGGACTCGCCCATCGGCGCCCGCAACCCCAAGGCGCCGGCGGAACTGAAGCAGCTCGAGTTCCTGATCGGGGACTGGCGCGTCGCCATCGTCCTGCACCAGCCCGGCGGCGACCTGGCCTATGAGGCGCGCTGGCACAACAGCTGGATCGTCAACGGATCGGCGGTCATGCAGGAGTGGCGGGGGCCGTACGCCACCGGCGCCGAACTGCGGAGCTACGATCCGGACAAAGGCCGCTGGGTGGGCCGGAACTTCTACACGGGCCCCAACAGCTGGACCGAATCCGAGGGCGCGTTCGCCGATGGCGAATTCGTCATCGACACGCCTTCGCAAGGCCCGGACGGCGCGTTCCTGAACCGCGAGCGCTACTTCGACATCCAGCCCAATTCGTTCCGCATGGTCGCCAGGCGCTCGCGGGACGGCGGCAAGACCTGGTCGGAACCGACCTACGAAATGGTCTGCACGCGGATCGCCTGACGGCCCGCGCACGGCGCGCCGCGGCCGATCCGACGGCAATGTGTTGACGGCGCCTGCTGGATATCTAATTTGTCACTCCTGACAAATTAAGATCCGGAGGACGCCCGTGGTCAGACCTAAGGTGGGCGAGGCGCGGCGGGAGGCGATCCTCGCGGCCTTCGAGGCCTGCGTCGTCCGCAAGGGTTTCGCCGAGACGACGCTTGCCGACGTGGCGGAAGCGGCCGGCCAGCCCCGTCCCCTCGTCCGCTACTTCATCGGCAACCGCGCCGACATGGTCGGCGCCCTGATCGACCGACTGCTGGAGCGCGGCGAGGCGCATCTCGACGCCCTGAAGGCCATGGACGGCGGCGGCGACCTCGAAACCACGCTCGACCTGCTGTGGGCCCGCGTCTTCGAGGACGCGACGACCAATGTGGTGACGATGGAGCTGTGGCATCTGTCGCTGCGCGACGAGGCCCTGCGCGCGCGGCTGGCCGCCATCTACCGCCGCATGATCTTCGAGATCGTCGGCCTGCTCGCCCCCGGCGGGGACCGATTGGCGGAGGTCGAGGACCGGGTCTTCGCGTCGGTGTCGATGGCCTTCGGCGCGGCCTTCTTCCGCCATCTGGGCCTGGCGCCCCCGAGCCCCGAACGCCTGCGGGCCCTCGCCCGCGAGTTGCTGACGGCCGCGCGGTCCGACGCCCCCTTCCAGTCAGGAGTGACGCCATGAGCGCCGAGCCCGCCCCGCCGGCCGGCGGCCTGCGCCTGTTCACGGGCGAGCCGCAGCACGAGGCGTTCTGCCGCCTCAAGGACCTGCTGCCGAGCGTGCGCATGGCGCGCTCGCAGGCGCCGCACCCGTTCCCTGAAGGTCCGCGGATCGACCTGCCCGCGACCTTCGAGTTCGACGGCGCCACGCGCTCGGTCGAGGACGCTCTGGCCGGGACCGACACCGCCGCCCTGCTCGTGCTCAAGGACGGCGTGGTCCGCTTCGAGCGCTACGCCCTGACCGGCGGCCGCGACGTGCAATGGATCTCGTGGTCGGTGGCCAAGAGCTTCGTCTCGACCCTGGTGGGGATCGCCGTGGACGAAGGCCTGATCGGCGGGATCGACCAGCCGATCAGCGACTATGTGCCGGTGGAGGCCGGGTCGGCCTACGACGGCGTCAGCATCCGCCACGTGCTGCAGATGTCCTCCGGCGCGCGCTGGAACGAGGACTACAACGACCCGGGCTCGGACGTGCACCGCCTCGCCGCGGCCATGACAGGAGCGACGACGCTCGACGCCTTCGTGGCGACCATGGCGCCGGAATCGCCCCCCGGCTCGGTCTGCCGCTACAATTCCGGCGACACCCAGGCCCTGGGCGCCCTGCTCGTGCGCGCCACCGGCCGGTCCCTCGCCGACTACATGCACGAGAAGCTCTGCGAGCCGCTGGGCTTCGAGGCCGACAGCTACTGGCTGACCGACGCCGCCGGCATGGAAATGGCCTTCGCCGGCCTGAACCTGACGGCCCGGGACTTCGCGCGCCTGGGCGAGCTCTACCGCAACGGCGGACGATGGGGCGGTCGGCGGATCGTCCCGGAGGCCTGGGTCCGCGCCTCGGTCCGCGCGGACGCGCCCCACCTGCAGCCGGGCCGGCCGATCCTCGCCGATCATCCGCTGGACCTCGGCTACGGCTATCAGTGGTGGCTGCCGAACGGCGACCGGGGCGCGTTCAGCGCCATCGGGGTCTACAACCAGCTGGTCTTCGTCGACCCGCCCAGCGGCGCGGTGATCGTCAAGCTGTCCGCCAGCCGGACGTACGGCACGAGCATGGAAGAGCGCACCAACCGCGACCTGGAGAACGTCGCGCTGCTCCAGGCGATCGGCGCGAGCCTCGACGACGGCTAGGCCCGGCCCGCGAGAGGCCGAACATCTCCGGACAGGAAAAGGGCCGGGCGATGACTGGAGAGAAGCCGCCCGGCCCAGGTCTGGTACGCGAAGACCGTGCCAAAAGGGCTCAGCGGCGCGGCTTCGGGAGACCTGCGTTCAAGAGTCGGGCCACCCGGCGCGGCGTCAGAGCGGGGCGTCCTGGTCGAGGCCCGGCCCGCCGGCGCTGGCGTCGACGCGCCGGACCAGGCTCTTGAGGCCCTCCAGCAGGGCCACGCCCTCCGGCGAGCCGTCGGGCAGGCCCGCCATGCGCAGCAGGGTCATGGTGTCGAGGTGCGCCGCCACGGCCGCGGAGTTCCACGCCTGGCGCTCGATATAGCAGTCGGCGAGCTCGCACAGATTGTAGGCCACCTGGCCCAGTTGGCCGAGGCCGCAGAGGCCGGCCAGGCCCGCGATCGCCGTCGCGTGGGCGTAGACGTCGGCGCGCGCTTCGGCGCCGCCGTCGACCATCGAGGCGGCCGCCACGCTCTCGCGCAGCCGCGACAGCGCCACGTCGACCTCGCCCGTGACCTGGTCGCGGATCGAATCGAGGTTCGCCTGGGCCTCGCTGACGGCGTCCGAAAGCTTGCGGCCGCCCGGCGCGGCCAGGAGCTTGCCCAGGCGGTTCGGGGGGCGCGTGTAGATGACGGCGCTCATGACACCTTCCGCGGCTGCATCAGATTGTCGATCTCGTCCTGGCTCATGTTGGGGTCGGTCGCGACGCCGATTTCGGCGGACAGGTCGTCCGCGCGACGGCCATTGCCATCCGGAGGACCAAGATTTTGGAAACGCCGCTCGGGCCCGACGTAGGCCGTGCAGCTCACGAACGGCCGGTTGGTCTGGGCGATCCAGATGATCCGGTCCAGCAGGACCGCCGGCGCCAGCGGCTTGGTCACCACGAAGTGCGCCCCGCAGTCACGCGCGCGGCCCACGTTCCGGCGGTTCGTGTGGGAGGTGATGACGATGACGGGGGCGAAGGCGTTGGGCTGGAGCTTCGAGCGGCGCAGCCAGTCCACGAAGTCGTAGCCGTCGGACTCCTCCGGCTGCAGCGTGGCCTCGCAGATGATCAGGTCGACCGGCGAGTCGGCGACCACCTTCTGCGCCTCCTCGAAGCTGCTGGCCCGCAGGAAGTGGTTGGCGCCGAAGCCCATCAGGATCTGGCTCAGCACGTCCATGCCCTGCGCCGTCGGCTCGACCAGCAGGATCGTCGCCTTCTTGAGCTGGATGCGCGAGGCGAGATTGGCGAGCGTGTCCTCGGACAGGCTCATCGAACCGAGGGGCTCCTTCCGACCCCGGACCGAGGCGACGCGCGGTTCAATCGTGCCTCCTGCATGCGGCGCCAGCGCCTGCGCCTTTGCGCGGCAGCAAACGATTTCAGTCCGAGGCCTGAACCATTGGTTTATTCTGGGAATTCGGTGCGCGACCCCCAGGGGCGCGGCGCGCGGCGCCGTCTGGCCACAGCCGGCCTGCAGAACATATATTACAATAATATCAATTGCTTAAGTCGGCGCTAGCCGGGGTAAACGCGCTCTTTACCATGCAGTGCGACCTGTGGCCGCAGCCGGGGACGCGCACGGCGAAGCGTCCGACGACGGGCGGCTCGGGGCTGGATCCCGGCGTGCGACGGCCGGGCGGATGCGCCGCCCACCCTTGCCTGCCCCCCGGTCAAGCGCGTCCAATCCCGGAAAAGCGCCGGGAGGACGGCCCATGAAGATCGACCTGCTCTCGCCCGAAAGCTTCGCCGGCGGCCAGCCTCACGACCAGTTCGCCTGGCTCCGCCAGAACCAGCCCGTGGCCTGGCACGACGAGCCCGAGGGCAAGGGCTTCTGGGCCGTCACCCGCCACGCCGACGTCTGGGCCGTCGACCGCGACTTCCAGACCTATTCGTCCGAACCCACCATCATGATCGCCGATCCGCTCAGCGAGGCGGGCGGGTTCGGGCCCTACAAGATGATGCTGATGATGGACCCGCCCGAGCACACGGCGTTCCGCAAGCTCATCCGCTCCGAGTTCACCGAGCCGGCCGCGCGCCTTCGCGCCGAACGCATCCAGGCCCTGGCGATGCAGATCGTCGACGCGGTGGCCGGAAAGGGCGAGTGCGACTTCGTCGCCGACGTGGCCGGCGAAATGCCCTCCTACGTGATCGCCGAGCTCATGGGCCTGCCGCTCGACGACGGGCGCGAACTCTACAAGCTCACCGAGATCATCCACACCGCGCCCGAAGCCCTGCCCCCCGGCGCCGGTGGCCAGGCGGTGATGAAGATGTTCGAGTACGGCTCGAAGGTGATCGCCGAGAAGCGCGCCAAGCCCGGCGACGACCTGGCCTCCAAGCTGCTGGCCTGCGAGGTCGACGGCCGCAAGCTGGAGGACCCGGAGTTCCTGCTGTTCTTCCTGCTGCTGATCGACGCCGGCGGCGACACCACCCGCAACCTGCTGTCGGGCGGCCTGCTGGCGCTCATGGAGCATCCCGAACAGTACGCCTGGCTCATGGCCGACCTGGAGGGCCGCCTCCCCACCGCCCGCGAAGAGCTGCTGCGCTGGACCAGCCCGGTGATCTACATGCGCCGCACCGCCAAGCACGACGCCGACCTGGCCGGTCAGCCGATCAAGGCCGGCGACAAGGTGGTGATGTACTTCGGCTCGGCCAACCGCGACCCGGCGGCGTTCGACCGCCCCGACGTGCTGGATCTCTCGCGCGGCGAGAACGCCCACATCGCCTTCGGCACCGGCCCCCACGGCTGCCTCGGCCAGCACCTCGCCCGCATCGAGATCGACGCCATGCTGCGCGAGGTGCTCGGCCGCATGAAGGATTTCGAACTCGCCGCCCCGGTCGAATGGCTGCCGTCCAACTTCATCTCCGGCCCCAAGGCGATGCCCGTGCGGTTCAAGGCGGCCTGATTTCCCTTCCCGCCTGCGGGAAGGGGGGACCGCCCGCCGAAGAGCGGGCGGTGGGAAGGGCAAGCCTCGACCACCGCGTGGCCGCTTTCCCTCTCCACCCGTCGCTCTTCGCTTCGCTCGGCGACCGGTCCCCCTCTCCCGCCGAGGCTGGAGAGGAAGCTCACACCTCCAGCCTCCACACATCCCCGTCGGCCACGACGCATCCCGCGCAGGGCGCTGCGAAGTGGGTGCCGATGACAAGCGTCTTGGTCCCCGCCAGCGCGCCGAACACGCGTCGCCGCGTCGCCGTGGACGCGGCCTTGTCGTAGTCGACCTCGGCGGCCCATTCCGGCCGCGCCATTTGCACCGGGTGATGGGCGAAGTCGCCGGTGATCAGCGCGTCCTGCCCCTTCGAGCGGATGCGGATCGAGACGTGCCCGGGCGTGTGCCCGTGGGTCGGCTCCAGGCTTACCTCGTCGCAGACCCTGTGGCCGGCCTCCACGAGGTCGACCAGCCCTGCGTCCCACACCGGCTTCACGCTGTCGTGGAAGTACGAGGTGGAGACGTCCTTCACGCCCGCCTCCTCGTCGCGCCAGTATTCATATTCCCGCCGCCCGATCAGGTAGCGCGCCTTGGGGAAGGTCGGGATCCATTCCCCGTCGACCAGCATGGTGTTCCAGCCCACGTGGTCCACGTGCAGGTGGGTGCAGAGCACGGTGTCGATGCTGTCGCGGGCGAAGCCGGCGGCCTCCAGGTCCTTCAGGAAGGTGGTCTGCAGGTTGGACCACGGCGCCATCTCGCGGCGCTTGTCGTTGCCGATACAGGTGTCGACGATGATCCGCCGCCCGGACGCCTCCACGACCAGCGCGTGGATGCTCATCTTCAGCTTGCCCGATTCCTCGGCGAAGTGCGGGACCAGCCACGGGATCTCGCGCACCTCCTCGTAGGTGGCCTGGGGCAGCAGGAAGCGCGTCCCGCCGGTGGTCTCCATCTCGACGATGCGGGTGACCTTCACGTCCCCGATCTGCCACGTGAGCATCCGTTCCTCCCGGTGTTTTCCCGGACCCTATCCGCCAACGGCGCGGCGGCGAAGCCGGGAGGAGTCGAACGACGTCGCGCCTGCGCAGCCGCGAGCCTACCGCCGCGCGGCCAGGGCCTTGGCGACGACCGGGGCCAGACGCCCGGCGATGATCGCCGCGCCCTTGGCGTTGGGATGGATGCCGTCGGCCTGGTTCAGCGCCGGGTTCCGCGCCACCCCCGCGATCAGGTTGGGATAGAGCGTCACGCCCCGCGCCTTGGCCACGGCCGGGAAGACGGCGTTGAAGTCGCGCGCATAGCCGCCGCCGATCTCGGTGGGCGCGGCGATGCCGGCCAGGATCACGCCGATGCCGCGGGCCTGCAGCCGCTTCACGATGGCCTCCAGATTGGCCCGCGTGCGCTTGGGGTCCTGGCCCTGCATCAGGTCGTTGGCGCCCAGGGCCACGATCGCCAGGTCGGTGTCCTTCTGGACGCTGAAGTCCACCCGCGCCAGGCCGCCCGACGTGGTGTCGCCGCTGACGCCGGCCCCGCGCACCACATTGGCCACGCCCAGCTTCTTGAGCGCCAGATGAAGCTGGTTGGGCAGCGCCGCCTGCGCCGGCAGGCCGTAGCCGGCGGTGATGGAGTCGCCCAGCATGGTCACCACCCGGGGCCCGGCCGCCCAGGCCGGCGCGGCCGCCCAGGCCGGCGCGGCCGCGAGGGCCATCGGCCATGCCAGAAATGCACGGCGTGTATGTCTTGGCGTCGCCATGAACGTCCTATGTAAGTGAACGGCCAGACCGCTCAACCGCCGGGGAGCCCCTTGGACGACATACCGCCGCTGGTGATGCAGGACGTGAGCCTGACATTGCCGTCCGCCGCAGGCCCGGTGGAGATCCTGCGCAACCTCTCCCTGACCCTGGACCATGGCGAGCGCGTGGCGCTGGTCGGCCCCTCGGGCTCGGGCAAGTCGTCGCTGATCGCCGTGGCGGCGGGGCTGGAACGGCCCAGCGCCGGGCGCGTCCAGCTCTTCGGCCAGGATCTGTCGCGCATGGACGAGGACGGCCGCGCCCGCCTGCGCCGCGGCAAGGTCAGCCTCGTGTTCCAGTCGTTCCACCTGCTGTCCAACATGACGGCCGAGGAGAACGTCGCCGCGCCGCTGGAGATCGCCGGTCGGCCGGGCGCCATCGCCGAGGCCCGCGCCTGGCTCGACCGCGTGGGCCTGTCGGCCCGCCTGCGCCACTATCCGCACCAGCTCTCGGGCGGCGAGCAACAGCGCGTGGCCCTGGCCCGCGCGCTCGCCCCCAGCCCGGCCCTGCTGTTCGCCGACGAACCCACCGGCAACCTCGATTCCGCCAACGCCCGCCACGTCGCCGACCTGCTGTTCGAACTGACCGAACAGTCGGGCGCGGCCATGCTGCTGGTCACCCACGATCCCGAGCTGGCCGCCCGCGCCCAGCGGGTCGTCACCCTGCGCGACGGCGCGCCGGTACTCACCGCGTGATGCCGCTCTGGCTGCGCTTCGCGGGGCGCGAGCTGCGGAGCGGCGTGAAAGGCTTCCGCATCTTCCTGGCCTGCCTGGCGCTGGGCGTCATGGCCATCGCCGCGGCCGGCTCGACCGCCGAGGCCTTCCGGCACGGCCTCGCCAGCCAGGCCCGCGAGATCCTGGGCGGCGACCTGGTGATGGGCGTGAACCAGCGCCGGCTCCAGCCCGCCGAGCGCCAGGCCCTGGAGCGCCTGGGCCGGGTCGCCTACGCCGCCGCCTCCCAGGCCATGGCCGAAGCCCCGAACGGCGAGCGCCGGCTGATCGAGCTGCGCGGCGTCGACGCGGCCTATCCCCTGACCGGGACCGTCGAGCTCCGGGGCGCCCCGTCCCTGGCCGCGGCGCTGACCCACGAGGACGGCGTCTGGGGCGCGGCGGTCGAGCAGGCGTTGCTCGACCGGCTGGGCCTGAAGCTGGGCGACCGCTTCCTGGCCGGCAACGTGCCGATGCGCGCCACCGCCGTTCTGCTGGACGAGCCCGACCAGCTTTCCCGCGGCTTCTCCCTGGGCCCGCGCGTGCTGACCCGCGTGGGCGCCCTGGAGCAGGGCGGCTTCCTGCAGCCCGGCCTGCCCTTCGGCGAGGCCGCGCGCATCGCGCTCTATCCGCACTACGACCTGGAGAGCGCCAAGGCCCAGGCCCGGCGCGACATGAAGGGCCCGTTCCGCCTGCGCGACCGCAATGACGCCGCCCCCGGCGTCAGCCGCCTGATCGACCGGCTGGAGTACTTCCTGGGCTTCATCGGCCTGGCCTCGCTGGTCGCCGGGGGCCTTGGGGTCTACGGCGCGGTCAGCGCCTATGTGGACGGCCGCCGGCCCGCCATCGCCACGCTCAAGGCCTTGGGCGCCGAGAGCGGCCTGGTCCGGGGAACCTACCTCGCCCAGATCGGCGTCCTGGCGGCCGTCGGCGTCGCCCTTGGCCTCGTGGCGGGCGCCGCCGCGCCGCTGGCCCTGGGGGCGATGATCAAGGACGAGCTGCCGGTCCCGGCCCTGTTCGCCGTCTACCCCTGGCCCCTGGCCAAGGCCGCCGCGTTCGGTCTGTTGTCGGCGGCGGCCTTCTCGCTGGCGCCGCTGGCGCGCGCGCGCGCGACCCCGCCGGCCAGCCTGTTCCGCAGCGACCTCGCCGGCCGGCTCAGCCTGGGGCCGGAGACCATCGCCGCGGCGCTGGCCGCCGCGGGCCTCGCCGGCCTGGCGGTCTGGACCGCGCCCACGCCGGTGATGGCCGCCGTCATGATCGCCGGGGTGGCCGTCGCCTTCGCCCTGCTCTGGGCCTTCGGATGGGGCGCGGCCTGGCTGGCCGGGCGCTTCCGCGGCGCGACGCGCGGGCCCCTGCGCATCGCGCTCGCCAACCTTGCCGGCCCCCGCTCGGCCGCGCGCACCGCCGCCCCCGCCATCGGCCTGGGCGTGGCCCTGCTGGCGGCGGTGGTGCTGATCCAGTCCAGCCTGCTGCGCCAGATCGCCGTCACCGCCCCCCAGACCGCGCCGGCCATGGTGTTCACCGAGATCCCGGCCGACCGGACCGCGGCCTTCGACGCCGAGATCGCTCGCGTGCTCGGTTATGCGCCTAGCCCCGACCGCTACCTGCGCGCGCCGCTCCTGACCGGCCGCATCGTGGCCGTGCGCGGCCAGAAGGTGGACCGTGACCGCCTGGGCGCTGAGGGCCGCTGGGCCTACGACAACGACATCAGCTTCTCCGCCATCGGCCCGGAGCCCCCCAACGCCGGGATCGTGGCCGGCCGCTGGTGGCCCGCGGACTATGCCGGCCCCCCGCTCGTCGCGTTCAGCGAAGACCCCGCCAAGGCCGCCCACGTGAAGCTGGGCGACACCCTCACCATCTCGCTCCTGGGCCGCGAGATCACCGCGCGCGTGGCGGTGATCCGCCGGGTGGATTTCGGCGGCTTCGGCGCGAGCTTCCCGGTGGTGCTGACCCCCTCGGCGATCGAGGGCGCCAATCCCCGCCACGTCGCCATCGCCAAGGCGAGCCGCGCCGAGGAACAGGCGATCACCCGCGCGCTGGGCCGCGACTTCCCGGAGGTCAATGTGATCTCGGTGCGCGAGCAGCTCGAAGCCGCCAGCGAACTCTTCGACCGGGTCGCCCTGGCCGTGCGCGGCGCGGCGGCCGTGGCCCTGCTGGCCGCGCTGCTGGTGCTGGCCGGCGCCATTGCCGCCCGCGCCCAGGAACGCACCCGCGAGGCCGCGACGCTCAAGGTGCTGGGCGCCTCGCGCGCGCAGGTGCTGGCCGCCTATGTCATCGAGTACGGCCTGGTCGGCGCGATCGCCGGCGCGGCCGGCGTGGGCCTGGGCTGCGCGGCCGCCTGGCCCGTGGTGGTGAAGGTGTTCGAGGCGCACTGGAGCATCGACTGGGGCGGCGTGGCCCTGCTGCTCGGCGGCGCCGCTGGCCTGGCGGCGGTCGGCGGTCTCGCCGCCTCGTTCCACGCCCTGTCGCGCCGCCCGGCGCCGGCGCTGCGGGCCGACTAGGGCTGGAGTGCGCAACAGTGTCGCATCGCGCATTTGATAAGCTTTTGGCATTCGAGCGCCGCGAGAATTCGGACGTAGATCACCCGACCGCAGGAAGAATCCGCATGAACTACGAGCTGACCGGCAAGGACCTGGCCGACTGGGGCACCGCGGCCCTGGTGTTCCTCTCCGGCGCCATGACGGGCCACTACGCCGCCATCGGCATGGACCCGGTGCAGTGGGCCGGCGCGGCGGCGGCGGTCCTGGGATCGGTGACGGCGGCCGTGGCCGTGCGCGTCTGGCCGGCGCCCGAGAAGGCCGAGGTCTCCTCGCGGAACTGAAACCTTCGGCGACGCGGCGCCGCCGAAGGCCAGCAGGGGTTCGGGACGAGGATCGACGCCGATCCGAAGCCTGGGGGTGACACGGATCCTCCATCCCCCGGGCCGGCGCCGAGTTGAGCGGATTCCCCGTCCCGATCACTCCGCTCGAAAGGCCTAGGCGCCAAAGGCGGGCCCCACGGGTCAGGCCGCGCGCAATTTTTTCGCGAGGTATTTTTCCCCTGAGCGGGGCGGCCGCTTGCCAGCCCTGGCGGGCCTCCGCACTATCGCGCCATGCTGGAGCGTTCGGCGAGCGACGAGGTTCGCGCCCTGCTCGGGGCGTGGCGGGCCGGCGACCAGGCGGCGCGCGACCGGCTGTTCGAAATGCTCTACGCCGAGTTGCGGCAGGCCGCGGCGGGCATGCTGCGCGGCGAGCGGGACGTCTCCCTCGCGGTCGGCGACCTCGTGCACGAGACGATCCTCAAGCTCATCGCCCTGAACCAGATCGACTGGCAGGACCGGGCGCACTTCATGGCGCTGACCTCGGTGATGATGCGCCGCGCCCTCGTCGAGCACGTGCGCGCCAAGCGCCGCGACAAGCGCCGGCACCTGAAGGTCGAGCTGACGACCAACCTGCCCGACGTGGGCAACGCCGACCTCGACGAGATCAACGACGCCCTGGAGCGGCTCGCGCGCATCGACCGCGAGCGGGCCGAGGTGGTGGAGATGCGCTACTTCGGCGGCATGGAGATCGCCGACATCGCCGCGGTGCTGGACGTCTCCGAGTCGACGATCAAGCGCCGGTGGCAGGCGGCGCGCCTGTGGCTCTACGAGGCGCTGCAGCCGCAAAATGCCTGACGCGGCCGGGCCCTCGGCCGACGCGCTCGCCCTCGACCTGCTGGAGCAGGCGATCGATCTTCCGTCCAGTGACCGCGAGGCCTGGCTCGCCGGAGCCGACGTCGCTCCGGACGTGCGGGATCGCGCCCTGGCCCTGCTGCGCGGCGGCGCGGGGGCCCGCATCGCCTTTCCGACCGGCGGGGCGGCGCGTCGGGCGGAGGGCGGCCCGCCGCCCGAACGGATCGGCGCCTACCGCATCACGGGCCTGATCGGCCAGGGCGGCATGGGCGCGGTCTATCGCGGCGAGCGCGACGCCGGCGACTTCGACCACGTCGTGGCGATCAAGGTGATCCGTCCCGGCGCCCTTTCCGAGCAGCTGATCGAGCGCTTCCGCCGCGAGCGCCAGACCCTGGCGCGCCTGGCCCACCCCAACATCGCCCGGCTGTTCGACGGCGGCGAGACGGCGGCCGGCGAACCCTACATCGTCATGGAATATGTCGAGGGCCGCCCCCTTGGCGCCTGGATCGAGGCCGAGAAGCCGCCGCCGGACGCGCGCATCGACCTGTTCCTATCGGTGGCCTCGGCCGTCGCCTTCGCTCACCAGAATCTCATCGTGCACGGCGACGTGACGCCCGGGAACGTGCTGGTCGACGCCGACGGCCGCGCCCGGCTGATCGACTTCGGCATCTCCCGGCCGGCGGTCGTCGACGCGCCGGAGGCCTCGCCATCCCCGGCCGGCGGCGCACATACGGCCACGCCCGGCTACGCCGCGCCCGAGCGCGTCGCCGGCGCGCCCGCCACCACCCTATCCGACGTCTACTCCCTGGGCCGGGTGCTGCGCGCGCTCACCGCCGGCGACGGTCCGGACTCCGAGCGCGAGGCCGTCATCGCGCGCGCCACCGCCGCGGACCCGGCCGAACGCTATTCCACCGTGGAAGCCCTGCGCGACGACGTCGTCGCCTGGCGTCGCGGCTTCCCCGTCGCGGCCGTCGCAGGGGGGCGTGGCTATGTGTTTCGCAAGTTCGTCGGGCGGCACCGCCTGGCCGTCGGGGGCGCGGCGACGGCGGCCGCGCTCCTCATCGCCGCCTTCGCCGTGACCCTGGTCGCCAACCAGCGGGAACAGGCGGCCCGCGCCGAGGCCGAGGCGCGCTACCAGGACGTCCGCTCGCTGGCCAAGGTGATGATGTTCGACGTCTACGACGCGGTCAGCAAGGTGCCCGGCTCGATCGACGCGCGGCTGCTGCTGGCGCGCACGGCGCAGGACTACCTCGACTCCCTGGCCGCCGACGCCACCGCGCCGTTCGACGTCCGGTTGGAGGCCGGCGAGGGCTATTTCCGGCTGGCTCGGGTGGTGGGCTCGACGGCCGGCGGCTCGCTTGGCCGCCGCGATGACGGCAAGAAGCTGTTCGAGAAATCGCTCGCGATCCTGGAAGCCCTGCACCGCGAAGCGCCGGAACGCCCGGACGTGCGCCTGGCGCTGGGCCACGAACTGTCGGTGATGGCCGGCGAAGCGCTCTACAACGACAGCGACAGCAAGACGGCGCGAACGCGGGCCACGCGCGCCCGGGCGCTGCTGAGCGGCCTGCCGCAGCCGAGCGAGCGCAGCGCCGGCGCCCTGGCGGGCGCCTACCTCTACGAGGGCGACAGCTACGGCTGGGACAACGACCTTCCCGCCGCGGGCCGCGTCTACGAGGCGGGCATCCGGATGGTCGAGGGCCTTCCGCCGGCCCTGCGGGACAGCGACGCGGTGCGGTTCAGCATGGGCGGCCTCCTGCGCCAGGCCGGGGAGGTCTACCGCTACACCGGCCAGCCCGACCGCGCGATCACGCGGATGGAGCAGGCGGTGGCGCTCAACCGCGCCTCGCTCGTCAAGGCCAAGGGCGCGCCCGACGCGGTGCGCCGGCTGATCATCTCGCTCTGGTCGCTGGGCGACATGCAGCGCTCGGTCGAGCGGCTGGACCAGGCGTTGCAGACTATTTCGGAGGCCCTAGAGATCTCGCGCGACATGGTGGCCAAAGCCCCCAACGACGCGGGCGCCAAGGAATCGGTCGCCTTCGCCGCCATCGTGCAGGCGCAGGTCCTCAGCGCGCGGGGCGAGCATCGCGCGGCCGTCGCCGCCGCGGACGAAGCCTTGGATTTGCGGCACGAACTCGTGGCGCGCAGCAGCGCCAACCAGGGCTGGCGCATGGGTCTCGCAGGGGCCCTAAGGGACGCCGCGGTGGTCTACCGCGCGGCCGGCCGGGAGGCGACGGCGTGCGCGTCGCTCCGCGAAGCCCACGGGATCATGGCGGCCTACGAGCGCACGGGCCGCCTCCCGGAAATCGACCGCGAGAACTACCTCAAGCCGGTGGAGGCGGCGCTGCGCAGCTGCGGCTGAAACGACGGAATTCATGCGCCGCGCGAGCGGCGCGCCGCAACTTCCCCTGGCGGGCGAGAAACGGGTGATTTCGACGCCCCCGTTTGGGGGCAGGCGGCCCCGGAAATCCGGGCTTCAATCCTCCCAGGCTTCGCGCGGCGAAGCCGATTGGGGGATCGATTTCCATGCGTTCCAAGCTGAAACTGGCCGCCGCCGTGGCGGCGGGCGCCGTCGCCCTGGCCACACAGGCCCAGGCCTTGGTGATGGCCACCTTCAACGGGGTCGTCACGATCGACTACGGATCCGACATGACCTTCGGCGTCTCGCCGCTGGTCGGCCAGGCCTTCTCCGCCGTCTGGACCTTCGATCCGACGCTCGGGAACACCTCGCTCTACGTCCCGCTGCCCGGCTACTTCTCCTACAACCGCGCGGGCTACAACGACGCCTCCCCGGTGCGCTCGGTGGCGATCACCATCAACGGGATCACCGACGTGATCGACTTCACCGCGCCCTCCAACAGCTACGGCGAGACCGACCGGACCAACAATCCGGATGCCCCGCAGGGCGTCCTGTATTTCGGCGGCCAGGCCGGCCGCTACATCCCCTCGCCGACGGGCGGCCAGGCCTACGACTACTTCTCGGGCAGCTCGAACTTCTACGGGACGGCCGAGATCCCGTTCGACATGGGCGAGCCCTGGAACCCGCCCGGCGGCAGCGGCGGCGGCGCTTTCGCCCGCGCGGCCCAGAACAGCGGCCGCGGCTACGATCAGGCCTACAACTTCGCGGTCTCGATCACGAGCGCCCGGATCACCGAGGTCGGCGCGGTTCCCGAGCCCGCGGCCTGGAGCCTGATGATCGCGGGCTTCGGCGCGGCGGGCGCGGTGCTGCGGCGCAGGCGGCTGGCCCGCGCCGCCTGACATTGGCCGCGGATCCGGCCGGTGAACGCCCGGCGGCTTGCGCCGCCGGGACATCCACCCGGGGACTGCGGGCGAAGGCCCCGGACGCGATCCCGGCTCCGGAAGGACACGGCGTCCTGAAGCGCGGGATCGATGCGGGCGCCGTCGGGATCGCCGGCCCCGGATCGCGGGAACGCCGTCAGGCCATGGGCGCCAGGCGACGCCGGCGCGCGACGCAACCGGCGGCGCCGAAACCCAGGATCATCAGCGCCCAGGTCCCCGGCTCAGGCACGCCGCCCACCGCCGTCGGGCGCAGGTCCAGGACGATCCTGTCGATGTCGACGCCGCCCTGGCCGCCGTTGCCGAACTTGAAGGTCAGGGGCCCCGAGGCGTAGGCGGTGTTGACCGCATAGGTCGCGACGCTGTTGCCGGCGTCGAACAGGACCGTCCCGCCCTGGTCGACCACCTGGAAGAAGAAGAGCGCGGTCGAGGTCGCCGACCCGGCGCTCCAGGTGAAGCTCGAGAACGAGACCTCGTAGCCGGCGTCCGGCGTGAAGAAGATCAGCGACGGCTCGTCCGCCGGCCCCACCGGAAAGGCGTACGCACGGCCGCCATTGCTGGTCGAAAACAGCAACGAGGTCTGGCTGCCCGAGGCCTCGCTGGCGTCGTACCCGACGGTCAGGCCCGTCGTGCTCCCATAGTTGGCGCCGATATACTGGCCGTTGGTCGTGCAGGCCCGGTCGACCGCGCCTCCGTCCGAACCCGTACAGGCCATTTCGTTCGTGCCGAATTCCAGCACCACCGTCGCGGCGCGCGCGCCCATCGGCGACAACAGCATCGCCATGGCGGTGGCGAGAAGCAGCTTCTGCATGTCCAGTCACTCCAGGCGTCGCTCCGACGCGACGCCGGCCGCCCCCTGCGGCCCGACCAACGCCCGAGACAACGATCGCGGCACGATAGCTTCGCGGGTCCGCCGGCGAATGGCTCAGACGAGCTATCGGCTCGGTAGAATCCGACTCGCCGATCAGGCGTATGCAGTGGACGCTGCCCAGGCGGGCGCATCGTGTTCAACGAACGTGAGGAGGTCGGACGTGCCCGCCGAAGAAGCCGCCTTCCTGGACCTGCTGTACGACGCGGCGGTCGATCCCGCCGGCTGGATTCCGGTCATGGAGCGCTTCGCCGACATGACCGGCGGAACCAATGCCTGGCTCTCACGCCTGAGTGTTGTCGACGGCTCCGGCTCGGGCCTGATCGCCCGGATCGATCCCGATGCGCCGGGGCGCTACGAGGCCTACTATGGCGCCCTGAACCCCTTTTCCAATGCGACCGACCCGCGGGACTACATGGCCAATTGGCGACCCACGGTGCTGACCGACGACGATTGTCTGGCGAAGGAAGACCTCGCCAGGACCGAGTACTTCAACGACTTCATGCGCCCCAACGACGCCGACTCCTGCATGATCGTGCGCCTGAGCGCGCACCGGTACGAGACCTGCGCGCTCACCGTGAACCGCCCCCGGTCCCGCAGCCGGTTCGAACGCGCGGACATCGAGCGCGCCGAACGCCTGCAACCCCACATTCGCCGCGCCTTCCACCTGACGGAAAAGCTGGCGCAAGCCGGGCTCCGCAGCCCGGACGTGGACGCCGCGCTCGATCGCTCGCCCTTCGGCATCTTCCTGCTGGACGGCGCGGGCCGCGTTCGCCGCACCAACCGGATGGCCGATCAGATCCTGGCGCGGCGCCTGGGACTCTGCCTGCTCGGCGGCCGACTGTCCGGCGTCCAGGCGCTGGGCGCGCGCCAGCTGGACAAGCTGATCGCACAGGCGGCCTCGACCGACGCCGAGCCTCGGGTGGGCGGGTCCATGACCCTGCGCGTGGCCGGCCGGCGGACGCCGCTCTCGATCATCGTGACCCCGATCCAGGCCGGGCGGGCCGCCGTGTTCGGCCAGGCGCCGGGCGTGCTGGTGTGCGTGACCGACCCCGAAGCCCAGCGGCAGGCGACCGCGGCCCAGTTGCAGGAGCTGTTCGGCTTCACCCCGGCCGAGGCCCGGGTCGCCCTGGCCCTGATGGACGGCGCGGACGCCCGCGAGGCCGCCGAACGCCAGGGCGTCAGCTTCCACACCGTGCGGCATCAGGTGCAGAGCCTGCTCGACAAGACCGGCACGGCGCGCCAGGCGGAGCTGATCGCCCTGCTGACGCGGGCCACCGTCGGCCCGCTCCTCTAGACCGGCCTACTCGGCTGGCGTCACCGGCACCAGGATCTCGCCGCCGCCCTCTCTGAATTTCTGGGCCATATCGGCCATGCCGGCCTCGACCTCGTTCTGCTTGCGGGCGGCGTCGCGGATGTCCTGGCTGATCTTCATCGAGCAGAACTTCGGGCCGCACATCGAGCAGAAGTGGGCGGTCTTGAACGCCTCCTTCGGCAGGCTCTCGTCGTGGTATTCGCGCGCCGTCTCGGGATCGAGGCCCAGGTTGAACTGGTCCTCCCAGCGGAACTCGAACCGCGCGCGGGAAAGCGCGTCGTCCCAGGCCCGCGCGGTCGGGTGGCCCTTGGCCAGGTCGGCGGCGTGGGCGGCGATCTTGTAGGCGATCACCCCGTCCTTCACGTCCTGGCGGTCGGGCAGGCCCAGGTGCTCCTTGGGCGTGACGTAGCAGAGCATCGCCGTGCCGAACCAGCCGATCATCGCCGCGCCGACGGCGCTGGTGATGTGGTCGTAGCCGGGCGCGATGTCGGTGGTCAGCGGCCCGAGCGTGTAGAAGGGCGCCTCGCCGCAGGCCTTCAGCTGCTTGTCCATGTTGGCCTTGATCTTGTGCATCGGCACATGGCCGGGGCCTTCGATCATCACCTGCACATTGTGCTTCCAGGCCACTTGCGTCAGCTCGCCGAGCGTTTCCAGTTCGGCGAATTGCGCGCGGTCATTGGCGTCGGCGATGGAGCCGGGGCGCAGACCGTCGCCCAG
>NZ_WGNY01000002.1 GCF_016124325.1 Phenylobacterium sp.
GCGCGTGGTGGGGGAAGTAGGACTCGAACCTACGAAGCCATTACAGCAGCGGATTTACAGTCCGCCCCCTTTGCCACTCGGGACATTCCCCCAGCGCGCTCGGAGCCTGATCGGGAGCCGTCCTGAAGATGGCCTCCGCCACGGACGCGATGGGGCTTGAAGCGGCCGGTCTCGCGGTCCAAAAGCGGCGGCCGCCCGAGGGGGCCCCAAATCGGAGCGCGTCTTATAGTGGCCTCGCATCCCGAACGCAACGACGCCCGGAAGGGCCGTAAATTCCGCCCCGCGCCCTCGGGCAAAGGGCGCGGCGAACGCCGCCCCGCCGGGGTCGCCGACGACTGGATCTGGGGCTGGCACGCCGTCGAGGCGGCGCTGGACAATCCGCGCCGCGGGCCGCCCGTCCGGCTGCTGGCCACCGCCGAGCGCGCCCGCCAGATCGAGTCGCGGTTCGGCCGCCAGAAGGCCGTCGAGATCGCCGACGCGCACCACATCGGCCTCAGCCTGCCGCAGGGCGCGGTCCACCAGGGCGTGGCGATGCGGCCCGCGCCGCTGGACGAGGTGGAGCTCGGCGACTTCGAGGCCCGGCCGGGCGCCGTGCTGCTGATGCTGGACCAGGTGACCGATCCCCAGAACGTGGGCGCCATCCTGCGCTCGGCCGCCGCGTTCGGCGCCGTGGGCGTGGTGCTGCAGGACCGCCATGCGCCCAAGCTGGCCGGCGCGCTCGCCAAGGCCGCGGCCGGGGCGGTGGAGAAATTGCCGGTGGCCCCTGTGGTGAACCTGTCGCGGGCCCTGGACGAACTGTCCGACGCCGGCTGGCGGGCCGTGGGCCTGGCGGGCGAGGCCGAGCGATCGCTGGAGCAGGTGCTGGACGGCGCCCCGACCGTTCTGGTCATGGGCTCGGAGGGCGAAGGCCTGCGCCGGCTGGTGGCCGAGCACTGCGACGAGCTGGCGAAGATCCCGATGCCCGGCGGCTTCGAGAGCCTGAACGTCTCGGCCGCCGCCGCCATCGCGCTCTACGAGGCCGCGCGCCCGCGCACGTAGCCGGGGCGGCGCCGGAGCGCGCAACCAAACGCAACGCCTCGCAGGCCGACGGACCTACCGGCGCAACCTCCCCGCGAGGATAACCCGGCCCCAGTTCAATCGGGGGCCACGATGGCACGTGAGATCAAGACCGCGCTGGCCGCGGCGGCAGGCGCGCTGGCGCTTTGCGCGACGGCGGCAGACGCTAGCGTCCTCTACAGCAGCTATTCCTACGAGACGGGCGAGCAGGGCCTGATCGGCTACAATCCGACGACGCTTGGCGAATACGCGGCCCACACCGCGCCAGGCGATATACGAGGGCTCGCCTTCGGGGCCTGCTGCGACGCCTCGCTCAATGGCGGCGCGCTGTTCGTGACCAGGGAGACCGACCTGGGCGCCAGCGTCTCGCGCTATGACCTGGGCGAAAACTATCTCGACACCCTCAACTTCGGCCCCCCCATTGAGGCGGGCATCGTGGCCGCCGGCGGCGGGTCCGTATTCTGGTCCTACGAAGGCGTCTGGAGCGGAAGCGGATTCCACGTCGGCTGGCTGGACCCCGACTTCGGCGTCGGCCCCATCGAGATCGACATCGGCGGCAAGGCCACCGGGATGGTCTTCGGCGACGACAGCCTGTTCGTGGCCTGGGACGGAACGATCGCCGAGTACGACCTGGGCGGCAACCTGCTGGCGTCGCAGAGCTACGCCTACTCCATCGACTCGCTGGCCTACGGGAACGGGCAGCTCTTCGCGGCGGCGAACTTCTTCGGGGCCAACGGTCTCCTGGCGTTCGACCCGCAGGACCTCACCTCGTACGACATCCTCGCCAACCTGAACGGCGAAGTGAACAGCCTGGCCTTCGGCGACGGCAGCATCTACGCCGCCTTCGACCACAGCATCGGCCGGTACGACACGGCGGGCGTCGAGCTGGACAGCATCGACACGGGCCGGCGCATCAACGGCTATCTGGCGTTCTACTCCGACGCCACACAGGGCGGCGTGCCCGAGCCTTCGGCCTGGGCGCTGATGATCCTGGGCTTCGGGCTGGCCGGATCGGCGTTCCGCGCGCGCCGCAAGGCGCCCGCCTTCCAGGCTTGAGGCCCCCGGCCGGCGCGCCGGCCGCTGACATCCGCCGACGAACCTGCGACGAATGCGTCGACACGGGAGTCGGGGTGGTGGAAGGCGAGTTTCCGGCGCGGCTGCTGCTGGCGCTCAAGGCGCTGTCCTTGAGCCGCGGTCGGCTCGCATCCGAACTGGCGGTGCACAAGTCGGTGGTCAGCCGCTGGCTGAACGGGCGCCAGGCGCCCTCGGGCGAGAACCTGGCCAACCTGACCCGGCTGGTGGCCGCCCAGCGGCCCGGTTTCACGCTGCTGGACTGGGAGACGGACCTCGACACCCTGGCCGCCCGGCTGGGGGTCGCGGCCGAGCCGGCGCCCGAGGCCCTGGGCCCGCTGGCCAGCCTGCTGCCCGAGGGCGTGCTGCAGGAGGCCCGGGCGCTCACCGCCCTGCGCGGAGCGGACTACGAAGGCGTCTGGCGCACGACCCGGCCGGCGATCGGCCAGCCGGGACGGTTCATGCACGACCACGTGTTGATCCGCCGGGCCGACAACGGCCTCCTCTCGGTCCGGCTGCAGGTGGAGGACATGCAGTTCGTTGGCTGGACGCTGATGACCCAGACCCAGCTCTTCTCGTTCGCGGCCGACGCGCGGAGCGGCGTCTTCATCTTCTCGATCTACAACGCCGTGCTGCGGCATAGGGCCGAGCGCCTGGACGGCATCTCCTTGACCATCCAGCGGGTCGGCGGCGGTTCTCCGGTGGCGGGCGCGCTGCTGCTCGACCGCGTGGCCGACCTGACCGACGACCCGGAGGCCGACGAAGCCGCCTTCATGGCGCGCGGCGCCGCGAGCGGGCTCGCGCCCAAGGGCTCGATCCCGGAGGACGTCGAGACGCATCTCCTCCGCGACTTCGGGCCGTCGGCTCTCGCGCAGGGCGGCCACGCGCTGCTGACGATGCCGTTCGCCACCTCCTGGTCGCGCGGCCCCAACATCACCACCCCGGATGCGCCGGCGTCGCCGCCCCGCGCCTGCTGAAGCCGCCCGGCCCGCAACCCGACGCAACGCGACGCAGGCCGACGCGACTGGCCAGGGCCGCCGGGCGTGACATCCTTCGCCCCGGCTGAGGGGGAGTCGCGGCGGCGCGACCTGACCATCCGTCGCCGCGACGATCCAGGGTCGCCTGCTCCACCCCGAAAGGCGGGCCTGGACAATCCCCCTCAGCCCTCGCCTGCGCCTGCGGTCCAGCGGACAGTTGCAGGCCCGCGCCGCCTGCCCCATTGAGGGCCGATGGCGTTCCCCTTCCTCCCGACCGGCGCGGTCTCAGCGTTCTTCCAGGTCGTGCTGATCGACCTCGCGCTGGCGGGCGACAACGCCGTGGCGGTGGGCCTTTCCGCCGCGGGCCTGCCGCCGCAGCAGCGACGCCGCGCCATCATGCTGGGCCTGGCCTGCGCGATGGTGATGCTGATCTGCTTCGCGCTGCTCACCACCCAGCTGCTCAAGGTCGTCGGCCTGCTGTTCGCCGGCGGCCTGCTGCTGCTCTGGGTCTGCTGGAAGATGTGGCGCGAGCTGCGCGAACAGGGCCGCGAGGAGGCCGCCGTCGGCGAGGCGGCGCTCGAGGAGGCCACCGGCGTCGAGATCGGCGCCTCGCCCCGCCAGAAGGCCAAGGCCAAGACCATGGGCCAGGCCATGCTGCAGATCCTGGTGGCCGACCTCACCATGTCGCTGGACAACGTGCTGGCGGTGGCCGGCGCGGCGCGCCAGCACCCCAGCGTGCTGATCGCCGGCCTGCTGCTGTCGATCACCCTGATGGGCGTGGCGGCCAGCTGGATCGCCCGCCTGCTGCACCGGTTCCGCTGGCTGGGATACCTCGGCCTCGCCATCGTGCTGTGGGTGGCGATGAACATGATCTGGGACGGCGCGCGCGAGGCGGCGATCGATCTGGGCCGGGTCGACGACTACAACCGCCTGGCGCCCGCCGCGCTGGAGATCACCCCGGCCGAGCAGGCGGAGCACAACGCCCGTCGCTGAACCTGTTGCGCGCGCGCGCGCAGCACGCCATTTGAGCGCGATGTTGGAAGGCCTGATCGCCGCCGGCGCCGCCTCGGCGCTCGTCCAAGTCCTGCTGATCGACCTGGTGCTGGCCGGCGACAACGCCGTGGCCGTGGGCCTGGCCGCCGCCGGACTGCCGCCCGAGCAGCGCCGCAAGGCGATCCTGCTCGGCATGGCCGTGGCCGTGATCGCCCGCATCGGCTTCGCGCTGATCACCACCCAGCTGCTGGACGTGCTGGGCCTGCTGCTGGCCGGCGGGGTGCTGCTGCTCTGGGTCTGCTGGAAGATGTGGCGCGACCTGCGCGAGCATGCCCAGGAGCCGGCGCTGGCGGGCGACGGGGCCGCGCCGCCGCCACGCGCGCCCAAGAGCTTCGGCCGGGCGCTCGCCACCATCGCCATCGCCGACATCTCGATGTCGCTGGACAATGTGCTGGCGGTGGCCGGCGCGGCCCGCGAGCACCCCGGCGTCCTGGTCGCCGGCCTGCTGATCTCGATCGCCCTCATGGGCGCGGCCGCCCACGCCATCGCCCGCCTGCTCGACCGCCACCGCTGGCTGGGCTACCTCGGCCTCGCCATCGTCGCCTATGTGGCGCTGCACATGATCTGGGAAGGCCACCGCGAGCTGGTGGTCGATTTGGGCCGGGGCCCCGCCTACAACGCCGTGATGCCCGCCGCGCTGGACCTGACGCCCCGGGAACTGGCCGGCGGCGGCTAGGCCGGCTCGGCCGCCGCCTCGGATCCGCCGAAGCGCTCGCGCCATTCGGCCGCCTGGACCTCTTCGACCTTGCGGAACAGCACCTCGGGCGCGGCGATCGGCCGGCCCGGCGGCAGCGCCGACAACGGCCCCCTGCCCTGCTCCAGCGACGGCCAGCGGCCCGGGAACGGCTCGCCCAGGGCCACGGCGATCTTCTCGGCGGCGAAGGGGATGAAGGGCTCGGAGACCTTGGCGAACAGGGCCGCCAGGTTCAGGCCGTAGCGCACGACCACGGCGGCGCGGTCGCGATCCGTCTTGATCGCCGTCCAGGGCGCGGCCTCGGTGAGGTACTGGTTGCCCAGCACCCAGAGCTGGCGCAGCGCCGTGGTCGACTTGCGGAACTCGCGGTCCTCCAGGCAGCCGGTCAGCTCGCGCAGCTTCATCAGCACGTCGGCCTCGAGCTGGACCTCGCGCTCGCCCGGCTCGCCGCCCTCGGGCACGACGCCCTCGAACCGGCTCTCGGCGAACTTGCAGATGCGGTTGACGAAATTGCCCAGCACGTCGGCCAGGTCGGCGTTCACCTGGTCGCGGAACTGCTCCCAGGTGAAGGTGGCGTCCGAGCTTTCCGGGGTGTTCGCCACGATCCACCATCGCCAGTAGTCGGCGGGCAGCAGCTCCAGCGCCTGGTCCATGAAGACGCCGCGCTTCTTCGAGGTGGAGAACTTCCCGCCGTAGTAGTCGAGCCAGTTGAAGCCCTTGAGGTTGTCGACCAGCTTCCACGGCGTGTTGCTGGCGACCGACCAGCGCCCCTCGGCGTCGCGGCGCTCGTTGACGCCCATCAGCGTGCAGGGGAAGCCCACGGTGTGGAAGGGCACGTTGTCCTTCCCCATGAACTCCACATAGGTCACGTCGGCGGCGGCGGGCATGCGCCACCAGCGTTCCCAGTCCGCCTCGGGCGCGGGGCCGGTCCCCGCCTCGGCCGCGCGGGCGTCGGCCCATTCCCAGGTGGCGCCGATGTACTCGATGGGCGCGTCGAACCAGACGTAGAAGACCTTGCCCGCCAGCCCCGCGATATCGGGGAGCTTGCCGTCGGGATTGGGGCCCCAGTCCATGGCGTTGACGGGCACGCCCCACTCGAGGTCGCGGGTGATGCCGCGGTCCTGCAGGCCCTCGTCCAGCCACTTGAGCGCGATCGAGGTGACGAGGTGCGGCCAGGCCCCGCGCTTGTCCTCGATCCAGGTGCGAAGGCGCTCGGCGAACGCGCTCTGGCGCAGGAAGAGATGCTTGGAGTCGCGGATCTCGATCTCGGTCGAGCCGGAGAGCGCCGAGCGCGGATGCAGCAGGTCGGCCGGGTCGAGCACCCGCGTGCAGTTCTCGCACTGGTCGCCGCGGGCGGCCTCGTAGCCGCAGTGGGGGCACGTGCCGATCACGTAGCGGTCAGGCAGGAAGCGCTTGTCCGCCAGCGAATAGACTTGCTGGGTGACCCGCTCCTCGATGAAGCCGGCTTCCCAGAGCTGCTGGGCGAAGCGCTGGGTCAGGCGGTGGTTCTGGGGCGAGGACGAGCGGCCGAAGTGATCCCACGACATGCCGAAGGCGCGTCCGGTGGCGTACAGCTTCTCGTGCGCCTGGGCGCAGAAGTCGGCCACGGGCAGCCCGGCCTCGGCGGCCGCCAGCTCGGCCGGCGTGCCGTGTTCGTCGGCGGCGCAGATGTAGAGCGTCTCGCGCCCCCGCGAGCGCTGGAACCGCGCGTAGACGTCGGCCGGCAGCATGGAGCCCGCGAGGTTCCCCAAGTGCTTCGCGCCGGCGGCGTACGGCAGGGCCGAGGTGATGAGGATGCGGGACATGGGATGTTGCGGAAAACGTCTGGCGCCGGGCGGAGAGAAGCGCGGCTTATAGGCCGCCCGCGGCGTTCGCCAAAGCGCGTGTTTTCAGGAAAAGCTCGCAATGCGTGGTGAGGGGGTCAAACTCGCCCCACGGGGAGAGGGCGGCGGCCCGTGAGTCGCTAGCAGAAGAACGTCGCCCGGAACGGGAGGATCGAAATGCTGAAACACGCCATTCCCATTGCGGCCGCGCTTGCGGGCTGCCTGGCGCTGGCCGCGTGCGGGGACAAGCCCGCCGCCAAGGACGAGGCCGCCGCCGCGCCCGAGAAGTCGTACGGCCGTCCGATGCAGATGTATCAGGGCCAGGGCAAGGTGGAGTCGATCCAGTCGGCCAGCGTCGCGCCCGACAAGGACGGCGGCGTGATGCTGAAGGCGTCGGCCACGGTGGCCGGCGAAGGCTACAAGAACGCCGCGTTCCTGCCCTACGTCTACGCCGCCAGCCCGCCCGACGGGATCTACGAGGTGGATGTGGTGGCCGATGCGCCGGCCACGCCGGGCGCGGCGACGCCGACGCCGGTCGAGGTCTCCGGCGCGTGGGACAAGTACACGGACGGCCGGGTCAAGGGGATCAAGTTCATCTCCAAGACCAACAACGTCGTCGCCATGCTTCCGGCCGCCGCTGGCGCGGCTCCGGACCAGAAGTAGCCGAGGGGCGCCGGGCCGCCTCCGGGCGGCCTGGCGTCGGCTCAGCCCAGCGGCCCCTTGAAGACGAACCACGCGCCGAGCGCGATGAACCCGAAGCCGACCGCGTGGTTCAGCGTCAGCCGCTCCCCCAGATAGGTCACCGAGAAGACCGCGAAGACCGAGAGGGTGATCACCTCCTGCATCGCCTTGAGCTCGGCCGGGTCGTAGACCAGCCGGCCGATGCGGTTCGCCGGGACGGCCAGCCAGTACTCGAAGAAGGCGATGCTCCAGCTCGCCAGGACGATGATCCAGAGCGGCCGGTGCTCGATCTTGAGGTGGCCGTACCACGCGAACGTCATGAACACGTTCGAGGCGATCAGCATCAGGACGGGAGCGATCGCGGTCCAGGCGGTGGGCATCGTGATTTCGCGCTTAACGGGGAGGAGATGCGACCTATAACGTGCGCCGCGAAGATGGGGGATCGGGCATGAAGGCATGGCTTCCCGGCCTGGGGATGATGGCGGCTCTGGCGCTGGCGGCATGCAGCCCCGGCGGCGGCGGCAAGGCCACGGATCCGGGCGAACTGCGAATCTACAACTGGTCGGACTACATCGACCCGGCCCTGCTGACCCAGTTCACCAAGGAGACCGGGATCAAGGTCACCTACGACACCTTCGATTCGAACGAGGTGCTGGAGACCAAGGTGCTGCAGGGCGGCACGGGCTACGACATCGTCGTCCCCTCGAACCACAACATCCCCCGCTACATCACGGCCGGCGCGATCCAACCGCTGGACAAGACCCAGCTTCCCGGCCTCGACAAGCTGGCGCCCGACGTGCTGGCGCACATGCAGCCATTCGATCCGGGCGAGAAATACAGCGTGCCCTACATGCAGGGCACCGTGGGCATCGGCTACAATGTGAACGCCGTGGCCAAGCGGCTGCCCGGCGTGAAGGTGGATAGCTGGGCGATCGTCTTCGACCCCAAGAACCTGGCCAAGCTGAAGGACTGCGGCGTTTACTTCCTCGACGCCTCGGAGGACATGTTCGCGATCACGCTGAACGACCTGGGCAAGGACCCGAACTCGACCAACCTGGCCGACTACGACGAGGCCACGGACTTCCTGCTGAAGGCCCGGCCCTATGTGAGGAAGTTCCACTCGTCGGAATACATCGACGCGCTGGCCAACGGCGATATCTGCGTCGCCATCGGCTATTCGGGCGACGTGCTGCAGGCCAAGGCCCGCGCCGAGGAGGCCAAGAACGGCGTCGACATCGCCTATGTCATCCCCAAGGAAGGCAGCCAGGTCTGGTTTGACGTCTTCACGATCCCGAAGGACGCGCCGAACCCGGCGGCGGCCCACAAGTTCCTGGCCTTCATGCTGCGCCCCGAGGTGATCGCCCAGGCGTCGAACTACACCGAGTACGCCAACGCCAACGCCGCGGCGACGCCGCTGGTGGACGAGGAGATCCGCGACAACCCCAACGCCTATCCGACGCCGGAACTCTCCAAGCGCCTGTTCGTGACCACCACCAAGGACCAGGACCTGCTGCGCGAGGTGAACCGGCGGTGGACCAAGGTTCTGACCGGGCATTGAGCGGGCGTCCGCAGCTCGGCGCCGTCCGCGAGGCCTTCGCGCCGTGGGAGGATCCCGCGGTGCGGCCGCTCGTGCGCTTCGAAGGCGTCGGCAAGTCGTTCGGCGACACCGCCGCGGTGCGGGGCGTGGACCTCTCGATCTACGAGGGCGAGTTCTTCGCCCTGCTCGGCCCTTCCGGCTGCGGCAAGACCACCCTGATGCGCCTGCTGGCCGGGTTCGAGACGCCGGACGCCGGACGCGTGCTGCTGGGCGACCGCGACATCGGCGCCGACCCGCCGCACCGGCGGCCCGTCCACATGATGTTCCAGGCCTATGCGCTGTTCCCGCATCTCACCGTGGCCCAGAACATCGCGTTCGGGCTGAAGCGCCAGGGCGTGCCCAGGGCCGAGATCGGGCCGCGGGTCGAGGAGATGCTCTCGCTGGTCAAGCTGGAGGGCCTGGGCCGGCGCCGGCCGGACCAGCTCTCGGGCGGCCAGCGGCAGCGCGTGGCCCTGGCCCGGGCGCTCGCGCCCAGGCCGCGCATCCTCCTGCTCGACGAGCCGATGGCGGCGCTGGACCGCAAGCTGCGCGAGGAGACCCAGTTCGAGCTGATGGCCATCCAGCAGCGGCTGAACCTGACCTTCATGATCGTCACCCACGACCAGGACGAGGCCATGGTGGTCGCCGACCGGATCGCGGTGATGCGCGCCGGCGAGATCGTTCAGGTGGGCCGCCCAACCGAGGTCTACGAGGCGCCGGCCGATCGCTACGTGGCCGGCTTCATCGGCGACGTGAACCTGTTCGAGGGCCGGGTGACGGCGGCGGGCGGCGGCCGGGTGCGGCTGGCGAGCGACGACGGCGCGTTCGACGCCGAGGGCGAAGCCGCCGTGGGCGACAAGGCCTGGCTGGCCGTGCGGCCGGAGAAGATCGCCGTCCATACCGAGCCGCCCGTCGGCGGAGACGGGAACGTCATCGCCGGTAGGATCGTGGACTACGGCTACCTGGGCGACTGGACGACCTATGTGGTCGAAGCCTCGCCGGGGCGCACGCTGCGCGCCGCGCGCGCCAACGCCACCCGCCTCGTGGATCGTCCCCTGGGCGTCGGCGACCCGGTCTGGCTGACCTTCGCGCCTTCCAGCGCCGTGGTGCTGACCACGTGAGGCGCAGCCGCACAGGCCTCGCCGCCGTCGTCCCCCTGCTGTGGCTGGCGGTCTTCTTCGCCTTCCCCTTCATGCTGGTCGCCAAGCTGTCGCTGTCCGACACCGCCCTGGCGATCCCGCCGTACGCACCGCGCATCGACTGGAGCCGGGGGCTGGAGGGCGTGCGGACCTTCCTTCAGGGCCTCGACCTGGAGACCTACGCCCGGCTGGGCCGCGACCGCCTTTACCTCGACGCCTATCTCTCCAGCCTGAGGCTGGCCGGGGTCGCCACGGGCCTGCTGCTGCTGATCGGCTATCCGATCGCCTACGGGATCAGCCGCTGTCCGCCCAAGGCGCGCCAGGCGCTGGTGATGGCGGTGATCCTGCCGTTCTGGACCAGCTTCCTGATCCGCATCTACGCCTGGATCGCGATCCTGAAGCCGGCCGGGGTGCTGAACGCGGCGCTGGGCGCGCTGGGCCTGCCGGCGGTGGATATCCTCAATACCGAGACCGCCGTGCTGCTGGGGCTGGTCTACGCCTATCTGCCGTTCATGGTGCTGCCGCTCTACGCGGTGCTGGACCGCCAGGACGAGAGCCTGATCGAGGCGGCGCAGGACCTGGGCGCGACCCCGCTGTCGGCGTTCTGGCGCGTCACCTTCCCGCTCTCGCTGTCCGGGGCGGCGGCCGGCGCCCTGCTCTGCTTCATCCCCATGGCCGGCGAGTTCGTGATCCCCGACCTGCTGGGCGGTTCGGAGACCCTGATGCTGGGCCGGGTGATCTGGACCGAGTTCTTCGCCAACCGCGACTGGCCGGCGGCCTCGGCGGTGGCCATCGTGCTGCTCGCGACCCTGGTGATCCCGATCCTGCTGTTCGAGCGCCAGCAGCGGAAGGTGCTGGCGTGAGGCGCGGGCCGTCGGCGTTCAACCTGGCCTCGATCGTCCTGGGGCTGGCGTTCCTCTACGCGCCGATCGTCATCCTGGTGGCCTATTCGTTCAACGCGAGCCGGCTGGTCACCGTGTGGGGCGGCTTCTCGACGCGCTGGTACGTCGCGCTCCTCCACGACCGCCAGATGCTGGACGCCGTCTGGGTGACGCTGCGGGTCGGGATCCTGTCGGCGACGGCGGCCACGCTCGTGGGCCTGCTGGCCGCCGTGGCGCTGGTGCGCGGCGGGACCGGGCCGCGGCGCACGGCGCTGGCGGGCGGCGTCTACGCCACCCTGGTGATGCCGGAAGTGATCCTGGGCCTGTCCCTGCTGCTGCTGTTCGTGGCGGCGGGCCTGCCGCGGGGCTTCTGGACCGTGACGGCCAGCCACGCGACCCTGACGCTGGCCTATACGACCGTGGCCATCCAGGCGCGGCTGGCCAGCTTCGACCGCAGCCTGGAGGAAGCCGCCCAGGATCTGGGTTGCCCGCCGTGGAAGGCCTTCGCGCTCGTCACCCTGCCGGTGATCGCGCCCGCCGTGGCGGCGGCGTGGATGCTGGCCTTCACACTGTCGCTGGACGACCTGGTGATCGCGAGCTTCACGTCCGGTCCGGGCGCCACGACGCTGCCGATGCGGCTCTACAGCCAGGTGCGGCTGGGCGTGGACCCCAAGATCAACGCCGTCTCGACCCTGTTGATCGGGCTGGTCGCCACGGGCGTGATCGCGGCCTATCTGATCCAGCAGCGCCGCGCGCGGGTTCCCGCGGAGTAGCGCCACGGACGATCCGGCCGGCGGCAATGTGACCCATCGCGCCGCCATCCCGGACCGTCCGCAGCCAACGTCGGTAGACGTCTGGAGCCGGGCCCGCCCCCGCAAGCCCGACCGCCGGAAGACGCCGTGTCCCGTCTCGGCACGCACTTCCGACTTGCATCAGGATTGCAGCAAGGGCCGTGCAAGCTTCGCGATTGGTCGCCGGCTAGAGCGGCGCGATACGGTCGAACCAGGGCCGCGCCTTCTCCAGCTGGCCGGCGAGGCGGAAAAGCGTGGCCTCGTCGCCCGTGGGGGTCACGAACTGGATGCCGATGGGCAGGCCCGAGGCGCTCCAGGCCAGCGGCACGCTCATGGCCGGCTGGCCTGAATTGTTGAAGGCCTGGGTGTTGGGCATGTAGGCGAACAGCCGCTCCACGACCTTGGCCGGGTCCTCGAACAGCCAGCCGATCGGGATCGCCGGCTGGCCGAGGGTGGCGCACAGGAAGACGTCGTAGCGCTCGAACAGCGAGGCGGCCGCGCGGCCATAGGCGTGGATGGTCTGGACCGCGCGCACATAGTCCGAGCCCAGGGTCTGCTTGCCGCGCTGGTAGACGTCGAGGGTGCCGGCCTCCAGTTCGCCCGGCTGCAGGGGCCGGCCGCGGCGGTCGGCCTCGGCCTCGACGTTGGCGGCGATGCTGGCCCAGATGGCGGTGCGCGCGGCGGCCTGCATGGCGGCGTGGTCGCCCGGAAGGTCCGCCTCCTCGACCGTATGGCCCAGGCTCTCGCAGAGCCGCGCGGCCTCGCGCACGGCCTCGGCCACCTCAGGGTCGATCTTCGCGCCCGGGGTCAGGGCCTTGTCGGAGAAGGCGATGCGCAGCTTGCCCGGATCGCGCCCGGCCTCCTCCAGGAACGGCCGCTCGGGCGGCGCCAGGAAATAGGGGTCGCCGGGCTGCGGCGCGCAGACCGCGTCCAGCAGCGCGGCGCTGTCGCGCACCGAGCGCGTGACCGCATGCTGGATCGAGGCGCCGGCCCACCCCTCGCCCGCCGGCGAGAACGACACGCGCCCGCGCGACGGCTTCATGCCGAAGAGGCCGCAGCAGGCCGCCGGGATGCGGATCGAGCCGCCGCCGTCGCTGGCGTGGGCGGCCGGGACGATCCCCGCCGAAACCGCCGCCGAGGCGCCGCCGGACGAGCCGCCGGGCGTGCGCGACAGGTCCCAGGGATTGCGGGCGGGGCCCAACAGGTCGGGCTCGGTGACCGGCCACAGGCCGAACTCGGGCGTGTTGGTCTTGCCGAAGATGTTGAGGCCGGCGGCCTTGTAGAGCCGGGTGATCGCGCTGTCGGCGGCCGGGACGACCTCGGCGAACATCTTCGAGCCGTAGGTGGTGGGCACGCCGCCGTAGGCCGCGCCGAGGTCCTTGAGCAGATAGGGCGCGCCGGCCAGTGGGCCGCTTCCGGCGGGCGGATTGGCGCGCGCGAGGTCGCTCATGTCGCGGGTGACCGCGTTGATCTTCGGATTGACCTCGGCCATCCGGGCCAGCGCCGTGTTGAGCAGCTCCCCGGGCGTGACCGCCTTCTTCGCCACCAGCTCCGCCAATCCGATGGCGTCGTGGGCGCGGTACTCGTCGAAGCGCATGTCGGTCACCCTCCCCTGGACATTTTCCCGACCATAGCGCGCGCGGGGCGCTGGTCCATGCGCCAAGTGACGGGTGATAATGCAGGAGCGAAGGCTGGTGCCGGATGCAGGACTCGAACCCGCGACCTTCGGTTTACAAAACCGCTGCTCTACCAGCTGAGCTAATCCGGCCCGCCCGAAGCGGTGAGCCGCTTATGGGGGCTCGCGCCATCGGCGCCAAGGGGCTCGGTGCGCGCCGGCTGCATTCGCGCTAAGGCCTCGGCATGCAGATCTTCATCGACGCCGACGCGTGCCCCGTGAAGGACGAGACCTACAAGGTGGCCGCCCGCTACGGCCTGACGACGTGGGTGGTCTCGAATTCGTTCATCCAGATCCCGGCGTCGCCGGCGATCAAGCGCATGATCGTCGACGCCGGGCCCGACGTGGCCGACGACTGGATCGCGGGGGAGGTCCGGCCCGGCGACATCGTGGTGACCAACGACATCCCCCTGGCCGACCGGGTGCTGAAGGCGGGCGGCGCGGCGATCGCGCCCAATGGACGGGCGTTCACCGCGGATTCGATCGGGTCGGCGCTGGCCCAGCGCGCGATCATGGAGCACATCCGCTCGACCGGCGAGATCACCGGTGGGCCGAGGGCTTTCGCGGCGGCCGACCGGTCCCGTTTCCTGCAGGCCCTGGACCTGACGGTGAACCGTGAAAAGCGGCGCCTGGGATAGAGGTTTCCGCCCCGCGCGCGGGGCCTCTTGCATCGGACGGCGCCGGCGCTAGCTTGCCGCCGCATTTTTCACCGGAGATCCTCATGCGTCTGGGACCGATCGTCGCCGCCACAGCCCTCGCCATGTTCGCCGCGGCCTGCAGCAAGTCCGAGACAACGACCTCCGGCGAGTCGGAAACCGCCCCGGCGCCGACCGCGGCGGCCGCGCCGAGCGACGAGGAGGCCCAGAAGCTGCTGGCGAGCCTGCCCGCGCCCTACAACACGGCCGACCTGTCGAACGGCAAGTCGAAGTTCGCGCTCTGCCAGTCGTGCCACACCCTGCCGGAAGGCGGCGCCAACATGACCGGGCCGAACCTCTGGCGCATCGTCGGCGCCGAGGCCGGGGAAGGCCGCAACGGCTTCAAGTTCTCGGAGGCGCTGGAGGAGTCCCACATCACCTGGACCCCCGACAAGCTCGACACCTGGATCACCAAGCCCCAGGACATGGTGCCGGGCACGAAGATGTCGTTCGTGGGCCTGAAGGACGCCAAGGACCGGACCGACGTGATCGCCTATGTGATGGTCAAGACCGGCTACAAGCCCCAGTAGCTCCTCGCGCGATGAGCGCAATATTTCGTACGTCTTCAACCTTGACGCGCAGAAGAACCGGCGGCATGGTGGGGTCGTCGACTTAGAGCATCTGTCTGGATCGACACCCCAATCCGAATGGCGGCGCCCCCGTCGCCGGCCGGGCCCAGGGGACCTGACACCCCCCCTTTTTGCAGGCTCCCTGGCGCCGGCCCTCTCGAGGGTCGGCGCAGTGGCGGCGGCTATTCCGCGGCGTTGGCGACCCGCGCCCGCTCGGCGTCCTCGAACGCCTCGATGCGGCGGGCCGTGGCCATGGGCGACTTCGTGAACCGCGCCAGCAGGTTGTAGAACACCGGCACGACGAACAGCGTGACCATGGTGGCGAAGATGGCCCCGAAGAAGATGGTCACGCCGATGGTCTTGCGCGCCTCGCCGCCCGCGCCGCCCCACAGGATCAGCGGGATCGCGCCGGCCGCCGCCGAGATCGAGGTCATGATGATCGGCCGCAGGCGCAGCGACGCGCTCTCGATCACCGCCTCGCGGACCGTGAGCCCCTCGTCGCGCAGCTGGTTGGCGAACTCCACGATCAGGATGCCGTTCTTGGCCGCGATGCCGACGAGGATGATCAGGCCGATCTGGCTGTAGGTGTTTACCGACGAGTCGGCGATCAGCAGGCCGAAGAGCCCGCCCACCGCCGCCACGGGCACGGTCAGCATGATGACGGCCGGGTGGATCCAGCTCTCGAACTGGGCGGCCAGCACCAGGAAGACGAGCAGCAGCGCCATGCCGAACGCCAGGCCCACCGAGCCCGAGGCCTCCAGGTAGTCGCGCGCGCCGCCGCCCCATTTCAGCGACATGCCGCCGGGCTGCTTGCCCGCCTCGGCTTTGAAGAAGTCGATGGCCTCGCCCATGCTGTAGCCGGGGTTGAGCTGGGTGGTGAGCGTCACCGAGCGCAGGCGGTCGATCCGCGGCCGGTCGGGCGTGTCGCCCCGCACCTTGCTGGTCACCAGCGAGGCCAGCGGCACGGGCTCGCCGGAGGCCGAACGGACGTAGAGGTTATTGAGGTCCTGCTGGGTCTCGCGCTGCGAGCGCTCGGCCTGGAGCAGGACGTCGTATTCCTGGCCGTTGCGGATGTAGGTGGTCACCCGGCGCGATCCGAACATGGTCTCCAGCGCCCGGCCGACCTGCTGGGCCGACACCCCGAGGGCCGCGGCCTTGTCCCGGTCGACCTGCACGGCGACCCGCGGGCTGGTGGGCTCGTAGTCGAGGCGCGGCCGCCCCAGGCCGGGATTGGCCTCGGCCGCGCGCAGCAGCGGCTCCATGCGCCGCGCGATCTCCGGATAGTCCGACCCGGTGCCGATGACCTGGAGGCTCGACCCGCCGCCGCCGCCGGGCCCGCCGCGCTGCAGGCCGCCCTCGGAGGTCGCGATCGCCCGCACCGCGGTGACCGATGACATCTCCCGGTTCAGCTTGGCCGCGAGTTCGGGCGACGAGGTCGTGGCCTTGTCCGACATCATCGCGGCGCCGCCGCCGCTGTTGAACGAACTGGAGCCGCCGAAACGCGGCATTGCCATGACGTACCGGTCCAGGGTGCCGTCGCGGACGTGGCGCATCAGGATGTTCTCGACCTTCTGCACGGCGGCGTGGGTGTAGTCGAAGCCGGCGCCTTCCGGCCCCACCACCATGATCGAGACGCGGCGGCGATCCTCGTCGGGCGTCAGTTCGCGCGGGAGCACGCTGAAGACGCCATAGGCCGCCAGCGCCAGCAGGCTGACCAGGGCGAAGGCCGCGACCGAGACGAAGCGCCGCCCCAGAAGCCCCTCGAGCGAGGCGTGATAGGAACTGCGCAGGCGGTGAACGGCGCCGTCGACGAAGCGCGCGACCACGCCCGAGCCCTTGGCCGGACGCAGCAGCTGCGACGCCAGCATCGGCGAGAACGAGAGCGCCAGGAGCGCGGAGAAGGCGACCGCGGCCGCCACCGACACCGCCAGCTCGACGAACAGCCGGCCGATGAACCCGGGCAGGAACATCAGCGGCGCAAAGACCGAGATCAGCACGACCGTGGTCGCCACCACGGCGAAGAACACCTGACGCGCCCCGCGCTGGGCGGCGACCACGGGCGGCTCGCCCTCGTCGATCCGTCGCTGGATGTTCTCGACCACCACGATGGCGTCGTCGACGACGAGGCCGATGGCGAGCACCAGGGCCAGGAGGGTGAGCAGGTTGATCGAGAAGCCCAGCGGGGCCAGGACGATGAAGGTCGACAGGATGCAGATCGGCGCCACGATCGAGGGGATGAGCGCCGCGCGCCAGGTGCCCAGGAACAGGAAGTTCACCAGGGCCACGCAGGCCAGCGAGATGCCCATGGTGACCCACACCTCGTGGATCGCCTCGCGGGTGAACAGGGTGTAGTCGGTCGCCACCTCCAGCTTGGAGCCCTTGGGCAGGCCTGCGTTGATCTCCTTCGCCGCGGCGCGGACGCCATCCGAGATTTCCAGGTCGTTGGCCTGGCTCTGGCGGAAGATGGCGATGCCGACCTGGTCGCGATTGTTGGATCGGAACAGGCGCCGCGGCTCGCTGGGTCCCTCCTCCACGCGCGCGATGTCGCCCAGCCGGACGATGTAGTCCTGGCCGGTGGCGGCCGTGGCGACGGTGCGCGTGGCGCCCTGGGCCGCGCCCGCCCCGGCGGCGGCTCCGCCGAGGGCCGCCGAGGCGGCGGCCGTGCTGGGGCTGCGGCTGGGCACGACCGGCAGCCGGGCGAACTGGGCGGGCGTGGAATAGCCGCGCGCGACGCGGATGGTGAAATCCTTGGTCGGCGCTTCCAGCGAACCGGCCGGCAGCTCGGCGTTCTGGGTGTTCAGCGCGGTCTCGACGTCCTCCACGGTGATGCCGTGGGCGGCCATGGCGTCGGGATCGAGCCAGATGCGCATGGAATAGAGCTGTTCCCCGCCGACGCCGACGTTGGCGACGCCTGGGACCGTGGACAGCCGCTCGACCAGGTAGCGCTCGGCGTAGTCGGAGAGCTCGAGCCGGTTCATCGTCGAGGACGTGAAGCTCAGGTACATGATCGGCGAGGAGTCCGCCGTGGCCTTGCGGATCTGCGGCGGATCGGCCTGATCGGGCAGCGAGGCGGCCACGCGGCTGACCGCGTCGCGGATATCGTTGGCGGCGGCGTCGAGGTCGCGGCTCAGCTTGAACGAGATGCTGATGCGGGACGAGCCGTCGCGGGACGACGAATTGATCCGGTCGATGCCCTCGATGCCGGCCACCTGGCGCTCGATCACCTCGGTGATCCGCTCCTCGATCACCTCGGCCGAGGCGCCGCGATAGTCGGTGGAGATCGACACCACGGGCGGATCGACGCTGGGCAGCTCGCGCACCGTCAGCGACTTGAAGGCCGCGAAGCCCACGACGCAGAGGATGATCGCCGCCACCGCCGCGAAGACGGGCCGGCGGACCGAGATGTCGGAGAGCATCATGCGCCGGGCCGCGGCCGGGCCGGCTGCGCTCCCTTGGCCGCGCCGGCGCCGCCCGCCTGGGCGATCCGCACCGGCTGGCCGGGCTGGACCTTGTTGAGGCCGTCGGCGACCAGCCGGTCGCCCGGCCGGACCCCGTCGAGGATCTCGACATAGCCCTGCTGGCGGACGCCGGTCACGACCGGCCGCTGCTCGGCCATCGTCATCTGGCCCCGCTTTTCGAGGACGAACACATAGGCCGCGTCGCCCTCCACCGAGATCGCCGTCTCAGGCGCGCTGGGGCTGCTGCGCTGGCCGCGCGAGACGCCGACGCGCATGAGCATCCCGGGCTTCAGCCGACCGCCGGCGTTGGAGAACTCGGCGCGCGCGGTGATCGCGCGGGTCCGCTCGTCCACCCGCGTATCCAGCCGCGCGATCCGGCCGGAGATCGTTTCGCCGGGATAGGCGTCGGCGGTGGCCAGGATCGTCTGACCCTCGTGCAGTTGGGCCAGGTACCGCTCGGGCACCTGGAAATCGACGCGGATCAGCGAGACGTCGTCGAGGGTCACGATCGGGGCGCCGGGATTGACCAGCGCGCCGGGCGCCACGTCGGAGAGTCCCACCACGCCCGCGAAGGGGGCGCGGATGACGCGGTCGGCCTGACGGGCGCGCGCGGCCGCCACGTCGGCCTCGGCCGAGCGCCAGGCGGCTTCGTACTGGTCCACGGCGGCCTTCGAGGCCCACCCCTGTTCGCCCAGGGCCTTGTAGCGTTCGAAGGCGCGCTTGGCCTCGACCAGCCGGGCCTCGGCCTGGGCGGTCGCGGCGTCCTGCTCGGTGTCCTTCAGCTCCACCAGCACGGCGCCCTTCGGCACATGCTGGCCGTCCGAGAAGCGGACGCGCTGGACCAGCTGGGTGGCGGCCGCGGTCAGGGTGACCGACTGACGGCCCTTGGCGACGCCCAGCGCCTCGATGGTGTCCTGGAACGGCCGCGACTGCACCACCGCGACGGAGACGAGCGTCGGCCCGCCGCCCATGCCCCCGCGGCCGCCAGGACGGCCGCCCCCGGACTTGCCGGGCGGGGCGCCCGCCGCGGCCGGACCGGCCGCGCCGCCGGCGTCGCCGCGCTTCGATAGGATCTTGAAGCCGCCGACCAGCACCATGACGATCAGCACCGCCACGGCTGCGACCAGGAAGAAATGTCGTCGGATCAAGCTGTGGGGCTCCGTCGCCCGCGTTCAAGCCGGGCGTTCGTCTGGCGGTTCTGTGGCAAGCGCGAGGCGCTCGTTGGTCGGGCTGCATATACCCGGCCGGATGACACCAGAATGGCTATGCATTTCGGCGCTGAAACGTGTCGCCGGAAAGCCACGCCCGCGCCCGCCCCAAGCGCGCGGGCGCCCAAACTAGAGGCGACCCCTGCTCAGGCGTCGTATCCGGGAAGCTCCCGGTCCAGCTTCCGCAGGCATCCCGGCCAGGCCAGGCCGCCGCCGATTCCCCGCCCGGTCTGGTTCTTCACCTCGCGGATCGAGGCGCTCGGAGCCATCAGCACGCCGTCGCGTCCCGCCGAGAGGGCCATGACCTGCTGCTTGCAGGCCCGCTCCAGGAAGAACATCCCGACCCAGCATTCCGCGGCCGTCTCGCCCACCGAGAGCGTGCCGTGATTTCTAAGCAGCATCAGGGATTTGTCGCCGATGTCGGCCACCAGCCGCGCGCGCTCGTCGAGGTTGAGGGCGATGCCCTCGTAGTCGTGGTAGGCCAGGTGAGGCAGGACGACCAGCGCATGCTGCGACAGGGGCAGCAGGCCCTCCTTCTGCGCCGCCACGGCCACGCCCTGGTCGCTGTGCAGGTGCATGACGAACTTGGCGTCTTCCCGGGCGTCGTGGATCGCCGAGTGGATCGTGAAGCCCGCCGGATTGATGAAGTAGGGCGTTTCCTGGAGGACGTTGCCCTCCAGGTCGATCTTCACCAGCGACGAGGCCGTGATCTCATCGAAGAGCAGGCCGTACGGATTGATCAGGAAATGGTGTTCCGGCCCGGGGATGCGGGCGGAGATGTGGGTGTAGATCAGGTCGTCCCAGTCATACAGCGCCACCAGCCGGTAGAGCGCCGCCAGATCGACCCGCGCCTGCCACTCCTCGGGGCTCACCTTATCCTTGAGCGACACGACGCCCGCGACCGACCCGTCCGCCATGGCGGCCTCCCCTTGCTGGTTATCGCCGTTAAGAGTCGCGCCCCGGAGCGGGGGCGTCAAGCGCATCGACGGCGCCGAGGATCCGATCGGCCGCGGCCTCCTGGCTGGCGGCGTCGAGGCCAGGGAGCGGGATCGTGCGCAGCGGCGGGCGGCCGTGCTTCTTGCGGGCGCGCAGGTAGGCCGGGTCGTAGTGCAGCGCCATGACCGCGCCCACCAGGGTCTCGAAGTCACCGGCGTCGGCCAGGGCCCGCCACCCGGCGATCCGCTCGCGGCTGGGATGGACGGGCAGCCGCCCGAACGCGTCCTCGAGGCGGGCGCGGTCGCCGATCAGGTCGCCGTAGGCCTGGACGAGGTAGCGCGCGCGGTCGGTCGCCTGGGCCTGCAACTCGATTCGCTGAGCCTCGGCCAGGCGGGTCCACAGCGCGGGCGGAAGCATGCGGTCGCCGATCTTGCTGGACTCGGCCTCGGCGATCACCGGACGCGCGGGATCGAGGGCGTCCAGCGCGGCGAGCAGGCGGCTCTCAAACAGCTTCTGGCTCGGCTGTGGCCGCCCGGGGATGGCGCCGAACAGCGAACCGCGGTGGGCCGCCAGGTCCTCCAGATCGAGCGTCTGGGCCCCGCGCGTCGCCAGCCGGGCCAGGATCTCGGTCTTGGCCGAGCCGGTCTCGCCGTCCAGCAGCACGAAGCGATGCGGGAGCCGGCCGTCGTAGAGCCGGGCGGTGACGTGGCGGCGGTAGGTGCGATAGCCGCCCGACAGCACGGTGGTGCGCCATCCCACTTGAGACAGGATCGTGGCCATGGCGTTGGACCGCATGCCGCCGCGCCAGCAGTAGACCAGCGGGGCGAAGCCGCCCGGCCGGTCGGCCAGGGCGGTCTGGAGGTGATGGGCCACATTGCGGGCGACGTAGGCCGCCCCGATCCGCCGGGCCTTGAAGCGGCTCTCCTGCACGTAGATCGTCCCGACCTCCGCCCGCTCCTCGTTGGAGAGCACCGGCAGGTTCGTCGCGCCCGGGACGTGATCCTCGGCGAACTCGCCCGGGCTGCGCACGTCGATGAGCATGTCGAAGCGCGAAAGGGCTTCGGCCGAGACGTCTTCGGTGACTTGCAGCGCCATGGCGGTGCTATAGCCCGGTTCTTTCCGATGGAGAGCCCATGGCGGAGACGGTTCGACTGACCTCGCTGGCCCACGGCGGCGGCTGCGGCTGCAAGCTGGCGCCGGCGGTGCTGCGAGACATCATGGCCCGGATGCCGGCCGCCGCGGCGTTTCCCGACCTCATGGTCGGCACGGAGTCGTCCGACGATGCGGCGGTCTGGCGGCTGAACGACGCCCAGGCCCTGGTGGCCACCACCGACTTCTTCATGCCCGTGGTGGACGATCCTTTCGACTTCGGCCGGATCGCAGCCACGAACGCGCTGTCCGACGTCTACGCCATGGGCGGAACCCCGATCCTGGCGCTGGCGATCGTCGGCATGCCGGTCGCCAAGCTGGAACCCGACGTCATCGGCCGGATTCTCGCGGGCGGCGCCTCGGTCTGCGCGGCGGCGGGCGTTCCCGTCGCCGGCGGCCATTCCATCGACAGCGTCGAGCCGATCTACGGCCTCGTGGCGCTGGGCCTCGTGCATCCGGACCGGGTGCTGACCAACCGGGGCGGCCAGGCCGGCGACGTCCTGATCCTGAGCAAGCCTCTGGGCGTGGGCGTGCTCAGCGCGGCCTTCAAGCAGGAGAAGCTGGACGCGGCGGGCTACGACGCCATGATCGCCGCGACCACCCAGCTGAACGTGCTGGGCCGCGAACTGCCGGGCGTCGCGGGCGTCCACGCCGTGACCGACGTGACCGGCTTCGGCCTGATCGGCCACGCCCTGGAGATGGCCGAGGGCGCGGGCCTCGCCGCCGAGATCCGCGCCGATGCGCCGGCCCTGCTGCCGGGCGTGGAGGCGTTCCTCCGGAGCGGCGTGCGCACGGGCGCCTCGGGACGGAACTGGGCGAGCTACGGCGACCGGGTGCGCGAGCCTTCGGACTTCCCGGATTGGCGGCGCGACCTGCTGACCGATCCGCAGACCAGCGGCGGCCTGCTGATCGCCGCCGCGCCCGAGGCGGCCGAGGCGGTGCTGGCGGCCGCGCGCGGCCTGGGCTTCCGCGAAGCCGCGGTCGTCGGCCGGCTCGCAGCCCTGGAGCCGGGACAGGCGCCCGAAGTTCGGCTCGCCTAGGCCGTCGTCCGCACGCGCGGCACGGCGTCGAGCCAGCGGCTGTAGGCGCGCTCGCGGGCCTCGGACGACATCTTCGGCGGATAGGCTTCGGTCTTCGGCCGGGCGGCGGCGGCCTGCTCGACATCGCGGTAGACGCCGGCGCCCAGCCCGGCGAACAGCGCCGCGCCCAGGGCGGTGGTCTCCTGGTAGATCGCGCGGCTGACGGCGACGCCGGTGAGGTCGGCCAGGCGCTGGCTGAACCAGGCGCTCCGCGACATGCCGCCGTCGATGCGCAGCTCCACGTCGCCGCGGAACGCCTCGGGCGCGTCGGCCCGCATGGCCTCGACGAGGTCGCGGGTCTGCAGGGCGCAGGCGTCGAAGGCCGCCCGGGCGATCTCGGCGCGGCCGGCGTCGCGGGTCAGGCCGAAGACGGCGCCGCGCGCGCCGGGGTCCCACCACGGCGCGCCCAGGCCGGTGAAGGCCGGCACCAGCACCACCCCCAGATCGTCTCGCGCCCCGGCCGCCAGGGCCTCGGCGGCCTGCGGACCGCCCTCGATCCCCAGCCCTTCGCCCAGCCACTGGATCGCCGCCCCGGCGATGAAGATCGCGCCCTCCAGCGCATAGGTGGTCCGCCCGCCGACCTGGGCCGCTACCGTGGTCAGCAGGCGGGCCTCGGAGACCGGCGCCGCCTCCCCCGTGTTGATCAGCATGAAACAGCCGGTGCCGTAGGTGGCCTTCATCTCGCCCGGCCGCACGCAGCCCTGGCCCATCAGCGCCGCCTGCTGGTCGCCGGCCACGCCGCGGATGGGGATGGCGTGGCCGAGCACCGCCGGATCGGTCTCGCCGAAATCGCCGGCGCAGTCGCGGACCTCGGGCATCATGGCGAGCGGCACGGAGAGCATCGCGCTCATCTCCGGCGACCAGGCCGCCGCGCGGATGTCGTACAGCAGGGTGCGCGAGGCGTTGGTCGCATCGGTGGCGTGGACCCGCCCGCCCGTGAGCTTCCAGATCACCCACGCATCTATGGTGCCGGCCAGCAGCTCGCCGGCCTCGGCCGCGGCCCGCGCGCCGGCCACGTTGTCGAGCAGCCAGGCCAGCTTGGTCCCGGAGAAGTAGGGATCGAGCAGGAGGCCGGTGATCGCGGTCACCCGCGGTTCGAGGTCGGCGGCCCGGAGCCTGGCGCACAGCGGCTCGGTGCGGCGGTCCTGCCAGACGATGGCCTTGTGGATCGGCCGGCCGGTGGCCTTTTCCCAGACCACCACCGTCTCGCGCTGGTTGGTGATCCCGATCGCGGTGACGTCGGACAGCTCGCGGCCCGCCTTGGCGATGGCCTCCTTCAGGACAGCGACCGAGGCGGCGAAGATCTCCTCGGCGTCGTGCTCCACCCAGCCGTCGGCGGGATAATGCTGGGCGAGCGGCCGCCCGGCCTCGGCCAGGGCCTGGCCGTCGGCCGTGAACAGGATCGCGCGGGTGCTGGTCGTACCCTGATCCAGGGCCAGAATCAGCGGATCGGCCATGGTGTCCTCGTTCCTCCCGTCACCGCCGCCTTAAACAACTCTTCACCCGCCAAGACCACATTCGCCGTCAGCCGAGTTCGCTTTGAGAATATGGAGAGGCCGGCTTGAGTCCCGCGTTGAGCAGCGGAAGTCTGCTCGATCTCGCCAAGAGCCGCCAGCCGGCGGACCGAGAACGCCTGTTGCTGGCGATCGCGGACCTGTGCGATTCGCCCGGCGGCGGCGAGGCGATGAAGACGCCCGCCATCCAGGCCCTGCTCTCCTCGATCTTCATGAGCCTCGTGGTCGAGGCCGAGCGCGACATCCGCCACCGCCTGTCTCAGAAGCTCGCGTCCGCCGACTGGGCGCCCAACGCGCTCGTCAACGTCCTGGCGCTGGACGACATCGAGATCGCCCGCCCCATCATCGCCCGCAGCCCGGTGCTGCAGGACGCCGACCTGATCCGCCTGCTGGTCGAGGCGACCATCGAGCACCAGATCGAGGTCGCCCGCCGCCCGCACCTTTCGAACCAGGTGGTCAGCGCGATCCTCGACGAGGGCGAGCCGGCCGTGCTCACGGCCCTGGCGGGGAACAAGACGGCCGAGCTCTCGCCGGACGACATGGCCGAGCTGGTGGAGGCGTCGCGCCAGATCGCCGCCCTGCGCACGCCGCTCGTGGAGCACCCCAAGCTGACGGGCCAGCTCGCCAAGCGGCTCTACCTCTGGGCCGGCCTGGCCCTGCGGCAGGGTCTGGCGGAACGCTTCCGCCTCGACGTGACGGTGCTCGACGAGGCGCTGGCCGCCTCGGTCAACGAAGCCCACCACGGCCTGTCCCGCGAGGTGGCCCTGCGGACCAGCCGCGACGGCGAGCACGAGGCCATGGAGCGGCGGCTGATCGAGAAGCTCCATTCGGCCGGCCAGCTTCGCGCGGGCTACCTGATCCGGGCCCTGCGCGAGGGACGCCTCGGCCTGTTCGCCAGCGCGCTGTCCGTGCTGGGCGGCTTCGAGCCGGCCCAGGTGCAGGCGACCCTCGACTCCGACCGTCCCGAGCTCCTGGCGCTCGCCTGCGCCGCGGTGGGGATCGACCGGTCGGTATTCCCGGACATCCTCGAAATGGCCCGCAAGCTCAACGACGGCCGGCCCGGCGGCGGCGCGGCGGGCGCGCGCAAGGCCTCGGTCGCGTTCGCGCCGGTTTCGCCCGAAGTGGCGGGCGCGGCGTTCCGCCAGGCCGCGAAATCGCTCGCCGCCTGAACGACACCCTTTGACACGACGGCAAGCTTCGGCGTTTCTGGCCGCCGATGAGGAAGTCGTTCGTCACCCGTCTCACCTTCGTGGCCAGCAACCGTCCTGAAGCGCAGGAGGCGCGGGACAAGCTGGTCGCACGCTATGGCGACGCCGGGCTCGAGGACGCCCAGGTGATCGTGGCCCTCGGCGGCGACGGCTTCATGCTGGAGACCGTCCACGGGCTGATGGCCTCGTCCAAGCCCATCTACGGCATGAATCGCGGCTCGGTCGGCTTCCTCATGAACGAGTTCGCCGAGGAAGACCTGCTGGGCCGTATCAACGCCGCCGAGCAGGCCGAGATCCATCCGCTGCGGATGCAGGCGGTGGACGTGAGCGGCCAGACGCATGAAGCCCTCGCGTTCAACGAGGTGAGCCTGCTGCGCACCACCCGCCAGGCGGCCAAGCTGCGCATCTCGGTCGACGGCAAGGTGCGGCTCTCGGAGCTGATCTGCGACGGCGCCCTGATCTCCACGCCGATGGGCTCCACGGCTTACAATCTATCGGCGCACGGCCCGATCATCCCCCTGGACGCCAAGATCCTGGCGCTGACGCCGATCAGCGCCTTCCGCCCCCGCCGGTGGCGCGGCGCCCTGCTCTCCCACACCGCGCGCCTGCGCCTGGAGGTGCTGGAAGCCGAGAAGCGGCCGGTGAGCGCGGTGGCCGACAACTTCGAGGCCCCCAACGTGCTGGAGGTCTATATCGCCGAGGATCGCGACGTGGCGCTGTGCATGCTGTTCGACGCCGGCCGCAGCCTCGAGGAACGCGTGCTCGCCGAGCAGTTCTCGGTCTGACCGGGCGGCTCCAGCCCCCCCAAAACGCCCCGGCCCTCATCGCTCGTTAACGAGTTCACCCTATCGTTTTTCGGCGAGCCGTCGGGAGTATGCAACGTGAGCGAGCCGAAGACCGGACAAGTGTTCCAGGCGCCGAATGCGCTGCGACTCAAGGTCGGCGGCAGTCGTCTGGGCGCTATCGATCCGGCCGCGATCGCCAAGGCCGAGGCCGCGCTCAAGAGCCTTTCCGGCAACTTCACCCAGTGGCTGAACGACGAGATCACCAAGCTGGAAGGCGCGCGCCAGACGGTGCGCAGCGACGGCCCCTCGGCCGAGAACATGGAGTCGCTCTACCTGCGCGCCCATGACCTCAAGGGCCTGGGCGCCACTTACGGATTCCCGCTGATCACCCGCATCGCCGGCCTGCTCTGCCGCCTGATCGACGACAAGGCCAAGCGCCTGCAGGCCCCGATGAGCCTGATCGACGCCCACATCGACGCGATCAAGGCCGCCGCCCGCGACGACATCAAGACCGACGACCATCCGATCGGGAAGATCCTCGTCCAGGAGCTGGAAGGCCGCATCAAGGAATTCGGCGCCTGAGGCCGACCTCCGCCTGACGGCGGGCCCGCACACATCGTCATCGCCGCCTGCGCGGAGAGCCCGAGCCTCCGCCGCGATCAGCCGTGCGCCCAGCCGCCATCGACGTTGAAGACCTGCCCGGTGACGAAGGCGGCGGCGTCCGACGCCAGGTAGGCCACCGCGCCCACCAGATCCCGAGCCTCTCCCGGCCGGACGATGCACTGCTGGTTGACGACGAGGTCCACGATCGCGCTCAGCCGATCGCCCTTGATCACGCGGCCTTCGGTGGCCTTGTTCATGGGGATCAGGCCCGGGGCGACCGCGTTCACCGTGACGCCGAAGGCGCCGAGCTCATGCGCCAGCGAGCGCGTGAGGCCTACGAGCCCGCCCTTGGACGTGATGTAGGGCGTGATGTCGGTCGGCAGGCCTCGATCGAAGGTCGTCGAGGTGATGTTGATGATCCGCCCGGACCGCGCCGCCTTCATCGACGGGATCACCGCGCGGGCGCAGAGCCACGCGCCGGTCAGATTCACCGCCAGATGCTGGTTCCATTGATCGAGCGTGAACGTCTCCGAAGGTCCGGCTCCGAACACGCCCCCCGCGTTGTTCACGAGCACGTCGATCGGCCCGAACGCCTCGACGGCGGCCGCGAAGCCGGCTTCCACCGAGGCCTCGTCCCGTACGTCGATGGTCACGGCCATGGCGCGGCCGCCATCCTGGGAGATCGCCTCGGCCTGGGCCGTGGCGCCGGCGCCGTTGATGTCGGCCACGACCACCCTGGCCCCTTCGCGCGCCAGATGCGCCGCATAGGCCGCCCCCAGCCCCTGGGCGGCGCCCGTGACGAAAACCACCTTGTCTTCCAGCAACTTCATCGCGACCAACCCTGAAAACTGCGTCGTTGAATCGTCCGGCGGACGCCCGCGCCAAGAATCACCGCCCGGCCCTGGGCGGCGTCGGGTCGAGCAAACCGGACCGGGCGAGGCCTAGCCCCGGCGACCTTCCGCCGAGATGCGCTCCATCGGCTCGGCCACGGCGCCGTAGCCGGCGTCCGGCGGCAGCACCAGGAAGTTCGCCTCCCCGCGCCGCTCGACCGTCGGCAGCACGGTGACCAGAGTTCGGGCTTCCGCCCGTGTCACGCAGTCGTCGGCGCTGACCGCCTCGGCCAGCAGCTGAACGTTCATCCGCGTCGGGAAGATCACCGTCCTCTGTCCGGCTTCGGCCAGCCGCAGCACCTCGCCCGGCGCGATCCACTCGGCGTCGACGGCCTCGCGCCCGTCGCACACCGCCACCTGATCGGCCGGCGCCCGGATCGCGTAGAACCAGGTGTCGAAGCGCTTGGGCATCATCACCGGCGTGATCCACCGGGCGAAGACGGTGAGCGCATCCAGCCTGAGCCTCACGCCCAGGTCGCGCACCACGTCGAGGAAGGCCACCTCTCCCCGGTCGACGGCCTCCCGCAGCGACAGCTCGCAGGCCTCGGCGAAATGGCGGCCGTCGTGGTGTTCGGCCAGCAGGACGCCCGCCTCCTCCCAGGCCTCGCGGATCGCGCCGATGCGCAGCGTGCGCTGTTCGTCGTCGAAGGCGTCCCAGCCGACGCAATGGGCCGCCCAGGCCGCATCGGCGTCGCCGGCGTGGGTCTTGCCGCCCGGGAACACCAGGGCCCCCGAGGCGAAGTCGATCTGGTGATGGCGCTTGACCATCAGCACCTGGAACTCGGGCTCGTCGCGCAGGAGCAGGACGGTGGCGGCGGGCCTGGTTTCGGCCGCTTGCCGCGGCCCGTCTCTTTGGGGCGTTTCGCTCATGGCCCGAGCTTGCGGGGGTGACCGCGCGGAAGTCGAGTCCGGCGTGGCCGCCGGTCAGGCGTCGAGCACCAGTTGCGGAGCTTCCTCGGGCGGCCGGCCCAGCCGGTCGAGCAGATAGTCCACGTCCTCCCGGGCGACGCTCTGGGGCTGGGTGAGGAAGCGCTGCAGCATCCGCTCCTGGAAGCGCGCCTGGTCGTTGGCGCCGCCGTCGAACTCCATGGAGTGGAAGGTGTCCACGGCCGCCCGGAACGCCGGGAACAGCCGCGCCGGCAGGCCGGCCCGCTCGTAGATGGCCCGCAGGCCCAGGGGCCCCGCGTCGTGGATCATCAACCAGGTGCGATGATGGGGCACGCCGGCCAGTTCGGCCACGCCCCATTCGAAGAACGTCATGTGGCCGTGCGCCAGCGCGCGCAGCAGCAGCGAGGCGGTGAGCCGGCCCTCGACGTTGAGATGGGTCACCAGACCGCGGACGTCCGCCGCGCGCCCGGCCTGGTCGACGATGTCGACGGTGGCGCGCTCGGCCGCGCCGGTGGCGATCTCCAGCGCCGCCTCGGCGCTGAGCGCGTGGTGGGTCTCCAGGTGCTGGCGGACCTGGCCGCTCACCAGGGTGATCAGCCGCTCGGTGATCGAGAGCGGCAGGGCGTTGCGATAGGCCACAGCGGCCAGCACGCGCTCGGAGGCCTCGAACCGCTCGATCACGCGGCCCAGCCCCTTCTCGCCGAACTCCGCGCCGGGATTGGCGCAGGCCGCGGTGACGGCGCGCTCGCCGCCATGCTCGGCGATGCTGTCGGTGACTTTCGGCGAGAGGGTCGGGCGCTTGGCGATGGCCACCTGCCGCACCGGGCCGCCCAGGCGGACGATCTCGGCGAGGTCGTCGTCGGTGAAGGCCGGCGAGAACGCCAGCATCGGCAGGCAGATGCTCTCGACATCGCGCGCCAGGCGCAGGGCCACGTCGCGCGGCACGATCGGCGACGCCTGGAGAGTCTCGGAGATCGCCCCGCGGACCAGCTCGGTCGCATCCGCCGCCATCACGCGGAGGATGTCGGCGGCCAGGGCGCGATCCTCGTCGCTGAGCCCCTCGCGCCGCATGTTGCCGCAGAGCTTGCGGGCCGCGAGCGCGCGTTCGTCCGGCGTGGCGCCTTTCACCAGCGTGCGGATATCGGAATCCGTCAGCGCTGTGCGCGTGGTCGCCATGCCCTGGAAGCCCCTCCCGAATTACGCCCCAAATCGCACGAATCGAGAGTGGGCGGTGAAGCTTAACGAGGCGTTGCCGGGGAATCTCGGGATTAAGGATTTCACGTAACGCCGCGCGAACGGCTGGAGCCCTACGACGGGCGTTCCAAGCTTCGCAGGATCCGGCCGTGCGCCTCACGACAGCCTCCGAAAGCCCCGCCGGGCCGGGCCTCGGCCAGGAGGGCATGAAAGCCCAGGCGGCGCTGCTTCCCTATGCATTGCTGGCGTTTGGCGTCTGCCTGCCGATCTTCGTCTGGGTCGCGAGCCATGCCGCGAACGCCGCCTGGATGAGCGCGTCGTTCGCGGTGTTCGCGCTCGGCTGGGGCGCCTTCTACGCCGTGGTCGGCTGGCTGAAGACGCCCGATGCGGCGAATGCCCGCAGGCGCGCGCGCGTGCAGATCCTGGGCGGCCTGATCTGGGCGGCCGCCATCGCCCAACTCACCCTCTTCGCCGAGGGGGCGGGTCCCGCCCGCGACACCCTCGAACTGCTGGCCCTGGGCGCGGCCATCGTCTGCGTCGTCTTCACCGCGCCCTGGCTGCCGAGCCTGCTGATCGTGGCGCCGGCGGCGCTGGCCGCCCCGCTGGCGGCCTTCGCGTTCCGGGATCACGCGCCCCCTCTGGGGCCGGCCGCCATCGCCGCGGCCGCCCTGGCCCTCGCCCTGGCGCTGCTGGTCAACACGATCCTGCGCGGTCAGTTCGCCCTGGCCGCCGAACGCGAGACGCTGATCGCCGAACGCGCCGAACAGGCCGAGGCCGCCCGCCGGCTGGCCCGTTCGAAGTCCGACCTCGTCTCCACCCTCTCCGACGAGATCCGCAACGGCCTCGCCAGCGTGGCCCATCTCCTCGGCTCGGCCGCCGGCCGCAGCCGCGCCGCCCCCTCGCGCCAGCAGATCGCCGCCGCCCTCGACGCCGTGAACGACCTGCTGAACGTGCTGGAGACCACGGTCGACGCCGAGAACGCCGAGGCCGGCCGCCTGACCGTCGAGGCCCGCCCGATCGACCTCGCCGCCCTGGCCGTGGACCTGGTCGCCGCCCATCGCGCGGCGGCGGCCGCCAAGGGGCTGGAACTGTCGCTCCACATCGAGCCGGACCTCGCCGACGCGCGAGGGGCCGCGGCAGCCGATCCCGCCCGCGCCCGCCAGGTGCTCTCCGCGCTCATCGGCAACGCCGTGAAGTTCACGCTGCGCGGTCGGATCGAGGTGCGGCTGAGCCGCCCGTCGGCGGGCCGGATCTCGGTGGCCGTGGCCGACACCGGGCCAGGGCTCGACGACGACGAGGTCGCCCGGGCGCTGCAGCCGTTCCGGCGCGTGACGCGCACCAGCGCCGGCAGCCCCGGCGCGGGCCTGGGACTGCCGCTGGCCGCCCAGCTGGCCCGGCTGATGGACGGCGAACTCCGCATCGAGAGCGCGCGCGGGATCGGGAGCTGCTTCACCCTCGACCTGCCGTTCGACGCCACGGCGACCCCGGCCCAGGCGCCCGCCGCCCCGGCGCTGACCGCGCCCGACGCTCGGCGACTGAGGATCCTGGCGCTCGAACCCGAAGCCCTGCCGGCGGCGATGCTGCGCGCCAGCCTCGAGCAGCTGGGCCATCAGGTGGTGCACGCCGCCGACGCCAGCCGCGCCGTGGAGCTCGCGCGTGTCTGCGACCTCGACCTCGTGGTCGCCGCCGATCCCGCCGCCGTCGCGGGCCTGCGCGCCCTGCCCGGCGCGGCGGCCCGAACGCCCATCATCGCCCTGGCCGACGGCGAGGCCGAGGAGGCCGAGGCCGCCTTGACGTCCGGGGCCGACGCCCTGCTCCGCCGGCCGGCGACCGCGCCGGCGGTGGCGCGCGCCATCGCCGAGGCCATGGCCCCCTCGGCGCCCGCCAACGACCGGGCGGTAGCCTAGGCCCGCCGTTCTGTGGCAAGGGACCCTCAAAAGGGAGGGTACGCGTGCTGCTCAAGGGTCTGAAGGTCGTCGACTTCACCGCCTACATCGCCGGCCCCGGCGCGGCCGCCATCCTGGGCGACTGGGGCGCTGAGGTGATCAAGGTGGAGCGCCCCGGCGGCGACAACATGCGCCACGTGTTCGCCGACCTGAAGAACGACCTCGGGGCCAACCCGACGTTCGAGCTCGACAACCGTGGCAAGCGGGGCGTGGTCCTGGACATCACCAAGCCCGCCGGCCGCGACGCCCTGGCCAAGCTCGCCGAGACCGCGGACGTCTTCCTGACCAACACCCGCCCGGCGTCGCTCAAGAAGTACGGCCTGGACGAACCCACGCTGCGCAAGATCAACCCCCGGCTCGTCTACGCGGTGATCACCGGCTATGGGCTGGAAGGTCCCGACGCCCACCTGCCCGGCTTCGACGTCACCGCCTTCTGGGCGCGCTCGGGCATCGGCTACATGACCGCGCCCAAGGGCGCCGAGCCGTTCATGCGCACCTCGGGCATGGGCGACCACTCGACGTCGCTGGCCACTGTGTCGGCGATCCTGGCCGCCCTCTACGAGCGGGAGAAGACCGGCAAGGGCCGGCTGGTGCAGACGTCGCTGCTGGCCACCGGCGTCTACCTCTGGGGCTCGGACCTGGCGGTGCAGCTCAAGTTCGGCCGCGTCGCCTCGGTGCGCCCGCGCGACAACCCGATCAACGCGCTGGCCAACCACTTCAAGAGCGCCGACGACCACTGGTTCGTGCACAATCCGCGCGGCGGCTCCGGCGGCTGGGAGGCGTTCCTGAAGGTGGCCGGGCGGCCCGACCTGATCACCGACGAGCGGTTCGCCAGCGGCAAGGCCCGCCGCGCCAACGCCCGCGAACTGGCGGCCGAGCTCGACGCCGCCTTCGCCGCCATGCCGATGGCCGAGATCGCGCGGCGGCTCGACGAAGCCGACCTCGTCTGGGCCCCGATGCAGACGCCCGCCGAGGTGGACAAGGACCCGCAGATCGCCGCCGCCGGCGCCTTCGTCGCGGTGGAGGACGGCCAGGGCGGCACCTACCGCTCGCCCGCCGCGCCGGCCCGCTTCCCCGGAGCCGACGCCGAGGTGCGGCCGCGCGCCCCGCGCCTGGGCGAACACACCCGCGAAGTGCTCCTGGAGATGGGCTACAGCGAGGCCGACGTCGAATCGATGTTCTCGGACGGCGCGGCCGCCTAGCGGGAATCGCGGACGCCGCCTTGATCTCGATCAAGGCCGAGGTTTGCGAACCCGCCAGAGAAGGCGAGATGCAGATTGTCAGGCCCCTGGCGGCCGCGTTGCTGCGCGACGGGGTCCTGAGGCGTGGGCGCTCGCCAGCCGGCGAGCCGGTGGCCCGCGTCGGAATCGCCGTGGCGTGCGTCGCCGCCGGCGCCCTGCTCGCTTCGGCCTCGGCTCCGTGGCTGGACGGCGCGCACTTCATCATCCTGCTGCCGGCGGTGGGCGCCGCGACCCTGCTTTCCGGGCCCCTGCCCGGCCTGCTGGCGGTCGTCCTCGCGGCCGGCGCGGCGCATCTCTACGGCGGCGACCTCCAGGCCAGGACGAACTCCGGCCTGGCCATGTTCGCGGTCATCGCGCTCTGGGACGTGGCGCTGATCTCGGCCCTTCTGGCCGCGGCCCAGCGTTCACAGGCCGCGCTGGCGCGCGTCGAGGTCCTCAACAGCGATCTCCAGGCCAGCGAGGCCCGTTTCCGCGATCTGCTCGAGGCGGCGCCGGACGCGATCGTGATCAGCGACAGCGCCGAGCGCATCGTGCTGGTGAACGCCGAGGCCGAGCGGCTGTTCGGTTACGACCGCAGCGATTTGCTCGGGCGAACCGTGGACATGCTGATGCCCGAGCGGTTCCGCGATCATCACCAGGGTCGCATCACCGTCTTCGCCGCCAAGGGCGGGCGCCGGCGGATGGGCGACGGCGAGGCGATGCATGGCCTGCGCCGCGACGGGTCGGAGTTCCCCATCGAGACCAATCTCAGCCGTCTTCCAGGCAGTTCCGAGGGCCTGGTCTGCGCCGTGGTCCGCGACCTGACGATCCGCCGCGAGCATCAGGCCACCCAGTCGCTGCTGATCCGCGAACTGAATCACCGGGTGAAGAACACCCTGGCCAGCGTGCAGTCGATCGTCGCCCAGACGCTGCGCACCGCCGCCACCCCGGGGGCGTTCAACGAGGCGCTGACCGCACGGATCATGGCGCTGTCGCAGAGCCACGACGTCCTGACCCGAAACGACTGGTCCGGCGCCCACATCGCCGACATCGTCGCCGAGCAGCTCAAGCCCTACGAGCGCGATGGCGACGTCGCGTTCCGGCTGTCGGGGCCCGACATCCAGCTCCGGCCCAACCGCGCCGTGGCCCTGGGCATGGCGGTCGGCGAGCTTTGCACCAACGCGGGGAAGTTCGGGGCCCTGTCGGCGGCCGGCGGCTCGGTGGAGGTCGTCTGGGACCGTCACGAGAAGGACGGCGTCCCGCAGCTCCGTCTGGTCTGGACCGAGCGCGGCGGGCCGCCGGTCCAGCCGGCCAGGCGGCGCGGTTTCGGCGCCCGGATGATCACCCGCAGCCTGTCCACTGGCCTGCACGGGGCGGCGCGGATCGCGTTCGACCCGGCGGGCGTGGTCTGCGAGATGGAGTTCCCGCTCCTGGAGAGCGAAGCGCGGCCCGCGGGTTAGGCTCGCACGCCGTCGAGCCCGCTGGTCGGCGGCGGCGGCGCGCTCAGAAGCGGCCGGGATTGTAGCCGTCGGGCGCGCGGCCGTGCACGCCGGTGCTCAGCCATTCGGCCTCGGCGGCCTTGTGGACGAACTGCTCGGCCACCAGCCAGGCCTTGACCGGCCGCAGGGTCGCGAGACAACCGCCCAGCAGGGCCGGCATCACCACCGCGAACTGGGCCCAGATCGGGGGCTGAAACGAGGCGGCCCAGATCGCCCAGAGGGCGACCACAACGATCCCCACGCCGCTCATGACGAAGAAGGCGGGCCCGTCGGCCGGTTCGGCGAAGGCGAGGTCGAGGCCGCACGCCTCGCAGCGGTCGGAGAGCTTGAGGAACCCCTTGAACAGGTGGCCCTCGCCGCACCGCGGGCAACGGCAGCGGAGGCCCACGCTGATGGAGGAGAGTTTGCCGGCCTGGCTGGTCATGGCGTCGACCTTTCCATACAATCTGCAATGTATGCATACATTGCTTCACTAATGTATGGATTCATCGACGAAACGCAAGGATTTCGTGATGTCGCTGAACGTCGGATGGCTGGACCGGGTGGGCGCGAGCGGCGGCCCAATCTACCTGGCGATCGTCGAGGCCCTGGCCCAGGCGATCCGGTCGGGCGATCTGCAGCCCGGCGACCGGCTGCCGCCCCAGCGCCAGGTCGCCGCGCGGCTGGGCGTCGACCTCACCACCGTCACCCGGGCCTACTCCACGGCGCGCCAGCGCGGCCTGGCGGACGGGACGGTCGGCCGCGGCACCTTCGTCCGCGCGCCCGCCGAAGACGCCGACGAGGCGGGGCTGGTCGACCTCACCATGAACCTGCCGCCGCCGCCCCACGGCCTGGCGCTCGGGCGACTGCTCGCGGCCACCAGCGCCGACATCCTGGCCCACGCCGATCCCGCCATCCTCATGGGCTATCACCCGGGGTTCGGCGCGGCCGGCCAGAGAGCGGCGGGCGCGCACTGGCTTTCGCCCGCTCTCGGCGAGGTCGAGCCGGATCGGGTGCTGGTGGCGCCGGGGGCGCAGGCGGCGTTGGCCGCCGTCCTGTCGATGTTGCGCCGCCGGGGCGACGCGCTGGTCGTCGAGCCCCTGACCTATCCCGGCGCGATCGGGCTGGCCCACCATCTGGGGCTGCGGCTGGTCCCCTGCCCGACCGACGACGCCGGTTTCGTCCCGGACGCCCTGGCGGAGATCTGCGCGCGCGAGCGGCCCGCCGCGATCTATCTGGTCCCCACCCTGCAGAACCCGACCACCACGACCACGACCCCGGCCCGCCGCCGCGAGATCGCCCGCATCGCGACGGCCGAGGAGGCCTGGATCGTCGAGGACGACCCCTATGCCCGCCTTCTCGAGACGCCGCTTCCTGCGCTCGCCGCGCTGGCGCCCGAGCGGACCTTCCACGTGGCGACGCTGGCCAAGACCCTGAGCCCCGGCCTGCGCGTCGCCTACCTGGTCTGCCCGCCCGGCTGGGCCGATCGCACGACCGACGCCCTGCGCGCCGTCGCCCTGATGCCCGCGCCGCTGATGGTCGCCGTCGCCACCCGCTGGATGCAGGACGGGACGGCCGAGGCGGTGCTCGCCGGGGTCCGGGCCGAGGCCATCGCCCGCCGCGAGATCGCCTCGCGCCGGCTGCCGGGCGCTGTGGGCGCGCCGCAGAGCCTGCACGTCTGGCTGCCGCTGGCCGACGAGGCCGCCTCCGAGCGGCTGCGCGCCGAGGGCCAGGCGCGGGGCCTGGCGCTGGTGACCTCTGAAGCGTTCCGCGCGGGGCCCGGCGGCGGCGCGGGCGCCCGCCTCTCGCTCGGCGGACCCGCGCGTCGCGCGTCGCTGGAACGTGCGCTGGGGGCGCTGGCCGCGCTGGTCGCCGAAGCGCCGCCCTCGCGGTCGGCGGTCGTCTGAAGCGACCTAGCTCTCGCGGCTGTCCGAGAAGAGCTTCAGCATCTCGCTGGTGAACAGCGAGCCCGCCAGCCGGCTGCCCACGCCCAGCTGGTCGGCCGGTTGCGAGCCTTGCAGGATCATGGCCACCAGGGCGTCCTGCTGGCGCGCCCGGGCGCTCTGGCGCGTCGAGGCGTACTGGATGAACCCGCCGTCCTGGGGCTCGGGCGCGGAGGCGGGCGCGACGCCGTCCTGGGCGCCGGCGGTGCGCGTGAGATTGGCGTAGACCTCGCCAACGGTCGCCGCCCGCCCCTGGCGGTAGAAGATCGAGCGGTTGGCCTGGGCCGCGTCGGGGAACAGGGCCGCGGCGGAGGCTTCGGGCCTGGTCTGGACCGCCTCGATCAGCCGGGCCGAGCCCTTGGGGCCCAGGAAGTGGGCGGCGTAGAGTTCGCCTGCGGTGGGCGTGCGGCCCGTGCGGCCCTTCAGATAGGCGGCGTGATCCGAGGCCAGCTCGCCGGCCATGAGCGAGGCGGCGTGCGGGTCCATGCGCAGGTCCATGACCGCGCGCCGGGCCTCCGAGCCCGCCACGTGATAGCGGCCGTCCGCGCCCCTGGAGATCAGGTCGGCGTAGCGGGCGTAGCCGTACTTCGATCCGTGCTGCTTGAGGGTCGACAGCCAGGTCTGCTCGACGAACTGGAAGAGGCCGGCCGCCGACGAGCTGGAGGCCTTGGCGTGCGGATTCATCCCGCTTTCGCGCCCGGCGGTCTTCATCAGGAACCCGAAATCCACGCCCGTCGCCTTGGACGCGCGCTGGATGGCGGCTTCGACGATGCCTCTGATGCCTTCCACGGCCATGCCCATGGAGTCGTCGATCATGGTTAATGCGCCGCTAAGCCCCGGGCGTTCGTTGGGGCGATCGTTCAACTACGTGTGTAATTTACACGAAAGAGTACGTGTGTAATATCTTCTTCCGCAAAGGAAGGAGCCGCCCATGGCCACCCGCGCCTACACCCCCTTCGAACCCACGCCGCAGACGCGCCGGCTCTCGGCCGCCACCACCGCCGTCCTCGCCGCCTCGCTGGGCGCGCACGGCCTGCTGGCCGCCTACCTGGCGATGATGCACTTCGCTCCGCCGAAGACCCCCATCGCGATCGACGAGCCCCCGCCCATACTCGTCACGACCTTCAAGCGACCACCGCCACCGCCCCAGGCCGCGCCCGAGAAGCCGAGGATCACGGTCCACACGCCCCCGACTGTCCTGACGGTCCCGAGCATCCCGCCGCTGCCGATCGAGCCGCCGCCCCTCGTGGCCCCGCCGCCGATCGGCCCCATCGCGTCGCTGACCCCGCCCACGCCGCCGACGCCCCCGCGCGATCCGGTGATCCGCAACCCGACGTGGTCGAAGCTGCCGGGCGCCGACGAATTCGCCCGCTACTATCCCGACCGCGAGATGCGCATGGGCATCGAGGGCAAGGCCACCCTCTCCTGCCAGGTGACGGCCAAAGGCTCGCTGACCGGCTGCCGGGTGGCCTCGGCCGATCCCGACCCCAGCGGGTTCGGCGCCGCGGCCCTGAAGCTCGCCCGCTACTTCCAGATGAAGCCCCAGACCGTCGACGGCCAGGCGGTGGACGGCGCCCAGGTGCTGATCCCCATCCGCTTCAGGCTGAAGTAGCACCCAGGCCCTGTCGCCCCCGGATCGTCATGGCCGGGCTCGTCCCGGCCACCCAGACACGCAGACGTCAGAAGTGGGCCACACGGTCCGCCCGCTGCCCGCCCGGTGCTTCTGGATGGCCGGGACAAGCCCGGCCATGACGTATCGCGCCGGCTTGCGCGGCCCGAACCCTGCTCAGTAGCTCTTGGGCAGGCCCAGGACGCGCTCGGCGATGTAGTTGAGGATCATCTCGCGGCTGACCGGGGCGATGCGGGCGATCATCGCCTCGCGCATGTAGCGTTCGACGTGGAATTCCTTGGCGTAGCCCATGCCGCCGTGCGCCATCACCGCCGCCTCGCAGGCGCGGAAGCCCGCCTCCCCGCCCAGGTACTTGGCGGCGTTGGCCTCGGCGCCGCACTCGCGGCCGGCGTCGTGCAGGGCCGCGGCCTTGAAGGCCATGAGGTTGGCGGCCTCCAGCTCGGCCCAAGCCCGCGCCAGGGGGTGCGCCACCCCCTGGTTCTGGCCGATCGGCCGGCCGAAGACGACGCGCTCCTTGGCGTAGCCCGCCGCCCGCGCCAGGGCCGCGCGGCCCAGCCCCACGGCCTCGGCGCCGATCAGCACCCGCTCGGGGTTCAGGCCCTCCAGCAGGTAGTAGAAGCCCTTGCCCTCCTCGCCGACGAGGTCCTCGACGGGCACGTGCAGGTCGTCGATGAAGACCGCGTTCGATTCCACCGCCTTGCGCCCCATCTTCGGGATCGGCGTGGCGGTGATCCGGCTGCGGTCGAAGTCGGTGTAGAACAGGCTCAGCCCCTCGGTGGGCCGCTTCACCTGATCCTTCGGCGTGGTGCGCGCGATGATCAGCATCTTGGTCGCGCGCTGGGCGTTGGTCGTCCACATCTTGCGGCCCGAGATGACGTAGCCGTCGTTGGTGCGCACCGCGCGGGTGGACAGGCTGGTGGTGTCGAGGCCGGCGTCGGGCTCGGTCACCGCGAAGCACATCTTGTCCTGGCCCGAGATCACCGGCGGCACCGCGCGGCGGCGCTGTTCCTCCGAGCCGAACTTCACCACCGGCATCAGGCCGAAGATGTTCAGGTGGATGGCGCTGGCGCCCGAGAAGCCCGCGCCCGACTGGGCCACGGTCTGCATCATGATCGCCGCTTCGGTGAGGCCGAGGCCCGAGCCCCCCAGTTCCACCGGCATGGCCGTGCCCAGCCAGCCGCCCTCGGCCATGGCCGAGACGAACGCCTCCGGGAATTCGCCGGTCTCGTCGGTCCTGCGCCAGTAATCGGCGTCGAACCGCTCGCACAGGCGCTGGACGCCGTCGCGGATCGCCTGCTGGTCGTCGCTCAGCCAGAAGCCGGTCATGAAGTCCTCGAGAAGCGTGCGGGGTCGAAGCGGGCGGCATGGGGGCCAAGGTCACGCCCGGTCACGCAAGCCGTGATGGTGCGGGCGACCAGCGGCGCGAGCAGCCAGCCGTTGCGCCGCGCGCCTACGGCGAGCAGCACGCCGGGCGCCGCGGCCGGCCCCACCATCGGCAGGCCGTCGGCCGTCGCGGCGCGGACGCCGGCGGCGACCTGGACCGGCGCGTCCCGGCAGGCGGGAAACAAGTCCAGCCCGGCGGCGAGCAGCGGCCCGGCCACCTGTTCGTCGACGGCCACGTCGGCGCGGCCGTGCTCCATCGTGGCGCCGAAGACCATGCTCGCGCCCGGGGCGGCATAGACGCTGCGGGCCCGCACGACGGCCCCGGCCGACGGCGCGGCGACGCGGACGATGTGGCCCTTCACCGGGTTCAGGCCGGCCAGTTCCGGGGCGAGATCCGCCAGGTGGCGACCATGCGCCCCGGTCGCCACGATCAGCACATCGGCGTCGCCGCGCTCGCGCACGGGTTCGGGGCGGAAGATCACCCCCGCCGCCTCGGCCGCGCGGACCAGGGCCGCCAGCGCCGCGGGCGCATCGACACGCCAGTCCTCGCGGGTGAGCAGGGCCCGGTCGACCGCCTCGGAGAGGCCCGGCGCCAGGCTTCGCGCCGTATCGCCGCCGACCTCGGTCGGGCGCAGGTGGAGGGCCGCGAAGCCCGCGGCCAACGTGGCCAGCCAGTCAGCCTCCCCCACCGCCATCGCGCCCGACCGGTCGAGCGCGATCCCGGCCCGCTCGGCGAACCACGGCCAGTGGTCGCGCGCCGCCATCAGCAGGTCGAAGTGCGGCCGGGCCGTCGCGTCCAGCACCGCCTCGAAGGCAGGCGCGATCATGCCCGCGGCGACGCTGGAGGCGTTGGGCCCGCCCGGATCGTGGACGGTCACGCGGGCGCCCGCGTCGGCCAGCGCCAGGGCCGTCGAAAGCCCCAGCACGCCGGCGCCGGCCACGGTGACTCGGGGCGCGCTCGTCATGCGCCTAACGAGCCGCTGGCCTGGCGAAAATCAAGGCCGGAACCAACGCGCGGGCCGTGGATTTCAGGCGCAACGCCACTGGAGAGGAGAGTTCAGATGTCTGCGCCCCAGGCCGGAATCACCCCCACCGGCCGCGCCTCGGCCCGGCCCGACGACGCCGTCACCCCGTTGATCAACGACCACCGCGAAGCCAAGGACCTGTTCAAGCAGTACGAGGCCGCCAAGGGCGACAACCGGAAAAAGCAGGCCATCTATCGCAAGATCGCCGCCGAGCTGCGCATCCACATGCGGATCGAGGAGGAGATCTTCTATCCGGCCTCGCGCAAGTTCGTGGGGGACGAGGGCATGGTCAACGAGGCCGAGGTCGAACACGCCTCGGCGAAGGACCTGATGGACCAACTGGACGGCTTGGAGCCGTCCGATCCCTACTTCGACGCCAAGGTGACGGTCCTCAGCGAGATGATCGACCACCACGTCGAAGAGGAGGAGACCGAGTACTTCCCCGAGTGCCGGCGCTCGACGATGGACCTCAAGGCGATCGGCGAGCAGATGAAAACGCGCAAGGCGGAGCTGAAGGCGGCCCACTGATCTCGCGTTGCCCGCGACCACCGCCGCCACTAGCTTTGCCGGTAGGGCCCGACCGAGGCTCGATCCGGGGCGGCGGTGTTTCGCGCACGTAGCAATCCGTAATGGACGCGAACGGCTCAGCCGCTAGAACCCTCGGTACGTTTTCGAGGGGGACGCTCTAGTTGCTGCGCGAATTCCTGGTCTGGATGGCCACCCAACTCGGGAAGGGCCCGGGCGAGTACGACCCTTCCTGGTCCGACCTGCTGGCCGGCTCGCTGAACTTCTGGGGCCTCCTGGAAGGCACCCACGTGCTCACCCTCATGCTGTTCGCCGGCACCATCTTCATGGTCGACCTGCGGCTCCTGGGCCTGGCGTTCAAGAAGACTCCGGTGTCGACCCTGAGCGACAAGGTGCTGCCGCTGACCGTCTTCGGTTTCGCCGTCATGGTGCTGACGGGCGCCGCACTTTTCTTCGCGAAGCCACTGCTTTACTACCATAACCTCTGGTTCCGCCTGAAGATGGCGTTCCTCGCGGTCGCCGCGATCAACATCCTGATCTTCCACTTTCGGGTGCAGCGCGACCGCGCCGCCTGGGATCGCTCCGAGAAGCCGCCGGCCAAGGCGCGGATCTCGGCGGTCGTCTCGCTGGCCTCGTGGCTCCTGGTGATCATGTTCGGGCGCTTCATCGCCTACGACTGGTTCGACTGCGGCAAGGCCCTGCCCCATTGGGTGAACGTGGCCGAGGAATGCGCCATCTCCGACAAGGGCGCGCTGGACATCGGGGACCTGCCGCAATGACCATCGCCCCTCAGGACTTCTTCCCCCACCTGGCCGACTGGGTGGCCAACCTCGACGACGTCTTCCCCGGCAAGCAGATCAAGCCCTGGTTCGCCCAGTGGGAGGTCGGCCACATCGTCTCCCTGATCCTCCTGGGCGGTTCGAGCATCCTCCTGAACCTGCGCCTGATCGGCGTCGGCCTCACGGAGGAGAGCCCCGCGGAGGTGCGGCGCAACGTCGGCCCGTGGGTGCATGTGGGGGTCGTCGGCGTGGTGCTGACCGGCCTGCTGATCGGCTCGGCCAACGCCGAGCGGCTCTACACGTCGGAGGCGTTCAGCGCGAAGATGGTGGGCCTGCTGGCCGGCGTGATCCTGACCTATGGCGTCAGCCTGCCGCTGGCCAAGGCCGACGGGCGCGCCAGCGCGGGCATGCGGATCGCCGGCGTCCTGGGCCTGGCGATCTTCGCCCTGGCCGTCTGCATGTTCTTCTCGGCCAAGCTGGCCAACCCGGGCCTCTGGCACGTGCTGACCGCCGGCGGGCTGATCGTGCTCTACGCCACGCGGGGTCGGATCCGCTGGATCTACCTGGGCGTCATGCTGGCGCTGATCGCGGCCCAGCAGGTGATGACCCACATCGTGGTCAAGGCCGACGACTACGAACACCTCGACCCGGTGAACAAGACCTTCGCCTTCGTGTTCCTGGGCGTGATCGCCGCCGGGGCCGCCGCCCAGATCGTCGCCTCGAACCGCGGCCAGGGCGGAAGCGCCTTCGCCAAGGGCATGGCCTATGCCGGGATCCTGGTGTGGGTGATGACCGCCGCGGCCGGACGCTGGCTGGCCTTCGCTTGAGGCTCTAGGCCGTCTGCCAGTGCGGCGCCGGGTGCTCTCCGATCCCCCAGCCGCGGTGCCACTCGGGCTCGCCGGCGTAGCGGTGGGCCAGGAAGTCGACGAAGGCGCGGACCTTGGCCGCCAGGTGGCGGGCGTGCGGATAGACGGCGTAGACGTGGATCAGTTCGGGCTCGAAGGCGCAGAGCACGGGGACCAGCCGCCCGGCCCGCAACGCGTCGGCCGCCGCGAAGGCCGGCGCGCGCACGATGCCGAAGCCCGCGACGCCGGCGGCCACGCACGGCTCGGCGCCATTGAACTTCACGCGTCCGCCCACCCGCACCTCACGCGTGTCGTTGTGCGGCCCGAAGCGCCAGATCGTGGGATCGCTGCGGTTGCTGTCGAGGACGACCTCGTGGTTCGCCAGGTCCTCGAGCGAGGCCGGCACGCCCGCGCGGGCCAGGTACTCGGGCGAGGCGCAGGTGACCATCCGCACCGCCGCCAGCCGCCGCGCCACCAGCGAGGAGTCGCTCAGGTGGCCGATGCGCACGGCCACGTCGAACCCCTCCTCCACCAGGTTGACGATCCGGTCGGAGAACGACACGTCCAGCGACACCGCTGAGCAGCCGGCCGCGAAGTCGAGCAGCGCCGGAGTGAGCTGGCCCTGGCCGAAGGAGACCGGCGCCGAGACCTTCAGCGTGCCGCTGGGCCCGCCCTGGTCGCGCACCGAGCTTTCCAGGGCGTCGAACTCCTCCAGCAGGTCGCGCGCGCGTTCGAGATAGGCCTGCCCGGTGTCGGTCAGGGAGACGTCGCGCGTGGTGCGGTTCAGCAGGCGCGCGCCCAGCCGGTCCTCCAGCCGCGCCACCAGCTTCGACGCCTGCGCGCCCGACACCCCCAGCTTGCGCGCCCCGTGGGTGAAGCTGCGCGCCTCGGCCACGGCGGCGAAGGCGCGGATCTCGTCGAGACGGTCCATGAGATTATTTCCTATCCGGACGTACAGTCCTCCAATTTCAGCCGATTATCAACGGCGCCGATAACGACCATCTTCCCCTCACACCCGAGGCGATGGCCCCGGGACAGTCATTCAAAGGAGACCGGAGAGATGTCCCAACCCCGTACCGTCGCCGTCGTCGTGGGCTCGCTGCGCAAGGACTCGGTGAGCCGCAAGCTGGCCAAGGCCTTCGCCGCCCTGACCCCCAACCTGAAGTTCGACATCGTCGAGATCGGCGACCTGCCGCACTTCGACCAGGACCTCGAGTCCGATCCGCCGGCCCAGTGGGTCCGCTTCCGCAAGGAGATCGCCGCGGCCGACGCGGTGCTGTTCGTGACGCCGGAGTTCAACCGCTCGGTGCCGGGCGCGCTCAAGAACGCCATCGACGTGGGCTCGCGCCCCTATGGCCAGAGCGTGTGGAACGGCAAGCCCGGCGCGGTCATCAGCCTGTCGCCCGGCGCGATCGGCGGGTTCGGCGCCAACCACCACCTGCGCCAGTCGCTCGTGTTCCTGAACGTGCCGCTGCTCAGCCAGGAAGCCTACATCGGCAACGCCTTCTCGCTCTTCGGCGACAACGGCGAGCTGATCAACGAAGGCACGGCCGAGTTCCTGCGGGCCTATGGCGCGGCCTTCAGCGCCTGGATCGACCGCATCGCCGACGATGCGCCGGCCGCCAAGGCCGCCTGATCCTGAGTTCCCGCCCCTGACGGCGGCCGGCCCCAGTTCCCCTCCCCCAGGGGCCGGTCATTCAGGGACGAAGGCGGTCCGCGCCGCGCTCTCCCCCAAGATCGGCGCGGACCGCAGACTTTTCCGTCCCCCGCGAGGGACCCGGAGGCCCTCCCCACGGCGCCCGCACACCCGCCGCCGAGGGCCTCCGGAATTCGCGCCCCTGCCCCGCCGACACCTCCCGAGGCCCGTTGCGCCTACGCGGCCGCGGTCTCGGCCTCGTCCCCGTGGCCGTCCAGCGCCGCCTGCAGGGCCTCGTACAGGCGCTGGGCCTCGATGGGCTTGGCGACGAGGGCGTCCATACCGGACTGCAGATATTCCGAGATCTGGTGGCTCATGGCGTTGGCGGTCAGCGCCACGATCGGCGTGCGGGCCCGGCCCTCCGAGCGTTCGCGGGTGCGGATCAGCGCCGTGGCGGTCGGCCCGTCCATCACCGGCATCTGCACGTCCATCAGGATCACGTCCCAGGGCTCGCGCTCCCAGGCCTCGACCGCCTCGCGCCCGTCGGAGACGATCACCGGCTCGATCCCGACCTGGTCCAGCAGCGTGCGCAGCACGAGCTGGTTCATGGCGTTGTCCTCCGCCGCCAGCAAGCGGATCGGCCGCTCGGGCCGGGGCGCCGCCTGGGGCCTGGCCTTCGCCGGCTTCGGCCGGGGCGCAGCGCGCGCCACCTTCTCCAGCGGCAGCAGCGCGGTGAAGGTCGACCCCATGCCGGGCGCGCTGGTGGCCTTGATCGATCCGCCCATCAGCTGGACCAGCTCGCGGCAGATCGCCAGCCCCAGGCCGGTGCCGCCGAATCTCCGGGTCGTCGAGGCGTCGGCCTGCTCGAACTTGCGGAACAGGCCCGCGAGCTGCTTGGCCGTCATCCCGATGCCGGAATCGAAGACGGTAAGCGACAGGTCGCCCTTGTCGCGTCCGATACGCACCTTCACGCCGCCCTTCTCGGTGAACTTCAGGGCGTTGGAGACGAGGTTCCAGAGGATCTGGCGCACGCGCACCTGATCGCCTTCGTAGACGCCGCGCGCCGCGCGATCGACGCTCAGCTCGAAGGTCAGGCCCTTGGTCTGGGCGATGGCCTCGAAGGTGGCGTGGACCGTCTTGGCCAAGGCCGTCACCTCGAAGCGCGCGGTCTCCAGGCCCAGCTTGCCGGCCTCGATCTTCGACAGGTCCAGCACGTCGTTCAGGATCGCCAGCAGGCTCTCGCCCGACTGGCGGATCACGTCGAGCCGCTCGCGCTGGGGGTCGCTCAGGTCGGGCTCGGCGGCCATGGCCTGGGCCATGCCCAGCACGCCGTTCAGCGGCGTGCGGATCTCGTGGCTCATGGTGGCCAGGAAGGCGCTCTTGGCCAGGTTGGCGGCCTCGGCCTCCTCCTTGGCCAGCACCAACGCCCGCTCCGAGGCCTTCTGGGCGGTGATGTTGCGCAAGGCGCCCACCAGGCGAACGGGCCGCCCGTGCTCGTCGGCGATGACCGTCGCGGTTCCGGAGACCCAGACTTCCTGGCCGTCGCCGCGCGCGACGCGATACTGGGGCCGGTAGCTCTCGCCGAGACGCTCGTGGCGGTCCCACATCTCCTGCACGACGGACCGGTCGCGCGGATCGATCGTGGCCCAGATGTCCGTCGCCAGCTCTTCGTAGGTCTTGGGCGTGTCGAAGAACGTGTCCTCCGCCCCCACCTTGATGAGTTCCTGTTGCCTGTAGTCCATCTCGTAGACGTGCAGCTCGGCCAGTTGCATGGCGACGCGCAGGCGCTCCTCGGAGCGCGCGCTGCGCTCCAGCGCTTCCATCAGCCGGGTGATCTCGTACGAGGTGATGATCAGGCCGCCGACCGTCCCGTCGTGTTCGAACCACGGCTTGAGCTGGACGCGGACCCATTCCGAACCGCCGCCCACCTTGGGGATCTGCAGCCGCTCGATGGCGCGTTCGTTCCCCTGGAGGCTGTGCTCGATGCCCGCCCGCCATTGCTCGAACATGTCGGGCCGGAGTTCGTAGAGCGTCTTGCCGATGACCTCCTGGCCTTCGAGGCCCCGGGCCTGGATCCACGGCGGGCTGGCGTAGAGCAGCCGCGCATCCCGGTCGGTGAGCACCATCGAGACGGGCATGGCGTCCACGATCGCCGACATCGTCCTCTGGTAGCCGACCTGCGCCCTGGCGGCGTTGGCCCGGATCCACTCGTCGGCCACGAAGTCCGCGAGATCTTGCAGCCGGCGAAGCAGAACCGGATCGCAGGCGCGCGTCTGGAACCCGGCGACCCAGAGCGCGCCGGGCGTCGTGCCGTCGGCCAGGCGGATTGGCGCGCCCGCGAAGAAGCGGACGTGGGGCGGCCCGGCGACCACCGGATCGTCGGAGAATCGCGGATCAGCGCTGGCGTCCTCGACCCAGATCGCCTCGCCCCGGTTCATGACCTCGCGGACGCCTCTCGCGTCGCCGTGCAGTTCGGCGCCGGCGGGCCGGCTGCGCCATGACCCGCCTTCGGCCGGCAGCGTGATCTGGGCCTCGACCTCGCCGAAAAGGGTTCGCGCCAGACGCGTCGCGCGATCGAAGATGGGTCCGGATTGCTCCAGACCAGGCGGCGGATCGCCGTCTCGCATCCCCTCGCGCCCCATTCCTCGCCCCTGATGGTCCATCGGCGATCGCGGACCTGCGGCCAAGTTGCACGCTAGCGGTTAACCTCGTGTTTCAACACGACGTTCGGCGAAGGCGAGTTGGTGAAGGACGATGCCGCTGGTCGTCGCGACGTTGAGCGAGTCGAAGCCGCCCGCCATGGCGATGCGCACGCTGGTCGTCCGCGTCAGGATGTCGTCGGGAAGCCCCGGGCCTTCGGCGCCGAACAGGGCGGCCCTCCGCGGCCCCGGATGGAGGTCGCGCAGCTCCAGGGCGCCGCGCGGCGAAAGGGCGACGGTCTCGAACCCCGCGACTTCCAGCATCGCGACCAGATCGCCGGCCGAACCGGCCCGCGCGAAGGGCGTCGTCAGCGCCGCGCCCACGCTGACCCGGATGGCCTTGCGGTAGAGCGGATCGCAGCACGTGTCGTCCAGCAGCACCGCGTCGGCGCCGAAGGCGGCGGCGTTGCGGAAGACGCCCCCCATGTTGTCGTGATTGGCGATCCCGACCAGCCCGACCACCAGCGCCCGCGCCGGCAGGCCGGCCAGCAGGTCGGCGGGGTCGCGCAGCCGGCGGCGGCCGACGGCGAGCACGCCGCGGTGGATCGGAAAGCCCACCACCTTGTCCATCACCGCTTGCCCGGCGGCGAAGACCGGCGTGTCGTCGGGCAGCCCGGCGAGCACGTCCGCCAGGCTCTCCAGCCGGTGGGCGGCGACCAGCGCCGAGACGAGCGCGGCGGGATCGGCGGCGATCGCCTTCTCCAGCACCACCCGCCCCTCGGCGACGAAGAACCCCTGGCGGCCGACGAGGTCGCGCTCGCGCACCGCGCGGTAGGGCTCCAGGCGGGGGTCGTCGGGATCCTCGACGGCGAAGACCTGGGGCACGCCGCTAACGCGCGCCCGGGCCTAGGCCCGCGGGTCGCCTCGACCCGTGGAACCGCGGCGCCGTCACCGGTCTTCGGGGCGCTCGCGCACCCGCACGATCAGCGATTGGCTGGCGGTGGCCATCAGTTCCCCGTCCTGGGCGAACAGGGACATGGTCCCATGGGCGAAGCCGCCATGCACGCCGGTGACGTGGATGTCGCAAAGCACCCAGTCGGTCGGCACGATGCGCCGGATCCGCAGGGTGTTGTCCAGGCTGTTGCCGCCGGCGTTCCGGCCCAGCGCGTTGCCGACGCCCTGGGGCACCAGGTCGGCCATCACGGCCAGCATGGCGACGTCGATCTTCAGCCCCTCGACCGGCCGGGCCCAGAGCACCGTGCGGCCATCGGGCTCGGCGGCGCCGACCCGGTCGAAGCCCGAACGCCCCTTGGCGAACCGCACGTCCATGCGGGCGTGGACCCCCTCCTCCGAGCCTCGCCAGTGCTGCCGCGGCTCGCAGTCCTCGGGCGGCGGGACCTTCGGCGCCTCCAGCCACTGCCCCGACAGGTCGCTGGGCCGCGAGCCCAGGGCGGCGTTGACCGAAATGATCTCCTTGTCGTCGACGTGGCCGATCGCCCGGGCCTGGGTGATGTGCTTGCCCTCGACCGGCGTCCAGACGTCGATGTCCACCACGCTCGGCGGCTGGGCGTAGCCGAGATACTGGGCCGTCGCCCAGACCAGCGGCCGCCCCGTCGTGCGTTCCAGCGCCGCGACCGCGGAGGCCATGCCGACGCCCCCGAACATGAACACGCCGCCCGGCGGACCGACACAGATCGTGGGATCCACCGGCAGGTACCAGCGGTGCGGATTGTGGGTCGGCTTGAGGTCGAAGAACAGCTTGTCCATGGCCTCCTGAAACCCTGTCCGCGAGGCCCGCGCAAGCCTCGATTCTAACAGGCGAAATTCGCTGCGGCACACGCATCGCGAGAACCCGCAAACCGGGCCTCAACCACGAATCTTAAGTGCGAAGTGACGGGCGCCATTTAGGTTGACGCGCGCCATGGCTTATCCCGCCGCCCCGTTCCCCCGCATCACCGGCCTGCCGCGCCGGTTCTACGCGCCGGTCGGCGTGATCGTGGGCGCGACGGTGCTGGGCCTGTCGCTGACGCCGCTCACCGACGCCTTCGTCGCGCGCCTGCTGCTGTTCTACGCCGGCACCGCCCTGGCCTACGGCCTGATGCCGTTCGTGCGCCGCGGCGACGTCCCGCTGGTGGCCGCCTGGGTCGTGCTGCTGAGCGAGCTGTCGCCCTGCATCGTCGGCCAGCTGATCTCGCCGGTGAAGGTGACGGCCGACGTCCTGGGCGTGCTGATGGCCGCCGGACCGATCTACCTCGCCCGCCTGCGCCAGGTGATGCAGGGCGACACGCGCCCCTCCGCGCGCCGCGCGTCCGAACTCGGCTCCCGCTAGTTGCGCGTGAACTAGCTCCGCGTGAAGACCGGCTCGCGCCGTTCGCGGAAGGCCGCGACGGCGGCCTTGTGGTCGTTCGACCGGCGCAGCACCCGCAACTCCTCGGCCCAGATCCTGTCGGCCTCCTCGGGCGACAGGTCCGGCGCGCGGTTCGCCGTGCGCTTGGTGGCTTCCACCGACAGCGGCGCACGGGTTGCGATCCGTTCCGCCATGGCGACCGCCGCGCCCCGAAGCTCGTCCGGCTGGTGCACGCCGGTCACCAGGCCATAGCGCTCGGCCGTCTCGGCGTCGTGCGGCAGACCCGTCAGCAGCATCGACTTGGCCCTTGAGACGCCGATCAGGCGAGGCAGCCGGTAGGTCGAGGCCATCAGGCCCACGTTGACGCCGGCGCAGACGAACTTCGCCTCGGTGGAAGCCAGGCGGATGTCGCAGCACAGCGCCAGCTCGAAGCCGCCGCCCACGGACCAGCCGTTGACCGCCGCCACGACGGGCACGCGCGTCGCCTCCAGCCGCTCGAGCAGCCGCCCGAACCCGGCGAGGTCCTCGCCCTTGGGGCCGACGTTCTTCAGATCGTCGCCCGAGCAGAACGCCCGCCCCCGTCCGGTGACGATCAGGCAGCGCAGGGCGTCGTCGGCCTCGACCCGGTCCAGCGCGTCCATGAACGTCTGGCGCATCTCGACGCCCAGCGGGTTCATGGGCGGATTGTCGATCTCCAGGAGGACGATCGTCCGCGAGATCGGATGGACATGCACCGTTCCGCTCACGCGGGGACCTCCTTGCGCTCGGTGGCCGCGGCGCCCGTAGCGACCAGACCTTCGATCTCTTCGGGCGAATAGCCGGCCTCGGCCAGCACCTCGCGGGTGTGTTGGCCCACCTCGCCCGGCCCGCGGGTCAGGGCGACGGGCGTCTCGTGCAGCTTGATGGGCGTCTTGACGAACCGGCGGCCGTCCGCCTCGCCCAGCAGCCCCCGCGCCTTGATCTGCGGATCGTCCCAGGCCTGGGCGATGTTGTTGAGCGGCCCGGCGGGCACCCCCACCGCCTCGAACTTCGGCAGCCAGTTCGCCGTCGTGTCGCGCGCCAGCACGGCCTCGAGGCGCGCCTCCAGCGCGTCGCGGTTCCTCACCCGCGCGGCCGGCGTGTCGAACCCCGGCTCGTCCGCCAGGCCCGGTTCGTCCAGCGCCTCGCAGAACCGCTTCCAGAGCCGCTGGCTGTTGACCCCCACCACGACGTGTCCGTCCGCCGTCTTCAGCGGCTCGTACGGCGCGGCCAGCCGATGGCGCGCGCCGTTGCGGCCGGCCACCTCGCCCGTCGACAGGTACATGCCCGTCTCCCAGATCGTGTAGGCCAGGGCCGACTCCAGCAGAGAGGTCTCCACATGCTGCCCGCGGCCGGTGGCGTGCCGGCTCTGCAGCGCCGCCAGCACTCCCACGGCCGCGAACGCGCCGGCGTTGAGATCAGAGATCGGCACGGCCGTGGAGCAGGGCTTGTCGCTTCCGGCCTCGCCCACGAAGCTCATGATCCCGCTCATCGCCTGGGTCACCAGGTCGAACCCGCCGCGCTCGCGGTAGGGTCCGTCGAGGCCGAAACCCGAGACCGAGCAATAGACAAGCTTCGGGTTGATCGCCGACAGGCGGTCATAGCCAAGGCCCATCCTGTCCATCGCGCCCGGCCGGTAGTTCTCGACGAAGACGTCCGCCGTCCCGGCCAGCCGGCGCACCGCGTCTGCGCCGGCCTCCGCGCCGAGGTCGAGCGCGATGGTCCGCTTGTTGCGGTTGACGTAGTCGAAGGCCCGGAACCCGCCGCCGGCGCCGCGCATGCCGCGCGTGGATTCTCCGGCGGGCGGCTCGATCTTGATCACGTCGGCGCCCAGGTCCGCCAGGATCAGGGAGCAATAGGCGCCGGCGATCACGTGGGTGCAGTCCAGCACCCGCAGGCCGCTGAGCGCCCCCATCAGAAGTTGGCGCGGCGCGAGATCGCCCCGTCGACCACCATGTTGATCCCCGTGGTGAAGGCCGAGCGCGGGCTGGCCAGGAACACCGTGGCCGCGGCGATCTCTTCGGGGGTCGCCATGCGGCCGGTCGGATTGCGCTTGATCATCTGTTCGAAGAAGGCCGGCGCGCCCGCCTTGACATTCCCCCATACGCCGCCCTCGAAGAACACGGTGCCCGGCGAGACGACGTTGCAGCGCACCTTCTTGGGCGCCCAGGCGCGCGCCACGCCCTTGGCGAAGTGGATCTGGGCCGCCTTCATCGCGCCGTACGAGCCGGGCGCATCGGTCTCGGCCGCCGAAATCGACGAGGTGATGAGGAAGGCGGCGTCGCCCGTCTTCTCGGCCGCCTTCTCCAGGAAGGGCGCGGCGATCTCGAAGGTGCGCACCGCGCCCAGCATGTCGATGTCGAACATCGCCTGCCAGTCGGCCTCGCTGTTGCCCTGGACGAGAGCGCTGGCGTTCGAAACGAGGATGTCCACGCCGCCCAGCGCCTCGGCCGCCTTGGCGACGAACGCCTTGAGCGCGGGCCCGTCGGCGATGTCCACGGCCTGGCCGAACGCCTTGACGCCCTTGGCCTCCAGCGCCTTCACCGCCTCGGCCACCTGCTCGGCGTTGCGGGCGCAGATGGCGACGTTGGCGCCCTCGTCGGCGAAGGTCTCGGCGATGGCCCGCCCGATGCCGCGGGTCGCCCCGGTGACGACGGCGTTCTTACCCTTGAGCTGCAGGTCCATGGCGTCCTCCCTCTTTTGCCGAAGGAAGCGCTATCGCACATCGCCCGCGGCGTCATCCCGGGCCGAGGGGCCCGGGCGGCATGCGATCGGATGGATTTCGCCGCGGGAGCCCGGCGGCCGGCGCCATGCGAATGGATGATGCGGGCCTGGAAATCTGCGGCACAACGTAGTTCGTTCGCATGATGGGGGTGCGATGGTCGACGAAGCCCGCCTGATCGACGAGATCTACGCCGCCGCGCTCGACCCGAAGCGGTGGGTTGGCGTCATGGACGCGCTGTCCGAGGCCGTCGGCGGCCTTCGCGGCTGCCTGACCCGGATCGACCTTCAGACCGGCGAGAGCGTGGAGGCGATTCTCTTCCGGTCCGACCCGGCCTGGGTCGACGCCTATGCCGAGTACTACGGCGCGATCAACGTCTTCATGGACCGGCGCCCCGCGGCCCTACCCGCGCGGACGGTCACCACCGAGGTCAACTGCCTCCCGCGCGAGGACTACCTGCGCTCGGAATACTACAATGACTTCATGCGCCCGCAGGACGTCGAGCGCGCGCTCTTCATCCACCTCGGCGTGGCCGGAACCGTTTCAAGCACCGTCAACATCGGCCGAAGGACGGGCGACACCTTCGCTCGGGCGGACCTGGAGCTCGCCGCGCGGCTCCAGCCGCACATGATCCGCGCCTACGAGATCGGCCAGCGGCTCGCAGGGCCGATCGGGATCGCCCGGAACCTCGTCGAGACGCTGCATCACTCGCCCCATCCCCTGCTGCTGGCGGCCCCGGATGGCGCCGTTGTCTTCGCGAACGACGCCGCCGAACGCCTCCTGGCCCGCGACCGCGGCCTCATGGTCCTGAACGGACGCCTCACCGCGGGTCACGCCGAGGCCGCACGCCGCCTCTCGGTCCTTCTCGCGCAAGCAGCGCACCGATCCGGGCCCCGAAGCGGGGGAACGATGAGCGTTCCGAGTCCGACGGGCGGCTTTCCGCTGGCGGTCAGGACGGCGCCGATGCCGCTGGAGGACGGCCCGATCCACTTCGCCGCCGCGCCCGTCCTCGTCTCGGTCACGGACCTGGACAGCGAGATCAGAGCGCCCGAGGAGGAACTTCGTCTCCTCTTCGGCCTGACCCAGGCCGAGGCGCGGCTCGCGGCGGCCGTGTTCGAAGGCTTGACGCTGCCCGAAGCCGCCGACCGCTTCGGCGTCAGCGTGAACACCACCCGCTTCCAACTCGCCAGGGTGTTCGAAAAGACCGGCGCGACCCGGCAGGCCGAACTGGTGAAACTGATGATGCGCCTGGCCGGCGGGGCCGTCGGCTGAACCGAACTAGTCCGCGAAGAGCGCGGCGAACTGCTGGCGCAGCAGGTTCTTCTGCACCTTGCCCATGGTGTTCTTCGGCAGCGCGTCGACGAAGACGATCTTCTTCGGCGCCTTGTAGGCCGCGAGCTGGCGGCGGGCCTCGGCGATCAGGGCCGCCTCGTCGCCCTCACCCATGACCACCGCCACCACGCCCTCGCCGAAATCCTTGTGCGGAACGCCGATGACCGCGCTCTCGGTCACGCCCGGCAGTTCGTCGAGCACCAGCTCGACCTCCTTGGGATAGACGTTGTAGCCGCCCGAGATGATCAGGTCCTTGGCCCGGCCCGAGATCCAGACGCGGCCGTCGGGGTCGCGCCGGCCGACATCGCCGGTAATGAAGAAGCCGTCCTTCGTGAACTCCTCGGCGGTCTTCTCGGGCATCCGCCAGTAGCCGGAGAAGACGCTGGGCCCCTTGATCTCGATGACGCCTGTCGCTCCTCCCTCGCTTGCGGGGGAGGTGTCGGCGGAGCCGACGGAGGGGGCGGCGCCGCCGACCCGCAGCTCGACGCCCGGCAGCGGATAGCCCACCGAGCCCGCCACCCGTTCGCCGTCCAGCGGGTTGGTGGTGATGATCACCGCCTCGCTCATGCCGTAGCGCTCCAGGATGCGCTGGCCGGTGCGCGCCTCGAACTCGGCGAAGGTCGACGGCAGCAGGGGCGCCGAGCCCGAGATGAACAGGCGCACGTTCGCCGCGCTCTCGCGGGTGAACCCCGGGTTGGCCAGCAGGCGGGTGTAGAAGGTTGGCACGCCCATCAGCACCGTGGCGCGCTTCAGGCCCGCCAGCACCTCGGCGTCCGAGAACCGGGGCAGCCAGACCATCGGGCAGCCCGACAGCAGCGCGCAGTGCAGCGCCACGAACAGGCCGTGGACGTGGAACACCGGCAGGGCGTGCAGAAGCACGTCGTCGGGCGTGAAGCCCCAGGCCTGGTGCAGGGCCAGGGCGTTGTTGGCCAGGTTGCCGTGGCTCAGCATCGCGCCCTTGGAGCGCCCCGTCGTGCCGGAGGTGTAGATCAGCGAGGCCAGGTCGTCGGCGGCCCGCGCGACCGTCGCCTCCAGCGGCGGATGGCGCCGGGCCTCGGCCACCCAGGCGGGCGGATCGGTCACGAAGGCCTTGGGCTCGGCGTCGCCCAGGAAGTAATCCACCTCGGCCGAGGTGTAGGCCGAATTGAGCGGCAGGAAGACCGCCCCGGCCTTCAGCACCCCCAGATAGACCATGATGACCTCGGGGCTCTTCTCGGCCTGGAGGGCGATGCGGTCGCCGGGCGCGACGCCCTCGGCGACGAGGCGGCCGGCGACGTGGGCCGCGCCGGCTTCGAGGTCGCCGTAGCTGATCGCCGTCCCGTCGCCGAGCAGGAAGCACGGCTGCGAGCGGTCCTTCGGAAAGCGGCTGGCGAGCAGGTCGTAGAGGTTCTCGGACATCGGCCCTTCCCTAGCCCATTTTCCGCGGCGATTGTCGCCCCATGACTCCGCAGGACGCCCTGACACGCATCCGCCGCTACGACGGCCGGCTCAAGGCCTTCGTGCAGGTGTTCGATCCGCCGCTGGCCGGCGAGACGGCCGACGGCCCGACGGTGGCCGTGAAGGACCTGATCGACATCGCGGGCGTCCCCACCGGCGGCGGCGCGCGCGTGCCCCTCGATCCCAAGCCGGCCCACAACGCCGTGGTGGTCGACCGGCTGCTTCAGGCCGGCTGCGCCATCGTCGGCAAGACCCAGACGGTCGAGCTGGCCTATGGCGGCTGGGGCACCAACCGCGCGGTCGGCGCGCCTTGGAACCCCTGGGACGCGGCGGTCCATCGCGCGCCCGGCGGCTCGTCCTCGGGTTCGGCGGTGGCCGTGGCGGCCGGCCTCTGCGACGCGGCCCTGGGCAGCGACACGGGCGGATCGGTGCGCATCCCGGCGGCGACCTGCGGGGTGGTGGGTCTGAAGCCCGGCCGCGGCCTCGTCAGCCTCAAGGGCGTGCATCCGCTCAGCCCCTCGCTCGACACGGTGGGCGCCCTGGCTCCGGACGTCGCCACGGCGGCGCGCGTCCTGGCGGTGATCTCGGGGCCGGATGGCGTGTCGGCCACACGCGAGCCGTTCGATGCGCGCGCGGCGCTGTCCGCCGACGTGACCGGCTGCCGCGTGGCGGCCATGCCGCTCCAGGAACTGGGCGCGCTCGATCCCGATGTCGCCCGCCTCTACGCCGAGGGGCTGGAGCGGCTGGCCGGCGCCGGGGTCCGCGTCGAGACGGCCCGCCCGCCCCAGGCGCTGGAGCAGTCGTTCACGCCCAACGGCATGCTGATGTCGGGCGAAGGCTGGCGGATCTGGCGCGAGCGGATCGAGGCGCACGCCGAGGTGATGGACCCCTGGATCGTCCGCCGCTTCGAAGCCGGCCGCGAGGTGAGCGACGAGCGCCTGGCCGAGGCGCACCTGCGCCGCGCGGCCGACCAGGCCGAGTTCCACGCCTGGCTGGGCGGCTTCCACGCGATGATCTCGCCCACCTGCCCGATCCCCGGCCCGCCGATGGACGCGATCGACGAGACCACCTCGCCGCTCAGCCGCCTCACGCGGGCGGCCAACTACCTCGACCTGCCGGCCATCAGCGTCCCTTGCGGCCTCACGCGGGAGGGCCTGCCCGTGGGCTTTCAGGTGATCGGCCGCCCTCGCGACGAGGCGGGCGTCGTGGCCCTGGGCGCGGCCTTCGAGAAGGTGTCAGGCTGGAACGGCCGGCGGCCCGACCTGAGCGGGTTCGGCTAGGGTCTGCACTCGATGCCGTTCGTCCCGGCGAGGGCCGGGACCCAGATGGAAAGCGTCCGATGTGGGCTCTGGAAGCTCCGCGGCCGTCCAATCCACATCTGCGTTCGAGATCTGGATCCCGGCCTTCGCTGGGATGAGCGGATGTCGTTGAACTCGCCGCCTGCGGACTGAGTCTCCCGCTAGCCCCTGACCTTGCCGCCCGCGGCGCGCAGGGCCAGCCAGCCGGCCAGGGCCCACATCGAGCCCAGGCACCAGCCGGCCAGCACGTCGCTCGGCCAGTGGACGCCCAGATAGACCCGGCTCACGCCCACGCCGGCCAGGATCACGCCGGCGACGACATAGACCAGGGCCTTGGTCCGACGGCGGGTCTCCAGACTGGCGATCAGCATCGCCAGCGTCAGCCAGGTCGCCGCCGACAGCGTCGAATGCCCGCTCGGGAAGCTGCCCGAGTAGACATAGACCTCGTGCGGCACGAGGTCGGGCCGGGGCCGATGGTAGAAGGCCTTGGTGAAGTTGCTGGACGCCCAGGCCGCCAGCACGGCGCCCGCCATCACCGCGGCATGCCGCCAGCGCCGGTGGAAGGCGAAGGCGAGCACGGCCACCACCGTCACCACCGTCACCAGGGTCGTCCCGCCCAGGGCGGTCACGTCGCGCACGGCCTCCTCGATCCCCCGGCTGCCGATGGGATCGTCCGGGTGGCCGGGGGTGCGGAACATCAGGATCAGGCGCCGGTCGACGTCGCCGGTCTCGCCCTCCAGCATCTCGCCGCCCAGGGTGAGGAACGCCCACAGGGCCCCCGCGGCGAGGGCCATGCCCGCCAGGACGCGGGCCTCGAAACGGCGAAGGAACAGCCAGATACGCTGGAACGGATTCTTGGACGCGGTCATCGGCGCGGACGTTAGGCGCCGCCGCCGCTCGGGGCAATCAGGCGGCCAGCCCGGTCCCGGCCTGTCGCAGCGTCAGTTCCACCGCCGCCTGGGCGGCGTCGCGGGAGCCGTTGGCTCCGTCGGCCACCGTCACGCCATCCTCGTCGTAGACGCACCAGCGCCAGCCGTCCTCGTCCTGGCAGAGCGAGTAGGCGAACGACCGCGATTCCGTCATCACCGTCCTCCAGCATTACGGCTGGTGAACTTGGATCGGAGCAGGAAGTTTCGCGCTGCACAACATTCTTCTCGCAAATGCGAACATAGCTCGCGCGTAAGGCGATTTATGCCTCGTCGAGAAGCGTCTTGCCCGCCTCGCGCACATCCGCGCAGCCCGTCAGGATCATGGCGACAGCCAGTTCGGCCCGCAGGACGTCGAGCATCTTGGCGACCGCCGACTCGCCTCCGGCGCCCAGCGCCCAGGCCCAGGCGCGGCCCACGAAACAGGCCTTGGCGCCCAGCGCCAGCGCCTTCAGCACGTCGAGGCCCGAACGGACCCCGCCGTCCATATAGACCTCGAGGTCATTCCCGACGGCGTCCGCGATCCGCGGCAGGGCCGAGATCGACGAACGCACCCCGTCGAGCTGTCGGCCGCCGTGGTTCGACACCACCAGTCCCTGCGCGCCGGCCTTCGCCGCGGCCTTCGCATCCTCTGGATCGAGCACGCCCTTGACCACGATCGGCCCGTCCCAGCTCTCCCGCACCCAGTCGAGCTCCTTCCAGGTGACCGAGCGGTCGAAGTTTCGGGAGATCCAGGCCAGGAAGTCGGTGACGCGCCGGCTCTCCTTCACCGCCCCGGCGACCGAGCCCAGGGTATGCGGCCGGCCGTTGATCCCCACGTCCCAGGTCCAGGCCGGATGGGTCACCCCGTCCCAGAGCTGGGTCATCGCCTGCTGCAGGCGGCTTCCGCCCGTGAAGCCCGACCGGATGTCGCGATAGCGCGAGCCCGGCAGCGGCAGGTCGACCGTGAACACCAGCACCGGGCAGCCCGCCGCCTTGGCCCGGGCCAGCAGCTCGCGCATGTAGCCCCGGTCCTTCAGCATGTAGAGCTGGAACCACGGCGGCGTGCCGGTGGCCGCGACCTCCTCGATCGAGCAGACCCCCACGGTGGACAGGCAGAAGGGCACGCCGGCCGCGCTGGCCGCGCGGATGGCCTGGGTCTCGCCGCGCCGCCCGTACATGCCGGCCATGCCCACCGGCGCGAGGCCGACCGGCATCTGCAGCGTCTGGCCCAACGTCTCGACGCTCATGTTGATCTTGGTCATGTCGCGCATGACCCGCTGGCGCAGGGCGATCGCCTCCAGGTCCTCGACGTTCCGGCGCAGCGTCACCTCGGCGTAGGAGCCGCCGTCGATGTATTCGAAGAAGATGTTGGGCAGGCGCCGCCGCGCGAGCTCGCGATAGTCCGAAACCGAAGCTGCGCGCATCCGTCAGGCCCTCCCGCCGCCGGTTTTGGAGCCCCGGCGGCGGCCGCGCAAGGTTCAGAGCCCGTCAGGGTGAAGTGGGAACCGGTTCACCCGCCCGGACGGGCTCTACACTTTTGAAGATCGAGCCTTATCGTCCGGATCAAGTGGGCCCACTTGATCCGGGAAGGCTCTAGGCTATAGCGGCGCCCACGGTGGCCGGCGGGGCCGGCGCCCGGTTGAGGGTGATCCAGACCTGGAAGCCACGGGCCACGACACGGCCCTCGCCGTCGTAGAGCGCGACGCCGGAAGTCTTCTTCCGCCCGCTGGCCTCGATCGGCCAGGCCAGGACGACGTAGTCCTCGCCGGTGCGGACCGGGCCGGTGATCTCGCCGGTCATGGTGCCCAGCAGGCCGCCGGGACGGCCCTCCTTCTCGATCCAGGCGAAGATTCCGGGACAGTCCAGCGCGGCCCAGACGATCTCGGAGGGAATCGACCCGTCGGCCTCGGCGAAGGCCGCGTGCGGCGTCCAGACGCAGGCCACCACGCCGGGCTCGGCGCCGGCCAGCTGGCCCGGCAGCACGCGCAGGCCGTCGCCCTCCTCCCGCGTCGTGCTGCAGGTGAAGCACGGCGGATGGACCTGTTGCTCGAACGCCAGGCATCGCGCCCCGGCCTCCCGCGCCGGCGCCAGGCCCGGCGACGGCGGCGGTTCGGGCAGGTCCTGGCCGGCGGCCGTGGCCTGGCCGATGACGGCGCCGTCGGCGCCTGAGAGCACGGTGACGCCGTCGCGGGTCTCCAGGCTGAGGTCGGTGTCGAGGGGCGGCGGCGCGCGGAGCATCGAGGTCACCGGCCCGTCCAAGCTCTTGGCCAGCCCCTTGGCGAGCACGCCGCACACATAGCCGCCGTTGCCGGAATTCGGCGGGCCGCGGAATTGGCGGCCGATCACGATCTTGCTCAAAACGGAAACGCCCATCCCAAACATTCGAAAGAATGGGCCCGCTTTTTCACGCTCGCGCGGCGGAAGGGAAGCGAGAATTCGCCATCGCGGCGTTGGACCGCGGCGCCGGTCGCGCTAAAGGCAGGTTCCAGCGACGACTCTCTCGACGGAGACAACGGTGAGCGACCGGATCGAACGACCCTGGGCCCTGATGCGCCATCACGCGGGCTGGGCCGACGTGTTCCACATCGAGAACGAGTCGGCCGACTCGATCACCGGCTTCTACCCCGACCGCGAGACGGTGGGGCCGCCCGTGAACTACTCGACCCGCGCGGTCCTCGCCCGCTATCCCACGCTGGAGGCCGCCCGGTCCGCGCGTGAAGGCGCGGTCGCCGAATGGCGCAAGCACGACGCGGCCGTCCGCGACGCCGAGACCGCGCTGCGCGCCGCCGAGAAGATGCGGGAAGACGCCTGGCTGAACTCGCTGCGCGACGCGGCCGAGCGTAGCTAGAATCTAAAACCCTTCGAGGCGATCCAGGCGATCGCGGCCGCCAGCGCCGCGCCGAGGACGAAGCGCCACATCGGCGCGCGATCGAGCGCGGGATCGACCGCGAACCGGCGCTTGCCCGTGACCATCGCGCCGATCAGGTCGGTCCGCTTCCAGACGGCGTAGAAGACGATCGCCAGCAGGTGCAGCACCACGAGGGCCTGCAGCACCCGGAAGCTGAGCTCGTGCCATTCGGCGATCTGCCGGCCCAGCTCGAAACTGACCCGATCCGAGAGCGGGCCGCCCTCGAAGGCGTCGATGTCGATGGCGAACAGGCCGGTGACCACCTGGGCGACCAGGGTGGCCAGCAGCGCCAGGATGCTGAGCGCGCCCAGCGGATTGTGGCCGGGGGTTTCGGATCGCGCGCGGCTTCCCAGCGTCGCCAGATAGGCCAGGGTCGCCCGCGGCCCCTTCACGAAGCTGGAGAACCGGGCCGCGCCGCCGCCGGCGAACCCCCAGTAGATTCGGAACAGCACCAGGCCGATCACCGCATAGCCGGCCCACCGATGCCAGTTCAGGTGGTCGCCCGACGACCACCAGCAGAACGCGACGAGGCCGACCAGCAGCCAGTGGAACAGCCGGACGGGCCCATCCCAGAGACGGGCCCGCACGCCGCCCGGGGCGGCCACTAGGACTTCTTCTCCTGGCGGTACTTGTCGTGGCAGCCCTTGCAGGCGCCGCCGGTCGGCCGCACCTGGGCCTTCACGGCGGCGATGTCGCCCGAGGCGGCGGCCTGGTTCAGCTTGGAGACCTGCACCTGCAGGGCCGAGGCCGCCGCCGTGAAGCCCGCCGCGTCGGTCCAGATGTCGGCCTTGGCCTCGCTCATCGGCCGGGCCTCCACGCCGCTGCCGCGCGGGAACCACGTGGGCAGCGAATTGGCCAGGCTCAGCATGGTCTGGGTGCTCGACTTGACGACGGCCACGTCGGGCGAGCCCTTCCTGAGCTCGTCGTTCAGGCCCTTGAAGGTCTTGCCCAGCTTCTCGAAGTTTTCGTGGCGGACATAGGCCGCCCGGGTCGCCGGGCTCGGATTCTTGGGCATCGGATCGTCGTGGGCCAGCGCCACGCCGGCCACAGCCGCGCCTCCGATGACCGCGCCGATCGCCGCCGCGATCGCCAGCCTGGCCCCCCTGCTCGTCGTCGACGCCATCGGCTCCGCCTTCCTGATCCCCACTGTGCCGGTGGACATTGCAAGGCCGAGCGCGCCCGCGTCAACGCCTCGCTGGAGCCGTCAGGATGAAGCGGATGCCGGTTCACCCGTCCGGGCGGGCTCCACAGGATTGAAGATCGGGGCTTCCCGCCCGGATCAGGTGATCCCCCCTGACCGGGGATGGCTCTAGTGACTGACCCCGCGCCCCGTGAGCGCCGCCCGCGCCGTCGCCAGGATGATGCGCAGGTCGAACAGGAACGAACGGCGCGCCAGATATTCGGCGTCCAGCTTCACCTTTTCGGGAATCGGCAGTTCGTCCCGCCCGTTGACCTGGGCCCATCCGGTGACGCCCGGGCGCAGGCGCTCGACGCCGGCGGCGGTGCGCAGGGCCACGAGGTCGTCCTGGTTGAACAGGGCCGGCCGCGGCCCGACCAGGCTCATGTCGCCCACCAGAACGCTCCAGAGCTGGGGCAGCTCGTCGAGGCTGGTGCGGCGCAGGAACCGGCCCAGCGGCGTGATCCAGCGGCCGGGATCCTCCAGCAGGTGGGTGGCCACGTCGGGCGTGTCGGTGCGCATGGTCCGGAACTTCGGCATCCGGAAGAGGCGGTTGCCCTGCCCCACCCGCCGCGACCAGTGCAGCGCCGGCCCGGGGGAATCGAGGCGCACGGCCAGACCGAGCGCGAGCAGCACCGGCCAGCCGATCAGCAGGCCGGCGAGCGCCACGATGATGTCGAAGCCCCGCTTGAGCACGGAGCGTAGTTAGCCGCCCGCGCGCGGGCGCGCCACGTCAGGCTTTGTCGGCGCCGGGCGCGGCCTTGCGGCTGCGGGGCTTCGGCGCGGGCGCGGCGGCCGATTCGGGCTCGGCCTCGGCCGCGGCCTCGACGGGCGGCTCGGGGGCCGCGGCGACCTCGGGTTCCGGCTCCGATGCCGTCGGCAGCCCGCGGGGGGCCTCGATGATCTCCTCGGCGGCCGCCTCGTCCAGGACCGGTTCGGCCACGGCTTCCGCCGCCGCTTCCAGCACCGGGGCCGGTTCGTCGACCACGGGCTCGGGCGCGGCCTCGACGACCGGCTCCGCCACCGGCTCCTCGATCGACAGCGCCACCATCTCGGCGACCTCGACGACGACCGGCTCGGGCTCGACCCGCGCTTCGGGCGTCGCCGTGACGGCGGCGCCGAGCAGCGCTTCCAGGTTCACCGGCCGGGTCCAGCGCGTCATCCACCAGAAGGCGACCCCGCCGGCGGCGGCGGCTCCGAAATAGCTCCAGAGCGGCGACGCCACGCCGACGAGGAGCTGAGGGCTCACGGGGGTCTTGGGCATTTCGGGGGGTTCGAAGAAGGCCATGGAAGAGCTCCTGCGCCACATTGTGCGTCGCAGCATAACACCCCGCCATCCTTCGCAGTTGCGAAATTATTGTGGCGGGAGGCCGTAGACCCGCGCCCCGCCCCCGGCGCCTAAGGCTTGCGCGACCCAGCCGCAGATCGCGGCAAGCGGGCCCGACAGGTCGGGGCCGCCGACCATGACCAGGGCGCAGCCGTTCATCTTCATCGGGTTGTCCAGCGGCCGCACCCGCGCCTCGGCCACCAGCAGCGGACCGCCGACCTCGTCCTCCAGGTCCCGCAGGAACGCGTCGAAGGTCTCCAGGTCCTTGAGCGGCAGCCAAACCAGGGCCTGGACGGCGGGGTTGCGCCGCCGAAGGCCCGCCAGCGTCTCGACGATGCGCGAATAGTCGTCGGGCTGCTCGAACGGCGGATCGATCAGGACGAACACCCGGCCCTGGCGCGGGCATTCGGCGACCGCGGCGGCGTAGCCGTCGGCGGCCACGGCGCGCACGCCGGCCTTGCCCTTCAGCGCCTCGCACAGGGCGGCGTGCTCCTCGGCGCGCAGCTCGCAGGCCAGGTAGTGGTCGCCGGGCCGCAGCGCGCCCGCGATCAGCCACGGCGAGCCGGGATAGCGCCGCACGGCCCCGCCCGGATTCAGCGCCGCCACGGCCGCGACGAGCGGGCCGAACTCGGCCGGCGCGTCCGCCGCCGCCATCAGCCGCGCGATCCCCGCCTCCGCTTCCCCGGACTTGCGCGCCTCGGCCCCGGCCAGGTCGTAGAGCCCGCGCCCGGCATGGGTGTCGATGACCATGAGCGGCCCGCCGTCGGCGGTCAGGTCGGCCAGCAGGCGCAGGAGCGCGGCGTGCTTCACCAGGTCGGCGAAGTTCCCGGCGTGGAAGGCGTGGCGGTAGTTCAAGGCGGTGCGCTGGCTCCCCGGCGATCAGGTGGCGAATAGCACGGCGCCCGACGGGCGGCCCGCGCGCTATCGGCGGTAGGTGAAGCCCACGCGGAAGGTGCGGGGCGCGGCGAAGCTCTCGGTCCCGTCGCCGGTCTCGCCCACCTCCAGCTTCTCGTCGAAGAGGTTGTCGGCCGCCACATAGGCTTCGACGGCCTCGGTGACGCGCCAGGCGGCGCGGGCGTCGAATTGCAGCCCGGCCGACAGCCGGCGGCTGTTGAGGTCGTCCTCGAACCGGGCGCTCTCGTAGCGCAGGTCGGCCGAAAGGCTCAGCGCGTCGGCCGGACGCAAGGTCAGTCCGCCCGTGACCGTCCACTTGGGCGTCTGCGCCGGGCGCAGGCCGGTGAGCTGCGGCAGCACGCTTCCACCGCGCACCTCGGCGTCGGTGTAGGCCATGGCCGCACGCCAGGAGACGGCCGCCCCCGCTTCGCCGGACGCCTCGCCCTCGACGCCCCAGGCCTTGATCTCGCCGGCGTTCCGGCGCTGGCGCAGCGTGCCGCCCGCCGGCACGAAGCCCGCGGTCGGGAAGGTCCCCGGCCCGACGCCGATGGTGACGTTGGCGATCGGATCCTTCAGGCGGTTGTAGAAGACGTCGGCGCTCCAGCGGACCGGCCCCTCTCCGCCAAGGCCCAGCTCGGCGCCCTGGAGCGTTTCCGGCTTGAGGTCGGGATTGGCCTCGGTGATGTCGTTGCCCACCCGGAACGGTCGGTGCAGCTCGTTCAGCGTCGGCGCGCGGAACCCGGCGTAGGCCGCCGCGCGCAGGTAGAGCGCTTCCGACACGGCATAGCGCACGCCCACCCGGCCCGTGGGCGTGGTGTCGCTGCGGTTGGCCGCCCCTTGGTCCAGCAGCAGCGTTCCGGTGGTGGTGTCCCATTCGCGCCGCACGGCGTCGTAGGCCCGGCTGCGGTCCAGGCGCACGCCGCCGGTGACGATCCACGGCCCCTCGTCGTAGGCCGCCTCGGCGTAGACGCCGGCCACCAGGGTCTTGCCGCCCGCCTCGCGCTCGCGGGTGAAGGCGCCGCCGATCAGCCGGTAGCGCTCGTGCTCGGTTCCGTCGGTCAGGCGGGCGTCGCCGCCGACCTCCCAGGAGAATGCGCCCTGGCCGCCCTGCAGCGCGGCGTTCAGGCCATAGCCCGTGGCCGGCGTGTCGTACTGGTCGTTGGCCGGCGTCGTCCCGGTCCGCCCCGCCGCCACCGCGGCCGAGCTGTTCTCAAGATTGCTGGTGCGCACCCAGCCCTGGAGGCGCCAGCCGCCCACGCCCTCGCGGGCCGGCCGGGCCAGGGTGAGCGTCGCCGAGGCGCCGCGCGCGTTCGAGCGCGCGCCCACGATCCCGGCCTGCTGGTTCACCTGATAGGCCGAAAGCCGCACCGCCGCCTGGACGGGTCCCAGCTCGTGCTGGAGGCGCACCGCGGCGGTGGCGTCGTCCATCCGCAGGCGCTCGTCGGCGGCCCCGCGCTGGGCGCCGCGCACGGCGTAGTAGCCGTCGGTGCGCGAGGCGGCCGCGCTGATCAGCACGCCCGGAAGCCCCGCCGCGATCGCTCCGCGATAGCTGTCGCGCTGGCCCGCCGAGACATCGGCGTCGATCAGCCCGGCGCGCGCGTCCTTCTCGCCGAGCGCGATCACGCCGGTCAGCGCGCCCGCGCCGTAGGGGCCGGCGCCTGCGCCGCGCACCACCGTCGCCGAGCCGATCGCCTCCGGCGGCAGGGCGCTCCAGATCACCCAGCCCCCGAACGGATCGTTCTGCGGCGCGCCGTCGAGGGTCACCAGCGCCCGGCCCGCGCCCGAGGGGGCGATCGCGCGCAGCGAGACGCCCTGGGTCGTGGGATTGGCCGCCTCGCTGCCCGTGCGGCGGAACAGGGACACGCCCGGCGCGCTCTTCAGCGCATCATCCAGGCGAACCGTGGTCTGGAGGGTCTCCGGCTCGATCCGCACCGCGCTGAACACCGCCTCCCCGCCCAGGGGCGCGAGGCGCGGCGGATGGACGACGACCGCTTCGACGGCGGGCGGCGGCGGAGGGGGCAGATCGGGCATGTCGCCTCGTAGCTCTGGTATGGCGGGCGGCACGAGGGCTAAAGACACCCAAGGGAGAGTTCAATGGCTGGGGTCGCAATCGTCACCGGAGCCGGCAGCGGGATCGGCCGGGCTGTGTCCGTCGCGCTACTCCAGGCGGGCTGGAAGGTGGTGCTGGCCGGACGCCGCGAACAGGAGCTGGCCGCCACCGCCGCCCTGGGCGAGGGCGCCCCCTGCCTCGTGCAGCCCACCGACGTCTCCGACCCCGACTCGGTCGACGCGCTCTTCGCGGCTGCGAAGGACCGGTTCGGCCGCCTCGACCTGCTGTTCAACAACGCCGGGACCGGCGCGCCGCCCGTTCCGATCGAGGACCATTCGGTCGAGCACTGGCGGCGCGTGGTCGACGTGAACCTCACCGGCGCCTTCCTCTGCACGCGCGCCGCGTTCCGCCTGATGAAGGACCAGGACCCGCGCGGCGGGCGGATCATCAACAACGGCTCGATCTCGGCGCACGCGCCGCGGCCGCTGTCGATCGCCTACACGGCCACCAAGCACGCCATCACCGGCCTGACGCGTTCGACCTCGCTGGACGGGCGCGCCTACGACATCGCCTGTGGCCAGATCGACATCGGCAACGCCGCCACCGACATGACCCGCGCCATCGCCCGCGGCGTGCCCCAGGCCGACGGCTCGATTCGCCCGGAACCCACGATGGACGTGCAGGCCGTCGCCGACGCGGTGCTCTACATGGCCGGCCTGCCGCTTTCGGCCAATGTGCAGTTCCTGACCGTGATGGCGACGCAGATGCCTTTCGTGGGCCGCGGCTGAACGCCTAAGTTATCAGCGGTAACTGATCGTTCATTTCGCACTGCAACAAGCATGTTGCACCGCGACAAGATTACGCTTGCGTCAACGGAAAGATCGCGGAATCAGTGGGCGTACGGGCGATATGGCACGGGGCGTGAGTTCCCGGCCGGCGCCTGAGAGGAACGCCGGAAAGGGGTTTGTTCAAACCCCCTCCCCGGAGATCACAAAATGATCCGCATTCTGACCGCCGCCGCCGTCGCGGCCCTCATCGCGGCCCCGGCCAGCGCCGAATCGGTTCGCATCAGCACCGTCGGCAAGTCGACCGAGCAGCTGCACGCCGACATCGCCAAGGCCGCCAAGAAGGTCTGCGTGCACGCGACCACCAATGCGACCTTCCCGCACGAAGAACTGGCCGCCTGCATGAAGGCCACCGTGGCCGAGGCCGTCGCCCAGACCGGCGATCCGGAACTGGCCGCCGCCGCCGGCATCAAGCTGGCCCAGCGCTAAGACCTAAGCCGCGCCGAACGGATTGGGCGCCGGGGTTTCCGCCTCGGCCTCCGCGAAGTTCGGCGCCCGCTTCTCCAGGTTGGCCCGAACGGCCTCCACCTGGTTCGGCGAGCCGATCAGCGCCGTCTGCTCGCGGCTTTCCTCGAGCAGGATTTCCCGCTGATCGGCCTCGGCCGCCAGATTCAGCAGCCGCTTGCCCGCGCGGATTCCATGCGGGTTCTTGCTGGCGATCTCCTTCGCGAAGGCCAGCGCCTCGGCCCGCGGGTCCTCGCAGACGCGCGTGGCCAGCCCCATCGCCAGCGCCTCCTCGCCCGAGAAGATCCGGCCCGAGAACGTCAGCTCGCGCGCCACGTCGTCGCGCACCAGCTGGCGCATCAGCACGATGCCCGCCATGTCGGGCACCAGCCCCCACTTGATCTCCAGCACCGCCAGCTTCGCGTCGGGCGTGACGAACCGCATGTCGGGGCCCAGCGCGAGCTGGAAGCCCCCGCCGAACGCCACGCCGTGAACCGCCGCGATCACCGGCACGGGCAGTTCGCGCCAGACCATCACCGCGTGCTGCGCCCGGTTCGAGCCGCCCGGGGTGCGGTTGCGGGTGACGAGCGCGCCCGTCGTGCCCTGCCCGCCCGCGCGCTGGCCGGAAGCCATCTGCTGGAAATTGCCCATGTCGAGCCCGGCGCAGAAGGCGCGGCCCTCGCCCGAGAGCACCACGGCCCGCACCGCCGCCTCGCCCTTCAGCCGTTCGCCCGTCTCGATCAGGGCCTCGAACATGGCGTTGTCGAGGGCGTTCATCTTGTCGGCGCGCACCAGCCGCACGTCGGCCACGCCGTCCTTCAGGTCCACCGTCACGCGGTCGTTCATCGGAGTTCTCCTTTAGCGCCGCGCCAGCACGTAGCCGGCGCGGGGGAAATGCACGTGCACCATGTCGAGCTCGCCGCATTCGCGGGCGATGGTGATCCGGTCGCCGGTGAGCGTCACCAGCACGCCCTCCACGGGATCGCGGCCGTAGTCGTCGGCCTGGACCACGACCGGATCGCCGCGATGCAGGCCCGACGGGTCGTCCGGATCGCAGCCGAGCCCGTCGGCAGGCTCGGTCTGGGTGGCGGCGCGCAGGGCCTCGGCCGGCTCCATCTCGCGGCGGGCGCCGTGGCCGATGGCCCGCAGGCGTTCGCGCCAGGCCTGCACCCGGTCCAGCCCCGCCAGCATGGCCTCGGCCGCCGCGGGCGTCGCCGCGCCGGTCCACCATACGTTCATCCAGCACGCGACATCGGCGAGTGACGGCGTTGATCCGCCAAGGAAATCTCCGCCCGCCAGCCCGTTCTCGATCCAGGCGGCATAGGCCCGCCACTGGGCCCGCATGAAGGGCGCGGCGGCCTTCATGGCGGCCACGTCGAACGGCCGGCCCGACAGCTTCTCGCGGTCGGCGATGAAGTCCTTGGGGACCTGGTCGCCGATCTCGCCGAAGATCACCGCCACGCTGGCCTGGAACCACAGCCGGTCGGCCCACAGGTTCACCGCCCAGTCGGCGCCGCGCACCACCGGCGGATCGGGATAGCGGCGCTCCAGCTCGGCCAGGATCACCTGGGTGTCGCAATAGATGTCCGCGCCCAGCTGCATCACCGGGATGCGCCGGTAGCCGCCGGTCAGCACCACGAGGTCGGGCTTGGGCATGATCACCGGCTGGATGACCGAGCGCCAGGCGAGGCCCTTGATTCCCAGCATCAGCCGCACCTTCTCCGAGAAGGGCGAGGTGTCGTAGTGGTGGAGGATGATCTCGCCCATCTAGGCGCCCGCCGATCCGCGGCCGGTCGTCAGGCTGTCGGCGGGGCGCATCTGTCCTCCATCCCTCTGCTGATCCGACGCGAACCCTAGGCCAAAGACGCGCGCCTGCAATGGCGCCCCAACGTCAGCGGTGGCCGCGGACCGCGCTGGCCCGCCCTATGCACGCATGGGGGGATGTCGCTTGAACTGTCCCTCGCCCGCCGATGTTATCCGACGCAAATGCTGCGACCGGCGCTCGACATCGTGGACGACGGCGGCGAGGCGGAGCGGATCCTCCAGTCGCTGAACGAGGCCGTCCATCCCGGCGACCACGGCCGCGGCGGCGCGCCCATCACGGTCCCGGCGGCGGCCCTGGCGTTCGGGGTTCTCGACCCCGATGGCGCGCTTCGCGACCGCGACGAGCGCTTCACGCAATGGTTCGCGCCCGACGACGTGCGGCACGCGGCGGACGAATGGCTCCGGGGCCCGCGCACGCCGGGCCTCGTGGCCCTGCCGGCGCGCGACGGAACCACGACGGTCCTGCTTCTCGGCCGCGCCGAGGATGCGCGCGGCTGGAGCCTGCCGGGCGATATCCTGGCGTCGCTTGCCGACGGGCCGGCGGTCGCGGTGGCCTACCGCCCCTTCGAGGTCCGCGCCCTGGCCGAGCGGGCGCTGGCGAGCTGGCGGCTCACGCCGTTGGAGTCGCGGGTGGTGCGCGCCCTCATTGGCGCCGGCGACCTGATCCAGGGCGCGCGCCAGGCGGGAACCGGTTACGAGACCGCGCGCAAGGCCCTTCGGCTGGCCCTGCGCAAGGCCGGCGCGAACCGCCAGACCGATCTCGTCCGCCTGCTGCACGCCGCGGTCGGCGGCGGCGACCTCCAGCTCGCCCAGGCCCCGGTCCTGCGCGACGCGCTCGGCCTGACCGAGCGGGCCGGCGGCGCGGCCGTTCTGCTGGCGCTCGGCCTCACCCGCGCCGAGGCGGCCGCGACGCTGGGCATCAGCGAGCACGCGATCAAGGACGAGCTGTCGGCCCTCTTCACGCGCTTCGGCCTCCGCTCGGCCACCGACCTCAGCCGCCTGACCACCGAGGCCGCCGTGCTGATGGGCGTGTCGGTGAACCGCAACCTGGCGCTCGGCGCCTCCTGGGGCGCGTTGCGGCCGCTCAGGTTCGTGAACCGGCCCGGCGGCGCGGGCCGGATCGCCCTGTCGGACTTCGGGCCCGCGAGCGGCTTCCCGACCTTCCTGCTCCACAGCGCCGCCACCGGGGCGCTGCTCGACCGGCGGCTGGTCCGCGCCCTTCAGGCCCGCGGCATGCGCCCCATCGCGATCGAGCGGCCGGGCTTCGGCCTCACCGACGTTCCGGCGGGCCGCGACGCCGGGGCCGCGGCGGCCGACGACATGCTGACCGTGATCGAGGCCTTCGGGCTGAAGACCGTGCGCCTCGCCTGCCGCGGCGGCGAGGACGCGGCGCTCCGGTTCGGGCTGGCCCATCCCGAGCGCCTCGACCGCGCGGTCCTGATCAATCCGTTCACGCCCTACGCGATCGACAATCGCTGGGACGGCTTCATGAACGGAGCCAAGTGGCTGATCGTCCGCCAGCCCCACATGATCGACTTCCTGGCGCGCTTCCTGGGCAGCCGCCTCAGCCGCGAGACGCTGGAGCGCCTGACGCGCCGATCCCTGAGTTCGAGCCGCGCCGACACCGCCCTGCTCGAAGACCGCAGCGTCGTCGACGACTATGTGGAGTCGGCCCGGCTGGTGGCGCTCAGGTCGACCTGGGGATTCGTCCAGGAGCAGAAGGCCTATCTATCCTGGACGCCGCCGCGGCTGCCCGACGGCTCGGCCTGGGTGCGGCTGGTGGGTGAGCAGGACGTGCTGTACCGCCCCGGCGACGCCGACGGCCTCTGGGCCGAGGCCCTGCCGGGCCATCGCCTGATCCGCCGGCCCGACGCGGGGCGGCTGCTGCACGCGTCCCACCCGGACCTCGTCGCCGAAGCCCTCGCCGGCTGACGGCTTCGGCGCTAGGCCGCGACCAGGGCGCGCCACCGGCGGCGGAGGCTGGCCCCCGCCACGCCGAACCCGAGGATCATCAGCGCCCACGCGGCCGGCTCCGGCGCCCCGCCCACCGCCTGGCCGTCGAAGGTCACCTCGTCGAGGAACGAGTAGGCGCCGTAGCCGGGGTGGTTGTTCACGGTCAGCCGCACGTAGGGCGCCGCGAAGGCCAGGTTGTCCAGGGTCAGGAAGGTGTGGGCCGCCGTCGAGGTGGACGAGTTGTTGTTGGCCGAGCTGGGGGGCGTCAGCAGCGTCCCGCGCAGCGTCCAGTCCAGCCCGTTCAGCGAAGAGTAGACCCGCAGGTCCGGCAGCACTACGTCGGTGACGGTGTCCTGCGTCGTCCCCACCGAGACGCTGGAGAAGGCGTAGGTCGCATCGAAGGTGAAATCGATATTCACCTGGGCGTCCGTCCAGCCGACCCAGGGCGCCGCCCCGCCGACGGCCCAGCCGGCGTAGCCGAGGACGCCATCCGTGAGTTCGCCGGCCGGGGTCGACGGCGCGGGCGATCCGCTCGGGGTGTAGGCGCCGGCGTCGTGGTAGCAGTACGTCCCGCAATCCGTCGCCTGGTCGAAGACATAGCTCACCGGCGTGAGCGTCGCCGCCGATGCGGCGCCCGCGGTGCCAAGAACCATCACGGCGATAAGGGCCGACACACTGCGCTTCATGAAATCCCCCGAAAGCAACTGTCCCGCATCCGATCACGCGGGCCGGGGGCGATCATCCCCCTTTTGGGGGTACGGGCGGGGCGGTCAGGACGATAGGGCCTGGGCCAGGTCCATCCCCTGGGCCGCCTTGGCCGCCAGGAACGCCGGCCGCGCGCTGATCCGTTCCCAATAGGCCTGGATGGCCGGCGAGAACTTGGCGTCCAGTTTCAGCTGCCGCGCGAGGAGAAGCGCGTAACCCACGGAAATATCAGCCGCCGTGAATCGCCCGGCGCAGAGATAGTCGCCATGGGCCAGGGCGCGATCGACGTGGCGCAGCCGGCTCAGGAACCACTGGGCGTAGTCGTCGGCCACCACCTCGGCCTTGCCGGGCTCGAACTGGCGGTAGCGCAGCACCAGGGTCTGCGGGAACGTCAGGGTGGCCTCGCCGAAGTGCAGCCAGTTCAGCCAGGCGCCGTAGGCCGCGTCCTCCACCGGCACGGCCAGGTCGGAGGGGCCGTAGCGGGTGACGAGGTACTGCACGATGGCCGCGCTCTCGCTCATGAAGGTGTCGCCGTCCTTCATGGCCGGGATGGTCCCGAGCGGATTGACCTCCAGATAGCCCGGCTCGCGCACCCGCGGCGGGAACTTCAGCAGGTGAAGCTCGTAGGAAAGGCCCAGCTCCTCCAGCGCCCAGAGCGGACGGAAGGAACGGGCGTCGGGGCAGTGCCAGAGTTCGATCATCGACGTCTTCCCCTTCATCAGCGCGGCGTCATGGCCGGGCTTGTCCCGGCCACCCAGAAACGCCGGAGCGCCGGGTTGCTCCACGGCCCTCGCCACGGCGAGCCGCCAGCCAAGTCAGCGCGTCTGGCTGGCCGGGACAAGCCCGGCCACGACGGATAGGTGGCACGCCTACCCCTCCCGCCGCTCGTAGACTGGCCGGCGCTTCTCCAGGAACGCGCGGACGCCCTCCTGGAAGTCGCCGTCCGAGCTGGCCAGGATCTGGTTGCGGTCCTCCATGGCGATGGCGGCCTCCAGCCCCTGGGCGTCGATGGCGTGGTTCAGCGCCTCCTTGGTGAGCCTCAGGCCCAGCGGGGTGGCGTGCAGCATGTCCTCGGCGAAGGCGTTGGCCTCGGCGGCGAGCTGGTCCTTCTCGACGATGCGGCTGACCAGCCCCAGCTGGTAGGCCCGCTCGGCGTCGATGAAGCGGCCGGTCAGCATGTATTCGGCGGCCACGGACGAGCCCACCATCCGGGGCAGGAAGTAGCTCACCCCGATGTCGCAGGCCGACAGCCCGATGCGGATGAAGGCGGCGTTCATCCGCATCCTGGGCGTCGCGATCCGCACGTCGGAGGCCAGGGCCAGGGCGAAGCCGCCGCCCGCCGCAGGGCCGTCGACGCACGCGATGATCGGCTGGGGGCAACGGCGCATGGCGATGACGATCTCGCTGATCTCGCGCTGGCGGGTCAGGCCGGCGCCGATCGAGCGCTGACTGGAGTTGTCGCCGCGCTCCTTCAGGTCGAGCCCCGCGCAGAAGGCGTCGCCGGCGCCCTGCAGCACCACCACCCGCACGTCGCGCCGCCAGTAGAGATCGACGAAGAACTCCCGCAGCGCCGTGACGAGGCCACGGCTCAGGGCGTTCAGCCTCTCGGGCCGGTTCATGGTGGCCCAGACCACCTCGCCCTCCTGGCGCAGTTCAAGATCGGCCATCGTCAGAGCCCTTTCAGCCAGTCGAGCAGGAAGCCGGTCGTCTCGGCCGGCCGCTCCTGTTGGGTCCAGTGCCCGCAGCCGGGCAGGATGTGGACGGCGCGCAGGTCGGTGACGTGCTGGCGCATCATCGCCGCGGGGTCGGGAATGCGGCCGAAGCCGTTGAACGCGGGGTCGCGGTCGCCGCCGATCAGCAGCGTCGGCATCTCCAGCTTGCGGCCCTTGAACGCCTGCAGCCACGCGAAGTCGCGCTCGTGGTTGCGGTAGCGGCTGATGGGGCCGAAGAAGCCCGACCGCTCGAACTCGCCCACGTAGTAGTCGAGGTCCGCCGCCGTCAGCCAGGCGGGGAACACGCCGGGATCCTTCATACCCTCCAGCATCGAGGCGCCGTGCTTCTTGACCGGCCAGCTGCCGTCAGGCGCCTCGCCGGCGATGCCGAAGTAGAACTTGCGCAGGAAGTCCCGGACGTCCTTTTCCGCCTCGGCCTCCGGCGGCCCCACCTCCTGGAACCAGGCCTGGTAGAAGAAGTGGCCCTTGTCGGTGAAGGCCTCCTTGAAGATCTCGGTGAAGGGCCGGCCCGGCACGCCGCTGAACGGCACCGACAGCCCGGCCACGGCGCGGATGGCCTCGGGCCGCGACAGCGCCGTGTTCCAGACGATGGGCGCGCCCCAGTCGTGGCCGATGAGGATCGCGGGCGCGCCGGGCTGCAGCGCCTTCGCCACGCCGGCCACGTCGCCGGTCAGCTGCTCCATGGAATAGTCGGCGACGGCCTTCGGCTTGTCGGAGCCGCCGTAGCCGCGCACGTCGATGGCCGCGGCCGTGAAGCCGGCCTGGGCGATCGGCCCGATCTGGTGGCGCCACGAATACCAGCTCTCCGGAAAGCCGTGGACCATCAGGACCAGCGGTCCCTCGCCTTCCACGGCCACCCGGAGCCGCGCCTTGCCGGCGTCGATGGTGCGGAACTCCGGCATGCGCGCCTCCCCCAACGATCGTTTGCCCGCCATGCTTCGTCGCCGGGCGCCGGGCTGGCAAGGCTGACGGTGCGGCAGGCGCGACCCAGCGCCATCACATCAAGATCGATTGATATATCAATCCTGCTTGATATAAAATCGGTCGCCATGGACGCCCAACCGCCTCATCCCGAGATGACGCCGCCCGAATTCCTCCGGTTGGCCGGCCATCCGGTGCGCTGGCGCCTGCTGGGCGAACTGGCCCGCAGCGACCGCATGGTCCACGAACTGACCGATCTGGTCGGCGAACCCCAGAACCTGGTCTCGTACCACTTGGGCAAGCTGCGCGACGGCCGCCTGGTGTCGGCGCACCGCAGCTCGGCCGACCGGCGCGATACCTACTACGGCCTGGATCTCCCGCGTTTTGGCGGCCTGCTGTCGGCCACCGGCGGCGCGCTGCATCCCGGCCTTCGCCTCGCGCCTCCCCGGCGAGGCGAACCCCTGGCCGGCGCCCGGAAGGTGCTGTTCCTCTGCACGGGCGCCAGCGCGCGTTCGCCGATGGCCGCGGCGCTGGCCAGGGCCAGATCCGGCGGCGCCGTGGCGGCGTACAGCGCCGGCAGCCATCCCCGGCCGCTGCATCCCAACGCCGCGCGGGTCATGCGGGAGGACTTCGGCCTCGACCTCGACGGCCATGTCCCGCGCTCGCTGGACGACTTCGCCGGCGAGACCTTCGATCGGGTGGTGAGCCTGTGCGACCGGGTCCGCGAGGTCTGTCCCGAGTTCCCCGGCCACCCGGAAGCGATCCACTGGAGCATCGCCAACCCGGCCACCGGCGAGGCCGACGACGCCACCTGGCCGCTGTTCCGGCAGGCCGCCGCCGAGCTCTCGACCCGCGTCGACTACCTGCTGGCCCTGCTGGGCGACACCCTTCCCTCCGCCTGAGCGTCAAGGAGACCGCCATGCCCGACGCCTTCGACACCGTGAACGTCCGCTACATGGTCAACGACGTGCAGGAGGCCGTCGACTGGTACGTCGCCAACTTCGGCTTCAGCGTGATCCTGGCGTCACCGGCGTTCGGGTCGGTCGAACGGGGCCATCTGCGCTTGCTCCTCAGCGGCAAGGCCAGCTCGGCCGGGCGGCCCATGCCCGACGGCCGCCAGCCCGAGCCGGGCGGTTGGACCCGCTTCCAGGTCGTCGTCGGCGACATCGCCGCCGAGGCCGAACGCCTGCGCGGCCGGGGCGTGACGTTCCGCAACGAGATCATCTCCGGCCCCGGCGGATCGCAGGTCCTGGTCGAGGACCCGTCCGGCAACCTGGTCGAGCTCTTCCAGCCCGCCGCCGGGTTCCAGCCCGCGCGCTGAGCCTGACCCGCCTTCGGCGGCGGCCCTGACGGGACGTCACCGTTGACCTGCCGGCACCCGGCGCGAACCATGCCCCAAAGGGAGGAGCGCCATGGTCTCGCTGACCGAGAAGAGCGCCGGGTTCGAGCATGTGGACTGCACGCTCGACGCCCACGTCGCCACCATCACCTTGAACCGCCCCGAGCGGCGCAATGCGCTGAACTATCGCGCCTATGACGAGCTGGAGGCGGCCTTCCGGGTCTCGGCGTCCGATCCGGACGTCCGCTGCGTGATCGTCACCGGCGCCGACCCGGCGTTCTGCTCCGGCGACGACGTCGGCGAGATCATGGCTGGGCCCAAGCCGGTCAGCCGCGCGCCCACGCCGGTCACCTACCAGGCCACGCCCGCCGCCATCGCCGCGCTGGAATGCGACAAGCCCGTGATCGCCGCCGTCAACGGCGCGGCGGTGGGCTGGGGCATGGAGTTGGCGCTGTTCGCCGACATCCGCATCGCGTCGGAGAAGGCGAAGTTCGGCGAACTGTTCGTCAAGCGCGGGCTCGTCTGCGACGTGGGCGGCTTCTATCGGCTCCCGGCGATCGTCGGGCCCGAGAAGGCGGCCGAACTGCTCTTCACCGGCGACATCCTCGATGCGGCGGAAGCGCTGCGGATCGGCCTGGTCAGCCAGGTCTCGCCTCACGCCGAGCTGATGATGCGGGCCCGCGACCTGGCGGGCCGCATCGCCGCCAACCCACCGCTGGCCGTGCGGCATCTGAAGGCCGGCCTGTCCCGTTTCGCCTACGGCGACCCGCGCGAGATCGGCGCCTGGGCGATCGAGAAGATCCGCCTGCTCATGCAGACGGAAGACCACAAGGAAGGCGTCGCCAGCTTCCTCGAGAAGCGCGCGCCGGTGTTCCAGGGGCGCTGAACGCATGGACGATCCTCTCGATTTCTCCGGCAAGACCGTCCTGGTCGTCGGCGGCTCCAGCGGCATCGGCAACGGCGTCGCCCACGGCTTCCGCGAGCGCGGCGCCACCGTCCACGTCTGGGGCACGCGGGCCAACGCCTCCGACTATTCCGCCGACGAAGGCTCGGACCTGGAGGGCCTCGTCTACGCCAAGGTCGACGTGGGCGTGCGCGCCGAGATCGACGCGGCGCCGGCGCTGGAGCCTCTGGACGTCCTGGTCCTCTGCCAGGGCACGGTGGCCTACAAGCGCGCCGAGTTCCGGCCCGAGGCCTGGAACCGGGTGATGGCCGTCAACCTCGACAGCCTGATGGACTGCGCCCGCAAGTTCCACGACACGCTGGCCGCCCGGCGCGGCGTGATCATCATCGTCAGCTCGGTCTCGGGCTTCACGTCCAACCGCGGCAATCCCGCCTACGCCGCCTCCAAGGCCGGCGCCGTCAGCCTGACCAAGACGCTGGGCGAGGCCTGGGCGCACGACGGCATCCGCGTCGTGGGCCTCGCGCCGGGCCTCGTGGACACCAAGCTCACCAAGGTCACCACCGAGAACCCCGCCCGCCTGGAGGGCGCGCTGCGCTCGATCCCGCTGGGCCGCATGGGCACGCCGCGGGATATGGCCGGCGCGGCCCTGCTGCTGGCCTCGCCCCTCGCCGGCTATGTGGTCGGCCAGACCCTGATCGTCGATGGAGGCCTTTCGCTATGACCCACCGTTCCGTCGCGGGCTCCGTCATGCTGATCACCGGGGCCGGCTCCGGCATGGGCGCCGCCACCGCCCAGGTGTTCGCCGCGGAGGGCGCGCACGTGGCGCTCACCGACCTCAAGCTGGAGACCGTCGCGCCCCTGGCCGACGCCCTGCGCGAACAGGGCCTCAGCGCCGAGGCCTGGGCGATGGACGTCGCCGACCCCGAAGCGATCCGCATGGTGGTCGACACTGTCGCCCTGCATTTCGGCCGCCTGGACATCGTCGTGAACAATGCCGGCATCTCGGCATTTTCTCCTATAGATTCAGATAATTATGATGAAGTCTGGACGCGGGCGCTGGCCGTCATGCTCACCGCGCACCAGCGCACGATCCGCGCCGCCCTGCCCTACCTGCGCCAGTCCGAGGCGGCCCGCATCGTCAACATCGCCTCCACCGAGGCGCTCGGCGCCACCAGCCGCGACAGCCCCTATTCAGCGGCCAAGGCCGGGGTCACGGGCCTGACCCGCGCGCTCGCCGTCGAGCTGGGTCCCGAGGGGATCACCGTCAACTGCATCTGCCCGGGGCCCATCCTCACGGGCATGACCCAGGCCATCCCGGAGGCCGACAAGGAGACCTTCGCCCGGCGCCGCACGGCGTTGCGCCGCTACGGCCGGCCCGAGGAGGTCGCCCACATGACGCTCAGCCTCTGCCTGCCGGCCGCCTCCTACATAACCGGGGTCACCATTCCCGTTGACGGCGGGCTCATGGCGCGCAACGCCTGAGGACCGGGCAACAACTCGCAACCTGACGCAGGCCGGCGCGCCTCCCGCACGCGCGCCGTGCGGTCATCATGGGCGCAGGTTGGGCGCGACCGACGGGATCAAGGCCGCGCCCGGTTCGGGAGATGGATCATGACAGTTTGCAGGGCCGCCCGGCGGGGCGGATGTCTCAAGCGCGCCTGGATTGCGGCCAGCGCGCTGGCGCTGGCGGCGGGTTCGGCAGGCGCCGCCAGCGCCGCCGAGACGCTGGTCGATTTCGAAGCGCTCGCGGCGCCGACGACCGCATATGTGCTGGCCGACGTCACCTTCACCACCGGCGTGAATGGCGTGCTGTCGCCAGTCGACGGACCCAACGGCACGCGGACGGTGATCGGCGACTACTACGAGAACCCCAGCGACCCCGACGGCTTCAGCTTCGCGCCGATCCGGGCCGACTTCGCCACCCTGATGGGTCGTGTCCGCGTCGATCTCGGCGACTGGCCCAGCGTCGAGTTCGGGGACGAGGACCTTCTGTTCATCGAGGCGTTCGACGCCAACGACATCTCCCTCGGCCGCACCGAGCTGCTGGTCGGCCCCACCGAGCCCGACTTCAAGACCCTGACCGTGCAGGCGGCGGGCATCCGCTACGTCGTGTTCGGTTCCGAGGGCGTGGGCGGGTCCAGCGTCTACGCCGACAACTTCCGCTTCGACACGGCCGTTCCCGAGCCCGGGACCTGGGCGCTGCTCCTGGCCGGCTTCGGCGGCATAGGCGCGATAGCCCGGCGGCGACGGGCCGCGGCGGCCTGAGGCTCAGGCGCCCGTGAACTTGCCCGGCCGCTTCTCGCGGAAGGCGGCGACGCCCTCGCGGAAATCCTGGCTGGAGGTGGCCAGGAGATACTGGTCGCGGTCCATGTAGATCGAGGCGTGCGCGGTCGCGGCGCTCAGGGCGTTGACCGCCTCCTTGGTCATGCGGATCGGGATGGGCGGCAGGGCGGCGACCTTGTCGGCCCAGCGCCGGGCGGCGGCCAGCGCCCCGCCCTTCGCGACGGCCTCGTCGGCAATGCCCCAGTCCAGGCAGCGGGCGGCGTCGAGCGCCTCGCCGAACATCACGAACTGCTTGGCCCTCGACGGCCCCGCCAGGGCCACGATACGCGGCAGGCTGCGCCAGCTCATGTTCATGCCCAGGGGAACCTCGGGCAGCCTCAGATAGGCGCCCTCGCCCATCACCCGGAAATCGCAGCTCAGCACCAGGGCCGCGCCGCCGCCGATGCAGTAGCCCTCGATGGCGGCGATGGTCACCGCCTCGATCTCCTCCCAGGCGCGGCAGAGGTCCGGCCCCGCCATGATCGCGCGGCGGCTTTCGAGCAGGCTGGGCTGGGCGCGCCGCGCCTCGCTGGCCGAGAGGTCGGCGCCCGCCGAGAAATAGGCTTCGCCGCCTGAGAGGATCACCGCCCGCACGTCGGTGCGCAGCCGCAGGAGCCGCGCCGCCTCGGTCAGTTCCTCCATCAGTTCGCCGTTCAGGGCGTTGCGCGCCTCGGGGCGGTTAAGCGCGACCTCGACGATCCCCTCGCGCTTTTCGACGCGGATCAGCCGCCATTCGCCCTCGAACAACCGGTCCATGTCGCCGACTCCCCCTCACGATTTCGCGCATCATGGGGCCCGGCAGGCCGTTCGTCTTCCCGCGAAGGGTGTCGTCGGGGCCTATTCCTTGCGGCCGAAAACCTTGGGCAGTTTCGGCAGCCAGCCCTTCTTCTTCGTCTTTGGCGGCGGGGCGGCGATCTCCTCGATCGGCGGCGCGCTGGTCGCCGCCTTCACCGCTTCGGCGGCCGGCGTCGCCTCGGCCGTCTGCAGGCCGAGGTCCTTGTCGCAGCGCGCGTCCCGCGCCTCGGTCTCGAACACGGTGGCCATCGCCACGGGTGCATGGCCGGGCTTGGCGGTGTCGACGACCACGGCGAGCGCCCGGCGGCCGGGCAGGTTGCAGAAGGTCTCGAGGCTGGCGTCGTCGCCCGGATCCCACTTCGTCCTGGCCGGGGTGAACAGCTCATGCCGCGCCTTGATGGCGGTCAGCATGGCGTCGCGGACCACCACCGGCTCGCCCGCGTCGGCGCGCACGGTGCAGCTGTCGGGATCCTTGCCCCGGCGGATCACCACGAACTCTCCGTTGGCGTCGCCCACCGGCGCCCCGTCGATCACCGCCGAAAGGCATGCGGCGGTGGCCGAGCGCGCCTCCTGCTTCGGGTCGGCATGGGCCGCGGCGGCGGGGGCGAGGATCAGGGCGGCAAGGATCAGGACGCGCATGCCGCCCCGTTCGCCCAGCATCGCGGCGCTGATATGGCGTTCAGCCGGTATTGCGCAGGCCCGAAGCGATGCCGGCCACGGTGAGCTGGATGGCCAGCTTGAGCTGCGGGTCCTCGTCGCCGGCGCGGCGGCGCGCCAGCAGCTCCACCTGCAGGTGGTTCAGCGGGTCCACCACCTCGGCCGCCAGCGCCACGGACTCGGCCATCTGCGGGTGGTTGTCGAGCAGGCGCCGCCCGTCCCGGATCTCCAGCACCAGCTCGCAGGCGCGGGCGTGATTGTCGCGGATCCGCTGGAAGATCGCCGCCCCGCCCGGATGCAGCGCGGCGTACTTCTCCGCGATCGCCATGTCGGACTGCGCCAGCGCCACCTCCATGTTGGAGATCAGGGTCGCGAAGACCTGATCGTCCTTGAGCGCGCGCAGGTCCTTCGCCGTCAGCCCGGCGCGGTCGGCCCCGCCGGCGAAGCCGAACCAGGCCGGCAGCATGAAGCGCGCCTGCGACCAGCTGAACACCCAGGGGATCGCCCGCAGGTCCTCGATCCGGCGGCTGGCGGTGCGGGAGGCCGGCCGGCTGCCGATATTCAGGCCCACGATTTCGGCGATCGGCGTGGCGCCCCAGAAGAAATCCTCGAAGCCCTGGGTGTCGTAGACCAGCTCGCGATAGGCGTGGAACGAGGCTTCGGACAGCGCCTCCATCATCTCGCCGGCGCCATTGGCCGGGAGCGCGTCGTCCGGCCGGGCGCTCGCCATCAGCACCGCGGCCGCCAGGCTCTCCAGATTGCGCCGCGCCGTGGGCTGGTCGCCGAACCGGCGCGAGATCATCTCGCCCTGTTCCGTCAGGCGCAGGCGACCCTTCACCGTGCCGGGCGGCTGGGCCAGGATCGCCTCGGCGGCCGGGCCGCCGCCCCGGCCCACCGAGCCGCCGCGACCGTGGAAATACTGCAGGTCGAAGCCGTCGACGCGCGCCGCGCTCGACAGGGCCGCCGCGGCCTTGGCGACGTTGTGGCGCGAGGCCACGTAGCCGCCGTCCTTGTTGGAGTCGGAATAGCCCAGCATCACCTCACGCCAGCCGGGCTCGCCGAACAGCGCCGCCGGCAGCGGCAGCGCCAGCCACTGGCGCATCAGCTCCGGCCCGAACTCGAGGTCGCCGATGGTCTCCAGCAGCGGGGTGATGCGCACGGCGCTGCGCCCCTTGTCGCCGCCCTTCACCAGGCCGGCCTGCTTCAGCAGCACCAGCGGCTCCAGGATGTCGGACAGGGTGGCCGTCTTCGAGATGATGTACGCGCCCAGGGCCTTCTCGCCGTAGAGCCGAACCACCTCGGCCGCCGCGTCCAGCGTGCCGAGCTCGCGCATGGTCTCTTCGGAATAGGTCAGGAACGGCGAGCGCAGCGGCCGGTCGTGGGAGAGCTCCTTGGAGAGCACGCGCACCCGCTCGGTCTCGTCCGAGCCCAGATAGTCGATGTTGACGCTCGCCCGCACATAGAGCTCGTGGATCATCCGCTCGTGGACGTCGGCGTTCTGGCGCAGGTCGATCGCCAGCAGGTGGAAGCCGCAGGCCCGCGCCACCGCGATCAGGGTGCGCAGCCGGCCGCCTACGACCCGCTCGCCCAGGTGCTTTCGGATCGACTGGCGGATGGTCTCCAGGTCGGCGACGAACTCCGAGGCGTGGCCGTACGGCGGGGACTTGCCGCCCCAGGCCCCGCCCGCGATCTGGTCGGCGGTCGCCGACAACCGCTCCCAGATCTCCTGCAGCGCCTGGCGATAGGGCTCGTCCTGGCGGTGGATCGACGGGTCCGGCGAGGCGCCCGCCAGCGCGACCACCCCCGAACTGGCGGGCGACAGGTCGGCGCTGACCGCCATGTCGAACCAGAGGCGGCGCACCTCGTCGGAATAGTGGTTGAGGATCAGCCGCGCCTGCGAGCGCATCGCCAGCTTCAGGGTCTCGCCGGTCACGCCGGGATGGCCGTCGCGGTCGCCGCCCAGCCACGAGCCCAGGGTCAGCGGCGTCGCCGCCTCGAAGCGTTCGCTCCAGCCGTCGTAGACCTCGGACAGCGCCGGCAGGATCGAGCGGCGGACGATGGCCAGGGAGTTGCGGATCTCGTCGCCCGGGCTGATCCGCTCGGGCCGGTGCATGCGCGCCTTCCAGAGCAGCGCCACCTCGCGGAACAGATCCTCGCGGATGCGCTTCTCCTCGGCCGCCGACAGCGGTCCGGTCCGCAGCGTCATCAGCCGCATGATCTCGGCCTCGCGCTCCACGACGGCGCGACGACGGACTTCCGTGGGATGGGCCGTCAGCACCGGCGCCACCGCCATTCGCGGCACAAGCCGGCCCGCCGTCCGCGCGCCGACCCGGTCGGCCGCCTCGGTCAGGGTGTGCGGGATTTCGGTCCGCTCGGCTTCGGCCTCGACCTCGCGCAACCGGCCGGCGACGTCCTCGCCCAGGTTGCTCATCATGGCCGCGCAGGTGAAGGCCCGCGCCAGATAGACCGCCTGGTCCGGCCGCAGCGCCGAGAACAGCGCTTCCAACGCCTCCTCGTCGTCCTCGCGCGCGACGCCCTGGGCGCGGCGGACGAGCGCGGCGGCGTCCTCGCCGTCGAGATAGCGGATCACGTCCTCGAGCAGGTCCTCGAGATAGCGGACCGCCTCGCCCGCGCCGTGTCGCGGATCGGCGGCGACCTTCATGTCCATCATCGGCGCGCTCCGTCGGCGGCAGCCCCACCCTACCCTAACGCCTTCTCGGCGCCGCGGCGAAGGCGGGCGCGGTTATTCCCGCCGCGGAACGTAGGTCTTGTGGCAGCCATTGCACGCGTCATAGAGCCGGCCGCCGATTTCAAAGGCTTTCTCGGCGTCGCGCGCCCGCGCGGCGGCCTCGCCCTCGGCCCCGGTCTCCACCATCAGACGCGCATCGTCGTTCCAGCGGCCGGTGCGGGTGTAGGGCGCGGCGGCCAGGCGACGCCCTTCCGCCTGGAGGGTCTGGGCGCCCTTGACCGCGGCCGCCCACCGCGCCTCGGCCTGGGCGGGCGTCTCATCCTCCGGCGGATCGTTTCCGCCGGCCCAGAAGGCCAGCGCGCCCGGGTTCACGGACGTGGCCATGATCGTCTTCATGTCCGGCTCGCCCGCCGTCGCCGCGCCGACGAGGAGGAGCGTCACAGAGAAAACGAGCCCGCGCATGCCTCCGCGCCTCATTCGGGATTGGGGATGTTGAGCAAGGTTCCGCAGGCCTTGCAGTGGACGGCGTCGGGGTCGTGTCGCATCAGCCCACACGACGGACAGGTGAACCAGACCTTGTGCGGCTGGAACAGCGCCTGGGCCAGCCGCACGAACAGGGTGATCCCGGAGATCATGGTCACGATCGAGATCAGCTTGCCCCAGGTGCCGGGCAGGACGATGTCGCCGAACCCGGTGGTGGTGAGCGTGGCGACGGTGAAGTAGAGCGCCTCCACATAGCCGTCGACGCCCACGTGGCGGCCCGCGAAGCTGGTGTAGACGAAGCCCGTCACGATGAAGATGAACGTGACCAGGGTGGCGGCGGCCCGCACCACGTCCTCGGTCCGGGTGTCGTCGTAGCGGCGGCCGACCGTCTCCCAGAAGAAGTCGCTGTGGAACAGGGTCCACAGGCGCAGGACCCGCAGGAACGCCAGGCTGAACAGCACGTGCGGGGCCAGCAGGGTCAGCAGCACGAAGCCGTCCACCCAAACGATCGGCCGCTTGATCCAGCTCGCGAAGCTCCGCCACGCCAGCGCGCGGGCGGCCAGGTCGGTCGCCAGCACCACAGCCAGCAGATAGTCCAGGGCGAAGAAGAACGGCGTGGCGCGGATCAGCGGCGCGGCGATGAAGAAGGCGATCAGGACGAGGTCCACCACGATCACGCCCAGGCGGAACCTCACCGCCGTGCGGGTATGGCCGTGATAGAGATAGCGGAGGCCCGCTCTCAGGCGGCGGAACGCCCGTCGCGCGCGGCCCTCGCCGTCGGCCTGCCCATCCTGCTGCTGCGCCATGCGATCCGAACCTCCGGTGCGCGCGACCCTAGCCGCCCCGGATCTTGCGGATGGTCTCCACGGTGTCGCGGACGCGCGCGGCGATGCCGGCGTAGTCGCCGGCCTCCAGCAGCGCCTTGGAGATCAGGTTCGAGCCGATCCCGCACGCGACGATGCCGGCCTCGAACCAGGGGCGCAGCGACGCCTCGGTCGCGTCGACGCCGCCGGTGGGCATCACCTTGCTCCAGGGCATCGGCCCCAGCAGGTTCTTCACGAAATCGGGGCCGCCGACCGCGCCGCCCGGGAACAGCTTGACGATCTCGCAGCCCAGTTCCTGCGCCTGGCCGATCTCGCTCACCGTGCCGCAGCCCGGGCTGTAGGGGACCATGCGCCGGTTGCAGAGCCGGGCCACTTCGGGGTTCAGCATCGGCCCCACCACGAAGTTCGCCCCGTTGGCGATGTAGAGCGCCGCCGTCGGCGCATCGACGACCGAACCCACGCCCATGACCACGCTCGGATCGGCCTTGGCGAAGTGGCGCGTCACCTCGGCGAAGACGTCGAGGGCGAAGTCGCCACGGTTGGTGAACTCCACACACTTCGCGCCGCCGTCCGCGCAGGCCTGGATCACCTTCGCGCAGACCTCGGGGTCGGGGTGGTAGAAGACCGGCACGACGCCCTGGTCGATCATGGCGCTCAGGGTCTTCAGGCGGTCACGCGCCATCGGGGTTTTCCATCGCTGACGATTCCGGTCGCGCCAGCATAGAGAGGCGAAGCGCCCGGCGCGAGGCGATCAGAACGGCGGCGATTCCGGCCTGGCGGCGGCCGGCTCCGCGGCGGCCGGTTCCGGGGCGACTTCGGTCCGCGGCGGTTCGACGGCCGGCGCGTCCGTCGGCGGCGGCTCGGGCGCCGGCGGCCCCGGCGGGATCGGCCTGGCGCCCGCCCGCTTGAGCGCCACGCTCATGAAGCGGTTCCACATCTCGGACGGCGCGGTCGAGCCGGTGATGCGGACCATCGGCCGGGCGTCGTCGCGGCCCATCCAGACGCAGCTCGCGAAGTCGCCCGTGTAGCCGCAGAACCAGGCGTCCTTGTAGTCCGAGGTCGTGCCCGTCTTGCCGGCCAGGTCGTATCCCTTCACCGCCGCCCGCACGCCCGTGCCGCCGGTCATCACGGCCCGCATCATCTGGTGCAGCTCGCCGAGCGCCGGGTTGCCGATCGCCGGCGCCGGCTTGGGCGGGGTCTTGCGATAGATCACCCGCCCACCCACGCGGATGCGCTCGATCCCATAGGGCTGCACGCGCTCGCCGCCGTTGGCGAAGGCCGCATAGGCCGCCGTCATCTCGAGCGGCGTGACCAGGGTGGTGCCCAGCGCCATGGCCGGGTCGGTGTTGATCGTCGACTGGATGCCCGCGCGATGGGCCGTCTCGGCCACGGCGTCGCGCCCGACCTCGTCGGCGAGCCGCGCGGCCACGGTGTTGATCGACTTCATCATCGCCGTCTGCAGGCTGATCGGGCCCAGGTAGACGCCGTCCTCGTAGTTGTGCGGCGACCAGCCGTTGATGGTCACGGGCTCGTCCACGACCGGGCTGTCGGGCGTCAGCCCCTGTTCCAGGGCGGTGAGGTAGACGAACGGCTTCCAGGCCGAGCCGGCCTGCCGCCGCGCCAGCACCGCGCGGTTGTAGGGCGCCGTCACATAGTCGGTCCCGCCCACCATCGTCCGCACGCGGCCCTCGCCGTCCACCGCCACGACGGCGGCCTGGTCGGTGAGCTGGGCCTTGTGGGCGTCCACCACGGCCTTGGCCGCGGCGCCGGCCGCCTGCTCCATGGGCCCGTCCAGCGTGGTCTCCACGGTCAGGTCGGCGGTGGGCTTGGGGACCATCTGGCGCACCTGGCCATCGATCCAGTCGACGAAGTACTGCGCCGGCGCCGTGGGCGACGTCGCCCACACCTTGGGCTTCTGGGCGGCGGCCTTGTCGCGCTGGGCCGCCGTGATCGACCCGGTCTCGACCATGGTGTTGAGCACCACGCGGGCGCGCTCGTCGCACGCTTCCGGTTCGGTGACGGGATTGTAGTGGGTGGGCGACTTCAGCACGCCCGCCAGCATCGCCGCTTCCTTGAGCGTGAGCTTCGCGGCCGGCTTGTTGAAGTAGCGTCGCGCGGCGGCCTCCAGGCCGTAGGCGCCCGAGCCGAAGTTGGCGCGGCTCAGGTACATGCCCAGGATCTGGGCCTTGGAATAGGTCTGCTCCAGCTGGATGGAATAGGCCAGCTCGGTGGCCTTGCGCTCCAGGGTCCGCTCCTGGGTCAGGAACAGGAGTCGCGCCGTCTGCTGGGTGATGGTCGAGGCGCCCTGCGTCGGCCGGCCGGCGGCGATGCCGTCGACGATGGCCCGCGCGATGCCCCGCGCGTCGAAGCCGGAGTGCTCGTAGAACCGCCGGTCCTCCACCGAAACGACGGCGGCGGCCACGTGCGGCGGCAGCTTGGCCACATCCACCGGCGGGCCGAACTGGCCGCCCCGCACGCCGATGATCGCGCCTGAACGGTCGAGGAATGTAATCTGCGGGTCGCGCCGGATCGGCGGCAGGCGCGGAAGCTCCGGGGCCTGCACGGCCACGGCCAGGGCGGCGGCGAGGGCGATCAAGGGTCAGGCGGCTCCGGCGGGCTCGTCGCGCCCTAACTGGCCTGCCCCGCGCGCCGCGCCAACACAATTTCCGTTAATCCGCGTCCGCCCCACGGGATGGACGCGGGCTCTGCACGGAATCTCCACGCCAGGCCGATGGAGGCCCGGACCGGCCGCCGCGGCGCGCGGCGACCGGTCCGGGGCCTTGCCGTCACCAGCGGTAGCGCAGCTCCGCGCCGTAGGTCCGCGGCATGTTCCAGCGCCGCGTCGTCGGCCCCTGGAAGACGATATAGGCCTCGTCGCCGACGTTGCTGGAGAACACCGCGGCCTCCCAGCCGCCCTTGGTCACCCCCGCCCGCACGTTGACGACCTGATAGTCGTAAAGGTGCGGGGTCTGGGCGATCTCCTGCACGCCGCCCCAACGTCCGTTGCCGTTGACGTTGAAGAACCCGAACATGTCGCCCGCCAGCCGATGGCGGTAGTTCACCGCGAAGTTGGCGGTCCACTTGGGCCGCTGCGGGACCACCTTGCCCTTGTCGGGACCCGAGACGATGTGGCCGCCCAGGCGCGCGCCGGCCAGGGTGGCGCTCAGCGTGCCGCCCGCCACGCGGAACCGCGAGTTCAGCTCGGCTTCGACGCCGTAGGTGTTGGCCGCCCCGCTGTTGAACACGAAGGGCGTGGCCTGCACCGGGCAGACGGGATTGCCGTTGAAGCAACCGTTGTCCGACTGGACGAGCAGGTCCTTCACGTGGGTGCGGAACGCCGCCGTGGTCAGGAAGATCTGCGGGGTGATGTTCCCCTTCAGCCCGACCTCGTAGGAGGTCGCCACCTCGTTGTCGAAGGACTGCGGGATGTCCACCGGCTGGCGCGGATCGCCCAGCGCGGTGTTGAACCCGCCCGCCCGGTAGGCGCTGCCCACCTTGGCGTAGGCCAGCCACTGCGAGATCTTGTAGCTGGCCGAGGCCGTGTACGAGAAGTTGCTGCTCTTCTTGCCGCTGTCGACGTTGAAGCCGACGCCCGAAGGCAGCCCGGTTCCGAAGTCCAGCCGGTCGGCGCTCAGGTGCTTGTCGTCGTGCGTATAGCGCGCCTCGCCGGTGAGGTTCAGCTGCTCGGTGACGTCGTAGCCCAGCGAGGCGTAGGCCGCCCACGAGGTGAAGTCCTGCCGCTCGATCCCCTTGGTGCCGCGCGACGGGTTGGCCCTCGTCGGCGTTCGGGTCAGCGAACTGGAATAGTCGTCGTTGAGGTCGAAGTACTCGAAGCCCGCCAGCCAGGTGAACCCCGCGACCTTGCGGCCCACCAGGTGGGTGTCGTTGTAGAAGACGCGCGCGTTGTCGTAGCTCAGGCCCTCCAGGTTGGGGTCGCCCAGGGCGGCGCCGGGGCGCACGAGGCCGGCGGCGATGATCTGGGCCTGGAACTGCGGCGAGCTGGCGTCGCGGTCGTAGGAGAACAGCGAGCGGCGCTTGCGCAGCGCGGTCGTCGAGGTGAGCGTGGCGAACCCGAAGTCGTAGTCGATGACGCCTTCGAGGTAGTTCACCTGCTGCTTGCCGAACGACGGCGTGTTCCACGGCAGCTCGTATTTCTGCTGGTAGAGCCCCATGGGGTAGGTCGCGTTCGCGCCGATGTTCACCTGGTAGATCAGGCCCGGCAGGATGTCGCGGCCGTGCTCGGCCAGCAGGTTCACCGACAGCGGACCGTCGTGATAGGCGATCTGGCCGCGGTAGATCTCGGTCTCCTGGGCGTCGTGGTACCGGTCGAGGATCGGGTTGTAGTAGAAGCCCTTCGACTGCTTCATCTCGTCGATGCCGAACCGCACGGCCCACTTCTCGCCGAGGGGCTCGTTGACGACGATCTGGGCCTCGCGGCGGTTGTTGTTCGCCACCTGGGCCGAGGCGAAGCCCGTCCGGCTGTTCGTCGGCCGCGCCGAGACCACGTTCACCGCCCCGCCGACGGCGTTACGTCCGTTGAGCGCGCCCTGGACGCCCCGCAGCGCCTCGATCCCGCCCACGTCGAAGAAGTCCGACTTCGAGAAGCTGCGCCCGCCCAGCCGGCCGCCGCCGATGTAGACGCCGTCGCGGTAGAGGCCCACCGCGGCCTCCGCCGAGGTGGCGCGGCTGGTGCCGGAGCCGCGGATCGACACTTCCGAGGTCACCGGGCTGCTGGTGTTGGCGAAATTGACCGCCGGGATGTTGGCGAGCAGTTCCTGGGTGTTGCTGAGCCCCCCGAGCTGGGAGATCTGCTCCGGCCCGAAGGCCGTGCCGGCCGTCGGGATGTCCCGCAGGCGCTCCTCGCGCTTACGGGCGGTAACGACCACCTCTTCGAGTGCGTTGCCACTGTCGTCCTGCTGCGCCCACGCCGGCGCTGCGATCGCGGCGCATATGGCGACGATCGACCCCCCATAGAGGCCCTGGTGCCTGAACATCTATCGCGTCCCTCCGCGCCAGTCTGTGCTGGCTGCCATGACGCGCCCCCCCGGGAGTGCGGAACCTAACCGATGCGCGCCACATCGCCCCCATTCCCAGGGGTGATGGGCCCATGACCCCTGGGGAGGCCCGCCGCGGCGGCCCCCGAACCGGCGCCCCGCCCCGCCCGGGTCGCCGCTCCGGCTTGCCCGAGCCCGCGGGTAGGGCCAGTTTGCGCCTTCGAGGATTCGGCAGAGGCAACAGGAGAACAGCCGCGTGGCTGAAGCGATCCGGCGCCGCCGGCGGGTCAAGATCGTCGCCACCATCGGCCCCGCGTCGTCCAGCCCGGAGCGGCTGGAGGAGCTGTTCCGGACCGGCGCCGACGTGTTCCGCCTCAACTTCAGCCACGGCGCCCAGGAGCAGCACGCCGAAGTCATCCAGCACATCCGCCGCGCCGAGCGGCGCACCGGGCGGCCCATCGGCATCCTGGCCGACCTCCAGGGCCCCAAGCTGCGCGTCGGCCGCTTCGCCGGCGGGGGCGTCGTCCTGCAATGGGGCCGATCGCTGCGCCTCGATCTGCAGGAGCGGCCGGGCGACGGGCAGCGCGTGCAGCTTCCGCATCCCGAGATCATGGCCGCCGCCTCGGTGGGCTCGGTGCTGCTGCTCGACGACGGGCGCATCCGCCTCGAGGTCACGCGTCAGACGCCCGAGTTCCTGGACACCCGGGTCGTCCTGGGCGGCCGGCTCAGCGACCACAAGGGCGTGAACCTGCCGGGCCTGGTGCTTCCGATCCCGGCGCTCACCGCCAAGGACCGTTCAGACCTGGCCTTCGCGCTCGAGCACGGCTGCGACTGGATCGGCCTGTCGTTCGTGCAGCGGCCCGAGGACGTGGCCGAGGCGCGCGAACTGGTCGGCGACCGGGCCTTCATCCTCTCCAAGATCGAAAAGCCCGGCGCCCTCACCTCGATCGACGAAGTGCTGCGCCTGTCCGACGCGATCATGGTGGCGCGCGGCGACCTGGGGGTGGAGATGCCGGCCGAGGACGTGCCGCTGATCCAGAAGCGGCTGATCCGCGCCGCTCACCTGCACGGCCGTCCCGTGGTGGTCGCCACCCAGATGATGGAGAGCATGATCGAGAACCCGGCGCCCACTCGCGCGGAGGCGTCCGACGTGGCCACCGCCGTGTTCGACGGCGCCGACGCCGTGATGCTCTCCGCCGAGAGCGCCACGGGGAAATATCCGGTCGAGACCGTGCGGATGATGGATCGGATCATCGCCCGCACCGAGGACGACGACGACCTGCGCGCCGCGCGCGCGGCCATGCGGCCCACGCCCGAGCGGGAGGCCGCCGACGCCATCTGCGCCGCCGCCCGCCAGGTGGCCGACACCATCGACGCCAAGGCCATCGCCGCGTTCTCGCTCTCGGGCCGCACGGCCATCCGCATCGCCCGCGAGCGGCCCGACACCCCGATCCTCGGCGTGACGCCCAGCGTGGAGATCGCCCGGCGCCTGGCGCTCGTGTGGGGCGTCCACGCGCTCAACTCCGAGAGCTCCCACACCATGACGGAAACCGTGTCCCAGGCCGCGACCCTGGCCCGGCAGAGCGGCTTCGCCAAACGGCGCGACGAGATCGTGGTGGTCGCCGGCGTGCCCTTCGGCCGTTCGGGCGGCACCAATTCGCTGCGCGTCGCCCAGGTCACCTGACCTTGACGGGCCCGGCGTGGCCCATACAGTCGACGCCGGAAAAAGGGAGTGCGGCATGAACATGCGTCTCTTCGCGATCACGGCGGGCCTGACCGCCATCGCCGCGGCCCCCTGTCTCGCCCTCACCGTCCAGTCGGCTCCGCCCAGCCCCGACGTCGCCCATCGCCTCACGCAGGGCGGCGCCAGCTTCGGGCAGAAGCTCGAGGACACCTGGGCCGGGAGCGGCCGGCCGGGCGAACGGTCGGACGTCGTGAACGGCCGGACCTACCGCTCCACCCAGAGCTTCGGCTCGGGAACCGTGACCACCACGTTCCGCAGCGGCGCCTCGCAGGGCGAATGGGGCGATCCCCGCTGGAACGATCAGCGCCGCGAAACGCCGGCGCCGCTCTCGCTCTCTCCGCCCCGCCGCTGACGGCGAGCACGCAAGAAAAAGGCCTCCCGAAGGAGGCCGTTTCTTGTCTACGGAAGACTTGGGTGCGGGGACAGGATTTGAACCTGTGACCTTCAGGTTATGAGCCTGACGAGCTACCGGGCTGCTCCACCCCGCGGCAAGTCAGTCCGTAGATCGGGCGAGGCCCGATATCCGGCATCGTGAATTGAAGGGTTCTGGATCCTGATCCGCTTGATAGACCTGGCGACGACCTACTCTCCCGCGCCTTAAGACGAAGTACCATCGGCCCTGAGGAGCTTAACGACCGAGTTCGGGATGGGATCGGGTGGGGAC
>NZ_WGNY01000031.1 GCF_016124325.1 Phenylobacterium sp.
AGATACGTCAGGCGCCGGCTCGATGAAACAAGACATCCACCCCGACTACCACTTCATCACCGTGGTGATGACGGACGGCACCACCTACAAGACGCGGTCGACCTACGGCAAGGAAGGCGACACGCTGAACCTGGACATCGACCCGAAGACGCACCCGGCGTGGACCGGCGGCGGTCACCAGCTGCTCGACCGCGGAGGCCGCGTGTCGCGCTTCAACGCCAAGTTCGGCGCCTTCACGCGCAAGTAGCCGTCTCATCCCGGCGAAGGCCGGGATCCAGAATCACGAACGCCGCGGAGTCTCCTCCGCGGCGTTTTTCGTGTTTTCCGTGGTTGCTAGAGCCCGTCAGGGTGAAGTGGATACCGGTTCACCCGCCCGGACGGGCTCCATATGCTTGAAGATCGAGCCTTCTCGTCCGGATCAGGTGATTCCACCTGATCCGGGAAGGCTCTACCCGCCGAAGGCGGTCTTCAGCCGGTCCAGGTGGCCCAGCACCGGATTGGACGGCCCGCCCTCCGCGCCTTCCAGGTACATGCGCCGGTCGAGATGGCGCACGCGCTCGTAGAGGCGCTCGGCCCGGTCGGCCAGGCGGATGAGGCCGCGGGGCAGCTCGTTCTGGGCGGCCTCGGTCTCGGCCGAGCGCGAAACCGCCTCGCCGTTCAGCCGGTAGCGGTCCTCGCAGGCGGAGGCCGGGGCCATGTCGCCTTCGCGCACGGCCCGCTGCACCAGCAGCCACGAGGCCACCTGCATCAGGCGCGTGGTCAGGCGCATGCTCTCGGCGGCGTAGGCGAGCGCGGCGTTGCGCGACAGCAGCTTGGATTCCTGGCGACCCTCGCCGTCGAGGTAGGTGGCGGTCTCCTCGACCAGCTCCATCCCCTCGTGGAAGGTTCGCTCGAACAGTTCGGAGCGCGCGAAGTCCTGGATGACGTCGTCGCGCCAATCGGAGGTCTGGAGGTCGGCCATCGCGTCCACCCTACATCAACCTTGGTTTCCGCGAATTGAACGAATCGCCGCGGCTTGCGTCCTCGGCTGCAACCGGCGTGCCAGGGCGCGTCAGCCGGCCCGCGGCGCGAAGAGCGCGTCGGCGGCGGCCCGGCCGGACCGCTTCTTCTCGATCTGGGCGGTGACGCGCGCGGCCTCGGCCTGCAGGATCTCCAGGCGTTCCTCCAGCTCGGCCACGCCGTAGAGCTCGAGGTCCTCGCGGGTGGCCTCCAGCAGGCGCTGGCCGCGCCCTGTCCGGACTTCAGCAGGCTCATCCATCGTCGAACCCTCCTTTGCGTCCCCCGAACGGCGCATTATCTGAGCCTCCCGTCCCGCCGAAGGCAAGTTTCAGGATCGAGCCATGACCAGCCCGCTGGAAGCCGAAACCATGACCGCGATCGCCGTCGAGGGAGGCCGCGGGCCAGCCTCGGCCCTGACCCCGGCGCGGCTTCCCCTGCCGCAGCCCGGCCCGGGCCAGATCCTCATCCAGGTGCGCGCCGCCGGCGTGAACCGGCCCGACATCGTGCAGCGGATGGGCATGTATCCGCCGCCGCCCGGCGCGCCCGACACCCTGGGCCTGGAGGTCGCCGGCGTGGTGGCGCGCGACGGCGGGCGCTGGAAGGCCGGCGACAAGGTCTGCGCCCTGCTGGGCGGCGGCGGCTACGCCGAGTACGCGGTCTGCGACGCGCGTCACGCCCTGCCGATCCCCGACGGCCTGTCGTTCGAGGAGGCGGCCGGCCTGCCCGAGACGGTCTTCACCGTCTACGCCAACGTCTTCGAGCACGGCGCGCTGAAGGCCGGCGAGACCCTGCTGGTCCACGGCGCGACCTCTGGCATCGGCGTCACCGCCATCCAGATGGCCAAGGCCGCCGGCGCCAAGGTGATCGCCACCGCCCGCGGCGCCGACAAGGCGAAGGCGGCGCTGGCCTTGGGCGCCGACGTGGCCGTCGACGCCACCGCCGAGGACTTCGCCGAGGTCGCCAAGCGCGAGGGCGGCGTGGACGTGGCGCTCGACATGGTCGGCGGCGACTACTTCGCCAAGGACCTCGATGCGCTCAAGACCGGCGGCCGCATCGTCTACATCGCCGCCCAGGGCGGCGGCGAGGTCGCCCTGCCGATCTTCCGCCTGATGCAGAAGCGCGCGGTGGTGACGGGTTCGACGCTCCGCCCCCGCGACGCCGACGAGAAGGCGCGCCTGGCCGCCGAGGTCGAGCGGGTGGTCTGGCCGTGGGTCGCCGCCGGCAAGGTCAAGGCCAAGGTCGACCGCACCTTCCCGCTCGAAGAGGCCGCCGCCGCCCACGCCTACCTGGAAGGCGGCGCCCATGTCGGCAAGGTGGTCCTGACGGTCGGCTGATCTTTCCCTCCCCTTCATGGGGAGGGTGGCGACCTCGGACCTTGTCCGGGGTCGACGGGTGGGGAATTCGAATCCTCCGGCGTCACGCCGGGTTCCAGGCCGGGTTTCCCCACCCTGGCGGCTGCGCCGCCTGTCCCTCCCCATGAAGGGGAGGGAAAGTCCACGTTACTTCTCGAAGACGCCCATCAGCAGCGGGCGCACGAACACCGAGGCGACCGCCTTGGGCCGCACATCGATCACCGAATAGCCCATGTCGGCGCAGGCGTTCAGCGTCGCCGTCAGCATCTGCGAGGCGATGAACGGGTCCACCGGGCGGATCGAACCTTCGGCGATCCCGTCGGCGAACATCGAGCCGAACCGGTCCGAGACGCGGTTGGAGTGGTCCAGCATCACCTTGCGCATCTGCTCGGGCAGGGCCGTCAGGGCGTTGGTGCGCAGCAGCGGCCCATAGTCGGAGAGCTGGAACTCGGCGAGCGCCGCGGCGCAGGCCGAGATCTTGTCCCACTGGTCGCCCGGCAGCTCCATCGCCAGGCGCTGGGCGCGCCGCATGACCTCGAAGCTGCGCTCGAAGCAGTCGACCACGAGGTCGTCCTTGGCGTCGTTGTGGTGGTAGAAGCTGCCCTTGGTGACGTTGAGCTCGGCCGAGATCTTGTCGACCGAGGCGCCGCGGTAGCCGCGCCGGTTGATGAGGCGCGTGGCGGCCAGCAGGAACGTCTCGCGCGCCCGCTCCGAGCCGGTTCCCGCCACCAGCTTGTCCATGGTGATGGGCGCCGGGGTCCAGGTCGCGCCCTCGACCGCGACGCCGTTGACCAGGATGTCCATCATCCGGTCGCGGATCCGCGGATAGTCCTCGGGGTCGAACTTAGAGAGCCAGGCGCCGCCCCAGAACACGTGCTCCAGGATCATGCGCGTGCGCGCCGTGCGCCGGCCGCGCGACATCCACATCAGGTCGGGATGGTCGAAGATCTGCCGCGCCTTGCGGAACAGGCGGCCGTAGGCCTGCTGCACCTCCTCCCGGCGGGGCGAGGACAGCGCCCGCAATTCGGTGATGATCGGCAGCGGCGGATGCGCGCCGATGGCGATCTGGCGCAGGGTGTCGAGGTAGCGGGTGAGGAAGCCGTGCAGCCGCTCCTGCGGCGTGGCCGCGCGAACGGCGAGGTCGGCCAGGTCGTGCAGGGTGTCGATCCCGCGGGTGATGCAGGCGGCCGCAAGGTCGTCCTTGCGCTTGAAGTAGTAGGTGACGCTGGTCGTCGAGAGGTCGACGGCCGTGGCCGTGGCGCCCAGGGTAAGGCCCCGGATTCCCTTGCGGTTCAGGATCTCGGTGGCGGCGTCGAGAATGGCTTCACGCTTCCGCTCGAACCGGTGCGTGCATTTCGCCGCCGCGCTGCGTTGGGCCATCGACGCGTACTTCCTCTTCGAAGCCCTTCTTTGACCCCGAAAATCCGGCGTCGCCAAGGCGTAACGTCACGGAAAGCGCAAGGCGGCGCGGGTCGCCTGGATTTCGAACCGGGCGCGCTAAGTGTCTGAGAAGCCAAAGGGCGCGCTGGTGCGCCGGATGTCGTCGGGCAGGATCTGGCGCCCGATCGGCGGCGCCGATCGGGCGGTGCATTCGGTGCGGTGGCAGATGCGGCAGGTCACCCCGATCGGCGTCGCCGCCTCCGGGGCCGGCGCGCCGGGCCCCTGGGTGTAGATCAGCCGCCCGGCGTGTTCGGCCGCGCAGCCCAGGGCGATGGCCCGCTCCACCCGCGACTTTCCGAAGCCGCCGCCGCCGGCGGTCACCGTGCGGGCGATCGAGAAGAATCGCTGGCCGTCGGGCAGCTCCAGCCATTGGGTGATGATCTGGCGCGGCGTGCGGAACGCCTGGTGCACGTTCCAGAGCGGGCAACCGCCGCCGTGGCGGGCGAAGGGAAAGCCGGCGCTGTCCAGCCGCTTGGAGACGTTGCCGGCCTCGTCCACGCGGATGAAGAAGAACGGCAGCCGCTCCTGGCCGGGCTTCTGCAGGGTGGTGAGGCGGTGGGCTACCTGTTCGAAGCTGGCGCCGAACTGCCGCGACAGGGCCTCGATGTCGTAGCGCCGCGTCTCCACGGCCCGGGCGAACGCCGAATAGGGCATCATCACCGCCGCCGCGGCGTAGGAGGCCAGGGCGCGGCGGGTCAGGCGCTCGCCGCTCTCGGTGGCGAAGCTGCCCTCGGCGAGGACGGCGTCCACCTCGTCCGAGAGCTCCAGATAGGCGAGCTGCAGCGCGAGCTGGAACGACTGGCTGGCGTTGTCGAGCTCGTCGCTCAGCAGGACCTCGCGGCGGTGGCGGTCCAGCCTGCGGGTCGAGCCCACCATCACCTCGGGCGGCAGGCGGCGCACGCGCAGGCCATGGCGGGCCTTGAAATAGGCGGCCATGCCGTCGTGGCCGGCCACCGCCTGGGCGAGGCGCTCGGCCGCGTCGTCCAGGGTCGGGAAGCTGTTGCGGCGCGCCTCCAGGAAGCGGCGCGATTCCGCCACCGGATCGGAAAGATCGGGCGAGCGGTCGGCCGCCTCGGCGTCGACGCCCCGGTCGGCCAGGGCGAGCTGCTCCTCGCGGTAGGAGGTGTAGAGCCGCAGGAACGCCTCGGTGACACCCGGAAAGTTGGTGGTGACGTCGGCGGTCTCGAGCGTCGGCAGGTCGATGTCGGCGAACATCGGATCCTTGAGCACCGCCTGCAGCCGCGCGGTGTCGTCCGACCCGGTGTCGCGGGCCAGGGCCGCCATGTCGATCTTGTAGGTCTGCGCCAGCCGCAGCAGCACTTCGGCGCTGAGCGGGCGGTGGTTGCGCTCCAGGAGGGCGACGTACGAGGCCGAGACGTCGAGGTCCCGAGCCATGTCGGCCTGGGTCAGCCCCAGGTCGCGGCGCAGGCGGCGCAGGCTGGGTCCCACATAGAGGCGGCGGTCGGCGGGCATGTCAGGTCTCGTCCATGTGAGACCTTACAACATTACAGAGAAATCGTGTAAAGTTTGACACCTGCACCCCGCGCGCTCTCCACAGGGCGGCCGGGAGCCTGTTACGCGCCGCGGGACATTCGGTTTTCCCCTAAGGACGCGTGACATGGCCTATCAGGACCACATCATCGAGATGAGCCAGCTCATCAAGAGCAAGAACGGCACGTGGGATGGCATCAATCCCGAGGCCGTGGCGCGCATGCGCCTGCAGAACCGGTTCAAGACCGGCCTCGAGATCGCCAAGTACACCGCCGGGATCATGCGCGAGGACATGGCGGCCTACGACGCCGACCCGGCCAACTACACCCAGTCGCTGGGCTGCTGGCACGGTTTCATCGCCCAGCAGAAGCTGATCTCCATCAAGAAGCACTTCGGCACGACGAAGCAGCGCTACATCTACCTCTCGGGCTGGATGGTCGCCGCGCTGCGCTCGGAGTTCGGCCCGCTGCCGGACCAGTCGATGCACGAGAAGACCTCGGTGCCGGCGCTGATCGAGGAGATCTACACCTTCCTCAAGCAGGCCGACGCCCGTGAACTGGGCGGCATGTTCCGCGACCTCGACGCCGCCCGCGCGGCCGGCGACAAGGCGAAGGAACAGAAGCTGATCGACGCGATCGACAACTACGAGACCCACGTGGTGCCGATCATCGCCGACATCGACGCCGGCTTCGGCAACGCCGAGGCCACCTACCTGCTGGCCAAGAAGATGATCGAGGCGGGCGCCTGCGCCCTGCAGATCGAGAACCAGGTCTCCGACGAAAAGCAGTGCGGCCACCAGGACGGCAAGGTCACGGTCCCGCACGAGGACTTCCTGGCGAAGGTCCGCGCCTGCCGCTACGCCTTCCTGGAGCTGGGCGTCGACAACGGCGTCGTGGTCACCCGCACCGACAGCCTCGGCGCCGGCCTCACCAAGCAGATCGCCGTCAGCCACCAGCCGGGCGACATCGGCGACCAATACAACAGCTTCCTCGACTGCGAGGAGATCGCGCCGGCCGACATGAAGAACGGCGACGTGGTCCTGAACCGCAATGGCAAGCTGCTGCGTCCCAAGCGCCTGCCGTCCAACCTGTTCCAGTTCCGCGAAGGCACCGGGGCCGACCGCTGCGTGCTCGACTGCATCACCTCGCTGCAGAACGGCGCCGACCTGCTGTGGATCGAGACCGAGAAGCCGCACATCGAGCAGATCGCCTCGATGGTCGACCGCATCCGCGAAGTCGTCCCGAACGCCAAGCTGGCCTACAACAACAGCCCGTCGTTCAACTGGACGCTCAACTTCCGCCAGCAGGTGTACGACGCCTGGAAGGCCGAAGGTAAGGACGTGTCGGCCTACGACCGCGCCGGCCTGATGAGCGTGGAGTACGACGCCACCGAGCTGGCCGCCGAGGCGGACGAGAAGATCCGCACCTTCCAGCGCGACGCGGCCAAGCGGGCGGGCATCTTCCACCACCTGATCACCCTGCCGACCTACCACACGGCCGCGCTCAGCACCGACAACCTGGCCAAGGAGTACTTCGGCGACCAGGCGATGCTGGGCTACGTGAAGGGCGTCCAGCGCCAGGAGATCCGTCAGGGCATCGCCTGCGTGAAGCACCAGAACATGTCGGGCTCCGACATCGGCGACGATCACAAGGAATACTTCGCCGGCGACGCGGCCCTGAAGGCCGGCGGCGTTCACAACACCATGAACCAGTTCGCCTGACACACGGCGGACTGCCCAGTTGACTTCGGGCGGTCCGAGGCGTTCGCCTCGGGCCGCTCCCTTTTTTTGATCTGCCAGGGGTTCGGTAAGGCGCATGGATATCGGGAAGAGCCTGTCGGTCGACGATCTGCTGCACGCGTTCGTGGAGCGTGAACTGCTGCCGGGGACGGGGATCGAGCCGTCCGCCTTCTGGTCCGCGCTCGAGGCGATCCTCGCCGACTTCACGCCCAGGAACCTGGCGCTGCTGCGCCGCCGCGACGAGCTGCAGGAACTGATCGACGCCTGGTGGCGCGAGCGCCGCGGCAAGCCCGTGGACGTGGCCGAGGAGACGGCGTTCCTGGCCCGCATCGGCTATCTGATGGCCGATCCCGAGCCCTTCCAGATCGGCACCCAGAACGTCGATCCCGAGATCGCCCAGGTGGCCGGACCCCAGCTGGTGGTGCCGGTCTCCAACGGCCGCTATGCGCTGAACGCCGCCAACGCCCGCTGGGGCAGCCTCTACGACGCCCTCTACGGCACGGACGCCATCGAGCCGCCGACCGGCGGCAAGGGCTACGATCCCGTGCGCGGCGCCAAGGTGATCGCCTACGCCCGCGCCTTCCTCGACCGCGCCGCGCCGCTGGCCTCGGGCTCGCACGCCGACGCCGCGGCCTATGCGGTGAAGGACGGCGTCCTGGTCGTGAGCCTTCCGAGCGGCGAGACGGGCCTGGCCGATCCGGCGCAGTTCAAGGGCTGGCGCGGCACCGCCGCCCTGCCCGAGGCGGTGCTGCTGGGCCACAACGGCCTGCACATGGAGATCCAGATCGACCGCGCCCACTCGATCGGCAAGGACGATCCGGCTGGTGTCAGCGACGTGCTGATGGAATCGGCCCTGACCGCCATCCAGGACTGCGAGGACTCGGTCTCCGCCGTCGACGCCGAGGACAAGGTGGGCGTCTACCGCAACTGGCTGGGCCTGATGCGCGGCGACCTGTCGGCCACCTTCGCCAAGGGCGGCTCCACCCAGACCCGCCGCCTCGACCCCGACCGCGCCTACGCCACGCCGGGCGGCGGCGAGCTCACCCTGCGGGGCCGCTCGCTGATGCTGGTGCGCAACGTCGGCCACCACATGACCACCGACGCGGTGCGCTTCGACGGCGAGCCGGCGTTCGAGACCGCCGTCGACGCCCTGATCACCGTCGCCGCGGCGCTGCACGACCTCAAGGGGCCCCGCCGCAACAGCCCGGCCGGCTCGGTCTATGTGGTGAAGCCCAAGATGCACGGGCCCGACGAGGTCGCCCTGGCCGTGCGCCTGTTCGACCTGGTCGAGGACGCGCTGGGTCTCGCCCGCAACACGGTGAAGATCGGCATCATGGACGAGGAGCGCCGCACCAGCGCGAACCTCAAGGCCTGCATCTTGGCGGCGAAGGATCGCGTGGTGTTCATCAACACCGGCTTCCTCGACCGCACCGGCGACGAGATCCACACCGCCATGGAAGCCGGCCCGATGATGCGCAAAGACGCCATCAAGGCCGAGCCGTGGCTCGTCGCCTACGAGAAGCGCAACGTCGAGGCGGGCCTCTCCACCGGCTTCCGCGGCCGCGCCCAGATCGGCAAGGGCATGTGGGCCGCGCCCGACATGATGGCCGACATGCTGAAGGCCAAGATCGGCCACCCGAAGGCCGGCGCCAACACCGCCTGGACGCCCTCGCCCACGGCGGCCACCCTGCACGCGCTCCACTACCATGAGGTCGATGTGCCGGCGCTGCAGGCCCAGATGGCGGCGGCCGGGACCTCGACGGGGACCGACGAGCTGCTCACCCCGCCGCTGGCCAAGTCCAACTGGAGCCCGGCCGACGTGCAGCAGGAGCTGGACAACAACGCCCAGGGCATCCTGGGCTACGTGGTCCGCTGGGTCGACCAGGGCGTCGGCTGCTCCAAGGTGCCCGACATCCACGACGTGGGCCTGATGGAAGACCGCGCCACCCTGCGCATCTCCAGCCAGCACATCGCCAACTGGCTGCACCACGGCGTCTGCACCGAAGCCCAGGTGCGCGAGACCATGCTGCGGATGGCCAAGGTGGTCGACGGCCAGAACGCCGACGATCCCGCCTACACGCCCATGGCCCCCGACCCCGATGCCAGCATCGCCTTCCAGGCGGCGCTCGACTTGGTGTTCAAGGGCCGCGAGCAGCCCAACGGCTATACTGAGCACATCCTCACGCGCCGCCGGCGCGAGCGGAAGGCCCAGGCGGCCAAGGTGTCCGAAACTGCGTGATCCTTTCCCTCCCCCGCGTGGGGAGGGCGACTCGCCGAAGGCGAGCGGGGTGGGGCGCTACCCCTCCGCCACCAGGTCGCGGTAGGCGCGCCAGCTCGCCAGGCCCAGCCAGGGGAACACCACGATCAGCGCGGCGAAGCCGGTCGCCGCGCTGCCCAGCGTCAGCGCCGCCAGGATGAAGGCCCACAGCAGCATCGGGACGAAGTTCTGGTTCACGGCCCGCACGCTGGTGACCGTCGCCTCGAAGACGGAACGGCCGCGGTCCAGCAGCATGGGCGCCGAGACCACCACCAGGCAGTAGGTCAGGAAGGCGATCGCCCCGCCGATGGCCGAGCCCACCACCATCATGCGCCGGCCCTCGCCCGTGTTCAGCGCGAAGTCGGCGAACGCGGCCACCGTGCGGTGGATCTGGAAGGTCGAGAGGCCATAGACGATCTGGGCCACCTGGCCCCAGATGAAGAAGATCATCAGCAGCGCCAGGCCCAGGTAGGCCACGTCCTGGCGGTAGGCCTGCGGCACGATGAAGGTGGAGGCCAGGGTCGGCCGTTCCCCGGCCTCCAGCCGGCGGCCGGTCTCGTAGGGCCCCATGGCCAGCACCGGCGCCACGAACACGAAGCCGCAGGTGAGGATGAAGGCCCAATAGGCGAGGTTGGTCAGGACCAGGGCCGCGCCGACGCCGGCGCAGCAGGCCGCCGCCAGCAGGCCGCAGGCCAGGTTCGGCGCCCAGGCGGCCCACAGGTCGCGCCAGCCGTCCGCCAGCCAGCGGAACGGCGCCATGGGCCCGACCGTATTGACCGCGGGCAGCCGCGACGTCGTCGACATGCCATCCTCCCTTGCCCCGCTCTTTGGCGAGGTCGCGGACGGCAGGGTCCGGCGCCGGCGGCAAGCTGCGCCTTGAGCGATGTCAAACCCGACATCCCTCCCCATGAAGGGGAGGGAAAGCTACTGCTTCTGCAGCCAGCCGCCGCCGTCGGGCTTGTAGTATTCGCCCGGTTTCAGCTTGGCCATGACCACCGTCTTGAAGGCGGCCGCGCCGGCCGCTTCCACCGGCACGCCGTTCTTGGCGGCCGCCTGGCGGTAGAGCGCCGCCCGGCCGGCGTTGATGTCGGCGACGGCGCCCTTCAGGGCCTCGTCGCCGGTGGGCTTCACGAAGCCGAGGAAGCCGTCGGACTGTTCGCCGACGATCCCCTGCGTCTTGGCCTGGTCGACGAGGCTCTTGGAATCCATGGCGATCGCGGCGGCGGGGGTAAGGGCCAGGGCCGCGAGCACCGCGGCGGTGATGGTCGTATCGAAACGCATGTTCGTCTCCCCTCCGTCAGAAGAGCTCGGGGTTCTTCTGGATCAAGGCCTTCACGTCCTCGTCCAGTTGCAGCCGGACGTTGGCGTCCAGCTTGGCGTAGATGGTGATGGGCGCCACCTCCACCCGCACGGTGGGGGTGCAGGCGGCCAGTCCCGCCATCGCGGGGACGCCGAGCGCCAGGGCGGCCAGCGCGGGAATCGCGCCTCTCATGGGGTGGTCTCCGTCATCTCGTCTCCAATGCTGAGGCGTTGCGGCTGAACCGCGCCTGAACCGTGCAGCCGCCGATAGTCGCCGTAGTCGGCCAGCAGGTCATCCAGGTTCAATGTCGTGTCCAGCGTGAGGTTCACCCCGGTGCCGGACGGCAGGGGCAGCTTGCGGCCCAGGAACTTGCGCCGGATCAGGTCCATGAGCGGCAGCCGGATCTCCTGGTGCTTCGGCGGATCGAACTTGCCGACGATGTGGAACAGCACGCCGAGGCGGCCGTCGTCGCGGCTGGCGATCGAGGCTTCCAGGGTGTCGAACGCCAGGTGCTCCATGGCCTGGTAGGCGAAGTCGGTGAAGGTGTCGTTCGGGCTGACGGGGCCGCCGGTTCCGGGCGCGGCCATGGCGCCGGCGGCCTGGACGCCCATGATCGCCGCCCGGTCGATCGACAGCCGGCCCGGCGCGATGGCCTTCAGCTCGCCGCCGGTGACGCGTACCTGGTCGCCCGTGGCGGTGAAGGGCAGCCGCCCGCTCACCCGCGCGTCCAGCTCCACCCGGTCGCCGAAGGGCGAGGCCTCGACGATGTCGTGCAGCTGCACGCCGTCCACCAGAAGGACGCCCGTCATGGCCGCCGTCGGATCGAACGGCACGTCCAGCTTCTCCACCCGCACCTTGCCGCCGCCGACGGTCGCCTCGCCGCCCGCCACCCGCAGCATCTCGCCCGCGACCGTGAAACGCGCGTCGATATCGGTCACCGGGACCACGGCGTCGAGGCGGGCGATGTGCAGGTCCTGGTCCGCCGCGGCCTCCAGCGGGGCCAGGCTGCTGAAGTCGAGCACGCCGCTCAGGTTCTCCACGCGGCCGGCCGCGCTCTGGAAGTCCAGCCGCGGGATCTCCAACCGGCCCGAACTGGTCACTTCCTGGGCGTTCCAGTCGAAGCGGCCCTTGAAGACCACCCGGCCCTCGGCCGGCGAGCCGACGGCCTGGGCGAGGGGCGAAATGGCGCCAGGCTGCAGCCCGCCCGCGGCGAAGCGGAGTTCCCCCGTCTCGATCTCGACGCCGCCGCCGGTCAGGCTGTCGTGCGCCAGGTGGGCGTGCGCCACGTGCAGTCCGCCGGGGAGGGCTGTGTCGAAGTCGGCCCGCCAGACATCGCCGGTGAGGTTCGCCTGTCCGGTCAGGGACAGCGGATTGAATCGCGGCTTGGGCGCGGTGTCCTCGATGCGCGCCGTCTCGATGGCGATGTCGGCGGTGGGCCGGGCGCCGTGGCCGCTGGCCGAAACCCGCGCGACGCCGCCCGTGGCGCGGGCCTGCAGGAAGGGGATGGTCGCCGCGACGCCTTCCGCGCGGCCCTGCGCCCGCCAGTCGCCGCCGGCGAAGCTCGCGAGCGGACCGCCGGTCGGGCAGAAGCGGCCGGAGACGTCGCGTGCGTCGTTGGCCCCGAACTCCAGCCGCGCGGCGGCGAAGGCGGCGCAGTCCGACGCGGTGAAGGTGAGCCGCCCGCCGGCCATGGCCAGCGTCCCGGCGGCGTCGATCCCGCCGCCGCGTACGACGCCGAAGGCGAGGTCGCCGGCCTTGATGTGTCCGCGCGCCGTCAGCCGGTCCCCGGCCAGGGCGAACCGCGCCACGTCGGCCTCCACACGCGGCAGGCCCCCACCCGAGGCCGTCAGGCGAAAGGCGCCGCCGTCCGGGCCGAAGACCGGGCTGCGGCCGCGGCCTGCGAGCTCGACCCGGCCGCCCCGATCGGGCGTCAGCCGCGCGGGCCGGGGCAGGGCGACCGTGACGCCGACGTCGGCGAGACTCACTCGCACGTCCTGCGCGCCGAACCGGAAGCCCGCCGCCGCCTGCTTGAGCGCCGCCAGGCTGGGCGCGTCGTCGCCGCGCGCAGGGCCCAGGCCGCGCCAGGCCGCGTGGCCGTCGGCCGTGACGGCGAGATCGCCGCGCAGGCCGGCCCGGTTGGCCGAGACCGCGCCCTTGGCCGTCGCCGCCGCCGTCGCGATCCGCAGGCCGGACGCCTCGGCGTCCGCCGCCTCGGCCGACAGCGTGATCTGCCCCGAAGCTCGGTCGCCGCCGTCGCGGGTCCAGCGCGCGTCCTCGGCCCGCAGCGCGATGTGCGCGGCGCCCGCCCGCATGCCGGGGCCCTGGGCGCCCGCCGTCCGCAGATCGGCCGCCGCGACGCCCGCCAGCGCGAGATCGGCGAGACCGCCCTTCGCCGTTCCCTTGAATGTGGCCGTGACGGCCGGCCGGTCGACCGAGCGCCCGTCCATCTCCGCCGAGGCGGCCGCAAGGCTGGCGTTCGCCGCGACCGCGCCATCGACCCGCCCGCGCGCCATGTCGGGGTAGGGCGCCTGCACGGCGAGCCGCAGCCGCGCCTGGCGCATCCGCGCGTCGCCCGCGCCGGCGGTCTTGAGCGGCGCGTCGAAACGGATGTCAGCCCGGTCGCCACGCACCACGAGGTTCACGGACGCCTGGCCCAGCTCGGCGGCGAACCCGGGTCCCGCCAGCCGCGCGGGGGCCGTCACGGCGGTCAACCGCCGCAGCCTGCCGTCCTCCACGGCGGCGTCGGCCGTCAGGTCGAGCGCGCCGTAGTCGGTGGCGAGCGACAGCCGCCCGCCCTCGATCGTGATCTTCGGCTTCGGCGCGTCCGGGCGAGGGGGCCGGCTCAGGAATTCGCGGATGAGGGGATCGAGCGACCCGACGCTCAGGCGGCCGTCGTGGAGGGCGGCGCGCAAGGCCGGCCGCTGCAGGTCCACCGAGTCCACCACGATCCCATGGATCGTCAGCCGGTACCCGACGTCGGCCTCGTCGACCGTGAGGATGGGATTGTCCGCGGGCCCGATCCGCAGGCCCGCCGTGAAGCGGGTCGGCCCGAACGCCTTCACCTCCACATGCGAAGCCACGCCGCGGCCCTTCAGCCAGCCGGTCAGCGCCTCGCGCACCAGGGCCTTGCGGTTCAGCCAGGGCGTGACGACCGCGAAGACCAACAGCACCACGCCCACCGCCAGCAGGCGACGGGCGGACCAGCGGCGATGTCGCGGGGCGGTGGGTTCGGTCACGATCTCGGCTTCAGGCGTCCTTCCCCCTTGATAAGGGGAATCGCGTCGATCGCGTGACCGTTCCCGTCACCACGACCTAGGCCGAGGCGGCGCCCAGGGTGGCCAGCGCCACGCCGCCGTCCACGGCGATGGTCTCGCCCACCACGTAGTCGCCCGCGCGGCTGGCCAGATAGATCGCCACGCCCTGCATGTCCTCGTCCGTGCCGATGCGGCGCGACGGGATGAACTTGGCCACTTCGTCGCCGTGGTCGCGGGCGGTGCGGTTCATGTCCGAGGCGAAGGCGCCGGGCGCGATGGCGCTCATGACGATGTTGTCGCGGATCAGGCGCGCGGCCATGCGGCGGGTCAGGTAGATCAGGCCCGCCTTGGAGGCGTGGTACGAATAGGTCTCCTGCGGGTTCAGCCGGATGCCGTCGATCGAGGCGATGTTGATCACCTTGGCCGGCTTCTCGTGCGTGCCCGCCTTGGCCAGGGTCTTGTGCAGCGCCTGGGTCAGGAAGAACGGCGATTTCAGGTTGAGGTTCAGCACCTTGTCCCAGCCGCTCTCGGGGAACTCGTCGAACTCCGCGCCCCAGGCCGCGCCGGCGTTGTTGAGCAGGATGTCCAGCTTGTCCTCGTGGCTCAGGTAGCGCTCGGTCAGCGCCTTGCAGCCTTCCACGGTGGAGATGTCGACCGGGATCGAGACGCATTGCGGGCCCAGCTCGGCGGCCGTGGCGTCGCACTGGTCGATCTTGCGCGACGAGATGTAGACCTTGCGGCAGCCGGCCTCGAGGAACCCCCGCGCGATCATCTTGCCGATGCCGCGCGAGCCACCGGTGACCAGCGCCACGCGCCCGTCGAGTGAGAACAGATTCATCGCCATTTGGGGTTCCCCTTCCCTTTCGTTGCGGCAGTCCGGCAAGCTCGGCAATCCCTTGTGGGACAATTGACTTGGCCTCGCCTGCCGAGGCCTATAACACGCGTTTGAATTTCATGGCCGCCAGATTTTTGAACGAGCGGTCCGCACACCATTTCGAGGAAGCCAGATGACCGAGATCAATTCGGTGACCACGCTCACCCGCGAAGGCGACGTGGCGATCGTGACCCTCAACTCGCCGCCGGTGAATGCGCTGTCGTTCAATGTGCGCGACGGCCTCTACGAGGGCTTCAAGCAGGCGATCGCGTCCGACGCCAAGGCCATCGTCCTGATCTGCGACGGCCGCACCTTCATCGCCGGCGCCGACATCACCGAGTTCGGCGGGGCGTCCAAGGGCGCCAGCCTGTTCGACGTCCAGGCGACGATGGAGAGTTCGCCCAAGCCGGTGGTCGCCGCGATCCACGGCACGGCGCTGGGCGGCGGCCTGGAAGTGGCCCTGTGCGCCCACTACCGCGTGGCCGTCCCCTCGGCGCGCCTCGGCCTGCCGGAAGTGGCCTTGGGCCTGCTGCCGGGCGCCGGCGGCACCCAACGCCTGCCCCGGGTGGTGGGCGTCGAGAACGCGCTGGAAATGATGACCTCGGGCCGCCATGTGCCGGCCCCGGAAGCCGCCAAGCTGGGCCTCGTCGACGAGCTGGTCGAGGAAGGCAAGCTGAAGGACGGCGCCCTGGCCTTCGCCAAGAAGTGCGTCGCCGAAAACAAGCCGCTGGTGAAGATCAGCGAGAACAACACCAAGCTGGAGGCCGCCAAGGGCCACCCCGAGATCTTCGCCGAGCTCCGCAAGAAGAACGCCCGCAAGTTCCGCGGCTTCGACGCGCCGGAAGCCAACATCAAGTGCATCGAGGCGGCGGTGAATTCGGCCACCTTCGAAGAGGGCCTGAAGACCGAGCGCCAGCTGTTCATGGGCCTGATGGGCGGCAGCCAGTCGGCGGCCCAGCGCTACTACTTCTTCGCCGAACGCCAGGCCCAGAAGATCCCCGACGTGCCGGACGACGTGCCGGTCCGCGAGATCAAGCGGGTGGGCGTCCTGGGCGCCGGCACCATGGGCGGCGGCATCTCGATGAACTTCGCCAACATCGGCATCCCGGTGACGATCGTCGAGGTGAAGCAGGAGGCCCTCGATCGCGGCCTCTCGGTGATCCAGAAGAACTACGAGCGTTCGCGCGGCGCCAAGCCCGAGGAGACCGCCCGGCGGATGAGCATGCTCACCGGCACGCTCGACTTCGACGCCCTGGCCGACTGCGACCTCATCATCGAGGCCGTGTTCGAGCGCATGGACATCAAGAAGGACGTCTTCGCCCGCCTCGACAAGGTGGCCAAGCCCGGCGCGATCCTGGCCTCGAACACCAGCTACCTGAACGTCGACGAGATCGCCTCGGCCACCAGCCGGCCGCAGGACGTCATCGGCCTGCACTTCTTCTCGCCGGCCAACGTCATGAAGCTGCTGGAGGTCATCCGCGGCGAGAAGACCGCCAAGGACGTGATCGCCACCTCGATGAAGCTGGCCAAGAAGATCGGTAAGGTCGCCGTCCTGGCCGGCGTCTGCCCGGGCTTCATCGGCAACCGCATGCTCAGCCAGCGCCAGCGCGAGGCCCAGAAGCTGGTGCTGGAAGGCGCCATGCCCTGGGACGTGGACCGCGTGCTCTACGACTTCGGCTTCCCCATGGGCCCGTTCGCCATGAGCGATCTGGCCGGCCTCGACATCGGCTGGGTGAAGGAGAACTCGAAGGGCGAGACCATCCGCGACGTGCTCTGCGAGATGGACCGCCGCGGCCAGAAGACCGGCGCGGGCTACTACGACTACGACGAGAACCGCACGGCCAAGCCCAGCCCGGTCACCGAGAAGATCATCAACGACTTCATCGTCAAGAGCGGGCGCAACCCGCGCAAGATCAGCGACGAGGAGATCCTGGAACGCTGCGTCTTCCCGATGATCAACGAGGGCGTGAAGATCCTCGAGGAAGGCAAGGCCATCCGCGCCAGCGACATCGACGTGGTCTGGGTCAACGGCTACGGCTGGCCGGTCTATCGCGGCGGCCCGATGTTCTACGGCGACCTGATCGGCGGCCCCGAGAAGGTGCTGGCCAAGATGAAGGAATTCCAGGGCGCCATGGGCGACGACTTCAAGCCCGCCGCCCTGCTCGAGAAGCTGGTCGCCGACGGAAAGAAGTTCGGCGACCTCAAGGGCTGACGACCAATCGGGCGGGCGGGCGGTTCGGCCCTCCCGCCCTCTTTTCACCCGAAAACCTCACCCAACGTAAAGCAGGACCTCCCCCAATGCGTGAAGCCGTCATCGTCGCCGCCAAGCGGACACCCATCGGCAAGGCCTACCGCGGCGCCTTCAACAACACCTACGGCGCGACGCTCGCGGCCCAGTCGATCAAAGCGGTCGTCGAGCAGGCGGGCGTCGATCCGGGCGAAATCGACGACGTGGCCATGGGCTCGGCCCTGCAACAGGGCACGACCGGGAACAACATCGCCCGCCAGGCGGCCCTGCGCGCCGGCCTGCCCAACACCGTCTCCGGCATGACCATCGACCGCCAGTGCTCCTCGGGCCTGATGGGTATCGCCACGGCGGCCAAGTACATCATCAACGACGGCGCCCCGATCGCCATCGGCGGCGGCGTCGAGTCGATCAGCCTGGTCCAGAACGCCAACATGAACGGCTTCATGGCCCGCGATCCCTGGCTCACCGAGAACGTCCCCGAGATCTGGACCTCGATGATCGAGACCGCCGAGATCGTCGCCGAGCGCTACGGCGTCAGCCGCGAGGCGCAGGACGAGTACGCGCTCCAGTCCCAGCAGCGCACCGCCCAGGCCCAATCGGAAGGCCGCTTCGCCGACGAGATCGTCCCGGTGACCACGGTGATGAAGGTGCTGGTCAACAAGGAGACCGGCGAGACGGCGGACAAGGAAATCACCATCGCCGCCGACGAGGGCAACCGGCCCCAGACCACGCTCGCCGACCTGCAGAAGCTGAATCCCGTCTTCAAGGGCGGCCGCTATGTGAAGGAAGGCAAGTTCGTCACCGCCGGCAACGCCAGCCAGCTTTCCGACGGCTCGGCCGCCGTGCTGCTGATGGAAGCCAAGGAAGCCGAGAAGCGCGGCCTGAAGGCCCTGGGCGCCTATCGCGGCATGGCCGTGGCCGGCTGCGGCCCTGAGGAAATGGGCATCGGCCCGGTCTTCGCGATCCCGAAGCTGCTGGAACGCAACGGCCTGACCGTCGACGACATCGGCATCTGGGAGCTGAACGAGGCCTTCGCCTCGCAGGTGCTCTACTGCCGCGACAAGCTTGGCATCGACCCGGCCAAGTACAACGTCTCGGGCGGCTCGATCTCGATCGGCCACCCCTACGGCATGACCGGCGCCCGCTGCACCGCCCACGTTCTCTATGAAGGCAAGCGCCGTGGCGCCAAGTATGGCGTGGTCACCATGTGCGTCGGCGGCGGCATGGGCGCCGCAGGACTTTTCGAAATCTTCTGATCTCGAGATCCTCCCCCCTAGGGGGAGGGGGACCACGAAGTGGTGGAGGGGGTCCGCTCAAACGCCCGAGCGGACCCCCTCACCGGCTTTGCCGGAATTTCTAGACCCTTACGCCGTCATCCCAGGCCCTGTGCCTGGGATCCCTCGTCCCGCCACACCACGCGGCCCGGAGAGGGATCCTCGCCACAAGGGCGAGGATGACGGGACCGCCTCAGTTGGCGGCCTTGAACTCGGTCTCGATCTTCAGGGTGACCTCGTCGCCGATGTACGGGACGTAGGTCTTCACGCCGAAGTCCGAGCGCTTCAGCACCGCCTCGCCGTCGAAGCCCAGCGAGTACTTCTTGTCGATCGGGTTGACGCCCGCCTGGTTGAAGGTCGCGTGCACCACCACCGGCTTGGTCACGCCGTGCAGGGTGAGGTCGCCGGTGATGTCGGCGGTCGTCTCGCCGGTCACCTTCACCGAGGTGGCCTTGAAGGTCGCCTGCGGGAACTGGGCGACGTCGAGGAAGTCGGCCGACTTCACGTGGGTGTCCAGGGCCGGGTTCAGCGTGCCGAGCGAGGCGGTGTCGACCGTCACGTCCAGCTTCGCCGCCGTCGGCGTCTTGGGATCGACGGTCAGGGTCCCGTCCACCTTGGCGAACTGCCCGACGTAGGTGGAGAAGCCGAAGTGGCTGAGCGACCAAGTGATCTTGGAGTGGCCGGGGTCGAGGACGTAGGTCCCGGCGCGGACCTCGGCCGGGGCGTGGGTGAACCCGCCCTGGGCCCAGGTGGCGGAGACGGGCGCGAGCACGACGGCGGCGGCGAGGCCGAAGGCGGCGATCTTCAGGGTCTGGCGCACGGGGGACCTTTCTCTTCGAGTTGCGAAGCGGGAACGTAGGACGCGAGCGTGTGGGTGATAATGACCCTGCGCGGCGCGAAACTGATGCCACATCGGAAACAATCCGGGGCTCGCTCCGCGGCGCGGGGTCTGCGAAAGTCGCCGGAAAACGAGGGGACGCCGGGGTGAAGGGTATCGTTCTTTGGGCCGCCGCCATGGCTGCGGCGCTGGGGCTGGCCGCGTGCGGGCCGCAGGGCGTCGACGGCCGGCGCATCGAGGCGGCCAAGGCCTCCGACTGGCTGAGCTACGGCCGCACCTACGACGAGCAGCGCTTCTCGCCGCTCGATCAGGTGAACCGCGACACGGCGAGCCGCCTGGGCGTGGCGTGGTGGGCCGAGTTCGACACCGACCGGGGTCAGGAGGCGACGCCGCTGGTGGCCGACGGGGTGCTCTACACCACCACCGCCTGGTCCAAGGTCTACGCCTTCGACGCCGCCACCGGGAAACGACTCTGGACCTACGATCCGCAGGTCCCGGGCGAGAAGGGCTTCAACGCCTGCTGCGACGTGGTCAACCGCGGCGTCGCGCTCTGGGGCGGCCGCGCCTATGTGGGCACGATCGATGGCCGGCTGATCGCGCTGGACGCCAAGACCGGCAAGGTCGCCTGGACCGTGCAGACCACCGACCCGGCCCTGCCCTACACCATCACCGGCGCGCCCCGGGCGGTGAAGGGCAAGATCCTCATCGGCAACGGCGGGGCCGAATACCCCGTGCGCGGCTACGTCTCGGCCTATGACGCGGCCACCGGCAAGCTTGCCTGGCGCTTCCACTTCACGCCCAATCCGAAGAACGCGCCCGACGGCGCGGCCTCCGACAAGGTGCTGCACGACGTGGCCTACGCCACCTGGGGCGACGGCGCCTGGAAGCTTGGCGGCGGCGGCGCCACGCCGTGGGACGCCATCACCTACGATCCCAAGGACGACCTCGTCTTCATCGGCACCGGCAACGCCGGGCCGTGGGACGGGAACATCCGCTCGGGCGGCCAGGGCGACAACCTGTTCGCCGCCTCCATCGTCGCCCTGCGCCCCGACACCGGCGAGTATGTCTGGCACTACCAGACCACCCCGCGCGACGACTGGGATTACGACGCCGTCCAGCAGCTGATGGTGGCCGACCTGCCGATCAGCGGGCAGACGCGCCGCGTCGTGATGCAGGCCAACAAGAACGGCTTCTTCTACGTGCTGGACGCGGCCACCGGGAAGCTGGTCTCGGCCGAGAAGTTCATTCCCGCCAACTGGGCCGAGCGCGTCGACCTCGCCACCGGCCGGCCCGTCGAGGCGCCCGGCGCGCGCTACCACGGCGAGGAGGCGAGCCGGCAGACCCCCGGCGCGCTCGGCGGCCATAACTGGCAGCCCATGGCGTTCAGCCCGACCGAGGGCCTGGTCTACATCCCTGCCCAGATCTCTCAGGGCTCCTACGCCGATCCCGGCGAGTTCCGCTTCACGCCCGGCGCCTGGAACACCGCCATGCGCCGGGGCGATCCCAAGCCCGGCGACGCGGCGCTGAAGGTGACGCTGGGCTCGGCCGCTGACGTGCCGCCCAAGGGGGAGCTGCTGGCCTGGGATCCGGTCGCCCAGAAGGCCCGCTGGAGCGTTCCCTTCCCGCAGTCCTGGCGCAGCGGCGTGCTGGCGACGGCGGGGGGGCTGGTCTTCCACGCCGCCGGCCACGAGTTCATCGCCTTCGACGCGGCCACGGGCAAGCCGCTCTGGCGCTACGACGCCGGCGCCGATCCGATCGCAGCGGCCTCGACCTACGCCATCAAGGGCGAGCAGTACGTGGCCCTGATGGTGGGGTACGGCGGCGCCGGCGGCATGGGCGGCGACCAGCCGCGCCGGCCCGGCCGGCTGCTGGTGTTCAAGCTGGACGGCAAGGTCTCGCCGCCGCCCTACGCGGAGCCGCCCGAACATCCGCTGCTCGACCTGGCCGCCGCCACGCCTTCGAAGGGCGACAAGGCGCGCGGCGAGGGGCTGTACCTGCAGTTCTGCGCCCAGTGCCACGGGCGCGGCGCCTTCCTGCCGAACCTCACGCGCTCGCCCGCGATCCTGGAGCCCGACGGCTTCCAGTCCATCGTCATCGGAGGCGCTCTGAAGCCGCACGGCATGGCACCGTTCAAGCGCTTCTTCGACGAGGCGGGCGCGGAGGACCTGCGGGCCTATCTGCTGGACCAGGCGGAGCATCCGCCGGCCGAGGCGGCCACGGCCGCGCCCGATCACGCGCGGTAGGGCCCATCTCCTCTCCCCCCGCGAAGCGAGGGGATAGGGGAAGGCCGAACCTCAGGCGAAGTCGCGGCTCAGTTCGGCGCGGGTGGCGGGGGAAAGCCCCGCCATGTGGCTGTACTGATCGTGGCTGCAGCCGATCACGATCTGGGTGGCCGGATCGCGGAACACCGCGATGTGCTCGGGCTTCAAGGCGAAGCGGACGAAGTGCACCGACGAGGTCTTGCCGTCGTCGCGGGTGCGCTCCACGTCGCCTTCCGGAACGGCCATCACCCGCTCGGCGCCCACCTGCAGGAAGAAGCAGTCCTCCACCCCGCCCAGGCGCGCCAGCAGCGCCTCGCGGCGGACCGGATCGTCGATCTCGAACATCACCGTGGCCACCAGCTCCGAGCCCTGCGGGATCAGCGGGTTGTAGGCCGCCAGCTCGTCGGGCACCTGCTCGGCGCCGCCCTTCTCGATCAGCAGCATCTCCTGCACCTGGAAAAGCATGGTGTCATAGCTCTCGAAGTAGAAGGTGCAGACCGGGCCCAGCGCGATCCGGCGCAGCCGCTTGGTGGGCAGCAGTTCGGCGCGCCATTCCTTGCGGCGGCGGGCGAACTCGGCGTCGGGGATCAGGTCGTCGGGCGTGATGGTGCGGGCGGCGGCCGGCATCAGATGACTCCGTAGGCGGCGGCGAAGATCTCGATCGGATGGGCCTCGCGGGTCGGCGCGCCCGCCTCGCCCTCGACGAGCTGGCCCAGGTGCTTGCACGCCAACGGGCAATCCGAGCAGAGGGTTCCGTTGGCCTTCTGCGTCACCTGGCGCGCGGCGGGCCGGCCCACCTTGATCGCCATGGGCCGGGTTTCCTTCATCACCCCGAAGGTGCCGCCGTGGCCCGAGCAGCGCTCGACGATATCCACCTTGGTGTCGGGGATCAGGCGCAGCATCTCGGCCGACTTGGCGCCCATGTTCTGCGCCCGCGCGTGGCAGGCGTGGTGGAAGGTGACGCCGCCCTCGACCGGCTTCAGGCCCTCCACGAGGCCGAAGGTCTTGGACAGCTCGACCACATATTCGGCCACGTCCTTGGTCGCCGCCGACAACCGGCCCACCGCATGGTCGCCGGGCAGGATCAGCGGCCACTCGAACTTCATCATCAGGCCGCAAGAGGCGGTCAGCGCCACCACCTCGTAGCCGTCGTCGATATAGGGCGCGAAGGCCGCGGCCGTGCGGCGCGCCTTGCCAGCCACGTCGTCCAGGTCGCCGGCCTCGAGCTGCGGCATGCCGCAGCATTCGGGATAGACCAGCTTCACCTCGCAGCCCTGCAGCGCCAGCACCTTGGCGGCGGCGACCGCCGTGTCGGGGGCGTTGTAGTCGACGAAGCAGGTCGCATAGAGCGCCACCTTGCGCTGGCCGAAGGCGGGGCCCTGCGGATTGGGCGCCAGCGGGTCGCGCAGCCGGTCGGTGGCGGTGCGGCCGTGGTACTTGGGCAGCTCGGCCTCGGCGTCGATGCCGGCGACCGCCTCCATGAACTTGCGCAGCGGCGTGTTCTTGCGCGCGGTGGCCCAGTTGGCGAGGCCGGCCACGGGCTTGGCCAGCTTTCCGTTGCGGTCGGTCTTGCCCAGCTCCTCGCGCACGAAGTCCTTCTCGCCCGCCCGCCGCTTGGCGGCGCGGTAGCGCAGGATCAGGTGGGGGAAGTCCAGGTCGAACTCGTGCGGCGGCACGTAGGGGCACTTGGTCAGGAAGCACATGTCGCAGAGCGTGCAGGCCTCGGCGACCTTGGCGTAGTCCTTCTTGTCGACACCATCGAGCTCGCCCGTCGGGCTCTCGTCGACCATGTCGAACAGCTTGGGGAAGCTGTCGCACAGATTGAAGCAGCGCCGGCAGCCGTGACAGATGTCGAACACCCGCTCCATCTCGGCCTCGACTTTCGCGAGGTCGTAATAGTCGGGGTCCTGCCAGGCGATCGGGCGACGGAATGGCGCGTCGAGGCTGCCCTCGCGCGGCGGCGCTTTGGAATCTTCGCTCATGGTCGAGGCGTCATCCCGGACGGCCGCGGGCCGTCCGGAACGCGTTCTTCGATCTTACTGGTCGAGCGTGTCGAGGGCGCGCTGGAAGCGGCCGGCGTGGCTCTTCTCGGCCTTCGCCAGGGTCTCGAACCAGTCGGCGATCTCGTCGTAGCCTTCCTCGCGGGCCGTGCGCGCCATGCCCGGGTACATGTCGGTGTACTCGTGCGTCTCGCCGGCGATCGCGGCCTTCAGGTTGTCGGAGGTCGAGCCGATCGGCAGGCCGGTGGCGGGGTCGCCGACGCCTTCCATGAATTCCAGGTGGCCGTGGGCGTGGCCGGTCTCGCCTTCGGCCGTCGAGCGGAACACCGCGGCGACGTCGTTGTAGCCTTCCACGTCGGCCTTCTGGGCGAAGTAGAGATAGCGGCGGTTCGCCTGGCTCTCGCCGGCGAAGGCGGCCTTGAGGTTCTCGATGGTTTTGCTGCTCGCAAGCGACATGGTGCTCTCCTATGGGCGGCGGCCCCGGTTCCCACGGCGCCGCGCGGCGGCGACTATGGACGGACCCGGTCATCGATCAAGATGATATCCTCTATGGCGAGGATCGATCCGCTCTATGGCGCCGCCGCGCGCTCCACGCCTCATTCGAGGCCGCTCGTCCCGGCGATGGCCGGAACCCAGATGGAAGGCTTCTGAAGCGGGTCTGGAGGCTCGGAGGCCGTCCAGGCCGCCGCCGGCGAATCCTTGAATGGATGTGACGTGTTGACGCGGTTAACGGCGTAGTCAGGATTCATTTACCGATAACACGATACGAGATCAGATAATATTTCAGTAGAAGCAATAAAAAATGGCCAAATGTGTCCGTAATTCAATCAGGACGGCCAACTTGAGATAATAAATTTCCCGCGATTTAGAGCATTAATTTTAAACCTAGGGTTTCATTTACTCAGACTTAACAGAAATTCCAGACAATGTAAGTCGCAAATTGGGCTTCGTTGTTCTCTGAACTTCTGTGTTTGAGGTGCCCGCGTGGCGTTATCTGGATCCCATGAGGTCGAACTCTCCGGAGATTTGACCATTCGATCGATCGCGGAAGTCCATGCGGCGCTCTCCGGCGCGCTCGAGGCGCACGATGCGGTCGTCGCGCAGATCGACGCCGGCGCCGAGGTGGATCTGACCTTCGCACAACTGCTTGTATCCGCGCGCTGCACGGCGCTGGCCGCGGGCAAGACGCTCGCGTTGGCCCAGCCTGCAGCGGGACAGCTTCTCGAAATTCTCAATCGCGGCGGCTTCCTGGCGGACGCCAACTCGGAGAGCCGCGGCTTTTGGTTGGCGCAACCGGGGTTCCAGTGATGACATCCATTTTGACCGTAGATGACTCCGCGAGCATCCGGCAGGCGATCAAGATCGCCCTGTCTGGCGAAGGTCACAGCGTGGTGGAAGCCGGCAACGGCGCCGAAGGCGTGGCCAAGGCCGACGCCGGAGCCTTCTCCCTGATTATCACCGACCTGAACATGCCGGTGATGGACGGGCTGACCATGATCCGACAGCTGCGCGCCAAGCCCGCGCACGCCGGCGTGCCGATCATTTTCCTGACCACCGAGAGCGATGCGGACATCAAGGCGCAGGCCAAGGCGGCCGGCGCCACGGGCTGGCTCACCAAGCCGTTCGATCCCGAACAACTCGTGCGCATCGTCAAGAAGGTGCTGGCGTCGTGAGTTTGGATGATCCGGTCGAGACCTTCCGCCAGGAGGCCCGCGATCTTCTGGAGCAGATCGAGACCGATCTCCTGGACATGGAGCATCGGCCCGGCGACCGGGCGCTGGTGGACGCGGTGTTCCGTGGACTGCACACCCTGAAGGGCTCCGGCGCCATGTTCGGCTTCGAAGCTCTGGCCGCCTTCACCCACCATTGCGAGACCGCCTTCGACCGGGTGCGCAAGGGTGAGGTCGCGGCCACGCCGGAACTGGTCTCGGCGGTGTTGGCCGCCCAGGACCACATGCGCGCGCTGGCTGAAGGCGGCGAGGCGTCGCAAGCCGAGGGCGAGGCCTTGCTGGCCGCTCTGCGCCGGGCGGTCGAGGGCGAGGGCGCCGCTCCGGTGACTGCGCCGGAGGCGGCCGCTGCGACGGTTTGGAATATCCGGATCAAGCTGCCGGCCGACGCCCTGGTGAACGGCACGCGCCCGCTGCCGCTGCTGGACGAATTGCGCGGCCTCGGCCCGTGCGAGGTCAGCGCGATCATCGACGAGGTGCCGACCCTGGAGGCCCTCACGCCCGCCGAGTGCCATCTGGGCTGGAACGTGGTCCTGACCACCGAACATCCCAGGAGCGCCATCGAGGACGTCTTCATCTTCGTCATCGATGAGATGATCCTGGAAATCGAAGAAGTGGCGGGTGCGGGCGCAGAGAACGACGCGCCAGCCCTGGCCGAAGACGCGCCGCCGCCGGTCGAAATCGCCGCGCGCGCCGTCAAGGAGCCGGCGGCCGAGGCGAAAGCCTCCCGCGGCGGCGACACCGTGCGCGTGCCGGCCGAACGGCTGGACGAGCTGATGGACCGGGTCGGCGAGCTGGTGATCGCCCAGTCGCGCCTTGAGCAGGTGGCCGCAAACAGCGCCGAACCCAGCCTGCGGGCCGTCTCCGAGGAGATCGAGCGGCTGGCCGCCGAGCTGCGCAACACGATGATGGTGGTGCGCATGGTGCCCATCGCCCAGCTTTTCGGCCGCTTCCGGCGGCTGATCCACGACCTGGCCCGCGACACCGGCAAGGCTATCGAGTTCATCACCGAAGGCGAGACGACCGAGCTCGACAAGACGGTGATCGAGCGCCTTGCCGACCCCCTGATTCACCTGATCCGCAACGCCGCCGACCACGGCCTGGAGACGCCGGAGGCGCGCGCCGCCGCCGGCAAGGCGAAAACCGGAGTGATCACGCTGGCCGCGCGCCAGGCGGGCGCAGAGGTGGTCATCACCATTGCCGACGACGGTCAGGGGATCGACCGGGATCGCGTGCGGCGCAAGGCCGAGGACGCAGGTCTGGTCGCTCCGGGCGCCACGGTTTCCGATCAGGAACTCCTGCAGTTCATCTTCCACCCCGGCTTCTCGACCGCCCAGGCGGTGACGAACCTTTCGGGGCGCGGGGTCGGCATGGACGTGGTCAAGCGGACCATCGAGGGCCTGCGCGGCTCCATCGAGGTGACCAGCCAGCCGGGCGAGGGCTCGACGATCTCGCTGCGCATCCCGCTGACCCTGGCCATCATCGACGGGCTGCTCGTTCGGGTGGGCCAGGGCCGCTACGTGATCCCGCTGGGCGCTGTGGAGGAATGCGTCGAGCTGTCGGTCGAGCAGGACCTGCGCTCCACCGGACGCAGCCTGATGACCCTGCGCGATCGGCTGGTGCCGTTCATCCGCCTGCGCGAGCTGTTCGCCACGGGCATGGCGCCCGATCCGCACCAGAAGGTGGTCGTCGTCTCCACCGGCCAGGAGCGCGTGGGCCTGGTGGTCGACCAGATCCTTGGCGACCACCAGACGGTCATCAAGTCGCTGTCGGGCTTCCACGCGGACGTGGCGACGTTCTCCGGGGCCACGATCCTGGGCGACGGCGGCGTCGCCCTGATCCTGGACGTGTCCCATCTGGTCGCCGCGGGCCAGCGCCAGGACGCGCAGATGCGGGCGGCGGGCTGAGATGGGCGAGGTGGCGAACATGACCGCTGAAGCGCAGGCCGGGGCCTTGCAGGTCCTGACCTTCGACCTGCACGGCGAGACCTTCGCCCTGGAGGCCGGACTGGTTCAGGAAGTGCTGGACCTGACGCCCGAGACGGGCGTGCCGGGCGCCGCGCCCTTCGTGGCCGCGGTGATCAACTTCCGCGGCCGGGTGATCCCGCTGGCGGATCTGCGCCTGGCTTTCGGCCTGGAGCGCGGCGAGACGACGCTCGACAGCCGGATCGTGGTTATCGAGCACAACCTGGACGGCGAGCCCGCGCTCATCGGCCTGCGGGCCGACAAGGTCCACGAGGTGACCTCGATCGAGATCGCCGACACCGAGGACGCGCCGCGCGTGGGCTTGCGCTGGCGCACCGACTTCATCCGCTGCCTGGCCCGCCGGGGGGACGACCTGATCGTCGTGCCGGATCTCGAGCAGATTTTTGAAACACGCGGCGGCGCTCGTGGCGCGGTCGTGCACCTGACACAGAGCTGAGCCCGGGGGGCGTCATGCGTTTCACCATCAAACTGAAGTTGAGCCTGGCCTTCGCCGCCGTCATCGCGCTGCTGATCGCGGCCGCGGCCTTCGGCGTCACGAGCCTGGGCTCCGCGAACCGCGAGACCGACGCGCTGGTCAACGGCCCGGTGGCCCGCCTGCGCGCGGCCCAGCAACTGAACATCCACCTGCTGAACGTCGTGCGGCACGAGAAGAACATCGTGACCGCGGAGGAGACCGCGCGGCGCCGTGAGCTGGAAGCCACGGTCGACCGGGAGCGGGCCGCCTTCGATACGCTGCTGACCAAGACCAAGACCATCGCCACGCCGGAAGGCCGCGCCAAGTGGGAGTCCCTGGGCGAGGCCTGGTCGCGGCTGATGGACACGCACACGCAGGTCTATGACCTGGCCCAGGCCGGTCGCGGCGCCGAAGCGGCGGCGCTCTCGTCGGGCGAGGGCAAGCAGGACGTCGAGCGCGCTTCGGCCATCGTCGCCGAGATCGTCGCCCTGTCCGAAGACCAGGTGGCCACGGCCGGCGAGAAGGCCGACGCCGACTTCGAGGCGACCCGCAACCTGCTGATCACGCTCTCTGCGATCTCGCTGCTGCTGGCGGCGGGCGCGGCGGTGTGGATCTCGATGACCGTCAGCCGGGGGCTGGCCAAGATCGCGACCATGGCGCAGGCGGTGTCGATCGGCGACCTGAACCACACGGTGACGATCAACGCCAACGACGAGATCAAGGACGTGATCGACACGGTCAACGTGATGACCGCCAACCTGCGCGCCACCGTCGCGCTGGCCGACTCGATCGCCGACGGCGACCTGACGGTGGCTCCCAAGCCGCTGTCGGACAAGGACACGCTGGGCCTGGCGCTGGAGCGCATGGTGGAGCGTCTTCGTGGTGTTGTGGCGGATGCGATCTCGGCTTCGGAGAACGTGTCGTCGGGCAGCCAGGAGCTGTCGGCGGCCTCGGAACAGGTGAGCCAGGGCGCGACCGAACAGGCGTCGGCCGCCGAAGAGGCCTCGGCCTCG
>NZ_WGNY01000051.1 GCF_016124325.1 Phenylobacterium sp.
CACCAGCTCGGCGCCCTCGTCGACGCCCATCTGGATGTAGCTCTCGATCTTGGCCTTGTGGGCCGCGGAGACCACCGGGCCGTACTGGGCGTCGGCGTCGGTGGAGACGCCCACCTTCAGGGTGTCCAGCTCGGCCAGCACCTTCTCGCGCACGGCCTCGGCGGTCTTCTGCCCCACCGGGACCACCACCGGCAGCGCCATGCAGCGCTCGCCGGCCGAGCCATAGGCCGCGCCCATGATGTCCTTCACCGCCTGGTCGAGGTCGGCGTCGGGCAGGATGATGCCGTGGTTCTTGGCCCCGCCCATGGCCTGGACGCGCTTGCCGTGCGCGGTGCCGCGCCCGTAGACGTACTGGGCGATGTCGGACGAGCCCACGAAGCTGACGGCTTTGACGTCGGGATGGTCCAGCAGGGCGTCGACCGCGCTCTTGTCGCCGTGGATGACGTTCAGCACGCCCGAGGGCGCGCCGGCTTCCATCATCAGCTCGGCCAGCCGCACCGGCACCGACGGGTCCTTCTCGCTGGGCTTCAGCACGAAGGCGTTGCCCACCGCGATCGAGACCCCGAACATCCACATCGGGATCATCGCCGGGAAGTTGAACGGGGTGATGCCCACGCCCACGCCCAGCGGCTGGCGCATGGAGTAGACGTCGATCCCCGGACCGGCGCCTTCGGTGTACTCGCCCTTCAGCGCATGCGGGATGCCGCAGGCGAACTCGATCACCTCCAGCCCGCGCTGCACGTCGCCGCGGCTGTCGGCGATGACCTTGCCGTGCTCGGACGACAGCAGCTCGGCCAGCTCGTCCATGCGCGCCTCGACCAGCCGCTTGAACTCGAACATCACGCGCGCCCGCCGCTGCGGGTTCACCAGCGCCCAGGTCTGCTGGGCCCGCAGCGACGACTGCACCGCCTTGTCCACCTCCGCCTCGGTGGCGAACTGGACGCGGGCCTGGACCTCGCCGGTGTTGGGATTGAAGACGTCGCCGAAGCGGCCCGAAGCGCCCGTGAACGCGGCGCCGTCGATGAAATGGGTGATCTCGCGCATGGGCGAGGTCTAGCAACCACGTGGACGCGATCGGTATTGCATAGTTGCATCATTTGAAGTGCAATTCTGCAATGTTCGACTGGGGCGATCTCAAGGTCTTTCTCGCCGCCGCCCGCGCCGGCTCGCTGGCTGCCGCCGGCCAGCGGCTGGGCGTCGATACGGCCACCGTCGGCCGCCGCGTGGCGCGCCTGGAGACAGCGCTTCGGTCGACCTTGCTCACGCGGTCGCGCACCGGCCTCCAATTGACGGCGACCGGCGCGCAGCTCTTCGACGTGGCGCTCGAGGCCGAGTCGGCGATGGACGCCGCGACGCGCGTCACCCAGCCCGACCGTGTCGCCGGTACGATCCGCATCAGCACCGCTGAGGGCTTTGGGACCGCCGTGCTGGCGCCGGCGCTGCCCGCGCTGGCGCGCGAGCGCCCCGGCCTGCGCATTGAACTGGCCGCACAGACCAATTTCCTGTCACCTGCGCGCCGCGAGGTCGACATGGCGATCACGCTGAGCGCGCCTGACGCCGGACGTCTCGTGGTCGAGCCGCTGACGCACTACCAGCTCGCCCTCTATGCGGCGCCGAACTACCTGGAGCCGCGGAGGCTCCCCAAGACGGTCGCCGACCTGCGCGTGCATCAGGTCGTGGGCTACGTCGACGACCTGCTGTCCGCGCCGGAACTGCGGTATCTCGATGAAGTCTCCCCGGGTCTCAATCCCACCCTGTCGAGTTCGTCCATCCAGGCTCAGCGCGCGATCATCGCAGCCGGCGGTGGCATTGGCGTCCTGCCCTGCTTCATGGCCGACGGCTTGGTGCGGCTCCTAGCCGACGTCGTGCTGCTGGAGCGCCGCTTCTGGCTCAGCACTCACCGCGAGGTGCACGACACAGCCCGCGCCAAGGCCGTCCGAGGGTGGCTGAAGGACCAAGTGACCGCCCAGGCCGTGAAGCTCCGCCCCTATGCGTAGGCGGCGCCCGGACGACCATTTCGGCGTCAGCTGATCGACGCAAAGTAGCTCGTGATCGCCGACGCGTCGCCGGCGTCGGAGATCACGGCCACGTAGCCGTCGGGACGGATGAGCAGCAGGGTACGGTCGCCAGCGCCGAACTGCCGGGAGAGTTGGCCGTCCGGCTCGGCGATCTCGTCCGAATGGCGCGGCTGCTCGACCACGTTCAGCGTCCTGAGGTCGAACGGCGCCGCGTCGATCGGCGCGGCCAGCCTCGGCCCGAAGTTGAGCAGGGTGAAGCGCCCGCCGCGCAGCAGGTCGAAGAGCCGCCGCTCGCCCCCGGGCGTCACGAGCCGCGTGACGTCGGGCGCGCGGTCGCCGGCGCGCATCCGGGCGTCTTCGCTGCGGTCGTCGCGGGACAGCGAAGAGTTGCGATAGTTGATGTGCAGCTGGAGCGTGCTCTCGTCGCGCTGGACGTTGACCCCGCCTTCCACGCGCGACTGCTCCAGCCTCGCGTTCGAGAAGCTGAGGACCCCGGCGCCGATCGGGCGCCGCTCGGCCTCGTAGGTGTCCAGCAGCGCCGACGAGGCGCCCTTCTCCACCGCCGCCAGCTTCCAGCCCAGGTTCGCCGCGTCCTGCATGCCAGTGTTCATGCCCTGGCCACCGGCGGGCGAATGGATGTGCGCCGCGTCGCCGGCGATGAAGGCGCGGCCCACCCGATAGCGCTCGGCGAGCCGGATGTTGGCGCGCCAGACCGTCGACCACTCCATGTCGTGCAGGCGGATGTCGGTACGGCCGCTGCGCCGCTCGAAGATCGCCTGCAGGTTCTCTAGCGTTGTCTCGGCGTTCTGCCCCAGCGAGAGCGACGCCTGGTACTGGAAGATGTCGGTCGAAGGCAGCGGGCAGAGGAAGGCCGAGCCTTCCTCGTGGCGCCACATGTGCCAGCACTCGCGGTCCAGGCCGTCGACCTTCAGGTCGGCGATGATCATCCGCACGTCCTCGCGAATCTCGCCCTCGAACGCGATCTGAGCCTGCTTGCGCACGACGCTGTGGCCGCCGTCGCAACCCACGAGCCAGCGCGCCTGGATCGTCTCGGACACGCCGTCCTTGACGACCACGGCCGTGACGCGGTCCTCCGACTGCTCGAAGCTGGCGAGCGCCGTGCCGAACTCGACCGTCCCGCCGAGCTCCCTGAGGCGCAGGCGCAGGGCCTCTTCGGTCCGCCACTGCGGGGTGACCAGGCTGGCCGGATACGGGATGTCGGGACGGCGCGACAGGCTGTCGGGGATGGCGCCGCCGTAGATCACCTGGCCGTCCGCCGTCTTCGAGTGCATCGGGATCGCCAGCCAGCCGTGCTCGAGCACGCGCTCGACGATGCCGAGGTTGTCGAACATTTCGAGCGAGCGGGGCTGTAGCCCCTTTGCGCGCGACCCCACCTGCGCGGCCGGCGAGGTCTCGATCTGCCGGAACGCGATACCGCGCCGGGCGAGTTCGCATGCCAACATCAGGCCGGTGGGGCCCGCCCCCGCGATCAGTACCGGCAGGAGGTCTTGCGGCGCGGTGGTGGAAGTCGCAGCCATGTCTGATTTTCCGTTTAAGAGTGGAATTCCTCTCCTAATAACCAGCACTGGATAAGGAATGCAAGCTTCTCTAATATGAACATCGATGGATGAGCCCGGTCAGGAGCCGGCCCGCCAGCGGCGGCGCGGTCAACAGCTCGAGAGCGAGCTGCTGGACGCCGCGTGGGACGAGCTGGCCGAAACGGGCTTCGCCAACCTGACGATGGATGCGGTGGCCGCCCGGGCGCGCACCGGGATCGCCGTCCTCTATCGCCGCTGGCCCAACAAGGACGAGCTCGTGTTCGCCGCCATCGAGCACCGGCGAAAGAGCCGCCCGGTCCCCCTGCCCGACACGGGCGCACTGCGCACCGACCTCCTCGCCGCGCTGACCGGCATGGGCCAGGCGCGTTCCGACTTCTCGGCGATCGCCTGGGGCGCGGCCCACTCCGGGCTGCTGGCCAGCACGGGAATGACGCCCGCCGAGATGCGCGAGCGGTTCCTGGGCGACGAGGCGCTCTCGCGCATCCAGACCATCTATCAGCGCGCCCACGACCGCGGCGAGATCGACCTGGCGTCGATCCCGCCCGCCGTGCTGGCGATGCCGTTCGACCTGGTGCGGCACGACCTCCTGATGGAGCGCAAGGCGCTGAAGCCGGCGCGGATCCGTACGATCATCGAGGACCTGTTCCTGCCGCTCGTGCGCCTGCACGCCGAAGGCTCCCGCTAGGCCAGCGCCACGTCGCCCGTCGGCTCGGCGGCGAGCGGACGGCGCGGCAGGGCCAGGAGCAGGGCGCGCTGGCCAGCGCGAGGCACGCGGCCGCGCCGACCAGGGCCGCGCCATAGTCGCCTGTGCGGTCGTGGGCCGCGCCGTAGCCGACGCCACCAACAGCGAACCCGACGTAGAAGGCGCCCATGAGGAAGCCGAAGATCGAGGCGTAGTTCTTCAGGCCGAAGCAGTGGGCGCAGAAGAACGACATCATGTCGAACTCGGCCCCGATGCTGGCGGCGATCATCACGACGCCCACTGCGAACACCCACGGCGAGCCTTGCGGCGCAAACAGCACGACGAGAGGGCCGGCCGCCGCCAGCATCAGCGCGGCGGCCCCGGCGAGACGCGGATCGGCGACGTCGAGCGCCCAGCCCAGGGCCAGCCGGCTCGGGATAACCGCGAACGCCAGGAGCGAGATCATCAGGGCCGCCTCGGTCGCCGAAAGGCCCTTCTCGATCCCGATCGACTGCAGCTGAGAGAAAAAGCCGATCGAAGCGACGCTGACGAGGAACAGCACGACGCTCAGCAGCCAGAACGCGGGCGTCCGCAGCGCTTCCGTCACGGTGCGCCCGACCCGCGGCGCTGTTGCGGGGGCTGCCGTCGTCGCTCGCCGGACACGGATCAGCGCTACGGCGATCAGCCCGCCCGCGAGGCTGACCGCCGCCAGCACGCGGTAGGCGTGGCGCCAGCCGTCGACGGCGATGGCCTGCGAGACGAGGATCGGCACGGCCATGCCCGTGACGGCGCCCCCGACCAGGGCCAGCGCCAGGGCCAGGCCGCGCGCGGCCTGGAAATCGTGGGCGATCACCCGAGTGTAGCTGATCGGGCCAGCGCCGACGCCCACGACGGCCAGCACTGCGGAGATGACGTAGTACTGCGCCAGGGCGCCGCTCATCAGCGAGAGCGCGGACAGGCAGGCGGACAGACCCAGCGTCGCGCCCAGCGCCACGGCGGCCACCCCGAACCGGTCGAGCAACCGGCCCACGACCGGCAGCGCCAGGGCCGTCAGGATGAACGCGACCAGAGACGCCGCCGCAGCCGCCTTGCTCCAGTGGAATTCCTGCTCGAGGGCGCGGAAGAAGATGCTGGAGACCGGCGTCATCAGCCCCAGCCCGAAAGATGCGCCGATCGCGCTCCCGATCAGAGGCAGAAGGTTCGCCCTGAACTCCGCGCGGCCCGCGCCTGACGTCGGCGAGCCGGTATTGCCCTTCATTCCGCATCCCCGTCAGTCGAAGCTCACGGCCTCCGCGTCGGCGAGCATAAGGGGCGCGTCGCCGGGGAGAACCCAACGTTCCGACACCGCGCGATCGAGGCTGTCCCGGAACCTGGCGAGGTAGGCTTCGCGGCTCCCGTAGAGCGCGCGCAGTTCCCCGCCGTTGAATGGCCGCATGTAACCGTGGAGCCAGAACTGGCCTTCGCCGGCGCCGTAGGTGGCGACCGGCACATCGACGTACGGCGTGCGGACGCCGCCCAGCACGTTGCCCTGGCCGTCCATCACCGGTTTGCCGTCGGGCGTCGTCTCGAACATCGGGGCGTGCGGCGGCGCGACGCCGTCCTCGACCCAGCGATAGAGATTGGCCAGGGCGGCCGAGGCGACCAGGCGGACCGGGAGGTCGTTCGCCCGCGATCCTGGACCGAAGCTGGCCAGCCACTCGGGCGTTCCGGGCGGGCCCGCGCCCTCTCCGTCCGCGGCGCCGCGGCCCGGCGCCGGCGGCTCACCCGCCGGCGGCGCGTACTTATAGTAGTGACAGGCGCCGGCGACCTCGTAGAGTCGGGTCTGCTGTCCGGGCTCGTCGCTGTCGGGAAGCCGCGTGTGCAGCCCGAACATGGCGTAGTCGCCCAGCGTGTTGAGCCGGATCACCGGCACGTCCAGCCCGCGAATGAGGTAGCCGCAGCTGAGCGGCAGGTAGCCGTCGAATGTGTTGCGGCCATCGTCCAGCCTGGCGTTCGCGTGGTGGAAGTTGGCGAACGCCGATGTCGCCATGCCGGTGAACGAGCGGCCGGTGAGGAACTGCCGCCGCACGTCGTAGTCTACCAGGCCCGCAAGCCTACCCTGCCGGACGGCGCGGCCCGCAGTGGCGATCATGCCCCATAGCTGCGAAGCGTCGGCGGCGTGCAGGGCGCCGTAGCGCGCCGGGTCCTTGCCGCGCACCTCCTCGAAGTTGTTCGGATGCTGCACGCCCACGAAGACGTCGCCGTTGGCGATGGCGAAGGGGTGGATCGTGCGGAAGACCACCGGGTGGCCGCCGCCGCCGATGTGCAACGGCTCCATCAGCACCCGGCCACTGAACGTCTTCGGGTCACGCGGCCGGTAGAGGATCACCCGCGTGACGAACGGGACCGCGGCCTGCAGCACCTTCGCCTCGAAGTCGAGCGGTCGCGCCACGAGGCCGTTGGGATTGCCCTCGCCTGGCTCACGCGCCAGGCCATCGACCACTGCGATCGGCTCGGCCACGTCGGCGACGCCGGGGAGCAGGTACTCTTCCGAGACGTACCCGACACGGCTCAGGTCCCAGACGAGAAAGCCGCCCGCAGGGCCGCCGGGCAGCGGCGCGAGCGGACCGGCGCCGATCGAAGCCGAATCCGCCATCACGCCGCCTTCTCGCAGGACGTTGCGCCGGCCGTGCCGGTTCGTGGGTGACTCTTCATCTGCGTCTCGTCGCTCATCGCGTCATTGGGTCGGGAAAATGGGCGGTGAGCTATAGGATTTGCGACGCCGGGTTCATCGTACGCGCCAAGGTCGCCGGTCTAGTTCTGCCGGGTCAGAGTCCAGTCCGTGTGGCGGGGCTGGTTCTGATGCCGGGCCTGGGTCGGCGAGACGCCGAAGGCGCGGCGGAAGGCCTGGGCGAAGTGGCTGGCCGAACCGAAGCCGGTGGCGATCGCCACGTCGAGGATGGGCATGGAGCTGTCGCGCAGCAGCTGGCGGGCCCGCGTGAAGCGCAGCGCGAGATAGTGTTCATGGACGCCGCGCCGCAGATGGCTCTGGAAGGCGCGCTCAAGTTGCCGCAGCGACAGCTGGGCGATGTCGGCGATCTCCTTGCGCGAGAGCGGCGTCTCGATGTGGTTCTCCATCGCCCGGAGCGCCGCCAGCAGCTTCTCGTCGGCGACACCGAGGCGGAAGCGAAGGTCCATCCGCTGCGGCCCGATGCCCTCGCGGACCTGAGTGTGCAGGAACCAGTCGCTGACGGCCGCCGAGAGCTCGTGGCCGTGGTCGCGTTCGATGAGGGCGACCATCATGTCCAGGCCGGCGATCCCGCCCGAGCAGGTGACGCGCTTGTCGTCGAGTTCGAACAGCGAGCGCGTCAGTTCGATGTTGGGGAAGGTCTCCTCGAACGCCGGCCCGTGCTCCCAATGGATCGTGCAGCTGCGGCCGTTCAACAGGCCCGCGCGGGCGAGGATGAAGGGCCCGCCCGAGATCCCGCCGATGATGACGTCCCGCCTCGCCAGCCGCCGCAGCCAGGCGAAGGTGGCCGGATCGTCGAAGCTCGCAGGATTGCCGCCGGCGCACACGAGCAGCATGTCCGGCTCGGCGTCGGCGCCGAACTTGAAATCGGGCAGGACGGCCGCGCCGTTCGAGGCGATCGCAGGCGCGTCGCCGGGCGCGGCGTGCCACCAGCGATAGAGCTCGCGGCCGGCGATCTGGTTGGCGGCCCGCAGCGGCTCCACCGCCGAGGCGTACGACATCAGCGCGAAGCCCGGGATGAGCAGGAAGCCGACCGAGGAGATCGCCGTCGTCAGGCGCGTCGAGGATTCAGCTGTGCTCACCGGTCATGGGTACTACGTCGCAATTTGGATATCCAGCGGCTCAAAAGTACAAGCGGCGTCAGCTGCGGGCGTCCTCGCGATAGGAGCGGCCAGCCAGCACGAAGTGGACGATCGACCACACCGAAACGGTGAGCACGGCCAGGAAGGCGTAGCGCAGCGAGAACTGGCCGACGTTGGGGGCCAGCCAGTCGCTCAACATGCCAACCACCAGCGGACCCAGGCCCAGCCCGATCATCGCGTTGGCGAACATGAGCAGCGCGACCGCCAGGGCGCGGCGCTCCGGCCCGGCCACGGACTGCACGCTGGCCAGGCCGGTGCCGTTGCCGAGCTGGCCGATGAAGGACGAGACGAAGGCCGCGCCGAGGGCGAGCGTGGCCATGGGCGTCAGGAAGGTGACGAGATAGAAAGGGATGGCGAGCGCCGCCGCCGCGGCGGGCAGCCACACCTCCCAGCGCCGGTCGCGGCCGACCAGGTGGGCGCCCGCGGCGCCCCCGATCAGTGTGCCGACCACGCCCCCCAGCCCCGACGACACGCCCAGCCACAGGCTCACCTCGGCCAGCGACAAGCCGTGGACGCGGATGAAGAAGGGAATGGTCCAGGCGCCGATGCCGAGGGAGACGAAGTTCTCCAGCGCGATCGCCGCGACGATGTTGCGATAGGTCCGCTGGCGCAGCAGGCCTGCGATGGCCGACATCAGGCCGCCGTCGACCTCGGCGGCCGGCGCCGCCGCGGCCTGATGGCTGCGGACCGGCTCGCGGATCGTGAAGAACGCGAGCAGCCCCACGACCACCCCCGGCGCGCCGAGTATCGCGAAGGTCCAGCGCCACCCGTAGGTCTCCACGAGCAGCCCGCCCAGGGCGGTGCCTGCGACGGCGCCCAGGATGCCGACGCCCTGGAAGACGCTGAACGCCCAGGCGCGGCGCCTGGCCTCGAAGTGGTCGACGATCAGCGAGTGCGCAGCGGGCACGCAACCCGCCTCGCCGAGCGCCACGCCGCCGCGGAGCAGCACCAGTTGGAGATAGGTGCGCGCCACTCCGGACACCGCGGTCAGGAAGCTCCAGACCATGATGGCGACCGAGAGGATGCGGATCCGCGAGTGCTTGTCGGCCAGCCGCGCGATGGGGATCCCGAAGGCGGCATAGACCAGAGCAAAACTGAACCCGACGAGCAGCCCGATCTCCGTGTCGGAGATCTTCAGCTCCGACTTGATGGGCTCCATCAGCACCCGGATGATGTTCCGGTCCATGTAGTTGAAGGCGCTGATGAGGGAGAGCACCCCCAGCACGTAGTAGCGTCGGCGGTAGGCTTCGGCGGGCGTCGCCAGTACGGTCACGAAAGTCTCCGGGTTCTGATTTCGACTACGCCGCGCGAGGCCCCCGGGAAGCCCCCTCGGCTGGCGTCCTCGCAGTCGCGAGGACGCCAGCGTTCAGGTCCGGGCGTCACCTCAGAAATGATAGGAAAGGACCGCGCCGTAGGTCCGCGGCTCGGAGAAGGTCTTGCCGGCCCAGCCGTTCGAGTTGAGGTTCACCAGCCCGGAGCTGGTGTAGATCTTGTCGGTGATGTTGCGGACGAACAGGCCCGCGCCGACGCCCTCGTGACCCATGACGTTTGTCCAATCGACCCGGGCGTTGAAGATCACATAGGCCGACTGCGAGAGCGAAGCCTTCGTGGCCGGACCGTAGACGTCGATGAACCGCTGCGAGAACGCGGTCCAGTACTCGCGGCTCTGGGCGTAGGCCTGGCCGCCGATCGTGACGGTGCCGAGCTTGTCCGATTGGACGACGTCGTAGCTCGCGTAGACGCTAAGCTTATGCTTGGGCGCGTTGGGGAACGGGTTGGTGGACAGGTCCAGCACCGTGCCGGCGGGCGCGATGTTGAGCGCGTCGTTCCCCATCCATTTCGTGTAGCCGGTCTTGTTGTAGGAGTAGTTGAGTCCGACGAGGCTCCGCGACGTGGGCTCCAGCGTCAGTTCGCTCTCGAAGCCCGACAGCTTCGCCTTCGCCACGTTGGCGACGAAGACGAGGAACGCGCCCGTGGGCAGCTGACCCTGCTGGCTGCGCTGGATGTCGGTGTAGTTCTCGCGATAGTAGGCGACGTTCAGCCGGCCGCGCATATCGCCGATCCGGAAGTCGGTCTTGGCGCCGACTTCGTAGTCCTTGACCACCTCCGATCCGTAGGTCGGGCGGTAGTTGGGGATGCTGGTCGCGCCAGCCACCTGGTTGTTCAGGCCGCCCGGCACATAGCCCCGGCGCGTCGTCGCATACACCAGGACCGACGGCGTCACCTGGTAGTCGACCGAGAAGTTGTAGCCGTTGCCCGCGGTCTTCAGAGCGGCGGTCGTCCGCGTCGCCGACGGGCTGTAGGCGCCGGTCGCAGTGTCGAGGACGGCGGCCGCAGACGTCGACGTGACGCTGTCCTTCGAGTGGCGATATCCGGCCGTGAGGTGGACCCCGTCGATGAGGCCGTCGAGACTGAGCGTGGCCTGCCCGTAGTAGGCCTTCTGGGTCGAGCGTCCCGAGACGGGGAAGGTCCCGCCCGCCGTGTAGCCCAAGTTGTAGGTCCTTACCCCGCCGAATGTCTTGCTGAGCGACGTCAGTCCCTCGAGGTTCGTCGGCAGCGGCGCGCGCTGATAGAAGTAGCCGGCCACCCAGACCAGCCGGTTCTTGTCGAACGAGCCCGAGACCTGGGCCTCGTCGGTGTAGAAGTCGTAGCCGTCGCCCGTGCCGGTCACGAGCTCATTGCCGCGCTGGTTCGACGACGCGCCGCCCGGCGAACCTAGCGTGAGGATGGTAGGGTTCGCGTTGCTGGACTCCGGGAACACCGTGAACCCGGTCAGCCGCTGGTACCCGAAGATGTTCTTGAACTGCCACTCGAAGGCGCCGACCGACGGCAGCGTCACGGTGGTCGTGTTCACCACCACCTGGCGGTTGGACACTTCGCGGTAGGGCGCGGACGTCCCGATGTTGACCCGGCGCAAGGCGTCGCCGCCGGCCGACGTCCGGGCCGCCTCGGCGATCAGCTCAGCCTTGATCTGGGCCAGGATCGACAAGCGCTGCGCCACGCAGGCCGGCACGCTCGTCGCCAGGCCCGCAGACACCGCCGTCGCACAGGCGGCGTTGAACGTGGTCGTGTTGGCCGGCAGGTTGAAGGTCGGCAGGTCCGCATTGACCCCCACCGTCAGGAACGAACCCGGCATCGAGTCCGACCGGTAGTCGTCGTAGATGGTTGAGTTGCGCAGCCAGTCGGTCGGCGTGAACTCGACGCTTACGCGATACGACCGGGTGTCGGTCTCATCCAGCTTCTGGCCAGTGCCGATGATCTTTGTGAAGCCGTCGACGTGATTGTCGTTTAGCGCCACGCGGGCCGCCAGCACGCCCGGGATGATCGGGCCTCCGAAGCCGAGGTTCACCTCGAGCCGGCCCAGCGACCCGAAGGTCACTTCCGCATCGCCGCGGTAGCTTTCCAGGCTGGGCTTGCGCGGCGTGACGAGCACGGCGCCAGCCGTCGACGTGCGGCCGAACAGCGTCCCTTGCGGCCCCTTCAGAACCTGGACGGATTCCAGGTCATAAAGGCTCGTCCCGCCCGCGACGTCGTAGCCGGCCGCGCCCTGCGCCGACGGGACTTCCGCGAAGTACGTCCCCACCGTGGCGGATCCCGACGTCGAACCCGAGAGGCCCCGGATCGCGTAGGTCCCGCCCTGGTGGCCGAACCGGCCCTGGATGTTCAGCGAAGGCGCGATGAAGCGCAGGTCGTTCTGCGTCGTCACCTGCTTGGCCTGCAGGTCGGCCTCGGTGATCGCGGTAATCGCCGCCGGGACGGACTGGATGTTTTCCTCGCGGCGGCGGGCGGTGACCACGACCTCCCCGAGCGCGGTGGACCCGGACGCCGAGGACGCCTCAACAGCGGCGGCCGCTGCATCCGTCGCCAGCGAGGCGACGATGGCGGCGACGCTGCAAGAGCAGAAGACGCCGAGGTTACTGCGCCGCCGACGGGTCATTTCGCCAGCGCGGCGCGGACGTTCGGCGCCGATTTTCGCCGCACCTTTCTGCAACACCGAGTCCAAGATTCTTCTCCCCTTCTTCAATGACGGCCGCGACATGGCGTTCTGCGAACAGCCGGCTCCCGCGCCCTTGGCGACCCCGATGCGCCCGTGAATCTCGGCTCCGCGATGTCGCTTTTCCGGCCCAGCCCGGATCGCCGATGAGGAGATTGGGAAGTAAATCGAGAGCCCAGGTTGTCGCAATTGCGACACGTAGATGTCGTTTTGCGTCAACAATGACGCTTGGTGATGAATTGTGACTCGGGGCTTGGCGCCCGCCGCGCGAGCGGGCCGGACATGACAACCACCACGAGTTGCGCGGGGGTTGTGAGCAGCGGGTCGACCCGGCCGCGCCGTCGCGCCGATCTATCCGAAACTGAGGGCCGAGCTTTGACTCAGCTCATCATCTCTTCGCGGATCGGCGAGCGGGAGGGCCAGAACAGCAGCGGCGGCGCGACTGCGAAGAGCGACGAGGCGATCGGCGCCTAGCGCCCCCCTTCGACCTCACCAAGGCCCAGCCCGATAGGGTTCATGACGATCATCGAGACCGAGCTCGCGGTGGCGCCCATCTCGGCCGGGACAAGCCCCTGGATCGAGGACAGGGCGGGCCCGAACCATAGGCCGCCGGACAGCTGGCTCGGAACCAGGAGGACGAGCGCCGGCGGCCCGGAGCCCACCATGAGGGCGGCCACGCAGAAGGGGATGGGAGGCAGCGCCGTGATCGCCGGCGCCGGGCCGTGGACCCGCAGGTCGCGTGTGGCGTAGCGGTCGGCGATGAGCCCGCCGGCCCAGTTCGGGATCGCCCCGGAGACGCCGGAGACGAGACCGGATCCTGCCGCAACCGCCACGACGCCTGGGGCCTCGACACGGTGGCCGAACGAGCGTGTCGTTCGCGAACCTCAGAACGGTGTGCCGAGCCTCGGCGTCACGCCGGCGCCTGACTCGCCTGGCTGTGAGCGCGACCAGCCGCCATCCGCTCCTTCGTCCAGTTGATCCAGTCGTTCGGCCCGTAGATCAGAGTCGAGTGGCGCGAGCGCAGACGCCAGCCAGCGTCGGTCCGGCGATAGCGGTCGTGGAGCTCGAACACCTTGGCGTTCATGAAGACCGGCTCGTCATACCCGACCGTCGAGAGCAGCGAGGTGTTCAGGCCGATCGCATAGGCCTCATCCTCCTCAACATCCACGAAGTGCAGGTTGGTGATGATGTGGCGTGAGACGTTCCCACCCCGACCGGCGCCGAGCCACGCGCGGATGTTCTCGCGGCCCCGGTGGGAGGCCAACTCCGAGATCAGTTCGGCGTCCTCCGTCAGGAGATCGGCGAACGCATCGGCCTTGCGCGTGTCGAGGCAATACATCGCCCGATAGCAAACCGCCGTGCACTGCTGCTCGATCAGCATCCTCGCATGAATATCCAGGGCCATTCCAACCTCCCGAGCTGTCGCCGGCCGCGACGACCGCGTCGCCGAGACACCTGCCCGAGAGCATGGAGTGCCATCCGCGAAAGGCCTGCATAAGAGGTGGTTATGGTCGGTCGCGGGTTCGCCGTCAGGCCTCGTACTGGATCCTCGACATTTCACCCAGGATCGGCAGCAGGAACTCGCGCGCCACCGCGGCGTGTGCGGGATGCGTCTGGTACTCTCGGTAGGCGTCCACGTCGGCGAATTCGCCCACGATGATCGCGTCATGGGCGCCGTCGACGACGCCCGCGTTCTTCTCCATCGTCAGTTTGAGAAGCGGCGGAACCGCCTCTGGGAGCGCCCGGAGCCTGGACAACGCCAAGTCTATCTGCTGCGCCGTGGCTTCCGGTTTGAAGCGGACCAGAACGACATTGTAGAACATTTTGCGCTTCCACTCAGACCAAGAGCCGCCGCGCCCAGTCGGCCACGTCGTCGTCGCTCGCCATGTCGGGCTGGACCAAGCCGTCGATCATGAAGGTGGGCGAGACGTGGATGCCGTTCTGGCGGGCATACTTCACATGCCACTTCAGTTCGGGGCCCACTTCCGGCGCCTCGAAGGCCGCGCCGAGGGCGAGGCCGCTGTAGCGTTCGATCCGCGCCACGAGCTGGCGCGGCGTAACGTCCATGTTCGAGCCCTTGCAGTGACCTTCGAACTCGAACTCTTCGCGATGCTCGCCCACCACCTCGAGCACGCGCCGGGCGTTCTCGCGCCCGCCCGGCAGCAGCGACGCCGCCAGCACGCTGCGCACGATCACGCCCGAGAACATGTGCCAGGGCTGGGACTGGAGCCGGACCTTCACCGTCACCCGGTCGCGGCCCGCCGCGGCCAGCAGCGGTTCGATCTTCATGAAGGCCCGCGCAGAGTACGGGCACGTCGGCTCGATGAACATTTCGAAGACGCGCGGCCCGTGGCCCCAGGACAGGGCGTCGAGCCGGGATGCGACGTGTTCCATGGGGGGCTCCTCCGTCAGCAGCGTCAGGCGGCGTCGCCCACACAGAAGCCACGTTCGCCAGCATGGCCGAAGATGACGAGCTGGACCCGCGGGTCGTCGCGCCAAGTCGCCAGAGCGTCGGTGATCCGCCTCACCATGCCGGCGGTCAGCGCGTGGCTCGCCTGCGGGCGGTTCAGCAGGATGCGCCCCGCCCGGCCCTCGATCCAGCACAGGACGTCCTCCGCCTCGACGCTCATGGCGGGGCCCCTGCCATCTCAATGCAGCCCGCTACCAGCCGAGCGCATAGCAGGGCCGGCGCGGATCGGCGGCGCCCGCGTACAGGCCCTGCGCATAGTCGACGAGGCAGACAGAACCCGCGCGCCAGGTCAGATCGGGCCACCAGTTGACGTCGTGCCCGCGCGCCGTCAGCGCCTCGCCGACCGCCTCGCCCACACCCGTCTCGAGGTGCAGGCGGTTCGGGTAGAAGTCGTGCGGCTCGAACGAGTCCGGGAAACTGTAGCTCGCGAAGCGGGGCGCCTCGACCGCGCGCTGCGGGCTCATTCGGAACACCAGCAGGTTCGTCAGAACCTGCGCCATGGCCTGGGCCTGGACGTCGCCGCCAGGTGTGCCGAAGGGCACGAGCCGGCCGTCGGCGCCGACCGCCAGCGCCGGGCTGGGTGTCAGCCGCGGGCGCTTGCCGGGCGCGACCGAACTGGGATGGCGGGGATCGGCCCAGCTCTGCGACCCGCGCGAGGACGGCGCGACACCCGTGCCGGGAATGATCGGGGTGTCGTAGGTGACGTCACTGGGCGTGGCCGAGAAGCTGTTGCCCCATCGGTCCACGACGGCGATGTAGGAGGTGTCGAGCGAGGGCGGGGTCGCCTCGGTCCGAATCCGCGGATCGACGGGGACCGCCGGATCGGCGTAGCCGCCGTCGACGGGCAAGCCCAGGATCGAGCGGTCCGGATCGATCCGCCGTAGCCGCGCCTCGGCATGCGCCTTCGACAGCAGGCGTTCGACCGGGACGTCGACGAACCGCGGGTCGCCGACGTAGGCGTGCCGGTCGGCGAAGGCCAGCTTGATGATCTCGGTGAACCGGTGGACGTACTCGGGACTGTTGTGCGGCAGGTCGGCGATGCCCGACGCCTCCAGCATGCTGAAGATCTGCAGCATCGAGGGGCCCTGGCACCAGGCGCCGCAGCCGTGGACCTTCACGCCGCCGAAATCGACGCTCAGCGTGTCCTCGACCTCGCTGGAATAGCCGGCCATGTCGTCGAGGGTGAGGAAGCCGCCGTTCTCGCGGTGGAAGGTGTCGATCGTCCGGGCGATGTCGCCGCGGTAGAAGGCGTCGCGCGCCGCCATCAGCCCCGCCTCGCGCCCTTCCGACGCCCGCGTGGCCTCCTCGTCGACCATGTACTGCATGGTCCTCGCCAGGTCCGCCTGGACGAACTTCTCGCCGACCTGCGGCGGGCGGCCGTTGGGCAGATAGACCGCCGAGCTCGACGGCCAGCGCGAGTATTCCTCTTCGAAGGTGGCGATCAGCTCGGCCATCAACGGGTACATGACGAACCCGTCCCGCGCGAGGCGGATGGCGGCGCGGGCGACTTCGCCGAAGCTCATCGTCCCGAAGCGCGCCAGCGCCGTGATCCAGGCGTCGGGCGCGGCGGGCACGACCGTGCGCGCCAGGCCGTGCGGGATCTCGCCGCCGTGGTTGTCCATGAAGTAGCTGGGCGTCATCGCCCGCGGCCACCAACCCAGGCCGGCGATCGACTTGGTCTCGCCGGTCGCGCCCATGCGCACGATGATGGGCGCGACACCCGCGAAGTTGACGAGTTCGCTCTGGACGACCGCCAGCGCGATGCCGCCCGCCACGCCCGCGTCGATCGCATTGCCGCCCGCCTCCAGGATCTCGAAGGCCGCCGTCGCCGCGAGGTAGTGGCCCGCCGACACCATATGGTTCACGCCGGCGATCACCGGGCGGCCCGTCTCGGCGCCCGTCGCCTTGCGCTTCTGCCGAGAGATCGCGTCGATACTCATGCGTGACTCCGCTGTCGTGGCGGCCGAGAGGGCCGCCCTAGATGGGCTTGGTGAGGGCGCGAAGCTCGCCGATCGGCATCATCTTGGCTTCGATCGCCTGGGTGTCGCCGGCCTGCGCCAGATGGGCCAGGGCGCGGGCCTGAGCGCCCAGCCCCGCGAGCAGGACGGTGACGGGATAGACGGTCGCCGCATGGCCGGCGCCGGCCAGCTCCTCGGCCGAGAAGCTCTCGCGCGCGGTCTCCGTCACCGCGATGAACAGCGGAACCCGCAGGGCGGCGGCGAACATCCGCACCTGCCGCGCCTCGGTGAGATAGGGGACCATCAACGCGTCGGCGCCGGCGTCCTCCAGGGCCCGCGCGCGCCGGAGCGCCTCGTCGGGGCCATGCGTGCTCATCGCGTCCGTACGGCCGATCACCAGGAAGTCCGCGTCGGCGCAGGCGCCACGGGCCGCGGCGACCTTGTCCTGCACGAGGTGGATCGGCTCCAGGGTCTTCGGCGCGCCCGCGGCCCTGGGCAGCACGGTGTCGTCCAGGTTCACCCCGACGGCCCCGGCCGCCTCCAGGCGACGGGCGCTCTCGGCCGCGTCCGCCACGCCCCCGAAGCCGTTGTCGGCGTCGACGAAGAGCGGCAGGCTGATGGCCGACGCGATCTCGCGGGTCCGCGCCTCCATGCTTGTCAGGCTCATGTTCCCGAGGTCCGGCAGACCCACGACCGCATTGGCCGCCAACCCGGAGAGATAGGCCGCCTCGAACCCCGCGGCCTCGATCAGCCGGGCGCTGAGCGGATCATGGCATCCCGGGATGATCAGGCCGCTGCGCTGTTCGATCCTTGCGCGGACGACCGCCGACCGTCTCACCCGTGGAAATCCTTCATGAGCTTCAGATCCCGCCGAGGACAGACCGGTCTGCGAACCCGCCAACCCGGCCGAGCCGCAGACCTAGCCTAAGCGGGGGCAAGCCGCGGCATAAGAGTTGTCTATAGCCATCGCCGGACGCCTGCGGACGCGGCCCTGGGATGCGCGGCCCGAAGTATCAGAATTTGTTATGGTCCCTATAGGAGGCCGAGGCGGTAGCTTGGCAGCCCCGGGAACCGTGACACCCCCGGGGCGAAGCGGGGCATCGAGATGCTGGGCCTGAGACTTGATCACGCGACCATCCGGACGGCGAAGCTCGAAGCGACGCTGGCGTTCTATCGCGAGTATTTCGGGCTCTCCGCGGGCTGGCGGCCGGCTCTGGGCAGCGGCGGAGCCTGGCTCTACGCGGAAGGCGCCGACTACCCGCAACTGCACGTCATCGAGACGAAGACCGACCTCGGCCGCGGCGGCATGGTCGACCACATCGCCTTCCGGGGCGTCGGCCTCGTCGCCTATCTCGACAAGCTGCGGGCGGGCGGCCAGCCGTTCAAGGCGGACCGCATTCCCGAGACGCCCTACACCCAGGTCCTGGTGTCCGACCCCAACGGCATCATCCTGGAGACCAACTTCGAGGAGTTGATCGACGAGGCGCTTCTGCAGAGCGACCTCGTCCTGGAACGCCTGGCGCGCTAGGCGGCCCCCTCCTCCCGTCCTGCTTTCGGCCCGCGGCCGCCGCGGACGCACGCTGCTGCGTCCGGTCGCGCCGCCGCGCCCGTTCGAACCCGGTGACCACCACATTCCTCGCGGAGCTTCCATGTCGATCATCGCGCAACGCTTCCGGGCCGCCGCCCCTTCCGCCACGGTGCAGGTGTTCGAGCGCGCCTTCGAGCTGAAGCGGCAGGGCAAGCCGGTGATCGCCCTGGCCGCCGGCGAACCCGACTTCGACACGCCCGAAAACGTGCGGGCGGCGGCGATGGAGGCCCTGAACCAGGGCAAGACCCGCTACGCCCCGGTCCCAGGGATCATGGAGCTGCGCGAGGCCATCTGCGCGAAGCTGCAGCGCGACAACGGCCTCACCTATTCGCCGGGCGAGATCTCGGTCGGCTCGGGCGCGAAGCAGTCGATCTTCTCGGCGCTCATGGCGACCCTGGAGCCGGGCGACGAGGTGATCATCCCGACGCCGTTCTGGGTCAGCTTCGCCGACATCGCGCTGATGATGGGCGCCAAGGTGACGGCCGTCGACACCACCTTCGAGGACGACTTCAAGCTCACGCCGCGGGCCCTCGACGCGGCGATCACGCCAAAGACGAAGTGGGTGATCCTGTGCACGCCCTCGAACCCCACGGGCGCCGTCTACAGCGACGACGAGCTTCGCGCGCTGGCCAAGGTGCTGGAGCGCCACCCGCACGTCTGGGTGATGACCGACCACATCTACGAGAAGCTGGTCTTCGAAGGCGGCGCGTCGAGGACAATCGCCGAGGTCGACCCCGCGTTCCAGCAGCGCTCGGTGATCATCAACGGCGTGTCCAAGGGTCACTGCATGACCGGCTGGCGCATCGGCTACATCGCCGGTCCCAAGGAACTGATCGGCCCCATCAACGCCATCCAGTCGCAGGTCACGACGTCGGCCTGCACGCTCAGCCAGTGGGCGGCCATCGAGGCCCTGAACGGCGACCAGAGCTACATCGAGCAGAACAACCTGCAGTTCAAACGGCGCCGCGACCTAGTGGTCGAGGGCCTGAACGCCATCGACGGGATCGAATGCCGGACGCCCCGGGGGGCCTTCTACGTCTACGCTTCGATGTCGGGGCTGATCGGCGCCACGACGCCGGACGGCGTGCGCATCGCGACCGACACCGACTTCGTCGACTACCTGCTCCGCGAGGCGCTGGTGGCCGTCATCCCCGGAGCGGCCTTCCACCTCTCGCCGTTCTTCCGCCTGACCTACTCGGCCAGCCTCGAGGCGCTGGAAGAGGCCCTGCAGCGCATGGCGAGCGCCTGCGCGAAGCTCACCTGACCGGTCACCCGACAACACCACTGGAGACGCCACATGATCATGATCGCCGGCACGCTGCGGGTGCCCACCAAGAACATGGACGCGGCGCGGTCCGCCATCGGCCGCCTCATCAAGGAGACGCAGAAGGAAGCGGGCTGCCTCGACTTCCGCTTCTCCGAGGACCTCGCCGACGCCGGCCTGCTGCACATGACCGAGCGCTGGGCGGACCAGGCGACCCTGGATGCGCATCGCCAGTCGGACCACCTGAAGGAATTCCGGCCGATCGGCGAGATCCTCGGGATCACCGAGCGCAACATCTTCCAGTACGAGGTCACGTCCGAGAGGAAGCTCTAGCGTGTCGGGACGACCCAGGCGCCGGGGGGTCGGCCCGCGCCGGCTGGCGGCGAATTCCGCGCTCACGCCGACGCGGATGAAGCTCGCCGCGATCCGGTCGTCGCTGCTGGCGAAGACGCGCCAAGGGCGGCTTCGGCAAAAGATCGGCCGCCTGTGGAGCCAGGCCCCTCGACAGACAGGACCATAAGGACTTCCTATTCAAAATTGATGACCCCGCGCTCTCGCTACGCCACGGAAGGATCGCGCTTCCCGTTCGACCTGCGGAAGCTCGAGGTGTTCCTCGCCGTGCGCGAGATGGGCTCGATGGCCGGCGCGGCGAAGATGCTGCAGATCAGCCAGCCGGCGGTGTCCCAGACGATCGCAGAGCTCGAGGCCGGCCTGCGCTGCCGCCTGTTCGACCGCGAACTCCGTCCGATCGCATTGACCCCCGCCGGCATCCTGGTCGAACAGCAAGCCCGTTCGCTGCTGGCCGAGGCCCAACAGCTCCTGCCGGCGCTGCAGCGGTCGCGCCAGGCGAACCTGCCCCTACTGCGCATCGGCATGGTCGACTCGCTGGTCAGGACCCTCGGGCCGATCCTCGCGCGCTCGATGCACGACAAGATCAGCCAGGTGGCGATCTACTCGGGTCTCACGTCGTCGATGACCACCGAGCTGTTCTCCCGCAAGCTGGACATCGTCGTGGGCGTCGACGAGTTCGGGCACCTGGAGGGCGTCGAGCGCATCCGCCTCTTCGCCGAGCCCTACGTGGTCATCGTCCCGCGAGACTACGGCGGATCGAACCCGACGACCGTGGACGACCTGCTGGCCGATCTGCCGCTCATCCGTTTCAGCGCGCGCTCGCAGACCGGCACCGACGTCGACCGCCAGCTGCGGCGCCTCCGGATCGAGCCGCCGCGGGTCTTCGAATTCGATGAGCCGCAGGGGCTGACCGAGCTCGTCGCTCTCGGGACCGGCTGGGCCATCACCACGCCGCTGTGCCTGCATGGCGTCCGCGCAGACATGCGGAACATCCGCATCATCCCGTTCCCGGGCCCCGCGTTCGGCCGCACCCTCACGCTCCTGCACCGGCACGGCGAACTGGGCCAGGCGCCCAGCCTGATCGGCCAGTCGGTGAAGCAGTTCATCGCCGACGAGTGCCTGCCATCCCTGCTGGCCGAAGCGCCCTGGCTGAAGCCCCATCTCAAAGTGGCGGCGTCCGGCCGCGGCAAGGCCGCCTGACCTCTCCACTCGGTCTCCGCGCGTGTCTCGCGAGGCCGTCTTTCGCGCCCGTTCGACAGCGTTGTTCGGCTCGCCCAGGAGCCGCGCGTCTTTTTGCATCGGGCGGCGCAAATCGGCAATTGAGTGGCGCAAACAGGCAACTGTCGTGGGTTGGCGCCCCCGTATCCTCGCGAAAATCAGTGAGGGGCGGCAGCCGATCTTCAACGGAATGCGGTATTCGGCGTTCAGTCTCGCCCGTGAGGCGTTGCGCGGGCACAGGGGGTGGACGCCGGCCTGGCGCGACGCCCAGCCCAAGGCCCGGTACGACGTCGTGGTGATCGGCGGAGGCGGCCACGGGCTGGCGACGGCCTATTATCTCGCCAAGACCTACGGCCTGACCGATGTCGCCGTCCTCGAGAAGGACTGGATCGGCAGCGGCAACGCCGGGCGCAACACGACGATCATCCGGTCGAACTACCTGCTGCCGGGCAACCTCCCGTTCTACGAGCTCTCGATGAAGCTCTGGGAGGGGCTGGAACGGGACCTCAACTACAATGCGATGATCAGCCAGCGCGGCGTGCTGAACCTCTACCATTCGGACGCCCAGCGCGACGCCTTCGCCCGCCGCGGCAACGCCATGCGGATGCATGGGGTCGACGCCGAGTTGCTGGACGCGGCGGCGGTGCGACGGATGCTGCCCTTCCTGGACTTCGACGCCGCGCGCTTCCCGATCCAGGGCGGCCTGCTGCAACCGCGCGGGGGCACGGCGCGCCACGACGCCGTCGTCTGGGGCTACGCCCGCGCCGCCAGTGCGCTCGGCGTCGACATCGTACAGAACTGTGAAGTCGTCGGCATGATCCGCGTCGGCGGCAGGATCGTCGGCGTCGAGACCACCCGCGGCCCGATCCGTGCGTCGAAGGTCGCCATTTCGGTGGCGGGCAACAGTTCGCGGGTGGGCGGCATGGCGGGCCTGCGCCTGCCGATCGAGAGCCACGTCCTGCAGGCCTTCGTCACAGAGGCGGTGAAGCCCGTGATCCCGGGCGTGGTCACCTTCGGCGCGGGTCACTTCTACATCAGCCAGTCCGACAAGGGCGGGCTGGTCTTCGGCGGCGACCTGGACGGCTACAACTCCTACGCCCAACGCGGCAATCTGCCGACCGTCGAAGACGTCTGCGAAGGCGCGATGGCGCTGATGCCGCGGATCGGTCGCGTGCGGATCCTCCGCTCCTGGGGCGGGGTGGTCGACATGTCGATGGACGGCTCTCCGATCATCGACCGGACGCCGCTGGACGGCCTCTATCTCAATGCGGGCTGGTGCTACGGCGGGTTCAAGGCGACGCCGGCCGCGGGCGCCTGCCTGGCGCATCTCGTCGCCTGCGACGAGCCCCATCCGTTGGCGCGCGCCTATCGCCTCGACAGGTTCGCGACCGGCCACACGATCGACGAGAAAGGCATGGGCCCGCAGCCCAACCTCCACTGATGCGCATACCGTGCCCCTTCTGCGGCGATCGCGACGTCAGTGAGTTCGCCTACCTCGGCGACGCCGGAGTCGTGCGGCCCTTCCCCGACGCGGCGGATGCGGGCGAACGGGTCTTCGAGTCCGTCTATCTGCGCGACAATCCCCGCGGGCGCCACGCCGAGCTCTGGTACCACGCCAGCGGTTGCCGCGGCTGGCTGCGGGTCGACCGCGACACGGCCACCCATGAGGTCGCCTCGGCCGTCCTGACGCGGGCGCCAAGCCTGTGACAGGGCCACTCGAGTTCGTTCCTGCCCCGGGTCTGGCGCGTCAACCGAACCGACTTCCCCGCTGGGGCCTGGTCGACCGCGACCGCCCGGTGACGTTCCGGTTCGACGGCCGGACCTACAACGGGTTCGCCGGCGACACCCTCGCCTCGGCGCTGCTCGCCAACGGCGTCAGGCTGTTCGGTCGCTCGTTCAAGTACCACCGCCCCCGCGGCGTGCTGACGGCAGGGTCGGAAGAGCCGAACGCGTTGGTGGAGTTGGGCGACGGCGCTTGGCGCGAACCCAACACCCGGGCGACGGTCACCGAACTCTTCGAGGGGCTCTCGGCGCGTAGCCAGAACCGCTGGCCGACCCTGGGGGTCGACCTGGGCGCGGTGAACGGCCTGCTGGCGCCGTTCATCGCAGCCGGCTTCTACTACAAGACCTTCATGTGGCCAGCGGCCTTCTGGGAGAAGGTCTACGAGCCGCTGATCCGGCACGCCGCCGGCCTGGGCCGCGCGAGCGAGCACGCCGATCCCGACGACTACGAGAAGGCGCACGCCTTCTGCGACGTGCTGGTGGTGGGCGGGGGCCCGGCCGGGCTCGCCGCCGCGCTCGCCGCGGGCCGGAGCGGCGCACGCGTCCTGCTGTGCGACGAGGACTTCCGGTTCGGCGGGCGGCTGAACGGTGATCGCTGCCAGATCGACGACGGGCCGGGCGGTCTGTGGGCGGAACAGGCCGAGGCCGAGCTGCGCGCTCTGCCCAACGTGCAGCTGCTCGGGCGCACCACCGTCTTCGGCGTCTACGACGGCCAGACCTACGGCGCGCTGGAGCGCGTCACCGATCACCTGGGCGCGGTTCCCGGGCTGCCGCGCCAGCGCCTCTGGAAGATCGTGGCGCGCCGCACCGTCCTGGCCGCCGGCGCCATCGAACGCTCGATCGCCTTCGGCGGCAACGACCGGCCCGGCGTGATGATGGCCTCGGCCGTCCGCACCTATGTCAATCGCTTCGGCGTCGCGCCCGGGCGGACAGGCGTCGTCTTCACCTGCAACGACAACGGATGGTCGACCGCGTTCGACCTGGCCGAAGCGGGGCTCGCCTCCCCGACCATCGTGGACGCCCGTACGGCGCCGGCCCGCCACCTGTTGGAGCGCGCGGCGGCGCTGGGCGTCCGAGTCATCCTGGGCGCACAGGTGGTCGACACCGCTGGCGCGAAGGCGCTGCGATCGGTGACCGTGGCGCTGGGCGACGGCCATGCCACCACCCTGCCCGCCGATCTCCTGGCCGTGGCCGGCGGCTGGAACCCGACCCTGGCGCTCTCCAATCACCTGGGCGCGCGGCCGGTCTGGCGCAGCGACCTCGAGGCGTTCGCGCCCGGTCCCCTTCCGCCCGGGATGACTGCGGCGGGCGCGGCGAACGGAGCGTTCACTCTGGCGGCCGCGCTGCGGGGCGGCGCCGCGGCAGGGGCCGAAGCGGCGTGCGCCTGCGGACACAAGGTCGTCGCCCACGACGCGCCCCGGGCCGACGACGAGCCCAGCGCGTCGAGCGCGCTCTGGCACGTCGCCGCTTCGCGCGCGAAGGCCTTCATCGACTTCCAGCACGATGTGACCGTCGACGACATCGTCCTGGCCGAGCGCGAGGGATACCGCTCGGTCGAGCATCTGAAGCGCTACACCACGCTCGGCATGGCCACCGACCAGGGCAAGATGGCCAACGTGGCGGGCCTGGCGATCATGGCGGCGCTGACGGACCGGAGCATCCCGGAGGTCGGCGTCACCACCGCGCGGCCGCCCTACACGCCGGTGGCGATCGGGGCGTTCGGCGGCCCGCATCGCGGGCCGGCGTTCCGGCCCACAAGGCTCACCGCCTCGCATGACTGGGCCCGCGCGCAAGGCGCCGTGTTCGTCGAGACCGGGCTGTGGCTGCGCCCGCAATGGTACGCGCGGCCGGGCGAGACGGACTGGCTCCAGTCGGTCTGCCGCGAAGTCACGGCGGTCCGATCGGCCGTGGGGGTCTGCGACGTCTCGACCCTCGGCAAGATCGACGTCCAAGGCCCGGACGCCGCCGCCTTTCTGGACAGGGTCTACATCAACACCTTCTCCGCCCTGCCCGTGGGCAAGGCCCGCTACGGCGTGATGCTGCGCGACGACGGCATTGTCTTCGACGACGGCACCACGGCCCGCCTCGGTCCCGAGCATTTCGTCATGACGACGACCACCGCCAACGCGGCGCGGGTGATGCAGCACCTGGAGCACGCGCGCCAGGTGTCCTGGCCGGACCTCGACGTGCAGCTGGCGTCCATCACCGAGCAATGGGCGCAGTACGCCGTCGCCGGTCCCCGCGCGCGCCAGTTGCTGGAAGCCATGCTGGACGACGCCATCGCCCTGTCGGACGAGGCGTTCCCCTACCTCGCCTGCGGCGAGTTCGCCTGGCGTGGGATGACGGTCCGACTGTTCCGGGTCTCGTTCTCGGGCGAGCTCGCCTACGAGCTGGCCGTGCCGGCGCGCCATGGCCGCGCCGTGCTGCAGGCCCTGATGCAGGCCGGCGCGCCGATGGGCGTGACGCCCTACGGCACCGAGGCGCTGGCGGTGCTCCGCATCGAGAAGGGGCACGTGGCGGGGCCAGAGCTCAACGGGACGACCACGGCGGCCGACCTGGGCCTGGGCCGCATGATGGCCCGCAAGAAGGACTTCATCGGCCGCACGCTGGCGGGCCGGCCAGGGCTGGTCGACCCCGCTCGCCCCGCGCTCGTGGGCCTGACGGCGGTGAACCCCGCCGCGCGCCTGCGCTCGGGGGCCCATCTCCTGAAGACCGGCGAAAAGCCGAGCCTGGAGGCGGACCAGGGCTATCTCACCTCGGTCGCCTATTCGCCGACGCTGGAGCGCTGGCTGGCGCTAGCCCTGGTCGCGGGCGGCCGAGAGCGCATGGGCGAACGGCTGACCGCGCACGATCCGCTCCGCGGCCCCGACATCGAGGTGGAGATCTGCTCGCCGGTGTTCGTCGATCCCGAAGGGGCGCGGTTGCATGCCTGAGCTCGACACGACACCCCGCTCGGCCTTCGACGGCCTGCTCCCTCTCGCCGGCCCTCACGACGGTCTCGAGGTCATCGACCGCGACGGCTGCGGCCTCGCCACCCTGGTCGTGCGGCGCGACGCCCGCAAAGCGCTGCGCGCCGCCCTGATATCGCAGTACGGCGTCGAGTTGCGCGACGGCCCCGTCGTCTCGCGGGGCGCCCGCATCAGCCTGATCGGAACGGGCGCGGACAGCTGGCTCGCGGTTTCCGCCGGCCCGAACGCCGGGCTCTATGCCGACCTGGCCGCGCGCCTCGCCGGATGCGCGTCGCTGAGCGACCAGAGCGACGGCTACGGCCTGCTCGGCGTGCGCGGCGCAAACGCCGCGACGGTCCTGCAGCGCCTGCTGCCGATCGACCTGCATCCGGACGCGTTCCCCGTCGGCGCGGCCGCCGCGACGCTGGCGGCCCACATCCCGCTGCTGCTCTGGCGCTCGGGCGAGGCGGAATTCGAGGTGGCGGTCTTCCGCAGCTACGCCGGCAGCTTCATCCATGCGCTCGACGGGGCCGCCCGCCCCTTCCGGCGCAGCGCGGCTCCAACCGCCCGAGGTTGATGGCGCCTCGCGCGCCCCCCCCCCGACACCGAACTTCAGTCTTCTTCAGGAGGTCTCGGCATGACCGCCAGACAATTCGCACTGACTCTGTCCTGTCCCGACCAGCCCGGCATCGTCGCGGCGGTGACCACGGCGCTCTTCGAACGGGGCGCCAACATCCTCGAGGCGCAGCAGCACAACGACGGCGAGGCCGACGTGTTCTTCGCCCGCTTCGGCTTCGTGCTCCGGGACGATGCGCCGATCGAAGCCGTGCGCGAGGCCTTCGCGGCGGTGGCCGAGCGATTCCGAATGCAGTGGCGGTTGCGCGAGCCGGACGAGCGGACGCGGGTGCTGCTGCTGGTGTCGAAGTTCGATCACTGCCTCGCCGACCTGCTCTACCGCTGGCGGATCGAAGAGCTGCCGATGGACATCGTCGGCGTCGTCTCGAACCATCCCCGGGAATCGTACAGGCACCTGGACCTGTCGGGCCTGGCGTTCGACTACCTTCCGGTCACCCGCGAGACCAAGGCGGAGCAGGAGGCGGAGATCTGGAGGATCGTGCAGGCGCGCGACGTCGAGCTCGTGGTTCTCGCCCGGTACATGCAGATCCTGTCGTCGGACCTCGCGGGCAAGCTGTCGGGCCGGTGCATCAACATCCACCACTCGTTCCTGCCGGGCTTCAAGGGCGCCCGGCCCTATCACCAGGCGCACGCCCGAGGCGTGAAGGTGATCGGCGCCACCGCCCACTACGTGACGAGCGATCTCGACGAAGGCCCGATCATCGAACAGGACGTCGAACGCGTCAGCCACACCGACACGCCGGGCGACCTGATCCGCAAGGGGCGGGACGTGGAGCGGCGCGTGCTGTCGCGCGCGGTGAGCTGGCATCTGGAGCGCCGCATCGTCCTGAACGGCGACAAGACCGTCGTGTTCAAGAACTGAGGGCCGGGCCGTGACAGCCGACATCATCGACGGGAAGCTCCACGCCGCCCGCGTCCGGGCCGACGTGGCGCAGGCCGTAGCGGAACTGCGCGCAACGCACGGGCTGCAGCCGGGCCTCGCGGTCGTCCTCGTCGGGGACGATCCGGCGAGCCAGGTCTATGTGCGCTCCAAGGGCGAGCATTCGCTGGCGGCGGGCATGCGTTCCGTGACGCACCGGCTTTCCGGCGACACGACGCAGGGCGAATTGCTGCAGTTGATCGCCGCCCTCAACGCCGACCCCGCGGTCCACGGCATCCTCGTGCAGCTGCCGCTGCCGCTTGGGCTGGACCAGCAGGCCGCGATCGCCGCGATCCACCCGGACAAGGACGTCGACGGCCTCAACGTCGTCAACGCCGGCCGGCTGGTGGCCGGCATGGATGCGCTGGTCCCCTGCACGCCGCTGGGCTGCCTGCTGCTGCTTAGGGAAACGCTGGGGGATCTCGCCGGGCTGCGCGCGGTCGTGGTCGGACGGTCGCTCTTGGTCGGCAAGCCGATCGCCCAGCTGCTGCTGCAGGAGAACTGCACGGTGACCATGGCCCATTCGCGGACCCGCGACCTGCCGGCGATCTGCCGCGAGGCCGAAATCCTGGTCGCCGCCGTAGGCCGGCCGCGGATGATCCAGGCCGACTGGATCAAGCCGGGCGCCTGCGTGATCGACGTCGGCATCAATCGCGTCCCGTTCGACGATCCCGCGAAGGCGGCCGCCGGCCAGACCAAGCTGGTGGGCGACGTCGACTACAAGTCGGCCCTGGCCGTCGCCGGCGCGATCACGCCGGTGCCGGGAGGCGTGGGCCTGATGACGGTCGCGATGCTGCTGCAGAACACGGTGACGGCGGCGAAACGCCAAGCCGGGATCGCTTGATCTAGGGTAGACGCCTCGAGCTGCGCGGCGTCTACGCTACGCCCCGGGCTTGCCGTAGGCGCCTTTGTAGCGGCCCTCATGGATCGACCGGATCATCTCGGCCTCGCGCAACTCCTGGGCGCGCACCGCCTGGATCAGATCCGGCGCAATCGCCTGCGGGAACGCGACGACGCCGTCCTCGTCGCCGACCACGATGTCGCCGGGGTGGATGACCATCCCGCCCACGGTGAGGGGCACGTTGATCTCGCCGGGACCGTCCTTGTAGGGCCCCTTGTGCGTCACGCCCCGCGCGTAGCAGGGCATCGGCAGCTGGGCGACGCCGGCGACGTCGCGGATCGCGCCGTCGACGACCAGGCCGGCGAGCTGCTTCCAGATCGCGATCTGCACGATGATCTCGCCGATCAGCGCCCGGCTGAGGTCGCCGCCGCCGTCCACGACCAGCACGTCGCCCGGCCGCACATGCTCCAGCGCCTCGTGGATCGTGAGGTTGTCGCCCGGACGGGTGCGCACGGTGAAAGCCGTGCCGACCATCACGCCGCTGCGCTTGTGGTACGGCTGCAGGCCGACGACGCCAGGCAGGCGTTCGAGGTTGTCGCTGATGACGGCCGCGGCCGCTGTGCGGAAGCCGTCGAGCAGGCCGGGATCGGCCGGCGCCGGGCTGGGTTGGCGTGTGATCAGGGTCATGGTCCTCATCTTCCTGTCGCCAGCCTGACGCTGGCCGCTACGGCAATGGGGCGCTGCCGGGGAGAGCAGCGCCCCGCCCCCCCGCGGTCAGCCCCGGTTGCCGCCGAAGCGCTGGACGAACAGCCGGTCTTCCGCGACCCGATCGTGGGACATCTGCCGGAACTCATCGTCGGTCTTGCCGTCGAGGATCCAATCGGCGAGGCGCCGACCCATCGCCGGGCCCAGCTTGAAGCCGTGGCCGCTGCCGCCCCAGGCGTCGACGTAGCCGCTCACCCCGGCGCGCGGGCCGGCGAAGGGATACCAGTCGGGCGTGGCGTCATAGAGGGCGGCGTACGAGTCGATCCGCGCGGCGCCCTGGAACCACGGATAGCGCCGTTCCAGGCGTTCCAGCAGGTCGCTGATGAAGTCCTCGTCGGCGTCCAGCTTGTAGTTGTCGGGATCGACGTCGTGATACGGCTTCGGGAAGCTGCGCCCGACCACGAAGCGGCGGTTGCCCAGCGGCCGCGCGTAGACCAGGTCGACCTGGTTCGAGATCGGCCCCTCGGGGATCGGGCGGCCCGGGCGGATTTCCCAGACGCTGTCCTGCTCGCGGACCACGCGTAGCGGCATGTCCAGGCCGATGCTCTCGCCCAGCTTGCCGGCCCAGGGGCCGCTGGCGTTGACGACGACGCCGGCCTCAAGGGTCTCGCCGGCGACCTTCACGCCGGTCACGTGCTTGGCGTCGCCGACCAGGGCCTCGACGGCCGTCTTCGGTCGGAACTCGCCGCCCAGCGCCTTGAACGCCTCGACGAAGGCTTCGGTGGCGTGGACCGGATCGGCGTAGCCGCCGGTGGGCTCGTAGACCACGCCCACGACACCCTCTGGATTCACCAGGTCGGCGATGCGCGACGAGGCCAGGTCGGTGAACTCCGTCTCGACGCCCAGGCTCTTCACCTGCTCGACCGTGGGCAGCGTGCCTTCGAGCATCTCTTCCGAGATCAGCATGTGCCAGCCGGTCTGAGCCAAGCCCGACTTGAAGCCGGCCTCGTTGAGATCCTGCAGCAGGCCGATGGACTCGCGCGTCAGGTTCGTGCCGATAGGCACCGAGTAGTGCTGGCGGATGATCGCGGCGCTCTTGCCTGTGCCGCCGGCGGCCGGCTGGTCGCGGTCCAGTAAGAGGACGTTGGCGACGCCGCGCTTCTTGAGGAAGTAAGCTGTCGCGGCGCCGGTGATCCCCGCGCCGACGACGATGACATCGTATTTCATCTCAATTCCTTCGAAAGATAGTAGCGTTCAGATTCATCGACTTGTTGGCGCCGCAGAAACGAGCCTGCGTCGAGGCGCGGGTTGCGCGCTTTCGTCGGGATGTTAGCCAAGGCCCTGTCTTGGGTGACATAAGTTTAAGTTATGCGGCGCCGGGCCCGGGCCTGGCCGCCGCGCCCCGCTTCGCCCGTCGCAAATGGCGAATCCGGCGACGCGAATTCACAAGTAGCACCGTGGTCGACACGAGCATCCTGCGGGCGTGACGCTCGACGCGACGGGGTCGGACCCGCCGATCGATCGCCCGGGCTCCGGACGCGTCGGTCCGTGGTCGCGGGTCACGCGTGAGCCAGGGGTAAGACATGCATCGTGCTTCGATCGATCCGGACGCGCAGGGCGCGACCACCAGCCCGCGGACCTCGACGGCCGAGCATGCCTTCGAGATTTCGGCGCGCGATGGGATCTACGGACTGAACCGCGTGCTGGCCGTCTTCGCCCTGCTGGGCATCGCGCCGGGAGAACTGCAGGGCCGCCAGGACCAGGATCAGGACCGCGTGCGGATCGGCGTCCGGTTCCGCGCCGACCCCCGGCGGGCGCAGCTCTGCTACGAACGGCTGTCGGGGATGGCCTGCGTCGAATCCGTATCCGGCGCGCCGGCCTCGCGATGAGCACCGAGCCGAACGACATCGACGCGCCGCTGCTGCGCAATCGCGAGCCCCTGCGGCTGCACGTGCCGCAGCCGAAGCGCCGCCCGGGCGAGCCGCCCGACTTCAGCGACTTCACGCCGCCCGAGGCGGGCTCGGTCCCCCGACCGGACGTGGCGGCGCCCGCCGAGGAGATGCGGCCCCTCGCGTTCGAGCTCATCCGGGTTCTCGACAGTTCCGGCGAAGCCGTCGGCCCCTGGCGTCCTGACCTTCCCGCGGACCGGCTCGTGGCGGGGCTTCGGGCCATGCTGCGAACCCGCGCCTACGACGAGCGCATGTTCCGCGTGCAGCGGCAGGGGAAGAGCTCGTTCTACATGAAATGCACGGGCGAAGAGGCCGTGGCGGCCGCCGCGGCCATGGCGCTGGACGCCGAGGACATGTGCTTCCCGACCTACCGCCAGCAGGGCCTGCTGCTGACCCGCGGCTACCCCATGATGAAGATGATGTGCCAGGTGTTCTCCAATGCCGAGGACCCGCTGAAGGGCCGGCAGATGCCGGTGTTCTACTCCTCCAAGGCGGCGGGCTTCTTCTCGATCTCCGGGAACCTGGGCACCCAGTTCAGCCAGGCGGTCGGCTGGGCGATGGGCTCGGCCTACAAGGGCGGCGACCGCATCGCCGCAGCCTGGATCGGCGAGGGATCAACCGCCGAAGGCGACTTCCACTACGCGATGACCCTGGCCTCGGTGTACCGCGCGCCCGTGGTCCTGACTGTGGTCAACAACCAGTGGGCCATCTCGACCTTCCAGGGCATCGCAAACGGCGGCGAGGCGACCTTCGCGGCGCGGGCGATCGGCTATGGCGTCCCGGCCCTTCGCGTGGACGGCAACGACTTCCTCGCCATCTACGCCGCGACGGCCTGGGCGGCCGAACGGGCGCGGAGCAACCTCGGCCCGACGCTCATCGAGCTGGTGACCTATCGGGCCGAGGGGCATTCGAGCAGCGACGATCCGTCGAAGTACCGGCCGGCCCACGAGGCCCGCGCCTGGCCTCTGGGCGATCCCATCGAGCGGCTCAAGGCCCACCTCATCGCCCTGGGCGCGTGGGACGAGGACCAGCACCTCGCCCTGCAGGCGGAAGCGGCCGAAGAGGTCGGCGTCGCGCTCAAGGCCGCCGAGGCGATCGGCGTGCTGGGCGCAGGGCGGCGTCCGAGCTCATCGACCATGTTCGAGGACGTCTACAAGGACCAGCCCTGGCACCTGCGCCGCCAGCGCCAGGAGGCGGGCGTCTGACATGGCGACGATGACCATGGTGCAGGCGCTGAACTCGGCGCTGGACGTGATGCTGGGCCGCGACCCCGACGTCCTCGTCTTCGGCGAAGACGTCGGCTACTTCGGCGGCGTGTTCCGGGTCACCGAAGGCCTGCAGCGCAAGCACGGCCTCACCCGCTGCTTCGATACGCCGATCACCGAAGGCGGCATCCTGGCCGCCGCGGTCGGCATGGGCGCCTACGGCCTGCGGCCCGTCGTGGAGATTCAGTTCGCCGACTACATCTATCCCGCGATCGACCAGCTGATCTCGGAGGCGGCCCGCCTCCGCTATCGCTCCGCCGCCGAGTTCACCGCGCCGCTGGTGGTCCGCACGCCCTACGGCGGCGGCATCTTCGGCGGCCAGACCCACAGCCAGAGCCCAGAGGGTCTGTTCACCCACGTGGCCGGCCTGAAGGTGGTCATCCCATCCACGCCCTACGACGCGAAAGGCCTGCTGGTCGCCGCGATCGAGGACGACGACCCGGTGCTCTTCCTGGAGCCGAAGCGCCTCTACAACGGCCCGTTCAGCGGACGGCACGACGAGCCGGTCCGCCCTTGGTCCGGACATCCCGCCGCCGAGACGCCCGAAGACTACTACCGGGTCCCGTTCGGCCAGGCGAACGTCGTGCGGGAGGGCTCCGCGGTCACGCTCCTGGCGTACGGCACCATGGTCCATGTGGCGCTGGCCGCGGCCGAGGACACGGGGATCGACGTCGAGGTCATCGACCTGCGCACGCTCTGGCCGGTGGACATCGAGACCATCACGGCCTCGGTCTGCCGCACCGGCCGCTGCGTGATCGTGCACGAGGCGACGCGCACCAGCGGGTTCGGCGCCGAACTCTCGGCGCTGGTGCAGGAGAACTGCTTCTGGAGCCTGGAGGCGCCGATCGTGCGCGTGACGGGCTGGGACACGCCCTACCCGCACGTCTTCGAGTGGGAATACTTCCCCGGGCCGAAGCGGATCGCTCAGGCGCTCCGAGACGTCGTGGAGGCCTGACGTGGGACGCTACGTCTTCAAGCTGCCCGACGTCGGCGAAGGCGTCGCAGAGGCCGAAATCGTGGCCTGGCACGTCCAGGTCGGGGACCAGGTCGCCGAGGATGCGCCTTTGGTCGACGTCATGACCGACAAGGCGACGGTCGAGATCACCAGCCCTGTTTCGGGCCGCGTCCTCGAAGTGTGCGGCGACGTCGGCGCCAACGCCGCGATCGGCTCCATCGTGACGGTGCTTGAGGTCGAGGGCGAGGGCCACGAGGACGCGGAGGCCCGCCCTGCGCCCGTCGCGACGCCGCCGCCGCCCTCCGCAGAGCCCGTCGCCGCATCCGCTCCGGCGGACGCCGGGCGCCCTGCGAGCAAGACCGCCGCGCCCGCTCCGCCCCGCGTGGCGCGCGCGCCGGGCATAAGGCCGCTCGCCTCCCCCGCCGTGCGCCGGCGGGCGCTGGAGTTGGGGGTCCCGCTCCAGTTCGTTCCCGCATCCGGCCCCGCCGGACGCATCACGCTGCACGACCTCGCGGCCTACGCCGCCGATCCCACGCCTGCGTCCACCGCGCCGGCCGGCCTCGCGCGCCGCAGCGGCGCCGAGGTGGTCAAGGTGATCGGCCTGCGCCGCCGGATCGCCGAGCGGATGAGCGAGGCCAAGCGGCGCATTCCGCACTTCTCGTACATCGAGGAGGTCGACGTGACCGAGCTGGAACGCCTCCGGACGCTGCTGAACGCGGAGCACCCCGACCGGCCGAAGCTGACGGTCCTGCCCTTCATCGTGCGTGCGCTCACGCGGACGCTGCCGGCGTTCCCGCAGATCAACGCCACGTTCGACGACGAGGCCGGCGAAGTCACCCGGCACGGGCCTGTCCACGTCGGGATCGCGACCCAGACGCCGGGCGGCCTGGTCGTCCCCGTGCTGCGCCATGCCGAGACGCTCGATCTCTGGGCCGCGGCCGCCGAGATCGCTCGGCTGGCGAAAGGCGCGCGGGACGGCGCGGCGTCGCGCGACGAACTCACCGGTTCCACCATCACCCTCACCAGCCTGGGCCCGCTCGGCGGGCTCGCCACGACCCCGGTCATCAACCGGCCGGAGGTGGGGATCGTCGGTCCCAACCGGATCGTCGAGCGGCCCGTCGTCGTCGATGGCGCGATCGTCGTCCGCAAGATGATGAACCTGTCCTCCTCGTTCGATCACCGCGTGGTCGACGGCTGGGACGCCGCCGAATTCGTCCAGCGGCTGAAGAAGTTGCTGGAGGCGCCCGCCCTGCTGTTCGTGGAGCAACCGTGACGACGCGTACGACGACCCGGGTTCTGGTGGTAGGCGGCGGTCCCGGCGGCTACGTCGCCGCCATCCGCGCGGCCCAGCTGGGCCTTGAAACGACGCTGGTGGAGGCCGACCGCCTGGGCGGCGCCTGCCTCATCCGGGGTTGCATCCCCTCCAAGGCGATCATCCACGCGGCCGAGATCTACGCCCAGATCTGCGCCGCGCAGGCTGGCGGGCATCTCGGGATCCGGGTGACGGGCGACGTGGCGCTCGACTTCGGCGGGACGCGAGCCTGGAAGGACGGCATCATCGACCGGCTGAGCGATGGCGTCGGCGCCCTGCTGCGCCGGGCCAACGTCAAGGTCTTGCACGGCTGGGCGGTCTTCCAGGACGCCAAGACCTGCCGGGTGACTCTGTCCGACGGGGGGACCATCGAGATCCAGGCGCAGGACGTGGTGCTGGCCACGGGCTCCGAAGCCGTCGCATTGCCGGGTTTGCCCTTCGGGGGCGACATCCTCTCGTCGACGGAGGCCTTGTCGCTGGCCGCACCTCCGGAGCGGCTGGCGATTGTCGGGGCCGGCTACATCGGGCTCGAACTGGGCCTGGCGTTCGCCAAGCTCGGCTCCGGGGTCACGATCGTCGAGGCGGCCGACCGCATCCTGCCCCAGTACGACGCGGCGCTCACGGCGCCGGTGACCAAGGCGATCGGCCGGCGCCGCATAGACGTACATACGGGCGCCCGGGCCGAACGGTTCGAAGGTGGCCAGCTCCGGGTCCGCCAGCACGAGGGTGGAGAGCTCGCCATCCCCGCCGACAAGGTGCTGGTGACCGTCGGCCGGCGCGCGCGCCTCGACGGCTGGGGGCTGGATGCGATGGGGGTCGACACCGAGCGCGGCGTCGTGCGCGTCGACGACCGCTGCGCGACCTCGATGGCGGGCGTATGGGCCATCGGCGACCTCACGGGCGAACCGATGCTCGCGCACCGCGCGTCGGCGCAGGGCGAGATGGTCGCCGAGCTCATCGCCGGGCGGAAGCGTCGCTTCGACGCGACGGCCATCCCGGCGGTCTGCTTCACCGATCCGGAGATCGTCACCGTGGGCGCCGCACCCGGCGCGGCGGGCACGACCACCGCCGTCTTCCCGCTCAGCGCCAACGGCCGCGCCATGACCCTGGAGGGCGAGACCGACGGCGGCTTCGTGCGGATCGTGGCGAGCGCACAGGACCAGCGCATCGTGGGGTTCGCAGCAGTGGGGCGTCAGGTCTCGGAGCTGTCCGGCGAGATGTGCGCCCTGATCGAGATGGGCGCCGTGCTGGAAGACGCCGCCGCGATCATCCACGCCCATCCGACCCAGTCGGAGAGCCTCGGCGAAGCGGCGCTGCGGGCCCTGGGACACGCGCTGCACATCTGAGACGGCGAGGCCGCCGCACCGAGGGGAATCATGAAGATTGACGGTTTTCTGCTTTCCATCGCGGCCGCCGTCGCGCTGGCGCTGGCCGCACCGGGGATCGGGGCGAGCACATCGGCGATCCCGTTCGGCGCCATAGCGGCGGCGGGGATCTCGCTGGTGTTCCTACTGCACGGCGCCAACCTGTCGCGCGAGGCGCTGCGCGACGGGGCCGTGAACTGGCGCCTGCATCTCTTCGTCCAGTCGGCCACGTTCATCTTCTTCCCCGCGACCGGCGCAGCCATCTACTTCGCGACAGACGGCTGGCTCCCAGACGCCGTGCGCCTCGGCTTCTTCTATCTGGGCGCGCTTTCCTCGACGATCTCCTCGGCGGTGGCGACTGTGGCGATCGCGCGCGGCAACATTCCGGCCGCGATCTTCAACGCGACCCTGTCAGGCCTCATCGGGATGGTGGTGACCCCGGTGCTGATGGGCCTCGTGCAGGCGGGCGCGGGCCAGCTGTCCCTGCTCGACGCGATCCTGGACATCGCCGGGAAGCTGCTCTTGCCGTTCGTGATCGGGCATGCGCTGAGACCCTGGCTGGGCGAGACGATCGCGCGTCACAAGGCGTGGGTGACGCGGCTCGATCGCGGCGTGATCGTCCTCATCGTCTACACGGCCTTCTGCAATTCCACGCAGGCCGGCGTCTGGTCGAGTTTCGGGCCCATCGTGCTGCTGACGGTCGGCGTGCTCGTGGCTGTGTGGCTGGGTGCGGTCATCCTCGTCACGACGTTGGGAAGCCGACATCTCGGATTCCCGGTGGACGATGAAGTGACCGCCGTCATCTGCGGTTCGCAGAAGAGCCTGGCCAACGGGGCGCCGATCGCGAAAGTGCTGTTCGGCGCCAGTCCGACGCTTGGCGCCGTCCTCCTCCCGCTGATGCTGTATCATCCCCTTCAACTGATCGTCTGCTCGGCGCTTGCCCGCGGATACGCGGCGCGCGGGGCGGACCGCGAGGGTGGGCGATCCATCCAGGCGTGACGACACGCGCCGCGCAAGTCCGGATGGCGGGCGTCACCCTCAGGGATGCAGCCCCGGCGCCTCCTGGCCCGTGCGGGCGACATATTCCGTATAGCCGCCGCCGTACTGGTGGACGCCCTCCGAAGTCAGCTCCAGGACGCGGTTCGACAGCGCCGCCAGGAAATGGCGGTCGTGCGAGACGAAGAGCATCGTGCCCTCGAAGTCGGCGAGCGCCGCGACCAGCATCTCCTTGGTCGCCATGTCGAGGTGGTTGGTCGGCTCGTCGAGGACCAGCAGGTTCGGCGGATCGAACAGCATCTTGGCCATCACCAGGCGCGCCTTCTCGCCGCCGGAGAGCACGCGGCACGGCTTCTCGACGTCATCGCCGGAGAAGCCGAAGCACCCCGCCAGGGTGCGCAGCACGCCCTGGCCCGCCTGGGGGAACGACCCGTCCAGGGATTCGAAGACCGTCTCCTCGCCGTCCAGCAGGTCCATGGCGTGCTGGGCGAAATAGCCCATCCGGACGCTGGCCCCGAGGCTGACCACGCCCTGGTCGGGCGTCGTGGCGCCGGCCACCAGCTTCAGCAGGGTCGACTTGCCGGCGCCGTTGGCGCCGAGGACGCACCAGCGTTCCTTCCGGCGCACCAGGAAGTCGAGGCCTTGGTAGATCGGCTGGGCGCCGTAGCCCTTGTGGACGCCCTTCAGGCTGATCACGTCGTCGCCCGAACGCGGCGGGCTGCGGAACTCGAACTGGACCGTCTGGCGGCGTCGCGGCGCCTCGACCCGTTCGATCTTGTCCAGCTTCTTCACCCGGCTCTGCACCTGGGCGGCGTGGCTGGCGCGGGCCTTGAACCGCTCGATGAACTTGATCTCCTTGGCCAGCATCGCCTGCTGGCGCTCGTACTGCGCCTGCCGTTGCTGCTCGCTCAGCGCGCGCTGCTGGTCGTAGAAGTCGAGATCGCCCGAATAGGTGATGAGCGAACCGGCGTCGATCTCCACCACCTTGCCGATGATGCGGTTCATGAACGCGCGGTCGTGCGACGTCATCAGCAGCGCGCCGTCGTAGGTCTTCAGGAAGGCCTCGAGCCAGATCAGGCTTTCCAGGTCGAGGTGGTTGCTGGGCTCGTCCAGCAGCATGGCGTCGGGCCGCATCAGGAGGATGCGCGCCAGCGCCACCCGCATCTTCCAGCCGCCGGACAGCAGGCCCACGTCGCCGTCCATGCGCTCCTGGCTGAAGCTCAGGCCGGCCAGCACCTCGCGGGCGCGAGCCTCCAGCGCATAGCCGTCCAGTTCCTCGAAGCGATGCTGCACGTCGCCATAGCGTTCCATGATGGCGTCCAGTTCGTCGGCCTGGTCCGGGTCGACCATCGCCGCCTCGAGCCTGGACAGCTCGGCGGCCAGCGCGCTGACGGGCCCCACGCCATCCATCACCGCGGCGACGGCGCTCTGGCCCGACATCTCGCCGACATCCTGGCTGAAGTAGCCGATCGTCGTTCCGGGATCGATCGCGACGACCCCGTCGTCGGGTTGCTCTTGTCCCGTGATCATGCGGAACAGCGTCGTCTTGCCGGCGCCGTTCGGGCCGACGAGCCCGACCTTTTCGCCCTTCTGGACGCCCATCGAGGCGTCGATGAACAGGATCTGGTGGCCGTTCTGCTTGGAGATGTTGTCGAGGCGGATCATCGGGCGGTCTGCTAGCTCGGCCGCCGGGAGAAGACCACCCTCAGCCGAAGGGCCGTTCGTCGCGGGCCCGCCTGGCCCGCCTTGGCGAAACGACATTTGTCGGGCGGCGGCGGCATTCGCCGGGAGCGCCCCTGCCGGCGGACGGAGCTCAGGACGCCGGGGCCCGGACCTGTCCGGCCCCTAGCGCCAGCGCAGCGCCCAGGGACCGACCAGGGCGCCGACCGCGGCGCTCAGCGCCATGCCCAGCGAATACCAGGTGGCCAGGAACGCCATCGAGGTCTCGGTGCAGTGCAGCCCGTAGATCGCCGCGGCGACGCCGCCCGCGAACAGGCCGGCCGCCGCGCCCGCCATCCGCAGGCGTGTCGGCGCGAACCGCCGCACGGCCAGCAGCGCCAGCGCCAGGGTCGGGGCCGAGAGCGTCAGGATGTAGATCGGGCAGCGCCTCCACGATCCGCCCAGCCACATCGCCATCCGGTCGGCCGGCGGGGCCATCGCCATCCGTCCGAGGCCCAGCAGGAGCACGAACGCCAGGGCGGCGATGGCCAGGGTCAGGCCGGGCCGCGGCGACCCGGCCGGCCGCGCCAGACGTTCGGCGCACCAGAAGCCGGCCGCGGCCAGGACGACGGCGTAGCCGGCCTTCATCCAGAACATCATGCCGCCCGCCGCCTCGGCGAGGTCGGGCCGCAGGCCCAGCCACACGAACACGAGGGCGAGGGCGACCGCGCCGCCGGCCGCCGCCGTAGCGGCGATGCCGAGCCGCACCGCCCCCGGCCGCACGGGCGCGAGGTCGGCGACCAGGCTCTCGATCAGGTCATCCGTCTTCACGCTCGCGCATCCTTGCGGTGAGGGCGGCCATCGCCCGGTGCAGCGAAACCTTGGCCGCGCCCTCGGTCATCCCGGCGCGCGCGCCGGCCTCGGCGAGGCTCAGCCCCTCGATCTTCACGTCGCGGATCAGCCGCTGCTGGCGCTCGGGCAGGTGGCCCAGCACGCGCTCCAGATCGAGCCGCGCTTCCGCCGAGCCGTCGGGCGGCGCCCAGAGGCTGTCCTCGAAGGTTTCCAGCGGCACGTGGACGCGGATCCGCCGACGGCGCCAGAAGTCGATCAGCTTGTAGCGCGCGACCGCGTGGGCCCAGGCCGTGAACGGCTGGGCGGCGTCGTAGGTGACGCGACGACGGTGGATGGCGAGCAGCGTCTCCTGCACCAGATCCTCGATGTCGGCGGCGTGGGCGGGGCCCAGCCGGCGGGCGAAAAAGACGGACAGGCGGCGCGACAGCTCGCCGAGCAGCTCGCGCCAGGCGGCGGCGTCGCCGTCCTGGGCCCGCCGCATCAGCGCTCTCAGCCGCAGCTCGAGATCGGCTGTCACGTCTCGTCCGTCCCTTTAGTTCGCCGGCGCGCGCACGAAGGTTACGCGGGCGCCCGACGAAAAGCTCGAAGGCGAAAAATTCCGGGGCGTATGTAACCTGCGCCGGACAGCCTGCGAACTAGCTCCTGACCGCGCCACGGTGGCGGGTCGAACGTTCAGGAGCTTTCTCCCATGAAGACCCTTCAGACAACCCTCGCCGCCTCGGCCGTCTTCGCCCTGCTGGGCGGCGCCGCCATGGCCGATGACCACATGTCCAAGGACAAGATGTCGGGCGCCACGGAGAAGTGCTACGGCGTCGCCAAGGCTGGCCACAACGACTGCAAGGCCGGCGCCGGCACCACCTGCGCCGGGACGTCGAAGGTCGACTACGACGGCAAGGCCTTCAAGGAAGTCGCCAAGGGCGCCTGCGTCACCATCAAGACGCCGAAGGGCATGGGCTCGCTGACGCCCAAGGCCTGACCCTCCGCGCCTGCCTGAAGGATGACGTCCAGATGACCCCGAGCCCCCACGCCGGCGTCGGCCTCAAGCCCCAGCACTACGCCGAGGCCCTCGCCGCCCCCGCCCATGGGCTCTGGTTCGAGGTCCACGCCGAGAACTACATGGCCGCTGGCGGCCCTCGGCTGGCCTGGCTGGACGCCATCGCGCGCGACAAGCCGATCTCGCTCCATGGGGTGGGCCTGTCGCTCGCCGCGGACGAGCCGCCGGATGCGGGCCACCTCGCGGCCCTGCGGCGTCTCGTCGACCGCTATCGCCCGATGCTGGTTTCCGAGCACCTGGCGTGGTCGATGCGGCAGGGGGTCTACGTCCCCGACCTCCTGCCGTTTCCGCGCACCCGCGCCGCGCTCTCCCGCATCGCCGACAACGTGGCGCGCATGCAGGACGCGGTCGGCCGCCAGGTGCTGATCGAGAACCCTTCCCTCTACCTGCCCCTCGACGGCCACGAGATGGGCGAGGTGGAGTTCCTGGCCGAGCTGGCCCGCCGCACCGGCTGCGGCCTGCTGGTCGACGTCAACAACATCTTCGTCAGCGCCAACAATCTCGGCCGATCCGCCGAGGCCTATGTGGACGCCGTGCCGGCCGCGCTGGTCGGCGAAATCCATCTGGCCGGCCACGACGCCGACGAGCGGATGGGCCGCGCCCTGCTGATCGACACCCACGCCGCGCCGGTCGCCGAGCCGGTGTGGGCGCTCTACGGCCGGCTGATCCGCCGCATCGGCCCGCGCCCCACGCTCATCGAGCGCGACGGCGAGATTCCCGCCTTCCCGGAACTGCTCGCCGAGGCCGAACGCGCCGAAGGCATGCTGCGCGCCGCCGAACGGGCGCGGGAGGCGCTGCTCGATGCCTGAAGCCGCCCCCGCCTTCCACGACGCCTTCGCCGCGGCGCTGGCCGGCGACGCGTCCGCCCTCGCCGCCGGCTGGGGCTCGGGCGCCGACCTCGACGCCGGCCTGACCGTCTACCGCAACACCATCGCCAAGGGCTGCGCCGACGCGCTCACGGCCCAGTTCCCCACCGTGGAGAAGCTGGTCGGCGAGGCCTGGCTCGCGGCCGCCGCCATCGCCTTCGCCAAGGATCATCCGCCGCGCCAGGCCTCCTTGCTCACCTACGGCCAGGAGTTCCCCGACTGGCTCGCGGCCTTCCCGCCGGCGGCCGACCTGCCCCACCTGCCCGCCATCGCCCGGCTCGACCTGATGTGGACCGACGCGCACCTGGCCGCCGACGCCGAGCCCCTGCCCGCCGGCGCCTTCGCGGCGCTGGGCCCCGACGACCTGGGCCGCCTGACCGCCGAGCTGCATCCGGCGACGCGCTTCGCCCGCTTCGACCTGACTCTCCCCGCGCTCTGGCGGGCGCTGCAGGCCGAGGCGGCGCCCGAAGCCTTCGAACTGGATGAGACCCCCCAGGGCCTGCTGATGACGCGGCCCCGGCTCGACATCGAACACCGGGTGATCGGCCCGGGCGCCTGCGCCTTCCTGGCCGCGCTCACCGATCGTCGCGCCCTCGCCGACGCGGCCGGCCTGGCCCTCGCCGCCGAACCCGACCTCGCCCTCGACACCGCCTTCGCCGAGCTGATCGCCCTGGGCGCCTTCGGCCGGCTGATCCCCGCCGCCCCCAACCGAGACCAACCATGACCGACGCCGCCCTGCCCGCGCCCCTGCGCGCCCACCGCTCGCTGAGCGATCTCGCCCGCCGCCTCGTGCCCGAGGACGCCATCGCCCTGGTGATCCGCCTGGGCGTCGCCGCCATCTTCTTCCAGTCGGGCCGCACCAAGGTGGACGGCCTGCTGCACATCACCGACGGGACCTACACCCTGTTCCGCGAGGAATACCGGCTGCCGCTGGTCCCGCCCGACATCGCCGCCCACCTGGCGACCTATTCCGAGCACCTGTTCTCGATCCTGCTGGTGCTGGGCCTGTTCACCCGGCTCTCGGGCCTAGCCTTCCTGACCATGGCCGCGGTGATCGAGATCTTCGTCTATCCCGACGCCTGGCCGACCCATCTCTCGTGGGCGGGCCTGCTGATCTATCTCGTGGCCCGCGGCGGCGGAGCCTGGAGCCTGGACCGTGCGTTGGGCCTGGACGGCGGCGCCTCTTCCGCCCGGCCTCGGCCGTAGCTGCAAAACCCCCTCGACGTGACCCCTCTCCCCCCGAATGGCATAGTGAGACCCATGAAGACCAAGCTGTTCGCCGCGATCGCCGCGGCCGCGATATTCGCCTCCGGGACGGCCCCCGCCGCCTCGGGCCTCAAGACCGCCGTCTTCGCCGGCGGCTGCTTCTGGTCGATGGAGAAGGGCTTCGAATCCACCCCCGGCGTGGTGTCGGCGGTGTCGGGCTACTCCGGCGGGACCATGCCCAACCCGACCTACCGCAACCATCCGGGCTACCTGGAAGCGGTGAAGGTCACCTACGACCCAGCCAAGATCAGCTACGCGCAGCTGGTCGACAGCTACTACCACCACATCGACCCGACCGACCCCAGGGGCCAGATCTGCGACTTCGGGCCGTCGTACCGTCTCGCGGTGTTCGTCTCGGACGGCCAGGAGCAGAAGGTCGCCGAGGCGGCCAAGGCGAAGTACGGCCAGGAGTTGGGGGCCACGATCACGGTGGCGACGCGGCAGGCGTCGCGCTTCTGGGACGCCGAGGACTATCACCAGGACTACGCCAAGAAGAACCCGGCCGCCTATCAGCGCTACTATGTCGGCTGCGGCCGCGGCCCGGCGCTCCACGCGGTCTGGAACGGCAAGGAAGCCCACTAGCAGCGCGTCACTCCGCGCCGTCGGCCTCCTCCGGAAGGCCGGTGGCGGGGTCGCGCGGCTGCGGCGCGAAGCGCTCGCCGACGAACATCTCGATGCGCCGCTTGTGGCGGCGGTCAAGCCAGACGCTGCCGATCTCCAGGCCGGAGGCGCGGGCGAAGTCCGCCTCCATCTCGTCCCGCCGCCAGCCCTCGTAGGCCACCATCAGCACGCGCCGGCCCAGGGCGGGCGTCAGGGGCGCGGTCGTTTCCGCCTGGTTGCGCGGGCCGTCCATCAGCAGCCAGCTCGTCAGCGGCGGGGCGCCCGGCCCCAGCCGGTCGCGGCCGTAGTACGAGATCGCGTAGAACAGGAAGCGGTTGTTGACCGCGATCGCCGAGAGTCCCGGCTCGCGCGCCGCCCGGTCGAGGATCAGGTCGGTGGCCTGCGACCAGCCCCGAGCCCGCTTCAGGCCGTTCGCGAGGCCCACCCGGTCGGCGACGTCGGGCGAGATCACCGCGGCCAGGAAGAACGCCGCCACGGCCCCCTGGAGGGCCAGCGCCGCGATCAGCCACCGCCGGGCCCGCCAGCGCACCAGCCAGGCGCCGACCAGGACCGCGCCCGCCAGATAGCCCGCGCCCGACCAGTTGGCGTTGGCCCGGCTGATGAAGGCCTGGGCGGTGACGATCACCAGCGGCGGCAGGGTGAAGCAGAGCAGCATGAGGTCGTGGCCGGACAGGCGCCGCCGCGCGATCGCCAACCCCACGCCCACGATCAGGACGCCCAGGGGGATCGGCCCGAACACCCCGAACTGCGAGACCACGAACTCGCCCAGGGCGACAAGGTTGAAGAGCTGGACGCCGCTCCAGGCCGCGTTCGAGGCGGTGTGCTGGAAGGTGGCGAAGCCGTGGGCGGCGTTCCACGCCAGGTTCGGGGCCAGCACGGCCGCCAGCGCCGCCACCGCCGCAGCCGCCGAGGCGGGGCGCCAGGCGGCCCGCGCCGGCTTGGAAACGATCAGATGCAGGGCCAGGCCGATCACGAAGTAGACGGCCGCGTACTTGGCCAGGAACGCCAGGCCCAGCGCCGCGCCCAGTGCGGCGGCGCGCAGGACGGGCCGCCCTCCGCCCTCCAGCAGCGCGGCATAGGCCAGGATGGTCAGGCCCAGGAAGAACAGCAGCGGCGCATCGGTCGCGGCCACCAGCGCCGAGAGCTGGACGCCGGGCATCAGGGCGTAGAGGGCCGCCCCCGCCAGCCCCGCCGCCGAGCCATAGAGGCGCCGGCCGATCAGGAACGCCGTCAGGGTCGCCCCCGCCTGGAAGAGCCCGGCCGACAGCCGCACCCAGGGCTCGGCGTCGCCGCCGATGGCGGTGGTGGCCCAGATCGCCCAGGCGATCATCGGCGGCTTGGAATAGTAGCCGAAGTCGAGCGTGCGCGACCAAAGCCAGTACTGCGCTTCGTCGGGGTAGAGCTCGAGCGGCGTGCGAAACAGGGCCACAAGGCGCAGGCATTCGAGAGCCACGACCAGCAATACGGCGGCCCGCAGGTCGCCGGCCGTACGCTGCGGCCCAGGGCTTTGCGACATCACCACTCCTCGGAGCCGCGGACCCTAGAGCCTTCCCGGATCAAGTGAAATCACCTGATCCGGACAAGGCGGCTCGACCTTCGAAACGCGCGGAGCCCGTCCGGGCGGGCGAACCGGCATCCACTTCCCCCTGACGGGCTCTAGTTCGGAATGCGCGCGAGCGGGAGGCCGTTCTTGCCGCCGGCGCCGCGCCGAGAGGGCATCCGGTTGTGTCGCGGTGACCAAAACTGATGCGCATAAGTCGCACAGCGATACAAAACGCTTCGGTTTGTGACACAAATCGACCCGCCTTCGCAAAAGCGTCACCCACGCCCATCTGTTTGAAGTTATAGGCCCTCTCGACTCGGGGGCGCCGGAGGGGCCGACCCCTGTGACGAGTCAGTCCTGAGGGGTCCAAACTATGCATCTGAAGTTGAGCCGCGCCCTGTGCGCCACGACGGCGCTGGCCACCGGCCTGCTGATTTCGGGCCAGGCCCTGGCCCAGTCCACCGGTACGGCGCTGGTCGAAGAACTGGTCGTGACCGGGTCCACGGGGCCGCGGAACATGGACGGCGCCATCGTCGCCGAGCGCGAGCCCAAGTCGCGGGCCTCGATCACCTCGGAGTTCATCACCCGCCAGGCGCCTGGCCAGTCGGTGCTCGACACGATCAACCTGCTGCCGGCCGTGAACTTCACCAACAACGACGCCTTCGGCTCGTCGGGCGGCGACATCACCCTGCGCGGCTTCGACAGCCAGCGCGTCGCCCTGCTGCAGGACGGCGTCCCGCTGAACGACAGCGGCAACTACGCCATCTATCCGAACCAGCAGCTCGAGCCCGACCTGATCGAGCGGGTCACCGTCAACCTCGGCACGACCGACGTCGACAGCCCGACCGCGGCCGCCGCCGGCGGCACGATCAACTACATCACCCGCAAGGCTTCGAACGACTTCGGCGTGCGCGGCGAGATCGGCTACGGCGACGACAACTTCCAGCGCTACTACGCCACCCTCGAAACCGGCCGCATCGGCCCGTGGGGCACCAAGGCCTGGTTCTCGGCCACCTACACCAAGAACGACATCTTCAAGCCCCATGACGCGGTCACCGATCCGGCCGGCGGCATCAAGAAGAAGCAGTTCAACGCCCGCATCGACCAGGAGTTCGGCGACTTCGGCTGGGCCAGCCTGATCCTGAACTACAACGAAAACCGCAACGCCTTCATCAACCGCATCAGCCTGGCGAACTTCCAGAACCACATCGCCCCGGTGAACAGCGTCTCGGCCGCGGCGATCAACAACAACCCCTCG